>NZ_JAQKGO010000001.1:0-1742204 GCF_027956545.1 Agrobacterium sp. ST15.16.024
TTCTGCGAACTTGCGCTGGTAACGCGGGGTGGAGCAGCCCGGTAGCTCGTCAGGCTCATAACCTGAAGGCCGCAGGTTCAAATCCTGCCCCCGCAACCAATTCCTACGCTACACTATCCTAAAATAGCCGAAGACTACGATTCAGCACGCTAAACAGCTACGATCGTCGGCGCTAAATGCCCAGCGCAAAACACAAATTCCAAAATCGACAGGCGCAAAGCGGGGGGGGCTACAAGCGAGGCAATGCCATGTGTCAGGGGGATAGCCACGCAGAAAGGGATCGGCTTGTCAAAGCTGTTACTGATCAATTGTCGCCATGTAGTGAGGCCTGCATGGCGAGCAACTCGGTTCGCTGGCGGGGATTAATCCCTCCAGCAAGCGCTGCTTCGATTTCGGCAGTCGGATCCTCCCCAAGCGCCAGCAGCGTTTTGGCGCGCTGCAATAGGAAACTCCCCAGATAGATCTCGTTTCGTCCCGTTGCCCCCGCGATCGCTTCGTCTATAAGCGTCAGCGCTTCGGCGGTCTTTCCCAATCCCAACTTGGTTTGTGACAGACTGTTCGTGACCCATATGCGGCTATCAGGATCGTCAATGCCCTGCAAAATGGTTTCCGCGGTGTCAAAACGGCCCAGCATGTTGAGTATCTCCCCCCACCTGCGTTGCTGGAATGCGTCGGGCGACCGTAGACTCTCGTAGGCTTCAAGAGCGCGGGACGCGCTGCCGTCGGTCTCCATCAGCGCAGCGTGATAGAGAATCTCAGCGTAGCCTGCACGGCTCCTTTCGTCGCTCAGCATGAACGGCGTAGGTTCCGGCAACTGTGAAAGCAACCGCTGAAGGCGCTCCGGAGCATTCCACGCCCAGGAACGCGCGAACGCGGAAAGCGCATCGTATCCTTGGGCGACCCCGGAGGCAGCGCTGAACAAAGCTTGCGACATGAGGAGTTCGTCATGCTTGGCGAGTATCTCACCGGACCATCGCGCACGACCTCCATTTAGGGTGTCCGACAGACCCATGAGCACGGAGGCAGTAACCCCCATGCCCGCACGATGCGCCTCGATGATCTCCATCGCCAGCGTGATTGCTCGCTCATACCCGCCGGGCTTGGCATGCAGACGGACAAGCTGCAGCTTGGCTTCGTTCAATGGGAAACTTTTCACCACTTCCTCAAACAATGCCAGCGCATCATCCTCCCGTCTAAGAAGCTTGAGTGCCTTTGCTTGGTGATGCTTGATCTCCGCTGCCTGACGCGGGCTCAGGCCGGGAGTGCCGCCTAGTACCGCGTAGACGGGCAGTACGTCCCGGAGCATCTCTTGCGCGCTTGCATATCCATTGAAGTGCTTCTCGTATCGATTCAAGGCTTCGATGGTCTCGAGAACAAGGAGAATTTCAGCGTCAGAATCGGTTGCGTTCCGGCCAGCTATATCGGCTGCCTTGGTTGCAGGTGAAGGCAGCAGCCTTGGGTCGATCTCGTGAGGAGACCAAGCGGCAAGCAGCGCATGCAGGAAGGCTGGCCTCCGGTCGCCACCCTCCGCCAGTTTCCGGACCCGGTTGCGGAGTTGCGCCGCCGTGGTCTGCAAACCATGCCCATCGCCTCGCATCTGAGTTGCCAGATACCGCTCGAGCGCGTCGTCGAGATCTCTTGACCGCTTCGCAGAGAGCCAATCGCCGGTACGCAATGAGGAATAGACAATGTCATGCAAGCGAAGCGAGGAGGGGCTGTCGGGTGCGGTGAGCCCGAAATCCTGCAGCTTTCGTAGCCCCACTGCACCAATGACCGATTTGAGGAAACCGCGATCGCAGTTGGGCTGGCTTGCCCAGACGAATACGGACAACTCTTCGGATAGGATTGGCCTCAAGCGCCCAAGTACCCTTTCTGCAAGCAGCACTTCACCGTCGACCATGCTGCCCAGCCTAGGACAATCATCGATCATGTCTTCCCATGAGGCTCCGAATCTTACTGCACCGTTCACCAACCGCAGGCTCAACGGATGGCCGCCGAGGGCAGCGATGATAGCTTCGAAGGCGTGGGGAGTGATTGGCGAGTCGAGACCCGCATCCAGAATTTTGCGTGCTTCCTGGCCGTCCATGAGTGGAAGATCGTAACATCCAGGCGTTCTGCGCCGACGTGTGACGACAATCCTTGATTCCGGGCCGCACACTTTTAACAAAGCTTCAGACGTCAATTCCTCGCTGGCATCGTCGAGCACGACCAGGCATCGGTGCCTCTTGAGCAAACCGAGCACGTTGCGGTCCGCCCCACCTCGCCGCAACGGTACGGCCGAAAGCTGCTCGACACCTCCGATGCTGCGTGCATCGACCCAAAAGGGGTATTCGAATTCGCCACCATGTTTACGAAGGAATGCCGCTGCTGCCATCGACTTCCCCAGCCCACCAAGGCCGGCGACTTCCACACAGGTTGTCTCGGCCAGCCTACGGCTTAATTCACGGTCGATATCCTCCCGAGAAACGAACCGGCTGTCTTGCACGGGTGCGGCGAGATTGTAGGGATGCAAGTCTCGGACTTCGTCCAACGCCGGTAGGAGCTCCGACAAAGCGTCCATTGCATTGTCTTTGACTACTAGCTCGTCGACTATCGCTTCTGCAATTCGACGGCTGTCGAGGACGATGATTTTCCTATCAACCGTGAGAGGATCCCGCGCCGCACCCTGCACAAAATCCTCAATGGTTCCGACAGGCGCCCGCTGCGATGATACCAGGACGATCCGCTCGGCATCCGGAGCAAGCTTAAGGGCATGCCGCAGATCGTTGTGGGCCTTTGCCATCTGCTGTCCGAAATAGGTCTGAAGCGCTGAGGCCTCAACAACCACGCGTTGGTCCGAAGACGTCGCGTCGAGCGTGCCAGCGACGGGGTTCCCCAATATGGACGACCCACTCTGGAATAGGTTGATGTCAAGGAGGTGTTCCACCAGAACGACCGCGAAGCGTTCAAACACCGGCGCAGGCCCCATCGCCTCCACCGACTCAGCAATTCGTTTCACCAGAAGGTTCCGGGTCTGCGGATTCAATGTAGCAAGGCCCTTTCTCTCTGTGGCCGGGTCTCATCAAAGCTTGAGTCAGCTAGACCTTCGGTTCATTCGAGCCGGAACGCGGTTGCAACGGCTTGCCACACCCGATCGGCGACATCAGCCAAAGGTGCGTCGGCGTCAACAACCTTGCAACGGCTGGGAGCGCGAGCGGCGGCTACCAGGAGACCTCGTCTGATCTCGCCGAAGTTCCTGGAGACTTCGGCGGGGTCGTCAATGTCCCCCTGCCTCTTGGAGCGGCGCTCCAGCGCGGCATCGGATGGCAAATCGAGGACAATGGTGAGATCCGGCATTGTGCCCCCTACCACAACGTCCCTGATAGCCTCGAACATCTTTCCTAGGCCATCTTCTTGACCGTGGACCTGGAACGCGAAAGTGGAATCGATAAATCGGTCTGAGATAACCCAGGCCCCGGCAGCCAGAGCCGGGCGGATGACCGTTCGGACGTGCCCGTACCGCGATGCATTCACCAGAAGCATTTGCTCAACCGGAGAAAGGGTGCGATTGGGTACTACCATCATCGCCCTGACCTCGCTACCTAAGTGCCCGCCATCTGGCTCCTTGGTGCGGATCACCTCCTTGCCTACCGCAATCAGCCGGTCTGTCAGGATTCGGGTCTGTTCGCTTTTTCCGCTACCATCGATCCCCTCAATACTTATAAATGGCAATATTCGCTCCTATATGACTTCCCGACGCTGAGGGGGAAGCTATATTCTATGGAAAGATCGAACGTAATTCCATTTATTTCAGCGGGTTTGCTTTCCCCTAAGAAGCGTGACCACCCGTTGGCCCGTCGCCAACTCTACCTCAACTATGGCGCTTTGTCCCTCGCCACCATGCTGGAGCTGGACGGCCGGAACACCCTTTTAATCCACGGCGACCACGAAACGCCCGAAGTCACACTTCATCGCTTGGCATCTATGGGAATCTTTCCGACACGACATCCGGTGATGCTTTCAATCCCAAGCTTCTACGCGTTGCCTTGGGCGCAGGCCTTCTGTCGTCTCGTGAAGGCAATGGACCAGGAAGCACGCATCGTTGTCGGCGGGAGATGGGTGGTGGGGCCGGACGTGGCCTGGCTGCGGTCCAAGCTTCCCGAGGCCGATGTGTTCGTCCCCGGCTTAGGTGAGCCCGTCATCGAGAGCCTCCTCACAGATAGCCCAGACCTGCGCCGTCTTGCAGCCCCGACACCTGCGTTTACCCTCAACCATCTGCGAGTGGTCGACCAGCTACGCTTTCAGCCAAGCATCGAGGCATCTAGGGGCTGCGGCATGGGATGTAAGTTCTGCGAGGAGCGCGACATCCCTTTGGAAAAGCTGCGCGAGCCGGAAGAGATCGCACGCTCAATTGCCTTGGTGCAGGATCAATACTCAGGATCGGAAATACATCCCTACATGCAGGCCTCGATGTTCGTGCCTAATCCGCGCTGGAGTGCGCGGCTTGCGGCAGCAGTTCAAGAGCTGAACCTCGATGTAAAGTGGCGGACGGAGAGCCGGGTCGATGCACTGCTGCCGGAGGCCATTCCCCATCTTGCAAGTGCGGGTCTTAAGATACTTGATCTGGGCTTGGAAACCGCATCGCCAACGCAAATATTAGCGATGAAGAAGGCGAATAATCCCGAACGATATCTGACCAAGGCGTCCGCGCTGCTTCAGGCTTGCCGCGACGCGGGCGTACTGGCCAAGGTCAATGTGCTGCTATACGCGGGTGAGACACGAAAAACCCTGGCGGAGACTACCCAATGGCTGGATTCCCATGCGTCCTGTATCGCCGGGGTCTCCGTTGGTCCCGTAGTCGCCTACGGCCCGCCGGCCACTGCTAACATACTTTTGGATGAGTGGTCGCTCGTGGGCGCCCGTCCGGTCGATGCTGCGAGCGCGGGCGAAACCGGTATCACGCGTATGCATCTCAGCAAAGATTTCGACGCGGACCAGGCCGAACTTGCAAGTCTCAAGGTGTCGAGGCGTTTCATGAGCATGGATGCGTATTTCACGCTTAAGAGCTTCTCTTACTATCCGCGAGACTATGATCGGGCGGATTTCGACCGCGACGTGACCGCCTCGGCGAGTGGAAGACTGCCGTTCGAACTCGTCCCATCACCGGTCCGAGCTTCCCCCTCTATGTCCGGGAGCTGACTGCTAGGCGCTGGCCACAGCGCGGCTTTCAATTGGAAGCAGAAGTCGATATTTTAAGTCGGCGCGCCAACTCTAGGTAATGATGGCGGCTTTCTACCGCTTGCATGATAGGTCCGAAAGAACAAATGGGCATTGATTCCGACGCCAGGCGTTTGGCGATTGAAGTGATTTCGACACTCGTTAACCTGAAAAAAGCGGCAGCCGACCAGTTGCTACGCAAAGCAGGTGCTCCCGAGCCGCTCATCAAACGTTTCTTGATCGAGCGTGATCCTGCCACCGGTAGTAAAAGGTCAAAGCGGGATGCGGCAGCCATTCTGCTAGAAGAATTGTATAAGACCGACGAAGAGGATCGGTTTGTCCGCAACATTGTTATTGTCGCCTCAGAGTTTACGGCTTTTCATTTATCTCAAAACGAGTACGTCGCCAGAGGTGTAGTGCAAAAGGCACTTGACTACCGCGGACTTATGGAGACGAATGATGCGAGAGCGCGATCGGAGGCGAAGGCCGAGCTTGAAGCCGTAGAGCTTGATAGTAAGAGACAGCAGCGCGAGGCGCTGGCAAAGCAAAGTAAGCTTCTTCTTGCGCAGTTCGATGACTTGGCAATGAGCGAAAACCCGCACCAGCGTGGCTATTTGCTCGAAGATCTCTTGAATCGGACGTTCGACCTTCACTCAATCCCGGTCCATAAATCTTTTCGTCGCAATGGCGGTGCCGAGCAGATCGATGCTGCGTTTGAGTTTGACGGGTGGCACTACATCGTAGAATGTCGGTGGCGTGAGCAGCTCGCGGACATACGCCAGCTAGATGGTCTCGCAGGGCAGGTCGCGCGATCTGGACGACAGACTATGGGGCTGTTTTTGTCAATAAACGGGTGGTCGACAAATGTCGTGCCGCTTCTGAAGCAGAATTCCGAGAAAGCCCTATTTTTGATGGAGGGCTTCGATCTACGATGTGTTCTCGAACAGAGGATTGACTTACGTCGGCTTCTCAAAGGAAAGCTCGCGGCACTGAATCTGGAGGCAGAACCTTATCGATCAGTGATGGGCATCATCTAGCATTCCAACCAAGCGCAGAGCCCTTGAGGATTGCTGCCGCTTGCCCGCAAACCAAAATCGGAACAAGCCTCGACTTGGATCGGCTTGTTGCTGAATAAAAATGTGTGGTGCCTTACTAAGAGAATCATAGCGAGCTGTGAGTTGCCTGAGGGGATCTGGAATCATTGGGTACTGGCACCGGACGCAACCAACATCTCCATATGCTGACGCTCAGCCAGTCCCTCAAACAACCTCGGATTCATTGGCAACTCGCAGCCACGTGGCCACCACGTGCGAGAATTGACGTCCGGCCTGGTCATTAATGTTCGACAAATAAACTTTGCGTTGTGCGCGATTGATGAATACCATCATATGCGACGGTGTGAGAGCATGGGGCAACGATACCGGTTGTGATCAAGCGTTGAAGTTTGACCCCTTTCGGCGCGGAAGAACGACCTCGGTCAGATCAAATTAACGCGTTGATCAAATTGCCATTTCTACTGCGTGACTGGGATCAGCCTTCGGCGCCGGTGGTGGGGTCAAAGGCCACGCCGAAACACAGACGGAGAGGGCGGGTGCCTTCTTGCCGCCATTCTTGCGATTGTTGGAAACGATACGGATGTTCTTGGCCCGGCAGGAAGGGCCGCCGAGAAGTCGTGGCCGGATTGTTAAAAGGTTCTCGTGATTGGTTTCGTGAGAGAGGTCATTTTTCGGACGTTAGGACAGACGTTGTTTGCCACCGATAGGTGATCAAACGACACCACTTGCAATTTCTACTTTGTTGGTTTTTGTTATCTGTAAACGCTTGTCGGGGGCGCAGGCATGTCGATTATTGCATTACTTACATCGCTCAGGTGGCTGCTTCTTGATCAGCGCCGTCTGATCGCCGACGGTTTTGGATCCGGCGACCGGTTTGCCCTTAGAATGTACCTGCCGGTCTACTCGGGTGAAGGTGGTAAGCGCACCATTCCGATCAAGGAAAAGACGGTGCATTTCTTGCGGGCCGCGGCCGATATCGCCGCTGTCCACAAGTCGAGCGCTGACGCCGTCAGCACCGGCGCCGCTTACGCTTTCTTGAAGCCCTATTTCGGCGATCAGTCGGTCTTCGTCATGGAAGGAGACGATCACATCTCTGCCAAGCAGGCCGTCTACCGGGCAATCAGAAGCAACATGGAATTCGCCGAGGACGACCTGCTTTTCTTCAAGCTGTCGGTCAAAGAGACGGTGCCTGCCGGAGCGTACCCGGTCCTTCCGGCATTGCAACGGATATCCTGCGCATTTGTCCTGAGGACAATTTTCGGGGAACAGGGAACGCAAGTATCGGAGCGGACGATCGACTACGCGGTTGGCGCAGCTAGCAATGCTTCAGGAACCTTCCTGCTTTTGCCGAACATCCTTCGCTGGACCCGCAAGTTTGGCAAGAGTCTTGCCATTCGCCGTCAACGTCTTGCGCTGCGCGATTTCATCTCTAAGCAGCTTGCCGGCATGAATATCGGCGATGACTGGAACCAAGTTATACCTGCGGTAAGTCACCGCCAGCGTACCGAGATCATCGACAACCTCATGACCTTGCTGATTGCAGGCTTTGAGACGACCTCCACGACGCTTGCCTGGCTTCTATACGAGCTCGCGGCCAATCCGGATATCCAGGCAGATTTGCGGGCCGAACTCATCGGCCGTTCAGATGGCGGAGATCTCGCGTTTTTCGAGGACGATACGACGTTACTCGCGCGGTGTGTCCAGGAGGCCCTGCGCCTTCACCCGTCGATCCCTTTCATCATCCGCGAGATCAAGTCTTCCGATATCCTGCCAGACCTTCTTGCCAAGCCCGGCGACTATTTGGTGCTTTCTATCGAAGAGGCCCACAAGATCGCCTGCGGGTCGAGCTTTGGTCGCTTCGATCCAAACCGCTTTCTGGACAAGAGCAAGTCACCAAGGCTTGCGACATTTGGAGGGGGCGCAAAAATCTGCCCCGGGAGAGCGATTGCGGTGCAGCAGCTCAGGATTCTTTGCGCTGTCCTGGTGGGCAGTTACTTGATCACGATAACCCCGAAAACCGATCCTCGCATTGAACGCAATCGTGTCTCGGCGACCCCAAGAGGCGGCATGGAGCTTAATCTTCAGAGGCTTGTATGAGCGAGCCTGGGCGGGTGGTCATCATAGGCCAAGGCGGAGTTGGCAAGGACCTGCAAAACCGCATCGGAACTCGCGCTGTAGTCGCCGGCGCCAGGGATTTCCTGGACATGGCTGATGGAGATGTGACTGAATTGCTGCATGGCGCCTCGACGGTCGTCTTTGCTCATGGCGCGAATGTCAATACGCGCTCGTTTCGCAGAGACTTCGGGATGTTGCTGCAGTCACGCACGCGACCCGTGGACAAAGCTGCGCAACATGTCACCACCGGCTGTCGCTTCATCGTCGTCAGCTCCACTGTTGCCTACAGTTCACCGCGCGACGGGGAGAGCCTGGCCGCCTTGCAAACCGTCTATGAGGCCCATTTCAACAAGGCGCTGCAAGGCCACCCCACCGTAATTCTGCGCTTCGGTACGGTCGTCACGGGTGACGGCAATGTGGAGCAAAGCCTCGCCCGCCTGTCGCTCACATTTCTTCTCAAGCGATTGCGCGTTTTGTCCCCTACTGACATCGCTTACGTCGGCACCTGCGCCATGCAGGCCGCAAGTGACTTCATCGCATCGTCATCATCCGACTTCGACGGCGACATCGTCATGGTTGCCGAGCCCGATGGTCTGGACCTTAACGCTCTTCTCGACCGGCTTCTGCCTGTCCGTCTTACCATCCGGATACCTCTTCGGCTATACACGTGGCTCTTCGGGCTGTTCGGCGTGCGGCCAGAATTTTTCGAGACGCGCTTGGCTCTCGTCAGAGAGAAGGGTGGGCCGCAGCTCTGCTGCGCGCATAAGCCATGCTAGAGGAAGCGCCGCTGACGCGGTCTCAGCTTGGCTGGCGTGTGTGCCTGATCGCCTGCAGCTTCAGTGCAATTGCGCTTCTCGTCGGCGGCGTTCCTCCGCTGGGCGCAATTATCCTAGCGCCCGTCGCGCTGTTGCGTTCGGTGCTGTTCGGCGGATTTTGCACAATACTGTTTGCCAGCGCCATCATCCTGCGCATCGCCACGGTTTCCGGAAAAAACGATCATTTCTGGGTGTCGTTCCACCAGACTCTGACCGCTGCAATCATTGGACTGGGTCCGCACGCACTCTTTTTGCTCTTGCTCAATCACACGACCATCAGCACTCCGTCATCGGCGATCGCGCATACCGCCGGATGGTATGAAAGAAACGTGCAGGCTTTGCAGGACAGCATCGGCGGCTACCTTCTTCTGCCACTTGGTGCGGGTGTCGCCGCCTGCGTCCTGGTTTTCGTCATCCACGCAGGCAATCCCGCCGCGGCAAGATGGGTGACCCGCAGCCTTGAAGGCTGCCGTCTGGCTGGCCTCGCGCTTGTGGCTGCGACAAGCTTTACGGTTCTGTCAGCAGCGCCGGCGGAAGGCTGGCACCCGAGCACCCGCAGCGAGTTTACGGCCCGCTGGAAGGACTATGTCGCTGTCAGCGCCGAACTTTCTGTCATCCAGCTGATCAATTCGAAGCTTTCAGACCCAACAAGCAGTTTGCGAACAAATCTTGGATCCTTTACAGGCCGCATCCGCAATATTGCACCAGAAGATATACGCCGAACGGCCATCAAGAGCTATGAAAGCTTGAAGGCTTCGGGAGACCAACCGACATGGCAGCAGCAGCGGACGGCGGACACACAAGCGGCACCATCGATTGATCGTGACGCTCTCCGGCAGCTGATTGACGACAGCCGGACAGTGCAATCCAAAACCGTCGCGGCCCGTGAAATGATGTCGAGCCTCGTCGGAGCGATTTCGGGCTATGGCGGAGAGGCATTTTTCGGAGCTTTCCTTTCGGCATTCGTCGAAGATGCCGCCTCCCGGCTTGCAAACGATTTTCTGGAAAACGACCGGACGCTGGAGACGATCACTCCCAGGCTGAATGAGCTGAAAGAAAAGCTCGCCCTCTTCCAGCAACGGATAGCGCTTGCCTCCGCACCGCTTCTTGACGCGCTTCAAAGTCGTATCGAAGCGACAACCTCCGCGAACGGCGCCATAGCCGCACGCATCGCGGCTGAAGTGGCACGCGAGCGCCAGCGTATGGCGATTGAATCTTTGCGCGAAAGGTCGCGCCCACATCCACGGTGATATCAAGCCCCCCAACGGAGATTAAGGAATGAAGATAAGAACCCTCTTTGCCCTCGCCGCCCTCGGTACCTTGACGGCAGGCGCAGCAACATCGGCGACGACGGGTTGCAGCGACGACATGTCGGTACTTCAGTGTGTCCGGCAGGTGGCCCTCATCGCCCAGGGCTTCCAAGACCAGCTTCGCGGCGTCTATGCGGAGATCTCCCGCAAGGAGGTCCCAGTTGGAACCGTCGTGACGTCGGTTTTGACGCCTGAGCAGTTCCTCAACGAGGCTAGCCCACAATATGATCCGAGCAGCTGGGTGCCGGCGGATGGCCGGGCCCTGCCGGCAAACTCCACCTATCAGAAGCTTACCGGACAGGCCTATGCGCCTGACCTTCGTCAGCTCGCCCAGCAGAGGATGGTATTGGATGTGGTGGACGGGACGGCTCAGGCCGGACAGGTAGTGGATCAGCTTCGCACGCCGCAATTTGCTTCAGCCGACTGGAAATTTCACTTCGCGGCCAGAACGGTGCAAGGCAATCGGGCGAACAACGACGTGGAGCAGGATACCGATCAGTTCGAAGTTCTTGTCAGCGAAGGACGCGTCGTTGCCCACGGCCGCACCCTGAATTGGAAGCACAACGTATGGGGTGGGTGGAGCGATGGAAACACCAATTACCTTGGCATCGCCACGATGCGCAGTCCGTTCCACTATTACGTGAAGATAAACTGATGCGCCCGATCCTCACAATCTTCACTTTTCTCATGTTGGCAATACCGAGCCAGGCCTCCTCCCCGCTCTGCCTCGCCGGATGCGTCAAGGCCGATGTCGACGGCCTGAAAGAGGTTGCCGATGCAATGAAGCGCTGGGCTGAAATACTGCCTGGGCTGAACGACGCCCTGCATGCCGGCGTCCAGGCCGATCTTCGCGAAATGGACCGGGTAGCCACCAATCTGGTCGATACCTTGGACCGAACCTACGGCAAGAATCTCGATCTTACCGATCAGACCGTGCGCGGTCTCATGGCCGAGGCGGTAAAACAGATCAACGCCATCGGCGATCACGCACTAGACAATTACAAGCAGGCCTTGTTCTCGACGGAGTGCACGGTGCAGTCGGTCGCCGACATCTTTCAGGGCAAGATCGAGGAGGCCATTCCACGGTTTCAGTGGATACGGTCCTTCTTCGGCGAGAAGTTCAACGTTTTGAGGTCAAAAGACTTCGGAGGCCGGACAATCGAGGTGACCTTCGATCCAGACAGCAAGACCGAGCGCTTTCAGGCAGCCTATAAGCTGGCCACCCTCAAACTCAACTCGATGTCTGACGCTACTCGCATGGATCAGGTTCTCGCGCTTGCCCTCGATCGCCAGCAACTCGCCTGGTCCTATTATTGCGCAACCCGCGCAGGCGTCGGCAGCTCGGAAGGCATAGGACACGTCTACGAGAAGCTGCTGGAAGCGCGGTCCGAGTATCTGGCACTCAGCAATCTCACGAGCTTTGTGGGTAGATAATTTCATATCGCGCGATTGGAAATCCGCACATGATCGGCCAGCAGGTTGTCGGCGCCGAGACCTGGCTGGCGGGCTTCGGCGAGTTCAAGATGGAGACGACGTGCGAGAGCGAAGCCGGTCGACCGGCGCGTCGATCAAGGTCGCCGCCGCCAAGAAAGTCGGCTTCCAGCCGGCCATGATGCTGAAGGATGCGCTCAAAAAGTGACACGACGAAAGCCCCGCTCGGTTCGAGCGGGGCTTTCGGTCCGACCGTCAGCGACGCGTGTTGCGCGACCAGATGAGCTGTAGGCCCTCCTGTCCCTGGACCTCGGTCAACGTCGCGTAGATCGGTGCAGGGAAGCTTGGGTCGTCGAGCTTGACCGAGATGTAGTCGCACTCGCTCTCGCGGGCCTGCTTCTGCCAGCCGGCGCCGAATTCAACGTTTTGCCGGCCAGAACCCTAAAATCGGGTGCGTCGTCGGAGGAGCGTTCGACCCGGACGATCTTGGCCTTGAGGTTGAGGTTGAGGGTCATGATGGTGCCGGAAAAGCCGTTTTCGGAAGCGGTCAAAGAGCCGATGGTTGCCATTGTCGTGATCCTTTTCAGTTGCTCGTGCCGCGCCCATCGCGGCCTCAATGGCTGTCGACAAGAACGGTAACGATCGGACCGCACCAGTCGGGCCGCAACGAAGTGGAGGAGGCGAGAGATTGGTCGCGTCGGTTATCCAGGACTTGTTTTGGTAGCTCTACGCTGGTGGAAGTCGTTACGCTACGGCGCGAAATAGCCCCATTAGACCCTCTGTAGCAACGCTCCTGAATGCAGGCTCGGATGATCGAGGCGGTCGCAAGTAATGATGAAAGCAGGCCCCCGCAACCAAATCCCCTACAAAGACTATCATACAATAAAATGCCCTCCCGCCGCGGAGGGCTTTTGCGTTCCAAGCACTCAAATACCCATGCATCATCTGGGTCGCAATCTGCATCTCTTTCTGTGCCGATCCAGCCGTTCGAGATTGCCATAAATCCGGATTTGGCCATGATGCGCAAATCATCCAACGCAGAAGAAAGCCGCCGTGACCGCCGAACCTTTGCAGATACTCAAGACCATCTACGGCTATGATACATTCCGTGGACGCCAGGGCGAGATCATCCAGCATGTCATGGCAGGAAACAATGCATTCGTACTCATGCCCACGGGTGGAGGAAAGTCGCTTTGTTACCAGATCCCGGCGCTTGCCCGGGCGGGAATGGGGCTTATCGTATCGCCGCTCATAGCGTTGATGGTCGATCAGGTGGCTGCCCTGCGTCAGGCTGGTGTGCGGGCCGAGGCGCTCAATTCCGATCTTTCTCTGGAAGAGCGCCGTGCGCTCTGGCGGGATATGCGGGCCGGCAAGGTCGATATTCTTTATGCCGCGCCGGAAACCCTGCTCAAACCCGATGTTCTCGACGCGCTTCAATCCATTGACCTGTCGTTGATCGCGGTCGATGAGGCGCATTGCCTGTCGCAATGGGGGCATGATTTCCGCCCGCCTTATCGTCAGCTCGACACATTGATCGAGCGTTTTCCCGACACGCCGCGCATGGCGCTGACGGCGACCGCGGACGAGCCCACCCGCGCCGAGATTCTCGGCCATCTGGGCATCGATGACAAAGATGCTTTCATCGCCGGCTTCGACCGTCCCAACATCCGCTATGCGATCATGGAAAAGGACAATCCCCGCGCCCAGCTGAAACGTTTTCTCAATGGCCGGGAGAATGAAAGCGGCATCGTTTATTGCCTGTCGAAACGCAAGGTGGATGAGACGGCGGCGTGGTTGCGGGAAGAGGGGCGAGATGCGCTGCCCTATCACGCAGGTATGGACAAGGCCGCCCGCGAAGAGAACCAGACCCGTTTTCAACATGGTGAGGCGGTGATTATTGTCGCGACCGTCGCTTTCGGCATGGGCATCGATAAGCCGGATGTGCGTTTCGTTGTCCATATCGATTTGCCCGGCAGCATCGAGGCCTATTATCAGGAGACCGGCCGCGCCGGTCGTGATGGTCTGCCCTCAGACGTGCTTATGCTCTACGGTTATGAAGACATCGCTTTGCGCAACCGCTTCATTGAAGAATCGGACGCCGCGGACCAGCGCAAACATATGGAGCGCCAGAAGCTTGATTCCCTGCTCGGTCTTGCGGAAACGGCGGGCTGCCGCCGGCAGATCCTGCTCTCTTATTTTGGCGATCGATGCGAGCCCTGTGGTAATTGTGATACCTGCGCCGAGCCGCCGGATCTGTTTGACGGCGCGATAGCCGCGCAAAAGCTGCTCTCCTGCATTTACCGCACCGGGGAACGTTTCGGCCAGGCCTATGTCATCCGCGTCTTGCTGGGCGTCGAGGACGAGCGGATTTCTCGTTTCGGACACGATCAGATCACCACTTACGGGATCGGCAAAGAGCATGATAATCGCACCTGGCGCGCGATTTTGCGGCAGCTGGTTGCGCTTCGCCTGATCGAGGTGGATCTGTCCGGACATGGCGGATTGTCGATTTCCGAAGACGGGAGGCGGTTCCTGCGCGAAAAGCCATCCCTGATGCTGAGAATACCGTCTGCGCCCCGCTCGACCCGACAGCAGACGCCGCGTAATGCCGCATCGACAGCTTTGCCGGAGGCGGATCGTGGTCTCTTCGAGGTGCTGCGCGCGAAGCGCATGGAAATTGCCCGCGCGCAGAACGTCCCGCCTTATGTGATTTTTCACGACAAGACCCTGATCGAACTCGCCGCTGCGAAACCGGCCTCGGCGAGGGAGATGGCGCAAATCCCCGGCGTCGGAGACACCAAGCTGGAGCGCTACGGCCCCGCCTTTCTGGAGGCGATCATGCAGCACGCCGCTGGCGAGTGACTGGCAGATTAATTCGGCAAGACCAGCTTTGGGGATAGTCAGGTAAAGGGTAAAGACTCAGCCTGTCGTGTCCTTAAATAGAACGTTCTGATCGATGAGATAACGGGAGAACAGGGGCAGGCTTGCCCCCCCGATCGCCCGGGCCTGGCTGCCGACCGCGCCCTCGATGATCTCCGGCAGCGTGACGCCCTGAAGGTCGTGGTGTTTGAGAGCAAGCCGGGTGGCAGAGACGATCCTCGCTCTGACCCAATCGGGAAAACCGCCATCGATGATGACACTGGAAAAGTCGATGATGGAGGCGGCGGCGATGACGGCCTGCGCCAGCGCGGCGGCCGTCTTGTTGATCCAGCTTTCCAGCGGTTCGCCGAAATCGATCCATTCGTCGGGTGAGAACCACAGGGGACGTGGATCGATACCCTTTTCGCGCAGCATGTTCTCCAGAACGAAGATCGACGCGATTTTCAGAAGCTGAACCGTATTGCCATCCTGCCCCTGCACAGGTAGGGGGCCGATTGCGCCGGCGGTGCCCGTTTTTCCGGAGAACAACGCCGAATTCAAAACGACGCCGCCACCGATGAAGGAGCCGATGAAGATATAGAGAAAATCCGGGTAGTTCTGGCCGGCGCCAAAAACCAGTTCTGCACCACAGGCGCTGGTCGCGTCATTCTGCAGAAAGACCGGGTAGCTGACGCCTTCCGCAATTTTGGAGCGGATATCAACATCCCGCCACCGTTCCATTTCGGCCTGCGGCGCGCCCACTTCCTGGGCCCAGTTCCACAGCTCGAATGGGGCGGCGATACCAACTCCGGTGATTTTTTGCCGTTCCGCCGGGGACAATTTCGATTCGATCTCCGTGATCCCTTCGATCACGAACGGCAATATCCATTCCGGCAGGGGGTAAGGGTAAGTCTTGCGCAGCTTGAGTTTGATCCGGCCGACAAAATCCATCAGCACGAGATCGACACTGCGCCGGCCGATCTTCACGCCAAACGAAAAGACGGCGTCGGGATTGAGACGCATGGGTGTCGATGGTTGCCCGACTTTTCCGCGCAGTCTTTCACCACGAATGAGAAGGCCGTCTTTCTCCAGCGAGCGCATGATGACCGATACGGTTTGCGCCGAAAGGCCGCAAAGCCTGGATATTTCGGCTTTCGACAATCCGCCATGGCGGCGAACGAGCGACAGCACCAGCCGCTCATTATAAGCGCGCACCCCGATCTGATTGGCACCACCGCTGATATCCATAATGGTGGGCGGCGCAGGCGGCGCCGTCTCGACAGATTGTCTCATAATGTCATCCTCCCGCCCGCTATATCCGTCACGACCGATACCTGCAGGCTTTATGGCAATCTTGCTATCGCAACGTAAACAACGGTGGCGATATTCCTCCCTGCCGCATATTAGAATGCCATACCGAATTAATAATTCAATCGGATTTATTTATTGACAGGCGTTTCCTTTGGTGGTTCCATCTGGGCCAACGGTCGTTGTTCTCGGAGGAGACGAGATCGTCGGGTAACCGTCACGGTGCTCAAATATCCATTGGGAGGATCTCATGAAGACCACTGTTTCCGCTCTTCTGGGCGCGCTTGCGCTTGGCGTTTCTTTCGCTTCCGTCGCGTCCGCGGCAGACACATCGGTGTGCCTCATTACCAAAACCGACACCAATCCCTTCTTCGTCAAGATGAAGGAAGGCGCGACCGCCAAGGCCAAAGAACTTGGCGTGACGCTGAAATCCTATGCCGGCAAGATCGACGGCGATTCCGAAAGCCAGGTTGCAGCCATCGAGACCTGCATCGCCGATGGCGCCAAGGGTATCCTGATCACCGCATCGGACACCAAGGGCATTGTTCCGGCCGTGCAGAAGGCGCGTGATGCCGGCCTTCTGGTGATCGCTCTCGACACGCCTCTGGAGCCTGTCGATGCCGCCGATTCCACCTTTGCCACCGACAATCTTCTGGCAGGTGAGCTGATCGGCAAATGGGCCGCCGGCACCCTTGGCGACAAGGCCAAGGACGCAAAAATCGCCTTCCTTAACCTCACCCCCTCCCAGCCAACGGTGGATGTGCTGCGTAACCAGGGCTTCATGAAGGGCTTTGGCATCGACGTGAAAGACATCAACAAGATCGGTGATGAAACCGATCCGCGCATCGTTGGCCATGATGTTACCAACGGTAATGAAGAAGGTGGCCGCTCGGCCATGGAAAACCTGCTGCAGAAGGATCCGACCATCAACGTCGTTCACACCATTAATGAGCCTGCGGCTGCTGGCGCCTACGAGGCGCTGAAAGCGGTTGGTCGTGAGAAGGACGTTCTGATTGTTTCCGTCGATGGCGGTTGCCCTGGCGTCAAGAACGTCGCGGAAGGCGTAATCGGCGCGACCTCGCAGCAATATCCGCTGCTGATGGCGGCTCTCGGCGTGGAAGCCGTCAAGAAGTTCGCCGATACGGGTGAAAAGCCGAAGCCGACCGAAGGCAAGAGCTTCGTCGACACTGGCGTGACGCTGGTGACCGACAAGCCAGTCAAGGGCCTCGACTCGATCGACACGAAGGAAGGTCTCAACAAGTGCTGGGGCTGATGCCTCTCCATTGAAACCCGCGGGGGCATTCTTGCCCCCGCCCTTGGACCAGAATGATTTCAGCCACGATCCGGGGGATCGGACAAAGGAACAAACGAGCGCGCCGCGCGTCCCGCAGACACGAGATTGGCCCGCTTCACAACACTTTGAATCTACGCGTCATTTTATTGAGAAATAGACCCTTGCTTCAAGGGCGGATGCGATAGAGCGATCGGGAGGAAAATCCATGAGCGATCAGCCGGTGCGGGCTCAGCCGCATAATGAATTTGAAAATGTGCTTTCGGGAAGTTCGACGCAGGTCGCCGCTTTCGACACGCACGACAAGAGTGTTCTGGAAAAATTCCAGTACTTTCTGCATTCCAGCCCGGCGGCCGTGCCGCTGATCGTGCTGGTGCTGTCGTTGACTGTCTTCGGCATGACCCTTGGCGGCAAATTTTTCTCGGCCTTCACGCTGACCCTTATCCTGCAGCAGGTGGCGATTGTCGGCATCGTCGGCGCAGCGCAGTCGCTGGTCATCCTGACGGCGGGTATCGATCTGTCGGTGGGCGCCATCATGGTATTGTCCTCCGTCATCATGGGACAGTTCACCTTCCGTTACGGCCTGCCGGCGGAACTCTCCATTCTCTGTGGTCTTGCTGTCGGCGCATTCTGCGGCTTCATCAACGGCATTCTGGTCTCGCGCATGCGCCTGCCGCCCTTCATCGTCACGCTCGGCATGTGGCAGATCGTGCTGGCGACGAATTTCCTCTATTCCGCAAACGAGACGATCCGCGCACAGGACATCGCTCAGCAGGCGCCCATTCTGCAGTTCTTCGGAAATAACATCCGTCTGGGAAGCGCGGTCTTTACCTATGGCGTCATTGCCATGGTTCTGCTCGTTGCTCTGCTCTGGTATGTGCTCAACCGCACCGCCTGGGGCCGCCATCTTTATGCCGTGGGTGACGATCCGGATGCTGCCGAACTGGCCGGCGTCAACGTCAAGCGCATGCTGACGACCGTTTACACCCTGTCCGGCCTCATCTGCGCCTTCGCCGGTTGGGCCCTCATCGGCCGCATCGGCTCGGTTTCGCCGACCGCCGGCCAATTTGCCAATATCGAATCCATCACGGCTGTGGTTATCGGTGGCCTGTCGCTGTTCGGCGGGCGCGGCTCGATCATGGGCATGATTTTCGGCGCCCTGATCGTTGGTGTCTTTTCGCTCGGCCTCAGGCTCATCGGAACTGACCCGCAATGGACCTATCTGTTGATCGGTGTCCTCATCATCATGGCTGTCGCAATCGACCAGTGGATCAGAAAGGTAGCAGGCTGATGGCAAAAGAACCTATTCTCACAGCACGCAATCTCGTCAAACGTTATGGTCGCGTGACCGCCCTCGACCATGCCGATTTCGATCTCTATCCCGGAGAAATCCTGGCGGTTATTGGCGACAATGGCGCCGGCAAATCCTCGCTCATCAAGGCGATTTCCGGTGCGGTGACACCGGATGAGGGAGAGATCAGGCTGGAAGGCCAGCCTGTGCAGTTCCGCTCGCCGATCGAGGCGCGCAAGGCGGGTATCGAAACCGTCTATCAGAACCTCGCGCTCTCGCCGGCACTTTCCATAGCCGACAATATGTTCCTCGGCCGGGAAATCCGCAAACCCGGCATTCAGGGCAGCGTGTTCCGGGCGCTGGATCGTCCGGCCATGGAAAAATTCGCCCGCGAGAAACTCTCGGAACTGGGTCTGATGACGATCCAGAACATCAATCAGGCGGTGGAAACCCTTTCTGGCGGCCAGCGGCAGGGTGTGGCGGTAGCACGCGCGGCGGCTTTCGGCTCCAAGGTCGTCATCCTCGACGAACCGACGGCAGCGCTTGGCGTCAAGGAAAGCCGGCGTGTTCTTGAACTCATTCTTGACGTGCGTTCGCGTGGTCTGCCGATCGTTCTGATCTCGCATAATATGCCACACGTGTTCGAGGTGGCGGACCGCATCCATATTCACCGGCTGGGCAAGCGCCTGTGCGTCATCAATCCAAAGGACTATTCCATGTCCGACGCCGTCGCCTTCATGACCGGCGCCAAGGAAGCGCCGAAGGAAACGCTTGCCGCATGACGCTGAAGCTTGAGACGATCGCTGAAGACGTTCTTCGGCGGGTAGAGGGCAAATCCCGTTTTATCATTGCCATTGCCGGTCCCCCTGGGGCCGGCAAATCCACGCTGGCGGACGCGCTTTGTGACGCTTTGCAGGCGCGGGGCGAAACGGCCGCCGTGCTGCCCATGGATGGCTTCCATTTGGACAATGGCATCCTTGAAGAGCGTGGGCTGCTGCCGCGCAAGGGCGCGCCCGAAACCTTTGATGTGCGTGGCTTCCTTGATATCGTCTCTGCCGTCCGCAGGGGCGGGCAGGAGGTGCTTGTCCCGGTTTTCGACCGATCCCGCGAAATAGCCATTGCTTCCGCCCGCGCCATCGCGCCGGAGACACGCTTCATTCTGGCTGAAGGCAATTATCTACTGCTGAATGAGGCGCCATGGACGGCACTTTCCGAGAGCTTCGACCTGTCCGTCTTCGTCGGTCCGTCCGTCGCGGTGCTTGAAGAGAGGCTGCGCAACAGATGGCAGGGCTATGGTTTAGACGCAGCTGCGATCCACGCCAAACTGTTCGAAAACGATCTTCCCAACGGTAAAAGGGTGATCGAGAACGCCCGCCCTGCCGATATTCACATCGATATCTGGGAATAGGTTAACGCTTTCTCGTCACTGAGCGGCAAGGCGCATTTGCCGTTAAGCCTTTGTTGACCATGTGTTGAATCTTTTTCATCCACAGGGTGGGGCTTTTGTGTGTCTATTTATTGACGAGAAAATTTCCTCATATACTATATGTGGTGTTCAAGGTTCTCCCGATTCGCAAGCGTCGGGAGCTAAGACGGGAATTCGGTGAGCAACGCCATCATGGCGGAACAATGCCGAAACTGCCCCCGCAACTGTAAGCGGCGAGCATCGTTCCGATTTGGGTCACTGGAGCCAAAAGCTCCGGGAAGGCCGGAATAGATGTTGTGACCCGTAAGTCAGGAGACCTGCCTTGAGCGCAAACGTCCACGGGCGGGGTGTCCGGAAGGAAGGTATGGCGCAAATGAATTGCGTTCGCCCTTTTCTGCCCCCTCCAGAACAAGCTTCGGGGTGAAGTCATGCCAGTGCATTTTTTTAAGTTCCTGCGCTCGTCGGCGTAGAGAGTGATTTTACGCGGCCAGAAGCGTTTTCAGGATAACCGGGACAACGGTTTCCGTCCGGAAATGTGACAAACCCTCTACGCCGTGCGCCCCGCCTGAATGACAGATCCATCGCCACCCGATTGCGATTGCAATCGGCAATGTTGAGCCGTGTCCAAGAGCGGCTTCGAAAGAGGAAATTATGACCGTCACCGTTTACAGCAAGCCCGCCTGCGTCCAATGCACTGCTACCTATCGCGCACTCGACCGCATCGGCGTTAGCTATGAGATCGTCGATATTTCCGAAGATGCGGATGCGCTCGATCACGTTCGTGGCCTCGGTTACATGCAGGTTCCCGTGGTCGTCGCCGGCGAACGCCATTGGGCGGGTTTCCGGCCGGATATGATCGGCGCGATCAGCTAAGGCGGCAGCGTGATGGGGCTGATCGTTTATTATTCCAGCCGCTCTGAAAACACGCATCGTTTCCTTCTGAAACTGGGGCGGCGATTGTTGCGCCTGCCGCTCGGCGCCGAGGAGGATGTGCCTCATGTGTCTGAGCCCTATGTGCTCGTCACCCCCACCTATGGGGGCGGCGGCACGAAAGGGGCCGTGCCAAAGCCGGTCATCCGGTTTTTGAACGAGCCCTCTAACCGAAATCTCATTCGCGGCGTCATCGCGGCGGGAAACACGAATTTTGGCGCAGCTTTCGCATCCGCCGGAGATATCGTCTCGCGCAAATGTGCCGTGCCGTTTCTCTATCGCTTCGAGCTTCTCGGCACGGAAGAAGATGTCGCCAACGTCAAACATGGATTGGAACGATTTTGGACACGCTGACCTCAGGCGCGCTGCGCAAGGACGCCAAACAGCCGGTAGCTGCAAGCCAGAAACCGGTTGATACGGGACTGGACTACCACGCGCTGAACGCGATGCTGAACCTCTATGACGAGAACGGAAAGATCCAGCTCGACAAGGATCGCCTTGCCGCCCGGCAATATTTCCTCCAGCACGTCAACCAGAACACGGTGTTTTTCCATAACCTCAGGGAAAAGCTCGATTATCTGGTAACGGAGGGATATTACGAACAGGAGGTACTGGATCAGTATTCTTTCAATTTCGTCCGCGATCTCTATGACGAAGCCTATGCCCGGAAGTTCCGCTTTCCGACCTTTCTCGGGGCGTTCAAATATTACACCTCCTACACGCTGAAGACATTCGACGGAAAACGTTATCTGGAGCGTTATGAGGATCGCGTCTGCATGGTGGCGCTGGCTCTCGCGCGCGGCGACGAACAGCTTGCCCGCGACCTGATGGACGAGATCATTTCCGGCCGCTTCCAGCCGGCGACCCCGACGTTCCTGAACGCTGGCAAGAAGAGCCGCGGTGAGCTGGTCTCGTGTTTTCTGCTGCGCGTGGAAGACAATATGGAAAGCATCGGCCGCTCCATCAATTCGGCGCTGCAGCTTTCAAAGCGCGGCGGCGGCGTGGCGCTATCCCTGACCAATATTCGCGAATTCGGCGCACCGATCAAGCACATCGAAAACCAGTCTTCCGGTGTCATTCCTGTCATGAAGCTGCTGGAAGACAGCTTTTCCTACGCCAACCAGCTTGGCGCGCGTCAGGGTGCGGGCGCAGTCTATCTGCATGCCCACCACCCTGACATCATGCGTTTCCTCGATACCAAGCGCGAAAATGCCGACGAAAAAATCCGCATCAAGACCCTGTCGCTCGGCGTGGTAATCCCTGACATCACCTTCGAACTCGCCCGCAACAACGAGGATATGTACCTGTTCTCGCCCTATGACGTGGAGCGGGTTTATGGCGTGCCGTTGACCGAGATTTCTGTCAGCGAAAAATATCAGGAGATGGTCGCGGATAGTCGCATCCGCAAGAAGAAGATCAAGGCGCGCGAATTCTTCCAGGTGATCGCCGAAATCCAGTTCGAGAGCGGTTATCCCTACATCATGTTCGAGGATACGGTGAACCGCGCCAATCCGGTCGCCGGCCGTATCAGCATGAGCAATCTCTGCTCGGAAATCCTGCAGGTCAGCGAGGCAAGCGAATTTAATGCCGATCTTTCTTATAGCCATATGGGCAAGGATATTTCCTGCAATCTCGGCTCGCTGAACATCGCCTCGGCGATGGATTCGGCCGATTTCGGCAAGACGATCGAGACCTCCATCCGGGCGCTGACGGCGGTATCGGACATGAGCCACATTTCCTCCGTTCCTTCGGTGGAAAAGGGCAATGATGCGAGCCACGCCATCGGGCTGGGCCAGATGAACCTGCACGGTTATCTGGCGCGCGAACGCATCTTTTATGGTTCCGAAGAAGGCGTCGATTTCACCAATATCTATTTCTACACCGTGACCTATCACGCTATCCGCGCCAGCAACCGGCTGGCCGTGGAACGGGGCCAGAGCTTCAAGGGCTTTGAGAACTCCAAATATGCCTCGGGCGACTATTTCGACAAATATACCGACCGGGAATGGTTGCCCGCGACGGAAAAGGTCCGTGAGCTCTTCGAAAAAGCCGGCATTGCCATTCCAACGCAGGAAGACTGGACAGCGTTGAAGCAGGACGTGATGGCATCGGGTCTCTATAACCAGAACCTTCAGGCCGTACCGCCAACCGGTTCGATCTCCTATATCAACCACTCCACCTCTTCCATTCATCCGATCGTCTCGAAGATCGAAATCCGTAAAGAGGGCAAGATCGGCCGCGTTTATTACCCGGCTTCCTATCTTTCTAACGACAATCTCGAATATTATCAGGACGCCTATGAGATCGGCCCTGAAAAGATCATCGACACCTATGCGGCGGCTACGCAGCATGTCGATCAGGGCCTGTCGCTGACACTGTTCTTCCGCGATACGGCGACCACGCGCGATATCAACCGGGCGCAGATCTATGCCTGGAAGAAGGGCATCAAGACCATCTATTACATCCGTTTGCGCCAGATGGCGCTGGAAGGCACGCAGGTTCAGGGCTGCGTTTCCTGCACGCTCTGATTTGAGGGACAAGAGAATGAACATCGCCGTAAAACCCGCGTCCCGCATCCGCGCGGTCAACTGGAACCGCATCGAGGACGACAAGGACCTCGAAGTCTGGAACCGCCTGACCTCGAATTTCTGGCTGCCGGAAAAAGTGCCGCTTTCCAACGACATCCCCTCCTGGGGAACCCTGAAGCCGGAAGAACAGAAGCTGACGATCCGCGTCTTCACCGGGCTGACTTTGCTCGACACCATCCAGAACGGTGTCGGCGCCGTGCGGCTGATGGCGGATTCGGCAACGCCGCATGAGGAGGCGGTGCTTTCCAACATCTCCTTCATGGAGGCCGTGCACGCCCGTTCCTATTCGTCGATCTTCTCGACGCTGTGCCTCACGCCTGACGTTGACGACGCCTATCGCTGGTCGGAGGAAAACGAGTTCCTGCAGCGCAAATCGGCGCTGATCATGCGGGAATATGACAGCGGTGATCCGCTGAAAAAGAAGATCGCCAGCGTGTTTCTGGAAAGCTTCCTGTTCTATTCCGGCTTCTACCTGCCGATGTTCTGGTCAAGCCGCGCCAAGCTCACCAACACGGCGGATTTGATCCGTCTGATCATCCGCGACGAGGCCGTGCATGGTTATTATATCGGCTACAAATTCCAGCGGGCGGTGGATCGTCTGGGCGAGGCAAAGAGACAGGAAATCAAGGATTTCGCCTTCGATCTCTTGCTCGAGCTTTATGACAACGAGGCAAAATATACCGAAGACCTCTATGACGGCGTTGGCCTGACCGAGGACGTCAAGCAGTTCCTGCATTACAATGCCAACAAGGCCCTGATGAATCTGGGTTACGAAGCGCTGTTTCCGGCCGAGGCCTGCCGGGTCAACCCGGCGATCCTCTCGGCACTTTCACCCAATGCCGATGAAAACCACGACTTCTTCTCCGGTTCCGGCTCGTCCTATGTCATCGGCAAAGCCGTTGCCACCGAAGATGAAGACTGGGATTTCTGAGACCGGAGACCGGTAAGAACCCGCAGAAACTACTGCGGGTTCACCACCTGGCTCGCAAGGCGGAAGGGGCTGGAGACGGTCGCGCCGATCGCATCGAAAACGAAGGCACCCGCACTGTTGATATCGCCCCCGCGTCTGCTGGATTCCAGCTGCGGTACCATCGATGCCAGCGCCGCATAGCGGTCATGGTTGAGCGGATCGGAAGCCTCGAGTTTGGAAATGTCGATGAACTGCACACCCTCCTTCAGGGCGGCTTCCTGTACCTGTGGGTCGGTCACGTCAAGTGCGCCGATGCGGGTGACATCCGCACCCAAAATGGAGGATGCCTTCAGGGCGCGGTCGTCCTTGGAAACGAGAACGGTGAGCGGCGGGTTGAGCCGGCCCACCACCTTGATCTGTTTGCGAAACACATCGGCATCGATGTCAGGTGCTGCTAGCACCACCTGTAGCTTGGCGAGCACGTCGTTCCTGCCCTGCAAGCGCAACTGTCGCAGCGCCTCCATGACCAGCCAGCCACCCATGCTGTGGCCAAACACGACAACGCTTTTTCGCGGTGTCTGCCGGGTAAGGTCGATCAGCACACCCGCCAGCGCATCACGCGAGAAGGTCGCCGATTCCTTGTCGGCCACGTAACCGGTGACGTTGGCCTGCGATGGCCAGGAGAACACCAGCGGCACGCCATCCATCTTGGCATCGGCAGCCATTTGCGCGGCGCGGAACAGGGCTTCCTGATAGCTGTAATTATAACCATGCACAAAAAGCGCGATCTGCTTGCCGGACCGGGCGACGTCGCCAAGATCGGCATTGAAGCGCGGCTTCGTCAGCATATCGGCGCGGGTAACGACAAAATCCTTGTTCGGGTCCGGCTTGCCGCTGGCCCACTCGATTTTTCCACTTTTATGAGTGGGAGGAATAGAAATGTCGAAGCTTGCATAATTCGGCTCCATTGCCCGCTCCGTGCCAAACCCCTTTTTCGCGTCGGTGTTTTTCTCTCGTGTGCTCACCACATAGGCCGTCACGATTTTCGTGCCGTGGGCCTTGGTGTTTATGGCCTGCAGCACGTCCGCCCCCGGCCTGCCTGCACAGGATGAAAGAAGACCGAGAGTGAGAAACAGCGAAAAGATCAGGCGCATGAATGGGCTACCGATGATAAGGAACGGCTCATAAATAACCGGCCGTCCGAAAAGTTGCTACTGGAGAATGAATTGCCTTGCTGTGACGGTCTTTCATGCGGATGGGCATTCCCCTTCTTGCCATCCGGCCATGTTCGTTTTAGGCCGTACAGATGACGAACAAGGTGTCGCTTTTACGGCTGAAACTCACGGACTTCCGCAACTATGCGGCGGCGTCGCTCACACTTGATGATCGCCATGTTGTGCTGACCGGTGATAATGGCTCAGGCAAGACCAATCTGCTGGAGGCCGTCTCGTTTCTTTCACCCGGCAGGGGCCTCCGCCGGGCCACCCTGTCCGATGTTACCCGCGTCGGCGCGGACGCCGGGTTCTCGATCTTCGCTGATGTCGAAGGCATGGATGGCGAAGTTGCCATCGGCACCGGGATTGAAGGTGATGGCGAAGTGGTGTCGCGTCGCCTGCGGCTGAACGGCACATCGGTAAAATCCGTCGACGAACTGACCGATCATCTGCGCGTGCTGTGGCTGACACCCGCCATGGACGGCCTTTTTACCGGCTCGTCATCAGACCGTCGACGTTTTCTCGACCGGCTGGTGCTGTCGCTCGATCCCGCCCATGGCAGGCGGGCAAGCGATTTTGAAAAGGCAATGCGCGGCCGCAATCGCCTCCTGTCGGAAGGCCGTTTTGATCCGGTCTGGCTGGACGGCATCGAAAAACAGATGGCCGAACTCGGCATTTCCATGGCGGTTGCCCGTTATGAAATGCTCGGCCTGTTGAAGGCCCTGATTGAGGGACGGGCCGGCAACGCTGCTTTCCCGTCGGCGGCGCTTGCGCTCTCCGGCTTCATGGACGGCGGGCTTCATCGGCCGGCTGTCGATCTGGAAGACGAATATGGTCTGATGCTGCGGGAGGGCCGGTATCGGGACGCGGCGGCAGGCCGCACGCTGGATGGCCCGCACCGGGTTGATCTTTTCGTACGCCATGCGGAAAAGAACATGGAAGCGGAACGCTGTTCAACCGGAGAGCAGAAAGCTTTGCTGGTCGGGCTGGTGCTTGCACATGCGCAGCTGACCGCCAATATGACGGGACATGCACCCATTCTGCTCCTGGACGAAATCGCCGCTCATCTGGATGAGGGCAGACGTGCCGCCCTGTTCGATCTCATCCATGCGCTCGGCGGCCAGAGTTTCATGACCGGAACGGATGCGGCCATGTTCTCCGCCCTTGGCGAGCGGGCGCAGTTCTTCAATGTTTCCCACGGGAGCGTCACGGGATGACAATAGAGAGATGGAGGGCAAGATGGACCCGCTGAGCCCGGAAGAGATCGAACGCTACAAGCGCCACATCCTGCTGCCGGAAATCGGCGGTGCCGGTCAGCAACGGCTGAAGGCGGCGCGTGTGCTGGTCATCGGCGCGGGCGGTCTCGGCGCGCCCGTCCTTCACTATCTTGCCGCCGCCGGTGTCGGCACGCTCGGCATGATTGACGACGATGTCGTTTCCCTGTCCAACCTCCAGCGACAGGTGATTCACGATAGCGGCACGATCGGCGAGCTGAAAACGCAAAGCGCCCGCAAGGCCATCGCCCGTCTCAATCCACATGTCCGAGCGCTGGTTTATGAGGAGCGCTTTTCGCAGGTCTGGGCGCATGACCATCTGCCCTCCTTCGATCTGCTGATCGATGGTTCGGATAATTTCGATACGCGTTATTCCGCCGCCGATGCAGCGGAAGCGGCGAAGAGGCCGTTGGTCACCGGCGCCGTCGGCCGTTTTGATGGCTCGGTTACCGTATTGAAACCCTATGAAACCAACGCCGACGGCGCTCTTCTGCCGGGCTACCGTGATCTGTTTCCGGAGCCGCCGCCGCAGGGCCTCATTCCCAATTGCGCCGAAACCGGTATCGTCGGCGCGCTGACGGGGGTGATCGGCACCATCATGGCCATGGAGGCGATCAAGCTGATAACAGGTGCCGGTGAGCCCCTGATCGGCCGCCTGCTTCTCTATGATGCCCTGTCGGCCCGTTTCGAAACCGTGCGTTACAAGCGCCGGCCAGCGGGAAAGAAACCATGATCGAGATCGCAAGGGTCGGCGAAAAATTCGATCGCTGGCAGGAATTGCTGGCGCTCATCATGGCGTCCTTCGCCTATATGGATGGCGTCATCGATCCGCCGTCGTCGGCCCATAGCCTGACACTGGAAAATCTTGCCGAGAAGGCGAGGGCAGAGATCGCTTTCGTGGCGCTTGACGGCGATGAGCTGCTGGGCTGCCTGTTTTGCCGGCCGGAGCCGCCGGCCTGCCTTTATGTCGGCAAGCTTTGTGTTTCCCCGAAAGCGCAGGGAAAGGGCATCGGCAGGATGTTGCTTGAAAGAGCTGAAACACTGGCTGGCGAACTGGTACTTCCGGCGCTACGCTTGGAAACGCGTATCGAGCTTGGTGCCAATCACGCGAAATTCGCCGCCTGGGGTTTCGTCAGGACCGCTGAAAATGCCCATGCCGGTTATGATCGCACAACCTCGATTGAAATGACGAAATTCCTCGGCTGAGGCCTTTCAATCGTTGCAGCAAAACCGGTATTGCGAAAAGGCCTATCGCAGCAGGCCGGATTGCAGCATTTGCGCGATAAAGACAGCGGAAACTTGGTCGATGCCCGTTTCGGGCTGAACGTCGCCTGATCCGACCCGCCAGACGCGCTTGTCCGCTCCGCTGACGAGCTGAATTTCCGTCGTGACCTTATGGGTCACCGGTGCTGCCATCGCGGCTTCCGCCATCTGTTTCATAAGGTCTGCAGACGGCATGCGGCCACCGTCACCGAGGTCATCCGGCTTTGCGCCCGCCTTCAGCTTCTTGAAGGCAGGTTCAGCATCCGGAACGACGCAGTTCATCTTGATCCGCGCCAGGAAGACACCCGTGGGCAACTGCGCTCCGATGCGTGCTGGTTCGGCCTGGCAGCGCGCGCGCTTCGTGCTTGCCACCCACAACTTTGCAAACTCGGTCTGCTGTTCGCTTGTGGTCCCGCTTGGTGCGTTGGAACTCTTATATTTAAGCTGCCAGGCGACCGGATCGGCAACCAGTTCCATATCGACGTAACGCGGACCGCCATCCGCAGAACCCCATTCTTTATCCAGTCGAGCCATGCTGCTGCGGTCGAAATTCAGCCAGGCACGATAATAAAGTTCCGCTGTCTCTTCGGGCGAGAGTGAAGCGGCTTGGACGGGGCTGCTGCCCAGAACAAGCAAGGCGGAGATGAGCAGCAAAAACTTCGCCGGGATTCCCATTGACCTTCCCTCCACGCGATAATCAGAGGATTTCTTTAGCTGATTTAGCTACGCCCCGGAAGCACCCGGTTCGGCGGACGGTGTCCATCGAACAGCGTGCGGATGTTGATGATGACCTTGTCACCCATTTCGATGCGCCCTTCGATCGTCGCCGAGCCCATATGGGGAAGCAGGACAACCTTGCCTTCCTTGGCGAGCTTGATGAGCTTGGGGTTCACCGCAGGCTCATTCTCATAGACATCGAGACCGGCGCCGGCGATTTTTCCTTCGCGCAGGCACTGGATCATCGCCGCTTCATCGATGATATCGCCGCGCGCCGTGTTGACGATGTAGCTGGTCGGCTGCATCAGCGCCAGCCGCCGCGCCGAGATCAGGTGGTAGGTAGCAGGTGTGGAGGGGCAATTGACGGAGACAATATCCACGCGCGCCAGCATCTGGTCGAGGCTGTCCCAATAGGTCGCCTCAAGCTCCGCCTCAGTCGCCGGGTTAACACGTTTGCGGTTGTGATAATGAATGGAAAGGCCGAAGGCCTTGGCGCGCCGCGCAACCGCGGTTCCGATGCGGCCCATGCCGACAATGCCGATGCGTTTTCCGGAAATGCGCCGCCCCAGCATCCAGGTCGGAGACCAGCCCAGCCATTCGTCCGAACCATTGGCAAGCACGCGCGTGCCTTCGATCATGCGGCGCGGCACGGCCAGCACCAGCGCCATGGTAATATCGGCGCTGTCTTCGGTCAGCACATTCGGCGTATTGGTAACGGTAATGCCTTGCCTGGCCGCGGCATCAACGTCGACGTGGTCTATGCCGTTGGAAAAGCTGGCGATCAGCTTCAGCTGCGGTCCGGCCTTCTCGATCATGGCTGCAGTGATGCGGTCGGTAACCGTCGGCACCAGCACATCCACCCGCTGCATGGCGGCGACAAGCTCCGCCTCGCTGCGCGGCGTATCATCGATGTTCAGTTCGGCATCGAAGAGTTCGCGCATTCTGGTCTCGACGACGTCAGGCAATTTGCGGGTGATATAGACTGTCGGTCTCTTCTTGTGGGTCATCGTTTGCCGCTGCCTTGTTCAGAAGTCATTAACCAGAAAGAGCGATAATTTCTTTCAATCAGGGCGTTTCTACCAGACCCGCCGGCGAAGACAAACAAAACTCGCCGAGGCTCGAGGCATGTGGAACCGAGCCTACTTAAAATATCATCCGGTTTGCAGAAGGCGGGAAACGGAAATGGGCATGCGCAGTGTGGTTTCTATCGTTTGCATTGCATTGTCTCTGGGCCTCCTCGGCACGGCCACCGAAGCCATGGCACAGGGTGCCGCCAAGGGTGCTAGCGGCCTGCCCCTGCCGCGTTTCGTCAGCCTGAAATCCAAGCGTGTTAATATGCGCATCGGCCCCAGCACGGATTATGCCGTGTCGTGGATGTATCTGAAATCGGGAATGCCTGTCGAAATCATCCAGGAATATGAAAACTGGCGGCGCATCCGCGATGCCGATGGCACGGAAGGCTGGGTCAATCAGGCGCTGCTGTCCGGCGAGCGCACGGCCGTCGCAGCTCCATGGATGCGTGGCAAGGGCAAGGAAGTTTACGTGAACATGCGTCGCGAAGCGCAGTCGGGCGCTTCGGTCATCGCCAGGCTGGAGCCGGGCGTCGTCTTCAGGATCGGTGAATGCAACGGCGACTGGTGCCGCGCCGAGGCCGGTCAGGCCTCGGGCTGGGTATCGCAAGGCGAAATCTGGGGTGCTTATCCCGGAGAGGCCTTTAAATAAGGCCGTGCTTTGCGCCAAGCGCCTTGAGCGATGACATCGGGCGCGGCCCCACCTGCTGAATGACGGCCGCGGCCGCAAGGCAGCCGAGCTTGCCACAATCTTCGAGCGATCGGTCCTGCGTATAACCGAACAGGAAGCCGGCGGCGAAAAGATCGCCTGCACCCGTCGTGTCGACCACGTCATGCACGGGATACGCTTCTACCTTCACCCGTTCCGTACCACGCAGGATAACGGCACCTTCTTCGCTCATCGTCACCGCCGCGATCTTGCAGTCGGCGGCAATTTTCGTCAGCGCCAGCTCGAAATCATCGGTCTCGTAAAGCGAAAGCGCTTCCTGCTTATTGGCGAAAACAATGTCCACCGTGCCGGAGCGCATCAGGTCGAGAAATTCCTCGCGGTAACGGCCGACGCAGAAACTGTCGGACAGCGTCATGGAAACTTCGCGGCCGTTTTCATGCGCAATGCGGGCGCATTCGCGAATGGCGTCCTTGGCGCGCGGCGGATCCCAAAGGTAACCTTCGAAATAGGTGACCTTGGTCTGCGCCACGACGTCTTCTTCCACGTCCTCCGGCCCGAGATCGACACAGGCGCCGAGATAGGTGTTCATGGAACGCTCGCCATCTTCGGTCACGAAGATCATCGAACGGGCGGTGGGCGGAAACGTGCCTTCCGGCTTCGTTTCGAAATAGACGCCCTGCGCACGGATATCGTGCTGGAAGATTTCTCCGAGCTGGTCTGCGGCGACCTTGCCGAAATAGGCGGCCTTGCCGCCGAAATTCGCCACACCGGCCGCCGTGTTACCCGCGCTGCCGCCGGAGGCTTCGAGAGCCGGCCCCATCAGCGAATAAAGTAGCTCGGCGCGTTCGGCATCGATGAGGTTCATCGCGCCTTTGGTAATGGCATTGTCGTTAAGGAAGCGGTCATCGCAGCGAGAGATGATGTCGACGATGGCATTGCCGACAGTCAGTACGTCGAATTTCGTCATGGGGCCCTATCCGGTTCGCACGAGGCGTGTGCGTATTTTCAAACGGTCTTAAACATTTCTGGCGGCAAGAAAAGCCCAAAGGGAAAATATGCGGTTCTCTCCTGGGGGGGAAGAAACGCGTCATCTGCTTGTAATGTGGTTAAGCTATTGCTCCTTCCAGAGCAAAAGGTGTGTGAATGCGTACCGGAATGGAAGACATGATGGTCTTCTGGCTCAACCGTTATCTCCGCCACGGATGTACTGGCGGCGTATAACGGACATAAAAGGCGGGGGAGACCCCGCTTTTTCTTTGCGCTGACGCCGCGGAATGCGGGGTTATGGGCAGCGAAGACCATTCCCGGTGACGGCGCTTGATCGGGCTGGCTCCCGCGGCATGCGATCCGCAATCGGGCGAAAACAAAGACGCTCAGCGTTTTCGCGATTCCATTCCAGTGGAAAACGCTCTAAAGCGGAGTATCTCCCGCAAAGCCGCGAAAGCTTTCCCTCCATGTCTGCCGTTGCCGCTAACGTCGCTCCGATTTTCATTCTCATCCTGATTGGCTGGCTTACAGTCAAGGCCGGTCTGTTCCGTGCCGATGCCGGCGAGATTCTCAGCGATTTCGTGTTCAAGATCGCCGTGCCGACACTGATCTTTCGCACGCTTGCGGAAGCGAACTTCCACGGTGCGTCGCCCTTCCGGCTCTGGATTACCTATTTCGCCGGCGTGGCCGTGACCTGGACAATCGGACATATCGTCACCCGTTACGTCTTCAAGCAGGATGTGCGTATCGCTGTCATTGCCGGGATTTCCTCGGCCTTCGCCAATAATATCTTCATCGGCCTGCCGCTCGTCGGCCGGTCCGTTGGCGATGAGGGGCTGGTGGCGCTTTCCATTCTGCTGGCCATCCACCTACCGGTCATGATGATTGCCGGCACGATCCTGATGGAGAACGCCACGCACAAGGCCGTCGGGGGTGAAAAGCGAAGCATGGCTGCGGTCTTCAAACAGGTCGGTCGCAACCTCGTTACCAATCCGCTGGTGATTGGCCTGGTGATTGGCCTTTCAACCAATGTTTCCGGTGTGACGCTCACACCCATCCTCAAAACCGTGGTCGATCAGATTGCTTCAATGGCAGGGCCAGCAGCGCTCATCTCGCTCGGCATGGCGCTGACGAAATACACCATTCGCGGCAATCTTGGCATTGCCGTTACCATGACGGTGTTCAAACTGCTGCTCTTGCCCGCCTGCGTGTGGGCTATGGGCCACGCTCTCGGCCTTAGCCGGGAATGGACGGCGGCCCTTGTGCTCACCTCGTCGGTGCCGACGGGGGTGAACGCCTGGCTGATCGCCAATCGCTTTGGCATCGGCCACAGCGTCGCGGCCTCCACCATCAGCATTTCCACGGCGACCGGCGTTCTTTCCGTGTCGCTGTGGGCTTGGCTGCTGAGCTGACCGCCCTGCTGAATTGATTATTTCTGGGCGCTGAGGATCTTGAAGCGGGCGTTACGGCACACTTCGGCGCTGGTGCGGAACTCCGCTGCCAGCACCGGCTCATAGGGCATGCCGCGATTGGCAACCATCAGCAACTTGCCGCCGCTGCGAATCGCGCCGGCTGCCGTCTTGATGAAAGCCTGACCGAGAGCGGGCTCTGCCGCCTGTCCCGCCGCGTGGAAAGGCGGGTTCATGATGATGAGATCGTATTTTTCCTTGGGCGGTTCGTTCGCCAGATCCTGCCAGAAGAAACGTGCCGTCAGTCGCGGATTGTTTTCAAGAAGATTGGTCTTTGCAAATTCAAGCGCATTCCAGTCCGCCTCAAACAGGTCGATACGAGCCGTGCGCGGCGATTTTTCCGCCAGCATCACCGAGAGGTAACCCCAGCCCGCGCCAAAATCAGCGGCATTGCCGTCAAAATCGGTCGGCAGGCGCGATGCGAGAAGCTCCGAGCCGTCATCGACGCGGTCATGTGAAAACATGCCGGGCAGGGCGGTGAAGCGGCCTTCAACCGTCACGGGCTTCTGGGCAAGCTTCGAGAGAGCCGACGAAATATCGTCCGGGCGTTTGAACCAAAGCGCGACACCATGGTATTTGGGCGTCGAGTCGGCCTCGATGCCAAGCTTTGCCAGCGTCTTGCGCAGCGTCACGATGCCGTCTTCCTTTGATCCCGCCGCGACGATCAGGCCGCCGGCTTTCACGCGGGACAGTGCTTCCGCGACGCGGTTTTCGTTCTCGCCACGATGTTTACCGCAGAGCAACAGCGCCGCATCGTAATCCTCGCCCGAAATGTCCGGGGTGACCTGCGCGCCCTGCGCCTGCAGAGCCCGGTAAAGTGGCCGAAGATGCTGAACGGCAATGATCTCCGCGTCAAAACCATCCAGCCGCGGGCCAGCCTCCGCTCCCAGAAACAGAACGCGTTCGCCCTCTTTCGGCATATCGAGCATTTCTGCGGTAAAGGGGTGGAAAAGGGTTTTAACAGCGTCGCGGCTCATGGGAGCGTCCTTAGGGCATTTCCAGGAAAAGCGGGACTGCTTTTACATCTGGACAATGCGTTAAATCAAAGAGTTAGATCGCTCTGGCGGTGAGAAGGAAAGCCAAAGGGATCTAAGCGGGATAGAAAAAAGGCGCGGGCAAAACCCGCGCCTCGATAGGGTCTGGCGGCGCGACCTTATTCGGCAGCAGCTTCGCCGTCTTCCTTCTTCTTGTCGGCAGCAACTTCCTGGCCGGTTGCCTGGTCGACAACCTTCATGGACAGGCGAACCTTGCCACGCTCGTCGAAGCCCATCAGCTTGACCCAGACCTTGTCGCCTTCCTTGACGACGTCGGAGGTCTTGGCAACGCGCTCGGAAGCGAGCTGCGAGATGTGGACGAGGCCGTCGCGAGCGCCGAAGAAGTTGACGAAAGCGCCGAAGTCAGCGGTCTTTACGACCGTGCCTTCGTAGATGGCACCGACTTCCGGTTCAGCAACGATCGAGTGGATCCACTTGCGGGCCGCTTCGATTTCCTTGCCGGAAGAAGAAGCGATCTTGACGGTGCCGTCATCTTCGATGTTGATCTTGGCGCCGGTCTTTTCAACGATTTCGCGAATGACCTTACCGCCGGAGCCGATGACTTCACGGATCTTGTCGACCGGGATGTTCATGACTTCGATGCGCGGTGCGAATTCGCCGAGCTGGCTGCGGCTCTCGGTGATGGCGTTGGCCATTTCGCCGAGAATGTGCTTGCGGCCACCCTGTGCCTGCTCCAGAGCGATCTTCATGATCTCTTCGGTGATACCGGCGATCTTGATGTCCATCTGCAGCGAGGTGATGCCGTCGGCCGTACCCGCAACCTTGAAGTCCATGTCGCCGAGGTGGTCTTCGTCGCCGAGGATGTCGGAGAGAACCGCAAAGCGCTCGCCTTCAAGGATAAGGCCCATGGCGATACCGGCAACCGGCTTTGCCAGCGGAACGCCGGCATCCATCAGTGCAAGCGAGGTGCCGCAAACCGTTGCCATCGACGAAGAGCCGTTGGACTCGGTGATTTCGGAAACGACGCGCAGCGTGTAGGGGAACTGTTCCGCAGTCGGCAGCATCGGACGGATCGCGCGCCATGCGAGCTTGCCGTGACCGATTTCGCGACGGCCCGGGGAGCCCATGCGGCCTGTTTCACCGACCGAGTAGGGCGGGAAGTTGTAATGCAGCAGGAAGCGTTCCTTGTACATGCCGGTGAGGCTATCGACATACTGTTCGTCTTCGCCGGTGCCGAGCGTCGCAACAACGATCGCCTGGGTTTCACCGCGGGTGAACAGCGCCGAACCGTGCGTGCGCGGCAGCAGGCCGACTTCCGAAATGATCGGACGAACGGTCGACAGATCGCGGCCGTCGATGCGGCTCTTGGTGTCGAGAACGTTCCAGCGAACGATCTTCGCCTGCAGGTGCTTGAAGACCGCGCCGATTTCTTCCGGGCTGTACTTGGCTTCGCCTTCTTCCGGCAGGAAGTGGGCCTTGACCTTCGCCTTCACGGCATCGACGGCAGCGTAGCGGGCAGCCTTTTCGGTGATCTTGTAGGCGGTGCGCAGTTCGGTTTCGGCCAGAGCCAGCATTTCGTTTTCGAGCGCGGAGAAATCTTCCGGTTCGAATTCGCGGGGTTCCTTGGCGGCAACTTCGGCGAGCTTGATGATCGCGTCGATAACCGGCTGGAAGCCCTTGTGGCCGAACATGACGGCGCCGAGCATGATCTCTTCGTTGAGTTCCTTGGCTTCCGATTCAACCATCAGAACGGCGTCGGAGGTGCCGGCAACAACCAGATCGAGCGTGGATTCTTCCATCTCGTCCAGATGCGGGTTCAGAACATATTCGCCGTTGATGTAGCCAACGCGCGCGCCGCCGATCGGACCCATGAACGGGATGCCGGAAAGGGTCAGCGCTGCCGAAGTGGCGACCATCGACAGAATGTCGGGGTTGTTTTCCAGATCGTGCTGGATGACGGTCACGACAACCTGCGTGTCGTTCTTGTAACCTTCAGGGAAAAGCGGGCGGATCGGGCGGTCGATCAGACGCGAAACGAGGGTTTCGTTTTCGCTCGGACGGCCTTCGCGCTTGAAATAACCGCCGGGGATCTTGCCGGCTGCATAGGTCTTTTCCTGGTAGTTGACGGTCAGCGGGAAGAAGTCCTGGCCGGGCTTCGGAGACTTTGCGGAAACCACGGTCGCGAGAACCATCGTCTCGCCGTAGGTTGCGATGACGGCGCCGTCAGCCTGACGAGCAACCTTGCCGGTCTCGAGCTTCAGCGGGCGGCCTGCCCATTCGATTTCCACGGAGTGTTTATTGAACATATCTTGTCCTTGTTTGTACTTGCCCGCCTTATGGGGGGCGAAGAACGACGCAATCACGGGCAAGACAGCGGGAGGCTTTTAAGGTGCAAGCATCCGGCAATCCTGCCCCATGACAGGTCTGCGGTTGAAAAGGCGGCACCGGCCCATCCGGGTCACCCTTGTCGTCCGGGGGCCACAGCTGCGGCAAACGCCCGGAAATTCATGCGGCCTTCAGAAGACCCAATATAAAAACCGGCGGGTATCGTTGTGAAACCCGCCGGGCACAAGTTTTAGCGGCGAATGCCGAGAGCACCGATCAGCTTGGTGTAACGGGCTTCGTCCTTCTTCTTCAGATAGTCGAGAAGCGAACGACGGCTCGAAACCAGCGTCAGAAGGCCACGACGGGAGTGGTTGTCCTTCTTGTGGTCCTTGAAGTGACCGGTGAGGTTGTTGATCCGCTCGGTCAGGATTGCGACCTGAACTTCCGGAGAACCGGTGTCACCTGCCTTGGTGGCATATTCCGTGATGAGGGCGGCTTTGCGCTCTGCAGTAATCGACATCGTACGATCCTTTCTTGTTTTAAGGAAAAACGGGGACGCCTAGAGCCGGGATGTCGTCCAGCTCTGGCCATTCAGCAGCATAGGCAAAGCCCAAGCTGGCGCTGCCTATAAACTATTCCGGGTACAATTGAAAGAGGTGATTGACTGGGCCTCAGAGAGCATTTCCAGGAAAAACGCACGCGGTTTTCCGTCCGGAAATACATGAAGACAGCCTATTTCAGCCAAAAACCCGCTTTGGCCGAAACTCTCCCTCACCGATCTCGCCGATCGCGACCAGCTTGCCCTGCGCGGTGGCATAGGCTTCCGGATGATTGGCCGGCGCATCACGCCCGCGCAGCAGGATGGGGTTGCCCATCTTCAGCCGATGCGCCTGGTCGTCGTTGATGATGAGATGCGGAAGCGAGGAAAGCGCCTGCGCCGTGTCGATCAGAAAGGCGTCCAGCGCCTCTACCCGCTCGTCGCGGTCTTCTATGGCTTCCAGCGCCGTCAACGTTTCAAGCGGCACCATCATGTCTTCGCCAAACGGGGCGACCATTGTGCGGCGCAGTTCCGAAATATGGCCGAAACAGCCGAGATCACTTCCCATGTCACGTGCCAGTGCCCGCACATAGGTGCCCTTGCCGCATTCCACTTCGAAATGCGCGGTATCGGCGTCGGGGCAGGCAAGAAGCGTCAGGCGGTGAATTTCCACCTCGCGCGCGGGGATTTCCACCGTCTCGCCGTCGCGCGCCAGATCATAGGCGCGCTCGCCGGCAATCTTGATCGCGGAAAATTGCGGCGGTGTCTGCAGGATCACACCGGTATAATTGGGCAGGAGATCGCGGATCGCCTGTTCGTCCGGGCGCTGATCGGAGGAATTGACGACCTCGCCTTCCAGATCGTCTGTTGCGCGCTGCTCACCCCAGGTGACGGTAAATTCGTAGATTTTACGGCCGTCCATGACGTAAGGCACGGTCTTGGTGGCATCGCCGAGGGCGATCGGCAACATGCCGGAAGCCAGCGGATCGAGCGTTCCGGCATGGCCTGCCTTCTGGGCATTGAACAGCCACTTGATCTTGGAAACGGCTTCGGTGGAGCCGAAATCGAGCGGCTTGTCGAGGATCAGCCAGCCCGAGATCGGGCGGCCCTTGGGTTTGCGGTGCTGCTGTTTGCGTGGTTTGGACATGCTTCAGTTCTGTTCGTCGTCTTTTTCGTTTGAAGGTCCAAGATCGCGCTGCACCTCCGGTGACCGCAAGAGTGCGTCGATCTTCTGGTAATTGTCGAAACTCGTATCGTCGCGGAAACGCAGCTCCGGCATGTATTTCATCTGCCGCAGTTGCGGACCGAGACGGCCGCGCATGAATTTGGCGTGGCGGTTCAGCGCGCTGATGATGTCGGTATGATCCGCAACGCCAAGCGGCGTCACGTAAGCTGTCGCGATCTTGAGATCGGGCGACATGCGCACTTCCGAGATTGAAATAACAGTGCCTTCGATCAGATCATCGCGGACTTCGCCGCGCTGGAGAATTTGGGTAAGGGCGGCGCGCACCTGTTCGCCAACACGCAGCATGCGTTGCGAAGGGGCCGATGATGTTGCTTTTGCCATGGGTAATGCCTCAAACGGAGCGAGCGCCGGTAAGCCGGCGCCCGACAGAAAAATCCTGTTTTGCGGCGAGAACGCTTAGAGCGTTCTCGTGATGTGTTCGACGCGGAAGCACTCGATGGTGTCGCCGGCGCGGATGTCTTCGTAGTTTTCGAATGCCATACCGCACTCCTGACCAACCGGCACTTCGTTGACTTCGTCCTTGAAGCGCTTGAGGGTCTTGAGCTTGCCTTCGTGGATGACGACGTTGTCGCGTACCAGACGGACACCCGCACCACGTTCCACCTTGCCCTCGACGACGCGGCAACCCGCGACCTTGCCGACCTTGGTGATGTTGAACACCTCGAGAATTTCGGCATTGCCGAGGAAGGTCTCGCGACGTTCCGGCGAAAGCAGACCCGACATCGCCGCCTTAACGTCATCCACCAGATCGTAGATGATGTTGTAGTAGCGGATTTCGATACCGGCGCGTTCGGACGCCGTACGTGCCTGTGCGTTGGCGCGAACGTTGAAGCCGATGATCGCGGCGTTCGATGCCTCGGCAAGCGAGATATCCGATTCCGTGATGGCACCAGCACCAGAGTGAACGACACGAGCGCGGACTTCGTCTGTGCCGAGCTTGTCGAGCGAAGCGATAATGGCTTCGACCGAACCCTGCACGTCCGCCTTGATGACCAGCGGGAATTCCTTCAGTCCCGAAGTCTGAAGCTGGCTCATCATCTGTTCCAGCGAGCCGCGCTGACCGGTCTGGCGGGCGACAGCCTTGTCGCGTGCCAGGCGCTGGCGGTATTCGGAAATCTCGCGGGCGCGGCTTTCGTTTTCGACAACCGCAAAACGGTCACCGGCCGACGGTGTGCCGGAAAGGCCGAGGATTTCGACCGGCATGGCCGGACCGGCTTCCTTGACGTGTTCGCCCTTGTCGTTGACGAGCGCGCGCACACGGCCCCACTGGTCACCGGCAACGATGATCTGGCCGGGTCTCAGCGTACCCTTCTGCACGAGAACGGTGGCGACGGCGCCGCGTCCACGGTCCAGCTCGGCTTCGATGACCGTGCCTTCTGCGGTGCGGCTTGGATCTGCCTTGAGATCGAGGATTTCCGCCTGAAGCAGGATTGCTTCGAGCAGCTTGTCGAGGTTGAGCTTGTTCTTGGCCGACACTTCGACGTCAAGAACTTCACCACCCATCGATTCCACGAAAACTTCGTGCTGCAGCAGCTGCTGGCGAACCTTGTCAGGGTTTGCCTCGTGCTTGTCGATCTTGTTGATCGCAACGACGATCGGAACACCGGCCGCCTTGGCGTGATTGATGGATTCGATCGTCTGCGGCATGACGCTGTCGTCTGCGGCAACAACCAGAACGGCAATGTCGGTCGCCTGCGCACCACGGGCACGCATCGCCGTGAAGGCGGCGTGGCCGGGGGTGTCGATGAAGGTGATCTTTTGACCGTTCTTCTCAACCTGGTAGGCGCCGATATGCTGGGTGATGCCACCGGCTTCGCCAGCAACCACGTTTGCCTGACGGATGGCGTCGAGCAGCGAGGTCTTGCCGTGGTCGACGTGACCCATGATGGTCACGACCGGCGGACGGGAAACCATTTCGCCTTCGTCGTCAGCCTGGTTGAAGATGCCTTCTTCCACGTCGGATTCAGAAACGCGCTTGACGGTGTGGCCGAATTCGACGGCGATCAGTTCCGCCAGATCGGCGTCGATGACGTCGCCCGGCTTCATCATCTGGCCTTCCTTCATCAGGAACTTGATGACGTCAACGGCGCGCTCGGACATGCGCTGCGACAGTTCCTGAATGGTGATGGTTTCCGGCAGGATCACTTCGCGCATAACCTTTTCGCGGGTTTCCTGCATCTGGCTGCGGCGGAATTTCTCCTGCCGGCGGCGCATGGATGCCATGGAGCGACCACGCGGCGTGCCGTCTTCATCCAGATTGGACGAGGTAACGGTAAGCTTGCCGCGACGGCGTTCTTCTTCCGTCTTCAGGCGGGCAGCGGGCTTGGCCGGAACCGGAGCCGTGACCTTGCCGCGAGCCGGAAGGCTGCTGCCACGACGCGCGGCACCACGATCATCCTCCTCGTCGCCACCGGTACGACGTCCGCGCGGAGCGGCCGCGTCGGGCGTTGCAGGAGCGGAACGGGGGGCAGCGGCGGCGGACTGAGGACGTGCGTCAGTGCGGGGGGCCGGTGCAAAGGCTGCAGCCGGCTTTTCGCTGGCCGGTTCGGATCTCACTTCAGCGGCAGGCTGGCTTGCCGCTGCCTTGGCAGCCGCGGCCTCTTCGGCAGCGCGGTTGGCAGCCTCGACCTTTTCGGCTGCGATGCGCTGTTCTTCCTCGACCTTGCGGCGGGCTTCGTCTTCGGCACGCTGCTTGGCTTCCACCACGTCGCGAGCCTGCGCTTCCATCAGCGCACGGCGACGGGCTTCCATCTCGCCGGCGGAAAGATCGTGCAGAACGTTGCCGCGCGGGCGATCAGGCTGGCGCTGCTGGGGTGCGGACGAGCCGGGACGCTGCTGCGACTGGGACGAACCCGGACGCTGCTGCTGGCCGCCTGGCTGATGAATGCGCGGCTGGGGAGCCTGCGGACGCGCTGCCACGGGGGCAGGGGCCGGTGCTGCGGGCTTCGGCGCAGGTGCTGCTGCCGCGATCGGCTGAACCGGCTTCTCGTCTTCGGGACGTAGGGGGCGGCGCTTGCGTGTTTCCACGACAACCGCATTTGTGCGACCTCGACCCATATCCTGCCGCACGGTGCCCTGATTCATCCCGCCCGGCTTGAGGGTGAGAGTCTTCTTGGCCGGCGCGTTAAGTGTCTTGTCGTCGTTGTTGTCGGTCATTCGTTCCCGTTCCTTCGGACGAGAACCGGATGACGTCCATCAGGTCTCGTCGTTCAATTGCTGCATCGGAACGCGGCGACCGTTCATGTCGGTTAACCGCGTCATTGTTCTGTCCGGGCAGCGTCGCGTTCCGCCTGAGATCGACCGCCAAGGCGGTACTGTTCAAGCATCGTTGCGCGCTTCACTACACCCTCACCCGCCTGCCCCGCAAGCGCGCAAGCATGGATAAAAGCATTCTGGCCCATCAACTCGTCCATTTCGGCGCTACTGAAGAGCCGGAAGGACGGAATTTCATTGTCGGCATCGCTGCCGAACGCCCAGGCCCTGCGGGCCTGGTCCAGTTTTCTCACGCCGTCCGCCGCAGCATCGGTCGCGTGGAACACGGCAATCGCGTTCCCGGACCGGACGGCGGCATCGACCTTCGTTGCGCCGCTGATGAACTGGCCCGCCTTGCGCGCCATGTTCATCATTCCGGCAAGCTGCTGCGCCATCAGCCGGTCGAGAAGAGCAAGAAGCTCCGGTCCGGCCTTGACGTCGCGTTTGAGTGCCCGTGCGAAGATCTTCTTCGCGATGGCTTTCTCGATCAGGGCGCGCTCGGGTGTTACCCAGCAGCCGCGCCCCGGCAATTGGCGTTTCAGATCCGGCACGACGCTGCCGTCCGGGCCTGCGACGAAGCGGATCAACTCATCGGGCGATCCGCTCTGCCGTGTCACAATGCACATACGTCCATTGACGTTGCCTGCAAGCCGCCCGTCCTCATCGGTCTCGGGCAGCTCGTCCGGCTCATGCGCCTGCGATGTCATTCCTGCTCGGCGGTATCCGCCTCCTCGGCAGCTTCAGCATTGGCTTCTTCTTCGGAAGCGAGATCTTCGGCCGTGATCCAGCCAGCCAGAAGACGGGCCTGCACCACCATGTTCTCGGCCTCGACGCGCGAAACGTCGAGCTTGGAGAAGATGCCTTCGAACTTCTTGGTCTCGCCGTCCTTGCGTTCGCTCCAGCCGACCAGATCGTCCGCGGCGCAGCCGGCAAAGTCTTCGATGGTCTTGATACCGTCTTCACCCAGCGCAACCATCATCTGTGAGGTCAGGCCGTCGATCTGGCGCAGCTCGTCGGCAACGCCGAGTTCCTTGCGCTTGGCGTCCATCTCGGCTTCCAGACGTTCCAGATATTCGCGGGCGCGGGTCTGGATTTCATCGGCGGTGTCTTCATCGAAACCCTCGATCGAGGAAATTTCACCGAGATCGACATAAGCGAGTTCTTCGACCTGTGCGAAGCCTTCGGAAGCCAGAACCTGGCCGACCATCTCATCGACGTCGAGGGCGTCCATGAACAGTGCCGTGCGCTCGTTGAATTCCTTCTGGCGACGCTCGGACTCTTCCTGCTCGGTCATGATGTCGATATCCCAGCCGGTGAGCTGCGATGCCAGACGCACGTTCTGGCCACGACGGCCGATGGCGAGCGACAGCTGCTCGTCGGGAACGACCACTTCGATGCGCTCGGACTCTTCATCCAGAACGACCTTGGCGACTTCCGCCGGCTGCAGGGCGTTGACGATGAAGGACGCCGGCTCCTGGCTCCACGGAATGATGTCGATCTTCTCGCCCTGCAATTCGCCGACAACGGCCTGAACGCGAGAGCCGCGCATACCCACACAGGCGCCGACCGGGTCGATCGAGCTATCGTTCGAGATAACGGCGATCTTGGCGCGCGAACCGGGGTCACGGGCGACCGACTTGATCTGGATGATGCCGTCGTAAATTTCCGGAACTTCCATGGTGAAGAGCTTCACCATGAACTGCGGATGGGTACGCGACAGGAAAATCTGCGGGCCGCGCTGTTCGCGGCGAACGTCGTAGACGTAGGCGCGCACGCGGTCGCCGTAACGCATGTTTTCCCGCGGGATCATCTCGTCGCGACGGATGATGCCTTCGCCACGGCCGAGGTCGACGATGACATTGCCATATTCGACGCGCTTGACGGTGCCGTTGACGATTTCGCCGATACGGTCCTTGAATTCATCATACTGACGGTCACGCTCGGCTTCACGAACCTTCTGAACGATGACCTGCTTGGCCGACTGGGCGGCGATACGGCCGAAATCCATCGGCGGCAGCGGATCGGCGATGAAATCGCCGAGCTTGGCGTCCGGGTTGCGGTCGCGGGCCAGCTCAAGCGGGATCTGGGTCGAATAGTCCTCAGCGGCCTCGACAACTTCCAGAAGACGCTGCAGGCGGATTTCGCCGGTCTTGGAGTTGATGTCGGCGCGAATGTTGGTTTCCGAACCATAGCGCGAGCGGGCGGCTTTCTGGATAGCGTCGGCCATTGCGGCAAGCACGATTTCGCGGTCGATGACCTTTTCGCGCGCCACAGCATCGGCGATCTGCAGAAGCTCAAGCCGGTTAGCACTCACTGCCATTTTTCTATCTCCGTAAGTCGCATAATTGCGGGGATCGCCCGTTTTCGGGCTTTACGTTGGAATTAGTCTTCGTCTGTTTCGTTTTCGTCGTTCTGGTTTGCGGCGGCGGCCTTTGCCGCCTTGTCTGCCCGCAACGCATCACGAATAAGGTCGTCCGTCAGAATAAGCTTCGCATCGGAAAGCGCGCTGAACGGAACGATGACTGTCGGCTCCTCGCCATAGGCGATCTGGTCGCGTTCCAGCTTGAAGCCGTCCACATCCACCTCGACGATCTTGCCGCGAAACCGCTTGCGGTTTTCGACCAGAATGGAGGTTTCGACCTTCACCAGATGACCCTGCCAGCGGGTGAAATCCGATTTGCGAACCATCGGCCGGTCAATGCCGGGCGAGGAAACTTCGAGATGATACGCTTTATCGACCGGATCTTCCACATCAAGAACCGGTGAAATGGCCATGGAGATCGCTTCGCAGTCCTCGACGGTCATGGTGCCGTCTTCGCGCTCGGCCATCACCTGCAGCGTCATGCCGTTCTGGTTGGAGAGCCGCACGCGCACAAGAAGATATCCCATACCCGCCAAAACAGGCTCGATGATCTCGGCAATGCGCTGGTCGATGCCCGTTTCAGTTATCAGTCGCGATTCTTGTGCGGTGTCTGCCATCTGGCCTTCCGGTCTCTGATTTTCACCGGGCTCCTGGCCCGTGGTTTCCGGTTCGCCTAACGAAAAAGAGCGGAGCCTTGCGGCCCCACTCTTCATCAAGCGATCAAGAATTTCAGGGGTCATATAGACCCATCGGGGCGGGATTGCAAGGTTTTCGCGGGCGCTCCTGCTTCAATGGCGTCCGCAGCCACATTTTCACCTTCACCGTGTCGGAAGGGGTGGCATCATTCTGGGCACTGTCTATAGTTGACGTTTAACAAATCGCAGTTGCATCAAGTGGACAGAGCGTGCCTGACCGTAAATCGCCACTCGCGCCTTTAAGGCATTTGACTTACAGACGAATCTGGGTCGCCAGCCTTGCCTCGAATTTCGGCGGACTGATCCAGGCGGTGGGCGCCGCATGGATGATGACCTCGCTTTCGAGTTCCGAAAACATGATTGCGCTGGTGCAGGCTTCCACCTCGCTGCCGATCATGATGTTTTCGCTGATTTCCGGCGCGCTGGCCGACAGTTTTGATCGTCGCCGCATTATGATCTCGGCGCAGCTCCTGATGCTGACGGCCTCCGTGCTGCTGACGGTTTTTGCCTGGTCCGGCTGGCTCACGCCCTGGCTGCTGCTGTTCTTTACCTTCATGATCGGCTGCGGCACGGCGCTCAACAATCCGTCCTGGCAGGCCTCCGTCGGTGAAATGGTGCCGCGCGAAGATTTGCCCGCCGCCGTAACGCTGAACAGCGTTGGTTTCAACATCACCCGCAGCGTCGGCCCCGCCATCGGCGGTATCATCGTCGCTGCCGCCGGTGCCGCTGCCGCGTTTTTCGTCAATGCGCTCAGCTACTTCACCCTGCTTTACGCCCTGTTTCGCTGGCAGCCGCCCAAGCACGCCTCGACCTTGCCGCGCGAGCAGCTTCTTGCCGCCATATCGGCCGGAATGCGCTATGTGGCGATGTCGCCCAATATCGGCAAGGTACTGGTGCGCGGCTTTCTCTTCGGTCTCTCCGCCAGCGCCATCCTGGCCTTGATGCCGATCGTTGCCCGCGATCTGGTCGAGGGCGGTCCGTTGACCTATGGCGTCATGCTGGGTGCGTTCGGCGTTGGCGCCATTGGTGGCGCGCTCATCAGTGCCCGGCTGCGGGAAGTCATGTCCAGCGAATGGATCGTGCGTGTCGCCTTTTTAGGTTTCGCCTTCAGTTCCGGAATAACGGCAATCAGCACGAGTGCTATCATCACCTCGCTGGTTCTCACCGTCGCCGGCGCCTGCTGGGTGCTGGCGCTTTCCCTGTTCAATACCATCGTCCAGCTTTCCACCCCGCGCTGGGTGGTGGGCCGGGCGCTGTCGCTTTACCAGACACTGACCTTCGGCGGCATCGCGGTCGGCAGCTGGTTGTGGGGTGAACTGGCCGAAGATTACGGTATTTCCTATTCGCTTCTCTGTTCCTGCGTGCTGATGCTGCTCGGCGTCGTCGTTGGCCTCAAGCTTGCCATGCCAGCCTTCGCCTCGCTCAATCTCGATCCGCTCAACCGCTTTGTCGAGCCGCCGTTGAGGCTCGATATCAAGCCGCGCAGCGGCCCGATCGCCATTCTCATCGATTATGAAATCCATGACGAGGATCTCGGCGAATTCCTGCCGCTGATGGCCGAGCGCCGCCGCATCCGCATCCGGGATGGCGCACGCAATTGGAACCTGATGCGCGATCTCGAAAATCCTGACATCTGGACCGAGAGCTACCATGTGCCGACATGGGTGGAATATGTCCGCCATAACCACCGCCGCACTCAGGCGGATGCGGAGGCCTGGGACCGGTTGCTGGAGCTTCATCGCGGCAAGACACGGCCGCGGGTGCACCGGATGATCGAGCGGCAAACCATTCCGCCGACCGACGATATCTTCCACAAGCCGCATACCGATCAGCACTGAGACGCTGGGGCTAAAAGCGGATTATTTCAACTTCGCCTTCAGCGTTGCGTCAGGAAAACACGTCGGTGAAAGCCCGTTCTTCGCCTGCCAGTCGCCAAGCGAACGGCGCGTCTTGTAGCCGGCCAACCCGTCCGCCTTGCCGACGTCGTAACCCTTGGCAACCAGTGCCTTCTGCATGGCCAGAACATCCGAGCGCAGCATAGAGCCGACATTGCCCCATTCCGCCTTGAATGGCCCCGCCCCATGGGCGATGCGGTCGGCGAGATTGCCGATGAACAGGGCGTAGAGATCGGAATTGTTATATTCCTTGATGACGTAGAAATTCGGCGTCACCACGAATTCCGGCCCATGCCGCCCGGCCGGCACCAGCATCATGCCATCGGCGGTAAGGTCATTGGCCGGAAAGGCTTTTCCGGAAATGCGGGTGATGCCCATCTTCGCCCAGTCGGCCACCGGCCGTGCAAGGTCCGGGCCTTCCTGCGCGCAGGAGACATTGGCCGGGATCGAGGCTTCGAAGCCCCAGTCGCGATTGCGCTGCCAGCCGCGCTGAGAAAGATAGTTCGCTATGGATGCCAACGCATCCGGTACGGAGTTCCAGATATCCCGCCGGCCGTCGCCATCGAAATCCACCGCATATTTGAGGTAGCTCGACGGCATGAATTGCGGCTGACCGAGCGCCCCGGCCCAGGAGCCCATCATGCGTGAAGCTGCAATATCGCCGCTTTCGACGATCTTCAGTGCGTCGATCAGTTCGGTGCGGAACATCTCCTTGCGGGTGGACATATAGGCCTTCGTGGCCAGCACATCGACCACCGAATGCGGCAGTTTCGCACGGCCGAAACCGGATTCGCGACCCCAGATCGCCACGATGATATCGCCCGGCACGCCATATTTCGCTTCGATGCGACGAAGGGTGGCAGCATGGGTTGCCGCAAGCGACCGACCGGTGCCGGCAAGCCCCTGCAATCGCTTCTCGGAGAAATAGGCGCCCGGTGAAGAGAATTCGGCCTGGCTCTGGCTTTGTTCCTTCGGCGGTTTCTGGCCGGGGATGACGAGATCAGGCAGCTTCCAGTTGATGGAAAGGCCGCTCAGCGCAGCATCGAGCGTCTTTTGCGAAATACCCGCCTTGCGTGCTTCCGGCCAGACTTCCTTTTTCAGCCATGTATTGAATTCGGCGTCGTATCGGGCGGCGGCTGCACCGGTTGGCACAGATTGCGCCATGGCCGCCGTCGCTGAAAAAACAGAAAGAATGGCAGCCAGTGCCTTGAAGCTTTTCCAGGAAAAGTGGAGCTCGGTTTTCTGTCCGGAAATGCGCCAGGACAAACAATCAAATCGGTTTCGCATTCGGTCTCCTCTTTGGGTCGCGGGGAGTGAAGGAAGGTGTCAGATCGTCGTGCGGGCCCGAAGCGCCGCCGTCAATGTGCCTTCGTCGAGATAATCCAGCTCGCCGCCCACCGGCACGCCATGCGCAAGCCGGGTGATCTTGATACCGAGATCGGAGAGGCGGTCGGTGATATAGTGGGCGGTCGCCTGCCCCTCAACTGTCGCATTGACGGCGATGATAAGCTCGCGAATGCCACCGACGCTGACACGGTCGATCAGCCCCTTGATGTTCAGATCTTCCGGCCCCACACCGTCGAGCGGCGACAGCGTGCCGCCCAGCACATGATAGGCGGTGTTCATGGCGCCCGCCCGCTCCAGCGCCCACAGATCCGAAACATCCTCGACAACGATGATGACAGACTGGTCGCGCCGGTCGTCGGCGCAAACGGTGCAGGGGTCGATGGTATCGACATTGCCGCAGCAGGAGCAGATTTTCACCTTGTCATAGGCCTCGCCCATGGCGTGGCCCAGCGGCCCGAGAAGCTGCTCCTTCTTTTTGATGAGGTGCAGCGCCGCCCGCCGCGCCGAGCGGGGGCCAAGCCCCGGCACTTTTGCCAGAAGCTGGATCAGTTTTTCGATTTCAGGACCGGTGACTCGTTTTGCCATGAGCGCTTTCTACTGCATAAATCAGGAAACGGGAATCATGAAGCACGAAGGGTAGTTCATGAAAATACAGGCGGTGTGCCGGGGCGAGGCCAAAAAACTGCCGGGAAAGACGATGAAGACGGGCATCTTCAAACATCCCGTGCAAGGTTCGGTCTTGGTGGATGCCGAGGGTATTGTCAGCGATGCCGTGTGCAATCGCAAACATCACGGCGGGCCGGATCAGGCGATTTACGTCATGGGCTCCATTGATCTCGACTTCTGGTCCCGGATGTTGGGCTTTGTGGTCGAGCCCGGATTTTTCGGCGAAAACCTCGTCCTGGAGGGTGTCGACAGCGCAAAGCTGCATGTGGGTGACAGGTTTTCAGCCAGCGAAGTCATGCTGGAGGTAACCGCTGCCCGCATTCCCTGCGCTACACTCTCGGCCCGGATCGGCGATCCCGATTTCGCCCCGCGCTTCAAGCAGGCGGGCCAGCCGGGTTTTTATTGCCGGGTGCTGAAAGGCGGAATGCTTGCCGCCGGCGAGGATATCGCGTTCGAACCCTATCAGGGAACGAAACTGCCGATACCAACTATTCTCCAGCGCTTTCGTCCCATGCAGCTGAATGCAGCCGAGCGCATGGCTTATCTGGAAACGCCGCTTGCCAGCCGGTTCCGCGCGATGCTGGAGGCCTAAACTCTGCCTTGAGACGAGGACGGCGAATGCTCAACAGCGTTTCGCCATCCTATAAGTCGATATGATATCAGAACGGCAACTTCATGCCTGGCGGCAGCGGCAGACCGGCGGTCAGGCCCGCCATCTTTTCCTGCGCCTGTGCTTCGCCCTTTCCCTTGGCGTCCTTATGGGCCGCCACGATCAGGTCCTCGAGAATTTCCACCTCGTCTTCCTTCAACAGCGAAGGATCGATTTTCAGGCTGCGCATTTCGCCCTTGCCGTTGAGAACGACGGTCACCAGACCGCCGCCGGCCCTGCCTTCGACTTCAAGGGCGGCGATTTCTTCCTGCACCTTTTCCATCTTGGACTGCATTTCCTTGACCTTGCCCATCATGCCCATGATGTCACGCATGTGCCAAACTCCTGTTTTTGTTGTATATTAAAACTCGATATCGTCGCCGGGAAGGATGTCGCCTTCGCTCGATTCGGCAACCGATGGCGGGGCAATCTCGTCCGCCTCGTCCTGTTCGACAGCCCTGATGCGCACGTCGGTGATCTTTGCGCCGGGGAATTGCTGGAGAATGGCCACGACGTCAGGATCCTGCCTCGCATCGACAAGGCGGGCGTCGCGGGCGTTGCCCTCGGCCTCCACCAGGGTCGGCTGGCCCTCTTCCTTGCTGAGGCTGACGATCCAGTGGATACCGGTCCACTCCTTCAGCCTCACGCCAAGCTCGCCGGGCAGGGAGCCGGGGGCACCATCGCCAAGGCGCATATCGAGCCGGCCTGGTTCCAGCCGGACCAGCCGCACAAAGTTGCGCACCTTCGCCCGCATGACGGGATCGCGATTTTTCTGGCAGAGATCGGCAATATCCTGCATCGAATTGACCGGAACCTTCGGCTCCGGCCGTTCTTCGCTCTTCGGTGCGGCGATCTGCATGTCGTGCGGGCGGCTGTCGGGAACGGCGCGCAACATCGCAGACGTCTGTGGTGTTGCAGGGCGCTGGGCGGGAAGATCGACGGGTCTTGCCGCAGCCACGGTTTGCGTTGACGAATAGGCCCGCGCCCCGCCACCATTGCCGCCGCCCGAAGGCGCGCCGTTGGCATAGCCGCCATCACCGTTGGAAAGCTCAAGCAGCCGCCGCGCCGCATCTTCGGGCGCAGGCAGATTGGCGGCATGAGAAAGCCGGATCAGCACCATTTCGGCAGCACCCGCAGGCCGTGAAGCATTTTCCGTTTCCGGGATGCCCTTCAGCAGCATCTGCCAGATGCGCGACAGGGCGGTCACCGCGATGGTTTCGGCAAATTCCGCGCCACGCACGCGTTCGATTTCGGAAAGAGAAGGATCGTCTGCCGCGTCAGGCACATATTTCATGCGGGTGACAAGGTGGGTGAAATCGGCAAGGTCGTTCAACACCACGACAGGGTTCGCGCCGGCCTCATATTGCCCGTTGAATTCCGAAAGAGCTGCCGCGACATCGCCTTTGACGACATGCTGGAAAAGATCGACGATGCGCGCCCGGTCGGCAAGGCCCAGCATACCGCGCACGGCTTCGGCCTCCACGCGGCCGCCGCCATGGGCAATTGCCTGATCGAGCAGGGAAAGGCCGTCACGCGCCGAACCCTCGGCTGCACGGGCGATCATCGACAGTGCCTGCGGCTCAGCCTCAAAACCTTCCTTGCCGGCAATGGCGGTGAATAGACCGACGAGATCGGCAGCGCTGATGCGGCGCAGGTCGAAGCGTTGGCAGCGCGACAGAACGGTGATCGGAACCTTGCGAATTTCGGTGGTCGCGAAGATGAATTTCACATGCTCCGGCGGCTCTTCAAGAGTCTTTAGAAGACCGTTGAAAGCCTGCGTCGACAGCATGTGCACTTCGTCGATGATATAGACCTTGTAGCGCGCCGAGACCGGACGATATCGCACCTGCTCGATGATCTCGCGGATATCGTCGATGCCGGTATGGGAGGCGGCGTCCATCTCGATCACGTCGACATGCCGGCCTTCCATGATCGCCTGGCAATGTTCGCCGGGGATACGCAGATCGATGGTCGGCTTGTCGATGGTGTCGGTCTTGTAATTCAGCGCGCGGGCGAGAATGCGAGCCGTGGTCGTCTTGCCCACGCCGCGGACGCCGGTCAGCATATAGGCCTGCGCGATGCGGCCGGTCTCGAACGCATTGGTCAGCGTGCGGACCATCGGCTCCTGGCCGACCATCAGATCGGAAAAATCCTTCGGGCGATATTTGCGCGCCAGTACCCGATAGCCGGTCCCGACCTGGGATTCGCTTGTGGTGGTGGGTACGGTGTCGCTCATTGCCTCGCCAGTTTGTTTTGCCAGTTTGTCTTGGGGCGCTGAACTGGCCCGGCGAAAGCTGAGCACGTCTTTTAAAAAAGGTGGGAGGCTGGCACGGCGACCCGTGCCGGGCTCGTTAGGGCTGCTTCCTTCCGGACCTGACCCGGTTGGCGAGTGGCTCGTCCACCACCAACCTCCCGGGGCCACATATCGGCAATATCGACAGCAAATGCAAGCCAAGCCTTCAAAAAACTGCTATCACAATGAAAACAAACATGGAGGACACCTTGGAGACATTCCGGCTGGACGACAGGCTGGCACGCGATAGCGTGCTCGTGACGCGTTTGGGGCTATGCGAATTGCGTTTGCAGAATGACAGCCGCTGGCCCTGGCTGGTGCTGGTGCCGCAGCGAGACGGTGTCAGCGAATTGTTCGATCTTACCCCGCTCGATCAGGCCATGCTGACATTTGAGACCAATCTCGTCGCCGCTGCGCTGAAAGAAGTTACGGGGGCCATCAAGATCAATGTCGGTGCGTTGGGCAATATCGTCCGGCAGCTTCATGTTCATATTATCGCCCGCAACGAAGGCGACACCTGCTGGCCAGGCCCCATCTGGGGTCACGGAACGCCGGTGCCTTATGCGGCGGGTGAAAAGGAAAATTTGATGAAAAAAATCTCCGGCGCGCTCTGATGATGTCAATGACAATTTTCGAAACCAACGCCCCCCATCCCGAAGCAAGCCTGCTGACAGCCTTTTCAAAAAATGCCCTCGACCGTTTCGCCGAGAAGCGGACGGAAGAGTGCGTTGCCGATGCGCTGAAAATCGATGGCACCCATATTTTTGCTTTCTCCGGTAACCGGCTTGTCCTGAAGCACGATGATCAGGTCATCGATCCCCTGTTCTCCGCCTATGAATTGGCCGAGTTGCAGCCGGATTTCGACAATGCCGTGCTGCTCGGATACCGTGAAACCGGCGAGCCGAGAATAGCCGTGCCGGTTGCCGTCGCCGAAGACCATCTGGCGAGCCATTACAAGCTCGCCGACGCCCGTACGCTTTACCGCGATCATCTGCTCGATGAGGAATTGCTCAGTGAAGTTGCTCAGGCTGTCAGTCTCACGCACTGGAATGGTGACAATCGTTTTTGTGGCAAGTGCGGCGGCAGCATGGAGCTGCGAATCGGTGGCTACAAGCGGATCTGCGCCGCCTGCAACCACACTATTTTTCCGCGAACCGATCCTGTCGTCATCATGATGACGATCGATATCGAGCGTGATCTTTGCCTGCTTGGTCGTGGCGCCCATTTTGCGCCGGGCATGTATTCCTGCCTCGCCGGCTTCGTTGAACCGGGTGAAACCATCGAGCAGGCCGTCCGCCGCGAAACGCATGAGGAATCCGGTGTCGACATCGGCCGCGTGCGCTATCACGCCTCCCAGCCCTGGCCGATGCCGCATACGCTGATGATCGGCTGTTATGCCGAAGCGCTCTCTTTCGATATCGCCCGTGACGAGATCGAACTGGAGGATTGCCGGTGGTTTACACGCACCGAGGTGGCCGCGATGCTGGAGACGGCGACGGGCGAAGGCTTTTCCGCCCCTCCGGGCGGCGCCATCGCGCACCGGCTGATGCGCGACTGGGTAGAATGGACGAAATGAACCACGTTGCGGCAGGCTCAGCTCTGGTTGAGCTTGCCGCGCATTGCGTGGCCCTTGTAGACGCCGAGAATACGGACTTTTTCTGAGAAGAAGCGCAACTCGTCCAGCGCATGCCGTACCGGCTCGTCATCCGGATGCCCTTCGATATCGGCATAAAACTGCGTCGCGACGAATTTTCCACCGAGCTGATAGCTCTCCAGCTTCGTCATGTTGATGCCGTTCGTCGCAAAGCCGCCCATGGCCTTGTAGAGCGCGGCCGGAATGTTGCGGACGTTGAAAACAAAGGTCGTGACGATGATTTCGTCGGTAGATTTGTCGTCAGACTGGCGTTTGGCCCAGTTTTCATCACGCGACAGCACGACGAAGCGGGTGACGTTGTTTTCCGAATCCTCGACATTTTCCGCCAGAATATCGAGACCATAGAGATCAGCCGCAAGGCGTGGTGCCAAGGCCGCCATGCTGCGGTCGCCCTTTTCCGAAACCTGCTTGGCCGCACCCGCGGTATCGCCGGCGATAACCGGTTTCCAGCCGTTGGAGCGGATGATCTTGCGGCACTGGCCAAGCGCATGAATGTGGCTGTGGACGGTGCGAATCTCGTCTTTTTTTACACCCGGCATGACCATCAGCTGGAAGCGGATCGGCATGAAATATTCACCGATGATATGCAGGCGCGATTCCGGCAGCAGATGGTGAATATCGGCGACACGGCCGGCCAGCGTATTTTCGATCGGGATCATGCCGAGATCGGCTTCGCCATTTTCAATGGCGTTGAAGGCGTCCTCGAACGTCGGGCACGGCAGAGGCTCCATATCCGGGAACATGTCGCGGCAGGCCATGTCGGAATTCGCGCCGAACTCGCCCTGAAAGGCAATGCGATTTGTGCTCAAGATCATGACATTATCCGTTAGAGAGTTCTGCTTGCAAGAATGCTGCGGGCTTTTTCGAGGTCGTGCGGCGTGTCGACGCCGAGCGGCACGGAGCGGACGATTTCCGCATCGATGCGCATACCGGCTTCCAGCGCCCGCAACTGTTCCAGCCGCTCGCGCTTTTCCAGCGGCGAGGGCGGAAGGCTCACGAATGTCTCAAGTGCGGCGCGGCGATAGGTGTAAAGCCCGATATGGTGATAAAGCGGGCCGTCGCCAGAAGGCGCGGTCGCACGCGTAAAATAAAGGGCGCGCAGCCGAGTTTCGGAGAGCGGGCTGCCCACGACTTTCACGACGTTCGGATTGGTTTTTTCGTCGTCGTCAGTGATTTCCACTGTCAGCGTGGCAATGTCGACGGCGGGGTTCTCGAGCGGGCGCAGAGAGGCGCGGATCGTCTCCGCCTCGATGGTCGGAAGATCGCCCTGCACGTTTATGACGTATTCGGCATTGCCGTCAGGATCGGCCTTTTGCAGCGCTTCGAAAATGCGGTCCGAACCGGACTGGTGGTCGTCCCGCGTCATCATCACGTCGAAACCGGCATTTTGAACCGCCGAAAAAACCTGTTCGTCATCGACCGCAACGACGATTCGTTCCGCACCTGCTTCTCGCGCACGCAACGCCACCTGAACGATCATCGGCTTGCCGCCAATATCCGCAAGCGGCTTGCCTGGCAGGCGTGTGGATGCCATCCGTGCCGGTATGAGGACGACAGCTTTCTCGAAATCCCGATTCTTCATCCGACACCCTTCAAATCCCGTCCGAAAAGTGTCAAAACGTCACGGAGTGGGGACCATTATTCAAGTTGCGCAGGCTGTGCAAAAGCCATAGCTTTCGAGTAATTTCAAGATGCCCGGTTATATGGAGCGGATGCGAGGGAGCGCATATAGATGAATTCTTATGTAAATATGGGCGTTGGGGCGTTGCTGGGTACGGTTTTTGTCCTGATGTCGGTGTCAATTGCTTCTGAGGGCATTTTTCATGCGCCTACGCCCGAGAAGGAAGGTTACGCCATTGCTGCTGCAGAAAGCGGCGGTGAAGCAGCCGGCGGAGAAACGGCTGCCGCAGCGACGCCAATCGCGCAATTGCTTGCGAGCGCCGATGCCGCCAAGGGCGAAACTGTCTTCAAGAAGTGTACGAGCTGTCATACCGGAGAGAGTGGTGGTGCAAACAAGGTCGGCCCCAATCTCTTCGATATCGTCAACCGGCCGATCGCCAGCCACGAAGGTTTCAGCTATTCCGCAGGCATGAAGGATTTCTCCAAGGGCGGTTCCGTGCATTGGGATTACGATCATCTCAGCTTCTTCCTCGAAGCTCCCAAGAAACACGTTCCCGGAACGGCCATGGGTTTTGCGGGTGTGAAGAAAGAAACCGAAAGAGCCGATCTGATCGCTTATCTGCGTACGCTGTCGGCAAACCCGGCACCGCTGCCGGATCCGGCAGCTGCTCCCGCGCCGACGAACTGACGCAAATCTGATTCATACAAAAAAGCCCGGCAGCGATGCCGGGCTTTTTCATTCTGTGGCATGGCAGTTCTTAAACGATCAGAAGCCCTTGCCGCCACGCAATTCGGAAATCACGGTTCCGACCATGATCCTGATGTCCAGCCAGACCGAAAAATTGTCGACGTAATAGAGATCGGAAACAATCCGTGCCCGCGCCTTGTCACTACGATCCGTCGGGCCGCGCAGCCCGCGCATCTGTGCAAGGCCGGTAATGCCTGGCCGCATCTGGTGCCGCATATGATAATGAGGAACCAGCTCTTCATAAGGCCGGCCGGCCGCCAGCATGCCGATGGCATGGCAGCGCGGGCCGACAAGCGACATATCGCCTTTCAATACATTGATAAGCTGTGGCAATTCATCGATGTTGGTGCGGCGGAGAACGGCGCCGATACGGGTTATGCGCGGGTCGTTCTTCACCGTTTGTGCCACACCGGTGGCGTCGCCCAGTTCGGTCCGCATGGAGCGAAATTTATAGACGCGGATTTTTCGCCCGTTCATGCCCCAGCGGATTTGCGAGAACAGAACTGGCCCCTTGCTGTCCAATTTCACCAGCGCCGCAACCGTCAGCAATACGGGTGCCAGTGCGACAAGGGCGATGGACGCCCCTGCAATGTCGATTGTTCTTTTGAGCGCGAACTGGCCGCGCTGCAACGCAGATGGGTTTTTTTCTAAAAAGGAAGTCTGCATTTCCGCCGTTTCGAAACTGGCGGCCGCAGGATAGGGAGCACCGTAAAAAACGGCATGCGATGAGCCTTTAGTACCCAGCATAATATGGAACCCTGAAAAGTTATTTTGAAACAAGAAAATTAATTTATATGAACAATTAATAATTCATTTACCGTAAAAAGTCACCCGAAATGTAGCCGCCTCGGCGCAAAAGGCAATCTAGGGTTAATGCTGGTGCACGCATATGTTGTGGCTTTAGGGCGTCTCCGCTCATGGATGCGGATTTGAAGCACCAAGCCTCTGGAAAACCGGGGACTTTGCGGAAAGTGAGCCTATGGCTGCCGAACCTACTATCGGTCATTAAACCGGCCGGCTCATACCCGATGCGGGGTCAATTTCCCATCAGAATGTCGAGCAGGGTCGTCTGTTTCGGCCCGGATGTCGCAGGGGATTGGCCGCCTATATCCGCTGGCGGCACAGGTCCATTGCCGGCCTGATAGCCGGGTTCGATGTCGCGGGAAGGAATGTTCGCCGGCGGCATGGCCATGCCCGGCTGATTCGGGTTCGGCGAAGCGGGTGCGTCGGGATAGGCGCGGGGGTCCGTTGTTCCGCCGCCCAGCGCATTGGAAATGATGTCGCCGATGGAGGACGGCGCGTTTTCGGGCGCCGGTTGCTGCATTTCCCCAAGCGGCGGCACGGCACCTGCGCCAAGGCCGAAGAGTGGCGAAGGCGAGAGCCCGGAATGGGCGGCGGTCATGAAATCCTTCCAGGCCCTTGCTGGAAGACCGCCACCGGTAACCTTTTTCATCGAGGTGCCGTCGTCATTGCCGAACCAGACGCCCGTGGTCAGATTGCTTGTGTAGCCGACAAAAAGTGCGTCGCGGAAGGATTGGGTGGTGCCGGATTTTCCCGCTGCCTGCCAGCCTTGCAGGCGTGCGGCCTTGCCTGTGCCTTCGGTAATGACGCGCGACAGCATACTGTTCATGGTTGCGGCGATTTCCTCGCTCAGTACACGCGGCGGATTATCGTATTTGTTTTCGTAAAGCACCTTGCCATCGGCATCGGTGATACGCTTGACGATATGCGGAGTCGCCTTGTAGCCGCCATTCATGAAAGGTGCGTAGGAAGCGGTCAGCTCCATCAGTGACACTTCCGAAGTGCCGAGTGCGATGGAGGCATTGTTCTGCAGTTCCGATTCGATGCCCATGCGATGCGCCACCTGCGTCACCCGGTCGGGGCCAACCTCCATCACCAGCTGTGCGGCTATCGTGTTCAGCGAATTGGCGAGTGCTGTGGCGAGGGTCACTTCGCCACGGAATTTCTTCTCGTAATTTTCCGGAGTCCAGTTGCCGATGCGGACCGGCGCGTCGTTGCGAATGGTGTAAGGGGTGAGCCCTGATTCGAGCGCGGCCACATAAACAAAGGGTTTGAAGGCCGAGCCGGGCTGGCGCTTCGCCTTGGCGGCACGGTTGAACTGGCTTTCGGCATAATCAGCCCCGCCGACGACGGCCCGGATCGCGCCCGTGCCATCGATGGAGACCAGTGCCGCCTGCGAAGCGCCCTGCTTCTTGCCATCACCCTGCAAAATATGGGTCAGCGCCTTTTCGGCGTCGCGTTCAAGATTGGGGTCGATGGTCGTATCGACGACGATGTCCTGCTTCACCTCGCCAACCAGGCTGCGCACTTCCTCCAGAACCATATCGGCGGCGTAATGTTCGGCGCCGGACCAGAAACGTTTTGCCTTGGTTGGCGGCTGCGACATGGCAGTCTTGATTTCATCGTCCGTGATGAAGCCGACATCGCGCATGGATTGCAGCACGACCTGCGCCCGCTCCTCCGCCGCCTGCGGATCACGTGCGGGTGAAAGGCGCGACGGGGCCTTCAGAAGCCCGGCAAGCATCGCCGCTTCGCCCAGATTGACGTCACGCGCGGATTTGTTGAAGTAGCGCCGGGAAGCCGCCTCGACGCCATAGGCATTGGACCCGAAATAGACGCGATTGAGATACATCGCGAGAATCTGGTCCTTGGTAAATTCATGCTCCAGCCAGAACGACAAAAGCACTTCCTGAACCTTGCGCTCCAGCGTCCGGTCGGGAGAGAGGAACAGGTTTTTCGCCAGCTGCTGTGTCAGCGTCGAGCCGCCCTGCACTGTTCGCCCCGTCAGCACATTCGTCACGATTGCACGGCCGAGACCCAGCGGATCGATGCCGAAATGCGAATAAAACCGCCGGTCCTCGATCGCCATGACGGCCTGGGGAATATAAGGCGACATGTCTTCCAGCGCGAGCGCCTCGCCGCCTGTCGTGCCGCGATTGGCAAGCACGCTGCCATTGACCGAAACGATCTTCACATTCGGCGGGCGTTCGGGAATGGACCAGCTGCTGGCGCTTGGCATGCGTGCGCCATAATAAAGGACAAGGCCTGCAACGCCGATACCGCCCCAGATGCCGAGTACGATGCACCAGTAAAAGAGGGAGCGGACAATGCCCGTCGCACCGCGGCCGGAGGAATTGCATGAGCGCTTTTCTTTTTTCTGCGATTTGGCGCGACCGGTGGTGGCCTTCGGCTTTCTGGCGGGCTGCTTTGCGGTTCCGCTGATGCGTTCGCTGGCGTCGAGGCGCAGGTCATCGCCGGACTCGTGGAAATCCCCGAAGGAAGGTTCTACCCGATCGCGTGATTTGCCCTTGCCTGCCATCCAGCCGAAATTGCTCCTTAATTCACGAGACCGCGCATCCATATGACCTTCAGGCTTCTATGCCAGCGCGATCCTTAATCCAGGATGAAGAGTTTAAATGCGGCAATTTAAGGCGGGGTTAAGCCCAGACGGGATCAAATCGCCGTCATTGGCAGACATCGACCCATTCCGCTCCCGTCAATTCAGCCATGGCATCGGGCGAAATCCGCACCGCCGCATTGGTGGCGCCGGCCGCCGGCACCACCTCGTCATAGTTTTTTAGCGATATGTCGCAGAACACCGGCAGAGGTGAGGGCAGCCCGAAAGGGCACACGCCACCGATGGGATGGCTGGTCACTGCAACCACGTCTTCCGGCCCCAGCATGCGCGGCTTGGCGCCGAAATGATCACGGAATTTCCGGTTGTCGAGCCGCTTCGTACCGGCGGTGACGACGAGAAGAATGGTGTCGCCGGCCTTCAGGCAGATTGTTTTGGCAATCTGGTCCGGCTCGACGCCATGCGCTTCGGCAGCCAGCGCGACGGTCGCCGAACTGGCTTCCGTTTCGATAACGGTCACTTCCGGCAATTTCTCGGTGAAGAAGGCTCTCACGGATTCGATAGTCATGCGTATTTATTAGGCGGTAAGCGAGGGAGCTTCAAGACGCCAGGAGATAGCTATGCATTTTGTGCAATGCTGCGCTGCGATGAAGTGTCTGTTTTTTGAGCTGATATCCTGTATGTTCAAACCATCGAAGCGACGCACTCCTCCTCCCAGCGTCGCCCGATTGGACTGACAATACTCCTCCTCCCAATTGTCAGTCAGTTTCAAGAACCCGGCGCACCTCCTCCCGCGCCGGGTTTTTGCTGTTTAAAGCCCTGTTTTCAGCGGCTTCGGTTTGGCAGCGCTTCACAAAGATCACACCGTTTTTCAAAGAAACTTGACTTTTGGCCCCTGCCAACCTAGGTGTTCGCCCATCGATATTTGTTTGACGACCAGAGCTTCGGCGCCTTTTTGGGTGCACACGACGATCTTTCCTTCAAATTCGACCCAAGACCGCACTGCCAGCAGTGCAAATACAATTTGCCAACGGAAGGAAATCGTTATGGCGACTGGTACAGTAAAGTGGTTCAACGCAACCAAGGGCTACGGCTTCATTCAGCCTGACGACGGTTCGCAGGACGTATTCGTGCACATCTCCGCTGTTGAGCGCGCTGGTCTGACCGCCCTCAACGACGGTCAGAAGCTCTCCTACGAGCTGATGCAGGATCGTCGCTCGGGCAAGATGTCCGCAGGCGAACTCGTCGTTTCCTGATAAGCGCTTTGGCCCCCACGGGTCATTGACATGAATGGAAAGGCCGGATTTTTCCGGCCTTTTTCTTTTGGAGGACGGTCCTGAACCGGCTGGCCTTGAAAAGAACGGATCGCATACCAATATAGGGTTCAACAGTGTTTCGGATGAAAACTGTCGGGCGGGCATTTTGATAATGCCGCTGTGATCGCGTTAACCAAAGATTAACCGAAACAGCTGATCCTGACCGTGAAAGCAGCGTCGACATGATCGACGCGCTCTGAAGCATCAGACCGTTGAACGCTTTGACCACGGATGTACTGGCATTGACGAAAAACGGATGGAAAGGTCGGGCTTGCCCGGCCTTTTTGTTTTTGAGCGCCAAAAGCAGAAAAAGGAGGAGGAGCCGGGTAGCCGACGCCTCCTCTTTTTTTGGTTATTTTGCCGCCAGCGCGTCGAGAATGCGGACCCAGGAGCGGATGCCCTTGTGGAAGGACTGCAGGTCGTATTTTTCATTGGGCGAATGAATGCGGTCGTCGGTGAGGCCGAAGCCGACAAGCAGCGAATCCATGCCCAGCATCTTCTGGAAATCACCGACGATCGGGATCGAGCCGCCCATGCCGATGACGACGGCGGGATTTGGCCACTCGTCCGAAAGGGCGTTTTTGGCCTTGGTCAGCACGGGTGAATCGTAGGAAAGCTGGATGGCTGGTGATGCGCCATGCTCTTGAAACTCCACCGAGCAATCCGCCGGGATTTTCGAGCGTACATAAGCCCGGAAGCTCTCGCGAATGGCTGCGGGGTTCTGTTCGCCAACCAGACGGAAAGACACCTTGGCGGAAGCTTTTGCGGCGATCACGGTTTTGAAGCCGTCGCCGGTATAGCCGCCGATAATGCCGTTGACTTCCGCCGTCGGTCGCGCCCAGGTCTGCTCCAGCACGGTGCGGCCTTTTTCGCCCGAGGGAACCGACAGGCCGACTTCACCGAGGAAGGCTTCCGCCGTGCGCCCCAGCGTTTCCCAGGAGGCCTTGATGTTGGCAGGGGTTTCCTCCACGCCGTCATAGAAGCCGGAAAGTGTGACACGGCCGGTTTCGTCATGCAGGCCGGCCAAAATATCGGTGAGAATGTGGATCGGATTTGCCGCCGCACCGCCGAACAGGCCGGAATGTAGATCACGGTCAGCCGCGGTGATGACGATTTCTTCACCGACGAGGCCGCGAAGGGCGGCGGCAATGGCGGGCGTATCGCGATCCCACATGCTTGTATCGCAGACCAGCGCATAATCGGCCTTCAGCTCATCTGCATTGGCTTCGAGGAACGGCTTCAGCGAGGGCGAGCCGGATTCCTCTTCGCCCTCAAAGAGGATGGTGACGCGGACTGGCAGGCCGCCATTGACGGCCTTATAGGCCCGGCAAGCTTCCACGAAGGTCATCAGCTGGCCCTTGTCGTCAGCCGTTCCGCGGCCGGTAATCACCTGACGGCCAGCGCCGATATCCTTGATCGCCGGCTCGAATGGGTCATTTTCCCAGAGATTGAGCGGATCGACCGGCTGCACATCGTAGTGCCCATAAAAAAGCACATGTGGTGCGTCCTTGGTGGCTGCATCGTGATGCGCCACCACCATCGGATGACCGGCCGTATCGCGCACGGAAGCCTCAAAGCCCAGTGAGGAAAGCGTTCTGACCAGCCATTCCGCCGCCTTGCGGCATTCCGCCTTATAGGCGGGGTCCGTGGAAATCGACGGAATGCGCACCAGTTCGAACAGCCGCTCGAGGCTGGATGTAAGATTGTCGTCGGCGGTGGAAAGAATGGGGGAAACGTCTGTCATCGCTGATCCTGTCATGTCTGTCGTGACCCGGCGATGGACGAGGCATCCGGGCATCGCGCATCGCGTGGGAACAAGGGGCTGACGTGTCGTGAATCGCCAAACGTGCAGCCGCCGGAACGATAGAGCAGTTCAGGAAAACTGCGAAGCGGTTTTACATCCGAAATTACGCATAAACAAAAACCCGGGCCCTCAGCGATGACAGGTCTCAGAGCAGATAAGCAGCTGTTTGTAGAGGCGAATGCTATTTCGCTTTTTTTGCGCTTTCGATCGCCCGGCGCATATATTCCAGCAGAAGCTGCCTTTCGAAACGACGGAAATCCTTAAGCAGCGTCTCTTCGGTGGCCTCGGAGGCTGCAATGGCATTCGCCTCCAGATCCCTGCCGCGCTGGGTCAGCTCGATGATCTGGGCGCGGCGGTCGCTGGGATGGGATTTGCGGATGATCAGCCCGTCGCGCTCCATACGTGAGAGCGTATTGGCAAGCGTTGCCTGCTCGACGTCGATTCTATCGAGCAATTGCCGCTGCGTCAGGCCTTCCTCATGCCATAGCTCGATCAGGATGGGGAATTGCCCGGGGGAAAAACCAAGGGCAGCGGCTCTTTTTTGCAGCGCCATGGTGAATTCCCGCGCCATTTTCGTGGCGAGATAAATTGCCGATTCGTCCCGGGAAAATCCCATTCTTCCGTCCGTAGAGCATTTCCGCCGGCACATTCCGGCAATTCGATAGCGCGATATATATCGTATGATATGTTTGCGCCAGCCCGGAATCCGGCACAAAATAAAACCGCCATGGCCGGGAGGGATCGGCCATGGCGGTCATATTGGAGGACAAAGGCCCGGAGAGGGGGAAAGGCCTTTGTCCGGTCTGACGCGGCGGGGGACGAGCCAGCTATCAGACTACGGCGTGATCAGGCGCCGTCCCTTATGAAATGTGTCTCCAAATACGGCTTTTCAAGGGAGGAGCTGATTACAAATCGGTAACGTTCGGGTGAATTCTCAGCGCTTTTCGGGCCGCCTCGTTTCCAGTGCTTTGCGGTGTGTTGTGCGAAGTTTCGGTGGACGCCAGAACGGCCCCGCGCTATCCATATCGCCATGAAAAAAGGCGATCATCTCTTCCTCGTTGACGGTTCCGGTTTCATTTTCCGGGCGTTCCATGCCATTCCGCCGCTGAACCGCAAGTCGGACGGGCTGCCGGTCAACGCCGTCTCCGGCTTCTGCAACATGTTGTGGAAGCTCTTGAAGGATGCGCGCAACACCGATGTCGGCGTGACGCCAGCACACTTCGCCGTTATTTTCGACTATTCGTCGAAAACCTTCCGCAATGAACTTTATGATCTCTACAAGGCCAACCGTTCCGCGCCGCCTGAAGATCTGGTTCCGCAATTCGGCCTGATCCGCGAGGCGACACGCGCCTTCAACCTTCCCTGCATCGAGACCGAAGGCTTCGAGGCGGATGACATCATCGCCACCTATGCCCGCCAGGCGGAGGCGATCGGCGCCGATGTTACGATCATCTCTTCCGACAAGGATCTGATGCAGCTCGTCACGGCCAATGTGCATATGTACGATGCCATGAAGGACAAGCAGATCGGCATCCCTGACGTCATCGAAAAATGGGGCGTTGGCCCGGAAAAGATGATCGACTTGCAGGCGATGACCGGCGATTCCACCGACAATGTGCCCGGCATTCCCGGCATCGGGCCGAAGACGGCGGCGCAATTGCTGGAGGAATATGGCGATCTCGATACGCTGCTGGCGCGGGCGGGCGAAATCAAGCAGCAGAAGCGCCGGGAAAACATCATCGCCAACGCTGATCTTGCCCGTCTTTCCAGGCAGCTCGTGGCGCTTAGAACCGATGTGCCGCTGGAGCAGTCTCTTGAGGCGCTGGTGCTTGAACCGCAGAACGGCCCGAAGCTCATCGCCTTCCTGAAGGCGATGGAATTCACGACGCTGACCCGCCGCGTTGCCGAAGCGACCGACAGCGACGCCTCTGCCATCGACCCCGCCAATGTGCCGGTTCAGTGGGGGGCGGATGCCCATGGTCCCGATCTCGATGCGCCTGCTTCGGCAGTCGCCATTGGTGACGTGGCCGCCGGCGCAACTGCCGCCTCGGCTTCGCCCTCTGTTTCGGCGAGAAAGCTGACCGGAGAAGGCAGCGCGCCTGCCGATCTCGCCGCCGCGCGCCAAGTGCTTTTTTCAGCCGCCAAGATCGATACGACCGCTTACACGACGATCAGAGACCTTGCAGAACTGGACCGCTGGATTGCTGCAGCCCGTGAGACCGGCGTCGTCGCCTTCGACACGGAAACGACTTCGCTTGATCCGATGCAGGCGGAACTTGTCGGTTTTTCGCTGGCCATCGCCGACAATGGCAAGGACGCCTCGGGCGCCGATATCCGCGCTGCCTATGTTCCCTTGACGCACAAGACCGGCTCCGGCGGCGATCTTTTCAGCGATGGTATCAAGCTTGCCGAAGGGCAGGTGCCATTTGCCGAGGCGCTGGCGCGTTTGAAAAGCCTGCTTGAGGACCCGGCGGTTCTGAAAATCGCCCAGAACCTCAAATATGACTATCTGCTGATGAAACGCCATGGCGTCGTCATGCAGAGCTTCGACGATACCATGCTGATTTCTTATGTTCTCGAGGCCGGCAAGGCCACGCATGGCATGGATTCGCTGTCCGAACGCTGGCTCGGCCACACGCCGATTGCCTACAAGGATGTAGCGGGATCGGGCAAGTCGAGCGTCACCTTCGATTTCGTCGACATCGACAAGGCGACGGCTTACGCCGGGGAAGACGCGGATGTCACCCTGCGCCTCTGGATGGCCCTGAAACCCCGGCTCGTCGCCGAGCGGCTGACCAGTGTTTACGAGCGGCTGGAGCGCCCTCTGGTGCCGGTTCTGGCGCATATGGAGGAACGCGGCATCACCGTTGACCGGCAGATCCTGTCGCGCCTTTCCGGTGAACTGGCGCAGAAGGCTGCCGCCTTCGAAGAGGAAATCTACGAGCTGGCGGGCGAGCGTTTCAACGTCGGATCACCAAAGCAGCTCGGCGATATTCTGTTCGGCAAGATGGGCTTGCCCGGCGGCTCCAAGACCAAGACCGGCCAATGGTCGACATCGGCGCAGGTTCTGGAAGATCTGGCAGCGGAAGGTGCAGAGCTGCCACGCAAGATCGTTGACTGGCGGCAGCTGACGAAGCTGAAATCGACCTATACGGATGCGCTGCCGGGATACATCCATCCCGAGACGAAACGGGTGCATACCTCCTACGCGCTCGCTTCCACCACCACGGGGCGTCTGTCGTCCTCGGAGCCGAACCTTCAGAATATCCCGGTGCGCACGGCGGAGGGTCGCAAGATTCGCACGGCCTTCATCTCCACGCCCGGTCACAAGCTTCTGTCCGCTGACTATAGCCAGATCGAGCTGCGCGTGCTGGCTCACGTCGCCGATATTCCGCAACTGCGCAACGCCTTTGAAAACGGCATCGACATCCATGCAATGACCGCATCGGAAATGTTTGGCGTGCCGGTGGAAGGCATGCCGTCGGAAGTGCGCCGCCGCGCCAAGGCCATCAATTTCGGCATCATCTACGGTATTTCGGCTTTCGGTCTCGCCAACCAGCTGAGCATCGCCCGCTCGGAGGCGGGCGAATATATCAAGAAATATTTCGAGCGGTTTCCCGGCATTCGCGATTACATGGAAGCGACCAAGGCTTTCGCCCGCGAAAACGGCTATGTCGAAACGATTTTCGGCCGCCGGGCGCATTATCCGGAAATCCGCTCTTCCAACCCTTCGGTGAAAGCCTTCAACGAACGGGCGGCCATCAATGCCCCGATCCAGGGTTCTGCCGCTGATATCATTCGCCGCGCGATGGTCCGTATAGAGCCGGCACTGGAAGCGGAGAAGCTCTCTGCCCGCATGCTTTTGCAGGTGCATGACGAACTCATCTTCGAAGTCGAAGAAGCGGAAATCGAAAAAACCCTGCCCGTCGTCGTCTCCGTCATGGAAAACGCGGCCATGCCGGCCATTTCCATGAAGGTGCCGTTGCAGGTGGATGCGCGTGCTGCGGAGAATTGGGACGAGGCGCATTGACCGGCCATCTGATCGGTCAATGTCATTGGTTTGTTGCGTGCGCAGATTAGGGGAAGCCTCTCACAAGGAGTTCCCCGATGCACGCCCCGCTTGTCTCGAAAGATCTGGAATATTTCTCCGTCAACAGCCACGATATGCCACCGCGTCATCTTGGCAGCCGTTATAATTTGGACGGCGAATTTCTGCCCGAGCCGGGCAACACGGTGGTTTGCCATCTCGTCGAAGGATCGCAGGGCGAAAGCGCGATCATCAGGACGCGCCAGCGCTTTCTGGATATGCCGGAAGCATCGCAGCTCGCCTTCACACCGGTTTCCAGCCTGCATATGACGGTGTTTCAGGGCATCATCGAATTTCGGCGCGCTCTGCCCTATTGGCCGGAGAACATGCCGCTCGATACGCCAATTGACACAATGACGGACTATTATCGCGACCGTCTTTCGGCCTTTCCCACCCTTCCGGTTTTCAGGATGCAGGTGACTGGCCTCAAGCCCACAGGACTGGTGATGCAGGGTGTGACCGCGCAAGACAACCGGATCGTTGCGTTGTGGCGCGATGCGTTTGCCGAAGCCTTCGGTTACCGGCATCCCAACCATGAAAGTTATGAGTTCCATATTACGCTGTCTTACATCACGCGCTGGTTCGATCCGGAATGCCTGCCGCGCTGGCAGGCGATGCTTGATGAGGAACTGGAAGAACTGCGTGCGGCAGCGCCGATCATCGAGATGCGCCCACCGGCTTTCTGTGAATTCAAGGATATGAACCACTTCAAGGAGCTTGTCGTTTTTGATAAGAGGTGAGGCATGATTTGCTACGCCTGACGGCGGCCCGTTGCACCAATTCCGCTGAATCGGAAAAAATGCGCGTCAGGGCTGGTCAAAGCCCGTTTGGGCATGTATAAGCGCGCCAAATTTCCGATATCGAGACACCCGACATTCGGCCTTTGGTTCTGGCCGGTTCCGTTGTTTCGCCGCTAAAGTGGAGTAACAAAAATGGCTGTACCAAAAAGAAAAACAAGCCCGTCCAAGCGCGGCATGCGCCGCTCGGCTGACGGTCTCAAGTCTGCAACCTACGTTGAAGACAAGAACTCCGGCGAACTGCGCCGCCCGCACCATATCGATCTGAAGACCGGTATGTATCGTGGCCGTCAGGTTCTGACGCCGAAGGAAAGCGCATAAGCTTTTCTGAAATCTTATTTGCAAAAAACCGGCCCTCGTGGCCGGTTTTTTGTTTTCTGAAGGTGGCGTCAGTCAAAGGCGGGTCACTTGGAAAATAAGATAACACCTCTTACACTCCCTTTGGGAGTTAGCGGGAGCCTGATGTGGGAGAGGAGCTTCGGTGAAATATCGCTGGATTTTGCTGATATTTCTCAGCCTCGGTCTCGGTTATGGCGCCGTGACAAGGGGTGGCGGCATTATCGCGGAAAGCTATTTCGGCGAAGTCTCCGATCAGGGGCGTACCACTCTGAGGTTGGCCGTCTCGGCGCTCGGCGGGCTTTTGAGCCGTTACGAGCCGCTGCCAGCCCTGATTGCCGACCACGACGACATTGAGGAACTGGTCGCGCATCCGAAGGATGAGGCGCTGCGCCAGCGTGCCAATGTCTACCTGAAATCCATCAACACCCTGCTGGAATCCTCCGATATCTACATCATAACGCTGGACGGAGAGACCGTCGCGGCCAGCAATTATGATGGACCGACCAGCTTCGTTGGCGAGAACTTCAGCTATCGCCCCTATTTTCAAGATGCTGCCAAGGGCTTCCAGTCACGATTCTTCGCGCTTGGCACGACCTCCTTCAAGCGCGGTTATTATTTTTCCGCCCCCATTCTCTTTAATGAGGAGATCAAGGGCGTCATCGTCTTCAAGGTCGATATCGAAGGCATAGAGGCCTCCTTCGGTGATGGCGAGAACCGTATTCTCGTTTCCGATCCGGAAGGCATCATTTTCATGACCGGAACGCCGCAATGGCTCTATTCCGGCTTGATGCCGCTGACACCCGAAAGGTTGGCGCGCACGGAGGCCTCCCGTCGATACGCAAATGCTGCACTGAAGGAGCTGCCGCTGAAAAACGGCAATTTCGGCTCCCATCAACTGATGACGATCACCCAGAATGACGGGGAGAGGGAATATATGGTCCTTTCCCAGCCGATGCCGGATGCCGGCTGGACCGTCAGCGTGCTGATGGATACGGGTTCAGTCAGAACACAGGTCAAGACGGCGATGATTGCCATCATCCTGTGCCTGTGCCTCGCCGCCGCCCTCATCGCCGCCATCCTGCAGAGACGGCGGCGTCTGCGTGAGCGCCTGACGCATCAGGCCGAGGCGCAGGCGGAGCTGGAGCGCCGGGTAGAGGAACGCACCGCCGATCTCGCCCGGGTCAACCAGGAGATCAAGCACGAGATTGCCGAACGCCGTCAGACCGAGAAACAATTGCGCAAGATGCAGAATGATCTGGTGCAGGCGGGTAAGCTTGCCGCACTCGGTCAGATGTCGGCGGCTCTGTCGCACGAGTTTAACCAGCCGCTTGCCGCCGCCAAGAACTATGCGGAAAACGCTTCCCTCCTGGTGGAGCGCGGGCGCCTGGACGATGTGACGGAAAATCTCAGACGCATTTCGGGCCTCATCGATCGTATGGCGTCCATCAGCAAACACTTGAGGAATTTCGCCCGCAAGCCCAACGAAAAAATGGCGGCGGTCGGTCTGGAGGCCGTGCTTCGCGATACGCTGGAAATCGTCGGTGCGCGGCTGAAGGCTGCCAATGCGGTGCTGGATGTCGATCTTGGCCCGGTGCCGCTTGCGGTGAAGGCCGGCTCAGTGCGGCTGCAGCAGGTGCTCGTCAACATCATTTCCAATGCTGCCGATGCCGTGGAAGGGCGCGAGGATCGCCGCATTTCCCTGCAGGCTGTGCAGCATGACCAGACAGTGTCGATTTTCATTCGCGATCGCGGCCCCGGCGTGCCGCCGGCGATTTCTGAACGCATCTTCGATCCCTTCTTCACCACCAAGGGTGTAGGGCGCGGTCTCGGCCTTGGCCTTTCCATCTCCTACAACATCATCAAGGATTTCGGCGGCCAGTTGCGTGTGCGAAACCATGAAGAGGGTGGGGCGGAATTCGAAATCGAATTGCCGGCAGCCGCCTATCGAATGGAGGTGGCCGCCGAATGACCATGTCGCGGGTTCTGTTGATCGATGACGAGGAGGAGCTGCGTTTCTCCACCGCACAGGCGCTGGAGCTTTCCGGTTTCGCCGTCACCATGCTGGCGAGCGCCGAACATGCGCTCGAACTTATCGGTTACAGCTTTGATGGCGTCGTGGTCAGCGATATCCGCATGCCCGGCATGGATGGCATGACGCTGCTGCAGAAGGTCCGGGAGCTTGACCCGGAAATACCTGTCATCCTGATGACCGGCCATGGCGATGTGCAGCTGGCCGTCAACGCCATGCGCAACGGCGCTTATGACTTCATCGAAAAGCCGTTTACGCCGCAATATCTCGCCGGCATCATCAAAAGGGCCAATGACCGGCGGGCGCTGGTGCTGGAAAACCGCCGTCTCAAAGCGGTGGCGGGCAAGAACGACGATCTCGAGACGCGCCTTCCCGGCCGAACCCAGATCATGGTCGATCTGCGCTACCGCATCCGTGCCATCGGCGCGACGGACGCCGATACGCTGATCGTCGGCGACACCGGTGCAGGCAAGGAGGTGGTGGCGCGGGCGCTGCATGATATCAGCGCCAGAGCCAACCGGCCCTTCGTCGCGATCAATTGCGCCGCCCTTCCGCAGACGCTGATCGAAAGCGAACTCTTCGGCCATGAGGCCGGCGCTTTTCCGGGTGCGCTGCGCCCGCGTTACGGCAAGTTCGAGCACGCCCGTGGCGGTACCATCCTGCTGGATGAAATCGGCTCCATGCCGTTCGAATTGCAGGGCCGGTTCCTGCGTGTCTTGCAGGAGCGGGTTATTACCCGCCTCGGCTCCAATGAAACCGTGGAACTCGACGTCCGTTTCATTGCCACCAGCAAGGTCGATCTGGAACAGGAAGTCGCCGCGGGCCGGTTCCGCGCCGATCTTCTTTATCGCCTGAATGTCGCGACAATCCTCGTGCCCTCCCTGTCGCAGCGCAGTGCCGACATACCGCTGCTCTTCCTGCATCTGGTGCGGGAGGCTGCCGCCCGTTACGGGCGGGAGGATGTGGACGTGCCGCAACAACTGCTTTCAGTCGTTTCCCTTCGCGAGTGGCCTGGCAACGTACGTGAATTGCGCAATGCGGCGGACCGCTTCGTCCTTGGTCTGGAAAGTGATGCTTCCGAAGCCTCGCCGTCGTTTCAGGACGATGGCAGGGAAGGGCTTGCCACAAGGGTTGCAGCCTATGAAAAAAGCCTGATTGCACGCGCGATTGCCGTCCATGGCGGCAATCTGAAATCCGTCTATGAGAGCCTCGGCATTTCCCGCAAAACGCTTTACGAAAAAATGCAGAAATACGAGCTGCACCGTCATATGACAGAGGTGTGATGGGTGGATTTCCACCCACGTATGAACCCCTATGGGTAGAAATCCACCCATTGCCGTTTGTGACGACGATAAAAGCGCATCTCTTGGCAAGACCGCCGTTGCTGAACGACAATCCCGGATCGCAAATAGCTCACCCCGGCCGCCATAGAGGAGTATGCGCGGCTGAAGTGGCGAAAATTTTCATCCGGGAGGAATCGATGAAAATACTGAAGACAGTCACCGGCCTTGCTGCCGCCGCTGCCGTTTCCCTTTTTGCGCTGTCCGCATCCGCTCAGAATTATCCCGAGCGTAACATCACCATGGTCGTGCCTTTTGCTGCCGGTGGCCCGACGGATACGGTCGCGCGCCTTGTTGCCGAATCCATGTCGAAGGATCTTGGCCAGCAGATCATCGTCGAAAATGTCGGCGGCGCGGGCGGCACGCTCGGTGCTGGCCGTGTGGCTTCGGCGGATCCGGACGGTTACACGGTTCTCTTGCACCATATCGGCATGGCAACCAGCGCCACGCTCTATCGCAAGCTCGCCTATGACACGACAAACGCTTTCGAATATGTCGGTCTGGTCACCGAAGTGCCGATGACCATTCTGTCGCGCAAGAACCTCGAGACGAAGGACCTCAAGGGTCTGATCGACTACGCCAAGGCGAACAAGGACAAGGTCACCGTCGCCAATGCCGGCATCGGCGCCGCATCGCATCTGTGCGGCATGTTGTTCATGAGCGCCATTGAGACGCCGCTGGTCACCGTTCCCTACAAGGGCACAGGCCCGGCCATGACCGATCTGCTCGGCGGCCAGGTCGATATCATGTGCGACCAGACCACCAACACCACCAAGCAGATCCAGGGCGGAACCGTGAAAGCCTATGCCGTAACCACGGCCAAGCGGCTCGACGTGCTTCCGGATGTGCCGACGGTCGCCGAAGAAGGCCTGCCGAAACTCGAAGTCGGTATCTGGCACGGCATCTATACGCCGAAGGGCACGCCTGCTGAAATCAACGAAAAGCTCTCCAAGTCGCTGCAGGTTGCGCTGAAGGACAAAAATGTCGCGGCTCGTTTTGCCGAACTCGGCACGACGCCTTCCCCTGAAAGCGATGCGACGCCCGCGGCACTCAAGGCCAAGCTTGAAAGCGAAATCGCTCGCTGGAAGCCGGTTATCGAGTCCGCCGGCCAATATGCCGATTGATGATCAGGAAGTGACCGGCGGCGTCTCGCCGCCGGTTTTCTGCCGTCATTTTTAACGCGCGGAACGGTGTATTGCCGGCCGCAGTGGAGGGGCATCTTTCATGAAGTCGTTTTTCATTGACCCTGCCGAAGCAGCCTGCGGGGCCATATTCATCGGTTTTGGCGCTTTTTTCGCCTTGCAATCCTTCGGGCTGGAAATCGGAACCGCCTTTCGCATGGGGCCGGGTTATTTCCCGCTTGTTCTGGCAATCGTGCTGATCCTGCTCGGCAGCGTCATATTCTTCCGCGCCACCCGCGTGCAGGGTGATGTCATCGGCGCCATCGCCTGGCGGGGGATTTTTTTCATCCTGCCCGCGCCGATCTTTTTCGGCTTCACGGTCCGCGGATTGGGTTTCGTGCCAGCACTGTTTTTCAGCGCGCTTATCGCAGCCTTCGCCTCGCACAAGATGAGCCCGCTGATGGCCGTCGTTATTTCTGCCGCCATCACGGTCTTCTCCGTTGCTGTGTTCAATTATGGTCTCGGCCTGCCATTCCAGCGCTTCGGCCCCTGGCTTAAATTTTGAGGCGCCCCGATGGATTTGCTCAATAATCTCGCTCTCGGTTTCGTCACCGCTTCGTCGCTGGCAAACCTATTTTTCTGCCTGATCGGCGTATTGCTCGGCACCCTCATCGGCGTGTTGCCGGGCATCGGCGCAACGGCGACCATCGCCATGCTGCTGCCAATCACCTTTCAGCTTGAGCCCGTCTCCTCGCTGATCATGCTCGCCGGCATTTATTACGGCGCGCAATATGGCGGTTCCACCACGGCCATTCTCATCAATATGCCGGGGGAGTCTTCCTCCGCCGTGACTGCCATTGATGGTTACCAGATGGCACGCAAGGGCAAGGCGGGTGCTGCACTTGCAATCGCCGCCATCGGCTCGTTTTTCGCGGGTACGGTTTCCACCTTCCTCGTGGCAATCTTCGCTCCACCTCTGACGGCGATCGCGCTGGAATTCGGTGCCGCTGAATATTTCTCGCTGATGGTCGTCGGCCTTGTCTCGTCCATCGCACTTGCCCATGGCTCCATCGTCAAGGCGCTGGCCATGGTCGTGCTCGGTCTGTTGCTTGGTCTGGTTGGTACGGATATCTATAGCGGTACGCCGCGCTTCACCCTCGGCATCCGCGAATATGCCGATGGCCTGAACTTCGTTGCGGTCGCCGTGGGCGTCTTCGGTATTGCGGAAATCCTGCGCAATCTCGAGAACGAACGCACCCGGTCGGTGCTGATCGCCAAGGTCAGTAGCCTGATGCCGTCTAAGGAAGATTTCAAGGCCATGATCGGCCCGGTGCTGCGCGGCACGGTTATCGGCTCGGCTCTCGGCATCCTGCCGGGCGGTGGGGCAATTCTTGCGGCCTTTGCCTCTTACACGGTGGAAAAACGCGTCTCCAAGAACCCGGAAGAATTCGGGCATGGCGCGGTTGCCGGTGTTGCCGGTCCGGAATCGGCCAATAATGCCGGCGCGCAGACCTCCTTCATCCCGTTGCTGACCCTTGGCATTCCGGCCAACCCGGTCATGGCGTTGATGATCGGTGCGATGATCATTCAGGGCATCGTGCCAGGCCCGAACGTTGCAACCGAACAGCCGGCGCTGTTCTGGGGCATCATCGCCTCCATGTGGATCGGCAACCTGATGCTCGTCATCCTCAACCTGCCGCTGATCGGGCTGTGGGTGAAGCTGTTGACGGTGCCTTATTACGTGCTGTTCCCCATCATCATGGCCTTCTGCGCCATCGGGGTCTACAGCGTTAATTCCAACGTCTTCGATCTCTATGCCGTCGCCTTCTTCGGTTTCATCGGTTACGTGCTGGTGAAACTGCGCTGCGAGCCTGCCCCACTGCTTTTGGGCTTCGTGCTCGGGCCGCTGCTGGAGGAAAACCTGCGTCGCGCCATGATCCTGTCGCGTGGCGATCCGACGACCTTCGTCACCCGCCCGATCAGCGCCACCCTGCTTTTCATCGCTCTGGCCGTCCTGATCATCGTCTTCCTGCCCAGCGTGAAGAAGAAACGCGAAGAGGTTTTCGTGGAAGAAGACTGAGCAATATCAAACCGTGAGGCGCCGGCGATGGAAGCATCGCCGGCTTTTTTGTGTCTGGATCGGTTGTGACGAATTCGCTTCACGAAAGCGACATATGGTTGACTCCCGCGCTTTTAAGCCCAAGGAAGGGCGGGAAAGAGAGGTCGATATGACGTCGGAAACCGAAAAACGGATCATTGCGCTCGAGGAAACGATCGCTCATCAGGCAAAGACCATCGAGGAGCTGTCCGATCAGCTGACGGAACAGTGGAAGGTGGTGGAGCAGACCCGCGCCAAGCTCGACCGCTTGACGGAGAGGTTCCTGAGCCTTGAGGAGCAATCGCTGGACGCGCCTGCCATCACCCGGCCACCGCATTACTGACAGGGAGAACCCGATGAAAAACGACACAGCCGCGCTTGCCGCCGAAATCACCAATTTCTGGAAAAAGGCCGGGCCGGACAAATGGTTCGACAAGGATGCCGCCTTCGACAATCACTTTCACGACCGCTTCCGCGATGCCCATTTCGCTGCTGCACGGCGTGAACTGGATGACTGGCTGGCCGGTGCGGAAAGCAGTCTTGCCCTGATGCTTCTTCTCGACCAGTTCCCGCGCAACTGCTTTCGTGGCACTGCCCATATGTACGCCACTGATCCGCTGGCACGCCTGTTTGCCGATGAGGCCATACGCCGTGGTCACGATCAGGCAGTGAGCGAGGATCTGCGCGTTTTCTTCTATCTGCCCTTTTCCCATGCCGAGGATATTGCGGCCCAGCAGCGCGCCTGTGACCTGAACCAGCCGCTTGGCGGGCTTTATCTGCACCATGCCGAAGAACATCGCGATATCGTCGAGCGTTTCGGCCGCTTTCCGCATCGCAACGACATATTGCTGCGGGAAACGACGCCGGAGGAACGGCAATATCTTGATGAAGGCGGCTTTTCCGGCTGAGCCCAAAATAATAACGCCGCCAGTCCCGAAGGATGGCGGCGTTATTAATGAACGTAGCCGGCGGTGATCAGCCGTCGAAGAATTCTTTCATCCGGGCAAAGAAGCCGGTCGATTCCGGATTGTTCTCCTTGGAGGAGAGCTGTTCGAATTCCTGCAACAGCTCGCGCTGACGCTTGCTGAGCTTCTGCGGCGTCTCGATCTGAATCTGGATGTAGAGATCACCGGTCTGCGCCGAACGCAGCACCGGCATGCCCTTGCCCTTCAGACGGAACTGCTTGCCCGGTTGGGTGCCTTCCGGAACCGTGACGCGCGACTTCGTGCCGTCGAGCGTCGTGACATCGAAGGTGCCGCCAAGCGCTGCCGTCGTCATTGAAATCGGCACGGTGCAATAAAGGTCGGCACCGTCGCGCTGGAAGAACTCATGCGGTCGCACGGACAGGAAGATATAAAGATCACCCGCCGGGCCGCCACGCATGCCGGCTTCGCCTTCGCCCTGTAGACGAATGCGCGTGCCATCCTCGATGCCCGAGGGAATGTTGACCGAGAGCGAACGCTCTTCCGTCACACGACCCTGACCGTGGCACTTGCCGCACGGATCGGAAATCGTCTGGCCGCGACCATGGCAGGTCGGGCAGGTGCGCTCCACCGAGAAGAAGCCCTGTGCCGCGCGCACGCGGCCGGAACCCTGACAGGTGGCGCAGGTCTTGGGCTGCGTACCGGGTTTGGCGCCAGAGCCGGAACAGACGTCGCAGGTAATCGAGGTCGGAACCCTGATCTGCGCCGTTTTGCCGGCGAAGGCTTCCTCCAGCGTGATTTCCATATTGTAGCGAAGATCGGCCCCGCGCTCGCGCCCGCCGGAAGAGCGGCGCGCACGACCACCACCCATCATCTCACCGAAAATGTCTTCGAAGATGTCGGAGAAGCCGCCATTGGCAAAACCGCCGCCGCCCATTCCGCCGCCACCCATGCCGCCATTTTCAAACGCGGCGTGGCCGAAACGGTCATAGGCCGCGCGCTTCTGCGGGTCCTTCAGCGTTTCGTATGCTTCGTTGATTTCCTTGAATTTCTGCTCGGATTCGGCGTTATCCGGGTTCTTGTCCGGATGGTATTTCATCGCGAGTTTGCGGAAGGCGCTTTTCAGCTCTTTTTCGTCCGCGGTCTTGCTGACGCCGAGTGTTTCGTAAAAGTCTGCTTTCGCCATTAAGTTAACAAGCCCCGCAAATGGATTTCCGGCTGCACGTCGGCAGCCGGATGTCTTGCATATGGTGTGAGGAGTAGGGAAGTCACGCGATTATGCGGACTTCTTGTCGTCCTTGATTTCTTCATAGTCGGCATCGACGACGTCATCCTTGCCGCCTTCAGAAGCATCGCCGGCCTCGGCCTGCTGTGCTTCATAGATGGCCTGACCGAGCTTCATGGAAACTTCCATGAGGGTCTGGGTCTTCGCCTGAATGTCGTCGGCGTCAGGCTCGGAAGCTTCAACCGCTGTCTTCAGGCTGGCAATGGCATCTTCGATCGCCTTGCGGTCGGTCTCGGAAACCTTGTCGCCATATTCCTTCACCGACTTTTCGGTGGAGTGAATAAGGCTTTCTGCCTGGTTCTTGGCTTCGACACCCGCACGACGCTTCTTGTCGGCTTCGGCATTGGCCTCGGCGTCCTTGACCATCTTTTCGATGTCGGCGTCGGACAGACCACCGGAGGCCTGGATGCGGATCTGCTGTTCCTTGCCGGTGCCCTTGTCCTTGGCGGACACCTGCACGATGCCGTTGGCGTCGATATCGAAGGTAACTTCGATCTGCGGAACGCCACGCGGCGACGGCGGCAGACCAACGAGGTCGAACTGGCCGAGCAGCTTGTTGTCCTGCGCCATTTCACGCTCGCCCTGCGAAACGCGGATGGTCACGGCCGACTGGTTGTCTTCGGCGGTCGAGAAGGTCTGGCTCTTCTTCGTCGGGATCGTCGTGTTGCGATCGATCAGACGGGTGAAGACGCCACCCAGCGTTTCGATGCCGAGCGACAGCGGGGTCACGTCGAGCAGCAGAACGTCCTTGACGTCACCCTGCAGAACGCCGGCCTGAATGGCGGCGCCCATGGCAACAACTTCATCCGGGTTCACGCCCTTGTGCGGCTCTTTGCCGAACAGCTGCTTGACGACTTCCTGCACCTTCGGCATGCGGCTCATGCCACCCACGAGAACGACTTCGTCGATCTCGGCAGCGGTAACGCCGGCATCCTTCAGCGCCGCCTTGCAAGGTGCGACGGTGCGCTGCACCAGATCGTCAACCAGGCTTTCGAACTTGGCGCGGGTGAGCTTCAGCGTCAGATGCTTCGGACCGGAAGCGTCAGCCGTGATGAAGGGCAGGTTGATTTCGGTCTGCTGCGAAGACGAAAGTTCGATCTTTGCCTTTTCGGCAGCTTCCTTGAGGCGCTGCAGAGCGAGCTTGTCGTTCTTCAGGTCGATGCCCTGATCCTTCTTGAATTCGCCGGCCAGATATTCGACCAGACGCATGTCGAAGTCTTCACCACCGAGGAAGGTATCGCCGTTGGTCGACTTCACTTCGAAGACGCCGTCGCCGATTTCCAGAACGGAAATATCGAAGGTACCGCCGCCAAGGTCATAAACGGCGATCGTCTTGCCGTCCTTCTTGTCGAGGCCGTAAGCGAGTGCAGCTGCAGTCGGCTCGTTGATGATACGCAGAACATCAAGACCGGCGATGCGGCCGGCATCCTTGGTTGCCTGGCGCTGCGCGTCGTTGAAGTACGCCGGAACGGTGATGACGGCCTTCTCGACCTTTTCGCCGAGATAGGATTCAGCCGTTTCCTTCATCTTCTGAAGGATCATCGCGGAAATCTGCGAAGGGGAATAGTTCTTGTCCTGCGCCTTCACCCAGGCGTCACCATTGTCGCCATTGACGATCTCGAAGGGGACGAGGTGCTTGTCCTTTTCAACGGTCGGGTCTTCATAACGACGGCCGATGAGGCGCTTGACCGCAAACAGGGTGTTGGTCGGGTTGGTGACGGCCTGGCGCTTGGCCGGCTGGCCGACAAGGCGTTCGCCATCGTCGGAAAATGCCACCATGGACGGCGTGGTGCGTGCACCTTCCGCGTTTTCAATTACTTTCGTGTCCTTGCCGTCCATCACTGCGACGCAGGAATTGGTCGTGCCAAGGTCGATACCGATTACTTTTGCCATGCTCTTCTCTCCTTGAAGCGAGCTGCCGGAACCCCGTGAGGCATTCTTGTGGCAACTCCTTGACTTGGATTTGCAACATTCGCTGCAGTTCTGCGGCGTATATAAGGAGCGATTTTTCCTGCTGCAAGGCGCAAGAGAGGGGTAAGCGCAGCAAAAAGCGCAGGAAACCTCAGTCTGTGCGGAAGCATAGCCATCAACGCTTGCGGAAACGGGAAAACGCGACTTTGACGCTATGCTGTCCCACCATCAGGTGTGCTGGCGGACGGAGACGGGCGAAGTTCAATTTTGGCGGCTATTGCGCATGGCAGGGGCTATGGCGGGTTACGTGGGGTGTGGTGCTCCCGCGAAGTTTTTCCTTTTGGTCATGCTGCAAATGGCCTTGATAACCGTCTGCTCGAGTTCGCCTGGAAGGTCGTGCCCCATCCCTTCGATCGGCAGATAAATCGCATTTGGAATCGAAAGCGCCGTATCCTGACCGCAGGCTGACGGGATCAATGGATCGTCGGTTCCGTGAATGACGAGCGCCGGTGCTGTAATCGTCGCCAGACGCGAGCGTCGGTCTCCTGCCACCGCCATGCCTGCGATCTGCCGTGCCACGCCATCGGGATCATGGTTTCGACGCACCTCTTCCAGCAGGAGGGTACGATGGGCATCTTCGTTGAACGGATAACCGATACTGGCAATCCGGCGGGCGAAAGCGAGGCGCGCAGCCAGAAACCCCTGCTGATCGATGGCGGGGTCAGGCGCGGGCGCCATCATCATTGCCATGACATCGGGTGCCGCCTGCGGCAGGGCGGGATTACCGGTGCTGGACATGATCGAAGTTAAGGAAAGGACGCGGTCTGGATGATCACTCGCAAGGACCTGTGCGATCATTCCTCCCATCGAGCGTCCAACGACATGCGCCTTTGCGATACCGAGTGTGTCGAGGAGGCTGACGGCGTCGACTGCCATATCGCCAAGTGTATAGGGCACCTGGGGCCGACGTCCTGCCATCAATGCGGATGCAAGTGCGCCGAAATCCGGTGGGGGCGAACTGCTGAAGTGGGTGGAGCAGCCGGTATCGCGATTGTCGAAGCGGATTACGCGATAACCCGCTGCGGCCAGATGCTCGCAAAAAGGTATCGTCCAGCGGATCATCTGCGTCCCCAGACCGGAAATCAGCAGGATCGCCTCATCGGTTACATCACCGAAACTGTCCCAGGCGAGTTCGATGCCATTGGATCTTGCAATATTCACGGCTGCCCTCCAGCGGAAATCATTGGAAACAGGGCATGGGTTCTGCTCTGCTCGCGGTGTTCGGTTTTTCGGCGCGTCAAGAATGCCGCCGGTCGTGCGACCTGAATGCGAGGCGCAGGGCATAGGCCCTGATATCTGCGGGCCATGATGTGGTCCGTTCTTCCAGCGCGGGGCGGTCATCTGCAAAAAGGGCTCGTATCGCTTCCTCGTAGCCGGGGAGGTTTCCCGCGATCGCTTGCATGAATTGATACGCGGCCTCCTGTGCCGCCCGCTTTTCCTGATGCGGATGCCCAGCCTTTCTGGCCTCGTCCACCAGACGCCTTAATGCCGCTGAAGCGCCGCCGGGCCGGGCGGCAAGCCACTCCCACTGCCGTGGCAGCAGGGTCACCTCGCGGGCGACGACACCCAGTTTCGGCCGCCCGCGGTTCTTCTGATTCTGCCCTTCCTCCGAAACCGTCGGGCCGGAGGTTGCATCGGCCTCCGGTCGATCGCTTCGCACAGTTGCCTTTGGCAGGTGGGAGAGCCGTTCAACGATTTCCGTATCGGTGCCACGCAGATCCAAATCGACGACACGACCTGTGGCATCGTCGAATACGAGGATCGTTTTGTCCGTCTCGCCCAATCGGCGGATCGCGATGGCCACTTCGGCCAGAAGGCCGCTGAGCAGTAATCTGTCGCCGGAAAAGGCTGTGCAAGGCCTGCTGGGGGGATTCGACATGTCACACTCGCCACAATGAATGTCGCAATTAATATCCGGGTAAAACAATTTCGTCAATTACACCCGGGTAAAAAGGAAATGTGATGCCAGGATTGGTCCGTCACGCGAGCGCTGCTGTGTGCGGCAACCCTGTAGTCTGCAAATCCATACGGCATGCGGGGAAGAAAAGGGGGTATCGAAGGAGAAAGCGGCAATAGACGCTAAGTCGTGGGCTTATCTGACTATTTGGGAAAATGGCGGACAGGGTGGGATTCGAACCCACGGTACGCTTTCACGCACACACGCGTTCCAGGCGTGCGCCTTAAACCACTCGGCCACCTGTCCTTTTTTCAAATCTGCATGTTTTGAAGAATGCAAATCACTGGAACGGCGCGATATATACCGATGAATTCGCAGGGATCAACACGAATCTGACAGTTTTTTGAAATGTCGGCAATTTCCTGCATTTCGATGCGGTTGCAAACGGGTTTTACCGCCTTTATCGATGCGCTATATGTATCAAAGCATGTCCGTTGAAGAGATGGACCATAACCGAGGTGTCCTGATGAAAGCTTTTTTGCGTTTTTTGAGCTTTCTTCTCCTTCTGGCAGCGGTTTTTCTGGGTGTGCTTGATTCGATCCGCTCGGTTTCCACATCCTCGGTCAATATTACCGGCATCCTTTCCGTCTGGAATTATCTTCTTCCTGCCTCGCGCACCATGGTGGAAGCCGCCGTGGGTCACTATATTCACCCTGAAGCGTGGCGCTTTATTGAAAACGCGCTGTCGGCGCTGCCCGCATTTGCCTTTTTCCTCGCCCTGTCCCTGCTTTGCTGGATGGCCGGTTACAGGAAGCACAAGGCGATGAGGCGCCTGCCAGTCTGATTTTTCAGCCTGAACGACCTTGCGCCCGCAGTTGTGAACCATGAGAAGCGGCGATATTGGCCGCACGGAGGTCCCGATGTTTCTGTTCGATACGCTTTCAAAAAAGACGACGATGCCGACCGAAGAGACTGCCTTGCCGGGCCGTGGAGAGGCGCTTGTGGTGCCGGAGAACCATTTCGTCAATGGTCGGCCGTTGAAGGGGCCTTATCCAGACGGTTTGGAAATCATCTACCTCGGCATGGGTTGTTTCTGGGGCGCGGAACGGTTGTTCTGGCAGACGCCGGGCGTTTGGGTGACGGCGGTTGGTTATGCCGGCGGCTTTACTGAGAATCCGACCTATCAGGAAACGACGACCGGTCAGACGGGCCATGCAGAAGTGGTGAAGGTCGTCTATGATCCGGCTGTGATCTCGTTGTCGGGCCTGCTCAGGATATTCTTCGAGGAGCATGATCCGACCCAGGGTATGCGGCAGGGCAACGATGTGGGTACGACCTATCGTTCGACCATATATGCCACGACCGAAGGCCAGCTGCAGCAGGCGCAAAAGGCGCGCGATACTTTTCAGCAGGCTCTGGAGGCGGCAGGCCATGGACGGGCCATCACCACCGAAATCGGCCCGCTTGAAACCTTTTATTACGCTGAGGACTATCATCAGCAATATCTTGCCAAGAACCCGGGTGGCTACTGCGGCTTGCGGGGAACCGGCGTAAGCTGCAATATCGACTAGATTTTTTGCAGGTCGCCACGGTGGAAAGACCAAAAAAGCGCCAGATAAAAGTTTTTCCACCGGGTCAAAAAAACCGGATGAATTTTTCATTGAGCCATGCAAGGATATGAGGCAAGCACAGCCGGTATAACGGTTGGCGGTTCCGCAGACATTCCCGGCAAACGGGATTGCGGGAGGACCCTTATAATATCAATTGCAACAACAGGGCTGCACAATGAAAAAATCCCTTCTGACGCTTTTTGCGCTTGCCGCAATGTCGGCTTCCGCGCTCGCTGCGGATGTCAAGCCGGCGCTGGTCTATGGCACGGGCGGTAAGTTCGACAAGTCGTTCAACGAAGCCGCTGCGGCCGGCGCTGAAAAGTTCAAGGCGGAAACGGGTATCGAGTACCGTGACTTTGAGCCGACCAGCGACACGCAGGGCGAACAGGCCATCCGCAACTTCGCCAGCAAGGGCTTCAACCCCGTCATCGCCGTATCCTTCGCCTGGACCTCGGCCATGGAAAAGGTTGCAGCCGAATTTCCCGACACCAAATTCGTGATTGTCGATTCCGTTGTCGAACTGCCGAATGTCCGCTCCGTCGTCTACAAGGAGCATGAAGGTTCCTACCTCGTCGGTCTTCTGGCGGGCATGGCTTCCAAGACCGGCAAGGTCGGCTTCATCGGCGGCATGGATATTCCGCTGATCCGTAAGTTTGCCTGTGGTTATGCCCAGGGCGCCAAGGCGGCCAACGACAAGATCGAAGTCTTCCAGAACATGACCGGCACCACGGGTGCTGCATGGAACGATCCGGTACGCGGCGGCGAACTCACCAAGAACCAGATCGACCAGGGTGCGGACGTGATCTATGCGGCAGCCGGTGCGACCGGTATCGGTGTGCTGCAGACCGCCGCCGACAACAAGAAGTTCTCGATCGGCGTCGATTCCAACCAGAACCACCTGCATCCGGGTTCCGTCCTGACCTCCATGGTCAAGCGCGTCGATCTGGCCGTTTACAACGCCTATAAGGATGCCAAGGACGACAAGTTCACCCCCGGCATCGTGGCGCTCGGCGTCAAGGAAGACGGCGTGGCCTATGCGCTTGATGACAACAACAAGGCCCTGATCACGCCTGAGATGATTGCCGCCGTGGACAAGGCGAAGGCCGACATCATTGCCGGTACCGTCAAGGTCCATGACTATATGGCGGACAACTCCTGCCCGAAATGATATGATATGTAACTGGGGCGCATGATGAATTTTCATCTTGCGCCCTTTTCATATCCAGCCTTCGGAGAGGTTAGGTTTGCGTATGGATCCTGCAATCGAGCTCGTGGGCATCGACAAGAAATTCGGTGCCGTTCACGCCAACAAGAATATCAATCTGACCGTCGCCAAGGGCACGATCCACGGCATCATCGGGGAAAATGGCGCCGGAAAATCGACTTTGATGTCGATCCTCTATGGTTTTTACCAGGCAGATGCCGGTGAAGTCAGGGTAAACGGCGCACCTGTTGCGATCCGTGACAGTCAGGCCGCGATCAATGCCGGTATCGGCATGGTGCATCAGCATTTCATGCTGGTGGAAAATTTCACCGTTCTGGAAAACGTCATGCTGGGTGCGGAGGGCGGCGCATTGCTGGCCAAAGGCCGGGCCGGAGCGCGCAAGGAGCTGAAGCGTCTCGAGGATGATTACGGACTGGAAGTCGATCCGGATGCGGTAATCGAAGAATTGCCTGTTGGCCTGCAACAGCGCGTCGAAATCCTCAAAGCCATGTATCGTGGTGCCGAAATCCTGATCCTCGACGAGCCGACCGGCGTTCTGACGCCGGCTGAGGCCGATCACCTTTTCAAGATCCTCGGTGTCCTGCGTGAGCAGGGCAAGACCATCATCCTCATCACCCACAAGCTGCGCGAAATCATGGCGATCACGGACTCCGTCTCCGTCATGCGCCGCGGCGAAATGGTCGCGACCCGCAAGACCTCCGAAACCAGCGTCGAGGAACTGGCCGAACTGATGGTCGGCCGCCGTGTGCTGCTGCGGGTGGAAAAGGGCGAGACGACGCCGGGAGAGGTTCTTCTCTCCATCCGCAATCTCACCGTCAAGGACAGCCGTGGTGTCACCATGGTCGACGATGTCTCGCTGGATGTCCGCGCCGGTGAAATCGTCGGCATCGCCGGGGTCGCCGGCAATGGTCAATCGGAACTGCTGGAAGCCATCGCCGGCATACGCAAGCCCTCTTCGGGCGAGATATGGGTGGATGGCCAGAAGGTGGATCGTCCCGATCCGGCGATCCTGCGCAAACTTGGTCTGGCGCATATCCCGGAAGACCGCCATCACATGGGACTGGTGCTGAAATTCGAGGAATATGAAAACTCCATCCTCGGTTATCACCATGACGAGCGTTACGGAAAGGGGCCTTTCCTGAACCCCGAGGCCATCCGCAAGGATGCAGTCGAAAAGATCGAGAAATACGACATCCGCCCGCCGAACCCGCATTTGAAGACCGCCAATTTTTCCGGCGGCAATCAGCAGAAGATCGTCGTTGCCCGCGAAATCGAACGCGACCCGAAGATGCTGATCATCGGCCAGCCGACACGCGGCGTGGATATCGGCGCCATCGAATTCATCCACCGCCGCATCATCGAAATGCGTGATGCCGGAAAGGCGATTTTGCTGGTTTCGGTCGAGCTTGATGAAATCCGCTCCCTTTCGGACCGGATCATGGTCATGTTCGCCGGCCGTGTCGTTGGAGAAAAAACGGCGGAAGCCGAAGAACAGACGCTGGGCCTGATGATGGCCGGCATCGCCGCATGAGGCATGAATGAGCACCGCTTCCGCCCCCCTACCAAACTGGATCAGCTACGGCCTGTTGCCATTGCTGAATGTCATCACCGCCTTTCTGATTTCCGGGCTCGTCGTCTGGTCCATCGGCGAAAATCCGCTGGCAGCACTTCGCCTGCTGATTGAAGGCGCGCTCGGCCGTGGCGACGCCATCGGCTTCACGCTGTTTTATACGACGAGCTTCATCTTCACCGGCCTCTCCGTCGCCGTGGCTTTTCATGCCGGCCTGTTCAACATCGGCTCCGAAGGTCAGGCCTATATTGGCGGGCTGGGTGCGGCGCTGGTGGCGCTGGCACTTGACCGTTACGTGCCATGGTATGTGACGATGCCCTTCGCCGTCATCGGTGCTGCGGTTTTTGGTGCCGCCTGGGCCTTTATTCCGGCCTGGCTTCAGGCCAAACGCGGCAGCCACGTCGTCATCACCACCATCATGTTCAACTTCATCGCTGCGGCCTTGATGGTTTACCTGCTGGTGAATGTGCTGATCGTACCGGGCAAGATGGCGCCGGAAACGCGCACCTTCCTGCCCGGTGGCCAACTGCCGAAGCTGGACTGGCTGATGGCATGGTTCGGCCTCAAGCTCGGGCCGGCGCCGTTCAACGTCTCCTTCCTTATCGCTCTGGTAATGTGTTTCCTCGTCTGGGTGCTGATCTGGCGCACCAAGCTTGGTTATGAGATGCGCACGCTCGGTGTCAGCCCTTCCGCTGCCATTTATGCCGGCATTCCCTACGCACGCACCGTCATCATCGCCATGCTCATTTCCGGTGGTCTGGCGGGCATGATGGCGCTGAACCCGGTCATGGGCGCTTCAGCGCGCCTGCAGGTGGAATTCGTCGGCGGTGCGGGTTTCGTCGGCATCGCCGTATCGCTGATGGGGCGAAGCCATCCGCTCGGCATCATTTTCTCGGCATTGCTGTTTGGTATTCTTTATCAGGGCGGTGCAGACCTTTCCTTCGAGATGCCCAACATTACCCGCGAGATGATCGTGGTTATCCAGGGTCTGGTGATCCTGTTCGCCGGCGCGCTGGAATATATGTACCGTCCGACGATCGTCCACATCTACCAGCGTTTGGCAAAGGGGTGAGCTGACATGGATTTTTTCGATATGCTGGTCAGCATTCTCGGCTCGACCGTCCGTCTCACCATCCCGCTTCTGTTCACCGCACTGGCCGGGCTGTTCTCCGAACGCGCCGGCGTGTTCGATATCGGGCTTGAAGGCAAGATGCTGGCGGCGGCCTTTGCTTCCGCCTGTGTCGCCTATCTTACCGCAAACCCGTGGGCCGGTCTTCTGGCCGGCATTGGCGTCTCCATCGCGTTCTCGCTGATCCATGGCTTTGCCGTGATCACCAATCGCGGCAACCAGATCGTTTCAGGGGTAGCGCTCAACTTCATCGCCGCCGGCCTGACGGTGGTTCTGGGCCAGGCATGGTTTGGGCAAGGTGGCCGCACGCCGCAATTGCCCGGCGAGGGGCGTTTTGCGCCAATCATCCTGCCCGGCGCGGATGCGATGCGCGAAGTGCCCTTCATCGGCCCGCTCTACGCCAATGTCATTTCCGGCAACAATATCCTCACCTATCTCGCCTTCCTGGCTGTACCGCTCTCCTGGTGGGTGCTTTACCGCACCCGTTTCGGCCTGCGCCTGCGTGCCGTCGGTGAAAATCCGGGCGCTGTCGATACGGCGGGCATTTCGGTGACGTGGATGCGCTACCGCGCGGTTATCGTCGCCGGTTTCCTCTGCGGTTTCTCGGGCGCCTATCTCGCCGTAGCACAATCGGCAGCTTTCATCGCCAACATGTCGGCCGGCAAGGGTTATATCGCGCTTGCCGCCTTGATCTTCGCGAAATGGAAGCCGGTGCCGGTCATGTGCGCCTGCCTGCTGTTCGGTTTTCTCGATGCCTTCGCCAATTTCATGCAGGGCAAATCTGTGCCTGGCATCGGCGAGGTGCCGGTGCAGATTTTCCAGGCCATGCCCTATATCCTGACCTGCATCCTGCTTGCCGGTTTCATCGGCGTTGCCAAGCCCCCCAAGGCCGGTGGCGTTGCCTATGCGAAGGAGCGTTGAACCCATGTCTTCTGATCCGACATCCCATGCCCTGTTCGAGGCAGCGGTGGAGGCCATGGCCTCCGCTTATGCGCCCTATTCGAAGTTTCCCGTCGGCGCGGCGATCCGCGCTGATGACGGCAAAATCTACAAGGGCGCCAATATCGAGAACATCTCCTTCCCGCAGGGCTGGTGCGCGGAACCATCCGCCATCAGCGCCATGATCATGGGCGGGGCAAAGAAGATCAGCGAAGTCGCCGTCTTTGCCGAAAAGCTGCCGCTCTGTACGCCCTGCGGTGGTTGTCGCCAGAAGATTGCCGAATTCGCCACACCGCAGACGAAGATCTATCTTTGCGACGAAACCGGCGTCCAGAAGGTCATGACTATGGAAGAGCTTCTGCCCTCCGTCTTCAAGACCGAGTTGCCCTGATGACGGATGGCTTGATCGATATTCTGGTGGAGCGCCTGAACGGCCTGATGCCGCGCGTCGCCATTGTTCTCGGCTCTGGCCTGGGGTCGCTGGTGGAAGAAGTCAGCGACCCGATCCGTGTGCCCTATGCCGATCTTCCCGGGTTTCCCGCCGGTGGCGTTTCCGGCCATGCGGGCGAGCTGGTGGCCGGTTATCTCGGCGGCGAGCCCGTCATGATGCTGTCCGGTCGGGTGCATTTCTACGAAAAGGGCGATCCGGCGGCGATGCGCCCGGTCATCGAGGCGTTGGCCGGTCTCGGCGTGCAATCGCTCATCCTCACCAATTCGGCGGGTTCGGTGAGGCAGGATATGCCGCCCGGCTCCGTCATGCAGATCACCGATCACATCAATTATTCCGGCATGAACCCGCTGATCGGTGAGGAAAGCGACCGCCGCTTCGTCGGCATGACCACGGCTTATGATCCGGACCTGATGCTGGCAATGCGCAACGCCGCGATCCGCGCGACGGTGCCTTTGTTCGGCGGCGTCTATATGTGGTTTTCCGGGCCAAGCTTCGAAACGCCGGCGGAAATTCGCATGGCGCGGCTTCTCGGCGCGGATGCCGTTGGCATGTCCACCGTGCCGGAAGTCATCCTCGCGCGCTTTTTCGGGATGCGCGTTGCCGCCGCATCGGTTATTACCAATTACGGTGCCGGCATGACTGGCGCGGAACTGAGCCATGAGGAAACCAAGGACATGGCTCCCGTGGGCGGCAAGCGACTTGCCGCCATTCTGAAGGAAATGATCTCAGGAGGAGCGTGACCATGGAACTCCAGCGTCCGCGCGAAGCGGCTGCCCTCACTCTGTCCTTGCTGGACCTGACCAATCTTCAGGAAGACTGCACGCCGCAGCAGATCGCCGCTTTGTGCCAGCGGGCGCATACGGATTATGGCAACACCGCCGCCATCTGCATCTGGCCGCGTTTCGTGGCGCAGGCACGCGCTGCTTTTGGAAAAGAACACGCGATCCGCATCGCCACCGTTGTCAATTTTCCCTCGGGCGATCTTGATGTCGCGACTGTCGTGGCGGAAACGGAAGCAGCGATCCGTGATGGTGCCGATGAAATCGACCTCGTCATCCCCTATCGTAAATTCATAGCAGGCGATGAAGCGGCGGTTAGCGAAATGGTAGCGGCCGTGCGCAAGGCTTGCGTTGCACCCGTGCTGCTCAAGGTCATTCTCGAAACCGGCGAGTTGAAGGACAAGGCTCTGATCCGCCGCGCCTCCGAACTCGCGATCGCCGAAGGCGCTGACTTTATCAAGACCTCCACGGGCAAGGTCGCCATCAATGCCACGCTGGAGGCGGCAGACATCATGTTGCAGGCGATCCGCGACAGCCGGCAGAAAGTTGGTTTCAAACCTGCCGGTGGCATCGGCACGGTGGAGGATGCGACGCTTTACCTGCGGCTGGCGGAAACCATCATGGCACCCAACTGGGCCATGCCGTCCACTTTCCGCTTCGGTGCTTCGGGCGTTCTCGACGATGTGCTGAACGTGCTGGCCGGCGGCGAACCGGCCAAGGCCGCCAGCGGGTATTGAGCTTGATCCCGCAGGAAATCATCCGCCGCAAACGCGATGGCCTGTCTCTTGAGCCGCAGGAGATTGCCGCTTTCATCGGCGCGCTGTCGAAAGATGGCATATCGGAAGGGCAGGCGGCCGCCTTTGCCATGGCGGTGTTTTTTCGTGGCATGAACCGCGACGAGATGGTGGCGCTGACGCTCGCCATGCGTGACAGCGGCGATGTCCTCTCATGGAGCGATATTGGCAGGCCGGTGGCAGATAAGCACTCGACTGGTGGCGTTGGTGACAACGTCTCCCTGATGCTGGCTCCCATTGTTGCCGCCTGCGGCCTCACCGTGCCGATGATTTCCGGCAGGGGCCTTGGCCACACCGGCGGCACGCTTGACAAGCTGGAAGCCATCCCCGGTTACAATGTCGTGCCGGACGGGGCTTTGTTCCGCCAAACGGTGAAGGCGGTCGGCTGTGCCATCATCGGTCAGACAGGCGATCTCGCCCCCGCCGATAAACGCCTTTACGCTATCAGGGATGTGACCGCGACGGTTGATTCCATACCGCTGATCACCGCCTCCATCCTGTCGAAGAAGCTTGCAGCCGGGCTTGAGACGCTGGTTCTCGACGTGAAGGTCGGCAACGGTGCTTTTATGCAGAGCGTGGAGGATGCCCGCAATCTGGCCCGCGCGCTGGTCGATGTGGCGAATGGTGCGGGACTCCCGACGACGGCGCTTATAACCGACATGAACCAGCCACTTGGTGATGCAGCCGGCAATGCCGTCGAAATCGTCAATTGCCTGGATTTTCTGGCTGGTCGCAAAGCTGGAACCCGTCTGGAGAAAGTGGTCTTGTCCTTCGCAGCGGAAATGCTGGTGCAGGCTCAAAAAGCTGCCACGCTGGAGGAAGGCGAGGCGCTGGCCGCGGCCGCTCTGTCTTCCGGTCGGGCTATGGAAATCTTTGCGCGGATGGTTTCAGCACTGGGCGGACCTTCGGATTTCGTTGAAGACCCAACCCGTTATCTGCCGTCCGCGCCGGTCGTTCTTCCCGTGCAGGCCGAGCGCAGCGGCTGGCTAACATCCTGCGAAACGCGCGATCTTGGCATGGTCGTCGTCGAGCTTGGTGGGGGCAGGAGAACGCCGTCGGACATCATCGATCCGGCGGTCGGTATTTCGGATATCCTGCCGCTTGGCGTAAAGGTGGAAAAGGGCGAGCCGATTGCCATTGTCCATGCGGCTTCGACGGATGAGGCGGAACGTGCCGTCAAAAGGATAACGGCCTGTTACGCGATCGGCGACAACGCACCTGAAATCGTTGATCCCATCCTCGAGCGGATCACCTGACCAGCCGCATCTCACCGCCCGAGACTTTGAAGGATGACAGTTGTTTCAAAAAGCTCATGCCGATCAGCATGTTGCTCAGAGCATTGTCCTTCAGCACCATGGCATCGACATTCTGAACGCGGATCGGACCGATCTCCACCCGGTCAAGCTTCACATAGGCCGCCATCGTCTGGCCATTGGCTGTCGAGATCGCATATTTGTAGTCCAGACTGTTGACGCCGTAACCAAGCCGGCGCGCAATCGTCTCGTTGATTGCGACCATGGAGGCGCCGGTATCAACAAGCCCGTCGAAGGATTTGCCATTGATGCGGAAGGTGGCGTTGAAATGGCCGCGGGTATCTGCTTTCAGATTGATGCCGCCTAGCGAAGCCGTTTGCGGCTTGGCGACCTCGGGTGCGGCCGCGGGCTTTTCGACGTCTGTTTCAGGGCGTTGCTGGAATTTCTCCACCAGCGCTGGAATTTGCGTGGCGCTGACCGAAAGGCCGATAAGCAGAAAAATCGTGCGCGCCAGCAAGTCGTTGCTCCTCAAAGCCCAAGGTGATTTCTGGACAGGATAAGCGCAAAACATGCTGAAATCTTAAAAGAAAAAGCCATTCGCCGCGTATCGGACGGCGAATGGCTCAAACGGTTAAGCGAAGATAAACGGCGTTATTTGGTGCCGTACATACGGTCGCCGGCGTCACCGAGGCCGGGGACGATATAACCCTTCTCGTTCAGATGTCTGTCGATTGCGGCGGTATAGATCGGCACATCGGGATGCGCCTCGCGGAAATTCTTGATGCCTTCCGGTGCTGCCAGCAGACACAGGAAGCGGATGTTCTTTGCACCGCGCTCTTTCAGCTTTTCGACAGCAGCTATGGAGGAGTTGCCGGTCGCCAGCATCGGGTCGACAACGATGACCAGACGGGCATCGAGGCTTTCGGGAGCCTTGAAATAATATTCGACGGCCTCCAGCGTATCATGGTCACGATACACACCGACATGGGCAACGCGCGCCGACGGCACCAGTTCGAGCATGCCTTCCAGAAGGCCGTTGCCGGCGCGCAGGATGGAGGCGAAAACCAGTTTCTTGCCTTCCAGAACCGGAGCCTGAATGGTTTCGAGCGGCGTGTCGATGGTTTCCATCGTCATTTCAAGGTCGCGCGTTACTTCATAGCAAAGCAGCGTCGAAATTTCCCTGAGCAGGCGACGGAAGCCGGCCGTGGAAGTTTCCTTCTTGCGCATGATGGTGAGTTTGTGCCGCACCAGCGGATGTTCAATGACTGTGACGCCGTCCATGAAACTGGCCTTCCTTTTTGATCTTGTGCCCCTGTCATTCACCGAAAGCGGGCTTTTCGCAAGCCTTCTTCGCGGTTTTACCCCGTCAACCGTCGTCTCGGGCGCGATCCAGTCTCGCAAGCAGCTGCCCGCGCGTCGCCTCGTCCACGAAGGCGCATTCCAGTGCGGTACGGGTCATGCCGTTGATCTCGGTGTCGCTGAAGCCGAACACGCCGGCGGCCAGCTCATATTCCCGGGCAAGCGAGGTGAAGAAGAATGGCGGATCGTCGGAATTGATGCAGACCCGCACCCCGGCATCGCGCAACGCCTTCAGCGGATGGCTGGCGAAATCCGGATAAACTTTGAGTGCGATATTCGATCCGGGGCAGACTTCCAGAACCGTTCCCGTCTCGACAAGCCGGGAGACGAGACCGGCATCTTCGATGGCGCGCACGCCATGGCCGATGCGTGCCGGTTTGATGAGATCGAGTGCATCGGCAACGCTTTCCGGTCCGCAGACCTCGCCGGCATGGATGGTCAGTCCGAGACCCGCATCGCGGGCAATATCGAAGGCGCGCGCATAATCGGCAACCCGGCCCATGCGTTCCTCGCCGGCCATGTTGAAACCGGTCACCAGCGGATGCCGGGCACGTGCCGCATATTCGGCCGCCGCGATCACCCGTTTCGGGCCGAAATGCCGTTCGCCGGTAACGAGGATACGGGTCTCGATGCCGGTTTTTTCCTTCGCGATCCGGATGCCTTCGGCGATACCGGCGAGATAGGCGTCAGCGCCAAGTCCGATACGGTCGCCATGGTCGGGCGAAATGATCAGCTCGCTATAGATCGTGTTGGCCTGCGCCAGTTCGGTCAGATAGGTTTCGGTCAGAACCGCATAGTCCTCATCCGTCTTGAACACCTGCGCCACCGCATCGTAGCACTGGATGAACTCGGCGAAATCCGACCAGACATATTGGCCGTCACGCAGAAAGCTGCTGGTGTCTATGCCGTATTTCTCTGCCTGTTTTGCGACGAGGGCAGGCGGTGCCGCACCTTCGATGTGGCAGTGGATTTCTGCTTTCAGCAAATGCGATGTCAAATGAAGCTCCTGCCGTGTGAACCGGCCTCGATACCAAGATGATGGGCGATGCTTTCGCCGATATCGGCGTAGCTTGAACGAATTCCGACATCACGAGAGCGGATGCCCGGCCCGAATGCCATGATTGGCACCCGTTCGCGTGTATGGTCGGTGCCACGCCAGGTGGGGTCGCAACCATGGTCGGCGGTAAGAATGGCGATGTCTCCCGGCTTCATCTTGCGATGAATTTCCGGGATGCGCGCATCGAAAGCCTCAAGCGCGGCAGCATAACCGGCGACGTCACGGCGATGGCCATAAAGCATGTCGAAATCGACGAAATTGGTAAAGACAAGGTCGCCATTTTCGGCCTCGTCGATGGCCTGCAGTGTCACATCCATCAGGGCGGCGTTGCCATTTGCCTTGATGACGCGTGAGACGCCCTGATGGGCATAGATATCGCCGATCTTGCCGATGGCGTGCACTTTGCGCTCCGCCTCCACCAACCGGTCGAGAAGCGTCGGTTCGGGCGGCGGCACGGAAAAGTCGCGGCGGTTGCCGGTACGTTCGAAGGTGGCGACCGTCTCGCCGATGAAAGGACGGGCGATGACGCGGCCGATATTCAAGGGATCAAGCAGTTTGCGCACCGTCTCGCAGAGCGCGATCAGCCTGGCCAGCCCGAAATGGCTTTCATGCGCGGCGATCTGGAACACGGAATCGGAAGAGGTGTAGCAGATCGGCTTGCCGCTCCTGATATGTTCTTCGCCGAATTGCGCGATGATATCAGTGCCGGACGCATGGCAATTGCCGAGAATGCCGGGAATATCCGCCTCTTTGCAAATGGCCTCCACCAGCTCCGGGGAAAAGGCGTCGCCTTCCGTCGGGAAATAACCCCAGTCGAAGGTGACAGGCGTTCCGGCGATTTCCCAGTGGCCGGATGGCGTATCCTTGCCTTTTGAAACTTCGCTGGCTGAGCCATGCAGGCCGAAAATACGTTCCGGCGGCTCCATGCCGGCGGGAATGTCGCCACTTGCCTGGCGCGCGATCTCCAGAAGGCCAAGCGAGCACATGTTCGGCAGCTTCAGCGGGCCCGATCGAAGCCCTGGCCTGTCGGCAGCACCTGCGGCACAGAATTCGGCGATGTGGCCGAGGGTATTCGCGCCAAGATCACCATAGTGCTCTGCGTCAGGTGCACCGCCGACACCGAAGGAATCCAGAACGAGAAGAAATGCTCTTGCCATAACTCACCGAAACAAAATGCGCCGACGGGCAATGTCAGGCCGAACTGTCGTTATAGATCAGCAAAACGTGAAGAAGGAAGCGCTTTTATGAACCATCCGGTAAAACCAGCGGTTCAATCAGCATCCTGTTTCGATTTCGGTGTGTTGAGGTTGCGCAGCACGTACCAGCCGGCCGCAACCACCATGGCCGCGAGAATATACCAGGTGACGGCATAGGAGAGGTGGCTGTTGGAGAAGGTGAGCATGGTTTTGCCGCCAACCGGCAGGCCACCCGGATTGGACGTCGCATCCGCATCGACGTAAAACGGCGCCACGTTGGAGAGGCCGGATGCCTGCGTGATCTGGGGAATGTTGCGGGAATACCAGCGGCCATTGGCCGGATCGTTGGTTCGAAGGAAAAGTCCGCCGGTTTCCGGCGCGCGCATCAGCCCGACGATCTCGACGTTTCCGGCCACTTCCCCTTCGCGGCGGGTAGACGGATCGCGTTTGTCGGAGGGTACGAAGCCGCGATTGACGATCACGCTTGAGCCATCGTCCCGCCGCAGCGGTGTCATGACCCAGTAGCCGGGGCCGAGATCCGTGACCGTGTAGACCTGAACCTCCTTGTCGTTGAGCAGGGTACCGGACAGTTTCACACGGCGATATTCATAATCGGCGGAATCGGTGAGGGCCGGCCATTCACCTGCGGCAGGCGCATCGACAGGCGCGGCATGGGCGCGGGCCTCGACACGCTCAATCAAATCGAGCTTCCAGAATAGGCGCTGGACCTGCCATGTTCCAAGCGCCAGCAGGCAGCCCGTCAGGATAATGGTCAAAAACAGGACGACGATTGCCGCAGGGCGGATACGCCGGTTTTGGGGTGCGATTTCGCTCATCTCATGGTCCTTGCGAAGCGCCTCTGGCAGCAGGATCGTCTGCTCCGGCGGGCCCTTGGCTCCCGCATGCGCTTCCTCCAGCAAATAACCCCATAAATCGCGCCAGGATTCATGGGGTTATGTGTTGGCGCGGAGCGGCCTGCCGGAGGTCCGGCAGGCCGTTGATTTATGGCTGCTCAGGGCAGGTTTTTCACATCTTCGATGTGCAGCGGCATCATGTTCTTGTTCATGTTGTACATGACCCAGAGCGAACCCGAGAGCGTGATCAGCAGCACCACAACGGTGAAGATCAGCGCCATGAAGGTCCAGCCGCCCTCGGACTTGGTGTCCATGTGCAGGAAGTAGATCATGTGCACGAAGATCTGGATGACGCCGAGACCCATGATCGCGATGACCAGCAGCGTCTTGTTTTCCAGAACGTCGCCCATGACCAGCCAAAAGGGGATCGCCGTCAGAATGACCGACAGGACAAAGCCGATCATGTAGCTTTTGAACGTGCCGTGGCTTGCGCCATCATGGTGATGGTCGTCGCCATGCGCGTCGTGATGTGCGTGTGCTTCGGAACTCATCAAAGAACTCCCATGAGATAAACGAAGGAGAAGACGCCGATCCAGATGACGTCAAGGAAGTGCCAGAACATCGACAGGCACATCAGGCGACGCTTGTTTGCCGGGATGAGGCCGTGTTTGCCGACCTGGACCATCAGCGTGACGAGCCAGATGACGCCGAAGGTGACGTGCAGACCGTGCGTGCCGACCAGCGCGAAGAAGGCCGAAAGGAAGGCCGAACGCTGTGGGCCGGCGCCTTCCGCGATCAGGTGATGGAACTCGTAGATTTCGACCGCAAGGAAGGCGAGACCGAAGAGGCCGGTTACACCGAGCCATATCAGCGTCGTTTTCACCTTCTTCTTTTCCATTTCCAGCATGGCAAAGCCATAGGTGATGGAGGAGAAGAGCAGGAAGCCGGTATTGATGGCGACCAGCTTCAGGTCAAAAAGGTCCGCACCCGAAGGGCCGGCCGCGTAGTTGCGGCCGACAACGGCATAGGTGGCAAACAGCGTCGCGAAGATGAGGCAGTCGCTCATCAGATAAAGCCAGAAGCCCAGCGAGGTGCCGTTCTCCGGGTGGTGATCTTCCTTCAGGTAGAAGACCGGTGGTTCAGCGCCGGCGGCGCTTTGTGCAGGTGCATGAGCCATATTCGTTACGCCTGTTCCGCAAGCAGCTTTGTACGCTCAGCCTCGACGGTCGAAACGTCGGAAGCCGGAATGTAGTATTCGCGGTTGTAGTTGAAGGTGTGGGCAATCGAGACTGCGATGATGGCGAGCATCGAAAGAGCCGCAAGCCACCAGATATGCCACACCAGGGCGAAGCCGAGGACGACGCTGATGGCGCTGATGATGACGCCCGCGCCGGTGTTTTTCGGCATATGGATCGGGATGAACCCTTCCTGCGGACGGTCGTAGCCACGCTTCTTCATGTCCGCCCAGGCATCCACGTCATGAATGACCGGTGTGAAGGCGAAGTTGTAGGCGGGCGGTGGCGACGACGTCGACCATTCCAGCGTGCGGCCATTATAGGGGTCGCCCGTCACGTCGCGCAGCTGATCGCGCTTCAGGTAGCTGACGATGAGCTGGATGACGAAGGAGGCGATGCCGAGCGCGATCAGGAAGGCGCCGAAGGCGGCGATCAGGAACCAGATCTGCAGCGAATTGTCCTCGAACTGGCTGATACGGCGGGTAATCCCCATCAGGCCGAGAATATAGAGCGGCATGAAGGCGAAGTAGAAGCCGATGAACCAGAACCAGAAGGACAGCTTGCCCCAGAACGGATCGAGACGGTAACCGAATGCCTTCGGGAACCAGTAGACGATACCTGCAAGCACACCGAACACAACGCCACCGATGATGGTGTTGTGGAAGTGGGCGATCAGGAACAGCGAGTTGTGCAGCACGAAATCCGCTGGCGGAACGGCAAGAAGAACGCCGGTCATGCCGCCGATGACGAAGGTGATCATGAACCCGATCGTCCAGAGCATCGGAACGTCGAAATTGATGCGGCCCTTATACATGGTGAAGAGCCAGTTGAAGATTTTCGCGCCCGTCGGGATCGAGATAATCATCGTGGTGATGCCGAAGAAAGCGTTGACGCTCGCGCCGGAACCCATGGTGAAGAAGTGGTGCAGCCAAACGATGTAGGCAAGGATGGTGATGACACCAGTTGCATAAACCATCGAGGCATAACCGAAGAGACGCTTGCGGGAGAACGTCGCAACGATTTCCGAGAAGACGCCGAATGCCGGCAGCACCAGAATGTAAACTTCGGGATGGCCCCAGATCCAGATGAGGTTGACGTACATCATCGGGTTGCCGCCGAGATCGTTGGTGAAGAAATTGGTGCCAACGTAACGGTCGAGGGTGAGAAGCGCGAGCGTGCCGGTCAGGATCGGGAACGAAGCCACGATCAGGATGTTCGAACACAGCGATGTCCAGACGAAGATCGGCAGGCGCATCATGGTCATGCCAGGTGCGCGCATCTTGATGATCGTCACGATCAGGTTGATGCCTGAGAGTGTCGTTCCCACACCGGCGATCTGCAGACCCCAGATGTAATAATCCACCCCGACGCCCGGACTGCCATCGATGCCGGAAAGCGGCGGATAGGCGAGCCAGCCGGTCTGCGCATATTCACCTACGAATAGCGAGATCATGGTGATGACGGCGCCGGCCGTGGTCATCCAGAAGGAGAAGTTGTTGAGGAAGGGGAACGAAACGTCGCGGGCGCCGATCTGAAGCGGCACGACGAAGTTCATCAGACCGGTGATCATCGGCATGGCCATGAAGAAGATCATGATGACGCCATGGGCCGTGAAAATCTGGTCGTAATGGTGTGGCGGAAGATAACCTTCCGAGCCGCCGGAGGCGATCGCCTGCTGGACACGCATCATGATGGCGTCGGCAAAGCCGCGCAACAGCATGACCAGCGCCAGAATGATGTACATGATACCGATCTTCTTGTGATCGATGCTCGTGAACCATTCGTTCCAGAGATAACCCCACAGCCGGAAATAGGTGAGGGCGCCAACGACGGCGATGCCGCCCAGCGCCACGGCCGCGAAGGTGGCGACAAGAATGGGCTCGTGAAGCGGGATGGACTCCCATGTCAGCTTCCCGAACAGGAACGACGTTTGATCGGAATTGACGATCATTTTCAGCCTCTTGCGATTCTAAGACGTAAGGTCGGCGCAGCCAGGCCGCGCCGAAGAATGCCGGGACGTATCGTCAGCCAGCGACTTGTTTGGTTTCCGGCAGCGCTGCAGGCTCGAAAGTCTGACCTTTGATCGCAGCCGGAGTGGATTGGGGACCGCTGGCGACGCCGTAAGGCGCAAGCGGTGTGCAGACGACGGAGTTCAGCGCCTTGGTGATGTCGATGCCTTCCTTGCCGCCGCCGCCCTTGGCGTCGATATGCATCATGTCGCGCATGCAGAGCTTGTTGGGTTCGACACAGCGGTTGAGGATGGCGCTGTAAAGTTCCGGATCGACCGAGGCGAAATATTGCACTGGCTCGCGCTCCGAAGGCTTGGCGAATTCCAGATATTCCTGGCGGCCGAAGCCCTTGCCGCCTTCTTTCGCCTTGGCAACCCACTCATCGAAGCCCTGCTGGCTGAGGCCATGAAACTTGAAGCGCATGTGGGAGAAGCCGGGGCCGGAGAAGTTGGCCGAGAAGCCGTCATAAACGCCTTCCTTGTTGATGACGGCGTGCAGCTTGGTCTGCATGCCGCCCATGGCATAGATCTGGCCGGCGAGTGCGGGAACGAAGAAGGAGTTCATCGCGGTCGTACCGGTGATCTTGAAGTTGATCGGAACATCGACCGGAGCGGCGAATTCGTTGACGCTGCCGATACCGAGTTCGGGGTAGAAGAACAGCCACTTCCAGTCCATGGCCACCACTTCCACCGTGATCGGCTTGATATCGGCGGTGACCTGACGGTTTTCGTCGATGCGCTCCAGCGGACGGTAAGGGTCGAGGCGATGGGTGGAAATCCAGGTTACGGTGCCGAGCATCAGGATGATCGCGACAGGGGCCGACCAGATCACCATTTCAAGGCGCGTGGAGTGGTGCCATTCGGGATCGTAATCCTCGGCTTTTGCCGACTCGCGATATTTCCACGCGAAAAACAGCGTCAGCACGATGACCGGGACGATGATCAGCAGCATCAAAACCGTGGACGTGATGATGAGATCGCGCTGCTGGATGGCGACGTCGCCCGAGGGATTCATGACCACGAGGTTACAGCCGCTGAGCAGCAGCAGTACCGGAATAGCCAGAAGGGCGGATGGGATTTTTTTGATCATGCGCACGTTCTCTGAACTCGTACAGTTTGGATTATGCCGCGAATAATTGCCGAACATCATTTTTAGAATGAGGTATATTGTCGCGGTGCAGCGAAACCTTCGCGATGCACCATGTGCGGGCAGAGCTGCGTTTGAAGGCGGAGCGGTTGCATTATCGCATAGCGAGCTTGCGGGGCAAGCCTTTCTTATCAAACTTCAATTGACGTTACGGAGGGTGCGTGTGACAATCCGTCGCATCGTAACGCAACGGAAGAGGAGCCCGAGCGTTACAGGGAATGGTTCGACCATGACGCAGGAGGGATATTATGAGTTATAGCAATGCTGCTCCATCATTTGGGCAGGCGCCGGAAGCCAATGGTCATGGAACAGATCCGGTCAAGGTCGATCCGGATCGCATCACGATTGCGGTCATTCTTGCCAGAATGACGGAGTTTTTCGACTTTTTCATCTACGCCATCGCCTCCGCTCTCGTTTTTCCGCACGTCTTCTTTTCCTTCGTCGATCCGTTGACGGCTACGCTTTATTCCTTTGCGGTATTCTCTCTGGCCTTTATCGCAAGGCCGATCGGCTCGCTGATCTTCCTCCAGATCGACCGCAAGTTCGGTCGTGCCGTCAAGCTGATGGCGGCACTGTTCACGCTCTGTGGCTCGACGATGGCTATCAGTTTCCTTCCGTCCTATGCGGAAGCCGGCATGCTTGCTCCCTGTCTTCTGGCAGTGTTCCGCATCGGCCAGGGTCTCGGTCTCGGCGGCGCCTGGGATGGTCTCGTCTCGCTGCTTGCCATGAACGCACCGCAGAAACAGCGCGGCTGGTACGCCATGATGCCGCAGATCGGTGCGGCCATGGGCTTCGGTCTCGCCAGCGCCTTTTTCATCGTTTTCGTCACGCAGCTTTCCAATGCGGAATTCCTCGCCTGGGGCTGGCGTTTCCCCTTCTTCGTGGCGCTGGCGCTCAATGTTCTCGCGCTCTTTGCCCGCCTGCGCATGATCGTCACGCCGGAATTCCAGGCCATGCTGGAGCAGCATGAGCTGGAACCGCGCCCGATGTTCAAGATGCTGCGCTCGCAGTTCCCGGTCGTCGTCACGGGTGCCTTCGTGCCGCTGGCAAGCTTTGCACTCTTCCACCTCGTCACGGTATTCCCGCTGAGCTGGGTTTCCCTCAACACCACCCAGCGCGTCTCGGACTTCCTGTTCGTGCAATTCGTCAGCGCCATCATCGCCGGCGGCATGATCGTGGTATCCGGCATTCTGGCCGACAGGATCGGCAGGCGGAAGCTTCTGGCCATTGCGGCTGTACTCATTGGTCTATTCAGCCTTGTTGCACCGGTCCTTCTCGCTTCAGGCGATATTGGCCGCTATCTCTTCGTTCTGATCGGCTTCTCGCTGCTTGGTCTGTCTTTCGGCCAGGCGGGCGGCGCGCTCGCATCCCGTTTCAGCCGTGAATATCGCTATACCGGCGCGTCGCTCACCTCGGATATTTCCTGGTTGATCGGCGCCGGTTTCGCACCGCTCGTCGCACTCGGATTTTCGTCCAAATTCGGACTGTTTGCCGTCGGAATTTATCTGATGTCGGGTGCCGTCTGTACGCTGGTTGCCCTCTGGTTCAGCCGAACGCTGGAAATGCCTTCGGACTGATCTGGGCAATTTAACAATCGCTGCAGCCATCGCGCCGCGGAATCCTGTCGGATTTCGCGGCGTTTTTGTTTTTTTATTGCGCGAGGCCGATTTTAATCTTGACTCGGCCCATCATGAAATATTATGTAAGCAATACTGACGTAATTCAGTGTGTCTCATTGCCGGAAATGCCGGCCACCAGGGAACGCGATGCGAACGACGACGATCATTATTTGCGAAAAAGCGGCCATTGCCGCCACGCCGTTTGCCGGCCGCAAAACGACCGTTCGCGCCATTAAACGCCGATAGCCAAAAAAAGAGGAGCAGCCAGGTCGCCTGCGGCTCCGCCCGCAGAGTGCCGGCTGACGCGCCGGGTTTCGGGAAAAGAGGGTGATGCCGCGCGAAATGCGCAACGAGAGGAGAGTGCCTTGAGTGTGACGGAGCAAAAATTCGGCCTTTATGATGCGGCTTTTGAAAAAAGCAGCTGTGGCGTCGGTTTCATCACCCGCAAGGATGGCATGCAGACGCATGATGTGCTGAAGCGCGGTCATGAGGCGCTCTGTGCCGTGCCGCATCGCGGCGGCATGTCGGCGGAAGGTGTTGGTGATGGCGCGGGCGTGTCGTTGGACCTGTCGCTCTCCTTTTTTCGTGAGCTGACGGGACAAGGTTCCCTCAAGGCCGGCCGGTTCGGCGTCGGCAATTTTTTCCTGCCGCAGAATGAGGCTTTCCACGGTGAGGCCGTCGGTATCATCGGCAGCGCTCTGAAAGAGCAGGGCTTTTCGGTTCTGCTGGTGCGCGATGTGCCGGTGAATGATGCGGCCATCCGTCCCGCCGCTATCCCCTACCAGTTACCGATCCGCCAATGGGTCTTTTCGGCACCAGCGGAATGCGCGACGCTTGCTGAGTTCGACTGGCGCATCCACAAGGCGCTGCTCGCCATCGAGGCACTTGCTTACACCGTGCCGGAGCTTGCCGGTTTTTACCCGCTGTCGCTCAGCGCGCGCACGCAGGTGCTCAAGGGCCGTCTGAACTCCCAGGAGGTCATGCCCTATTTCTGCGATCTGACAGATCCGCGCCATGAAGTGCATACGATGTATTTCCACACGCGCTTCTCCACCAATACCGATCCGCACCCCTCCATGGCGCAGCCCTTCCGCCTGATGGCGCATAATGGCGAACTCAACACCGACAAGAAAAACCGGCTATCGGAAGCGGCCGTGGCGCTGGCGAAGAATGCCAGCATCGTCAGACCCAAGGGCCAGTCGGATAGCTGCCGTCTGGACCAGACATTGCAGGCACGGGTGATGGAGGATGGTCTCGACCTCGTCACCGCCGTGGTCTCGATGATGCCGCCAGCCTGGGAAAACGACGACACGCTCTCGCCCGGTGTGAAGGCGATGCTGGAATATTTCTCGCTCTATGAGGAAAAGAACGACGGCCCGGCCGCGCTGATCTTCGGCGACGGCACGATCATCGGTGCACGCCTCGACCGCCTTGGCCTGCGCCCACTGCGCACCGTCGAGACGGAGGACTATCTCTGTGTCATGTCTGAGGCGGGGCAGATTGCCTTCCCGGCGGAAAGCGTCATCCGCCGTGGCCGCATCGAAGCGGGTGGCATGCTTTATTACGATCACGCCGAGCGTCGTGCCTTTTCAACCGTCGAGGCGCTGGAGCTTCTGGCCTCACAGCGGGACTATTCGTCGCTGCTGTCTGAAGCGCGCGTGATGCTTGGTGATCTGCCAGAGGTGCCGGCCGACAAGCAGGGTTCGCCGCTTCGCTACAATGGCGATCTGGAGCGGCATCAGCGTTATGTCGCCTATTCGCACAATCAGGAAAGCTTCAAGTTCCTGATGGACCCGATGCTGGCCTCCGGTGCGGAAAAAATCTCGGCCATGGGTTATGGAAATGCCATCAATGCGCTTTCCGATCAGGAAGGCGGGGTGGCCAAATATTTCTCGCAGCGTTTCGCGCAGGTCACCAATCCGCCGCTCGACAGCATTCGTGAGGCCGATGGTATGACGCTACGGGTGGCGTTGGGCGCAAAGCCGAACAGCGGTGCGGCCAAGGCCCGCCAGATCGTCGTTCGCTCCCCGATCCTTACCCACCTCGATATGCTGCGCATTCGCGAGCAGCCCGAGACACCCGTTCGTCGTTTCGAAATGCTCTATACGCCAGTCTTCGATGCTGCTGACGCCAATGAAGCGGCCCTCCGGCAGGCGATCGACGGCCTTTGCGATGAGGTTGCGGCTTTCGCAGCCGAGCAGGGCGGGATTGCCGTCATCACCGACCGGCATGTCTCGGCGGGCCGCGCGGCCTTGCCGATGATCATGGTCGTTTCCGCCATCAATCAGCGGCTGATCGAGGAAGGCCTGCGGTTGCGCGTTTCCCTGATCGTCGAAAGCGGGCAGTTTTCGTCCTCCCATCATATCGCAGCCGGCCTCGGTTTCGGTGCTTCCGCGGTCTATCCGCTCGGCGTGCAGTTCCGTGCGGAAGAGAAATTCGGTGCCGAGGCCGACAAGGCGTTCAAGCGCTTCGCCAAGGCGGCTGAAAAGTCGCTGATGAAGACCATGGGCAAAGTCGGCCTATGCACGGCGGAAAGCTACATCGGCGGTGAGTTCTTCGAGCCGAATTTCCTCGATACCAGCGATCCCGTCCTGAAGCGTTATTTCCCCAATGTGAAGACCCCCGTCGGCGGCGTCACCTTCGCCGTTATCGCGCAGGCGGTGGCCGACTGGCATCGAAAAGCATTGTCGGTGAAGGGTGAAAACGACATTCCGCTCCTCGGTCTCTTCAAGGAGCGCGCTGAAGGCGCCGGCCATTCTTATGGCACCACGGCGGTTCGCGGCTTCGTTGATATGACAGAGGAGAAGATCGGTTTCGACAAGGGAACCGAAAACGAGGAGGCGCTGCGCCTCCTGCCGCTTAACCGGCTGGAAGATGCCTTCGGTCTCAACGATGCTGCCTATTATCACAACAGCTTCGACCGGCTGACCCCGGAGGCCATCGACGCATTCGAGGTGACGCCCGGTTACCGCTCCTTTGCCCGCATGATGGCTGAAGAAAGAGCGCGCCGCCCGGCCGCCCTGCGCGATGTTCTGGAACTGCCGGCCGATGTGACCTTTGCCGGTTCGGCCGAAGAATTCCGCCGGGAAATGGGGCGGTTTTCCCGGCAGGGCAATAACAGCTTCATGGTGCGCGGATTGCGCTGCGAAGAGGCAGGAGACGGCGCGTTCCGGCTACAGCTGATCGGCTCGCACGGTCATGAACTTGCCCGCCTCGCCGCACTCGGCCAGTCGCTGCTCGACCGTTTTGGTGACGACATCGCCGGCCATTGGCTGGAAGGCGGCGCGCTCATGGTTCAGGCAAAGGGTGAGGCCTCCGCCTATCTGTCGCTTATCCGCACCGCACCGGAGAGTATTCCGCTTGAGACCGTGCAAAAAGCAAGCGAGATCACCAAGACCCTCGCATCGGGTGCCATGAGCCACGGCGCGCTGGTTGCTGCTGCCCATGAGGCGGTGGCCCACGGCACCAACATGGTCGGCGGCATGTCCAATTCCGGCGAGGGCGGCGAGCATATCTCCCGTTACGGCACCATCCGTGCCTCGCGCATCAAGCAGTTCGCCTCCGGCCGCTTCGGTGTCTGGGCCGGTTATCTTGCCGATCCGATGCTGGAAGAGATCGAGATCAAGATCGGCCAGGGCGCAAAGCCGGGCGAGGGCGGGCAGCTGCCATCTCCCAAGGTGACGGTGGAGATCGCTGCGGCGCGCGGTGGCACGCCGGGCGTCGAGCTGGTCTCGCCGCCGCCGCATCATGATACCTATTCGATTGAGGATCTGGCCCAGCTTATCCACGACGCCAAGGCGGCGCGCGTGCGCGTCATCGTCAAGCTCGTATCGTCGGAAGGCATCGGCACGATTGCGGTCGGCGTCGCCAAGGCGGGTGCGGATGTCATCAACGTTGCCGGCAATACCGGCGGCACGGGTGCTGCGGCCGTTACCAGCCTCAAATATACCGGCCGTGCGGCGGAAATCGGCATTGCCGAGGTGCACCAGGCGCTTTGCGCCACTGGCCTGCGCGCCAAGGTGCTGCTGCGTTGTTCCGGTGCACACCAGACGGCGAGCGACGTGGTGAAATCAGCCCTTCTCGGCGGCGACAGCTTCGAATTCGGCACCACGGCGCTGATGATGCTGAAATGCGTCATGGCGAAGAACTGCAACATCAAGTGCCCGGCCGGTCTCACCACCAATCAGGAAGCCTTCAACGGCGATCCGAGGGCGCTGGCGCAATATCTCATGAACATCGCCCATGAAACGCGCGAGATTCTTGCAGGGCTTGGGGTTGCCTCGCTGCGGGAAGCCCGTGGTCGTTCCGACCTTCTTCACCTCCTCGATCATCCGGCAAGCGTCGGCCAGCTTGACCTCCGGGCAATGCTTGCCGTGGTCGACGAGGTGAAGATCAACAGCCCGGTCTATATGGAAAAGGACTTCGCACTCGACGATGCCTTCATCGATCTCGTGCGTTCGGCGCTGGTCGACAGCAAGCGCGAGAACATCGAGCTTGGCGGCAATCGTTTCCTCAACAATTGCAACAAGAGCGTCGGCGGCCAGCTCGCCGTCGATATCGAACGCATGTTGAACCACGAACTTTCCGATGAGCAGCTGGACGCGCTTCCGGCCGTCAAGCGGGATGGCCGTGGCCGCCGTTTTCTGGAAGCGGGTTCGGTGCGCATCGATACGTCAGGTTCGGCTGGTCAGTCCTTCGGCGCTTTCTGCAATGACGGCATGGTCATGGTGCATACCGGCACCTGCAATGACGGTGTCGGCAAAAGCGCCTGCGGTGGCACCATCGTCGTGCGCTCCCCCGGCGGAGGTTCGCAAGAGGCGGGCGGCAATGTGCTGGTCGGTAATTTCGCGCTGTTCGGCGCTACCGGCGGCCGCACCTTCGTGGAAGGACAGGCGGGCGACCGTTTCGCGGTGCGTAATTCTGGCGCCACCGCCGTGGTCGAAGGCGTTGGCGATTTCGCCTGCGAGTATATGACCAATGGTGCTGTTCTCAACCTTGGCAGTTTCGGCAAGGGTTTTGGCAACGGCATGAGTGGTGGCTTCGTCTATCAGTATGATCCCTATGGCGATCTGCCGAAGAAGGTCAGCCATGATTCCATCCTGCTCGGCTCGATCACCGGTGAGGATGAACAGGCAGCGATCCACAATCAGGCAGTCCACCAGCTTCTGAGTCTGCATGTCGCAGAAACCGGCTCGGCCAAGGCGGCATGGCTTCTGGAAAACTGGGAGAGTGAGCAGCATAATTTCGTCTATGGCATGCCGCGCGCCCTGCTGCTTTATCAGGACAGCGATGAGATCCTCAAAGCCAAGCCCCGCAAGGAGCTGCTGGAGGAGCTGGCCTCGGCACTTGCCGCCCATCAGCTGCGCAAATTCAAGCTCGCTTATCGCGACCGTAAGGCTGTCTTGAACGGAACGGTGCCGGGTTATGGCGAGACGGATACGGAAGACATGTATGCGCTGCTCAATAACTACACCGTGTTGAGCATGGCGCAGGCCATCGCCCTGCAACGGTTGCCGATGGCATCCGGCCCTTCTGATCCCGCCATCGAAAAGGCTGTGCGCAATCTTATTCTCACGGAAGACTATGCGCTGATGCAGCGCCTGCTGAAATATGCCCGTGAAGCACTTTCCGACCATAGCGACGAACAGCTCGCGGTGATGATCGCGGCCAAGCGGCTTGACGATTACAAGCAGGCGCTGGCGCGCCGGAACATCTGGTCGGTGGACAGCCCCGGCACCTATGGCTGGATCATTCAGCAGAACCGGAAAAACATCGAGAAGATCGGCCGCCTGCCGGGCTTCGAGGAGCTTTTCGCCGCTCGCGCCATCCCGGACCTTGCCACCGCATCCAGCCAGAACAGGGCAGCATGATGAAGATACCTTACATTCCACAGGATGCGCCGTTTAATGGCGACCAGCGCGCCTGGCTCGCCGGTTTTCTGGCCGGGCTCCACTCCCGCACCGCCATCGGCCTCGAAACATCGGTGGCCTCTGCTGCCCCCAAGGCGACGGCCAGCCTGCTGAACATCCTTGTCGGCACCCAGACCGGCAACGCCGAAGCATTGGCGATGGATATCGCCGCCGCTGCCCGTACCCAGGGCATGCAGCCGGTTGTGACGGCGCTGGACGACGTTTCCATGGACAGTCTCGGCTCCATGAAGCGTGTCATCGTTGTCACCTCGACCTACGGTGAAGGCGAGATGCCTGACAATGCCCAGCTGTTCTGGGAGGCGCTTGCCGCCGATGGCGCGCCACGACTGGATGAGATGAATTTCGCCGTTCTTGCACTCGGCGATACCGGTTATGACGGCTTCTGCCAGGCGGGCAAGCTTATCGATACGCGTTTCGAACAGCTCGGCGGCAGGCGCATGAAGACGCGTATCGACTGCGATATCGATTTCGAGGATGCGGCTGCCGCCTGGATCGGCGAGACGGTGCCGCTTGCGCTCGCCATCGGTGGTGACAATGCCGCTGCGATCACACCTGTGGTCGCCGAGCCGCCCGCGCGGGCAAAACAGGGCTGGGGTCGCAAGAACCCTTATTCGTCACGGGTGAGCGTCAATCGCCTTCTTTCCGGCCCGGCCTCGTCCAAGGAGATTCGTCATTACGAATTTGATCTTGGGGCAAGCGGCCTTGAATATGAGGCCGGGGACGCCCTTGGTGTCGTCCCCCTCAACGACCCGAAACTGGTCGCCGCTCTGCTCGAATGCTTTGGAGCGAGTGCGGATGGCGAGGTCACCGGCCTCGACCGACCGATCGGTGATGCGCTTCTGAACATGTTCGAGATATCGACGCCTTCGCGTGAGCTGGTGGCTGAAATTGGCAAGCGCGCAGGACATGAGGAGTTGAGCCATATCCTTGCCAATGGGGACAGGGAGCAGCTGGCCGCCTTTCTCTGGAGCAAGGATATTCTCGATCTGCTCAATCTCGGCGGAAAGCCCGTATTCGATCTTGCCGAATTCGTGACCTTCCTGAAGCCGCTGCAGCATCGCGCTTATTCCATCTCCTCCAGCCCGCTGGTTGCGGAAAACAGCGTGCATCTGACCATCGCCAGCGTGCGTTATCGTGCCGATGGCCGCGAGCGTGGCGGTGTATGCTCCACCTATCTGGCGGACCGGGTTGAGGCCGACCAGAATGCCGGGATTTTCGTGTCGCCCAACAAGGCATTCCGCGTGCCGCAGGATAACGGCGCGCCTGTCATCATGGTCGGACCGGGCACCGGCATCGCGCCTTTCCGGGCCTTTCTGCAAGAGCGGCAGGCGAGGGGTGCTGCCGGTAAGAACTGGCTGTTCTTTGGTGACCAGCACCGCCAGTCGGATTTCATCTACGAAAACGAGCTTGGCGACATGAGCCGTGATGGCGTGCTGACCCGTCTCGACCTTGCCTTTTCGCGGGATCAGGCGGAGAAGATTTATGTCCAGACCCGCATGCGCCAGAACGGCAAGGCGCTTTATCAATGGCTTGAAGAGGGCGGATATTTCTACGTCTGCGGTGATGCGACCCGCATGGCCAAGGATGTCGACGACGCCCTGCATCAGATCGTCGCCGACGAAGCCAGCATTTCTGCGGAAGCGGCAAGCGAGTATGTGAACCGGCTCAAGCGCGAAAAGCGTTATCTGCGCGACGTCTATTAGAAACGGATCGTACGGGGGTCACCCTTGCTGCGCCTTCTGGCTCAGCAATTGGTGCAGGTGACCTCCGCATCGCGCTGTTTGAAGAAATAATCACGGCCGATGGTGATCGATCTTGCGCCCGATGAAGCGATGTCGGGCATGAACATCAGCAATTCATGCGGAATGGAAAGTTCGACATGAATGAGAAAGCTGTTTTCGATGAGCAGGCGGGTTGGAACCGTGACTGCCGATCCCACCGCATATGGTCTCTGGTCTTTCTCATCCCAGGACCAGGTTATTTTCGCCTGTTTCTGCTTGTCGATCGCTATGCCACTGATCTTCAGCTTCAAACCGGTGGTGCTGTAAGGCGCGAAGACGGCCGCCGCAACATTCTGCATGTTTTTGAGATAGGCCTTGTCGACGGAGCCCGTTTTGGAGATCAGGTCGTTGATCGTCGCTGAAGCGCTGCTTGCACGCTTATAGGTATTGTAACCGATGGTCAGCTCGAAGGATGTCACATAAAGAGCGAGCAATATCGGGAAGAGAATTGCGAATTCCACAGCGCCCACACCACGGCGATCTTTTACGAAGCGTGTGACGAGTGTTGTAAAACGAAGTCTGCCGTTCGCGACGGCGGCTCTCAGCCCTGCCATCATGAGCCCCCGCTTGTGGTGTATTTCTCGTTCACGAAAGCGTCGGTCGCGACAATAAGGAAATGCGAGGGCATAGACCCGTCAGCTGGACGTATTTTTGTAAGATATGGACGGATGATATCGGCGATGACACGCCAGCGATAATAGACGCGCAGCATGTTGATTGTTTCCGGTCCGCCCGGCTTGAAGCCGAATTGCGCCGTATCGAGATCGTAATATTCGCCGTAAGCCTTCAGGGGTACCGTGGTCGGAATATCCTTGAAGGCCGGAAAGGAACGAAGGTCGATATAGAGTTTCTGTTCGGTTTTTATCTCATCCGCAGAGCAGGTGATCATCACCGAGACTTCGTTGCAGAAGTTCTTGCGAAAATCCTCTTTCGAAATCGAACTGCTGATTTGTCCGGTGCGCAGACGCCGCGCCATGGTTTCCGTGGCATTCACGACAACCTGTTCCGCCATCATGGCGATGAAGGTCTCAATGATCGCAAAAACAACGAGGAAATAGGGAATGGCGAGTATCGCGAATTCAATGGCTGCTGTGCCGTCACGCGAAACCCCGAATTTTCGTAGCAATGGCGTCAGTCTGGCCAGTCGCATATGTGTCGATCTCTAGAATATGCGGCAAGCGCAACCGATGAATTTGTTGCAGACCATAACCAGCTGGTGTTTAAATTCAGTTACCCCAACGGCTTCTACTTTAGCGATTCACGAAAATGAGACAGGCTCCAAATGCAAAAAGCCCGGCATATTGCCGGGCTTTGTCGAAGGGAAGAAACGGGTTGTTATTCCGCGTCCGCTTTTGACAGAACCTCGAGTGTAGGGGTCGAGGTGATATTGTAACCGCAATCCACATAGTGGCACTCGCCGGTTACACCGCGCGACAGGTTGGACAGCAGGTAGAGCGCCGATCCGCCAATATCCTCGATATCCGCCGTGCGCCTCAGCGGCGCGTTCTTCTGGTTCCATGCGTAAATAGCACGTGCGTCGGAAATGCCGGCACCCGCCAGCGTGCGGACCGGACCAGCAGAGATGGCGTTGACGCGAATATCGCGCGGCCCATAATCTGCAGCGAGATAACGCACGGACGCTTCGAGTGCCGCCTTGGCGACGCCCATGACGTTATAGTTCGGGATGACGCGTTGCGAACCATTATAGGTCAGCGTCAGCATCGAACCACCATTCGTCATCAGTTCGGCGGCGCGCTTGGCAATTTCCGTGAATGAGAAGCAGGAAATGACCATGGTGCGGCTGAAATTGTCGCGGGTCGTGTTTGCGTAAAGACCCTTCAGCTCATTCTTGTCGGAAAAGCCGATGGCGTGCACGACAAAATCCAGCGAGCCCCATTTTTCGCGGATCGCCGCAAAAAGCGCGTCGACAGAGGCGATATCCTCGACATCGCAAGGCACGATGAAGTCAGAACCGAGTTCTGCGGCAAGCGGTTTTACGCGTTTACCCAGCGCTTCACCCTGATAGGTGAAGGCCAGTTCCGCACCCTGTGCCGCAAGTGCCTTTGAAATACCCCAGGCGATGGAGTGATTGTTCGCGACGCCCATGATGAGGCCGCGTTTACCCTGCATGATGCCGTTCATTGGCAATTATCCGTTATGACGCTGGAAGACCAGCGTGGCGTTGGTGCCGCCGAAGCCGAAGGAATTGGAAAGGATGGTGTCGATCTTGGCGTTGTCGATGCGGCTGCGAACGATCGGAACGCCCGCAAATTCCGGGTCGAGTTCGGAAATATGCGCGCTTTCGCCGATGAAGCGTTCCTGCATCATCAGCAGACCGTAGATCGATTCCTGCACGCCGGCTGCACCCAGCGAATGGCCGGTGAGGGACTTTGTCGACTGGATATGCGGAATCCTGTCGCCGAAGACTTCGCGGATCGCACCGATTTCCTTGCTGTCCCCAACCGGCGTCGAGGTGCCGTGGGTATTGATGTAGTCGATGTCGCCCTTGACGGTGGCGAGCGCCTGCCGCATGCAGCGGATTGCGCCTTCGCCTGACGGGGCCACCATGTCGTAACCATCGGAGGTTGCGCCATAACCGACGATCTCGGCGTAAATCTTGGCGCCGCGCGCCTTTGCATGTTCCAGTTCTTCGAGAACCAGCACGCCAGCGCCGCCAGCGATGACGAAGCCGTCGCGATTGACGTCATAGGCCCGTGAAGCGAGAGACGGCGTTTCGTTATATTTGGACGACATCGCGCCCATGGCATCGAAGAGGTTGGACATCGACCAGTCGAGGTCTTCGTGGCCGCCTGCAAACATCACATCCTGCTTGCCCCACTGGATCATCTCGGCGGCGTTGCCGATGCAATGCGCCGAGGTGGAGCAGGCAGACGAGATCGAATAGTTGACGCCGTGGATCTTGAACCAGGTGGCGAGCGTTGCGGACGCGGTGGATGACATGGCCTTCGGCACGGCGAAGGGGCCGATGCGCTTCGGGCTGTTGTTCTTCAGCGTAATATCGGCGGCTTCAACGATGGTGCGGGTGGATGGACCGCCCGAACCCATGATGATGCCGGTGCGTTCATTGCCGCTGATGTCGCTCTCTTCGAGACCGGAATCGGCGATCGCCTGTTTCATGGCGACATGGTTCCACGCGCCGCCCTGCGACAGGAAGCGCATGGCGCGGCGGTCGACCAGATCGGTCGGGTCAAGAGACGGCTTGCCCCAGACCTGGCACTTGAAACCGTGTTCGGCAAAATCCGGCGAAAATGAAATGCCGGATTTGGCATCGCGCAACGATGCGGTGACTTCAGCGGCATCACCGCCGATGGAAGAAACAATACCGAGGCCGGTGACAACAACTCGTCTCATGAAAGGGACCTTTTCTTAAGATTTCGGCTGGACGACCGACGCCGCCCGGCCTTGCCAAGACTTATTCCGTCTGCTTCAGGCGGTCTTTTCTTTCGACAGCCCTACACGAAGGTCCGTCGCCTGATAAATGGTTTCTCCGTCGGCCTTCAGCCAGCCGTCGGCGGTTCCAAGCACCAGACGGCCGCGCATCACACGCTTGAAATCGATACCGTATTGCAGGAGCTTGGTGTTCGGGCGAACCATGCCCTTGAATTTGACTTCGCCGGTGGAAAGCGCCATGCCGCGGCCTTCTTCACCCAGCCAGCCGAGGAAGAAACCGGTCAGCTGCCACATGCCGTCAAGGCCGAGGCACCCCGGCATGATCGGGTTGCCCTGGAAATGGCAGGGAAAATACCAGTCATCGGGGCTGACATCGTATTCGGCGCGGATGAAACCCTTGTCGAACGCGCCGCCGGTTTCAGAAATTTCGGTGATGCGGTGAACCATCAGCATGGGGGGCAATGGGAGCTGGGCATTTCCCGGGCCGAACAATTCGCCGCGACCGCAGGACAGGATCTCCTCGTAATTGTAACTTGATTGCCTCGTTGCCATACCGCTTTCACTTCCCCAGTTACTGGTGTTGATTGACTTCACTAGAGCAAGTTAGGTTCAAAATGAAGCGCTGCAAGGGCAAAGGCCGTTTCGCCCCCATTCTTTGTCTTCAGAACCTTCTTTGCAGAAGTCATTACCTCAATGTGCCGTCCGCATACAGGAACCATCGGGAAGGAACCAGAGGAAATTTGCAAGAATGGCCGGTTTGCAGCCATTTGCGACACTCGGCGACGCTGAAACTATTGAAAGCATTCGCTGCAAAAGATATATGCTAATGCAATTGGTGAATTTCACCCCTGTGCTTGGAATGGGATTGCATGGCATTTGACGCCACTTTGGATATCGGAACGAGGCTGCGGCGCTCGGGGCTGCGCCCCACGCGTCAGCGTGTGGCTTTGGGCGATCTTCTTTTCGCAAAGGGTGATCGCCACCTGACGGTCGAGGAACTGCACGATGAGGCGGTCACCGCCGGCGTGCCTGTTTCTCTCGCCACGGTTTATAACACGCTGCATCAGTTTACCGAAGCTGGCCTGATCCGCGTTCTGGCTGTCGAGGGTGCCCGCACCTATTTCGATACCAACGTGTCGGATCACCACCATTTCTTCGTCGAGGGCGAGAACGAGGTTCTCGATATTCCCGTCAATAATCTCCACATCGGTAACCTGCCGGAAGCGCCGGAAGGCATGGAAATCGCCCATGTGGATGTGGTCATCCGCCTTCGTCGCAAGCGCGGCTGAGGTTTCGGCAGAGACTGGAAATGAAAATGGCGCCCTCGGGCGCCATTTCTGTTTCAGGCGGCTTTATCGCTCACTTCATTATATCTTCGGGGCGCCTGCCGGGCTTGGCCTTGTAGGGCGGAAAAGTCCATCCGAAGATCAGCGCTCCAGAGCGGACGCCGAAAGCCGTCAACACGCCGACGGCTGATGCCGCATAAAGCGGCGCGCCGAGGAAATAGACGATAATAAAGGTGGAAGAGCCCAAAAGCGCGCAGGTAATGTAGATTTCCGGTCGCAGGAGGACGGAAGGTTCCCCGGCGAGAATATCGCGCAACACGCCGCCGAATGTGGCCGTCAGAACACCGGTGACGATGGCAACGGTTGCAGAGCCGCTTGCGGCGAGGCCCTTGGCTGCCCCCATCACGCAATAAGCGGAGAGGCCAAGGGCATCAAGCCATAGCAGCACCCGGTAACGGGATTCGAAAAGATGTGCTGTAAAGAACAGCAGAACCGCGACCGATACGCAGACGAGAATATAGGTCGGGTTTACCACCCAGAAGACTGGCGCCCTGCCCAGCACGAGGTCACGCACCGTGCCGCCGCCGATCCCGGTCGCAGCCGCGAAAAACAGGAAGCCGATCAGGTCCAGTTGCTTGCGTGATGCAGCCAGAGCACCGGTTGCAGCAAAGATGGCGACACCGGCATAGTCGAGAAAACCCAGTAGTGTCATGAAAAGGTTCCCCCGAAACATGGGCTGCGAACACGTCAGTGTCGCGCAAGCACTAAACTCTAGGCTGGCCGCCCGGATGATCGCAACATCCATAACCGAAACGGATGCAAAGGAAAATGCCGTGCGAATCGCTATCGTTGTCGCTCTTCAGACACTGGTTCTTCTGATGTTTCCGGTGGCGCTGGCGGCACAGCAGCAGCTGGTGAACGATCCCGAGATTTATGAAAAGGACCATTTTCGCAACGAGTGCAAGGTGGCGGCGTTTGGTGACGATTTCGTTACACGGCTGGATATCAATAATGACGGCCTGATGGATGCCGTCGTTAATCACGGTGTTCTAGATTGCGACGGCGAAAAAGGCCGCGCCTGTGATGATGAGGGATGCCCCTATAATTTCTACGTCCAGGTAAAAGAGGGTGGTTATCTGATGATCGCCACAGCCCGGATTTACGGCTACGATTTCATCAAGCGTTTCGGCAACATGGTCTTCGTGCTGAAAATGCATCCGCGTTATTGCGAACGCACCGACAAGGAGCCCTGCCTGATGACGGTGCGGGTGCGCGGCACGAAATTCGTCACCATTTCGCGAAAGTGACGGCGGCAGCCGTTACGGCGCAATTCGCCGGATTTTGACCCGCTGATTGTATCGCTGGCGGAGCGAGCGCGGAATGACGAGGGTTGCGAAGGCTATGGCGAAAACCGAAGCCGCAACCACCCACAGCGCATCCGAATGCAGCGTCGCGCCCAACACCGCACCGCAGATTGCGCCGGTGAGCATGCCAAGCCATGGCACGATCTGGATGCCCCAGTCGAGGCTGCGTTCGCCGAGAAGAAAGCGACCGATGCCGCGGCCGAAACGGGAAAGAGCGCCGGTCACATAGGTGAGGCCGATCGGCAGCCCCTCAATATGCTCCACGGCGGCATTGACCATGCCCATCGCAAAAACGACGAGATAAAATTGCAGGAGACCGGAGGCCTCGTCGCGCAGCAGCGCTGCAATCGCCACCAGCCCGCCCACCGCCATAAGAACTGCGAAGATGCGCCGGTCGAATTTATGCGCCACCACGATGCCGCCGGCATTGCCCGCCACGAAAGCAACGATGGCGAAAAGCAGTTTGGCAGCGTGGGAGTATATGCCTGACTCCATGGAGACTGCGGCGCGTGTCGTGTTGCCGGTCATGAAGGAGACGAAATCTCCGGAAACGTAAAGACCCACCGCATCCGTCATGCCGGCGATGAAGGAAATGGCGGCAACCAGCGCAATGCCGGTTCCGGTGCGCCTTGCCTTGATGATGTTGCGACGTCTCTGTCTGGTCATGGCAGCCCGATGGAAAAACGGCGGACCTGTGCAGGTCCCTGTCACTCTATGTGTAGGACGGTAGGCGACCGATTTGCAATCTTTCCGGCAGCGCGCAAGCGCCTCTACTTTGTCTAGACAAATCTAAAAACCCTGCCTACGATGCCTCAAATAAAGCGATAAAAAACGTCGCACAAAAATAAATCAAAAGGGGTTCAGATCATGAAAAAAACGTGGGTTCTCGCCACAATTGCATCGCTTTTCTCATCCGCTTCCGCCTATGCTGAAACATCGGTCACCATCGGCATGTCCGGCTGGACCGGATTTGCGCCGCTGACACTTGCCAAGCAGGCGGGCATTTTTGAAAAGAACGGCCTGAAGGTCGATATCAAGAAGATACCGCAGGCCAGCCGGCATCTGGCCCTTGCGTCGGGTGATATCCAGTGTGCTGCCACCACGGTGGAAACTTGGATCGCCTGGAACGCCAATGGCGTGAAGTCCACGCAGATTTTCCAGATGGACAAATCCCATGGGGCTGATGGTATCGCGGTGCGCGGCGACGTCTCAAACGTCGCTGATCTCAAGGGCAAGACGATTGCCGCTTCCGCGCCGGGCACCTCCCCCTATTTCTTCCTTGCCTGGATCCTCAAGGAAAACGGTATGACCCTGAAGGATGTCAAGGTCGTAAACCTTGAGCCGGGACCAGCCGCGCAGGCATTCGTCGCCGGCCAGAATGATGCGGCCATGACCTATGAGCCTTATCTCTCCACCGTGCGCGCCGCCCCCGACAAGGGGAAAATCCTCGCCACGACGCTCGATTATCCCGCCGTCATGGACACGTTCGGCTGCACGCCGGATTTCCTCAAGGACAATCCGCAGGCGGCGAAGGCTCTGGCGGACAGCTATTTCCAGGCGCTCGACCTCATCAAGAAGGACCCTGAGAAGTCCTATGCGACGATGGGCGCGGATGTGAAGCAGGCGGGAGAGGCCTTTGCGGCTTCTGCAAAGTTCCTGGAATGGCAGGACAAGGCCGCCAACCAGAAATTCTTCGAGGGCGAATTCAAGACCTTCTCCGAAAAATCGGCCGATCTGCTTCTCGAAATCGGCGTGATCAAGTCGAAGCCCGATCTTTCGACGCTCGCGGATACGTCCTTCATCAAGTAACGCGCATAGGCGGCTGCATCCCTTGCCGGAATGTTGTCGCCAATGACATGCAGGAAAGCGTCTTCCACGCCGGGAATGGTGTGGAAAGCGTTTTGAGGGCGCGGCGCAGCTGCCGCGCCGGTTCTCCCAGACAGGCGACAGAATGCAACCACTTCAACCTATCAGGAACAGCACGAGAATTGCCCTCGGCATTCTGTTCTTCGTGCTGTTTTTCTCCGCCTGGGGCCTCGCCACGCTTGGCGGCTTCGTATCGCCGACCTTTCTGGCGGACCCCATCACCATGCTGAAGGACGGCATCTATCTGCTGACTGATCAGGGATTTGCCGGTGATATCGGCATGACCATCTGGCGCGTGGTGGGTGGTTTCGTGCTGGCATCGGTGGTCGCCGTGCCGCTCGGCATCGCCATGGGGGCATATAAGCCCATCGAAGCGTTGCTGGAGCCCTTCGTCTCCTTCGCCCGCTACCTTCCGGCATCCGCCTTCGTGCCGCTGCTCATTCTCTGGGCCGGCATTGGTGAGATGCAGAAACTGCTGGTTATCTTCATCGGCGCGGTTTTCCAGATTATCCTGATGGTGGCCGTGGCGGTTGCCGGCACGCGACGGGACCTTGTGGAGGCTGCCTATACACTTGGCGCAAAAGACAGAGGCGTGGTGCGCCGTGTTCTCATTCCCGCCAATGCGCCCGATATTGCCGAAATCCTCCGCCTCGTCCTTGGCTGGGCCTGGACCTATGTCATCGTCGCCGAACTCATCGGTGCTTCCTCGGGCATCGGTTATATGATCATCAACAGCCAGGCGCTGATGGCAACCGGGCAGATCATCTTCGGCATCATCGTCATCGGTGTTATCGGCCTCATTTCCGATTTCGCATTCAAATCGCTGAACCGGAAGCTTTTCGCCTGGAGGCTTGCCTGATGAGTGAACTTATTATCAAGGGCGTCAGCCGCACCTTTCCGGGAGTGCAGGGCGGGCAGCCGACGCTGGCCTTGCAGCCGACCAATCTGGAAATACCACGCAATGATTTTGTTACCATCCTCGGCCCGTCGGGCTGCGGAAAATCGACCCTGCTGCGCATCATCGCCGGGCTTGATCGTCCGACGACCGGCGAGGTCCTGCTGTCCGGCCGGGCGGTGACGGGACCGGGTGCGGATCGCGGTATGGTATTCCAGTCCTACACGCTGTTTCCCTGGCTGACGATCAGGGAAAACGTCGCCTTCGGCCTGCGCGAACGCGGCGTCGCCGAGAAGGAAAAATGGGAGATCGTCGATAGCTATATCGACAAGGTAGGCCTGCGCGGTTTTGAAAACCATTGGCCGAAACAACTGTCCGGCGGCATGCAGCAGAGAACCGCCATTGCCCGTGCTTTGGCGAACGGCCCGAAAATCCTCCTGCTTGATGAGCCTTTCGGCGCTCTCGACAACCAGACGCGCGGGCTGATGCAGGAATTGCTGCTCGGCATCTGGGAGCGGGAGCAGAAGACCGTCATTTTTGTCACCCATGACATCGAAGAAGCAGTCTTCATGGCGTCGCGTGTGGTGACCATGTCGGCAAGGCCGGGGCGCATCAAGTCGATCACGTCGGTCGACCTGCCGCATCCGCGTCACTACACCGTCAAGGCCAGCCCGGAGTTTTCACAGCTGCGCGCGAAGCTGACGGAGGAAATTCGCAGTGAGGCGATTGCCGCCGCTGCCCATGGCTAGTTGATCCAGCGAACCGGGAGGAGACAAGCATCGGGATGAGGAGTACAGGTGCCGATCTTCAGGAGAAATCACTGCACGAGCGCATCCGCAACGATGTCGAGCGCCATATCATGTCGGGCGAATGGCCGCCGGGATACCGTATTCCTTTCGAACACGAGATGACCCGGCAATATGCCTGCTCGCGCATGACGGTGAACAAGGCGTTGGGCGAATTGGTACAGCGCGGCCTGATTGAAAGACGCCGGCGGCTCGGCACCTTCGTTCGCCAGCCCCATGCGCAATCGGCCGTGCTGGAAATCCATGATATCGAACGGGAGGTTCAGGCGCTCGGCCTCGTTTACGGATACCGTCTCGACAAGCGGCGTCTGCGCCCCGCGGGTGAAAAAGACAGTGCGGCAATGGCGCTTGCCGCCGACGCGCGGGTGCTGGAGCTCACCTGCACGCATTTTGCCGGCGGCGTTCCCTTTTGCCTTGAAGAACGCATTATAAATGTCACTGCCGTCCCGGAAGCGGAAGTTGCGGATTTTTCGCAGACCGGTCCGGGCACCTGGCTGTTGAAGATGGTGCCCTGGAGTGCAGCCGAACATCGCATCAGCGCCGTCTCCGCCGATCGCAAGAATGCGGCGGCGCTGGGCATCGCATCCGGTGCGGCCTGTCTGGTCATAGATCGCCGCACCTGGCACGGGACGGACTATGTCACGAGCGTTCGTGTGACCTATCCCGGCGACCGACATGCCCTCGTGGCGCAATTTTCGCCTTCGCAAAACACCTGAAGCCACTCGGACAGTCACTTTTTTGTAAAGAAGAGTTTACGCGTCGTCTTTTAATAATATAATAGTTGTCAAAAGAACTCAGGTTTATTATCGGAACGTCAAGCTTTCACGACGGCATCCGTTCATGACCCCGGCTTTCAGAAACCGGCCAATCTGCGGATGAGTTCATCGACGGAATCCGGGATAAAAATTATGTCAGCTGAGACCTCCACTTCTTCCGCATCCTTCAACAGGGCAAACAAAACACGGCACGTTTCCCTTGCTGCGGCAGTTACCCTGCTGGCCGGGCTGAGCGCCGGCGCGGTTTTGGCTCAGACAGCATCCGAACCCCAGGCCCAGCCTGCACCTCAGGCGGAAACGGTTCAGCCTGCCCAGCCGCCGGTGGAAACTCCCGCGACGCCAAGCGCTCCGGCGCTCCAGCCTGTCACCCCGCCTTCCGCAACCACACCGGAACAGCCGGCTGCCACACCCGCCCAGCCGCCATCGAACCAGCCTGCACCCGCTCAGTCCACATCTGAAGGTGCTGCGCCGCAGCCGACGCAGACCGAGCAGCCGCCTCAGGCGAACGGAACACTTGCGCCGAACGAAGTCTCTACTCCGGTAGAGCCCGCTAATCCCGAGCCCACCAGCGCCCAGCCTACTAGCGCCGAACCCACAAGTGCCGAACATCGTGCTGATATCCCGCATAACCTGTCGCCATGGGGCATGTTCATGGCTGCGGACTGGGTCGTGAAGGGCGTGATGATCGGCCTTGCTTTCGCGTCGCTCGTCACCTGGACGGTCTGGGTGGCGAAGTCTATCGAGCTCGCGGGTGCGCGGGTGCGTGCCGGTGCAACACTCAAGGTCATTCGCCGGGCGAAAACCCTGACTGAAGCGACTGATGCCGTCGAAAACAAGGGCGGACCGGCGGCACTCATGCTGCGCATGGCAACCCATGAAATGCAGCTTTCCGATGCGGTGGTCGAACACACGGACGGCGGTGGCATCAAGGAGCGTGTCTCCTCGGCGCTGTCGCGTATTGAAACCCATGCGGGTCGCCGCATGTCGCGCGGAACCGGTGCTCTCGCGACTATCGGTTCCACCGCTCCCTTCGTCGGCCTGTTCGGCACGGTCTGGGGCATCATGAATTCCTTCATCAGCATTTCGGAATCGCAGACCACCAACCTCGCCGTCGTGGCGCCGGGTATTGCCGAGGCGCTGCTCGCCACCGCGATCGGCCTCGTTGCTGCTATCCCGGCGGTGGTGATCTACAACGTCTTTGCCCGCTCCATCACCGGTTACCGTCACCTGCTGGCGGATGCCGCCGCCGGCGTGGAGCGCCTCGTGAGCCGCGATCTCGATTTCCGCCGTATTCCGCCGGGCAGCACCAGCAAGCCCGCAGTGTCGCTGGTTGGACGGTGATCGGTCATGGCTGGCGGTATTCGCGAAAATAGTGGAGACGATCTCTCCGAAAACCACGAGATCAACGTCACGCCCTTCATCGACGTGATGCTGGTTCTGCTCATCATCTTCATGGTGGCTGCGCCGTTGGCCACGGTGGATGTGAATGTCGATCTCCCCGCATCCACCGCCAAGCCGGCGGAGCGTCCGGAAGAACCGCTTTATCTGACGGTCAAGGACGATCTCTCGCTTAACCTCGGCAATGATGTCGTTGCCCGGGAAGCACTGGCGGCGTCGATTGACAGGCAGACGGGCGGCAAGAAGGATACGCGCATTTTCCTGCGCGCCGACAAGGCCGTCGACTACGGTCACTTCATGGAAATCATGAACCTGCTCAGGGATGCCGGTTACCTGAAGATCGCCCTGGTGGGTCTGGAAAATGTCGGTGCGGCATCGCCGCCCGCCAATGCCGCCCAACCCGCCGCGCCGACGGTGCCGGGAACGGCGCCATGACTGAAAACGGCTACCCGCAGTCCCGACATTCCCGTCTGGGGGAAGTGACGCTGTGGTCCGCCGCGGCGCTGCTCATGCTGAGCGTTCATGCCGGTTTTGCCTATTATCTGATGCAGGAACCGGAAGAACTCGATGCTGGCGGGCCACCGCCAGCCGCGATCATGATCGAGATGGCGGCGATACCGGAAGCTGTCAACACTGAGGAAACGACACCGGCGCAGGATGTCGAGGACGCCGAAGAGGTAAAAAGCGACAACAGCCAGCCGATGGAGGAACCTCCACCGGAAGAGCCGCCGCCACCGGAACCGGTTGCGGAAACGCCGCCGCCGGAACCTGTGCAGCCGCCGGAACCGCCGGTTGAGGAGATTGTCGAGCCACAGGAAATTCCTGAGCCGGTAGAGCAGATCGACCCCGTGCAGGAACAGATGATGGCGGAACTCGAAAATATCGAGGTTCCCTTGCCTGTCATTCGGCCGCCACCGCCGCCCGTTGAAAAGAAGGTTGAAAAGAAAGAGCCGGAAGAGAAAAAGAAGGTCGAGCGCCAGCGCCCCAAACCGCAGCAGGCATCGGAATTGCGCGAAACGGCCAAGGCCGAGGCACAGCAGTCCGACAGGACAGCGGCATCGCGCAACAATGCCGGTTTCTTTTCATCGTCTTCTGCCTCACCGGCAAAGTGGGGATCGAAGGTTCGTTCCCATATCCAGCGGCGCAAGCCACGTTCGCTTCGCAGTGATGCAATGACGGCAACGGTGCGGTTCAGGGTCAATGACGCAGGCGCGATCAGTGGGGTCAGCGTGGTCCAGTCCACCGGCGATTCCTCAATCGACCAGCAGATTGCGGCCTGGATCCAGAGCGCGTCACCCGTGCCTGCTCCGCCTCCGGAAGCAAGCAAGACGATCACGCTGCCGATCAGCATCCGCTAGAACCCGTTTAAATTAACGGGCATGTCCACTATTCCTCACGCGCACATCCGTTTGCGCGTGAATAAGATTTCGCGAATGTTTTCGATGGTGTAGGTCTTTGTCGACTTTACCAAGCAGAGGCATTCCGGAATGAAATTCTCAATCGCAGAGGCGGAGGATCTCGTCTCCTCTATCTTTGAGCGCAACGGCGTTCTGCCGCAGAACGCCCGCTCAGTGGCGAAGGCGCTCGTCGCATCCGAAGCGGCAGGCCAGAGCGGTCACGGTTTTCGCCGTATCCCCGTTTATGTCCGCCAGGCGCGGGTGGGAAAAGTCGATGGCAAGGCGCGGCCGGTGGCGACGCGCGTGAAGCCGGGTGTCCTGTCGATCGATGCCAACCACGGTTATGCCTATCCGGCGATTGATTGCGCGCTGGAGCAGTTGCCTGAAATGGCCCGGCAGCAGGGCATTGCGCTTGCCGCCATCCATCGTTCCCATCACGCCGGCGTCATGGCATTAACTGTCGAACGTTTTGCCGAGATGGCTCTTGTCGCGCTGATGTTCGCCAATGCGCCGGCATCCATGGCCCCGTGGGGTGGCAACAAACCCCTTTATGGCACCAATCCAATCGCATTTGCGACCCCGGTTGGCGACGCCGATCCTCTGGTGATCGATCTGGCGCTTTCCAAGGTCGCGCGCGGAAAGATCATGGCGGCTCGTCAGAAGGGCGAGACTATTCCGGGGGACTGGGCGCTCGACAGAAACGGCCGGCCAACCACCGATCCTGAAGAAGCCATCGAGGGAACCATGGTGCCCGCCGGCGAGGCAAAGGGTGCCGCACTGGCGCTGATGGTGGAAATCATGGCCGCCGCGGTGACCGGCGGAAATTTCGCGTTCGAAGCCTCTTCCCTACTGGATGACAAGGGCGCGCCACCGTCACTCGGCCACACGATTATCGTCATCGATCCCGTATCCTCGGGTGGTGCAGTCTTTATTGAACGACTGGCGCTTATCGCCGGCGAGATAGAAAAACAGGAGAATGTGCGTTTGCCCGGCCGCCGTAGCCAGGGCGTTCGCCGGCAGGCGCTGGAAAGCGGCATTGTCGTCGAAAGCGATATCCTCGCTGAAATCCAGTCGCTTTAAACAGTTGTAAAATGAAAACCCGGCGGACCTGATGATCCGCCGGGCAAACCGTTTATGGCCGCTTTGCATTTGCGTCGATATGGACAGGAAATCATTTCCAGTCCGCTTTTGGTCCGCCATCCCGCCATCGAAATGAGGGGATTTTGACGCAGAAAGCCGCTCATCCGGTTTGGGCTTACGGGAAGGGGACGCGTCCACATAAGCCGCTGGAGCGAAAATGCCTCAGATATCCTGCTCGATCAGGCCACGCAGCAGGGCAATGCTGACGGCATTCAGCAGATTGGTGGCACCCAGCCGGTTACGCACAGCTTCCAGTGTGTCCTTCACCTCGGCCTCGGTCCCACCGGTCACAAGGGCGATGTGGGAGGGATGTTTACCCCGCGCCACCAGTCCCAGATAGTGCCGTTCCCGGTCCGAAAGGGCGATCTCGCGCGTCTGGCGATGTTCATGCGGCGTTTTTAAAGACATGTTCTTTCTGCCTCAAAAGAGATTGACCTTCCCGGCGGTGCGATCAGGCAATAATTTCATTCCCCGAGGCCCGCCCGCGAACGTTCTGTCTGCACGCGAACGAAACGTCAATTTCGCCAATAGGTTTCATCTGGCACCAGGAATATCCAACAGTGGCCGCTTTCGCAGCCAGCCGCCCCGCATTGACGTTGTTCCTGGGCACAGGGAGTGCTGCCACACTGACATTCGCAAAACCGGAATCGGTTCTGGATCAGAACAATGTGCAGATTCAAAGCTTTGGAATGTTTTCCGTCAAACCCTAAGGGCCACGCGGCGCTCTAATAGGCGATATACTGCGCCGATAGAATAACATCTCGCGCCAAGTTTTGCGCTTTTATTGTTATGTTTCGGCACAGGAGCCGGAAAAGCCGACATAAATCTGAATTTTAATGTGCAATTTCGAAATATTGGTGCTGAAAATGTGTATTATCCGGTGGAATGATGCGCGTGTTTCTTGCGAATATCCGTCGGGGTTGCCCCAAACCAGCGGGAAACGGAGCGCGAAAACGCGCCGGGCGTCGAATAGCCCAAGCGATAGCTTATGTCGGAAACCGAAAGGTCGCTTTCCACCAGAAGCTTGAAGCCGGCATTTTTGCGTATGGCGTCTTTTATCTCGTTGAGATTGGTGCCAAGTTCGGCAAGCCGCCGCTGAAAACTCCGCTCGGAAAGATTGAAGTAGGGTGCGATTTCGCCAAGCGAAAGCTCCGCATCCGACAGCCGCATCTGCATATACCGTTTTACCTGATCGATGAAATGTGTTGCGTCCGCCGATGTTTCCGGTCGCAGCATCCGGCATTGCAGGTTCATCAGTTCGAACAGCCGCTCATCTGCGTTCGGATTGGCCACGTCGAGGAGCGATACCGGAATACGCATCGTGTGGATCGCCTGTGAGAAGCTGATCCGTTTGGTCATTCTTTCTTTAAATAGCTGAATATTATTCGGTTTCTGTCGCTCCAGACCGATTTCGACCTGATTGATGCGCTCACCCAGAATATCGCGAAGACGCTGGATCAGCACTGTGAGGGAAAGATCCACATATTGATCACGCTTGGCGATAACAGGTGCGAAGGACCAGGAAAGCGTTACATGTGTGGTATCCGCGACCATGGTGAAATTGCTGTTGTTGGTCGCGTAATAAACGTGATCCTGAAGAAACCTCAGGAAAGCCCGCACCGTCGGCGCGCTGATCAGACCATAACCAAATGCACCGGATGCGCCGGCCGGAAAAGCGGAGGCGCATTGCAGCCCGAAAGCGTCGTCACCGGAAATCAAGGCGCAGGTTTCGAGCAATCGGCATAATCTGTCGAGACTTATGCGCTCCGTCAGACTGTCGAAAGTGACGGGATCAATATTGAGAGCCTTGCAGATGGGGACGATATCGATGCCCCGCGACCGCGCATAATTGCTAACGCCGGCGGCCAGACCAGCCACCACAGTTATCTCGTCACTGACCCTCTTTTCGGGCATCCCTCGCCTTGGCGTACCATGTTTGGAATTTGTCGCCTGATGGTAAGCTTTGCGTGACCTTTTGTCGAGCGGTCAGGGCCTCAGATATCAAGATCAGTCGCGGCCGGCGCTTTGTTCCAATACCTGCATGATGGTCTTGCCCGCATCTTCGATCGCGCCGCTATTATCCACCGTCGTCACGTCAAAATCTCCGACGACCGCAAGCGAGCTGCGTTCCAGCCGCCGTAGAATATCCTCGCGGCTTTCCCGTCCGCGCTGTTCCAGCCGCCGCGCCAGCACTTCCGGCCGGGCGACAATGTTCACTACCCTGAGACGGGAAAAGGCGGAGCTGAACTCAGGCAAGGCCGAGCGGGAACCGTTGGCGATGACCACGTCTCCCGCCTCAAGCTGGCGGTAGACCGCAGCCGGAATACCATATTTCAGCCCATGCGCCTGCCAGGAGACGGCGAATGCGCCCTCATCCTGCAGCCGATTGAACTCCTGCATCGAAACGGCATCGTGATTTTCGCCACCCGCATCACCACTGCGGGTAATCACCCGGCGGGTGAAGTGGAAGCCGGGCCGTCCGGACAATTGCGTTGCCGCATAGTCCATCAGCGTATCCTTGCCGGCCCCGCTCGGGCCGACAACCACAATCATCGTGCCGGGCGTTTTCTCGCGCCGGCTGACTTCTCCGTTGCCGGTCATGCCACGCGCTTGCCCTGACGCCAGACCGAGCGGGTGACCGGTACGCCATCTTCGCGGTGAACCCGAACCAGATCGGCCCGCAATCCCGTGGCGATACGGCCGCGGTCAAGAAGACCAACGGTGCGAGCTGGTGTGGCGGTGACCATACGGAGCGCTTCCGGCAGGGTGATGGCTTCCACCTGATCGGCGAGCAGGAATGGTGCGAAAAGCAGGCTGAACGGCACATAGTCGGAAGAAAGAACATCCAGCACACCGATCTCGGCAAGATCGCGGGCGGCGATGTTGCCGGAATGGGACTTGCCGCGAACGATATTCGGAGCGCCCATCAACACACTCATGCCAGCGCTATGCGAGGCTTTTGCAGCCTCGACGCTGGTGGGGAATTCCGCCAGTTTAACACCGTGGCCAATGGCTTCGCCCACATGCGCTTCGGTGGCGTCATCATGGCTTGCGACGGTGATACCGCGCTTGGCGCAGCTGGCGGCCAGATAATCCCGGTGCTTGGCGGAATATTCGGCCGATGCGGCCTGCCGCCGGCGCACGAACTCGCCAAAAGCCTCGTCGCTCAGCCCGCGCTTCTTCTGGTAATAGAAGATGTACTGGTCCATCGACTGGAACTGGCGCTGGCCCGGGGAGTGGTCCATCAGCGAAATCAGCCGCACACGCGGATCGGTTTCGAAATCTTCGAAATGTTCCAGCACATCGGCGGAGGCGACCTCACAGCGCAGATGCAGCAGGTGATCCGCGCGCAGACGGTTCTGATCCGCCGCTGCTTCGATGGCATCAGCCATTTCCCGCATTTCGCCCTTTTTGAAGCCGCCATCCTCATCCGAGCCGAGCCGCAGGCAATCGAACACGGTGGTGATGCCTGATGAGGCAACCTGTGCATCATGAGCCTGAATGGCGGCGATCTTGTCCCAGATCACGCCGGGGCGCGGTGAATAGTGCTGCTCCAGATGGTCGGTGTGAAGTTCTACCAGACCGGGGATCAGGAAGTCGCCTTCGAGGTCTTCTCCGGTTTTGGAGGCGCCTTCGCTGATATCCGCAATCTTGCCGTCGCGGATCAGAACGGATCCCAGAATGATATCGTCTTCTAAAACGATACGGGCATTGGAGAGGGCGTGCTCGGTCATGGGTTCGCATCTTTCTTTGGCTGCTGGCCAAGCGGGTGCCAGCGATGAACGGTAAAGGGCGCGCCGCGCGTTTCTTCGATGAACAAAGCGAGGCCGGAAATGGTGAGAGGCTGGTCGACGAATTCGGCAAACCGCGCCGAAAGCACCTCCTGCATGGCGGGCTGGTCGTCTTCGTCGATACGACCGGTCAGCGTCATGTGAAAACGGAAGTCGTCCATGACATGCGGATAACCCCAGAGCGACAGATTTTGCCGCTGGCTTTCCGTCAGCATCTGTGGCCGCCGGCGGGCAATATCGGTCTCCGACAGAGGCGCGCGAAACCGGTCAAAATGGTCGACGATCTCGGCGGCAAAATCCTGCAGCGGCTGGTAGGTCCGGTCCGGAACCAGCGCGAAAAACGGCCCGAGCGCGCCAACGACGACACGCGGAATATCGAAGGCAGGCTGGCTTGCGGCAAAACCTTCGACAGCGGCGAGAAGCTCGGCCTCGCTGTATTTTTGCGCAAGCTCGAAGGGAGCCTTCAGGGTCGCGTGGAAACCGTAACGGCGGGGTTCTTCCGTCTTGTCCGCATAGGCGTCATGGTCATCATGCAGCGTACCGGAAAATGCATTGCGCCCAAGCCAGCGCGACGCTGCTTCAGTCAGCGGATGATCTTTAGCCGGAGAAAAATAGATGGCGTAGCGCACGGTAAGCACTCTTCAGTGTCATGGAAAACCAGGGATGAGAAGCTATTTGGCGTGACTCGCCCGCTTCCCGCAAGGTCAGGAGTGCGAGGTAATCGCTTTCCGTGACAGAATGATGATGCAGATGGAAAAAAGCACATTCGAAATGCGGTTAAGCCCCGGAATGCCCCTTGGGGGGGCGCCCGGACATCAGGACGAATGCGTCAGGGATAAAAATCCGTCTTTGGACCCGTGGGTTTAGCAGGGCGGGATAGGGAAGTCGCTACGGTCTTCGCATACATCCCGCCCCTTATCTTTTATGGCCTAGTGCTGCGTTTTTCCAATCAGCCGCGAACGCAGTGAATTGGAGATATGGTCGAACAGGAAAACGACGAAGAGGATGAGCAGGACCATATAGGCAACCTTGTCCCAGTCGGCGTTGGTGCCCATCGCTTCCAGCAGCTTCAGGCCGATACCGCCCGCACCCACAGCACCGATGATCGTGGCGGAGCGAGTATTGCTTTCCCAGAAATAGAGCGACTGGGAAATGAAGACCGGCAGCACCTGCGGAAGCACGCCGAAACGATTGACGGCAATCGGGGAAGCACCGACCGATTTGACGCCCTCGCGCTGCTTGTCATCGACATTCTCCAGCGCCTCGGCATAGACCTTGCCGAGCGCTCCGGTATCGGTGAAGAAGATCGCGGCAATGCCGGGGATCGGTCCGGGACCGAAACTGCGGGTGAAGAACAGCGCCCAGATCAGCATGTCGATCGAACGCAGGAAGTCAAACAGACGCTTCATGCCCCAGTTGGCAGCCCTGTTGGCGGTAATGTTGCGGGCGGCGATGAAGGCGAGCGGCAGGGCAACGAGCGTGCCGAACAACGTGCCAACAAAGGCCATGACCAGCGTCTGCATCAGCTTGGAAAGAATATCGGCATGTTGCCAGACGCTGTTGTCGAGGAAATCATCCACCATATGGCTGAGATTGGAGCGCTCGGGATCGAGCCTTTCTCCCCACAGCGCCAGAGCCGCGAGTTCGCCATAGCCTTTGCCCCAGAATTCCGACCTGGTGTCAAACAGGAAGTTTGCCCATCCAAGGAAGCGGCGCTGTACATAGACCTGGCTGGTGCGGATTTCCGCCTGACCGGCAAAACCGTAATGCACGAGAACCTTGTTACCGTCCTGCTGGATTTCTTCCGGCAGTCCCTCAGGCGCCCGCGCCTGCTCACCGTTGATGATGACGGGATAGTTCTTGCCGTCGACATAAACGTCCACCCGGGTCGGCGTCACGTCGAGGCGGTTTTCCATGCCAGCATAGATCACGCTGTAGCCGCCATCCGGCAAGGGCTGCAACCAGTCGATCTTTGAGTCGACCGGATATTGCCCCCGGCTCGACCATTGCGGCGCCACCTTGCCATCTTCGAAGCGCAGGCGCGGCTGGGCACGCCAGGAATACCAGTCCTGAATATAGCTCGAGGCACGATCCCAGCGGCCCTGCATGAAAGCCGGCCCGACATTAAAGAAGAAAAAGCAGCTGATGAGATAGACGACGGTGGCGAGAATACCGATCAGCAGACCGTAACGCTTCATGAAGCCGCGTTTGAAAATCGCGGGATGCGCGGCGGTCAGCCTTTCGCGCTCGGCAGTGTTGAGAATGAAGCTGGAGGACATCAGGCTGCTCCCCGTCCGAATTCGAAGGATTGATGGCCGATCAGTCTGCGGCGCAGCCAGCTGGAAAACTGGTCGACGGCGATGATGGTGATCAGCAGCAGGATGATGATGGCATAGGTCTTGGAAGCATGATCGTTGCCGATCGACAGCCGGAACACCTCGCCGATGCCGCCGCCACCGACAGCACCGATGATGGTCGAGGCGCGCACGTTGATTTCGGCGCGCAGCAGCGCGTAGGAGACGAAGTTGGGCAGAACCTGCGGCACGATGGCGAAGCGAACGCGTTCCAGCCAGTTTGCGCCGGACGCGCGAAGGCCTTCATCCGGCTTCATGTCGGCATTTTCCACCACTTCGAAGAACAGCTTGCCCAGAGCGCCGATCGTGTGGACCGAAATCGCGATGATCGCGGCAATCGGACCGATTGAGAGAATGGCGGTCAGCAACCCGGCAACGACGATTTCCGGAAAGGCGCGCAAAACTTCCATTACCCGGCGCACGACCCAGCGCACGATCCCGGCACCGACGAGATTGGTGGAGGCAAAAAAGCACAGCACGAAGGCAAAGCTGGTGCCGATGATTGTCGAAACCAGCGCGATGTTGAGCGTGATGATCAGCTGATAGATGAAGTGCGGGATGTAGAAGCCGTCGGTGATGTAAACACGATCCGCGACGTAATTATATTTCAGCGAACCGTCCGCATAGGGTGACGGAAGGTCGAACATCGCCCGGAAAATTTCAAGCGGGCTGTCCGGCACGAAGGTTTTCATGAAGTCGAAGAAATAGGGCAGGCGCTCGAAGAATTTGCCTGAATTGGCCGCGTTGGCAAAATTCAGTGAGGCGGCGAGGATGACGAGGAAGATCACGAGCGAAATAACGGTATAAATCCGTCTTGTCGCAAGCTGCTGTTGATAATGACGCATCACCGTCTGGGACGATGCGCTCAATCCCTTGGGGGAGAGGGTGCCATGATGCAGTGTGGTCGTCATGCCGCTTTTCCTTTATTGGCAAAAGCGGCGGCGCCGCAAGGCACCGCCGCTTCCGGGTATGATCGCAGGATCAGCCGCCGATAACGGACTTACGGGCGTCGATGATCGTCTGGTAGAAGGACGGGTCGACCTTGATGTAGGCGGTGTTCTTGCCCTGGGTGAAACCCTGGAAGCAGGCGAGGTCCTTCTTCGGCAGTTCCATGAAGAAGTCTTCGACCTTCTGCTTCATGGCGTCGCCGAGCTTGTTGGTAACCATCAGCGGGCCGTTCGGGATCAGCGGCGACTTCCAGACTTCGACGATATCGTCCATGTCGAGGTTGCCCTTCTTGACCATCTGGTAGAGGTTGCCGGCCGTGTAGCCTTCTTCCCACTTGCCAACGCCCGAACCGAAGGTCGTGCCAACGTCGAACTTCTTGTCGAGAACGGCGAGAACGAGGTTCTCATGGCCGCCACCAAAGCCGGTTTCGGAGAAGTATTCCTTCACCGGAACGCCGGTTTCCTTGGGGATAGCCACGTTCGGGACGAGGAAGCCGGAGGTGGAGTCAGGGTCGGCAAAACCGATCTTCTTGCCCTTGGCGTCAGCCAGCGTCTTGATACCGCTGTCCTTGCGGGCAACCATGATCGTGTAATAGCCGGTCGAACCATCGGCGCCAGCGGTGGTCAGGATCGGATCGACGGCCTTCGGATCGGCAAGAGCGATCTTGGCGTAGGAGGAAGCGCCCATGGAAGCGATGTCGATGGTGCCGCCGAGCAGGCCCTGGATGACGCCGTTATAGTCCGGCGACGGGAAAACCTGAACTTCGGAAACGCCGGTCGCAGCCTTGAGGCCATCGGCAACGCACTTCGTGTTGCGGATCTGGTCGGCTTCGTTTTCAGAACCGTCGAGACCGATACGCAGGACCTTGACGTCCTGAGCCATGGCGGAACCGGCCAGAACGCCAAGGGCGACTGCCGAAAGAAGGATTTTCTTCAACATGGACTTTCTCCTGTTTCCCGGCGAGCCGGAGTTTGTTGTGAAATGTCGGCCCTTGACGCGGGCACAAACGATGCTGAGCGGTTCCTCAGAGCCCGGCGAGAGCGAGCGGTTCGGGACCGGCAGATTGCTGTATCGGCCGTGCGGGAAGCTGCGCGCCGGGAATGTTGATGCTGGTCGACGTCATGGTCTCGTCGATGCCGGACCCTTGTGAATCGGTCCCGTAAATCTCCGTGACGGCCGCGGCGGTCAGCTCCGCCGGCGTTCCGTCGAAGACAACACGACCCTGCGACATGCCGATGATGCGTTCGCAATAATTGCGCGCCGTATCCAGCGTGTGCAGGTTGGTGATGACGGTGATGCCTTCGCGCTCGTTGATGTCGCGCAGCGCGTCCATCACGATCTTGGCATTGAGCGGGTCGAGCGATGCGATCGGCTCATCGGCCAGAACCATCTTCGGAGACTGCATCAGGGCGCGGGCGATGGCGACGCGCTGCTGCTGGCCGCCGGAAAGCGTGCCAGCGGCCTGCATGGCCACATGTTCGATGCCGAGCCGCTCGAGGGCGGCGATCGCCATCAGGCGCTCATCATTGGTGAAAATGTTGAACAGGCTGAGCGCCGTCGAACGGTGGTTGAGACGGCCAAGCATGACATTGGTGAGCACATCGAGACGCGGCACCAGATTGAACTGCTGGAAAATCATGGCGCAATCGCGCTGCCAGTTGCGCAGCGCCGCACCCTTCAGCGACGAAACTTCCATGTCGTTGAAGTGAATGGAACCCGAAGAGGGATCGACGAGGCGATTGATCATGCGCAGCAACGTCGATTTGCCGGCGCCGGAGCGTCCGATCACACCGACCATCTGACCCTGCGGTATCTCGACATTTACGGCATCGACCGCGGTGTGGTTGCCGAAACGGCGCGTGACTTGCTTCAGGTGAAAGCTCATTTCCCCGTCCAATCTTCTTATGACGGGGTTCGACCTAACAGCGGTCCATGAACTGCGCGTGTCAGTTTAATGAAGAAAATATTACAGAATTCGCAGATACGACGCCCAGGGGTTCGCCGACAAACCTTTCGTCAGGCAAGTCATGAGCAGGAAATCCCGCCGGGCATGTCTGGAGGCGACAAACAGAAATCCCGGGACATGGTCCCGGGACTGCAATTGCCTCGCCATGAGCGGAGTTCATCCACCATATTTCGCCACGAAATCCTCGGCGGCGAGCGCGCGGAAATCATCGAGCGCACCGCGTAGCCTTGCATGGTCCCAATCCCACCAATTCAGATTATCCATTCGCCGGCCGAGCTCCGCTGAAAAACGCTCGCGGATCAGCCGGGCGGGCACGCCGCCGACGATGGTATAGGGTGCGACATCTTTCGATACCACTGCGCCAGCACCGATCACCGCACCGTTCCCCACCGTCACGCCGGGCAGGAGGGTCGCACCATGGCCGATCCAGACATCGTGGCCGATCACCACCCGCTTGGCGCGGCGTGCGGCAAAGAAATCCGTTTCATCTTCGGCGTCGTCCCAGTAGCTGCGGGCGCGATAGGTGAAATGGTGCAATGTCGCCCGCTGCATCGGGTGATTGGTGGCATTGATGCGGACGGAAGCGGCAATATTGACGAATTTGCCGATGGTGGCGCACCAGATCGCGCCATCCTGCATGACGTAGGAGTAGTCGCCCATCTCAACCTCCTCGAGGCGGCAGCGCTCCGAAATTTCGGTATAGCGGCCGATCGAGGAATTGGTGACGCGGGCGGTGTCGTGAATGACGGGTTCGAGACCGACCTTGACACTCATGCCGCTGCCTTCCGGGGAGAGAATTGCGAGACGTCGAGAATGCGGTCGGCAACGGCTTCGCGGACTTCCTCGTCGTGGAAAATGCCCAGCAGCGCCGTGCCTTTGGCTTTTTTCTCGATGATCATCTCGACGACCACCCGCCGGTTGGCGGCATCCAGCGAGGCGGTCGGCTCATCGAGAAGCAGGATCGCATGATCGGTGATGAAGCCGCGCGCTATGTTGACGCGCTGCTGCTCGCCGCCCGAAAAGGTCGCCGGCGGCAGGGACCACAGTTCGCGCGGCAGGTTGAGTTTCGACAGCAGCATAGCTGCCTGCTCACGCGCCTCCTCGGCGGCCACTTTGCGCGCGAAGAGCGGTTCGGCCACGACGTCGATTGCCGGAACACGCGGCACGGTGCGCAGGAACTGGCTGACATAACCGATGGTGCGATGGCGAATTTCGAGGATCGTGCGCGGCGAGGCATTGCCGATATCAACGACCTGATCCTCATGCCGGATGAGGATCTGCCCGCTGTCGATGGCGTAGTTGCCATAGAGCATTTTCAGGATCGAGCTTTTGCCGATACCCGAGGGGCCTCCGAGAACGACGCATTCGCCGCCCGAAACGGAGAAATTGACGTCGCGGACAACGGGCAGCTCGATGCCGTCGCGAAGATGCATGGTGAAGCTTTTGAAGACTTCCGAAACGATAAGGGGCGTCGCCATGGCGTCAAACCTGCAAAATGGAGGAAACAAGCAATTGCGTGTAGGGCTCGCGCGGATCATCCAGCACCCGGTCGGTGAGGCCATGCTCGATGACGTCGCCGCCCTTCATCACCATCATGCGATGAGACAGCAGTCGTGCCACGGCCAGATCATGGGTGACGACGACGACGGCAAGGCCAAGATCATTGACGAGACCGCGCACCAGATCGAGCAGGCGCGCCTGCACGGAGACATCGAGGCCGCCCGTCGGTTCGTCCATGAAGACGAGGCGCGGTGAGGTGACGAGATTGCGGGCGATCTGCAGGCGCTGGCGCATGCCGCCGGAGAAGGCGCGCGGCTGATCGTCGATACGGTCGGTGCCGATTTCCACCCGCTCCAGCCATTCGCTGGCCGATTGCCTTATATTGCCGTAATGCCGGTTGCCCACGGCCATCAGCCGCTCACCGACATTGGCGCCGGCCGAAACCGCCATACGCAGCCCGTCCGCCGGGTTCTGGTGCACGAAGCCCCAGTCGGTGCGCATCAGGAAACGCCGTTCGGCCTCACCCATGTGGTAAAGGTCACGTACCGAACCGTCGCGCATGCGATATTCCACGCTGCCCGCCGTTGGCATCAGCCGGGTGGAAATGCAGTTGAGAAGCGTGGTCTTGCCGGAACCGGATTCACCGACAATGGCCAGAACCTCGCCCGGATAAAGCTCGAAGGAGACGTTGCGGCAACCGGCGCGGTCGCCGTAATATTTGGAAACGTCCCGGACTTTCAAAAGCGGTGCGTCGCTCATTCTGCTGCCTCCTTCACATCCGCCAGCATATGGCCCTTGTGGCCATGAGCGCGGCGGTCCTCGCAATGGTCGGTATCGGAGCAGACGAACATCCGCCCGCCCTTATCATCAAGCACCACCTCGTCCAGATAGACATTCTCCGCGCCACACAGTGCGCAGGGCTTGTCGAAGCGCTGGATTTCAAACGGATGGTCTTCGAAATCGAGGCTGACAACGTCGGTATAGGGCGGTACGGCGTAGATACGCTTTTCGCGCCCGGCGCCGAACAGTTGCAGGGCGTCCGACATATTCATTTTCGGATTGTCGAATTTCGGCGTCGGCGAGGGGTCCATCACATAACGTCCGGCAACCTTCACCGGATAGGCATAGGTGGTGGAGATGCGGCCGTTGCGGGCGATGTCCTCGTAGAGCTTGACGTGCATCAGGCCGTATTCTTCCAGCGCGTGCATGACGCGGGTTTCGGTCTCGCGTGGCTCAAGGAAGCGCAAGGGTTCGGGAATGGGAACCTGATAGACCAGAACCTGTCCGGAATGCAGTTCTTCTTCCGGAATGCGGTGCCGCGTCTGGATGATGGTTGCATCCCTGGTGCGGGTGGTGACGGCGACATTCGCCACCTTCTGGAAAAAGGCACGAATGGATACCGCGTTGGTGGTGTCGTCGGCACCCTGGTCGATCACCTTCAGCACATCGTCGGGGCCGACGATGGAAGCGGTGAGCTGCACGCCGCCGGTGCCCCAGCCATAGGGCATGGGCATTTCACGGGAAGCGAAGGGAACCTGATAACCGGGAATGGCGATGGCCTTCAGGATCGCCCGGCGGATCATCCGCTTGGTCTGTTCGTCCAGATAGGCGAAGTTGTAGGCAGCCAGCCCGTCGTCAAATGAAACTTCTTCAAGCATTGCGCGTTAACCTTGCGAAAAAAGGAGTACAAGCTCATGGAGATTGGAATTCTTGCAGCCGTGTTCTTTGCTGTGTTTGCAGCATCGACCGTCTTTTGCGCTTACTGGTTTGGTGAGCAGCACAGCCGCTGAGCTATTCGGCCGCATCGCCCATCCATTCCGCGCCATCAGCGTTGATCGCCTCGAAATCGGCGCGCATTTTCCTGACCAGACCGAGTTCGGCCTGGAAATCCACGTAATGCGGCAGTTTCAGGTGTTCGACGAAACCCGTCGCCTGTACATTGTCGGCGTGTGAGATGACGAATTCCTCATCCTGCGCCGGCGCAACGACATCTTCGCCGAACTCGCCCGCCCGCAGTGCCCTGTCGACCAGCGACATGGCCATTGCCTTGCGTTCGCTCTGGCCGAACACGAGCCCGTAACCGCGGGTGAACTGCGGCGGCGCCTTGGCCGAACCCTTGAACTGGTTGACCATCTGGCATTCGGTAACCTGGATGTCGCCAAGCGAGACGGCAAAGCCGAGTTCGGGAACCTCCAGTTCCACTTCCACATCTCCGATGCGAATTTCCCCGACGAAAGGATGCGTGCGGCCGTAACCGCGCTGCGTCGAATAGGCGAGTGCGAGAAGGAAGCCCTCGTCGCCGCGCGCCAGCGATTGCAGGCGCAGGTCGCGTGGCATCGGAAACTCCATCGGCTCGCGCGTCAGATCGCCGGCAATATGATCGTCAGGCATGTCGCCATCGCTTTCGATCAGCCCTTCTTCGGCGAGAATGTCGGAAACCCGCATGACATAATCCGGTTCGCCTTCACGAATGGCAGCGGTTTCGACAACCTCGTTTTCGAGCAGCGAAGGGTCGAGCAGGCGATGGGTATAATCGAAGGTCGGTCCCAGCAATTGCCCGCCCGGCAAGTCCTTGTAGGTTGCCGAAACGCGTCGCTGCACCGTCATGTCAGCGGTATTGACCGGCAGAGAATAGCCGAAGCGCGGCAACGTGGTGCGGTAGGCGCGCAGCAGGAAGATGGCCTCGATCATGTCGCCGCGCGCCTGCTTGACGGCAAGGGCTGCAAGCGACTGATCATAAAGTGAGGCTTCCGCCATGACACGGTCGACGGCGAGTGAAAGCTGCGAAACGATCTGCGCAACCGTCATCGCCGGCAGGTCGCGGTCGCCGCGCCGCTTGTCTGCCAGAAGCCGGTGGGCGTTGGCGATGGCGGTTTCCCCGCCTTTGACAGCAACATACATCTTATGCCTCCACGGATTTAATGCGCGTCGTGCGCGGCAGGCAGACGAATTTGTCGGCGCAGGTCAAAATGACATCGACGCCGCGCGGGAAAATGGCGTTGTTCTCCGCCCAGAGCCGCGGGAATATCTCCGGCAGGCCGGAAGGGCTGATGATATTGATGTGGCGGATGCCGGGGCCGGACAGGGACAATTCCTGTCCGCCATCAAGATCGGGCAATTCGATGATGACCGTCGTCGAACGGTCGGGATATTCCTGGCTTCCCTGAGCGAAGAGGCCGAAGGAGGCAATGGTGCTGCCTGCCTCGATGACGGCGAACTGCGCAGCACCCTTTTCTTCCGTCGCAATCGCGCCAGTGTGAAACCCAACCCAACCCGGCACGGCGGTTTTCCGCAACGTGCTGCTTAGCCAGACGGGCGTGTCGTGGTCGCAAAGCGCCAGCAGAACCGCACCCGTTGCCGTGGCAAGCGGTGCCGGCGGGGCGACTGCGGTTTCGATCGTCTGCGGTGTGCCCGGACGGGCCATGCCGTCCATCAGCTTTTTAAAAACCCGTTGGGAATCGAAGACGGCGTCGGAAAAGCCGCCCGTCAATGCTTCGGCTTTGACACCCATTAGTCTTCTCCTCGAACCATGGTGAAGAAATCGACCCGCGTGGCGGCGGTCTCTTTCGTTTTCCGATGCTTTTCCTCGGTCAGTCTTTTTTCGACCGGTGAGAGAAGCTCGGTTTCAATGAAGTTACGGGTCGGATTTTCCTGCCAGAGCGCATCGAAAACGGCTGCGTACCAGGCTTTCTTGCGGCCGGTGCCGAGAACATGCGCATGGCCGACAGTGCCGGAAGCAAGCTTGATCGTCGCGCGGGTAACGGTGGTTTCACCGAGGTTGAAAGGCGCGCCGCCGCCGCCGATACGGCCCTTGACCATGACGAGGCCGGTTTCCGGCCCGCGCACATTTTCCGTCTGCGGGCTGGCGTCCTGCCGGTTCCAGACCGCCTCAAGTTCCTGGACGGTAGCGCGGGCAAGAAGTGCCGCCACCCGCTTCCTTTCGCTAAGTATATTCGCAGCTTCGTTATTCATCGCTTGACCTCTAATGTCTATTGATATAGACAACTATACAATATAAGCTACAATTAACGTCGATGAATGACAAGCGTGTGACATGAGCCCTGCAGCAGCAATGAAAAGAAAGAACGGTGTCGCACTCTGGCGGCAGATCGCCGACCGGATTCGAGGCGAGATTGCGGCTGGTGATCACGATGAAACCGGCATGTTGCCGCCTGAGATGACGCTGGCGGAAAAATTCGGCGTCAACCGCCATACCGTCAGAAGCGCCATTGCCGCACTGGCGAGCGAAGGTATTCTTGAGCCGATGCAGGGGCGCGGCACGATGATTGCCCGCAAGGAACGGCTGAGTTTCCCGATTTCACTGCGCACACGGTTCACGGCAGGCATCGGCGATCAGGTGAAGGAAATGGAGGCGCTGCTTCTTTCCCACACGACCGAGCCTGCAACTGCCGATCTGGCAGCGCGGCTGCAACTCCAGACCGGCGCTCCGCTCGTGCGTCTGGAGACCCTGCGCAAGGCCGACACCCGGCCGGTGTCCCGTTCGACCACATGGTTTCCGGCGGATCGTTTTGCCGGAATAGGCGAGGCCTATCAGAAAAGCGGCTCGATCACGGCCGCTTTCAAGGTGCTCGGTGTGGCGGACTACGTGCGCATCTCGACCGTCATTTCAGCCAGCCACGCCGATACGCAGGATCTCGCCGATCTCGAATTATCGCCGGGTGCCATCCTGCTCGTCACCCAAGCGCTGAATGCCGATATGGATGGCGTGCCGGTGCAATATGCCGTCAGCCGATTTTCGGCCGATACCGTCGAATTCACGGTGGAAAATTAGGGTACGGGCTTATTCCGCCTGCGAAAGACCGAGCACATCCAGCATGGAATAGAAGCCCGGCTTCTTGTCGAAGGCCCAGACAGCCGCCGTAATCGCACCGCGTGCGAAAATGGAGCGGTCACCGGCATAGTGGGAAAGCTCGACGCGCTCACCCTCGCCGGCAAAGATCACCGAATGTTCACCGATCACCGAACCGCCGCGCAGCGTGGCGAAACCAATGGTGCCGGTCTCGCGTGCACCCGTATGTCCGTCGCGTACGCGCACCGAAGAGGTGGTGAGATCGACCCTGCGGCCGGCCGCCGCCGCTTCGCCAAGCAGAAGTGCTGTACCTGACGGCGCATCCACCTTGTGCTTGTGGTGCATTTCCAGAATTTCGATATCCCAGTTCTGCGCATCCAGTGCCTGCGCCGCCTGCTGGGTCAAAACGCTGAGCAGGTTGACACCGAGGCTCATATTGCCCGACTTGACGATGCGGGCATGGCGCGACGCCGCCTTGAATTTTTCCTCGTCTTCGGGGGAGCAGCCCGTGGTGCCGATGACATGCACGATGCGCGCCTGCGCGGCGAGGCCCGCGAAGGTGACACTGGTTGCCGGTGAGGTGAAGTCGATCACCCCTTCGGCATGGAGGAAGGCTTGTAACGGATCGCTGGTGATTTCGACGCCGATCGGGCCGAGACCGGCAATCTCGCCGGCATCGCGGCCGACAAAGGCCGAGCCTTCGCGCGCGACGGCGGCATGCAGCTGGACGCCTGGTGTCTGGTGAATGAGGCGGATCAGTGCCTGTCCCATGCGGCCCGCCGCGCCGACCACCACCAGTTTCATGCCGCTGCTGCTCATGTTTCACTCACTTTTCATGTCGGGCGGATCGAAACCCGCCGGTATCGGACGTTTGATATTTGCAGCGGTGACGTTAAAGACCAGCCGCTCGCTTCGCAAGCGCCACATGGGAAGGGTAGTTCCCTTTGAGAGGCGAGCGGGTCAGGCTCTCCAGCGCCGCCCGTCCAGCGCCAGGCCGAAATCGGAAGGCGTTCTGGCATAGGTGGCGAGGCCGGAAAGCGCCGCCTGCGGATGGGTGACAACGAAGGTCGGAATGGTCCGCATCAGCGCGCTGTGTGGCGCCTTGTCTTCGAATGCGGCCCGGAATTCCGGGCTCTTCAGCGCCGGGATGATCTTCTGCGAAATGCCGCCGGCGAGATAAACGCCGCCCTTGGCCATGAAAATCAACGCGAGATCGCCAGCCACACGGCCGAGATAGGTGCTGAAAAGCGAAAGCGTTTCTTTTGCCTGCGCATTCTGGCCCGAAAGCCCCTGCGAGGTGATATCGGCCGGGTCGGAAAAGACGGGCTCGATGCCATCGGTCTTGCAGATGGCGCGGTAGAGATTGACCAGTCCGCGTCCGCACAGGATCTGCTCGCCGGCAACACGGCCCTCAATGGTTTCGATATGCGGGAAAACCGCATAATCACGCGCGCTCCTTGGGCCGACATCGATATGGCCGCCCTCACCGGGTACCGGGAACCACATATGGCGGGCGTAAACCAGACCGGCGACCCCGAGGCCCGTGCCCGGTCCGAGAACGACGCGCGACGCCAGCATGTCTTTCTTGCCGGAGCCGATAGGCTCGCGGTTGTCGTCATCAAGCGCTGCAATCGCCAGGGCCTGTGCTTCGAAATCATTGATGACGATGACGTCCTTCAGGCCGAGATTAGCCAGCATGCCCTTCGGCTTGACGACCCAGTGGCAGTTGGTGAGCGGTATCTCGTCGCCTTCGATAGGGCCGGCAATCGCAAGAATGGTCGAGACCGGCTGAAGCGAGGTCTTGTCCAGAACCGCCTGCTGGATGGCGTCGTCGATCGTCGGATATTCCGCGGTCTTTACCGTGGTCAGGTGTACGGGGTCCGCAAAGGAATCGATCAGAATGGAAAAGCGGGCATTGGTGCCGCCGATGTCGCCAAGAAGGATCGGAAAGGACAGATATTCGGTATCGGACGTCTTCGGCATTGCCTGTTCCATATTGGTGGGTGCGGGTCAGTCGGCGGAGTTGAAGTCGATCAGGTTTTCTGCGGTGGCGCGGTTGAGCGCCATGGGAATGTCGTAAACCGTGGCAAGCCGGGTCAACGCTTTCACATCCACATCATGCGGCATGGCCGTCAGCGGGTCGGTGAAAAAGATCAGCATATCCACCTCGCCGGTGGCGATCATCGCTCCGATCTGCTGGTCGCCGCCAAGCGGCCCGCTTTTCAGACGAACGACCTCGAGCCCCGGGCAGGCTTCCTGTACCCGCCCGCCGGTCGTGCCGGTGGCGACGATCCTGAAACTGGAGAGCGCCTTCTGGTGATGACGGGCGAAATCCGCCATATCGTCTTTTTTCTCGTCGTGAGCGATGAGCGCGATACAGCGTTGCCCTTCCATGGTCCCAGCCTGTCCCCGTAAAGAATTAAATCGATTTGAAGCCTTCTATAACAGCTTGCCGCCATTTGAAAAGGGAAGCTGTTGAATGCTTCATTTCTGTTTCAGTTCAATGTCGGACGTTGGGTCGGAAGCGGAATATCCGAAGGTGGCTGCAGGGTTGGAGCGTTCTGAATGACCTGTTCGACGCTTTGCTGGCGCACGGCCTGAACCGGTGCTGGGGAATAGGCCTGCGCAGCAATACCCTCGGGGTTGGCGGAAGGGGCGGCAGCCACGGCGGCGCAGGCGGCGGGCAGGTCGGAGACCATCACCTGTCGCGGTTTCACCGGCTTGGCGTTAGGGTCCTTCTTCGGTGCTGCCCATGGTTCCTTGGAAAACCACCAGGCGAGCGACTTGTCGCAGCCATCGCCCTTGCCCACGGCCGCCTGCGGCTTGCAGTTCGGCGCGCCGGGTGGGCATTCGAGGCGGATATGGAAATGTTCGTCATGCCCATAGATCGGCCTGATCTTGCCCATGAAGGTGCGGTCGCCGGTCCACGTCTGGCAGAGCTTCTGCTTGATGGCCGGGTTGACGAAAACGCGTTCCACCTGCGGATAGCTTGCCGCCATCATCACCAGCCGGGCATTCAGCGGTGACCATTTGCGGTCATCGACCGTCAGAAACTTGCTCTTGTCCAGCATGGAGATGAACGGCACCGTTTCGCGCTGCTCCACGCTCAGCCGGGGGTTAGGCATCGGCCGCCACCAGACATCCACATCGAGGCCGATCTGGTGCGAGGCATGGCCGGTCAGCATCGGCCCGCCGCGCGGCTGGGAAATATCGCCGAGCAGCAGACCCGGCCAGCCGATTTTCTGGGCATCCTGCGAAAAGCGTTCGAGGAAGGAAATCAGCTGCGGCTGGCCCCAGCGCCGGTTGCGCGAAAGCCGCATGGCCTGCCAGCCGGGACCATCGGTCGGCATGGCGATGGCGCCGGACTGGCAGCCCTTGGCATAGGAGCCGATCGGCTGGGAGGTTGCTGCGGAGGGCAGGGCCATATGGCCGAAAACTTCTTTCGCAGGCCGGTCCTCGGCCGATGCGGTTTCCATCTGCAACTGCAGCGCGGAAACGACCGAAATCGCCAGCATGGCCGCCTTGAAAACTCTCGATGATCCCGCCGTCATATAGCCGTGTCCGTCCGATCAGATGATTCTCTTCCCCCTAGAATAAACTGGAACGGGATTTTGTTGAAACCATGTTTCGCCCCGTTTCTGCAAAGCAGGGAATTAAGGGTGCCGATAAAGAGCTTGTGAGCCGAAGCATCTGTTTTTTGCCCATGTTTGTTTTATGCTCTCTTCAACAAACACGAAAACAGGAACCGCCCCGCATGATATTGGCTCCACTGAAATCCCGCCTTGTGATCGCCCTTGCGGCATCCGCTATGCTGATACCAGCGGCGGCCTTTGCCCAGTCGGGCGATGTCTGGCGAAAGGGGATTTCGACGGTCGGGGAACTGAAACATCCGGATGGTTTCGATCATTTTGACTATGTGAACACCAAGGCGCCGAAAGGCGGTGCGTTGCGCATGTCGACGACGGGAACCTTCGATACGCTCAATCCGCTGCTCGCCAAGGGCGAGGCGGCGACTGGCCTCTCCCTGGTTTTCGATACGCTGATGAAATCGACGGAGGAGGAGCTGTCGGCCTCCTACGGGCTTCTGGCAGAGGGCGTCAGCTATCCCGACGATATTTCGAAAGCCACCTTCCGGCTGCGGGCGGAGGCCAAATGGGCGGATGGCAAGCCGGTGACGCCGGAGGATGTGATTTTCAGCTTCGAAAAAGCCAAGGACCTGAGCCCGCAGCTCGCCACCTATTATACCCACGTCACCAAGGCGGAGGTGAGCGGCGAAAGGGACATCACCTTCACCTTCGATGAAAAGAACAATCGCGAGCTGCCGCAGATCGTCGGGCAGTTGCTCATCGTTCCCAAGCACTGGTGGGAAGCCGCCGGCCCGGACGGCAAGCCGCGTGATATCTCCCGTGGCACGCTGGAGCCGGTGATGGGCTCCGGCCCCTACAAGATCGCCTCGCTGTCTCCCGGTTCCACGATGACCTATGAGCGTCGCGATGATTATTGGGGCAAGGACGTCAATGTGAATGTCGGGATGAACAATTTCAAAACCATCACCTACAGCTTCTTTTCCGATCAGGATGTGGAATTCCAGGCCTTCAAATCCGGTACCGTCGATTTCCGGCAGGAAGCCTCATCCAGCCGCTGGGTCACGGGTTATGATTTTCCGGCCGTCAAGGAAGGCCGCGTCAAGAAAGAGGAACTGCCGAATATCTATCGCTCCGTCGGCATCATGCAGGCCTTCGTGCCGAATATGCGCCGTGAAAAGTTCCAGAATCCCAGCCTGCGCAAGGCACTCAATTACGCCTTCGATTTCGAAGAGCTGAACCGCACATTGGCCTACGGTCAGTTCCAGCGCATCAACAGCTTCTTCATGGGCAGCGAGCTCGCCTCTTTCGGTCTGCCGACCGGGCGCGAACTGGAACTCTTGCAGGAGTTGAAGGATCAGGTTCCGCCGGAAGTCTTCACCACCGAATACCGCAACCCGGTGGCAGGCGATCCTGCCAAGCAGCGCGACAATCTGCGCGAGGCGGTGAAGCTGATGAAGGACGCCGGTTACGAACTGCGTGGCAACCGCATGGTCAATGCGGCAACGGGACAGCCGCTGGATATGGAATTCCTGATCGATTCCTCCGGCATGGAAAGAACCATCCTGCCCTATGTCCAGAACCTCAAGAAGATCGGCATCAATGCCACGATCCGTACGGTTGATGCCTCGCAATATACCAACCGCACCCGCAGCTTCGATTTTGATATCGCCGTCAAGCTCTGGGCGACATCGGCCAATCCCGGCAATGAACAGGCGGATTTCTGGGGCTCGGCCGCCGCCGATCGGCAGGGGTCCAACAACTTTGCCGGCATCAAGAACCCCGCCGTCGATGCGCTGGTCAGAAAGGTCATATTTGCGCCCAACCGGGATGAACAGGTGGCCGCGGCGCGGGCGCTCGACCGGGTGCTCCTGGCAAACAGCTACGTCATTCCGCAATTTTACCGCGGCGAGATGTTCCTCGCTTACTGGAACACGCTCACCCGCCCTGAAAACCTGCCCGAATATGGCATCGGTTTTCCGGATGCATGGTGGTCCAGCCAGGCCGGAAACTGACGCCGGTCTTGCTTTCGCGCCGAAGGCTTGATTCACATAGGGCGAAACGAATCGCTTGGAGCGCGGAAGAGCGCTTTTGAGGAAAGGACAGGGTTTGAGAGAGACGAAAACCGCTGACATATCGGCTGGGAACAAAGGCTGATGGGCGCCTATATCCTCAGACGTCTGGCGCTGATGATCCCGACCATCATCGGCATCATGGGCATTTCGTTTCTCGTCATCCAGTTTGCACCGGGCGGCCCGGTGGAGCAGGTCGTCGCGCAGCTGACGGGGCAGGGCGACAGCGCCTCCGACCGGCTTTCTGGCGGCGGCGATCTTATGGGTCAGTCCGGCGGTTTTGATGAAAGCGGCTCAAAATATCGCGGCGCGCAGGGCCTTGATCCGGAACTGATCGCCAAGCTCGAGAAGCAGTTCGGTTTCGATAAGCCGCCTCTCACCCGTTTTCTCGAAATGATGTGGAATTACATCCGCTTCGACTTCGGCGACAGCTTCTTCCGCAATTCCTCGGTCATCGATCTCATCATCGACAAGCTGCCGGTGTCGATGTCGCTTGGTTTCTGGATCCTGATCATCTCCTACATCATCTCAATTCCCCTCGGCATCAAAAAAGCCGTCTCCGATGGCTCGACTTTTGATGTCTGGACCTCCGGCATCATCATCATCGGTTATGCGGTGCCGAGCTTCCTGTTCGGTATCCTGCTCATCGTGCTTTTCGCCGGCGGATCGTTCTTCGACTGGTTCCCGCTGCGCGGCCTGGTATCGGATAATTTTGACCAGCTGAACTGGTGGCAGAAGATCATCGACTACTTCTGGCACCTGACGCTGCCATTGATCGCGCTGTCGCTCTCGGCCTTCGCAACGACGACGCTCCTGACGAAAAACTCCTTCATCGACGAGATCAAGAAGCAATATGTCGTCACCGCCCGCGCCAAGGGTCTCACCGAACGCAAGGTTCTCTACGGCCATGTCTTCCGCAACGCGATGCTGATCGTGATTGCCGGTTTTCCGGGCGCCTTCATCTCGGCCTTCTTCACCGGCTCGCTGCTGATCGAGAACATCTTTTCGCTGGATGGTCTCGGCCGCCTCGGTTATCTCTCGGTCGTCAATCGTGATTACCCGATCGTGTTCGGCACGCTCTTCATCTTCTCGCTGATGGGCCTCGTTGTCGGCCTCATATCAGACCTCATCTATACATGGATCGATCCGCGCATCGATTTCGAGCGGAGGGACGTGTGATGACGCTTGCCCACACCGCCGCTGCCGAAACACTGGTAAAGCCGAAGCGCCCATGGTTTTCGCCGACCACCAAGCGCCGCTGGCAGAATTTCAAGGCAAACCGGCGCGGTTACTGGTCCTTCTGGCTGTTTCTGGTCCTGTTTTTCCTGAGCCTGATCGCGGAATTCATCGCCAATGACAAACCCATTCTCGCTTCCTACAAGGGCGAGATTCTGGTGCCGGTCATGGTCGATTATCCCGAGGAGAAATTCGGCGGCTTCCTGGCCCAGACCGATTACAAATCCTCCTTCATCCAGGACGAAATCAACGCCAATGGCTGGATGATCTGGCCGCCGATCCGCTATTCCTATCAGACGGTCAATTCCAATATTCCCCATTCGGCGCCCACCGCGCCCTTCTGGCTGATGGATGAAAAAGACCGTTGCTCGGCCTACCCGCAGGGCAATGCCGACCCCGGCTGCACGCTTGGCAATCTCAACTGGCTCGGAACCGACAATCAGGCACGCGATGTCACGGCGCGGATGATCTATGGTTTCCGCATCTCCGTGCTGTTCGGCCTGACGCTGACTATCGCGTCGGCCCTAGTCGGCGTCACCGCCGGCGCCATTCAGGGTTATTTTGGCGGCTGGACGGATTTGCTTTTGCAGCGTTTCATCGAAATCTGGTCGTCCATGCCGGTGCTCTACATCCTGCTCATCATTGCGGCCATTCTTCCACCCGGTTTCTTCGTGCTACTCGGCATCATGCTGCTTTTCTCATGGGTCGGCTTTGTCGGCATCGTGCGTGCGGAATTCCTGCGCGCCAGAAACTTCGAATATGTCCGTGCTGCACGTGCACTCGGTGTCGGCAACTGGACGATCATGTTCCGGCATCTTCTGCCCAACGCCATGGTGGCAACACTAACCTTCCTGCCGTTCATCCTTTCCGGTTCGATCACGACGCTCACCTCGCTCGATTTCCTCGGTTTCGGCATGCCGCCGGGATCGCCGTCGCTCGGCGAGATGATCGCGCAGGGCAAGAACAACCTTCAGGCCCCGTGGCTTGGCCTCACTGCGTTTTTCACCATGTCCATCATGCTCTCACTGTTGATTTTCGTCGGTGAAGCGGTGCGCGACGCCTTCGATCCACGCAAGACGTTCCGGTGATCGCCATGACGGAAAAAACCATCCAGCCACTTCTCTCTGTCCGTGACCTTTCGGTCGCTTTCCATCAGGGTGGCGCGACCAGCGTTGCCGTCGATCACGTGTCCTTCGACCTGATGCCGGGCGAAGTCGTTGCCCTCGTTGGCGAATCCGGCTCCGGAAAATCCGTGACCGCGAACTCCATTCTCAAATTGCTGCCCTATCCGGCGGCAAGCCACCCTTCCGGGAAAATCCTGTTTGACGGCAAGGATATGCTGACCCTGCCGGAACGGGCGTTGCGCGCGGTGCGGGGCAACGACATCACCATGATTTTCCAGGAGCCGATGACATCGCTCAATCCGCTCCACACCATCGAGCGGCAGATCGGCGAGATTCTCGAGCTGCACCAGGCAATCACCGGGGCTGAGGCGCGGGCACGCACGCTGGAACTGTTGCTGCAGGTCGGCATCCGCGAGCCGGAAAAACGCCTGAAAGCCTATCCGCATGAATTGTCCGGCGGCCAGCGGCAACGCGTGATGATCGCCATGGCGCTTGCCAACCGGCCGAAACTGCTGATCGCCGATGAGCCGACCACGGCGCTCGACGTGACAGTACAGGCGCAGATCCTCGAGCTTCTGAGTGATCTGAAGACCAAGCACGGCATGTCCATGCTGTTCATCACCCACGACCTCGGCATCGTTCGCAAATTTGCCGATCGCGTCTGTGTCATGACCAAGGGCAAGATCGTCGAGACCGGCACCGTGGAGCAGGTGTTTACCGATCCGCAGCATGCCTATACGCGCCATCTCCTTGCAGCCGAACCCAAAGGCGAGCCACCGCATTCCGATGCCAGCAAACCGGTGGTCATGCAGGGTGACGACATCAAGGTCTGGTTCCCGATCAAGGCCGGGCTGATGCGCCGGGTTGTCGACCATGTGAAGGCGGTTGATGGCATCGATATTACCCTGCGCGCCGGCCAGACGGTGGGCGTGGTGGGCGAATCCGGCTCGGGCAAGACCACGCTTGGTCTGGCGCTCTCCCGGCTGATCGCATCCAAGGGGCGCATCAGCTTCATCGGCCAGTCGATCGATCATTATTCCTATGAGATGATGAAGCCGCTCAGGAACCGGTTGCAGGTGGTGTTTCAGGATCCCTATGGGTCGCTCAGCCCGCGCATGTCTGTGGGTGAAATCGTCGCCGAGGGACTGAAGGTGCACGAGCGGTCCCTGTCCGCCGATGAGCGCGATACGCGTGTCGCTACCGCGCTGGAAGAGGTCGGCCTTGATCCGGCCACCCGCTGGCGGTATCCGCATGAATTTTCCGGCGGTCAGCGCCAGCGCATCGCCATCGCCCGCGCCATGGTACTTAAACCCCGTTTCGTCATGCTGGACGAGCCGACATCGGCACTCGACATGAGCGTGCAGGCGCAGGTCGTCGATCTGCTGCGTGATCTCCAGGCCAAGCACGAACTTGCCTACCTCTTCATCAGCCACGACCTTAAGGTAGTGAAAGCACTCGCCAATGACCTGATCGTCATGCGCCACGGCAAGGTGGTGGAGAGCGGCCCGGCGGCGGAGATTTTCGCCAATCCGCAGGAGGATTATACCAGGGCGCTGCTGGCGGCCGCCTTCAATATCGAGGCTGTCGAAACCAAAGCGGTGAGCCAGTAGTCGCATCGCTGTTTCTATTAAGGTAATGATTTTTCTGTTGCTTTGCGAAAAATGCCGACCCATGTTGCGAGAGACGTGATGCGGAAACGGATTGATTGCCATGGCAGCGGATGTGATTGTTCTGGGAGCGGGGATCATCGGGGTCTCGGTCGCCCTGCAACTGGCCCGAAGGGGGAAATCGGTGGTGCTGGTCGATCGGCGCGGACCGGGCGAGGAGACCTCCTTCGGTAATGCCGGGCTGATCCAGAGAGAAGGTGTCGTACCTTACGCCTTTCCTCAGGATCTCGCCCTGCTGCTGCGCTATTCCCTGAACAACAGCATCGATGCCCGCTATCACCTCTCCGCTTTGCCGAAGATCGCGCCTTTTCTCAGCCGTTACTGGTACAGTTCCGCAGCCACGCGCCACGCGGCAATTGCCCGTGCCTATGCGCCGCTGATCGAACATTCTGTCTCTGAACACAGCATTTTGATCGATGAGGCGAAGGCTGGCGATCTGATCGTGAAGAATGGCTGGATGGAGGCTTACAGGACAGCCGCAAGGCGCGATGCCGACTATGCCTTCGCCGAGCGTCTGGCGCGTGACCACGGCATTTCCCACACGAAACTCGATGCTGATGAGCTTGCTTCCGCCGAACCGCATCTCAGCCGGGATTTCGTCGGCGGCCTGAAATGGAACGACCCCTGGTCGGTGCTCGATCCGCACGCGCTGACGCTCGCCTATCTCAGACTGTTTGAGAGCTACGGCGGAACCTTTGTCCGGGGAGATGCGTCGACGCTTAGCCAGACGGTAAGTGGATGGACGGTGCGTACCGAAACCGGTGCAGTTGAGGCCGAGCATGCCGTCGTGGCGCTTGGCCCATGGGCCGATATCGTGACGGAAAGGCTTGGCTATCGCTTCCCGCTCGGGGTGAAGCGCGGCTACCACATGCATTATGCGCCGCAGGAAGGGACAAAGCTCAACAACTGGCTGATCGATGCCGAGCGCGGTTATTTCCTGGCACCGATGCGCAAGGGCATCCGTCTGACGACGGGTGCTGAATTTGCCGAACGCGATGCGCCGAAATCCCCCGTGCAGATCGAGCGGGCGGAACGGGTGGCCCGTACCGTTTTTCCCCTTGGCGGCCGGCTGGATGCGGAGCCGTGGATGGGCGCACGCCCCTGCACGCCTGACATGATGCCGGTTATCGGCAGGGCACCGCGCCACAGGACCTTGTGGTTTGCCTTCGGCCACGCTCATCACGGCCTCACACTTGGGCCGATCACCGGTCGTGTGCTGGCGGAAACCATGGCCGGCGAAACGCCTGTTATCGCCATCGACGCCTATCGCCCGGAAAGGTTCAATCCCTGATGGCCGAATCCGCTGGCCTTCCTGCGGCGGGCCACGTAACATAGACTTATCAAAGGGGAAAAGGGGCAAACGTCATCATGGTGGCGAGGTTTCTCATCTATCAGCAGCAGGATGATTTTCGTTAGCGAAGCGCTTCCGCGCGCGAAACAGAAGAGAAACGGCCTGCTGGTGCATGATGGATGATATTGAAAAAGCAAAGAAATTTTTCGCCGATAACCCCGATATCGAAATTCTCGAAGCCTTCGTCATAGACGCGAACGGCGTTCCGCGCGGCAAATGGATTCCACGTGAGAGGGCGATCGACGTTCTCGAAAAGGGAATGGCCATTCCCCGCTCCGTTTATGCGCTGGATATCTGGGGTCGGGATGTGCACGCCGCAGGCCTTGCCGAAGGCACGGGCGATCCCGACGGTTTTTGTTTCCCTGTTCCGGGTACACTGTCGCGTGTGACATGGCTTGGCCGTCCAACGGCGCAGGTTCTGCTGGCGATGAGAAACCCGGATGGAACCGGCTTTTATGGCGATCCGCGCCATGTTCTCTCGCAGGTTCTAAGCGCCTATAAGAAGGCCGGCCTCACGCCGGTCGTGGCGACCGAACTTGAATTTTACCTGATCGATCCGGTCCGCTCCGCACTGGATCCCGTGCGCCCGCCGCACAGCCGCGAGGGGCGCTGGCACACGGGCCAGACCCAGGTTCTGTCGATTTCCGAATTGCAGGATTTCGAGGATGTCTTCCACGACATCGCCACCGCCTGCCGGGCACAGGGCGTGCTTGCCGATACGACATTGCGCGAAAACGGGCCGGGGCAATATGAGATCAACCTCAACCATGTGCCGGACGCCTTGCAGGCCGCCGATTTCGCCGTCTTCCTGAAACGTATCGTCAAGGGCGTGGCGCGGCGGCATGAACTCGACGCCACCTTCATGGCCAAGCCTTACGGCTTGCAGGCGGGCAACGGCATGCATGTGCATTTTTCCGTTCTCGATAAGGACGGCAGGAACATCTATGCAGGCGAAAACGGCCCGTCGGATGCGCTGATGCATTCGGTTGGCGGCCTGTTGGAAAACATGGGGGAAAGCATGGCGATCTTCGCCCCCCATGCCAATTCCTATCGTCGCCTGACGCCGAGCGAACATGCGCCCACCTACGCCTCATGGGGCATCGACAACCGCTCGGCGGCGGTGCGTGTCATCGTTGCCAGCAAGGCCGCGACGCGCATCGAACACCGCGTGGCCGGTGCCGATACCAACCCCTATCTGGTTGTGGCGATGATCCTGAGTGCCGCACTTGCCGGCATGAAGGAAAAGCGCCAGCCCGGCGGTGCGATCGCCGGTGACAGCCATGCGATCAATCACGAACCGCTGCCCACCAACTGGGATTACGCCCTGCAGCGCTTCACGCGATCGAGCTTTGCCTATGCGACGCTCGGCCAGAAGTACCGCACCTTGTTTTCTGCCTGCAAGCAGCAGGAGCTTTCCGAATTTTCCCTGCGCGTAACCGACGTCGAATATGACGCCTATATCAGGACGGTGTGAAATGGCTGAGGTAACGACGATCCCCAATCCGGGCCACACATCCTCATGGTATGCGGCCTCCGCCAATGTCAAATCCGTGCGACCAACGCTCGAAGGCGCGCTGGAAGCCGATGTCTGCATCATCGGTGGCGGTTTCACCGGAATTTCCGCAGCACTTGAACTCAGTGAACGCGGTTATGCCGTCATCGTACTGGAAGGCGTGCGTGTCGGCTTCGGCGCCTCGGGCCGCAATGGCGGCCAGATCGTCAATGGCTATAGCCGTGATCTCGAAACCATCGCCGGGCGTTATGGTAACGACAAGGCAGTTAAACTCGGGGAAATGTCGCTGGAAGGTGGCGCAATTATCCGGGAACGCATCGCCAAATATGCCATCGATTGCGATCTCGTCGATGGTGGCTTCTTTGCCGCCTTTACGCCGAAACAGATCCGCGAAATGGAGGCTCACAAGGCCCATTGGGAAAAGCACGGCCATGGCGGGCTGGAAATGGTCTCCAGGGCGGATGTCGGTACTTATGTAAAGTCCGACCGTTATGCCGGCGGCATGATCGACCGCCTCGGCGGCCACATCCACCCGCTCAATCTGGTGCAGGGCGAGGCGGCGGCGGCCGAAAGCCTCGGTGCCCGCATATTCGAAAATTCGCGGGTGATCTCGGTAGAACAGGGTGCAAACCCCGTGGTGCGCACGGCGACGGGCAGCGTGAAGGCGAAATATGTGCTCGTCTGCGGTAATGCCTATCTCGGCACATTGCTGCCGGAAATCGGTGAGCGGATGATGCCGGTCTCAAGTCAGGTCATGGCGACGGAACCGCTCGATGCCGATCTGATCGAAGCGCTTTTGCCCGCGGATTATTGCGTCGAGGATGCCAATTACATTCTTGATTATTACCGCCGCACCTCGGATAACCGCCTGCTTTACGGCGGCGGCATCGGTTATGGCGGCAGCGACCCAGCCGACCTGACCGGCGTTATCCGCCCGAACATGCTGAAAACCTTTCCGCAACTGGAAAAGACCAGGATCGACTTCGCCTGGAGCGGCAATTTTGCGCTGACGCTAACGCGCATCCCGCATATGGGCAGGCTTTCGGACAATATCTATTTTTCGCATGGCGACAGCGGCCATGGCGTCACGACCACACATCTGCTCGGCAAGATACTGGGCGAGGCCGTTGCCGGCCACGCCGAACGTTTCGATGTCTGGAGTTCGCTGCCGAACTATCCGTTCCCCGGCGGCAAGACCTTCCGCGTGCCGCTGACCGTGCTTGGCGCCTGGTGGTACGGCATGCGGGACAGGCTCGGCTTTTAGAGCATTTCCAGCAAAAGCGCGAAGCGGTTTCGCCTCCGGAAATGCAATGAAACAGGGAGTTAGAACGTCACTGTTTTAAGGCCGGAAAGCGCATTTTTCGCGATTTCTTCCGGTGTGGTGTCGATGCTGACGGTGACGACGCCCGGTTCGCCGGTCGGCACTTCCAGCGTCGCAAGCTGGGTCTGAAGCAGCGAGAGCGGCATGAAATGGCCCTTGCGTTCACCCATGCGCCGGCTGAGAAGCTCCAGGCTGCCATCCAGATAAACGAAAGCAAGCGGGCTGCCAGTGGCCGTGCGAAGCCGGTCACGGTAGATTTTCTTGAGTGCCGAGCATGATACGACGACACCGTTGCCTTCGCTGCCCTTGCGCAGTTCCGCGCCGATCAGGTCCAGCCAGGGCCAGCGATCTTCGTCCGTCAGTGGAATGCCCTCGGACATTTTATCGACATTGGCTTTCGGGTGAAGCTTGTCGCCTTCAATAAAGGCGATGCCCAGTTTTTCCGCCAGCTCCTCTGCGACCGTGGACTTGCCAGAGCCGCTCACTCCCATCACGACGATTGCCTGTGTCACCCGAACCTCTGATGTTTCTGTTTCGACGGTCAGCCCCTAACATGTGCGGCAGGTATCGGGAATATAAAAATGCGGCGCCAGCCCGTGTCAGTGCCCGGTTTTACGGGCGGCGGTTCTTTCCAGCGCGGAAAAGGCAGAGTGGATCAGGATTGCCAGTGCGGCGACGATCAAGCCGCCCTGCAGGATGAAGGCGAGATTGTTGGATTGCAGGCCGGCGATGATCACTTCGCCAAGCGTGCGCGCCGCTACCGTGGAGCCGATGGTGGCTGTTGAAAGGCTGATGACTGCTGATAACCGGATACCTGCAAGAATGGCGGGTAACGCAAGCGGCAGTTCCACTTTGACAAGCCGCTGCCAGCCGGTCATGCCGCTGCCTCTGGCGGCATCCATCACCGTGGCGGGCAGGGTGGTAAGCCCGGTCAGCGTATTTTCGAACACCGGCAGCAATGCGTATAAAAACAGTGCAATGAGCGTCGGTTTTTCCCCGAAACCGATCATCGGCACCGCAAGCGCCAGTACCGCCACGGGCGGGAAGGTCTGGCCGATATTGACGATGCTGCGCGACAAAGGCAGGAAATCCGCCCCGAAAGGCCGGGTGACGAGAACTGCGAGCGCGCCCGCTACCAGCGTGGCCAGCCCCGTGGCGATCGCCACGGTGGTCAGATGCGAGAGGGTGAGGGAGAGCAGATTGGCCTGCGTGTAGATCGCCGGTGCATTGGCCTGCACAAGAGGGCGGAATATCGGCGCGAAGATTTGCGGCGTCACAAGAAAGACGATCAGCGCCAGCACCAGAAAGCCGATTGCAAGGAAAGAGACCGCGTTTTTCATGAGGCTCCGGCAGCACGCTGGAGGAGAACGTCCCGCCGCACCCGGCCCGCGAGCTGGCCGTCGTCTTTGACGACCGGCAGGACATCGCAGCCCGCCCATAACATCGCTGACAGGGCATCGCGCTGGCTTGTATGTTCGGTGAGCGGTTCACCCTCGGCGCTTCCCGGCTCCACGATGTCAGCAATCGAGAGAACCGACAGCAGTTTCAGCGCGCGCTCGTTTTCGCCGATCATGGTGCGTACGAAATCGGTTGCCGGTTTCAGCACCAGTTCGGCCGGCGGGCAATCCTGCACGATGCGGCCCTTGTCCATCACGGCAATGCGATCCGCCAGATGAAAGGCCTCGTCCATATCATGCGTGACGAGAACGATGGTAACGCCGAGCTTTTTCTGAATATCGAGAAGATCGTTCTGCGCCTTGGCGCGGATCACCGGGTCCAGCGCGCCGAAGGGTTCGTCCATAAGGAGAATGTTGGGTTCTGCGGCAAGCGCCCGCGCCACGCCGACACGCTGCTGCTGGCCGCCGGAAAGCTCATGCGGAAAACGGTCCGCATAAAGCGCGGGATCAAGCTGGAAGAGGTGCATCAACGCATCGATCTTTGCCTCGATGCGTTTGCGGTCCCAGCCGACCAACTGCGGAACGGTGGCGATATTTTCCGCCACCGTCCTGTGTGGAAACAGGCCATGGCCCTGAATGGCATAGCCGATCTGTCGGCGCAGTTTGTAACCCGGCATCGTGCTGACATCCTCACCGTCGATCCGGATCGTGCCGGAGGTCGGTTCCACCAGCCGGTTTATCATCCGTAGCAGCGTGGTTTTCCCTGATCCTGAGGTGCCGACGATGACCGTGACGGTGCGCGGTGCGACAGTCAGCGACACCTGATCCACCACGGCCGCATCGCCATATCTTTTTGTGATGGTGTCGATCTCGATCATGCCTGTTGCCTTCCGCCTGCGCTTAAGAGATTGCTGTCGATGAGGGCGTCGAGCGTGATCGCAGCGGCAAAACCGAGGAGAACGGTCGGCACGGTGCCGAGCAGTACGAGGTCCATCGCCGTCTGCCCGATGCCCTGAAACACGAAAACGCCAAAACCGCCGCCGCCGATCAGCGCGGCGATGGTCGCCAGCCCGATATTCTGCACCAGTACGATGCGGATGCCCGTGAGGATGACCGGCATGGCCAGCGGAAACTCCACCCGCAACAGCCTTTGCACCGGCGTCATGCCAAGCCCGCGCGCCGCTTCCCGGACCGCCTGCGAGACGCCGGAAAGACCGACAACCGTGTTGGAAACGACCGGCAGCAGCGAATAGAGAAACAGCGCCACGAATGCGGGCGCCATGCCGATGCCGGCAATGCCGATCTTTGCCGCGCCCGGCACAGTGGCGGCGATCCATCCGAGCGGCGCGATCAGAAGGCCAAAAAGGGCGATGGACGGGATGGTCTGAATGATGTTGAGGCTGTTCAGCAGGCCGGCACGCAACCGCTCGACCTTGTAACAGAGTATCCCCAGCGGAATACCCACGACGGTCGCCGCGATCAGCGAACCGATGGCCAGCTCCACATGCCGCAGGGCCTCGGTCCAGAATATATCCGCCCGGCCGTCATATTCCTTGATGATGGAGAGGTCATTCCACAGTCCGCTGGTCAAGACCGCTGCGAGGGCAGCGCTGGCTACCAGCAGCAGAAAAATACGCATGGCGGGCTTCGGCTGGAGACGGGCAATGCAGTCCGTCGCAAGCAATGACAGCCCGGCAAACATCAGCCAGAACCCGCTGGCAGGCGAAACGCGGGCAAAACTGTTGCCCTCCGGTATCAGGGCGGTGGCTGCCTGTCCGACGAAGATTGCCAGTGCCGCCAGCCCCCCCAGCGCCGCCGCCAGTTTTAGCCGCGCCGGGAAGCGAAAGAAGGCGATGAAGGCGGCAATCAGAATAATGGCGACAAGCAAGGCTGCGGCCATTGCGGGAAGGGCTTCGAAAATCGTTCGTGCTTCACCCTGAACAATCCGATTGGCGCGGAATATCATGAAGGGCGAGGCGGAGAGTGCGTAGAGCAGCAGGCACGAAATCAGCACACCCACCTTGTCAGGCCATTTCGTCAAATTCCGCTCCCCCTGGACGCCAAGCTGGGGCGGGATGTTGAAAACCGCACCTGCTTTTCGCCATCCCGCATCATTGTCTCATAGGTGATTATTTGACGAAACCGTTCTTTGTCAGGAAGTCGAGTGCCACGGTCTTGGCCTGTTCGCCACCCACCTGTACGCGGGCATTCAGATCCTGCAGCGTCGCCAATCAAGTTTTTCGAACACGGGTTTCAACAGTTCCTCGATATTGGGGTTCTTTTTCAGAACCTCTTCGCGAATGACCGGCGCAGGCTGATAGACCGGCTGAACATGTTTGTCGTCTTCCAGCACGACAAGCCCCGAAGGCGCGATGCCGCCATCTGTGCCGTAAACCATGGCGGCATTGGCATTGTTGGTCTGATTGGCGGCAGCTGCGATCGTGGCCGCCGTGTCACCGCCGGACAGCGTGATCAGCTGCTCCGGTTTCAGGGTAAAGCCATAGGTCGTCTGAAACGCCGGCAAGGCGGCGGCGGAATTGACGAATTCGGAGGATGCGGCAAGAACCACCTCACCGCCATCGGCGACATATTTACCGAAGTCCGAAAGCGACTTCAGATTGTTCTTGTCGGCGACATCCTTGCGTAGCGCGATAGCCCAGGTGTTGTTTGCCGGGGATGGCGTCAGCCAGACGATCTTGTTGGCGTCGTAATCGAGCGTTTTTGCCTCTTCGTAGCCCTTGGCGGCATCCTTCCAGAGCGGATCATCAGCCTTGGAGAAAAAGAAGGCGGCATTGCCTGTATATTCCGGGTAGATATCGATTTCACCCGCCGTGATCGCTTTCCTCACCACCGGGGTGGCGCCAAGCTGGATGCGGTCCGTCGTCTCGATATTATTCTTGTTCAGCACGGCAAGGATGATGTTGCCGAGAACGCCGCCCTCCGTGTCGATCTTCGACGACACAACCACTTGCGCCTGAGCGATGGAAACAGAAAAGGCAAGCGCAAGTCCGGCGCCCGTCAACGTCATCAAGCGGTTCATGAATGGTCCTCCGGTGGGTCAGCCTGCTGAACAGGCGAGAGATCGCCGCCGCAGTTGCGGCTGAATATCAACGGGTGGGAGGAAAAATGGTTGCACGCCAGTCAGATTTTTAGCGACGGCTGGGTTTCGTCAGGTCTCGCCGTTCGGCTTGCGGGCGTCCTTGCCCATGACGAGCGGCATGAGGACGGAGAGGAAAAGAAGCCTTATGACATGGTGGGAGCCGACATAGGCGGTATCGGCATGCATCATCACCGCCATGGCCGCCATGGTTTCGAGACCGCCCGGCGCATAGGCGATCATCACGGCGTTGAGCGGAACGCCGGTGACGCTGGAAATCATCCAGGCAATGCTGCCGGCAATCACCATTACGGCGATGGTGACGACGAAGCCGGCCAGAAAACCCTTGCGCACTTCCATCAGCGATACGTTGGAAAAACGCGTGCCAATGAGACAGCCGATCAATACATAGACCGGCAGGCTGAGCCAGGTGGGAACGCCACCCTCTGTGAGGCCGGTAATATGGGTGCCGATGGAAATTGCCACGCCGCCAAGCAGCAGGGCTGCCGGAAATCTCCAGCGCAGGAAAAGCCAGCCGGTCAGAAGCGACGCGGCGATGGTCAGCGCCAAGGTTAGCAGGCCCATTGGCGGGTTGGTTATCAGCGGTTCGGTGCTGACCAGATCGAAATATTCAACGATCAGCGGCACGGACAGCGTCAGCGCCAGTACCCTGACGCTTTGCACGATGCTGACGGTCGCAAGGTCGCTTTTCGTCTCCGCCCCAAGGCTGATGATATAGCTGAGGTGACCGGGGGAAGCGCCCAGCATTGCCGTCGTCCGGTCGTATCCGAAACCGTAATGCAGGATCCAATAGGCGACATAGAGCATGATGACGACGGCGACGAGCACCACGACGAAGCTCAGCGGCCATGTCTTTGCCGCATCGATGACGGAGGGCGTTACGCTCGTTCCCATCGATATGCCGACGACGACGAAACAGGCATTGCGGATGAAGGCGGGAATTCCAAGCTTGACGCCCGCCAGTCCAGTGATCGTTACGGCAACCGCCGGCCCGGAAAGGAAGGGGGCGGGGACATGCAGCAGGCTGGCGAGCAGTGCGCCCATGCTGCCGACAAGGGCGGTAAGCGCAAATGTATGGAATTCAGGCTTGATGATCATTGCGACGCTGATTGGTTGCTTGAAAAAGCTCGTGACCAAATGCGCCGCTTCGTCGGGCGGCGTCAACCTGCATCGCCAAAAATATTGTATTTCATGAGTATTTTATAAAAGAAAAACCCGCAACCTGTGGGCGCGGGCTTTGGCTTTTGCTGTTCTGGTATCGGCGTGATCAGGCGGCGGGAAGGGTCATGGCCTTCGGCATTTCCGTATCGATCCCGAGCAGGAAGTTGATCTGCGGGCGTGCCTTGACCAGATCGTCGATCGAATATTCCGCAAGAACATCAAAGAAGGCATTGAGCGCCTTGCGCAGCGCCGAGTTCAAGCCGCAGCTGTCCACAAGCGGACACTCAACGGCACCGTCCTCGAAGCATTCTGCCATGGCAAAGCTGTCTTCGGTCACGCGCACCACGTCGAACAGGCTGATCTTTTCGGCAGGCTTGCCAAGCCGCACGCCACCATTGCGGCCACGCACGGTTTCTACGAGGCCCGCCTTATTGAGCGGCTGCAGGATTTTGAAAAGGAACAACTCAGATACGCCGTAAGCCCTGGCGATCTCCGGAATGCGGCTCAACTTGCCTTCATTCGCAGCGCAATACATCAACATGCGAACGGCATAGTTGGTCTGTTTGGTCAAACGCATGCTGGTCTCCTAACTCTCAATGTGGAGTTATATAGTCTCTTTTTCAGTTTAGAACAATTCCAGAAACCGAAAAAACTGGCGGCCATTCGATATTTCTCGAACAGCCTTGTTGACCGCCTCAATGATTCATGAACAAACAAGTCAAGAATCTGAATGTAATGGAGGCATTCGTAATGGCAAGCTTGAAATCGTATTTTTCCGCTGCCGTTTTTTCAGGGCTGACGATCCTTTCCGGCGCGCCCGTGGCTTTTGCGGAAGGAGAGGTGAATGTCTACTCCTATCGCCAGCCCGAGCTGATCCAGCCGCTGCTCGATGCCTTCACGAAAGAAACGGGCATAGAAGCCAACGTTCTTTTCCTCGACAAGGGGCTGGTGGAGCGCATTCAGGCCGAGGGCGTTAACTCGCCCGCCGATCTGCTGCTGACGGTTGATATCGCCCGTCTCGTTGAGGCGAAGGAAGGCGGCGTCACGCAGCCGGTTCTAAACGATCCAGTGATCGAGAAGGACATCCCCGCCAATCTGCGCGATCCGCAGGGCGAGTGGTTCGGCCTGACGACGCGCGGCCGGGTGGTCTATGCCTCGAAGGAGCGGGTAACCCAGAAGGACATTACCTATGAGGAGCTTGCCGACCCGAAATGGAAAGGCAAGATCTGCATTCGTGACGGCCAGCATTCCTACAATATTGCCCTGATCGCCTCGATGATCGCCCATCATGGCGTCGATTACACCCGCACATGGCTGACCGGTCTGAAGAACAATCTCGCCCGCAAGCCGGATGGAACCGACCGCAGCCAGGCGAAATCGATCTTTTCCGGCGAATGTGACATCGCGCTCGGCAATACCTATTATGTCGGCCTGATGCTGACCAATGATCAGGAACCGGAAGAAAAAGTGTGGGCGGGATCGGTGCGGGTGATCTTCCCCAATGCCGGCGACCGCGGCACGCATGTGAATATTTCCGGCATGGCACTGACGAAATATGCGCCCAACAAGGACAATGCGCTGAAGCTGATGGAATTCCTTGCGTCTCGCGAGGCGCAGGAAATCTACGCCAAGCAGGTCTTTGAATATCCGGTGCTGCCGGGTGCCGAGCCGTCCGATGTCGTCAAGGGTTTCGGGCCCATCAATCCGGATAAGCTGCCGTTGACGGATATTGCCGCTCATCGCAAGCAGGCGTCCGAACTGGTGGACGAAGTGGGTTTCAACGACGGTCCGACCAACTGACGCCGTTCTCAAGGCTTATAACTCGAGTACCTTGATTATCGGCGGGTCAGTTGCCCGCCGGTTTGTTATCGAGTGAAGCGTTGTAATCGAGGATTGCTTTACGCCTTTCTGGTGTTCCCGGATGGGTGGAGACGATGCTGGTGCCGCCCTTGTCGCCGAGCTTTTCCTCAAGCAACGCGAAGAAGCGCTCGATAGCGGTGGGGTCGAGCCCAGCCTTGCGCATCAGTACCACGGAGCGCTCGTCCGCCTGCCGCTCGGCGTCTCGCGAATGCGATAGCGCCAGAAGACCGCCGCCCTGGGTGAGAATATCTTCCATGGCCGAACCGACATCACCGGCAATCAGCATGACGAGACCGGCGACACCGGCGGCGCGATAAAGCTGTCGCAGGCTGTGCTCATATTCCACATGGCCGATTTCATGCGCGAGAACGCCGGTGATCATCTGCCTGTCGTCACCTGCCAGCTCCACCAGCTCATCCGTCAGTACCAGCGTTCCATCCGGTAGCGCGAAGGCATTGGGGCCGATGTAACCGCCCTTGCGGAAATTCAGCTTGTAGTCCTCAGGCGAACCTTCCGCATGGGCGGCGATCCGGGCAAATTCCGCGCGGATGGCATCCTGCTCCTCCTGCGGTAGTTCGCTTGCGGAGAAGACTGTCTGGTCGAAGGCCTGCATGGTACTGGCCGACATGACCTGCGGAACGATCGGCGGGGTGACAGCGACCGCCAGTTCGACGAGCGCGGGAAGCGCCAGCTTGTAGGTGCCATAGGCCAGAAGAACGGCTGCTGCGGTGATGCCGATCAATCGCGGGCGGAACTGTTCCAGCCAGTGCACGACGCCGGTGCGTCTGGCGATGTGCGCGTGCAGCAATCTGTCCACGCCGTCATTGTCACGTGTTTCGAACAGCGAACCATCGGGAAAATGCAACTCCCGGGGAATGGCGCCGACCCGGTGGCTGATCTCGACCGTTTTTATCTCGGCCTGGGTTCTGACATGATTGTCCTTCGCGTCGAGCACGAGAAGGACCGTGCCGCCAAGCTTCAGCCTGGCGGCGCTGGAAAGGCTGGAGCGAGCGGCATGCCACTCGCCCGAAACGGTTCCTCCGATATCAGAAACCAAATTCGAAGCCTTCCATATCCATATATTCGGCGCTGACGGCAGCACCCGTTGCTTCCATCGAAGAAAGGACCTCGCCCACATCGCCGTTGAAGCGGATCGCCGTGCGTTCCACGGTATAACGCGCCTCACGCACCGCTGCCCATGGTCGCATCAGGCCGAGTGTGAAAACGGTGACAACAAGGTTGGAGATGACGATCCAGAGGTAGCGCCCGCGATGCAGGTCGCTGTGCAGGTCGTGCTTTCCATCCAGCAGCATGGACGAAATAACGACGTTGCGAACGCCCGTGCGATAAACGACGCCCGCGAGGCCATAAACCAGAAATGCGCCGAAAAGGCCGACATAGAGGGAGGCAAGCGCGGTAACCATGGTGGCCGTCTCGTCTTCGAGGATAGCGCTATTGGCCGCAAAGGCGGCAATGCCGAAGAAACCGACCACGATGCTGCCGATCACCACCATGATCGCAGGAATGATCCAGACCCGGTAAAGCGCGCTGATCTTCGGGTCGGCACTGAAAGGCCGGTCACCGTAACGCAGGTTGCTGAAAATGTAGCGGTTTGCCCAGCGGCTGGACAGTGGCGCCAGAATGCCGAAGGAGAAAAGCGCGACGAGGCTGCCAAGCAGAATGGAGACAAAGGCGCCTCCCGCAGTGCCGACGAAATCGAAACGGACATTGCGATAGCTCGTAACCCGCGCATTGAAGCGAATGCTGCGCGTGATGAGCCAGGGAAAGAAGATCATCAGCAGGATCGCCGGCACGAAGACCAGAAACGGATGGATGAGGCCAACAAGCTGTGAGACGACGATGAAGGCAAATGCAATCAGCCGACCCTTGAAGATTTGCCCGCCGGTGGCGTGATAACCGAAAGCGCGGCCGGCCAGAACAGTGTTGCCATTGAAATAACGTTTGCGGCGCACCTTTGCCCAGGCGGAATAGATGCCGATCGTGACGATCGTCAGCAGGATATTGACGATCCAGATGCCAAAATATTCCTTGGCATTTCCACTGAACGAGCCGCGTTCGAGCGCGCGCTGATCCGCGCTGACTGAGATTTCACTCATAATAGTCCCTCATGACATGCCCCTCTCCGGGCAGATTGAGTTTGCAGGCTTCCCCGTAATCTTCGATTGGCAGCGTCCCCACGCCGCAATGGCTCTCTTACGCGATAACAGCTTTAAGTGGAATTATTTTGACGAAAGAAACTTGATTTTTTTAGTAATCTTTTTAATCAAAAAAGCCCCGCTGTTTTTGCAGCGGGGCTTTTTGTTTTGGTTACCGGTTTTTCGGCTTATTTCATCGTCGGCATGACGAATTCGGCACCAGACTTGATGCCGGACGGCCAGCGCGAGGTGATCGTCTTGGTCTTTGTCCAGAACTTGATCGAATCTGTGCCGTGCTGGTTAAGGTCACCGAAGCTCGAGGCCTTCCAGCCACCGAAGGAGTGGTAGGCAAGCGGAACCGGGATCGGAACGTTGACGCCGATCATGCCGATGTTGATGCGGCTTGCGAAGTCGCGTGCTGCATCGCCGTCACGGGTGTAGATCGCAACGCCGTTGCCGTACTCATGCTTCATCGGCAGTTCCAGCGCATCTTCGTAGTTCTTGGCGCGAACGACCGACAGAACCGGTCCAAAGATTTCCGTCTTGTAGATGTCCATGTCAGGCGTGACGTGGTCGAACAGGCAGCCGCCGACGAAATAACCGTCCTCGTAACCCTGCAGCTTGAAATCGCGGCCATCGACCAGCAGTTTTGCGCCCTGTTCAACACCGCTGTCGATCAGACCCTTGACGCGTGTCTGGGCTTCCTTGGTGACGAGCGGGCCCATATCGGCCTTGTCATCGGTATAGGGGCCGATTCTCAGGCTCTCGATCTGCGGGATGAGCTTTTCCACGAGCCGATTGGCCGTTTCTTCGCCAACCGGAACCGCAACGGAAACAGCCATGCAGCGCTCGCCGGCCGAACCGTAACCCGCACCCATCAATGCATTCACCGCCTGATCAAGATCGGCATCCGGCATGATGATCATGTGGTTCTTCGCGCCGCCGAAGCACTGCGCGCGCTTGCCGTTCATGGCGGCAGTGCCATAGACGTAGCGGGCGATCGGCGTCGAGCCAACGAAGGAGACCGCGCCGATATCGGGATCGGTCAGGATGGCGTCGACAGCGCCCTTGTCACCATTGACGACATTGAGGATACCGGCCGGAAGACCGGCTTCGATCATGAGTTCAGCAAGGCGGATCGGCAGCGACGGATCGCGCTCGGAAGGCTTGAGGATGAAGGCGTTGCCGCAGGCGATCGCCGGCGCAAACATCCACATCGGGATCATGCCGGGGAAGTTGAACGGCGTGATACCGGCACCGATGCCGACCGGCTGGCGGATCGAATACATGTCGATGGCCGGGCCAGCGCCCTCCGTGAACTCACCCTTCTGCAGATGCGGAATGCCGCAGACGAATTCGCAGACTTCGAGGCCGCGGATGATGTCGCCCTTGGAATCCTCAACAGTCTTGCCGTGCTCGGTGGAAAGCAGCACTGCCAGCTCGTTGAGGTCGCGGTTCAGAAGTTCGACGAATTTGAAAAAGACGCGGGCGCGGCGTTGCGGGTTGGTGGCAGCCCATTTCGGCTGTGCCGCCTTGGCGCTTTCAACGGCGGCGCGCAGTTCGGCGTCGCTCGCAAGCGCAACGGTTGCCTGCACTTCGCCGGTCGCCGGGTTATAGACATTCGATGTGCGGCCGCTGGTGCCCTGCACATGCTTGCCGTTAATGAAATGACCGATTTCCTTCATGGGTAATCCTCCGCGATTTTTTGATGGGTGCAGCATTGCACTTGAATTTGTACAAAGCAATGAACTCGGATAAGAAACCGTTGTGCGTAAATTAAAGCACGATGAGCATTTTTAGGCGTTTCCTGATCCGGCACGGCGAGTTCGCCATTCAAAAAGAAAGTCAAAAGATGGCGAGCGATGAACCTGTCGTGAGGATGGCTGAAATAGAAATCGATTCGACCCATCTGGAAGCCTATCGCAGATTGCTTGCAGAGGAGATCGAGGCTTCTATACGTCTTGAAAATGGCGTGCTTGCATTAAATGCGGTGGCGATCAAAGGCAGCCCGGAAAAGATTCGCATCCTCGAAGTTTATGCGAACCAGGCGGCATATGAGGCGCATCTGCAAACGCCGCATTTCCTGAAATATAAACAGCGTGTGGCGGGAATGGTGACATCGCTTACTTTGATCGAAGTTGAACCCGTAATGATGCGTGGCAAGCCATGAATTGGGATGACGTGCGCATATTCCTTGCCGTCGCCCGCTCCGGGCAGATTCTCGCCGCATCGAAACGGCTTGGGCTCAATCATGCAACGCTTTCGCGGCGATTGACGCTGCTGGAGCAGGCACTGAAGACTCAGCTTTTCATCCGCCGGACGAATGGCTGCGAAATGACCGAGGAAGGTCAGCGGTTTTTGGGTGCCGCCGAGCGCATGGAAACCGAAATGCTGAATGCCCAGGCCAATCTCGGCCGCGTCGATACGGCGGTGGTGGGAACGGTGCGCATCGGCGCGCCGGACGGTCTTGGCGTTTCCTTTCTCGCGCCACGGCTCGGCCGGCTGACGGCCCGTTATCCTGACCTCAAAATCCAGCTTGTGCCCGTGCCGCGTTCCTTTTCTTTGTCGCAGCGCGAGGCCGATATTGCCATCACCATCGAACGGCCGGAACAGGGCAGGCTGATGTTCTCAAAGCTCACCGATTATTCGCTCGGGCTTTATGCCTCAGCGGACTATCTGGCCGAATATGGAACGCCGGCGGATGTCGAGGCGCTCAAGCGTCATCGTCGCATCGGTTACGTGGAGGACCTGATCTTCTCGCCCTCCCTGAACTTTACGGGCGAGATCATGCGCGACTGGGACGCCGCCTTTGAAATCTCCAGCGCCACCGGCCAGACGGAGGCGGTGCGGTCGGGGGCAGGCATCGGCATTCTGCACAATTACATCGCCGGGCAATATCCTGAACTTCTGCGGATCATGCCGCATATCAGCATCATCAGGTCCTATTGGACGGCCTATCACGAATCCGCCCGCCAATTGGTCCGTGTCCGCACGGTGGTTGATTTTCTTCAAGAACTCGTTGCCGAAGAGCGGCGAATCTTCGCCTGAGGTCGATAGGTCGATCCATTAGTAATATTAATTACACAAGTTAGCCCGCTCCGGGCTTGACAAGGGGTGGCTGGCTGAACGACCAATGCAGCCATTGGGAGAGATCGGAACTGACATGTCGACTATGATACGAAAGCTTTCGCCGACTGGCCTCGGCGTGGCCGTCATGCTGCTTGGAATGCTGCTTTTCGCGTTGAACGATGCCATGGGAAAATGGCTCGTGTCGACCTATAGCCAGGGACAGGTTATCCTGATCCGAAGTGCTGCGGCCCTTGTCATCCTTGTCCCCATCGTCTGGCGAGCCGGCCTTTCCGGCCTAGTGAAGGTCGAGCGGCCCGGATTGCAGGCGGCGCGTGTCTTCTTCTCCACTGCCGAGCTTTTCTGTTTCTATTTCGCGGTTGCGAGCCTGCCACTGGCAGATGTCATGACCTACTGGCTGGCAGCGCCCATTTATGTGGCGGCTCTGGCGCCGTTTCTGCTCGGGGAAAAGGTCGGCTGGCGTCGCTGGACGGCCATCGCCATCGGTTTCGTCGGCGTTCTCATCGCCTTGAAACCCAGTTCGGCAAGCCTCACTTCCGCTGCGCTGTTTTCCATTCTCGGCAGTGCTGCCTTCGCCTTCATGATGTTGTCCGGACGCCAGCTGCGCAATACGCCGGATACGGTGCTTGCCTTCTGGCAGATCATCGGTGCCGGTGTTGCGGGCATCGTTGCGGTGTTTCTGACACCATCTGGCTGGCTGCCGGTCCAGTCCAGCTTCGATCTGGCGTTCCTCAGCCTGCTTGGCGTAGTCGCCATGGCGGCACATGTGCTGGTCAATCGGGCTCTGAAGCTTGCCGATGCTGCGACCGTCGCGCCGCTGCAATATACGCTGCTGCTGTGGGCGGTGATCTTCGGCTGGGCATTCTTCGGGGATGTGCCGCATATCAGCATCGTCATTGGTGCGGGCCTGATTGTTCTATCCGGCCTCTATATTTTCTTCCGCGAAAATACGCTGAAGCGGCGCCGCGAAACGGCGGAAGGACTGGTCGAAGAACAGGTTTGATCTTTCCTGACCACTGTCGATACAATCACGGGACTTGACGAAGGCGTGATCTTCAGGGAGTAAGAGAAGGCCCTGCGATCATATGTCTCGCATGGGCAGAGGAAACAAAGGTGCCGGGCCCCTCTGGCGAGAGTTTTACGGCGCTCTCGCGATGTCGGTACCGCCTGCAAAAATTGGCCGGCGGATTAAAAACTATGAAAAACCTGAATGTGCTTCGCGCGCGTGCTTTCTGCGTGCGGCCTGACGCTCCGCGTCGGTCCGTGAACGTCCTCGTTATTGGAGGCGACCGGACATGAGCCCCGCCCAGAAAACCACGCTTTCCTACTTCAAGTGGGCATTTATCGTCACCATCGTCGGTCTGATCCTCGGCGGTTATCTCGGCTGGGAAATGACCGGAACGGTGGGCGGCACGGCGACGATCTTCTTCATCTGCGTCGTTCTTGCGGTGCTGGAAATCTCGCTCTCCTTCGACAACGCCATCGTCAACGCCAACAAGCTCAAGGATATGACGCCGGTCTGGCAGCATCGCTTCCTGACCTGGGGTATCCTGATTGCCGTTTTCGGCATGCGTATCGTCTTCCCGCTGCTCATCGTCGTCGTTGCCGCAAATGTCGGCCCCTGGACGGCAATCGTCATGGCGGCAACGCAGCCAGAACGTTATTCGGAAATCATGCGTGACGCCCATCTGCCGATTGCGGCTTTTGGCGGCACCTTCCTGATGATGGTCGGTCTCAATTTCTTCTTTGACCATGAAAAGGACGTGCACTGGGTGCGCTGGATCGAGGAAAAGGCTGCGACCTATTCCTCCGTCAAGGGCATCGAGATCGCCTTCGTGCTTGTCGTCATGCTGGTGTTTTCCCGTATCATCGGTGCCAGTGACAACCCGGAACTCGGCCCGGTCGCTGCCAACACCTTCTTCCATTCGGCGATCTGGGGTCTTTTGACCTTCCTGCTGGTGGAAGTCGTCGGCGGTATTCTCGATCGCAGCCAGGAAATGCTGGAAGGCGCGGCCAAAGGCGGCTTCGGTGCGTTTCTTTACCTCGAAGTGCTGGATGCCAGCTTCTCCTTCGACGGGGTGATTGGTGCTTTCGCACTGACCCAGAACCTCTTCATCATCGCCATCGGCCTCGGCATCGGCGCCATGTATGTGCGCTCGATGACGATCATGCTGGTCGAGAAGGGAACGCTTGCCGAATACCGCTATCTGGAACACGGCGCTTTTTACGCGATCCTTATCCTGTCGGTCATCATGTATGTGCAGACCATGTTCCATATACCGGAGGTCATCACCGGTCTTGGCGGTGCGACCCTGATCGGTATTTCGCTCTGGTCGTCGATCCGGCATAACCGGCAGCAAGGCGCGAATGCCGCTGATACGGCCCGCGGCGCAGAAATCTGAGCCACAACGATCCTTGCCTTCCGCCTCTGCGGCGGAAGGCAGTTTTTAAGCACTGAATTTCTGTCTGCTTATTTTTATTGCTCATCTGTGTTTGCAGAAAATCTGGCCATGGCGCCACGATCGCATGGCAAATGGTTGTTTTCTCTCGAATTTGTGCGTTGCAACAAAATTGGCACGCTTCCTGCTTCTCTTGTTTTAAGTCCAGAGGGGACGTTGGAAGCCCGGAAAACGGGTCCAGAAACGCCGCCGCGCTTTTCGACCTATCCGGTCTGCAACAGCGCGGCGGTTTTGTTTGTGCGCCATGGTTCTTGAGTTTTGCCTTTCGTTGCCTGAAAAAGGCACGATAACGACTGGAAGGTTTATCGGCGTGCCTGCAGAACTTTCGCCCACGGAAGCCTTGGGGCTCTGGCATCGCGTCGCGATCGAGCAGGTCATTGCCGACGCGCCGGATTTGACCTTGCGCCAGACCGCCATCCTGCTGCAGATTTATCTCGTGCCGCCGCCGCACACCGTTCGTGGTCTCGCCGCAATGCTCGGCGTGACCAAGCCGGTCATCACCCGCGCACTCGACAGTCTGGGGGCGCTGGGGCTGGTCGACAGGGTGCGAGATGAACGGGACAGGCGCAATGTTGTGATAAAACGCACCGTCACAGGTGCGCTCTATCTGGAAAAATTCGGCGATCTGATTATTGATCAGGCGCGTAAGATCTAACTCTGGACGTGAAACCTATGATGCTCGACCGCCGCCTGAATGTCTTCCGCTCTGACCTCGCCGATGAAAAACTGCAAGGCGTGGTGCAGGCCGACCGCTTCGTCAGTGGTTCGCCCGCGCAAGTCGCCGTTCCCGTCATTGGCCTGCGACCGACACCAGACTTAGCCTCCGGTATCGATACGGAGCTTTTGTTTGGCGAAACTGTTCGTGTTTTCGACAGAGCGAACGGCTGGGCGTGGGTGCAGGCGGATGCCGATGGTTACGCCGGTTACGTGCCGGAAACCGCAATCGGGGATGTCGTTGCCGCCACCCATCGTGTCGTCGCGCCGCGCACCTTTCTCTATCCTGCCGCTGAATTGCGCAAGCCGCCGGTCGCGGCCCTTTCCATGGGCAGCCTTGTTCGCATCGTCGGCGAGGCCGAGACACGTGGTACCCGCTATCTCATGACTGAAAAAGGCGAGGGCATCATCGCCGCCCATTGCCGTGCCGTCGGTGATGCTCTCGAAGAGGATTATGTGGCGATAGCACTGCGCTTTATCGAGACACCCTATCTGTGGGGCGGACGCTCCGGCCATGGCATCGATTGTTCCGGCCTCGTGCAGCTTTCCATGGCAATGGCGGGCCGGCGGGTTCTGCGTGATACCGACATGCAGGTGAAGTCGCTCGGCGTGGAGATAGAGCGCGACGAATTGCGCCGCGGTGATCTTGTTTTCTGGAAGGGCCATGTCGGCCTCATGGAAAACGAGGAAACGCTGCTTCACGCCAATGGGCATACGATGAATGTCGCTCGCGAAAATCTCGATGCGGCCATCGAGCGTATCGGCTGGCTTTATGAAAAGCCGACGGCTTTTCGTCGTCTGGAGGACTGAGAAAGCCGTTTTCACGAAATCGTGCCCGCCCCACCCTTTGTAGGACGGTCGTCAACGGCCTACATCTGAGGAAGGATGGTACGGGACCGGCATCGATGAAGACAAAAACCGCGACAAAATTGGCAGCATTCCTGACGGCGGTTCTATTGAGCGCCTCGGCTCAGGCGCAGACCGTTTTCCAGAATGGCTTTGCCCCGGCACCCGATGCCTATGCGAACCTGCCTGGTGTCAAGGATCCGCGCACGCTGCAGCCCAAGGTGCGTTATACCTGCCACAGCGAACTGGGAAGAACTGGATATTCCAGAGGTGCCTACCGCAATGTTTTTGGCAGCCGGGGACTTCCCGTTCAGGGTTATCGCTGCACGGATGAGAATGGTATTTCCAGCTTCGGTGGCAGAAATCCGGTCTCGAAGGACTGGTATCCCGGCATCAATCCCGTCGACCCGACCTTCTGAGGCAAAGGCATTCAATGCCTCTGCCCGAAAGGTGCGGTACGCTTTTCGAAAAATCTGATGTGCGCGCAAAACTAAGACCCTCTGCCGTCGGTGCTCTGGACTTGTTGTCGCTTTTTCAGATAAGTCTTTGCCATGACAGGTTGAGACCTGCCGAGGTGCGGGGTGACGTCGGGTCTCGGCCGATGTTGGGGAATGCGAGCATGACGAAGACCGATATAGCGACCCGTGTCCACAATCACACCTGGAAGCTCGATCCGATCGTTCGCAGCCTGATCGATACGGATTTTTACAAGCTCTTGATGTTGCAGATGATCTGGAAGCTCTATCCGGAAGTCGACGCGACATTTTCCCTGATCAACCGTACCAAGACGGTGCGGCTGGCCGAGGAGATTGACGAGATGGAACTGCGCGAGCAGCTTGATCACGCGCGCACCCTGCGTCTCTCCAAGAAGGAGAACATCTGGCTCGCGGGTAACTCCTTTTACGGTCGCTCGCAGATTTTCGAGCCGGAGTTCCTCTCCTGGCTTTCGAGTTATCAATTGCCGGAATATGAGCTTTTCAAGCGTGACGGGCAGTATGAGCTGAACTTCCATGGCCGTTGGATGGATACGACGCTCTGGGAAATTCCAGCGCTGGCGATCATCAACGAGTTGCGCTCGCGCAGCGCCATGCGTTCGCTCGGTTATTTCACACTGGATGTCCTTTATGCCCGGGCGAAGGCCAAGATGTGGGAAAAGGTCGAACGGCTGCGGGAACTGCCGGGCCTGCGCATTTCCGATTTCGGCACGCGCCGCCGCCACAGCTTCCTGTGGCAGCGCTGGTGCGTCGAGGCGCTGAAGGAAGGTATTGGACCGGCTTTCACGGGCACGAGCAATGTTCTGCTCGCCATGGATTCCGATCTCGAAGCCGTGGGTACCAACGCGCATGAATTGCCGATGGTCGTTGCAGCACTTGCGCAGACGAACGAGGAACTGGCGGCCGCCCCCTATCAGGTTCTGAAGGACTGGAACCGGCTTTATGGCGGTAACCTGCTGATCGTGCTGCCTGATGCCTTCGGCACGGCAGCGTTTCTGCGCAACGCGCCGGAATGGGTGGCGGACTGGACTGGTTTCCGTCCAGACAGCGCGCCGCCGATCGAAGGCGGCGAAAAGATCATCGAGTGGTGGCAGAAGATGGGCCGCGACCCGCGCAAGAAAATGCTGATCTTTTCCGATGGCCTCGATGTCAACGCGATCATCGACACCTACCGGCATTTCGAAGGCCGGGTTCGCATGAGCTTCGGTTGGGGCACCAATCTGACCAACGACTTTGCCGGCTGCGCGCCGAAGACCATCGCCAGCCTCAAGCCGATCTCGATCGTCTGCAAGGTCAGCGATGCCAATGGCCGGCCGGCGGTCAAGCTTTCGGACAATCCGCAAAAGGCGACGGGCGAGCCGGCCGAAGTGGAACGTTACCTGAAGTTCTTCGGCGAGGAAGACCACAAGGAACAGAAGGTTCTGGTTTGAGAAAGACCGGGCGCTCCGGTCAACGAAGCGCCCGTGGACGTGATTACTTCGCGAATTGATGTGCGATGTAATGGAAGAGCGCCCGGATACCCTGCGCCTCGCCGCCAATCGACGAGTGATGCCTCTCGCTCAGCGACCAGCCGTAAATATCGAAATGCGCCCAGCGCTTGGTGTTTGTCACGAAACGCTTGAGAAACAGGGCTGCAGTGATCGAGCCGGCCATGCCGCCTGACGGGGCGTTGGTGATATCGGCTGCCCGCGAGCGGATATCCTTGTCATATCCCATATAGAGCGGCATCCGCCACAGCGGGTCGTCTATATCGATGCTGGCTTCCGCGATGTCGTGGGCCAGATCTTCGTCATCGGTATAAAAAGGCGGCAGATCCGGGCCAAGGGCAACGCGGGCGGCGCCCGTCAGCGTCGCCATGTCGATCATCAGGTCCGGCGCATCCTCATCGGCATAGGCCAGTGCATCCGCCAGAACGAGACGTCCCTCGGCGTCAGTATTGTCGATCTGCACCGTCAGGCCCTTGCGGCTTTTGTAGATGTCGCCCGGGCGGAAGGCATTGGAAGAGATGGAATTTTCGACGGCTGGTACAAGCACGCGAAGGTCGACCGGCAGCTTCGCATCCATGATCATCAGTGCAAGGCCGAGAACATTGGCCGCTCCGCCCATATCCTTCTTCATCAAAGCCATGGAGGCAGCTGGTTTGATATCGAGACCGCCGGTATCAAAGCAGACGCCCTTGCCGACGAGGGTGAGACGCGGATTGCCCTTCTTGCCCCAGTTCATCTCAAGGAGGCGCGGTGCGCTTTCGCTGGCGCGGCCAACGGCGTGGATCAGCGGGAAGTTTTCCTTCAACAGATCGTCGCCGGTGGTGACGCTAACCTTTGCCTTATAATGAGCGGCAAGGGCACGGAAGGCGATTTCAAGCTCGTCCGGTCCCATGTCATTGGCCGGTATATTGATGAGATCGCGGGCAAGGAAAACGCCGGCCAGAATACGCTTGATTTCACCGTCTTCCGCATCCTGCGGAATGAGAAGCTTTGCCCCGTTGGTCTTGGTGGTTCTGTATTTGTCGAAGCGATAGCTGCCGAGGCCGAAGCCGAGCGCCAGGCGGTTGGCGGTCAGGGGCGCCGTTTCGATGTGCCACTCGCCTTCCGGTAGTTCACGGGCGAGTTTCCCGGTTATGAAGGGAATTTCGGAGGGATTGCCGCCAAGCCCGAGAAGCGCGCCACCCAGCGAACCATCGGCGGAAGGCACGAGCAGGATGGCGCCTGCTTCTGCCTTGAACCCGGCCTTTTTCGCCCAGTCCAGAGCGACAGGATCGATGGCGCCCTGTTCGATATGGGCTGGCGTGACGGCAAAAACCGGCAGGGTGCTGCCGGCCTTCGAGCTGAAAGGGGTGGGGCGTTCGATGAACTGATAGGGCGCCATTGTATGCTTCCGTTGGTGCACCGGCCCGAAAATCGGAATGATTTTCGACAGCAACGATGCGCAGTTTCAAAGTGCCGGAGCGGCCTTTTGCATCCTCTCGGACGCGGCGCTCCAGTGTCGTGAATCGGTGCGATTAACGCTCTGTTAGGGTTAACAGATTATTGCTTTAGTGAAAGTTGCGTCATGTGAGTCTGTCGTATGTCGGGCGCAAGATCGATCATTTTTGGGCGGGGGCGCTGCCATGACTGCTTTTTCTTTGGCTAAAACAGGCCGGACCGGATTGCTGCGCGGAACATGCCTGGTAGCGCTGGTTCTGGCCGTTTCCGGATGCGCGAGCACCAACAAGCCGGATCGCATGTCCACTGGTTCCATTCCCGCCGCCACGCGTTCCTATGACACGATGAACATGGATCAACTGCGGCAGGCGGAAGCGACCGCCGGCAAGGCCTATGAGCGCAGCCCCAAAGACAAGTCGGTGGGCATGAACTATGCCAGCGTGCTGATGATGACGGGCAAGAATACCCAGGCGCTCGCCGTCATGCAGCAGATCGCCATCGCCAATCCGGCGGATCGCGATGTGCTTGCGGCCTATGGCAAGGCGCAGGCGGCGGCCGGCCAGCTGGAGCAGGCGCTTTCGACCATACAGCGGGCGCAGACCCCCGACCGTCCCGACTGGCGGCTTTATTCCGCCGAAGGTGCGGTGCTCGACCAGCTGGGCCGCTCGAACGAGGCGCGCTCGCGGTACCGGCAGGCGCTCGATCTCAAGCCGAACGATCCAAGCGTGCTTTCGAACCTTGGCATGTCCTATGTCCTGTCGAGCGATCCGCGCACCGCCGAAACATATTTGCAATCCGCCATTTCGCAGCCCGGCGCGGATAGCCGCGTTCGCCAGAACCTTGCGCTTGTTGTGGGTCTTCAGGGACGTTTCGCCGAAGCCGAGCGCATCGCGGTTCAGGAGCTTTCCCCGCAGCAGGCGCAGGCAAATCTCACCTATCTGCGCGCGATGCTCTCGCAGCAGAATTCCTGGCAGCAGCTGGCGAAAAAAGACGCAAAGCCTGCAGGCTGATAAGGCTTTTAGGTGTAGCCGCCGGCATAAGTGGCCGGCGATCTTGCCAGCCGGGATCGGAATATACCGCCGCGCAAAATGCCGGCGGTTTTTTATTTGAACGTGTCCATAACCCGGATGATGGCCGGCCCGAGGATGACGGCGATGAGCACCGGCAGGAAGAATATGATCATCGGCACGGTCAGTTTCGGTGGCAGCGCGGCGGCTTTCTTTTCGGCCTCGTTCATGCGCTCGTCACGGCCTTCCTGCGCCAGCACGCGTAGCGCCTGAGCCAGCGGCGTGCCATAGCGCTCCGCCTGGATAAGCGCCTGCACCACGCTTTTGACACCATCCAGTTGTGTTCGCATACCGAAATTCTCCAGGGCAATGCGCCTGTCCTGAAGGAAGGAGAGCTCGGCTGTCGTCAGCATCATTTCTTCCGCCAGTTCAGGGGATTGCTCGCCCATTTCTTCTGCCACACGGCGCATCGCGGCTTCCATCGAGACACCGGATTCTATGCAGATCAGCATCAGATCCAGCGCATCCGGCCACGCACGCTTGATCGACCCCTGTCGCTTTGTCATGGCGTTGGAAACGTAAATATTCGGCGCGTAAAAACCGATATAGCCGAAAAGCAGGACAGCCATCAGCCTGACGACAAAGGCCTTGTCGGCGAGGTTTCCCAGGACGAAAACCCAGGTAAAAGCGATGGCAAGAAAGGCGAATGGCAGGACGAATCGCGCGGCGAGAAATGTGTTGAGCGCATTCTGTGAACGAAAACCCGCTGCACGCAGCTTGTTCATCGTATTTGCGTCGGCAAGTGCTTCCTGAAGATTGAACCTTTCGACGATGCGACGCGCGGATTTGTTGTTGCTGCCGCGCAACGAGGTCTTTCCGTCTCTGGAGGTCGTTGCGAGCCGCTCGCGTTCGCGGCTGCGGATAACATCGCGTTCCGTCGACACCGCTTTCATGCGCTTGGCGAAGTCCTTGCGCTCGAAGAACGGCATGATGAGGGTGTAAAGGGTGGCAAAAACCGCAAGCGTGACCAGAATGGCAATGATCGTCTGCGGATCCGTCAGGCGGGAAACGAGATTTCCTGTCATGGCCCCGCCCTCAGATATCGAAATTGATCATTTGGCGCATGATGAAAATGCCAATCAGCATCCAGATGCCGGATGCTCCGAGAATGATGTGCCCGCGCAAATCGGTGAAAAGCACAGACAGGTAATCGGGCGACGTGAAGTGCACCAGCGTCATGACGATGAAAGGCAGTGCCCCAATGATGACCGCCGAGGCTTTCGCCTCCATTGAGAGGGCATTCACCTTGGCGCGCATCTTCTTGCGGTCACGCAGGACTTTTGAAAGATTGGACAGCGCTTCTGAAAGATTACCGCCCGCCTGTGCCTGAATGGTGATGACGGTGCCGAAGAAACTGACCTCGAACAGGGGCATGGTCAGCATCATGCGCTCGATTGCCTGCGGAATGCTGATCCCGACCTGTTGTGCATCAACGATCCGCTGAAATTCCGTTTTCACTGGCTCCTGGCCATCGGATGCGATCAATCGCACGGCGTCGTTCAGCGGCAACCCGGACTTGATCGATCGGCACATGACGTCCAGCGAATTGGGGAACTCCTCCAGGAATTTTTTCTGCCGCCGCTTGAGAAGAAAGGCCAATACCCATCGTGGCAGTCCCAACCCAACGACCACTCCTATAAGCAGAGCGATGAGCGGCGACAGGCCATAAAGAATTGCTATGATACCGGCGGCAACAGCCCCGCCTGCGCTCAGCAGGTGGAACTGCCGGATCGAAAGTCGCAGGCCAGCCTGAACCAGTTTGTCGCGCAAACTGACATTCTTTGTCCTTTTTGCCTTTTCATTTTGTTTCTTTTCCATTTCCCGCAGGCTGTCCTGCATGGATTTGCGGCGTTTGCCGAGCTCCTGGACCCGGTCGCGCGCAGCTTTGATATTGGCGTGGTCCGTTTCCGCAGCCTTCACCCGCTTGAAACGGCTGGTGGTCTTTTTTTCGACCTCTATCTGCTGAAAAAGGAAGGCGTAAGCCAGCGCTCCTGCCGAAATGGCGACAAGTACGGCCAGTAACAGGATTGTCGGGTCCATGGCAGTCGCCTTCCCTTAGGATGTCTTTTCCATTTCGTCGAGCGCGGCCGCCAGACGTTTCTCTTCGCCATAATAACGTGCGCGATCCCAGAAATGCGGTTTGCTGATGCCGGTCGACACATGTCTGCCGATCAGCTTGCCATTCGCATCTTCCCCTTCAATCTCGTACCGCATCAAATCCTGGGTAACGATGACGTCGCCTTCCATGCCGATGACTTCGGTAATCTGCGTTATCCGGCGGGAGCCGTCGCGCAGGCGCGCCGCCTGAACGACGATATCGATTGATCCGGAGATAATTTCGCGCACGGTCTTGGCCGGCAGGGTAAAGCCGCCCATGGCAATCATGGATTCGATACGGCTGAGGCATTCACGCGGCGTGTTGGCGTGCAGCGTCCCCATCGAGCCGTCGTGACCGGTGTTCATGGCCTGAAGCAGGTCGAAAACTTCCGGTCCACGCACTTCGCCGACGATGATACGTTCTGGACGCATACGAAGGCAGTTCTTGACCAGATCGCGCATGGTGATCTCGCCTTCACCTTCGATGTTCGGCGGGCGTGTTTCCAGCCTCACCACATGTGGCTGCTGCAGTTGCAGTTCGGCCGTGTCCTCACAGGTGATGACACGTTCGTCCCTGTCAATGAAGCTCGTCAGGCAGTTGAGCAGCGTGGTCTTGCCGGAGCCGGTACCGCCCGAAATGACAATATTGCAGCGAACGCGCCCGATGATCTTGAGCAAGGTCGCGCCTTCGGGCGTGATTGCGCCGAAACGTACCAACTGATCGAGTGTCAGTTTGTCCTTCTTGAATTTTCGGATCGTCAGCGCCGGTCCGTCAATGGCAAGCGGCGGCGCGATGACGTTGACGCGTGATCCGTCCGGCAGGCGGGCGTCGCATATCGGGCTCGATTCATCCACACGCCGGCCGACCTGGCTGACGATACGCTGGCAGATGGACAGCAACTGGCCATTGTCGCGAAAGCGGATATCGGATTCGATGGTTTTGCCGCCAACTTCGATGAAGGTCTGGCCGGATCCGTTGACCATGATATCGGCAATATCGTCGCGGGCGAGAAGCGGCTCCAGCGGGCCGTAACCGAGAACGTCATTGCAGATGTCTTCGAGCAGTTCTTCCTGCTCGGCAATCGACATGGCGAAGTTCTTGATCGTGATGATATCGTTGACGATATCGCGAATTTCCTCGCGCGCACTCTCCGCGTCGAGCTTGGCAAGCTGTGAAAGGTCGATCGTATCGATGAGCGCGGAGAAAACCTGGCTCTTGGTGTTGTAATAATCTTCCGTGCGCGCGCGTTTTTTCTGCGGCGACTGCGATGTTGCCTGCGCCTGTCGCGTCGCGGGCGACTGGCCGGGTTCAAGCGTGTCGATCGTAAGAGGCCGAGGCTCGGCTGCCACCGCCGCCTGCATGGGAACAGCTGCGGCCAAATCCGGCTTTGTGTTTCTGGATGGGCCGTCAGACCCGCGTTTTCCGAACATCGGCGTTTCCGTCTAAGGACGCACAGGCGAAGCCTATTTGCGCTTGAGAATATTCTTGAGTTTGTCCAGGCCGCCGCGTTTGCTTTTGCGCAGCACGGTACGGCCGGTAATCGTATGGGCGATCTGTGAGAAAGTTTCCGCGATCTGGGATTTTTCATCCATCTCGCTGATCATGCGACCACTGTTGGCGGCATTTCCAAACAGCAGGGTATCGAACGGAATGATCGCAATCGGCTCGATTTCCAATGGCTCGAGAAAGTCCGCCGGCGCGATTTCCGGACGTTTCGGCATGCCCACCTGATTGAGAATGAGGTGCGGTAACTTGTCATTCGGTCGCAGTTTTATCAGCGCATCGAACAGGTTCTTCGTATTACGCAAATTTGCGAGATCGGGAACCGCCGTAATCACCACTTCATCGGCTTCCGCAAGGACTGCCCGCGTCCAGTCACACCATTGGTGGGGAAGATCGAGGACCGCAACAGGGGCGCTACGCTGCAGAACCTCGAGAATTGGGAGAAAAGCCTGACGATCAAGATCATAGGTCCTGTCGAGAAGTGACGGTGCCGCCAGGAGTGACAGATGGTCGGAGCATTTCGTCAAAAGACGGTCGAGAAACACCTCGTCCAGCCGTTCCGGTGAAAACACGGCTTCCGCCATGCCTTGGGCAGGGTCCTGATCAAAATCGATATTGGCCGTGCCATAGGCAAGGTCCATGTCGGCCAGGATGGTTTCGGTGGAAAACAGCGTGGATATGCCGAAGGCGCAGTTATGCGCGATCGTCGAGGACCCCACTCCGCCTTTGGCGCCGATGAAGGCAATGTTGCGGCCGAGCGGTTCCGCCTCCGGATCGACGAAGATCGTCGCGATCGAGCCTAGCAGATCGGCCATGCTGACCGGGGCGACAAGATATTCGGAAATGCCGTTACGGATGAGATCGCGATAAAGCGTTATGTCATTGTGTCGGCCGATGATGATGACACGGGTGGTGGGGTCGCAAACCTCCGCCAGCGGTGCGAGATCATCCAGCAGCGAAGCGGGTGCGCTTGCCGTCTCCAGGATGATGAGATTGGGCGTGGGCGAAGCGGAGAACATCGTGGCTGCCGCGTTGATGTCCCCCTTGGTCACCCGAAGGGTCACCTTGCTCATGCGTCTGTCGCCGGACAATGCGTCCATGACGCCCTGCATATTGTCGCTGACAGAGAAGGCATGGACGGAAATGCGGGGCAGGGGCCGCAGACGATCCATGTCCCCGGCGCGGACGGGCGCGGCGTCTGTGCCGCCGCTTGATTTGATATCGTATTCTACAGCGCTCATCGTCTATCCTGCCGTAACAAATGGTGGAACCACATCAGTCCGTCGTCGCCGTCGTGCTCTTGCCGCGATAGGAGTCTATGACCACGGCGCGACGCTCGGCATCGATCGGACTCATGCCCCGCGGGCCGACCAGATCCATTGGATTGGCAACCTGTGCGGCGAGATTGCTCTGCGAAGCGCATCCGAAATTGTACCAGTTCTTGTTGGCGAAGGTATTGTCCGAAAGGTCTTCGGGCCACTGGCCGCATTGCCCGGTCATGGCGGTAACAGCGACATAACTCAGGCGGATGGGGGCGGCATCGCCATTTGGGGATGCCGCATAACGTGTTTCCATGATTTTGCCCGAAGGGACGCCAGCGCCGGAAAGCGTTGAGCGGATTTGCTTCGCCATTCTGGAGGCCGCTGCCGAGTTGGCCGATCCCGACGGCGTCTGAATATTGATGATGCCGGTCGATATGGACGCATAATTCTGGGCGAAACCACGGACGTTATCCGCCACTGCGGTGGTCAACCGGTTGTCACCAGCCGAAACCGGAATATCCAGCGAGTGCTCCGCTTCCGAAAGGGTGATCGGATGACGTGTTCGATAATCATCGGGAATGGCATTGGTTGTTAGCGGATCGCGTGCGCAGCCTTGCAGCAGGCCAGCGACGAGCGCAACCATGGAGACGAGACCGGCCCGTCTGAGGGAATAAGAGGGGGTTATTTCCGGCATGACGTTTCCTGCCCTTATCGGGCTTGCTCTGAAGAGGAGATTTCGCGCGCGTGTCGTCATTTGTAGATGAACCCCACTGACCCCTGATAGGGCGCTGCCTGGACCTGGTCTTTCCGGCCATAGACCTTGTTGACGCGGTTCATGAAATACATGGCGGCATCGTTTTCCGGGTTGAAGTTGTCATCCGGACGGGCGATCTGGTTGCGCGCAACCGGCCGCACCAGATAGGGCGTGGCGATGATGACCAGCTCCGTCTCGTTGCGGATAAAGTCCTTGCTGCGAAAAAGCGTGCCGAAAATCGGGATTTTCGACATGCCCGGAAGTCCGGACATGGCCTGACGGACATTGTCCTGAACAAGACCCGCGATCACGATCGATCCGCCGGATGGAAGCTCGACTGTTGTGGAGGTTTCGCGCTTGCGGACTGACATATAGGTCGAGCCGGGAATGTTGCGCCCATAGTTGCCGGTTACCACGTTGCCTTCATAGGTCGGCTCGGAGACATTGGTCTCAATTTTGAGACTTATCCTTCCCGGTGAAAGTACCACGGGTTTGAAATTTAGTGTGATGCCGTAGTCGACTGTTTCCGTTTCGCGGGTGATGGTCGGAGTATTTGTATCCTTGTCGAGCGTAACTTCCTGGGTCCCGGCGATCCGGAAATCTCCCCCCACATAGAACTTGGCCTGTTCACCGGAGATGGCAGTGAGACTAGGCTCCGCAAGAGTGCGTACGACGCCAGCCTGTTCCATGGCATTGAGATAGGTGGCAAAGTTCAGCGAACCGGAACCGATCGAACCGCTGGCTATTCGCGAGGCTGTGCTGATTGCATTCCCAAGATTGGACGGATTTGAGAACTCAAAGCCATTATTGCTTGTCGAGCTGCCAATGGAACCATTGAAGCCGAGCTGTTTCAGCACCTGCCGGCTGACTTCGGCGACAGTCACCTTCAGTGTTACCTGATCCTCGCCCTCGATCGTCAACATGTTGACGATTTGCGATAATTGGCGTCGTTCGGCAAAAATTGCCGCATCGCCGCCATTGTCACCGCCGGTGAGTGATATATTGCGGGTGGTGGCTTCCCCGCCCTTCAGAAACGCGTCGGCAAGCTGCACGGCACGCGCAGAATCCTGCGGTGTGCGCACAGATCCGGTAAGGACGATGTTGTCCGAAACGATTTCCACCTTGATATCCGATTCGGGAATAAAGCGGCGGATATTGGCCTCCAGGCCGGAGATGTCGCGCTCCACTTCAAGATCGAGGCTGACGATTTCGCGACCGCCCTGACCGAAAATAAAAATATTGGTCTGTCCCACGGTCTTGCCGAAGAGATAAATACGCCGAGAAGTGCGTGTCACGGCATCGGCAAGGCTTGGATCCGCAACGAGAATGTCGTGCGCATCCTCAGGCAGATCAATCACCAATGCCTTGTTGAGACCTAGCTTCAGCCGTTTGCGGATGCCTGATCCGCTCTCGGTAATCCGAACGATACTTGCACTTTGTGCCACGGCTTCGCCAAGGCGCAGAAATTCAGGCGAATGCGGGCCTGGAATACCTGAAAAAGCTACGCAGAATGCAAGTCCGCCCAGCATCGATGAACGCAGGTGTCTTTTAACACGCTTTGCCATGAACTCCCCGGTCATTGTGATGCTCCTTGACTGCCCTTGACGATCGACCCGGACTTGATCACCTGAATTTCCGGCTGGCCGGAGCCGCCGTTGAGAAGGTAGCCGGCTGAAAGCGTATCGTTTTCCTGCGCGTCGGCGATCGAGCGCAACGCGAGAGTGAGCCGATCCGCCATCTGCTGCGCCACCGTTATGATTTTTGCCTGTTCTGGGGTCAGCTCCAGAGTTGCAGTCGCACCGACGACGGCGGAGATGCCGTCCTCGCCTTCCTTGATCTGCTGGTCGATTGCGAGAACGCGGACGTTGTTCAAAACGTTCTCGGTCAGGAAATTGCCGTTATCGCCCTTGCGAACCATGATGACATCCACCCGGTCATTCGGCAGCACGAAACCGCCGGCGCCCGTGGAGACGGAAATTTCCGTAGCGACGGCGCGTTTGCCCGCCGGCAGAAGTGAAGACATGATGCGGGTGCTGGAATCGACAACCTTTTCCGGCCGCACAGGTTCGCCCTCGAACAAGGGCAACCGCACGACGGCACCGGTGAGTTCGGTGATCGCATTCGGGTTTTTGGTTTCGGTTATGAAGTTGTCGACGACATTGCCCTGTGGCCACGGTGTCCAGCGCATCGAACTATCGTTCAGGCGACTACCGACGGGCAAATTGACCGAGGAAACGAGAACATTGACCGTCGGCTCCTTCTGGATGATCGTTTCCGCTTTTTCGATGACCTGCTTTGCGCCGGAAATCTGCATGGCGACAAGACCGGCAAGACCGGCAGCGACCAGGGCAACGGATAGAATAACGATACGCGACGGTTTCATGCTCGATCCTTGAGGGAATCAGTTTGTTCTCCCCTCAGGATGGCGCGTGATTGGTATAATTATGGTTAATATTATGCTTGGATTTGTGGTTAACGGGACTTTAATCCGTCAGCGCTGTAACTTGTTCAGGTAAGACTGGCGATGGCTGCTTTTACGAGCGGCGCGTCACCGTAAGTCAAAAGGCCGGCAATGGCGATGCCGATGCCATAGGGGATTTTTTTTGCCACCAGCAGGGAATCCGGAATGGGAATGCCGGCTGCCATGATTTCCTGCGAGCGTGACCGCAAAAGCAGGATGCCGATTGTCAACACGCCGCCGAGGAATGTCACTGCGAGCAGAAACTCCACAAGCGATATATTGAAACCGTACCAGACTGTCGCAGCGGTTAGCAACTTTGCGTCTCCGCCTCCCATTGCATTGGCCGCAAAAAGTCCAAAACAGACTAAAAATACCGCACCGGCTGCAGCAATGCTCATCGCGAAAGTCTGCCAATCCATACCCGTCAATGGTGCAACCACTATGAAGGAAAGCAGCAATATAAGGGGTATTCTGTTGGGTATGGTCATACTCAATAGATCATTCAGTGCAGCAAAAGCAACGCACAAAGGCAAAGTCAGAAAAATTGCTGCTACAACCATTGCATCAATTCCACAAAGGAGTTTCCTACATGGGTGGCAACCAATGCCAAAAATACTGAGATGGCCACCCTCTTAAGGGGTGGCCATTCAAGAACGTAGCTATCAACCCGTTTTGCCGGTTGCTGTCGTCATTTCGTCGCCGATATTTTCGAAGAGGAGCTTGATCTGGGAGCCGACAGTCGTGGCACCGCCAATGATTGCAACGGAAATAAGCGCGGCGATCAGGCCGTATTCAATTGCCGTGGCGCCGGATTCGTCCTTGAGGAAACGAGCGAAAATCTTGGTCATGAGTATCTCCTAACTCTTGTTTGGTTCAGCACGCCGACAACTGTTTTCCGTTGTTCGGTTGCGTTCAAACTACAGCCGAGCGATTTCTAACCACTTAAAAAAAATCCTTAATCTAAAGTAAATGGCATGATGAGTTTCTCTTGGTAAACAAAGATAAAAAGTATTGCGCGTATTTTTATATTTGCTGATAAACAAATACATTCCGGCGCAAGGGATTTCCCATTTTTGGAAAGCGACTCCCTCGATGGGGCATATATGTTCAATTTTGATGCGAGCCGGTGGAGGCGGGAAAAGACTTCAGCTGCGCATGGTTACTGCTTGCATCGTGCATTTTCGCCATTTAACGCTTCATTCACTAAAACCGCGCATTCTGCGACGCAGTAAAGTGCGGGTAATGAATAAGGGCCAAACGCGTGTCATCCGGAAAACTGGCGAAAATTGTGGTCGGCTTGTCCGTCATTATGGGAGGCTCGTCGCAATCTGTTTTCGCCCAGGAAGACATATTGCGCGTTTCGATGAACCACGCCCGTGTTCTCCGTCTCGATCGTCCTGTCAGCAAGGTTATTGTTGGTAATTCGAAAGTTGCCGATGCCACGGTCGCCGATGCCACGACCATTGTGCTGACCGGCCGCAGTTTCGGCACGACAAATCTCGTGCTTCTTGATGCCGACGGCAATCCGATTGTCGATGAGCGCATTCTCGTCTCCATCGATGAAGGCAATACAGTTCGCGTTTTCCGCCAGACGGAACGAACCGTGCTATCCTGCACGCCGAATTGCGAACAACATTCGCAAAACAGTGGCGACAAAGACTCTCAGCCGTAAGCTCGACGAGGCCAGACGAGGCTTTCACATATAATGATTTCGCATGAAGAAGCGGCGGGCATTTTGTCGGCGTGACAAATGTTGCGTTCGCGCAGGTGGCAATCGTTTTTTGGGGGGAACGGGAACCATGAGTTTGATCAGATCAAAAAAACACAACATGCGCCCCTGCGTTTCGCGGGAGGCCTGCATGTTGCTGTTTTTTCGTCTAAGTCATTGATCTGGCTAAGATCAAAAAAGGAATGGTGCCCAGAAGAGGACTCGAACCTCCACACCCTTTCGAGTACCAGCACCTGAAGCTGGCGCGTCTACCAATTCCGCCATCTGGGCGACGGAGAGCGATGTACGAGGGCAGCCGCCCGGTGTCAACAGACTTTTTGAACTTTTATGACGATCATTGATTTTAAAGGGAAAAAACTTGGTTGGAGGCTGTTGAAACATGTCGCCGGGTCAGGTGTCGAGCCCGTCATGCTTCGTTCTGTCCACATGGCCGAGGTCGCGGTCCGGATCGATGATATCGCGGATTCTCTGTTTGAGCTCTTTTGGGCCGGGAAAACCGCCATCGCGTTTGCGTTCCCATATGGTGGCGTCGTCCACGGTGATCTCGAACAGACCGCCGGTTGAGGGGATGAGGCTGACTTCGCCGACATCAGAAGCGAAGGTTTGCAAGATCTCCTGCGCCATCCAGCCTGCGCGCAGCAACCAGTTGCACTGCGTGCAATAGCGAATGGTTATGCGCGGCTTGGTGTCGGTCATGGTCACGTCTCCTTCAAAGTCCGGTCACGATAATGTCAACTATAACACTCATGTTTTTACCCGGCGCGTTCTTGTTCTTATCACGGAGCTTTGCGAACAGATAAGCCATCGAAGGCTGAAACGTGGAGATCCTATGGCCCAGTTCGACAATAACCGTCAGCGTCTTTTCGTTCCCGCTGCCGCACCGCTTTACAACTCGACGCATGATCTGGTGGAGACCATTCTGCGCGTTGCGGCGGGTGTTCTTCTCGTCACCCATGGTTTCGGCAAGATCGCCAACCCTTTCGGTGCGGTCGGCATGGTGGAAAGCCTTGGCTTTTATCCCGGCGTGTTCTGGTCGCCGCTTCTTGCCGCCACAGAGTTTTTCGGCGGTATTCTGGTGGCGATCGGCCTCTTCACGCGGCCTGCCTCTTTCGCGGCCATGATCGTCCTGCTGGTAACGGTCTATTTTCACGGCATCGTAAAGGCAGAGGGGCTGGCTGGTGCAGAAAAGTCGATCCTATGGGCGGCTATATTCTTGTTCTTCGCCGTTCGTGGCGGCAACCGGCATTCCGTCGACGCAAAAATGTCCCGGGAATTCTAAGGTTCCGTCGGCGGGGTTTTCAATATTGCCCCGCCACCCTTCATGCCTCTTGAAAATCCGTTTTTCTCATGGTGAAGCTTGAATTTGACAGGCAATTGCGTCGTTTGAATTTTCAACACCATCGAGAGGCCGTATGCGCGTTGCAATCATCGAAAACATGGCGGGCACGCCGCACGGACAGCTCGGGGTTGCGTTGGAAGAAGCGGGTTCGGACTTGCATGTCATCCGCGCCTATGCGGGCGAGCCTCTTCCCACGGGTGCCGGTGAGCATGATGCGCTCATCGTTCTCGGCGGTGAGCAGAATGCCCTCGATGACGCGCTTTATCCCTACCTTCCAGACCTTGCGCTTTTGATGAAAGCCTTTGGCGATGCCGATAAGGCCGTGATGGGCGTGTGCCTTGGCAGCCAGTTGCTGGCGCGCGCCTATGGGGGAGAAAATATTCTCTCCGGCCCGCCTGAATTCGGTTGGGAAGATGTATCGCTGACGGAAGGCGGTGTATCAGATCCGCTATTGGCGGGACTGGATGAAATATTCCCTATCTTTCAATGGCACCGCGATACGTTCACGCTTCCGCCGGGCGCAATACGGCTGGCAACCAATGAAGCGACGCGAAATCAGGCCTTCCGTCTAGGCCGGGCGGTTTATGGCACCCAGTTCCATTTCGAAGCATCCACCGCTGTGGTGGACAGATGGTGTGAGGCCTTCCCGGCATCGGTCGAAAAAATGGCGCCCGGCTGGCTGGAAAAATACAGCGACCATCGCGGCAGGCGCGCAGATATGGCTGATGCGGCTGGTCTGGAAATTGCGCGTGCCTGGGTGCGGCTCATTTAAGCGGATTATTTTCGTTGTTAACGAGGGCGATCAGGGTCGTGGTCGTTTCACCATCATCAGCAAGGAGATGTGAAGAACATGTATAAATTTGAGATTTATCAGGACAAGGCTGGCGAATATCGTTTTCGCTTCAAGGCATCCAACGGCGAAACGATGTTTTCTTCGGAAGGGTACAAGGCCAAGGCCTCGGCCGTCCATGCGATCGAGTCGATCAAGAAAAACTCTCCTGGCGCCGATACCGTCGATCTGACCACCATGACGGCCTGATCCCTGCCGCCCTGTGAGAACTCGAAGCATTTTGCCTGCCAGAAATGACAGGCGCATTGGCAGGTGCCGGCGTAAAGATAAGATTCAGTCTTTTTTGATAATCTTCCGTTAGCAATTGTATTTCGAGGTCTCCGGGCGGCGTTTGAGTGCCCCCGATTTGTTTTGCGTACGGGTTCTCATGCGATCATCGGCTGTGCCAGCACTTTTCTTCGGTTGCCTTTTGTTAGGTGGCTGCACCAGTTCCGGGCCGGAAAGCCTGGTGGCTGGCCTGCCCTCGAAGGAGACGACAAGTTCGGTCACGCCTTCGGCACCCGTGCCGCAGGCAAGTGTTGGTACGCAGGCGATCACCGCCCAGCCACGGCAGGAAGTGCTGGCATGGGGCGGGCCGGTGCCTGAAGAGCCCAAGGCCTTTTCCGCCGTCACTCCAAAAGCCTCCCTGCTTCAGAATGCGCCTGAAATCAGTTTGCCGGCGCCATCGCAGGCGGGAATGGTGCGGCCGGCGGAGCGCCCGATGGTTCGCGAAATGGAGCGCCCGGTGCAATTGGCCATGGCCGCCGCGCCGGCAGCGGGCGCCGGCGCACAAATCCGCTCGCGTATTTTCCGCTCCAGTTTCAGCGATGCCAAGCCAATCAATTTCGGCCGCGTTCAGCCGCGCCATTTTCAGGTCCACGGTGTGGATGTCTCCCGCTGGCAGGCAAATATAAACTGGCCGCAGCTGCGCACCCGTGGCGCCAATTTCGCTTTCATCAAGGCGACGGATGGTGGCGATCATCTTGACCCGATGTTCCGTACCAACTGGCAGCGCGCGAAGGAGGCAGGCATCCGCCGCGGCGCCTATCACTTCTTTTATTGGTGCCGCTCGGCCAGCGAGCAGGCGGACTGGTTCATTCGCAACGTGCCGCGCGATCCTGATGCGCTGCCACCTGTCATTGACGTGGAATATAACGGCGAGTCGAGCTGCAAGATGCGCCATTCCCGTGAGCGCGTGCTGGAAAAGATGCGCGTCTTCATGACCAAGCTTGAGCGCCATTACGGACAGCGGCCGATCATTTATACGGCACCTGATTTCTATAAGGACAACCTCACGGGCGAATTCCAGGACTATCCATTCTGGCTGCGCGCCGTCGCCCAGCATCCGTCCGTGGTCTATCCCGGACGTAAGTGGCTGTTCTGGCAGTATTCCGGCTCCGGCCTGTCGCACGGTGTAGATGGCCGTATCGATCTCAATGTCTTCAACGGCAGCGAAGACGCATGGCATCGCTGGATCGACCGCCGTTCAAGCTGATCCGGGCGGGTGTCAGCGCGCGAATTTTCTGGCACCCGCAACGCAAAGCACCACGACAAGCGTAACTCCGATCATGGCAGGGCTCACCTCTTCATGCAGCAACGTTGCTGCAAGCATCAGCCCGAAGAATGGCTGCAGCAATTGCAGCTGGCCCACAGCGGCAATACCGCCGAGCGCCAGCCCGCGATACCAGAAGATGAAGCCGATCAGCATGCTGAACAGCGACACATAGGCAAGGCCGCCCCAGGCCTGCGGATCGATGCCGGCAAGCGTTTCCGGTCCGGTGAAAAAGGCAAGCGGCAGCATCACCGGCAGCGAGAGAACGAGTGCCCAGGAGATGACCTGCCAGCCGCCCAGCTTCCGCGACAGCGCGGCGCCTTCGGCATAACCCAGTCCGCAGACGATGATCGCGCCCAGCATCAGGAGATCGCCGGCAAGCGAAGCCCCAGCTCCGGCTGAAAGCGAGTTCGATAGTGAAAAACCTGCCACGAGAGCACTGCCCAAGCAGGAAAACAGCCAGAAGGCGGGGCGGGGACGTTCACCACCGCGCAACACCGCGAAGACCGCAGTTGCGAGCGGCAATAGCCCGACGAAGACGATGGAATGCGCTGATGTCACGTGACGCAGCGCCAGCGCCGTCAAAAGCGGAAAACCCACCACCACACCGAACGAGACGATAAAAAGCGATGTCATATCGTTCCGCGCCGGGCGTTTTTGCTGGAACAGCAACAGCAGGGCGAGTGCCAGAATGCCGGCAATGCTGGCGCGGGCAACAGTCAGGAACACCGGATCGAAATCGGTCACCGCAATACGTGTGGCCGGCAGCGAACCACTGAATATCACCACGCCGATAAGGCCGTTCAGCCAGCCGCTTGTCGTCTTGTCCATTGTCATCTCCTGCATTTTGCTTTCTTGATCCGGAACGGCTGGCAGGAACAGCAACAGTCGTATACAATTTCAAGAAACTGTTATGGCTGTTAACCCAGTACGGATGGAGAGTGGTTTGAACGAGCAGGTTGTTCCCGTCACGCGCATCGAGCCCCGACCGGGCATGCAGCCCGGAACACGCATAGAAAAAGTAATGGCGAGCATCCGCCAGCGCATCGCCGCGCGCAGCCTTGTGCCGGGCGCACGTTTGCCTTCGGTGCGGGCGCTGGCAAAGGCGATGCAGGTTTCCACCTCCACCGTCGTCGAAGCCTATGACCGCCTGGTGGCTGATGGCACGATAGGTTCGCGTCCGGGCTCCGGTTTTTTTGTGGCCGGTCCGCTTGCCCCGTTATCTCTGGCCGATATCGAGCCGCGGCTGGACAGGGCGGTGGATCCCCTGTGGGTGTCCCGGCAGGCGCTGGATGAGGCCTCCGTCCTTGCCAAGCCCGGCTGCGGCTGGCTTCCCTCGTCATGGATGCCGGAGGAAGCGCTGCGGCGGGCGATGCGGGGGCTTGCCCGTGCGGATACTGCCCTGCTGACGGATTATGCGAGCCCCATGGGGCTGTTGCAACTTCGCCAGCTTCTGTCGCGCAGGCTTGCCGAACACGGCGTACAGGCGGGTGTCGGCCAGATCATGCTCACCGATTCCGGTACGCAGGCGATCGATCTTCTCTGCCGTTTCCTGCTGCAGCCGGGGGATGCGGTGATTGTCGACGATCCCTGTTATTTCAATTTCCATGCGCTGCTGCGCGCGCACCGCGTCAGGGTCATCGGCGTGCCTTACACGCCAACCGGGCCGGATCTGCCGCTGTTCGAGCAGGCGCTGAAAGAACACCAGCCACGTCTTTATATTACCAATTCCGCGATCCATAATCCGACCAGCGCCAGACTTTCCGCCGTTACCGCCCATCGGCTGTTGATGCTCGCCGAACAGGCGGGGCTGACCATCATCGAGGATGATATTTTTGCCGATTTCGAAACACAGGCGGCACCGCGGCTGGCTGCTTTTGATGGTCTTAACCGTGTTGTCCAGATCGGCAGCTTTTCAAAAACCCTGTCGGCTTCCGTGCGGTGCGGTTTCATCGCGGCACCTCTGGCATGGGTGGAAGCGCTGACCGATCTCAAGATCGCCACCGCTTTCGGTGGAGCGCATTTTTCTGCGGCGCTGGTACTGTCGCTTTTGACGGATGGCAGTTACCGCAAGCATGTCGATGCGCTTCGACTGCGCCTTGCGGCCGTGATGCCGCAGGCGGCGGCACGTCTGAAGTCGATTGGATGTGTGCCTTGGATCGAGCCGCAGGCGGGCATGTTTTTATGGTGCCGTCTGCCGGACGGAGTGGATGCGGGCGATGTGGCGCGCCGCGCGCTTGCGCAGCAGGTGGTTCTGGCACCCGGCAACGTCTTCAGTTCCTCGCAGAATGCATCCAGTTTCATGCGTTTCAATGTATCGCAAATGGGCAGTCCGCAGATCATGACGGTGCTGGAGGATGCGCTTCGGGAGGCGGCCGATCACCGCCTGCCCTGAAGGCATGGGGATGAATCGGAACAAAATCGCGTGAACACCGTTTTCTCCGCAGAGTGAAGAGGAGAAATACCATGACATTCGATCCCAACAACCCGCGCCCGGACCGCGATCTTCGTCCGGAACTGAATATCAGCAATGAGCCGACTGCCCGGACCTCGTCGTCTTGGGTACCGTGGCTGGCGATCATCGTCGTCGTGCTGGTGGGTGTTTTTGCCTGGTCGCAGATGAGCGGCCCGACCACCGATCCGGCCACGACATCGTCCACCACGCCGCCTGCGGCCACGGATCAGGCACCGGCACCCATGGCGCCGACTGCCCCGGCAACGCCGCCGGCAAACAACACGGCCCCGGCAAGCCCAAATACGGGTGGTACTCAGACCCAGCCGTAACGGGTTGACTGATGTGATAAAACCGTCTGCCTTCGGGCAGGCGGTTTTTTTGTGGATGCAATCAGCTTTCGCCTTTAGAGCTGCTCCATCGCCGATGGGCTATTGGACATTTTGGACCAGCGGGCGATCGATTCTTTCGCCAGCGCTGCAAGCGTTATGCTTCCAAAGCGGGACAGGAGAATGGTTTCCGCCTCTTTCATCGCGTCAAAAAGGGCCTCATTGACTGCCTGTTCGATAACGCAGTTCGGATTGTCGCCCGCCAGACCGATGGAAAACAGCTCCGGTGCGCCGAGTGCCCGGTAAATATCCAGCAGGGTGATCTCGCTGAGCGGTCGCGCCAGGACCCAGCCGCCGCCATGGCCTTTTTCCGATGAGACATAACCATGCTCCCGCAGGCCCGCCATGGTTCTGCGCACTACCACAGGATTGGTCTGCAGCATGGCGGCGATGCTTTCAGAGGTCGCCGCTCTCTCGTGTTTTTCCATATGGATCAGAATATGCAGCACCCTTGAAAGGCGCGTGTCGTGTCTCATTGCGCAAGCCCATTTGTTTTTCGCCACGCTATCAGTTCCGAAGTGACGTAACAATATAAGTTGCGTGACTCTTGACTCAAAAAATCACGTAACAATATAAGTATCGTGAAAATAAGCGGGCGCTTCCTGCCCGGTCTTGAACGATAGGTGCATCATGAAATTCGACGTCATCGTCATCGGCGGCAGCTATGCCGGTCTATCCGCCGCCCTGCAGCTGGGCCGCGCCAGAAAGAACGTTCTTGTTGTGGATGCGGGTAAAAGAAGGAACCGTTTTGCCAGCCATTCCCATGGGTTTCTTGGACAGGATGGCAAAGCACCGGGCGAGATCGTCGCCGAAGCGCGACGTCAGATCGAGCGTTACCAGACGATAGCGTGGGCGGAGGGTAGCGTGACCGGGGCCGAGGGGTCTTTTGGCGATTTCGCCATTGAGATCGACGGTCATCGCCGCGAAAATGCAGCCCGGCTGATCCTTGCCATGGGCGTTACCGATCAGCTGCCTGACATAGCCGGGCTGAAAGAGCGCTGGGGCTCTTCGGTCTTTCATTGCCCTTATTGCCATGGCTACGAACTCGATCAGGGAAAAATCGGCGTCATTGCCGCTTCACCCATGGCTATTCATCACGCCCTGATGCTGCCGGACTGGGGTGAGACGACTTTCTTTACCAATGGCATGTTCGTGCCGGATGAGGATCAGGCCGCACTTCTGTCTGCCCGTGGTGTCCGGGTGGAAAAAGACCGTATCGCGGAAATTGCCGGACATGCGGATGTCGTTCTGGCCGACGGCCGCAGCATTGCGCTGGCCGGTCTTTTCACCCAGCCAAAACTGCGGATCACCTCAGACTGGATCGGAAAACTCGGCTGCTCCGTGGAGGAGGGGCCCATGGGATGGAGCATCGTGACTGATGCCATGAAACAGACCACGGTCCGCGGCGTCTTTGCCTGCGGTGATGTCGCAAGGCCGGCAGGCTCGGTCGCCCTTGCTGTGGGCGATGGTGCCATGACAGGTGCCGCGGCGCACCGGTCGATCCTGTTTCCGGAATGATCAGCTGGAGGTGAGGCTAAGCCAGCGTCCGGGAGGCATGCCGAAGGCGTTCTTGAAATGCCGGGTGAAATGCGCCTGATCGGCAAACCCGCAGGCAAATGCCGTTTCAGCAAGGCTGGCGCCGGCCCGCATCATCTCCTTGCATTTTTGCAACCGCCGCATGATGAGATAACGATGCGGGCTGGTTCCCAGCAGGCCACGAAAATGCCGGAAGAGCGTAAAGCGGTCTAGCCCGCTTATTCGCTCCAGTTCCTCTGCACCGACGGTGTCGGCACTGTTCTCCAGCAGATAGTCCCGACACCGCAAAACGGCGGCGTGGTCAATCCGCTTGATGGTTGTAGCGCTGCCGTTCGAATGTTTGGAAAGCAGATCCGCCAGTCTCGATTGCCAGTCTGTCAGGAGCAGATTGTCTGGCTCGCTCTCGAGATTGCCGAGCGCCTCGATCAGACATTGCCGGAACGCGGCGTCCTCGATAACGGGGTTTTTTGCAAAGGGCAGCGCCTGATATCCCGCCTGCGCGATTTTTTCAGGCGGAAGATAAAGCATGCGGTAGCGCAGGCCTTCATCCGTGCCTGCGCCGCCGTCGTGCACTTCGTCAGGATGCAGCACGATGACATTTCCCGGCATGCTGAAATGCGAGGTGCCGCGATAGGAAAAAGTCTGGACGCCGGAAAGCGTGACGCCGAGCGCGTAGGTGTCATGGCGATGCAGCGCATAAGCGTTACCATGAAAGCGTGCTTCGATGCGTTCTATGCCCTCGCTTGCGGGCGCCTGCACGATCCCCTCGAATTTGCACGAACGTTCAAGATCGATGGTGCGCGAAGGGTCTAGGGTTGCTTCTCTTTCGTAACCACAGCCAGATTGAGTTCGCATGTTTGATACCAAGATCGCCGTCATCCTTCGTGATGACCTTGCCGTGTGGCAAAAACTGAACGTTACCGCATTTCTCATGTCCGGGATTGTCGCCCAGACCGGAGAGATCATCGGGGAACCATACCGCGATGGTGCCGGCAACGTCTACAATCCCCTGTCCATCCAGCCGATCGTTGTCATGGCCACCGATCAGGAGGTGCTCCGAAAGATCCATCAGCGATCCCTCGAGCGTGATGTCACGACATCACTCTACATTGAGGAAATGTTCGCGACCGGGCACGATGTCGCCAACCGTCAGGTATTTTCGGAGTTTTCTCCTGAGAATGCCAGGGTGGTCGGCATGGCGCTGCGGGCGGACAAGAAGATCGTCGACAAAATCACCAAGGGCGCAAAGCTGCATACCTAACCATGTCGCTTCAAACGCAAAAGGGAGGCTGTAAGCCTCCCTCCAATAGCGATGCAGTATCAGTGCTGCTTATTCGTCGTTCATCTTCAGAGCGGCGATAAACGCTTCCTGCGGAATTTCCACCTTGCCGAACTGGCGCATGCGCTTTTTGCCTTCCTTCTGCTTGTCCAGAAGTTTGCGCTTACGCGTCGCGTCGCCGCCATAACACTTCGCCGTCACGTCCTTGCGCAGCGCGCGCACGGTTTCGCGGGCGATGACCTTGCCGCCAATGGCCGCCTGGATCGGGATCTGGAACATGTGCGGCGGAATGAGTTCCTTGAGTTTCTCGCACATGCCGCGTCCGCGCCGGTCGGCCGCCGAGCGGTGCACCAGCATGGAAAGCGCATCGACAGGATCGCCATTCACGAGGATCGACATCTTGACGAGATCGCCTTCGCGATAATCGATGATGTTGTAATCGAACGAGGCGTAACCCTTGGAGATTGATTTCAGCCGGTCGTAGAAATCGAACACCACTTCGTTGAGCGGCAGTTCATAGGTGATCATCGCGCGGTTGCCGACATAGGTCAGCTCCGTCTGCAGGCCGCGCCGGTCCTGACACAGTTTCAGGATGCCGCCGAGATATTCGTCCGGCGTCAGGATCGTCGCCTTGATCCACGGTTCGCGGATTTCCTTGATCTTCACCACGTCGGGCATATCGGCCGGGTTGTGAAGTTCTTTCTCGGTACCGTCAGTCAGCGTCATTTCATAGACAACCGAAGGTGCTGTGGCGACGAGATCGAGATTGAACTCGCGCTCAAGGCGTTCCTGAATGATTTCGAGATGCAGCAGGCCAAGGAAGCCGCAACGGAAACCGAAGCCGAGAGCGGCGGACGATTCCATTTCGAAAGAGAAGGAAGCGTCGTTGAGGCGAAGCTTGCCGACAGCTGCACGCAAATCTTCGAAGTCGGCGGCGTCGACGGGGAAGAGGCCGCAGAACACCACGGGCTGTGCCGGCTTGAAGCCGGGCAGGGCCTGCGCGGTCGGGCGCTTGTCGTCGGTGATCGTATCGCCGACGCGGGTATCGGCAACTTCCTTGATCGAGGCGGTGATGAAGCCGATCTCGCCGGGGCCGAGGCTGTCGACATTGACCATCTTCGGGGTCAGCACGCCCACGCGCTCGACGCCGTATTTGGCGCCTGAACCCATCATGCGGATCTGCTGGCCCTTGCTCAGCACGCCGTCGATGACGCGTACCAGAACCATGACGCCCAGATAGGTGTCGTACCAGCTGTCGACCAGCAGTGCCTTCAGCGGTCCGTTTTCGCCAACTTCGCTCGTCGGCGGCGGCAGGCGATTGACGATGGCTTCCAGAACATCGGGAATGCCAAGGCCGGTCTTGGCCGAAATCATCACGGCGTCGGAAGCATCGATGCCGATGACTTCCTCGATCTGCTCCTTGATGCGGTCGGGTTCGGCCGCCGGCAGGTCGATCTTGTTGAGCACCGTCACCAGTTCGTGATCATTGTCGATCGCCTGATAGACGTTGGCAAGCGTCTGGGCTTCCACGCCCTGCGATGCGTCCACCACCAGCAACGAACCTTCGCAGGCCGAAAGCGAGCGGGACACTTCATAGGCAAAGTCGACGTGACCGGGCGTGTCGATGAGGTTCAGCACATAGGTCTCGCCGTTATTCGCCTTGTAGTGCAGGCGCACGGTCTGGGCCTTGATGGTGATACCGCGCTCGCGCTCGATATCCATCGAATCGAGAACCTGCTCCGACATGTCGCGTTCGGCAAGGCCGCCCGTCGACTGGATCAACCGGTCGGCCAGCGTCGATTTGCCGTGATCGATGTGGGCAACGATCGAGAAGTTGCGGATATGGTCCAGGGGCGTGCGGGTCGAATTTGTGCTCATGCTCCGCGCTATAGCAGGGGCTTCTCATGCCGCAAAGCGGGAATTTGGTTAAAAGCCCTTTAAAATGGGCTTTTTAGATCGCAAATTGCTCCGGCCAGTCGCGACGGGTGGCCACCTGTCCCTCGGTTCTGAGTCTCGCGACAGCGGCAAGATCGATATCGGCAATCAATAGCGTGCTCTGCGTCACCGCATCGCTGTCGCTTTCCGCAACGATGCCGGATGCCGGCATGCCGTAGTCGGACGGCACGTAAAGCGCCGCACGGCCGCGATTTTCATCGACGGCAGGTGACCATGGGGCCTCGCCTGCGGTGGGAGAGGAGAGCACGGCATATTGGTTTTCCAGCGCCCGCGCCTGTGCGCCGATGCGCACCCGGTAAGCGCCGGCCAGCGTGTCGGTGCAACTGGGGGCAAGAACGAGTTCCACGCCGAGTTCCGCCAGCCTGCGGCCGAGCATGGGAAACTCATTATCGTAACAGATGAGGATGCCGAGCTTGCCGACTGGCGTGTCGAAGGCTTTCAGACCCTCCGTGCCGGCATAGATGTTCCATTGCTCCCGCTCGAAACGCGTCATGATCTGCTTGTCCTGATAACCGATCAACCCGTCCGGTCCAAACAGCCATGCCCGGTTGCGGAACTTGCCGTCCGGGTCCTTCACCGGCGCGCTGCCCGGCTGGAAGAGGATTTGATGTTGGCGGGCCAGCTCCTCGCAAAGTTCCACCCAGGAAGGAATAAGCGGCTGTATCTCTTCGATGGAACGATGCAGATCCGACCGCGCCTCGGGCGGTAATTGCCCGGTCAGCGCCATGGCCGAATATTCCGGAAGAAGCAACAGTTCCGCACCCGTTTCTTTCGCCTCGCGCACGATGGCGGCAAGATGCGCCGCATAGGCTTCCCATGTCTCGATCAGTTCGATGGCATATTGGCTGGCGGCGAGGCGGGTCATCGGTTTCTATCTCCTGCGGCGATGTTCTTCATCCAGAAGGACAGCGGTTTCGGGCTCTCGACGCTCTCATCGATATCCTGCCAGGTAAAGCTGGTGCGCAGCTCGGGGTGGTGGCGGTAGCCGCGCTTTTCCCAGAAGGCATTTAGCGGCACGTAATCTGCCGGGCGGCGCGGGTGATTGGCGGGCCGTTCGACAGCGCAGAAGGTGCACCAGTCGAAGTCGAGACGTCTGGCATGGGCCTCCCGTTCCTCGAAAAACCGCACGCCGATGCCGTGACCACGATAATCCGGCAACAGCACGCTTTCGCCGAAATAAAACAGCTGCGACGGGTCGTAACCGGCCGCCAGGAAAGGCGATTTCACCTCGTCGGTTTCCGCCGCCATGGGCATGCCCGTGGACATGCCGACAACCTGCCCGCCGTCGAGCGCCAGCACGAAAACAGCGCCCTTCGTATCGGCATAGGTGGCCAGATATTTGCGCTCATATTCCACCGAACCATCATAGAGATAGGGGAAGGCGCGGAACACCGTGATCCGCAGCCGTGCGAGATCATCGAAATAGGGTGCGGCATCAATGCCGGAAAGAGACTTGATTTCGACGGTCATGGGCATTTTCACTTTCGGTTCCGCTGGTTATACCGTCATGGAAAACCCGCGCAAGCATTGAACGGAGAAGACGATGACCGCTGCCGAGACCATCCGCGCCTATTACGATGCCTTCAACCGACAGGACATGGATGCCTTTCTGGCGCTTCTTCATGACGAGGTGGTGCATGACATCAATCAGGGCGAGCGCCAGGCCGGCAAGGCGGCTTTTGCCTCCTTCATGGACCACATGAACCGCTGCTATAAGGAAAACCTCACCGACATGGTGATCATGGCGAGCGCAGACGGTAAACGTGCCTCGGCGGAATTCACCGTCAATGGCGAATATCTCAAGACTGATGAGGGATTGCCGGAAGCCGATGGCCAGAAATACGTCCTGCCCGCCGGTGCCTTCTTCGACCTGAAGGATGGAAAAGTTAGTCGAGTAACAAACTACTATAATCTGAACGACTGGATTGTCCAGGTCGGTGCCTGAAGCCTTCATTGTTCCCGCGATAATGGCCATCCGACGGTAATCGGGTTTCCACTATCATGGATATTGACTCCATCATATGGGAATTCTAATCTCATATGATGGAAAACGAAGATCATATTCTCGAACGTTCAATTGGTGAGCGGATCAGGTCGTTGCGGGCCGAAAACGGCCTGACACTGGATCGGCTTGCCTCTGAATCCGGTGTCAGCCGCGCCATGATTTCGCGCATCGAACGGGGTGAGGCGAGCCCGACGGCGTCGCTGCTCGCCCGTATCTGCGCAGCATTGGGCCTGTCGCTCTCCGGCTTCTTCGCCGAAAACGAAGAGGCTGTTTCCCCGCTGGTGAGAAAACGCGACCAGCAACTCTGGAAAGATCCGGAGACCGGTTATGTCCGCCGCGCTATTTCCCCGCCGCGTGTGGAATCCGATGTCGATATCGTCGAAGTCGAATTTCCGGCTGGTGCGCGTGTCGGCTTTCCGCCGCATGCGGCAAGCCGGGGCACGACGCAGTATGTCTGGCTTTTCGAAGGCGCTCTGGAGATGACGAGCGGCGGTACGGTGCATCTGATGGAGCCCGGCGACTGCCTTTTCATGCCGGTCGGTGAAGGACATGTCTTTCACAATCCTTCCGAAAAACCCGCCCGTTACGCCGTCGTGCTGGATCAAAGACAGCGCTGATTTTTTCCAGAGGAGTTTTCATGGCCACCATCCGCGTGCTGAACGGGCAAGAGACGCTCGACGTCCTGCCGGAACTTTGCGAAGTCCTTTCCGCCTGCGTCAATGGCGGCGCATCCGTCGGTTTCATGTTGCCCTTTTCCCCGCAGGATGCAGAGCCCTTCTGGCGAGCCGTGGCGGAAGCGGCGAATGAGGGCGGCACGATCCATGTCGTGGCGGAAGTGGATGGCAAGGTGGTGGGAACCGTGCAGGTGGGCCTCGCTTCCAAACCCAACCAGCCACATCGCGGTGATCTGATGAAGCTTCTCGTGCATCCCTCGGCGCGGGGTCTCGGGCTTGCCCGCAAGCTCATGCAGAAGGTTGAAGAGGAAACGGCAGCCCGTGGCCGTACCCTTTTGGTGCTGGATACGGCCACAGGCAGTGATGCAGAGGCTATCTATCCCCGCCTTGGCTGGGAACGGGTCGGGGTCATTCCCGATTACGCCCTGTTTCCCGATGGGCGTTATTGCGGCACGACGCTGTTTTACAAGCGGATCGGCTAGAGCATTTAGTCTGCTTATTGTCCCGGCTTCAGCGTGCGGTTGAAGGCGTCAACAATCACCTTTTCCAGTTCGGCATGAATATCCGCACGGTCGCGCGGCCCGGCTGGTTCGCAGATCGGATCACGCTCGCCAACGGATTTGAGAAACGCATCGGCATCCGGTTTGCATAGGGGCAGGAAGCTGAAATGGTTGGCCTCATCGACCTGTTGATAGGTCGCGCCGGGCACCTCGGCTGCCAGTTTGTCCGCCAGCACGGCCGGTGGAATTTTCCCCTTGCTGCCGAGATTGATGAAGGCCAGCGGAATGTCGATTGTTTTCATGCTGTCCGGCTGGAAGGCGAGTGCGAGGCCAGGATCGACCAGCACGGCGGAACGAATGCGTGGATCGCGGTTCTGCTGCTCGAAACGGGCCTTGTCGAGGGTTCCTAGGTCGAGCTTCGGTACACTGACCGGCTCGTTGTTGAGATAACCCCGGCCGCCGGCAAACCATTGGCAATCCATCATCGTGGCATAGTCTTCGCAATAGCGCTTATACGCGTTGAGATCGGCGCGTGCGCCCGAAATCTCCATTGCCGCGCTACCGCCGAGCGAAAAGCCGAGGACGCCGATCCTCTGCGCATCGATCGCGCCCGACCATTTGCCCTGCGTCGTCAGCGCGGTGATGATTGTAGAAAGATCGCCCGTCCGCTCCCAGATTTTCGGCGTATCGGCAGGTGTTGAATCGCCGCTGGTGGTGCCGGGATGGTTGGGGCCGGCGACGATGAAACCTTCGCTCGCAAGCTTTGCGGCGATCCAGGCCATGCCGCTCACTCTCGAGCCCGAACCGTGTGACAGAAGCACCAGCGGCAGGCGACCCGGCCGCACTGTGCTGTCCAGGAAGACGGCCGTGCCTTGAAAAATCCGGTCCTCGCCGGAACGCGTCTGCGTGCCGTTGCCCTCCGAAGGATACCAGACGGTGACAGCAAGGTCCTTGCCACGTTCGGGAGAGTGGATGGCGATTTCGCTGACGCCAACGGCTTCATTTGCAAAAGCCTGCTGGGTAATGAGAGCGGAAAACAGCATGGTGGTGATGGTGACGATGGGACGCATGAAAAACCTCTTGCGGTCGGAAAGAACGAGACCCAATCTGCACCGTCACCTGTTTTTCGCGTCCTTGATCGCGTTTGAGGTCGTACCGAAACGCGATCTGGTCCATGAAAAGACAACAGGTCGTCGATCCGGGATATTTATTCGTGCTTTTCATTCCCCTGCCATTCGTCGTGGCGCTTCTGCTGGTCGTCATGTTCATCGTCTTTTTCCGAAGCGGAGACGATGTGCGGACGAACCGCGCCTTCCTGGCCCTGATCGCGCTTTGCGCCGCGCAATCGGTTCTTGTCGGCCTGCGCTGGGGGTATGGCGTCAATGCGGTACGTTATGTCCTGCCGGTCCTTGCCGCCTGCCTGCCGCCGCTAGTCTATATCGCCTTTCGTGGCTTGATGAGGGTCGGGGCAGACAGCAGGAGAGCGATGCTGGCAAGTCTTGTGTTCTCGCCTTTGTTGATCGTTGTTCTGGAATTCGCCTTGCCGGTAGTGATCGACCTTGCCCTGATCCTCATCTTCGTCGGCCATGCCGCCGCACTGCTTCTTCTGGGAGGAAAAGGGCCGGATGGGCTGGACGAGGCGCAATTCGCCAGCGTCACTTCTGCGCACAGGGCATTGATTATCGCCGCCGTGGCGCTTTGTGTTTCGGCGCTGTTCGATCTTCTCGTGTTCATCGATTTTGAGTGGGCGCATGGGGAAAATGTCGCCGCGCTTGTCAGCAATGCCAATCTTTTCGGGCTGTTGCTGATCGGTCTGATGGCCGCCCTGGCTGGAAAAAGCAAAGCGCCGCAAACGGCTGCAGAGCCGGCTGAGGAATTGCCGCCTCCCTCAGAACCATCGGAACAGGACCGCGACATAATCGCAAGCCTAGACCAGCTCATGACAACACAGGCGCTTTACCGCGACGAGAACCTCAACCTGACCCGGCTGGCCAGACGCCTCGGCCTGCCGAGCCGGTTAATATCCGGTGCGATCAATCGTTCCCTCGGCATTAATGTCTCGCAATATGTCAACCAGCTCCGTATTCGCGAAGCCTGCCGGCTGCTGGAGGAGACGGAGCAATCGGTAACCGCGATCATGTTCTCCTCGGGTTTCCAGACCAAGTCCAACTTCAACCGGGAATTTCGCCGCGTCACCGGCATGAGCCCGGTCGACTGGCGTGAACGGCAAGTGTGGAAGCTGGTCTCGCCAAACAAAACGGCCACCCGGCAGATGCCGGATGACCGTCTGAAGATGGTCGGGAAATGAGGAGGATCAGAGCGTGCCGTTGCGCTGCTGGATCATCATGTAGGTGTCATAGGTATATTCGGCGATCTGCGCCCAGAGATAGGCGTCCTTCTTGAAGGCCTGCTGGCTCTCGTAGATCTTCTTGAAGTTCTCGTTCTTGGCCGAAATCTCCGCATAGGTGTCCTGCGCCGCCTTGTGGCAGACATCAAGGATTTCCTGGCTGAACGGCCGCAGGATGGCGCCCTGCGCCACCAGTTCTTTCAGGGCCTTCGGGTTGCGCGCATCGTAGCGCTCCAGCATGCTGGCGCTGCCGGCGGCGCAGGCGTCTTTCAGGATGCGCTTGTAGTTTTCCGGCAGTTCGTTGAACTTCTGCAGGTTCACGAAGGCATGCACGGCCGGGCCGCCTTCCCACCATGCCGGATAGTAGTAGTATTTTGCGACCTTGTAGAAGCCGAGCTTCTGGTCGTCATAGGGGCCGACAAATTCGGTTGCGTCGATCGTGCCCTTTTCCAGCGCGGCATAGACATCGCCGCCGGCGATCTGCTGCGGGGTAACGCCAACCTTCTGCATCACCTGGCCGGTGAGGCCGGCAATGCGCATCTTCAGGCCTTTGAGGTCGTCGATGGTGTTGATTTCCTTGCGGAACCAGCCGCCCATCTGAGCGCCTGTATTGCCGAGCAGGATCGAGTAGATATTGTGCTGGGCAAGGAACTCGTTGAGCAGCTCATTGCCGCCGGCCTGGTTGAACCAGGCATTCGTCTGGCGCGCGTTGAGGCCGAAGGGAACCGAGGTTCCAAGCGCGAAGGTCGGGTCCTTGCCGACGTAATAATAGGCGCAGGTATGCGCCATTTCGACGGTTCCGGCCGTCACCGCATCGGCCGCCTGCAGCGCCGGCACGATTTCGCCGCCGGCGAAATGCTGGATGACGAAGTTGCCGCCGGAAGCTTCCTTGACGTGATCGGCGACCATCTGGCCAGCACCGAAAAGAATGTCGAGGCCCTTGGTGAAGGACGACGTCATGCGCCAGGTGATTTTGGGGTTTTCCTGCGCAATGGCCGGAGCGGCCAGCGCGGTTGCGGTAACACCGGCGCCAAGAGCGCCCGCCTTGCGGATAAATGATCTGCGATCCATGTCGATAAGCCCTGATACGTCTGCATATTACAGGCGAACCGCACGGTACGCCTCCCAAAGGCTACTAACCATTTATCCTTGCAACCATCAAGAGGGAATGTGCCAAACTTGCGCGCTCTTCTGCAATGCCTGTCGATTGCCGTTTTGGCACGTGATCGCGTTCTTCTTGTGGCTTCTGCCCTGCCATGGTCAGGGTTGCGTGCGTTTCAATGCCGGATCGTCCATTGCAGGATTATAAAACAGCGAAAGTGTCAGGCTTTTGGCGATGCGTTCCGCCGTTTCCATAAACCAGTCATGGGCCTGCCTGCTGGGCGCGATGTCATCGAGCGTTGCCGAAAACAGCGTGAGCCATTGCGGGAAAAGTTCGGCCGTCATTCCACTCACGCCCAGATGCGCCTGTACCGGCTTGCCACCGTAACCGCCATTCTTGAAGGCGATTGCCGACCAGAACTGTTTCATCTTGTCCATGTGTTCCGGCCAGCGCCCGGAAAGTCGCGCATCGAAAACCGGCCCAAGCGTCGGATGTTTTAGAACGCGGCCATAAAATGTCTCGACAAGCAGATCGATGAAACCGGCATCGACGCCGATCGCTGCCATGGCTCTTTCCGCCTTGTGCTGGATGTCGGCGTTATGGGCGGCCTTTGCCGTGATTGGATCCTGCATCGTGCTTCCTTTTCCATAAATTTACGCCGTCTGGTGGTCCGCCGCAATGCGACGCTTTGACGTATTAGAATCATTCTAAAAAGCTTGATTGTGGCGGTCTGCCGCTGTATTTAGAATTATTCTAAAAAGGTTTCAGCCATGTTCCGCAGTCTTTTTTCCCTGTCCAAACGTCCCTTCTCCTCGCTCGGCGAGCAGGAAATCCTGGCACTCGCCATCTCGTCGGAAGAGGATGATTCCCGTATTTACCGCTCCTACGCCGATCATCTGCGCGGGCAATATCCGCAATCCGCAAAGGTTTTCGAAGACATGGCGGAGGTCGAGCAGCGGCATCGAAATGTCCTGATCGACATGCATCGCCGCCGTTTCGGAGAAACCATCCCGCTGATCCGCCGCGAACATGTGCGCGGATTTTACGAACGCACGCCGGACTGGCTGGTGAAGAATCTGTCGCTGGAGAAAATTCGCGCCCAGGCGGAATTGATGGAAGCGCAGGCGATCCGCTTTTACGATGAAGCGCTCAAGCGAACCACCGATGCCTCGACACGCAAGCTGTTGGGTGACCTGGCCGAGGCGGAGCGGGGGCACGAAGAGATTGCCCAACGGCTGGAAGAAAAACATCTCGATGAAGACGGCAAGTCCGAAGAGGCGGCAACGGCCAAGCGGCAGTTTCTTCTGACCTATGTGCAGCCGGGCCTTGCGGGGTTGATGGACGGTTCCGTCTCGACGCTTGCGCCGATCTTCGCCGCGGCTTTCGCCACGCAGGATACCTGGCAGACCTTCCTCATCGGCCTTTCAGCCTCCGTGGGCGCGGGCATTTCGATGGGCTTTACCGAGGCCGCCCATGATGATGGCAAGCTTTCGGGCCGTGGCTCGCCGGTAAAACGGGGCTTCGCCTCTGGCATCATGACGGCCGTCGGTGGCCTCGGCCACGCGCTGCCTTATCTCATTCCACATTTCTGGACGGCCACGGCAATCGCCGCCATCGTCGTTTTCGTGGAACTCTGGGCCATCGCCTTCATTCAGAACCGCTTCATGGAAACGCCGTTCCTGCGGGCGGTGTTTCAGGTTGTGCTTGGCGGTTCGCTGGTGCTGGCAGCCGGCATTATCATCGGCAATGGCTGAAAAAAGAAAGAGCCCGCGGCGGCGGGCTCTCATCTGTCCAGAATGGCAGTTTGAGTGTCAGCGCAACGCGCCAACCAGGACGTCACGACCATCTTCGATGGAGACCCAGCGGCCGGTATTGAAGGACGCCTGCCGTTTCAGATAGGTGTAATTCGTGTCGGTCCAGAGCTTCACGTCGTCGGTGAGGTTGTCGAGAATATAATCGCCATCGGTGGTACGAAGCGTCAGCACGGCATGGCCTTCACCATCCGGCTTGCGCACGACGGTGATCAGCAGGTCGGCCACGGAAAAACCGCGCTCGATCAGCTTCTTGCGCTTTAGCAGCACAAAATCTTCGCAGTCGCCGGCCGTCGTTGGATATTCCCAGACTTCGTCCTTGCCGTAGATTTCCTGATCGGTCATCGCCACGATGGTGGTGTTGACGGAGGTGTTGATCTCACGAATGACGCCCCAGCCATATTCGGTGACGCGCGGTGGCGGCGTCATCTTGTTGCGAATGTTGCATTCATCCGCATATTTCTGACAGAACTCGTAATGGCCGATCGGCTGGGAGGTAATCCCGCCCGTCACCATGGAAGGGCTTCCCTTGATTTCCGCCATGGCGGAAGCAGCAGTCATTAGCCCGGCGGCAACTGCAAACAGCAGCGCACGCGCCAGCGGTGCGTTCATCATGAAACCCGTCCCTTAATTCTTAATGAAAAGTTAAGAGGGATGGGGGGTAGGAGTCAATCATTAGCAATCGGTGGCGCGCAAGACTCGTTGAATATGGTTAAGAGCGTTGCGCAAATGCCTATATTGCAAGGGCTTTGACGGCTGCGAGCATCCTGTCGATATCCTGCGGCCGGGAAAGCCGGTGGTCGCCGTCGCGGATCAGCGTCAGCACGACATCGTCGGCGGGAAGGTGCTCGAGGAGCTTCAGTGCGTGCTGATAGGGGACGTCGGGATCACGCATGCCCTGCAGGATGTGAACGGGGCAGCCGGTGGTGATGATGCCCGTGAGCACACGGTTCTGCCTGCCGTCCTCCATCAGCGCCCGGGTGAAGATGTTGGGTTCAGGGCTATATTCCGAATGTTCCTCGAAATAGCCTCTTTCCACCAGCGACGTCTTTTCCGCTTCCGTCAGGCTGGGCTCTATCAACTCCGCAGTGAAATCGGGAGCGGGGGCAATAAGAACCAGACCGGCGACGGAGGGCGCTCCACCTACCTTGCGTAACTCCTCGACCATGCGCAACGCGATCCACCCACCCATGGACGAGCCGACGAGGATGACACGCGCCGGTGCCTTGGCGCGTACCACGGCGAGTGCTTCTTCCAGCCACCGCGAAATCGTGCCTCTTTTGAAATCGCCACCGGAAGCTCCGTGGCCGGAATAATCGAGCCGCAGGCAGGCGAGACCATTTTCCGCTGCGAAGCGATCGAGCTCCACAGCCTTGGTTCCCGTCATGTCGGAACGATAGCCACCGAGCCAGACGAGCAGGGGTGCGTCCGGCTGTGATGCTGCGCGGCGATGGAGAAAAGCGATGTTGCGGGCGTCGTCACCCGCTCCCATATGCAGGAATTCAGCGGCTTGTTCGGTCATGTATATGCAATTCTCCTGATTTTCGTGCAATATCGGCGGCGTATTTGCAAAAACCGTGGCAAGAGGTGATCTTTTCGGGCAGATATGCTATTGACTTCGCCACGGCAATAACGACATTTCCGCCGCTTGTACCAAACAAGCTGTTTTTTGCTGACGTGATCCAGAAACAGATCAGGAGAATACGACCATTCGCAGACCTTTCAAAGCCGATGCCCCCGTCAAGGAGGGCCCGCGCTCCAACCGGGAAATTCGGGTTCCCAGAGTTCAGCTTATTGATGAAGAGGGCCAGAACCTCGGTAGCATGCCGACGGATCAGGCTTTGAAAATGGCGGAAGAGGCCGGTCTCGATCTCGTCGAGATTTCGCCGAACGCAGAGCCGCCGGTATGCAAGATCCTCGATCTCGGCAAGCTTAAATACTCGACCCAGAAGAAAGCCGCTGAGGCGCGCAAGAAACAGAAGATCGTCGAGGTCAAAGAAATCAAGATGCGCCCCAACATCGACACGCATGACTATGACGTGAAGATGAAGGCGATGAACCGCTTCTTTGACGAGGGTGACAAGGTGAAGGTGACGCTGAAGTTCCGTGGCCGTGAAATGGCCCACCAGGAACTTGGCATGAAACTTCTCCTCCAGGTGAAGGAAGATACCCAGGCGATTGCCAAGGTTGAAGCCGAGCCGAAGCTGGAAGGCCGTCAGATGATGATGGTTCTCGCCCCGAAATAATTTGCGCCAGTCCTGAAAGCTGCGTAAATCACCGCCGCAAGGGGAAATTTTCATTCCCCGTTGCGCTTTTAGCCGACTGCGGTTATAAGCGCGCGTCCGAACGGTCCGGCAGGGCATGCCGAGGCCGTTCCTGAATAGCTTGAAATAGGCCTCGTCTGCCTGTTTCGATACAAAAACACGGAGTAGCAAAATGCCCAAGATGAAGACGAAGTCCGCTGCAAAAAAGCGGTTCAAGATCACCGCTACCGGCAAGGTTGTTGCAGCCGCCGCCGGTAAGCGCCACGGCATGATCAAGCGTACCAACAAGTTCATTCGCGACGCGCGTGGAACCATGGTTCTCGCCGAAGCTGACGGCAAGAAAGTCGTCAAGAACTACCTGCCGAACGGTCTCTGAGACTTTTCCGCACTTTTGGACACTTTAAGGAGATCATGACATGGCACGCGTAAAACGTGGCGTAACTTCCCGCGCCAAGCACACCAAGACACTCAAGGCAGCCAAGGGCTTCTACGGCCGCCGCAAGAACACCATCCGCGCAGCAAAGGCTGCCGTGGATCGTTCCAAGCAATACGCTTACCGCGACCGCAAGGTCAACAAGCGCAACTTCCGCGCTCTGTGGATCCAGCGTATCAACGCTGCTGTTCGCGAATTCGGCCTGACCTACGGCCGCTTCATCGACGGCCTGAACAAGGCTGGCATCGAAGTCGACCGCAAGGTTCTGTCCGACATGGCTATCCATGAGCCGGCAGCATTCGGCGCGCTCGTTGAAGCAGCGAAGAAGGCTCTTGAGTACCTCAAGGATGCTGGTACGACCAACGAGTTTGAAACCGCTGTAAAGTAATTACGGCGCGGACAATCTGTTGTTCATTTGAAACCCGCGCCGGTCCTCCGGCGCGGGTTTTCGATTTTTTGGAATTCACGGCAGTTTCGGCAAAGGCGTAGAGCGTTTTGCACCGGGGTTGCCAGAAGGGTGGGGCATCCGGCTTTCGGTCGGCATGTTCCATTGGGGGGCAAGAATGCTGGTTGCCGCAAGTGAGGCGGAAAAGGCGAAGGGTTTCCACGTCCATCTCGAAGATGGCGATATCGCAGCCTTGATGCGGGTTCTGCTTAAAAGCGAGCGCCGCGTGCAGAAACTCGAGCTTTCCACAACGACGGTCTGGATAAAACGCCAGGGCACGGAAACGCCGTCCTGGTGGATAAAGCTGCAGACTTTTCTCGCAAAGCTGCTTCCCTATACCTTTATGCGTCCTTCGCCGCCGCTTGATGGCGCCGGTCTCATGCGCCGCGAACTCGAAACGCTGGAGGCCTTCAAGGCCCGTGGTTTCCCCGTGCCCCCCGTCATTTATTCCTCGCTGACGGCCGTTGTGCTTGGCGATGTCGGCCCCACCATCATGGAGCGTATGGATGCGATAAAGGCCACGACGCCGGTGGAGCACGATGCGCTGCTTGTAAAATCCGCAGAAGCGCTTGGCGAGTTGCATGCGGCGGGTCTCTGCCATGGTCGTCCGCATGTGCGCGACTTCTTTCTTCAGGACGGCCGTGTCGGTTTCATGGATTTCGAGGAGCGTCCTCAGGAGGTCATGCCGCTGGAAACGGCGCAGGCCCGCGATATATGGCTGCTGTTTTTACAGGTCGCCACCCGCGCCTGCGATGCGCCGGGGACCTGCGATGCGGCCTTCGCCCGCTGGCGCGAAAACGCCCCGCCCCGGGCGCTGGAAGAATTGTGCCGCCTGACCGGCATTCTCGGGCGATTTTTACCGCTTGCCCGGTTGATCGGGCGCGTGCGGATGGGTAGTGATCTGCGACGCTTTATCATGGCGACCGACTATCTGATGAATGCTGTGAACCCCGAAGCCGCTGTTAAAAAGACCGGCAAGGCAGGAAAAGATGACTGAACTTGATACCTTGAAATCGCAATTGATGTCGGAGATCGCCGCTGCTGCCGATGAGCCGGCCATCGAAGCCGTGCGCGTTTCCGCGCTGGGCAAGAAGGGCTCGGTTTCGGAGCTTCTGAAGACGCTGGGCAGCATGACGCCGGAAGAGCGCCAGACCCGCGGTGCTGCCATCAACCAGCTTAAGACTGAGATCACCGATCTTATCGGCGAACGCAAGAATGCGCTGAAGGATGCTGCCATCGCCGCCCGGTTGAAGGCGGAAACGGTGGATGTCAGCCTGCCGGTCCGCCAGTCCCCGGCCGAGCGTGGCCGCATTCATCCCATCAGCCAGATCGTCGATGAAATCACCGCCATCTTCGCGGATATGGGTTTCTCGATCGCCGAAGGTCCCGATATCGAGACCGATTATTACAACTTCACGGCGCTGAATTTCCCCGAAGGCCACCCGGCCCGCGAAATGCACGACACCTTCTTCTTCCAGCCGGATGAAAACGGTGAGCGTAAGGTGCTGCGCACGCACACCTCGCCGGTGCAGATCCGCACCATGGAAAGCCAGAAGCCGCCGATCCGCATCGTCATTCCCGGCAAGACCTATCGTCAGGATTCCGACGCCACCCATTCGCCGATGTTCCATCAGGTCGAAGGTCTTGTCATCGACAAGAAAGCGCATGTCGGCAATCTGCGCTGGGTGCTGGAAGAGTTCTGCAAGACCTTCTTCGAGGTCGACAGCGTCGTCATGCGTTTCCGCCCGTCCTTCTTCCCCTTCACGGAGCCGAGCTTCGAGGTGGATATCCAGTGCGACCGTTCCGGCCCGATCGTCAAGTTCGGCGAAGGGAACGACTGGATGGAGATTCTCGGCTGCGGCATGGTGCACCCGAACGTGCTGCGTGCTGGTGGGCTGGACCCGGACGAGTATCAGGGCTTTGCCTGGGGCATGGGCCTCGACCGCATCGCCATGCTGAAATACGGCATGCCTGATCTGCGCGATTTCTTCAACGCCGATGTCCGCTGGATGAACCATTACGGCTTCCGCCCGCTCGACATGCCGACGCTGTTCGGCGGTTTGAGCGTTTAATCCAGTTAGCCAAGGAGCAAAGACATGAAATTCACTCTTTCCTGGCTGAAAGAGCATCTGGATACCGATGCGACGCTGGATGAGATTTGCGAGCGGCTGACGGCAATCGGCCTCGAGGTCGAAGAAGTTGACGACAAGGCGGCTTATAAGCCTTTCGTCATTGCCAAGGTGGTTTCCGCTGAAAAACATCCTGAGGCCGACCGCCTCAAGGTGCTGATGGTCGATGCCGGTGACGGCAAGCCGGTGCAGATCGTCTGCGGTGCGCCCAATGCACGCGCCGGCCTTGTCGGTGCGCTGGCGCGTCCGGGCGTGTATGTCCCGGGTATCGATGTCACCCTTGCTGTCGGCAAAATTCGCGGCGTCGAAAGCCACGGTATGATGTGCTCCGAAAAGGAGCTCAACATTTCTGACGATCATGACGGCATCATCGATCTGCCGCAGGATGCCCCTGTCGGCACGTCCTTCGCCACCTATGCCGGCCTCGACGATCCGATGATCGAAATCAACCTGACGCCGAACCGCCCGGATTGCACGTCGATCTACGGCATTGCCCGTGATCTTGCGGCTTCCGGTCTCGGCAAGCTGAAGACAAGGCCTGCGCCGTCCTTCAAGGTGGAAGGCGCAACGCCCGTCGATGTGAAGCTGGAACTGGACGATGCGGCGCTCTGCCCCGGCTTTTCGCTGCGCATCGTGCGTGGCGTGAAGAACGGCGCGAGCCCGAAATGGATGCAGCAGCGCCTGATGGCAATCGGCCTGCGCCCCATCAACGCTCTTGTCGACATCACCAACTACATGACCTTCGATCAGGGTCGGCCGATGCACGTCTTCGACGCTGCCAAGGTCAAGGGCGATCTTACGGTTCGTCGTGCGAAAGAGGGTGAGACGATCCTCGCACTCGACCAGCGGGAATATAAGCTCGGCCCGAACAGTGTCGTCATCGCCGACGAAAAGGGCCTAGAGTCCATCGGCGGCGTGATGGGCGGCGAACATTCCGGCTGCGACGAAAACACTGTCGACGTGCTGATCGAGTCCGCACTCTGGGATCCGATCAACATCGCCAAGACCGGCCGTTCGCTCGGCATCATCACCGATGCGCGTTATCGTTTCGAGCGCGGCGTTGATCCGGACTATATGGTTCCGGGTCTGGAGCGCACCACCGAACTGGTTCTGGAACTCTGCGGCGGCGTCGCAGGTGAAGCTCGGGTTGTCGGTTACAAGGGCCATCAGCCCAAGGTCGTGGATTTCCCGCTCGCGGAAGTGAAACGCCTGACGGGTCTGGAAGTCTCGGCAGAAGAGAGCCTCACCATTCTCAAGGGCCTCGGTTTCGGTGTCGAGGGAACGGGCGAGCGCGTTTCCGTCACCGTCCCGTCCTGGCGTCCTGATGTCGACGGCAAGGCCGATCTGGTGGAAGAAGTCATGCGCATCCACGGCGTCGACAATATCAAGCCGGAACCGCTGGAAAACTTCGGTGCCGTCAATGGCCGTATCCTGACCACATTGCAGATCCGCACGCGTACCGCGCGTCGTGCCCTGGCAAGCCGTGGCATGCTGGAAGCCGTCACGTGGTCCTTCATTCCGGAAGCGCAGGCGAAGCTCTTCGGTGGCGGTTCGCCGGCCCTGAAGCTCGCCAACCCGATTGCGGCCGATATGTCGGACATGCGGCCCTCGCTGCTGCCCGGCCTGCTGACCGCCGCCCAGCGCAATGCCGACAAGGGTTATGGTGACGTCGCGATCTTCGAGGTCTCCGGCACCTATGAGGGCGATACGCCTGAGAAGCAGCGCCGCGTTGCCGGCGGTGTCCGCCGTGGCACGGCCTCGCTCGCAGGCAGCGGCCGCATGTGGTCCAATGCTTTGAAGGGCGGCGGCAAGCCGGTGGATGTCTATGACGCCAAGGCTGATGCACTCTCGGTGCTGGAAGCCTGCGGCCTGCCCATGGGCAATGTGCAGATCGAAGCCGGTGCGCCTTCCTGGTATCACCCCGGCCGTTCGGGCACCATCAAGATGGGCCCGAAGGTCGTGCTCGGTTATTTCGGTGAATTCCATCCGAAAACCCTGTCCGAACTGGATGTTTCCGGCGCCTATTGCGGTTTCGAGATTTATCTCGATGCCATGCAGGAGCCGAAAAAGAAGGCGACCCGCACCAAGCCCGCACTCGAGCTTTCGCCTTTCCAGGCCGTCAAGCGCGACTTCGCCTTTGTGGTTGACAAGTCGGTCGAGGCGGGCGCCATCATCAAGGCCGCGACGAGTGCTGACCGCAAGCTGATCACCGGCGTCAATGTCTTCGATATCTTTGAGGGTGCGTCACTTGGCGAAAATCGCAAGTCGGTTGCCATCGAAGTGCAGATCCAGCCGGTCGACAAGACCCTGACGGATGAGGATTTCGAGGCGCTGACGGCCAAGATCGTCGGCAATGTCGAGAAGTCGACAGGCGGCGTTCTGCGCGCCTGAAAGCCGATGACGGAATGAAAAAAGCCGCGGCGGTTGCCGCGGCTTTTTTTGTTTTTAGCGGTTGGCCATCTGGGACATGCGCGCGGGATATCGTTCCCCCGCAACCTTTGCCGGCGAGAGGAGGGCGCCGAGGCTCGCAACTTCTTCCGCCGTCAGCGAAACATCCGCTGCAGCGACGTTTTTCTCCAGATTGGCGATTTTTGTGGTGCCGGGGATAGGAACGATGAAGTCGTCCTGTGCCAGCACCCAGGCGAGCGCCAGTTGCCCGGCGGTAACGCCCTTTTCAGTCGCCATGTCTTCCAGAAGCTGGATGAGCGCCAGATTGGCGTCGAAGTTTTCGCTTTGGAAGCGCGGCAGGCCGCGACGGAAATCATCGGCGGCGAGGCCGTCGAGTGACTTCAGCGCGCCCGTCAGAGCCCCGCGCCCGAGCGGGCTGAAGGGGACAAAACCAATGCCGAGTTCACGGCAGGTTTCCAGCACGCCATTTTCCTCCACATCGCGGGTCCACAGCGAATATTCGCTCTGAATGGCCGCAATCGGATGGGTGGCGTGCGCTTTGCGAAGCGTTTCGGCGCTGGCTTCGGAAAGGCCGAGATGTTTCACCTTGCCTTGCTTCACCAACTCCGCCATGGCCCCGACCGTCTCTTCGATCGGCACATCGGGATCAACGCGATGCTGGTAAAACAAGTCGATGGCATCCACGCCAAGACGTTTGAGAGAGGCTTCGGCGACGGCACGCACATTTTCCGGCCGGCTGTCGGTGCCCACCATCATCTGGCCTGCGGGTTTGCTGGTGTCGATCCTGAAACCGAACTTGGTGGCGATGACCACCTTGTCGCGATAGGGCTTCAAACCCTTGCCGACGAGAATCTCGTTATTGTAAGGCCCATAAACCTCTGCCGTATCGAAAAAGGTGACGCCGAGTTCGACGGCGCGGTGCAGCGTCGCTATTGCGCTGCTTTCATCGCCGGTCGGGCTATAGGCATGGGTCATTCCCATGCAGCCGAGGCCAAGCGCCGAAACGGATAGGTTGTTTCCAAGGGTTCTTTGTTTCATCTGTTCGTCCTTCCATAAGGAACCACCCGTCATCAGGGCGTGATCAGAAAATAGCGTCTCATGGCGATAAAAATAATCGCTGCAAATCCGCGTGGGTTGTTCTATCATTTAGAACAATGAACCGTGTGCAACTCTCCCAGCTGGCCGTTCTCGCCGCCGTTGCCGAAGGCCGCAGCTTCCGCAAGGCTGCGGCTGAACTCGCCATAGCGCCCTCCGCCGTCAGCCATGCTGTCTCGTCGCTGGAGGCAAGCCTTGGCCTGCGTCTGCTTCATCGTACCACCCGCAGCGTTTCGCCGACAGAGGAGGGCAGGCGGCTTCTCGAAACACTGGGTCCGGCGCTTGCAGATATCGATGCGGTCATCGAGACGCTTGCCGAACATGGCGGGAGACCGGCCGGCCCCCTGCGCATCACCCTGCCGCGACTGGCCGCCGAGGATCTCATCGTGCCGCGACTGGGTGAGTTCCTGCGGCTCTATCCCGATATTTCACTCGAAATCTCAACCGACGACCGTTTTGAAGATATTGTCGCAAAGGGTTTCGATGCCGGGCTGCGGCTGGGGGAGCACCTCGATGCCGATATGATTGCGGTGAAAGCCAGCGGCGCATGGCGCGGCGCAATTGTTGCTTCTCCGTCCTATTTCGCGGAAAATCCACCGCCACGCGATCCCAGGGATCTCATCCGCCATCGCTGCATTCGCCGCCGTTTCGCCAGTGGTCTTATCTATCGCTGGGAACTGGAGAAGAACGGCAAGCCGCTGGTGGTCGATGTCCAGGGACCTTTGATCCTGTCGGACCAGAGCCTCATTCGCCGGGCGGCGATAGACGGGGCAGGGCTCGCCTTCGTTTTCGAGCAGCGCGTCGAGGACGATATCAGGGAGGGCAGGCTCATCCGCGTGCTGGAGGACTGGTGCGCACCCTTTGACGGCTTTTATATCTATTATCCCTCCCGCCGGCAGATGCGGCCGGCGCTGAGGGCTTTCGTGGATTTTTTCCGCTTCCGGGGCTGATCAGAACTTGATGCGATAGCGAATATGGCCGTCGCTTTTCACGTAGCTGTCGTAAAGTTTCTGGGCGCGGTGGTTGTCTTCGCCCGTGTGCCAGTATAGCCGCGACCAGCCCTTTTCCTTGCAGATGGTGATAAGATCTTCCATCAGCGCGCGGCCCGTTCCCTTGCCGCGGATTTCTCCATCGACGAACAAATCCTCCAGATAGCAATCCGGCGTCTTCACCCAGGTGGAATCATGGAAGTGGTGGATGGCGAAACCCGCCATCCTGTCACCCAGCACGGCCACACGCATCGAAACCCGCGATGCGGGATCAAGGATGCGCGCCCAGGTATGGTCGGTGACGTCATCGGCAAGCTCGATCTCGTAAAAGGCTAGGTAAGCGTTCCAGAGTCGCAGCCATTCCGCCCGGTCAGCCGGCTCAGCGTTACGAATTGCAAGTTCCATCTTACGCGCCTGCCTTGTCGAGAAGGGTCATCATTTCATCGGTCAGTTTCAACTCGATGGCGCGTTTGAAGCTTTCAAGCTGCGACAGGCTGGTGGCACTGGCAATCGGCGCGGTTATCGCCTTTTTCCGCAACAGCCACGCCAGCGCGATATCGGCGAGCTTGGCCCCGGTCTGTACCGCCACCGCATCCATCGCGCCTAGAACGGCAAGGCCACGCGTGTTGACATATTCGCCGACGCGATAGCTGCGGGCGACGCCTTCCGTATCGGCCTTGGCACGGTATTTCCCGGTCAGGAAACCGGCGGCGAGGCTGTAGTAGTTGATGACGCCAATCTCTTCCTTCACACAGAGATCAGCAAGCGGACCTTCGAAATCCGCACGGTTGTAGAGATTATATTCCGGCTGCAGCACGTCGTAACGCGGAAGACTGTTTTTCGCAGCCGTATCCAGCGCCTCCTGAAGCTGGCTGGCGGAATAGTTGGAGCAGCCAATGGCGCGGATTTTTCCCTGTTCCTTCAGCTTTGCAAAGGCGGCAAGCGTCTCTTCCAGCGGCACCTCGGCATCCGGCTTGTGGGCAAGATAGAGGTCGATATAGTCGGTCTGCAGCCGCTTCAGCGAGGCTTCGACAGCCTCTGCGATCCACTTGGCGCTGAGGCCGGTCTTCTGGCCGCGATTGTCAAAACCGACCTTGGTGACGATCACCGCATCCTCGCGCTTGATGCTCGATTGCTTCAGCCATTTGCCGATGATGACTTCGGATTCGCCGCCCTCATGCCCGTCTACCCAGGCGGAATAGACATCCGCCGTGTCGATGGCGTTGAACCCGGCGTCAAAAAAAGCGTCGAGCAGGGCAAAGGAAGTCTTCTCATCCGCTGTCCAGCCGAACACGTTGCCGCCAAAGACGATCGGGGCGATGGAGAGGCCGGTGCGGCCGAGGTTTCGTTTTTCCACGGGGAATGCTCCTGTTGCTGACTTTGTGGCAAGGTTAGCAACTGCTCATCCGCATAACCATTCAATTCCTTTGATGGCACTCATCAGGCAACAGACGGAAGCCGGAGAGATCAGCTCCGATAGCCGCGATAGTGGCTGGGCGGAAGGTGATTATGCTGTTGCCACACGCGCCGCAAATGCCGGGCAGAGGCAAACCCCGCCCGTTCGGCAATGGACTCCATATCGAGGCGGCTATTGGCGAGAATGTCACGGGCCAAATTGACCCGCATCAGATTGACATAATCGATGACGCTGATGCCGGTATGTTCGCGAAACAGGCGTGACAGATGCCTTTCGCTGAGGGCTGCAATATCGGCCAGGCCTTCAAGTGACCAGTCCTGCGCTGGCTCTGCCATTACCCGGTCCTGCACGCGGTGAATGGCGGGGTGCATGTGGTTACGGCCTGTCAGCCAGGGCGAAATTTGCGGATCGCTGCCGTTGCGCCTCAGATAGACAACCATGGTTTTTGCAATACGCGCTGCAACGGCCGGGGATGTCAGCCGGGAAACCACATGCAGCATGAGATCGATGCCGGTGGAGATGCCCGCGCTTGAAAAGCGGTTTCCGTCCTCGACGAACAGTCGGTTTTCGGCCACCTGGGACAATGGCGCGATGCGTCGCAGCGCCTCGATGCAATCGGCATGGGTGGTGCAGCTTCGTCCGTCGAAAAGTCCGGCCTCTCCCGCCAGCAACGCGCCGGAGCAGATGGAAATGACGGTGGTGTCGACACGCGCGACGCGGCCCAGCCATGCCGTCAATGCCTGCCGCTCCCGCCGCGTTTCCGGCTCGCTCTCGGAACGTGAAGTGCTGCCGGAGATCAAGAGAAACGCATTTTCCGGAAGCGCCGCGGGCAGGGCCTCCAGCCCGCAAAGGTCAAGGCCGATCGAGGATTGTTGCCTGTCCCTTGCCGCAATGTAGCGGTAGTCGAAAAAAATGTCGCTTTGCTCGTCATTGGCATAACGGATCACCTGCAGGGGGCCGGCAATATCGAGCAACAGCGCGTGCGGCGGCACAAGCGTATAAAACGGAATGATGCGTGTGCCGCCTTTATCCATCAGGCTGCTTCTTTCAAGGTTGCAAGCGCGTCGTTCACCGTGGCGATGCGCGCGAAGCGCCCCGCCAGCACCAGCTCGGTGCGTTTGCGAATATCGTCGGCGCTGAAGACCGTGCCGGAGGCATGCGTCATCGGAAAGGTCAGCGTCGCCTCGGTGACGTAATCGACGCTGTAGCCGAGATCGGAAGCGTGCCGGGTGGTCGTTTCGCAGCATTGTTCGGTGCGGATGCCGGAGACGATCAGCCGGTTGATACCTTTCTGCGTCAGCCAGATTTCAAGGCCGGTGCCGGCAAAGGCCGAATGGCGGTTCTTGTGGAAGGTCACATCGGGTGCGATCTCCACACCCTCCAGCGCGCGGACATAGCCGCTGTCTTTCGAGAAGGCCTTGTCGCCATCGACATGGAAGATTTGAACAACGGGAATTCCCGCGGCCTTGGCGCCGTCGATCAATGCCTGCTGTTTCTCCAGATAGGCGGCTAGCCCGCTTTCCTCGAAATAAGGGGTATGCCGAAACGATTCCTGAACGTCGATGACGAGCAGCGCGGTGTGAGAAGAGGACATTTCATGTTTCTCCGTTGGGTACTGATAACATAATTCGCCCTTACAGATCGCGATAAAAGCAACCAGGCCGACAAAGGCAGGACACATCCGGCCATACTTTATACTGACCGGACTTTGCCGGCTTGCCACACGGTACCGGGATGGTAAGTTTCCGAAGAAATGGCAGAGTGGGAGAATGGGAATGCTGCGCTTCGGAATAATCTCAACGGCGAAGATCGCTCAGGATCATGTCATTCCGGCAATACAGGATGCGCAAAACTGTGTGGTCAGCGCCATCGCCAGCCGCGATCAAGCCAAAGCGCGTGCAGTGGCCGAGCGTTTTTCCGTGCCCAACGCCTTCGGTTCTTATGAGGAGATGCTGGCATCGGATGTGATCGATGCGGTCTATATCCCGCTTCCCACCTCCCAGCATGTGGAATGGACCATCAAGGCGGCCGATGCCGGCAAGCATGTTCTGTGCGAAAAGCCGATTGCGCTGAAAGCGGAAGAGATCGATACGCTTATCGCCGCACGCGACCGCAACGGCGTTATTGTGTCCGAAGCCTTCATGGTCACCTATGCGCCGGTCTGGGCCAAGGTGAAGGAGTTGCTGGCATCGGGCGCCATCGGCACGCTGAAACATGTGCAGGGCGCTTTCAGCTATTTCAATCGCGATCCCGGCAACATGCGCAATATTCCCGAACTGGGCGGCGGCGCCCTGCCGGATATCGGCGTCTACCCAACCATCGTGACCCGTTTTGCCACCGGCGCGGAGCCGAAGCGCGTGCAGGCCACAGTTGAGCGCGACAGGGAATTCGGTACGGATATCTATTCCAGCGTCAGGGCTGATTTCGGCGATTTCGAACTGAGCTTTTATCTGTCGACCCAGCTTGCGGCCCGTCAGCTCATGGTCTTCCACGGCACGGATGGTTACATCGAGGTCAAATCCCCTTTCAACGCCAATCGCTGGGGTGCGGAAGAGATCGAGCTGACCAATCAGGCCCATAGCCAGTCGCAAATCTTCCGGTTTCAGGATAGCCGTCAATACAAGCTGGAGGCGGAGGCTTTTGCCCGGGCGGCAAAGGGCGAGGGCGAAGTCGTCACGCTGGAAAGCTCGCGGAAGAACCAGCTTTTTATCGACGCCATCTATCGGGCAGCTGAAAAGGACGGTTGGGAAACGATTTAATCCCGGTCCAATTGTCGTTTTTGCAGCCGTCGGTAGCCGTAAAGCGCCAGCAGCAATGCCGCGAATGCTGAAAAGGCGAGCGGGATAAGCGGCTGGACCAGCGGGTTGCGCCACTGCAGCAACACAAACAGCCCGACACCGACGATGCGGGAGGTGAGCGTCACGGCATTCACGAGAAAAACGCTCAATGTGGCGGGTGCACGGCTGTTGGAGCGGTTCAGCCGCCAGCTCGTCGCAACGCCTGCCGCTGCACCGGGCAATCGGGCGGCCAGCGGATCGACACCGAGATAGAAAATGAGCAGGCAGGTGACGGTAAGGTCAGCGGCCAATCCGCAAATCTCGGTCAACGCGAAGTGCGGAAGTCTCAAGGCCGTGAGCTTTTAAAGTGTCGGCTGCGTCGAGCGCGGGCGTTGCAGCACGAGAAGGCCGATGACAACACCGACGACGCCAAAATTATAACCGGCTAGCGCCAAAAGCAGCGACGTCAACGGCACGACCGTGGAAGAAAGCGCCATTGCTACACCATAAGCGCCGATAATCATCATGCAGATGAAGATGATGCTGAAGACAGAACGCAACGCAACTGCGGTTACGCCAAGCACTGTGGCGGTAAGAAAAATCATGGATGCCGCCTCCTCTTTGGTTGCCGGGCCTGGGACAAGACCTAGCGTCTTCTTCCCTAACGAACCCTTGTTTTCTCCTCCGTTCCCTGTTTTCCTAACTCGTTAGTTGAGGATATGGTTTCATCGCCGTTAAAATCGGGCTGGCGAGCACCGGCATTTCCGAATCGACGGGTTTTGGTTACAAACGGTCATGAGCGATATCTTCTCCCACGCCGCATTGAGCAATCTTGCCGAGTTCTCGGTGTCCGAACTGTCGGGTTCCATCAAGCGCACGGTGGAGACGGCTTTCGAGCAGGTGCGGGTGCGCGGCGAGATTTCCGGCTATCGTGGCCCGCATTCTTCCGGCCACGCTTATTTCTCACTGAAGGATGATCGCGCCCGCATCGATGCGGTGATCTGGAAGGGCACGTTTTCGCGGCTGAAGTTCCGCCCGGAGGAGGGCATGGAAGTCATCGCGACGGGCAAGGTCACCACCTTTCCCGGCTCCTCGAAATACCAGATCGTCATTGAAAGCCTCGAGCCGGCCGGTGCCGGCGCACTGATGGCGCTTCTGGAAGACCGCCGCCGGCGTCTGGCGGCGGAAGGGCTATTTGATGGGGCCCGCAAGCGCCGCCTGCCGTTCATGCCGCATGTCATCGGCGTCGTTACTTCACCCACCGGCGCTGTCATTCGTGATATTCTTCACCGCATTTCGGATCGTTTTCCCGTCCATGTCGTCGTCTGGCCGGTCAAGGTGCAGGGCGAAGGCTCGGGCGAGGAAGTGGCGAACGCCATTCGCGGTTTCAACGCGCTTCGGCCCGGTGGTGAGATCGCCCGCCCGGATGTGCTGATTGTTGCCCGTGGTGGCGGCAGTCTGGAGGACCTCTGGAGCTTCAACGACGAAATCGTCGTGCGCGCCGCGGCTGAAAGTGAAATTCCGCTGATTTCCGCCGTCGGACACGAGACGGATACGACATTGATCGACTATGCCGCCGATGTGCGCGCACCGACGCCGACGGGAGCGGCAGAGATGGCCGTGCCGGTGCGCGCGGAACTGGAAGCGCAGCTTTCCGGCCTTGCTGCCCGCCTTTCCGGCTCGGTGTCGCGGCAGATGGACAATCGCCGCCAGGGCTTGCGGGCGCTGGTGCGGGCGCTGCCGTCGCTCGACCAGCTTCTGGCCCTGCCGCGCCGCCGTTTTGACGAGGCCGCAAGCGGTCTCGGTCGTGGGCTTGAAATGACCACGCTGAACAAGCGCCGCGCCTTTGAGCGCTCCGCTTCGGGGCTTCGGCCGGAAACTCTTCTGAACGGTCTCAAACACCACAGGCAGAGGATCACCGAGCGTATGCACCGGGCCGAGACCTTGGTCGAACGCCGGCTCTTGCAGGGCAAAGGCCGCGTCGATGCCTTCGATTCCGCGTTGCGTTCGCTACCCGCCCGCCTGCTTGGCCAGTTGGAGCGGCAGAAGGAACGCGTCGTCACCGCCGCGCGCCGGGCCGATACCGCCGTCCTGCATCGCATGGCGCAGAACCGCGCGGGCCTTGCCGCCCACAATCGCATCCTGCAATCACTCTCTTATAAGAACGTGCTGAACCGCGGTTATGCCGTGATCCGTGATGAAGAGAACCGGCCGCTGACCCGTGCCGCGGCCATTGCCTCCGGCGCTGTCGTGTCCATGGAATTTGCCGACGGTCGCGTCTCCGCCATCACAACGGGAGAGGGAACGCCGTCCCCGGATGCCGCCGCTGCACAAAAAAAGAAGCCGGCGAAACCGGCTTCTTCAGGCCCTGGCAATCAAGGCAGTCTGTTTTGATCAGATCGACGCCGCATCCGAAAAACGGCGGCTGACGGTGAAGGTCTTTTCGATATCCGGATGCAGCTCCATGCCAAGGCCGGCACCCGGCGGCACGGTGATCATGCCGTTTTTCACTTCGGGTAAAGCGGTCACGAGATCGCGATACCAGGTCTTGTAGAAGGCGCGCACGCTTTCCTGCACCAGCGCGTTCGGCGCATTGAGCGACAGATGCGTGGAGGCGCAAAGCACCACCGGCCCGGTGCAATCATGCGGCGCGACCGGCAGGTGCCAGGCTTCCGCCATGGAGGCGATCTTGCGTGCTTCCGAAAGCCCGCCGCACCAGCTGATGTCAAGCATCACCACGCCGGCGGCACCGGTTTCCAGCAGGTCGCGGAAGGCCCAGCGGGAACCCAGCGTTTCTGATGCGGAAATCGGCGCGGGCGACACGGCGGCATACCGCGTCAGGCTGGAAAGGCTGTCCATCTTGATCGGGTCTTCATGCCAGAAGGTCTGGTAGGGGGTGAGCGCCTTGGCGATCTGCATGGCGGGTAGAAGCTGCCACATGGAGTGAAACTCCACCATGATATCCATCTTGTCGCCGACCGCCTTGCGGATTTTTTCGAACGGCTCGAGCGCGCTTTTCAGGTCCGGCATCGAGATATATTGCCCGCGCGTTTTTTCCGCCGCCGCATCGAAAGGCCAGATCTTCATGGCCGTAATGCCGTCTTCCAGCAGCGAATGGGCAAGCTCGTCCGCCCGGTGCAGGAAGCCGTTCAGATCATCATAATCCCTGCCGTCGGCCATGCCGTAATTCGCCGTCTGCTGGCCGGTCGCCTTCTTGATATATTCCGTACCTGCGCAGGTATTGTAGGTGCGGATTTCCTTGCGGCTGAAACCGCCGAGAAGCTGGGCGATGGGCTGGTTGGTGGCCTTGCCGAAAATATCCCATAGCGCGATATCGAAGGCGGAATTGCCCCGCACTTCCGCACCGGATGAGCGGAAGCCGAGATAACCGACGAGATCCTGAGCCAGAAGATCGATCTGCAGCGGATCGCGACCAATCACGCGCGGGGCGATATATTCGTGCACATAGGTTTCCACCGTCTCGGCGCCAAAGAAGGTTTCGCCGAGCCCGGTAATGCCTTCATCCGTGTGGACCAGAACCCAGAGCAGGTTTGCCCGTTCCGCCACGCGGACGGTCTCGATTTTCGTAATTTTCATGAGTCTCTCTCCTCCAGAGGAAGGCAGTTTGCCATCTGGGACTGTGTTGAAAAATCAGGCGATACCGGCAGCGAGAAGCGCGTGCACGCTTTCATCGAAATGCCGCGCCATCAGCGTTGACGCCATTTGTGGATCGCCTGCGGCAATGGCCTGTCCGATCTCAATGTGAAGCGAGACCGTGGTGTGGCGCTGCGCGTCGGATGTGCGGCTTTTCCAGCCGATCGGCCATGTCTGGCGTGTCACATTTTGAAAAGCGCCAAGGATGAGTTCGAAAACCGGGTTCTTCGAGGATTTGGCAATGGAGAGATGGAAAGCGAGATCGTGCTCCATGACTTTGTCATTGTCGCCGAAGTCCCGTTCCATATCGTTGGCGTGGTTGAGAATGGTGAGCGCTTCTGCATCCGTGCGCCTCAGCGCCGCCAGCGTCACGGTTCTGACTTCGATGGTGCGGCGCACGTCGTAAATCTGCTGGATGTTGATCTGCTCGGTGTGAATGCCATGCTCGAACATCAGCGACATCGCACCATGATCGAGCGTCGCCACGGTGGCGCGTTTACCGGCGCTGACATCGATCAGCCGCATCGCTGACAGAGACCGGAAAGCTTCGCGAACGACGGTGCGAGAAACGCCGAGCTGCTGGGAAAGCGAAAGCTCGCTTGGCAGCTTTGCCCCGGGGGCAAGCTCGTTTTCGCGGATATGGCGCGTGATCGCGCCTATCGTGCTGCTGACGAGACCGGTTTCATGGGAAATGGCGTTATACATTTTTCCTCCAACCTGTAGTACAGGTTTATGGAGAATTGCTTACAGGACTTTTTTCGCCAAAACAAGCGCCGATCGCTGGTTTGATTGGATGTTTGTCTGATCCGTGAATCTACTGCTCGAAATCCTGCAAAAAGCGCTTCAGCAACTCGTTCAGCGCCGCACGCTCCTCTTCGCTGAGATGAGCAACCAGACGATGCTGGTTTTCGACATGCGCGCCGACGGCATCCTCGACAATCGCAAGTCCACGCTCCGTCAGCGATATCAACACGCTGCGCCGGTCCTGGGGGTTGTGAACGCGCTCCACCAGCCCGGCCTTTTCCAGCTGGTCGATCCGGTTGGTCATGGTACCGGAACTCACCATGGTCATGGCCAACAGATCGCCGGGGGAAAGGCGATAGGGCGGACCGGCCCGACGCAACGTCGCCAGCACATCGAAAGCGGAAGAGGAGAGCCCGTGTTTCAGTAGTACCGCCTCAACCTCGCGGCCAAGATGTGTACTGAGCCGGTGCAGGCGCCCAAGCAGGCCCATGGGGCCGACATCGAGATCCGGCCGCTCCTTGCGCCATTGCGCCAGAATATGATCGACGTGGTCCAGCGGTTCTTTGCTCATCACCAAGGCATAACAATTGATATCTTGACGTCAAGATAAAATCGACTAAAGTGAATTTATCTTGATATAGAGATTCTTGAAATGAAGAAAAATTCGACCTACGCCGCCGATGTGCTGTTGACCGCGCTTGCCCCTGCGATCTGGGGAACCACCTATTTCGTCACCATGGAATTTTTGCCACAGGGCTACCCTCTGCATGTCGCCATGTTGCGTGCTTTGCCGGCGGGCATCCTGCTGCTGTTGCTCGTCCGGAAGCTGCCGCAAGGCATCTGGTGGCCGCGCAGCTTCATTCTTGGCGCGCTGAATTTTTCGTTCTTCTGGGCGATGCTTTTCGTGTCGGCTTATCGGCTGCCGGGCGGTGTGGCGGCCACGGTGGGTGCGGTGCAACCCCTCATCGTCATTGGCCTGTCCCGGCTGTTTCTGGCCGCGCCCGTCAGGCCGCTTGCAATCGCCGCCGGTCTGCTGGGCATTGCGGGCGTCGCACTTCTGGTGCTGACGCCCGGAGCGGCGCTGGATGGTATCGGCGTTGCCGCAGGCCTTGCCGGTGCCGTCTCCATGGCTTTCGGAACGGTACTGACCCGCAAATGGCGACCGCCGGTCTCCAATCTCACCTTCACCGCCTGGCAATTGACGGCGGGCGGCATTCTGCTCCTGCCGGTTGCCTTTGTTCTGGAACCGGCCCTGCCAACACCAACCGTCGCCAATATCCTCGGCATGGCATATCTCGGCCTCATCGGTGCGGCGCTGACCTATCTTCTGTGGTTTCGCGGGCTTGCCCGCATAGAGCCCTCGGCTGCGGCATCGCTCGGTTTTCTAAGCCCTGTCGTTGCAACTCTTCTAGGCTGGCTGGCGCTCGGCCAAAGCCTCACGCCAGCGCAGATCGCCGGGTTTGTTGCGGTGCTTTTCAGTATCTGGCTCAGTCAGCGCAGCCAGTTACCGAGGTAAGTGTCCTCAGGCCCATTCGCCCTTGCGCATCACCGGAACCGTGGAGCCATCCGGCTTCACGCCATCAATATCCACCTTGTCGGAGCCGATCATCCAGTCGATATGGATCAAACTGGAATTGCCGCCCTGCGCCTTGATCTGATCCTGCGACAGCGAAGCACCGTCGACAAAGCACTTCGAATAGCATTGGCCAAGCGCGATGTGGCACGAGGCGTTTTCGTCAAACAACGTATTGTAGAACAGGATACCGCTTGCCGAGATCGGCGAGGAATGCGGCACCAGCGCCACTTCGCCGAGACGTCGAGCGCCCTCATCGGTGTCGAGCACCTTGTTCAGCACCGCTTCGCCCTTCGAAGCCTTGGCTTCGACGATGCGGCCACCCTCGAATTTCACCCGGATATCATCGATCAGCGTTCCCTGATGCGAAAGGGGCTTGGTGCTGGAAACGTAACCATCCACGCGCAGCGCATGCGGTGTGGTGAATACTTCTTCGGTCGGAATATTCGGGTTGCAGGTTACGCCGTTCTTGGCGGTGGAAGCGCCGCCATGCCATTCATGGCCATCCGCCAGCCCGATCCTTACATCCGTGCCGGGGCCGGTGAAGTGCAGCGATGAGAAGCGCTCGCCATTCAGCCATGCCGAGCGCTTGGCGAGATTGGCGTTATGCTCTGCCCAGGCCGCCACCGGGTCGGCCAGGTCCACCCGCGAGGCGGCGAAGATGGCGTCCGCGAGCTTGCGAACAGCTTCGTCCTCGGAGACCCCGGGGAAGACCTGCTTAGCCCAGGAGGGGTTCGGATAGGAAATGATGTTCCAGTTGATGTCGAAATTGGAAATCTTCTCCAGCGCCGGCTTGTAGGCGGTGGAATTGGCCTTGTTGGCCCGTGCCACCTTGGCCGGGTCCTGCTCGGCCAGCAACATGGGGTTATCGCCGGCAATCGCCAATCGCGCCGCACCGTTGGTATAGGCCTTCGCCATGCCTTCGTAGAGCCAGTCGGAAGCCCGGTCGAAATTCGCGTCGCTGGCGTGGCGGTAGCGCGATAGCGTGGTTTCTTCATCGGAATAGAAGGTGGTGACCAGCCCGCTGCCGGCCAGATAGGCGTGTTTGGTCAAGAGCCGCACCAGCGGCAGCGCCGCCAGCGGCGCAGTGATCACCAGATCCTGATCCTTCTGCAATTGCAGGCCGACTTTTACGGCGACTTCGGCCAGTTTTTCGAGTTTGACGGGATCGATGGGAGAAACGGTCATGATCTGCCTTCGTATATTTCAATCGGAGGCGCCGACCATAGCCCATTCCTTTCGAAAGCCAAATGCTTTCAAAAGCGGTGGGAAAAGCGTCAGTCCGCCACCAGCGGAGCGATGATGGCCTTCAGCGCTGCCTGCGCATCGCGGGGCGAAAGTCTCACCTGTAACCCTCTTTGCCCGCCATTCATGTAAACATGCGCATGTGCCATGGCATCAGCCTCAATGGCCGTTGGCACCTGTTTCTTCTGACCGAAAGGACTGATGCCGCCAACATGGTAACCGGTGGCCCGCTCCGCATCGGCAGGCTTCATCATGCTGGCGGATTTGCCTCCGAAGGCGGCGGCAAGCTTCTTCATGCTCACCTCACGGTCGGAGGGGACAACGACGCAGACCGGTTTGCCATCCAGCTCCGCCATCAGTGTTTTCAGCACCAGATGCGGCGGTTCCCCAATCGCCTCGGCCGCCTGCAGGCCGATGCGGTCGGCATTCGGGTCGTAATCATAGGTGACGGTGGTGAAGGTAATACCAGCCTTGGTCAGCATCTGGGTGGCGCGGGTCGTTTTGGACATGGCGGCTGCGCTCAGGCAAAAAGCGTCTGGTAGGTTTCCGGTTTGAAACCGACGGTTATCTTGCCCTTGGCCTCGAGTACTGGACGCTTGATCATGGAGGGTTGCTCCAGCATCAAGCCGATGGCCTTCTCACTGCTAAGATCGGCCTTCTGGCCATCATCCAGTTTCTTGAAGGTTGTGCCGGCGCGGTTGAGAACAGTTTCCCAGCCCGCGGCATCGCACCATGTCTCCAGATGGGCGCGATCGATGCCGACCGTCTTGTAGTCATGAAAAGAATAGTCGATGCCGTTGGTTTCCAGCCAGCTTCTGGCCTTCTTCATCGTGTCGCAGTTCTTGATGCCGTAAATGGTGATCGTCATGCTGCCAGCCTCTTTGTCTTCAGCTTTCCGGCATAACAAAATATCCGGCATATTCAACCCATTGTCCGAGGTCCCTTGCAGGCCTGTCGGGGTGTGACGTCTGAGCCATGCGAAATCGCCATGGCTGATATCCAAACGAGCGCGAGCAAAGCTGCATGGCTTCCCTGCTACATCATGAGTTGTAGAAGAGGCCGAAAATACCCATTATCTGGGCATCAAAGATGGAGAGAAAAATGCGTCAGGTTGCAAAGACATCGCGTAACTTCTTCGGTGAAACTTTCGCCGTTCTCGGTGCAGCGCTCTCGGTTTCGGCCGCTGTTCGCGCACATCGCAAGCCCGCCCGTGCCGATCTCGAAGCCCTCGGCATCGACGGTAAGGCTTTCGACAAGGTACAGCTCTAAGCTGGCTATTATTTGTAGCGAGGCGGCATCGCCTCGCTTGCGCTCGGCGTCGAAATCCATGCCGGTTTTCGACGGGCGAGGTGGATGCGTCGCGGATGGCTCAAGAAGCGTTCCGTATTCACACAGTAAGGTTCCCGCATAGTCCTCGAAGGACAGGTGCGGGATAAATTGTCAGCGCGGGATTGTTCGCCGCTTCGAGTGCACGTCATCGAGATGCTGCACTCTGTTTCGGCCGCTTTGACGGGCCGATCACTTTTTCCGATAAATATAACTGGCTCTCAGGCCGCTCATAACGATCCGCCTTCGCTGAAAGCGCAAAACGCGCCAGCGGCTCGTGCCTTGTTTCGCCATTATGGCTGAAGACAAGTTCGAAATTGCCCGCCAGCCAGCTATAGGGTTTACCGGCCGGCATAAGCTCAATCTTCCCACAGCCATAGATCATGGTGAGATGCGGCGTAAAAGATGATGCCGTAACAAAGGGAAGATTTGCCCGCCAAAGGGCGCGTTGCAATATCTTCACGAGAGCCTTGATTTCCGGCATGTCGCGGCTGCTTCGCAGCACCAGACTATTGCGATTACCAAAAAGCGACGTTTCTTCGAAAGTGATAGGAACGGGCCGAGCATTGATTTCCCCCAGCGCCGCCTTCAGCCTGTTTATCAGCCCGTGAGGCACAGTCTCGAAACATCCGATACAGAGCAGCGTGATATGCAGAAGCTCCGCCGGATAGGCTGCACGCCTTGTCCGTCCTTCGGCATACTGTGAAGCATCGGCAAAGATTCTATCGGCCAGGGCTGCCGGCGGCTTCAACAATAAGAGCAGCTTGCTGCGAAATCGCGGATTGAGGCGCTGTACTTTTGGCGTCTCCAGCCCTTCAAAGAAAAGCTGCCTTACACCTCCCTTATCCGTCAACTCGAAACCCATGACGATGCTCCACGGCTTTTGCCAAGGCCGCGATATTATCATTGCCAGAAGAAATTAAAAGAACAAAAAGAGAACAATTAAGTTCCCGACAGGCAGGGAAACTCCAGAAAATAACAGCATGGTGCATTGAGTTGACAATCTACCTACTAGTTGGTAGGTAATGAATATGAAAAACCCACAAACCAAGGCCGATGAAATTCTTCGTTGCGCGCGTACCCTGATTGTAAGCGGCGGCTACAACGGTTTCAGCTACGCCGATATTTCCAGCGTGGTCGGCATTCGCAATGCCAGCATTCACCACCATTTCCCGAGCAAGTCAGACCTCGTCCGCAAACTGGTCGAGCAGTACAGGCAGGAAGCTGCAGCCGGGCTTGCCGAGCTGGAGCGAAACATTTCTGATCCGCTCGAACAGCTTCGCGCCTATATCGGTTATTGGGAAGGCTGTATCGCTGATGCGACCCATCCCTTCTGCGTCTGCGCCCTGCTCGCCACTGAAATACCGGTCCTTCCAGAATGTGTGGTTCTTGAAGTGCGTGCACATTTTCAAAGCCTCTCGAACTGGCTCGCCGCCGTGCTGGAGCGCGGGGCTGCCCAAGGACGCCTTGTGCTGACAGGAACAGCGCACACCAATGCCGAAATGTTCATGGCTACCGTGCATGGCGCAATGCTCTCGGCCCGCGCCTACGGTGATGCCGCAGCCTTTGGCGCGATAACCCGCCCCATGCTGGAGCGCATAACCGCTTGAAAATGAAACGTCGCGAGGGAGGTGAATACATGACCTGAGCGACATCCCGACCCGGTAAATAGACAGCATTACGCTTCCAGATCAGTCGTCAACAGTCTGCTTCCCCGGGTCGCCATCGCCCCTGTGGAAGAGAAAGGCAATCTCTCATGTTCGGAATTTCTCCGCTTGGCTGGGTCCACACACTCGGCAGCCTGCCCGCCATTCCCGTGGCCATTTACATGTTTGCCCGTCACGGTCGGATCGTTCCCCGATCCGGGCCGGGCGCCATCTATTTTGTGTCCATGCTGATTGGCGCAGTGACGGCGTTCCTCGTGGCGCATCAGCCGGTCAGCTACGCCATTGGCGCGCTGACCATCCTGTTCCTGCTCGCAGGTTACGGAATTGAGCGCATACTCGGCTCAACGCGCATCGCCAGATATATAGAAACCATCTGTCTGAGTGTGAGCGCATTTCTCCTGATGGTACCGACGGCGACCGAGACCCTGCGCCGTGTTCCGGATGGTCATCCCTTTGTTACCGATTTGAAGTCGCCGCTGCTCCTCGGCGTTCAGGGCGGGTTGCTGGCGATCCTCGTGGTTGGCCTGACCGCCCAGATCATCTACCTCACAAGACAAAACAGAAACGCCGCGAGCTAGTCGCGGCGTCATCGTCCAAGCTATGCCTATTGTAGGCGTTATTCCCACTCGATCGTGCCGGGCGGCTTGCTCGTCACGTCGTAGACGACACGGTTGATGCCGCGCACTTCGTTGATGATGCGGGTTGCGGCGCGGCCAAGGAAATTCATGTCGTAGGGATAGAAATCCGCCGTCATGCCATCCACCGAGGTCACGGCCCGCAGCGCGCAGACGAAGTCATAGGTGCGGTAGTCGCCCATGACGCCGACGGTCTGCACCGGCAGCAGCACGGCAAAGGCCTGCCAGATGGTGTCATAGAGACCGGCCTTGCGGATTTCGTCGAGATAGATCGCATCCGCCTTGCGCAGAATATCGAGCTTCTCGCGGGTGATCGCGCCGGGGCAGCGGATCGCCAGACCCGGACCGGGGAAGGGATGGCGGCCGATGAAGCTTTCCGGCAGGCCGAGCTCGCGGCCAAGAGCGCGGACCTCATCCTTGAAAAGCTCACGCAGCGGCTCGACGAGCTGCATGTTCATGCGCTCGGGAAGACCGCCGACATTGTGGTGGCTCTTGATGGTGACAGACGGGCCGCCGGAGAAGGAAACGCTTTCGATGACGTCAGGATAAAGCGTGCCCTGCGCCAGGAACTTCGGTGCGCCTTTGCCATCAGCGGCAATCTTGGCCGCTTCGGCCTCGAAGACTTCGATGAACAGACGACCGATGGTCTTGCGCTTTGCTTCCGGATCGGAAACGCCCGAGAGTTCGCCGAGGAACAGATCAGCGGCGTCCACATGAACAAGCGGAATATTGTAGTGGTCGCGGAACATGCCGACCACCTGCTCGCTTTCGCCAAGCCGCATCAGGCCGTGATCGACGTAAACGCAGGTCAGCTGGTCGCCGATCGCTTCATGAATGAGGATAGCCGCAACCGAGGAATCGACGCCGCCGGAGAGTGCGCAGAGCACGCGGCCGGTGCCGACCTGATCGCGGATCTTGCGGATCATCTCGGCGCGGTAGGCCGCCATCGTCCAGTCGGATTTCAAGCCAACGATCTTGTGCACGAAGTTGGACAGCAGCTTGCCGCCGTCAGGCGTGTGCACCACTTCCGGGTGGAACATGGTGGTGTAATAGTGGCGCGCCTCGTCGGCTGCGATGGCGAAAGGTGCATTCTCCGAGGTCGCGATGACCTCGAAACCTTCCGGCAGCTTCGTCACACGGTCGCCGTGGCTCATCCAGACCGGATAGCTCTTGCCCTGTTCCCAGAAGCCGTCGAACAGCGGGCTTGCCTTCTTGATGTCGATATCGGCACGGCCGAATTCCGCCGCATGGCCGCCCTCGACCACACCGCCGAGCTGCGTGCAGAGCGTCTGCTGGCCGTAGCAGATGCCGAGGATCGGAACCTTGCTGTCGAACACCGCCTGCGGTGCGCGCGGGCTGCCTTCCGCTGTCACGGATGCGGGGCCGCCGGAGAAGATCACGCCCTTGGGCTGCAGCTTCTCAAACGCCTCTGCGGCATTCTGGAACGGATGGATTTCGCAATAGACCCCGGCTTCGCGGATGCGGCGCGCAATGAGCTGCGTCACCTGGCTGCCGAAATCGATGATGAGAATGCTGTCGGGATGGGCTATCTGGGTCATGGCGAGCCTTTAAAGAAAATGGCGGCTTTAGGCAACCCGCAAGCGGGCATCAACCAGCAGAAAATCGCGAAAATCGCACGGTTTCAAAGGGCGATCACGCCCTCCTCAATGGCGCGGCAAAGCCGGTCGATGGCATCTGCCAGCTTTTCGTCGATGATATGCAGATACTCCGTCCAGTCGTCCACGTGGTTCACATCCGCCTTGCCATCGGAAATACCGCGCAGGCCGATGAGCGGCACACCGAAACGCTGGCAGGCTCTCAAAACGGCAAAGGTCTCCATTTCCACCATATCGGCGTCGATCGACCCATAGGCAGCGCCGGAAACCACGTTGCCGCCGGTAGAAAGCCGCGCCTCGGCAATATCGGGTATGCGGAAGGGGAGCGCCACCTCGGCCGGCAGGTCTAGAAACGGCGTGCGTCCCTTTTCAAAACCGAAGGGCGAGGCGTCCATGTCGCGATAGGACACCGAAATCGCCTGATAGATGCCGGTCTGTTCCAGCGTCCGCGAGCCGGCTGAGCCGAGCGAAACGACGAGATCAGGCAGATGATCCGCCGCATCGAGACCGGCAAGAACCGCCGTCACCGAAATCGCCGCCTCGACCGGGCCGACGCCGGTCATGAGGGGAGCCATTCTTGCCTGCAGGTGAGGACCATATTCGGCCGAGGCCGCCATGACGAAAAGAACGGATTTATCCGCGACATGCAAAAGCCGGTAGCTCATCCGGTAATATCCTCGCGTCCCTTCACGACCATCATCGTGCCAGTCATGGAGGCGATCAGCTTCGCGGGACCGTCGGCAAGGGCATAAGCCCGGCCATCGGCGACGATCAGGTTGTTGCCGGGCTTGATGATCTCGCCACGAAACAGGAACCGCTCACCGCGGCCCGGCGACATGAGGTTGACCTTGAACTCGATGGTCAAAAGCGAAGCTTCCGGTTCGATGATCGTATAGGCGGCATAGGTGCAGGCCGTATCCAGACCGGCGGCGATGACGCCGGCATGCAATATGCCATGCTGCTGCGTCAGCTTTTCATGGAAGGGTAGTTCGATTTCCACCAGCCGGTGTTCGATACGGCTGATCTCAGCATCGATTGCCTGCACCACGCCCTGTCGCGCAAAGCTTCTTTCTATCCGCTGACGAAAATCGCCGGGATCCGTGATCTCCATGGCCTACCTGCCTGCTTTAAGTCCCATCGCAAACTGACATGGCGCGGGACGGCAGGCAAGGCAAGGGCCGGGCAGGGAGAAATTAGTTCAGGATGCCGATACTCGCATTCAGCACTGTGGCAAAGGCAACCCACAACGCATAGGGCACGAAAAGCCACATGGATATGCGGTCACGGCGATAGGTAAGGGCTATGAACGCCAAAATGCACACCAGCATCGGAATGATGATGACCAGTGCGCCCGCCGGGCTTTGCATGCCGAAAAAGATCGGCGACCACAGGAAATTCAGCACCATCTGGGTGAACCAGAGGCGCATGCGCGTTCCCATCCGCTTCCTGATCCATGTGCGTGCACCGGCGATACCGATCAGCACGTAAAGCGTGGTCCAGACCGGGCCGAAGATCCAGTTGGGCGGATTGAAGAATGGTTTCTGCAGCGACTGATACCATTCACCCGGCACATTGTTGACGCCGATCAGAGCCCCGATGGCAACAACGACAACCACAAAAACAATATACACGGTCAGGTTTTTCATGACGCATCAAATGCGCCTGCCGGGCTTTTGTTCCCGTGCCTTTTCAGTATTTTAGCTGGAGATACGCACGATATGCTGGTCCCATGCCACGTCGCTGCGCAGCGCTTCGAAAAATCCATCATAGGAAGAAACCGCAATCCCCCGGGCGGCGGGTGCGACGCCCGCTGCTTCGCGCACGCTTACCTCTGAAACCACCCGCCCGGTTTTCGCATCCAGCGTCACCGCGGCATTGCCATTGGGCGAGGTCAGGCCCACCAGCCCCTCGCGCCGGTTGACGGCGATGGCGCCGACATAATTGGCAAGGCGCACCGTCGTTTCCTCCGGTAGATCGACGAAGGCCACATCCTCGCCCTTCGAGAAATGGCCGACAAGCGGCGGCAGATCGTTGCGTGGTCCCTCATATTGGCAGGCGAACCAGACACGACCGTCATTGCCAAGGTCTACATGGCGGGTGGAAAGCTGCCGCAGCCGGTCCGGCATCGTATGTTTCTGGATCAACTGCCCGGTTGCGGCGTCCAGAAGCACGAGAGACGGCTGCATGCTGTCGATATTGAGTTTGGTGCGGCCGAAATCCGGATGGGTTTCGATGCCGCCATTGGCGATCACGATCAGCCGCCCGTCATCGCTCACCGTCATGTCATGCGTACCGACGCCATGCGCGTCATATTCACCGATGCGGGTAAATCCGTTTTTGGCGTCGTACAATCCGATAACACCGCGATTGCCGTCGAAGTCGTTTTCGCTGGCATAGAGGATCGCCCCGTCGGGTGAAAATTGCCCGTGGCCATAAAAATGGCGGTTCTCCGGCGTGTGCATCACGATCGGCTCGCGGTGCCGCGCGGGATCGAAAGCCATGAAGAAGGTGCCGGGTCGGCGCGCAAAGGCCACCGTCATGCCGGTCGCGTGGCTCGTCGCCATTCCATGGGCGCGGGCGGGAAGCGCAACGCGGTCGATGATCTCGCCGCGTTCGCTCACCGTCGCAATGCCGTAGGAGCCGTCACGGGCGCGGAAGGCGGAGGCAAAGACCGCGTCTGCCCGTTCCAGTGCATGAAGTGAACGGGGAGCCAACGCAGCAAGAAAGGGAATACCCGCTGCCCTGATGAAGCTGCGCCGATCTATCAACATCCGCTTGGCGCCTGATATCATCGGCTCAGTCCCCGTCGGCGAAGGAAAAGCCGGAGCTGAGGCCGATGGCGCCGCCATATTGGTCATTCAGGCGATAGATCAGGTCTTTGCCGTTGAGGAGCAGATAATCCACCTTGGCGCGCTGATCATCCTTGTCCAGTGCCTTTTCGACATTCGTATCGATCGTTCCGGAAATGCGGATCATCGATTTGGCGATGAAGTCGATGGAATTGACGATGGAGCGCTGGTCGGGTGGCACGAGTTCGACCATATCGGCGGTGTGCAGCAGGGTCTGAACGGCCTTGATGTTTGCCGAGATGCTTTTCCACGTCAGGCCGGAGCGCCAGTAAATGGCGGTGCGTGGAAAACGCACCTTGTCCGGCCCCTTGTAGAAGGTTTCGATCCGTTGGTCGCGGATCGCCTCTGAGCCATGCACGAGAATGCCGAGCAAGGCAACCAGGGCCTCGCGCTCGTCTCGAAAGACGGGATTGTCCGGCCCCGGCTGGGTCCAGTTTTTTTGCGCGCCGTCAGGGGCGTTCCAGCTGTCGGAAAGCTCGGCCGCCACATTGGCGATATTGCCGGCGATGGCTGCGCCGAAGCGGCAGCGGAAATCGCCCTTTTTGTCGAGCAGTTCTTCCGCGCCAGTGCCGTAAAGCACGAATTCCAGCGCGCCAAGCCCCTGTGCCGCGACGCTCTTGCCCTTCAGGCCGTCGGCGCTGGTGACGCTTTCATCCTTTTCGGAGAGGTAACGCTGCACCTGTTTCAGTCCGAGGCCCTTTTTGTCGGGGTAATAAAGCACCCTTTCGAAACGGTTCTGCTCGATGACAGGACCGACCCGCACGATCTCGATGGTCGACCAGTTCGCCACGGTATCGGCAAAGGCCGCTTTGGCCGCCTCATCCGTTGTTTTGGAGGGCGCGGCGCAGAAGGCCTTCATGCTGCCTTCCAGCCTGCCTGCCGACTGCCGGAAGTGGTCATAACCGGGGCGGATGAAGCCGTTCACCGCCTTTTCCATAACGCTCCGCACCTGTGCGGGGTCGAGCGGCGGCGGCGGCATCAGTTCCACATCCTGTGCCATCGCCGGCTGATTGGTCAAAAGCAGCAGCACGGAAACAAGGCCGGATATTTTTCGCATGGCATTTTTCATCAAAGGGACTCCAGAAAAGCCAGCAAAGCCTGCCGGTCGGATTTTTGCAAGGCGGCAAAGGCATCGCGCGCTTTTTGCCCTTCACCACCGTGCCACAATATCGCTTCGGTCAGGCTGCGCGCCCGCCCGTCATGCAGGTAAAAACCGTTGCCATTGATGCTCTGCGTCAGGCCGATGCCCCAGAGCGGCTGGGTGCGCCACTGCCGCCCATTCGCCTCACCCACCTGCTGGCCATCGGCAAGCGCCTCTCCCATGTCATGCAAGAGGAAATCCGAATAGGGCCAGATCAGCTGGAAAGAATGCATCGGGTCGCTGGCATCGCGGCGGGTCACGAATTTCGGCGTGTGGCAGGCCGTGCAGCCGGAGGTGTAAAACAGCTGCTTGCCCTGCAGAACGGTCGCATCAGCGGCATTGCGCCGCTGCGGCACGGCGAGGTTTTCGGTGTAGAACGTCACGAGATCGAGAACCGGGTCAGGGGCTTCCACTGGCCCCAGCCGCGGCTGCACGCCGGTCGGCATGGCCAGACAGTCCTTCTGGGCATCTGTGCAATCGCCATAAGCGTTCGGCGCATCCGGTGTGGAGATGCCGATATCGTGGGAGAAGGCGCTGGCGCTCTGATCGCGCACGCTTGCATTCTGGGCTTTCCAGCCGAACCGTCCGAGTTTCACCTCGCCGGTGCGATGATCCCTGACCCATGCCGGACGCCCGGCGATACCATCGCCATTTTTGTCATCGGGGTCGGCTTTGGCCAGAATATCGGCCTCGCTGATCGCCTCGATCAGGCCAAGCCCGAGCGTGGGCATGGCGATCCGCGCCGAAAGTGTCGTGTCGGTGCCGAGCGGGCCGTAGTTGAGGTCCGCTACGGCATAGGTGGGCTTGCGCAGCATCACCATTTCGCCATCCGCAAGCCGAACCGGCGTTTCAATGTAGTTGATGACTGGCTTGCCCTCGGCGGCAAGGCCGGGGATGGCGAGGTTTTGAAGCTGGTGACCATAGGTCTCGTCGGGAAAACTCAGCAGCTCGTGGCGCGCAAGCGCGGCCCGTTCCGCTTCGTTTCGGGCCGGGCGGGCCAGCCGCAGGAACAGCGAGACGGCGTCTTCCCCGGCAAGAGGCGGGCGGCCCCTGCCGTCCTTCACATGGCAGGTCTGGCAGGACCGGGCATTATAAAGCGGTCCCAGCCCGTCCGATGCCTGGGTGGAGGAGGGAGAGGAGACCCAGAGCTTCTGGAACAGCGCATTGCCGAGCTTGAAATCCTGCTTCCGCTCGAAAGGCATGGTGGCGGAAGGATGCGAAAATGCGCCGCTGTCGGGTTTGTTGGTGCTGGTTGTCGCGCCACCGGACATGGCCTCGAAAGGCTCCGGTTTCGTAAAATCCGTTGTTGGCGCGGTCACGGCCTGAACACGGCTGCGGTCTTTCTCCGTCAGATCATCGCGCAACGGCGCGGCAAGCGTTGCCGATGCCAGAAGACAGGCTGCCCCGGCGAAGAAAAACGGCTTGCGGATCGGCAGCAGTGACAATTCCATGGAAATCAGGAGCGCATGGGAGAAACGGGCCGCAGTGCATTGCGGCCCGTCTTGCCGCTTATTTGAAGACGGCGTTCGGGTTATCGAGGCTGTCAGAGCCCTCGAGATCGATCTTGCCGAGATCGAGTGCGGCGATGACGCGTTCAACGGTCTTCGTCTGGTCGATGAGACCGTCGATGGCCGCCTGAACCACGGCATTGCCTTCCTTGTTGCCTTCGCCGATCATCTGGTCATAGGCTTCAACGGTCTGGGCGCGCTTTTCCATCGCATGCATGGCGTCGAGCGTCTTGCTCAGCTTCGCCGTCATTTCGTCGTTCAGCGCCTTGTCCTTGGCACCGACCAGTTCCGCCAGCGAGGCGCCGGTCATCTTCGTGCCGTCCACGCGGGTATATTCACCGGTATAGGCCGAAGCGATGCCGATGGCGTCGTTCAGATGCGAATTATAGGTGTTGTCGGAGAAGCAATCATGCTCCTCTTCCGGATCGTGCAGCAGAAGGCCGAGTTTCATGCGCTCGCCGGCCAGCTCGCCATAAGAAAGCGAACCCATGCCGGTGAGAATGGCGGTGAGGCCGGCTTTCGGATCGGCTTCCACCGTCTTCGTGGCTTCGCCTTCCGGCGCCCAGGCGTCCACCATCTCCTGGAGATCCTTGATCAGCAGGGTGGAGGCGGATTTCAGGTAATCGGCGCGACGGTCGCAATTGCCGTTGGTGCATTTTGCCTTGTCGTAGTCGGTATAGGGACGGTTGCCCGCGCCCGGTCCGGTGCCGTTCAGATCCTGGCCCCAGAGCAGGAATTCGATGGCGTGGTAACCGGTGGTCACATTGGCTTCGACATCACCCGCCTCGTGCAGGCTCTCGATCAGTTCAGGGGTGATCTTGGAGGCATCGACCTCTTCACCACTGATCTTGATCTTCGGATTGGCGATGAGGTTGGCGACGTAAAGTTCGTTCTCGTCGCTTTCCGTGCCGTAGGAACCGTCAACATAATCGATCAGGCCTTCATCCAGCGGCCAAGCATTCACCTTGCCTTCCCAATCGTCAACGATCGGGTTGCCGAAACGGTAGACTTCCGATTGCTGGTAGGGAACACGCGCCTTGATCCAGGCTTCGCGGGCGGCCTTCAGCGTCTCTTCGCTCGGCGTTGCGATCAACGCATCGATCGCCTTGTCCAGCGCCTTCGCCGTGGTCAGCGAATCCTCGTATTTCGCATGCGCGACATCGGCGTAATGCTTGACGACGGCAGCCGCGTCAGTGGCGGCCTGTGCAGGAAGCGCGGTGAAAGCCGCCGATGCGGCAAGAAGCGCGAAAGAGGCGCTGAGAATGGTTTTGCGGATCATGATCCCTCTCCTTGGGCAGGCGTGAAAAGACTTCACGCTGCGGCCAGCGAGTTCTGACCCAATCACAAACTTGTGTCAAATATTCTAGTTTAGAATGCTTTAAAACAAGATCGCGTGACATTTCCCAAGTAAAATCAGCGCGTGCAAATCGGCTTTTATGCTTTGCGTTTCATCAAGCAGAAGAAGAAACCGTCCGTATCTGTGGTTGCAGGCGTCAACGTCACTGTCTTTCCGTCGGAGGAATGAGGTTTGTTCGCATTTGCACCGAAAGTCGTCTGCCAGCGCTCCAGAGCAGAACCGATGACAAATTCGGGATTTTCCTCGCAGAAACGCCGGACCTGCTGTTCGTTTTCTTCAGGCAGAACGGAGCAGGTGACATAAAGCAACTCGCCACCCGGGCGCACAAAACCCTTGGCCTGCGACAGCGCTTCACCCTGCTGCTGCACGCGTTCTTCCAGATTTCGTGCCGTCAGCCGCCATTTGGTGTCGGGACGGCGGCGCCATGTGCCGGTGCCGGTGCAGGGCGCATCCACCAGAACGCGATCGAATTTTCCCTGGAAGGGCACAAGCCCGGCTGTACGATCATGGACCTGCACGTTGCGGGTGCCAGCCCGCTTCAGCCGCTCGATGATCGGCGCAAGCCGCTTGCGGTCGGCATCGAAGGCGTGAACCTGGCCTTTATTGTTCATGCTGGCGGCCATGGCGAGCGTCTTGCCGCCGCCACCGGCGCAATAATCGAGGATTTGTTCGCCCTCATGCGCGCCGGCGAGATCGGCAACGATTTGTGAGCCTTCGTCCTGCACCTCGAACCAGCCCTTCTGAAAGGAGAGTTCGGCGGTCACATTCGGCAGACGGGAGGGGCCTTCACCGGCAGGGATGCGAACACCCTGACGGGCGATACGCGTGGCTTCCGCGCCGCTTTCCTCAAGTGCCTTCAAAACTTTTTCGCGGGTTGCCTTCAGCGTGTTTGCGCGCAGGTCAAGGGTCGGCCGCTCATTCAGCGCCTGCGCTTCAGTGAGCCAGCTTTCGCCAAATGCCGTTTCGAAGGAAGATTGCACCCATTCGGGAACATCGCCCTGAATATGGGTCGGCGCGTCACCGAGAGAGCGGGAGAGAAAGGCCTGTTGCCTTTGTTCGTCTGGTGCGGCGGGGGCGAACTTGTCGCCATCGAATTCCGCCGCCAGTTCCGAGAAGCTTTTGCCCCATTGGCGCAGCAGCACGGCATAGCCAAGCGAGGCGGCGCTGTCATCATCCATCAGCCAGGCGTGCGACAGTTTCATGCGCAACGCGTCATAGACGATGTTGCCGATCGCGGCCCGGTCGCCGGAGCCTGCAAAACGATGGGCAAGCCCCCAGTCCTTCAATGCATCGGCGACAGGACGTTTGCGCCCTTCAATATCCGCCAATACTTCGATTGCTCCGGCCAAACGCCCGCCCAAACGCATTGTCTACCTCTTTTGCTGATAAGCCCGGTTGGTAGACGCGAATGGCGGCGAGGGCAAGGCTCAATCGGCCTTGACGATCTCGTAGCAGACCTTGGCAGTGCCGGAACTGATCATGCCGATGTTTTTGGCGGCAGCCTTGGAAAGATCGAGAACGCGACCCTTGATGAACGGACCGCGGTCATTGATGCGCACCACCACGGCCTTGCCGTTGCGCGCGTTGGTAACCTTGACCTTGGTGCCAAACCGCAGCGAGCGGTGAGCGGCGGTCAGGTTGGCGGCGTTCATACGCTCGCCCGAAGCAGTCTTGGAGGTCAACGCATACCACGATGCGCCTCCACAACCATTTGCCGCATTCGCCTGAAGAGGCGCGATGATGGAACAGGCGGCTATAGTTGCAGCGGTGAAAGTTATACGACGGATATTCAACAAACTGTACTTCCCTGAAAATCGGCCCCGCGCCGATTGATTGTGCCCTTGCTAAACGACCATGAACTGGCCTGAACGCCTTTTGATGCGAGATTGTAGGGCGAGGGAAAAATGGCGAAAAAAAGCTAAGCTCAAATCACGAAGTGTTACAGACTGTAACATTCGTGATCGTTAGCCGGAAAGGTGTCCGTGTGGTAGACGGATATAAAAATGGAAAAAATAACGCAGAATCAATGCGCAATCGAAATGCTGTTGCAAGTCACGGCTTCGTGAATCCACTTCACGAAACGTGAGTGAAATATTTTTCTAATTGCTATGATTTTAGTGAATTTTGTTTGGTTAATGAAGTCCTAATTGACCAAAATGCGACGAAAACCATCCTCAAAAGTGGGTTTGGAAGGATTTTTCATCGCTTTTAACGGCCTCGTCTTCAGCCTCGCCAGAGACCATTTTTCCACAACTGCGTCAGCGAGATCTTGTACTCCGGAAAGTCGAAATTAAAGCCGAGGCTGCGTATTTTGGCGTTGGAAACACGCTTGTTCTCGCCGTAGAAGGAGCGCGCCATAGGGGTCAGATCCGCGGTTTCGAATGCCTGTTCGGGCGGCGGCTCCACACCCATCAACGTCGCGGCGAAGCTCACGACATCCTGCGGCGGGCAGGGTTCGTCATCGGTGACATTGAAGATACCGCGTTCGTTCCTGCGTGCCAGAAAGGCAAGTGCCGCACCGATATCCTCGACCCGGATGCGATTGAACACCTGGTCTTTCTTGACCAGCCTTCGCGCTGTTCCCTTTTCGAAATTCATGAAGGCATTGCGTCCGGGGCCATAAATTCCGGACAGACGAAGGGTGACAAGCGGCAGATTTGCTTTTTCGGCAGCTGCCGTCCAGGCGGCTTCGGCGGCGACGCGCTCCACGGAACGGGCGGAAACCGGGCGGCAGGGGCTTTCCTCATCCACCCAGGCGCCATCATGATCGCCATAAACGCCGACGGTGGAAAGATAAGCCACCCACTCCAGCTTCGGCAGGAACCGTTTCAGATCGCTGCCCAGCAACGCCAGCAGCGGATCGCCTTGCCCGCCGGGCGCGATGGACTGGACGAGATGTGTGATATTGCCCATCGCGGCGATGAGATCGTCATTGAAACGAACACCGTCAAAAAGGAACGGTGTCATGCCTGCGGCTTCGAGGATCGGGAACTTATTCTCACTGCGCGTCGTACCGGAAATAGTACCAACCGCGGATCTCAGCGCATTTGCGATGGCTTTTCCCGAATATCCCGCGCCGAAAATCATCACATGCATGCGTCACGCCTCTGCCAATTGCCATTCCATTTCCGCCTCCGGATCAGTCTCCGGGGCGCGGCTGGCAGAGTATGTACGGAATTCTTCCCTGTCCATAAGCCGTGACAAAGCCCATGCGGCCATACCGCGCACCTCCGGCGAGGGATCGCTTTCGGCAAGTGCCTTGCATCGTTCCACGAATTGCCGGTCGGCGGAGTTTCCCGCTGCGATCAGCACGTTGCGGATAAACCGGTTGCGGCCGATGCGTTTGACCGGGGAACCGCTGAAAAAACTGCGGAAGGCGGCATCGTCGAGCGTCAGCAGGAAAGAAATGGAAGGTTCCTTCAGATCCTCGCGCGCCTGCAATTTCATCTCGGAGGCGCTCGCCGCAAACTTGTTCCACGGACACGCAGCGAGGCAATCGTCGCAGCCATAGATGCGGTTGCCAATCATCGGCCGGAATTCGTGCGGGATAGGCCCCTTGTGCTCAATGGTGAGATAGGAGATGCAGCGGCGTGCATCGAGCTGATAGGGGGCCGGAAAAGCGGCCGTCGGACAGGCATCGAGACAGGCGCGGCAGGAACCGCAATGGTCCTTCTCCGCCTCATCAAGACAGAGCTCGGCGGTGGTGAACATGCTGCCGAGAAACAGCCAGGAACCGTGGGTGCGGCTGACGAGGTTGGTGTGTTTGCCCTGCCAGCCAAGCCCGGCGGCGGCGGCAAGCGGCTTTTCCATGACCGGCGCGGTATCGACAAAGACCTTCACGTCCTCGCCTGCACGTGCGGCAAAGCGGGTGGCAATCTCTTTCAACCGCCCTTTGATAATGTCGTGATAATCGCGATTGCGGGCATAGACCGAAATGGCTGCCTTGTCCGGTTTCGAAAGAATACCGCGCGGGTCCTCCTCCGGGCCATAATTGAGGCCGAACATGACGATGGAGCGCACGTCGCCCCACAGCGTTTTTGGTTGGGCCCGGCGAGCCTCCGTTTCCTCCATCCACGCCATGGTGCCGTGGTAACCCTTGTCGAGAAACAGCCTCAGCCGTTCCGGCGCCAGTGGAATGCTGTCCGGCGCGGTAATGCGACACAGATCGAAGCCGAGCGAAAGCGCCTCCTGACGAACGAAGTCCGTCAGCTTTTGGGCGCGTATCTGCTGTTTGTCGCTGGCGACGTCGATGGCCATGTCTCCCGAGGGTTATTCTGCGGCATATATAGTGCAAGTCGCCCGAAAGTGTGCAGCGGTTTCGGGACAATGACATGCTTTAAATACAGCCGCACGCCGCAGCAAATAACCGGGAGACCGTACTTTAGAAATCCAGATCGGCGTAGTGGGAGGAGGGCGCAAGGCGCGGAATGCGTTCGCTCAGGAACGGTCGGAAAGACGGACGGGATTTCAGCCGCTGATACCATTCCTTGGCAATCGGCGCCTCGAGCCAGTTGATTTCACCAAGATAGTCCAGCACCGAAACACCGGCTGCGGCGGCAAGGTCTGCATAGCTCAACCGATCGCCGGCAAGCCATGTGCGCGAACCGGCCAGCCACTCCAGATATTTGATGTGCTGGCGGATATTGTTGCGGGCAGTGCGCAACAGCTTGGAATCCGGCGGCCCGCCACCCTGCGCGGTCGTCATCTGCAATTTATAAACCCGCTCCCGCACCAGCGGCCGGGTTACGTCATTTTCCATCTTCTGCAGAAACCACTCGGTCAGGCGGCGGATTTCCGCCCGCTGAAACGGGTCTTCTGCCAGAAGTCGCCTGTCGCGCTTCAAAACCCCATGCGTTTCGTCAAGAAACTCGGCAAGCACATAAGGCCCGCTTAGCGAGCGCATATTGTCATCCAGATAGACCGGCAGGGTGCCGGCCGGATTGAGCGCCAGAAACTCCCGTCGTCTTTCCCACGGCTGCTCTTCCACGAGATCGGTCTGGAACCCGTATTCTGCGAGGATCAGACGAACGAACCGGGATGCGGTCGACATCGGAGAATGATAGAGAGTTGGCATCGGTACTCAATTTTTACGATTGGTTGTCATGATCGGCATTTGCCGGAAAACTTTTTCAGTTTCGCTTCATCAAGACGCTATAAGAGCTTGGCTACTTTAAAACAAGTTTAACGCAATTGCTTTCCATTGCCGCTTTCCCCTGAAAAAAGGATACCTCATGGGTGACCAATCGATCATCAGCGCGCTTCTGCTGGGCATTATCGAGGGTCTGACGGAGTTTATTCCCGTTTCCTCAACGGCGCATGTGCTGCTGGCCGGGCATTTCCTCGGCTTCAAATCACCCGGCAACACCTTTGCCGTCCTTATCCAGCTCGGCGCTATCCTCGCTATCCTTCTTGTTTATTTTCAAAAGCTTGTGTCGATCGCACTCGCTTTGCCGACCAGCGCCAAGGCGCGCCGCTTCGTGCTGGCCGTCGCGCTTGCCTTCCTGCCGGCGGCGGTGATCGGTGCGCTGGCGCATGACTTCATCAAGACGGTGCTGTTCGAAACACCGATGCTGATTTGTGTCGTCCTTATTATCGGCGGCGTCATATTGCTTGCCGTCGACCGCATGCCGTTAAAACCGAAATATACCGACATCATGGATTATCCGCCGTCGCTCGCCTTCAAGATCGGCCTGTTCCAGTGCCTTGCGATGATCCCCGGCACATCGCGCTCGGGTGCTACCATTGTCGGCTCGCTACTGATGGGTACGGACAAGCGCTCTGCCGCCGAATTTTCGTTCTTCCTGGCGATGCCGACCATGCTTGGCGCTTTCACCCTCGATCTCTACAAGAACCGCGATGCGCTGAGCTTTGATGACGGCGCGCTGATTGCCGTGGGTTTCATCGCGGCGTTCGTTTCCGGCCTGTTTGTCGTGCGCTCGCTGCTGGACTTCGTCTCGCGGCGTGGTTTTGCGCCTTTCGCCTGGTGGCGCATCGTCATCGGTTCTCTGGGGCTGATCGCACTTCTGGTTTTTGGTTAAGCCAGTGAACGCCGGCCGTCTTGAATGTCCGGCCTGAAAACGAAAAAGCGCCCCGGAAAACCGGAGGCGCTTTTTCTTTGAAGCTTTTAGAGGCTGATCAGTTGGCGCTGATCGAAGCCGTCGCGCAGGGATCGACGCCGTAAGCGGGAGCGCAACCGCTCTTGCCCGCCGCAACCGTTCCCGGCGCCATGAAAGAACCCGCCAGAACCACCAAAGCCGCACACGCAAAAAAGAGTGCGATAGATCTGCCCATTTTATGATTGCCTTTCAGACGTTCGTTCGTGCGGATCATGCCGCCGTGTGTGAATTGAGGGTCCGGGATATGTTTGGAATGTGGCCAATATCAATAAAGGAGCTTGCTGAATACCGGGTTAATGCGAAGTCTTTTCCACAGTTGCGCTTGTGCCACGCTTACGTGTTGCGGCCAGATTGCCGTTAACTTTTACCCGGCTTTGCAACGCCGTCCCTGTTGATGCTGCACCTCCCCTTCAGTTGAGGGAGAAATGCGCAAGTAGCGGTTTGGTTGCAATTCAATCGCGCAAAAACAAAAAGCGGGAATGGCTCCCGCTTCCGTTCAGAATGGCGATGCCTGAAGTGCAGCTTCAGGCGGCTTTTCCGGCGTTGGAGAACTGACCATGTGTGCGGTACTGCACCATGTAGGAGGGCAGAACCGAAGCGACACGAACTGGATTGATGCCGATGCCTTCGAGTGTCAGGCCGTTCTTTTCCGCCTCGCTGGAAACGACATTGTCCTTTTTCAGCATTGTCACCTGATCGGCGGTCAACGGCGGCGTGATGAGCGGGACCAGTGAAGCGATCTTGCCGATCATCGAGGCGACGCCAAAAGGCAGATTGATGAAAGGACGCTGGCGATAAGTGGCCGCAAGAACTGCCTCGAGACAGTCACGGAACGTCATCACGTCCTGACCGCCGAGTTCATAGATAGCGCCGGGCTTCAGCTTGCCATCGACGCTGCGGGCGACGGCTTCGGCGACATCCTCGACATAAACAGGCTGGAATTTGGTTTTTCCACCGCCGATCAAGGGCAGGAAAGGCAGGCTGCGGGCCATCTTGGCGAATTTGTTGAAGAAATCGTCTTCCGGTCCGAAAATGATCGACGGACGCAGGATCACCGCGCCGGGCAGAACGGAATGAATGGCGGCTTCGGCGCGGCCCTTGGTGCGGCCATAGCCGGTCTGCGAATTTGCTTCCGCTCTGATGGCGGAGATATGCGTCAGCGTCGCGCCGGCGTCGCGGGCGGCTTCGGCAATCGCTTTGGCGCCGAATTCCTGCACGGCGTCAAAGGTGTTGCGGCCGCTTTCGGTCAGGATGCCGACGCAATTGACCACATGGTCTGCATCTTCAACGGCTTTGATGATGGAGTCGCGATAACGCAGGTTCGCCTGGGCAAAGGAAATCTGGCCGACATTGCCGAGCGGCTGCAGGAAACCGGCAAGATCCGGGCGACGCACGGCAACACGGATGCGATAACCGCGCCGGGCAAGCATTCTCACGACATGCCGCCCGACAAAACCCGAACCGCCGAAAACGGTGACGAGGGGTGGAAGGTTGGCCAAGGTCATGGGAGGCTCCTCAGAAGCTGTCGATAAAGCGTTTTTCAGTCTCTTAGCCCAAAGCCGCGCGCAGGTGAAGAGATGTTATCGCGCGGCAGGGGCAGGCTTTGGAAATGCGGTTGACGAGCGTCAAATTCCTTCGACGATCAGCATCTCCGCATCAGCGACTTCCTGACGGATTTTGGCCGCGGCCTGATACTCCGGCGAATTATAACAGTCGATGGCATGTTGTACGGAGGGGAACTCGATGACGACGTTACGTCCGCGTGCTTTGCCTTCCAGTTCGGTCAATGCGCCGCCACGGGCCAGAAAATTGGCGCCAAACCGCTCGAATGCGGGCTTTGCTGTCGTGACATAGTCCTTGTAACGCTCATTGTCGCGCACATCGACGCGGGCGATCCAATATCCCTTTGCCATTTCATCTCCTCCTGTCGTTACTGATTGGCCGGAAAGCTGGCGCGCAGCATGTCATCAAGAATGGCGCGGGCTGCCGCCTTCGGGTCTTCCGCCCTAACGATCGGACGGGCGACGACCAGATGGCTCGAGCCGGCCTTGATGGCGTCGTAAGGCGTCATCACCCGCTTCTGATCGCCGAGATCCGCACCGGCCGGGCGAATGCCGGGGGTGACAACGGCAAGGTCCGGACCGAGAATTTCCCGCACGGCGGTCGATTCCTCGGCCGAACAGACGATGCCGCCCATACCAGCCTCGCGCGCCTGTTGCGCCCGACGTAGCACCAGCGAACGGGCATCCGAGGCGTAACCGGCTTCCGCCAGATCGCTGTCGTCCATCGAGGTCAGCACGGTGACGCCGAGCAGGCAGAGGCCGGAGCCTTCGGCCGCCTTGACTGCAGCACGCATGGCTTTCGGATAGGCGTGCAGGGTCAGCATCGACATGCCCATGCGGGCGATGTTTTCGACACCGGAGGCAACGGTATTGTCAATATCGAGCAGCTTCATGTCGAGAAAGACCTTCTTGCCGCTCTGAACAAGGTCACGCGCAAATTCGAGACCGCCTGCGAATACCAGCTGATAACCGATCTTGTAGAACAGAACCTCGTCGCCGATCTTCGACACGATGTCTTCGGCCTGCTGCACAGTCGGAACATCCAGCCCGACGATGAGTTTTTCGCGCGCGGTCATTGTCTTATCCCTGCCATGTTTCCATTGCCGTCCAGTCGCATGTGGGGGACGCGGCTGCAAGTGAAAACTCGGCGGTGGAAAAGCGGAAAAGATTGCCGCCGCCCGGTGGCTGGTCCTTGGAGCGGCTGATACCGCGGCCTTCAATATGGCATTTCAACAGCGTACCCACGCCGCCATGGCCGACAAAGGCGATGGGCTGCTGTGGTTCGTGCCTGTCGAGAACAGCTTTGACGGCGCTGACGATCCGTGCCTGCGCGTCGATCGCCCTTTCCCAACCGCGAAAACTCTCGTCAGGATGGGCGAAGAACCAGTCCGCCGCCTTTTCGAATTCCGACGGCGGGAGGAAGCCGGTGGCGGACCGGTCGTTTTCATGCATTGTTTCGATAATCTCTATCGCCGCACCGGAGGTTTCGGCGAGGATACGGGCGGTTTCGATCGCCTTGGTTTCGGCGCTGGAAACGATGCGCCGCAATGCCCGCGCCCAGGGGAGGCGACTTGCCTCCCGCGTCCGCTCGACACCCCTGTCCGAAAGCCCCCAATCGGGAACGGGAACCATCGGATCGATCTTGACCTGGGGATGGGTGATGTAAAGCGCGTGCATGAAACCGATCCTCAAAGGCATTGGAAAGGGCAAACCAACACCCTAACCATCCGTCACGACCGGGAAATGACGGTCTTAGCCATTCTGCCGAATGGTCAGGCCCGCGTATAGGTCCACAATTGTGCCGGCGGAATATTGCGCACGATGAAATCGAAATGGCGGATGTGGTAAAGATGCGGTTGCGCGACGATCGGGGAAATCGGACCGTAGGATATCTGCACCACGGGGCGGCCATGCGGCACGCGCTTCAGCAATTCGTCAAGAAGCTTGATACGGGCGGCCATTGGGAAATTCAGCATCGGCACGGCGGAAATGACGCTGTCGAACATCTGGTCCTTGTGTTCACCGAGCGTCGCATCGAGATCGAAGGCATCGCCATTGACGAAATTGACGCCGGGGTAGCTCCGGAGCAGCTGATTGTAGAAATCGGTTGAATATTCGATGGCCGTCAGGCTTTCCGGCTTGATGCCGCGCGCCAGAATGGCCTTGGTGATGACACCCGTGCCCGGGCCGAGTTCGAGAACCGGCAGGCCGGAATGGGGATTGATGACGCTCGCCATTTTCTTCGCCGTGATCGACGATGTCGGGACAATGGCGCCGACTTTTTTCGGCTGGCTGACCATGCCCTTGAAAAAGCGGATTTCTTCCTCAAATTTCTGCTCAAGGCGTTGCTTCAGGTTAAGTGCCATAATTCCCCTCGGATACATTTTTGGTCATTGTCAAAAAACGGTTACGCACTGTTGATCTCATTTGGCGCAAAAACAAGGCAAAATGTCGTAACTGGAAAAATTCGCTTATCGCTTGAAACGAGCAGCAGCCGAATCAAAAACGCCGGTGAAGCGATCCACCGGCGTTTTTGATTGAATTGGCAAAAAAACAGCCGTTTAAACGCGCATCGGCATCAGAACATAGAGTGCATCATCGCCGGCGGTGTCGCGAACGAGCGTCGGTGATCCGGCATCCGCCAGCAGAAAAATCGCATCCTCGCCGGAAAGCTGCGACGTGATATCGAGGAGATATTTGGCATTGAAGCCGATTTCCATCGAATCATTGTCGTAACCAACGGCCACTTCTTCGGTAGCACTTCCCGAGTCGGGATTGTTGACGGTCAGCGTCAACTGGCCGTCAGTTAGCGCCAGCTTCACGGCGCGGCCGCGCTCGGACGAAATTGTCGAAACACGGTCCACAGCCCGCGCGAAGGTCTGGCAATCGACGCGCATTTCCTTGTCGTTGCCGGTCGGGATGACGCGCTGATAATCCGGGAAGGTGCCGTCGATGAGCTTCGAGGTCAAAACCACCGAACCGATGGTCAGACGGATTTTGGCGTCCGAGACTTCGGCGGTGACTTCCAGTTCCGGATTGTCCATCAGCTTCTGCAATTCGCCGACGGTCTTGCGCGGAATGATGATGCCCGGCATGCCTTCGGAACCGGAAGGAGCATCCACATCGGCGCGCGCCAGACGGTGACCGTCCGTCGCGACAGCGCGCAGCTTCAGGTCGCCGCCGCTTTCGATGGTGTGGAAGAAGATGCCGTTCAGGTAATAACGCGTCTCTTCGGTCGAAATCGCAAATTGCGTGCGGTCGATCAGCATCTTCAGATCGGTCGCCTTGAGCTTGAAAGTATGGCTGAAGGTACCAGCTGTCAGGTCAGGGAAATCGGTTTCCGGCAGGCATTGCAGCGAAAATTTCGAACGGCCGGAGGCAACCGTCATGGTGGAGCCATCAGGATTGGTGGCCAGAAGCACCTCGGAACCGTCAGGCAGCTTGCGCACGATTTCATAAAGCAGGTGCGCCGGCACGGTGGTGGCGCCCGCCTGTTCCACCATGGCCGGTGTTGCTTCGGTGATTTCGAGGTCGAGGTCGGTCGCCTTCATGTCCAGATTGGCGCCGGATGCGCGAAGCAGGACGTTGGACAGGATCGGGATCGTGTTACGACGCTCGACAACCCTGTGCACGTGGTTCAGCGATTTAAGAAGGTTCGACCGCTCAAGAGTAATACGCATGGACGCTACCGCTTTCAACCGTTGCGAACCGGCCACCGCCGGATCGGCAAGAAGAGTCTTGACCGGCAAAAAAGCCGGATAATGTGGACGGGCAAAATGGCAGAGTTATTGCAGAAAATGCAAGAGCCGAGTGCGTCTGCCTCGGCTCATTTTGCTGCTATACAGCATGATCCACAGGATGGAGCCGTCCATGGACCTTGTTCGCCGGTTTTCTATTGCCCATAAAGGAGGGAAAACCGGAGCGACCGGCCGGCAATAATCGGCCAGAATGATTGGAAGCCGTGTGACGGAAGAACTATCGAACAGCGATGCCAGACAGGCAACAAGGGAATTCAGGATCGGGACGGCCACCATTCCGGCACGACCGCTGGAGCCGGCACTTTATCTCGTGGCCACCCCCATCGGCAATCTCGGCGATATTACCATCCGCGCGCTGGAGACGCTGGCCTCTGCCGATGTTCTCGCCTGCGAGGATACCCGCGTCACCCGTATCCTGCTTGAACGCTACGGCATTCGCACGCGTCCGCTCGCCTACCACGAGCACAATGCGAACGAAGCGGGGCCGAAGCTCATCGCCGCCCTGGAAGCCGGAAAATCCGTGGCATTGGTATCGGATGCCGGAACGCCGCTCGTTTCCGATCCCGGTTATCGTCTTGGTCAGCTGGCACTGGAAGCGGGCCATCGCGTCGTGCCGGTGCCGGGCGCATCTGCGCCGCTTGCCGCCCTTGTCGGATCGGGCATGCCGAGCGATGCCTTTCTGTTTGCGGGTTTCCTGCCGGTGAAGGATCGCGGCAAGCGCGATCGGTTTGCCGAACTTGCGAAAATCCCCGCTACCTTGATCTTTTTTGAATCGCCGCGCCGCATCGGCACCACCGTCAAGGTGGCGTCGGAAGTGCTTGGCCGCGACCGGCGCGCCGTGGTGTGCCGCGAGTTGACCAAGACTTTCGAGGAATTCCGGCGCGGCACGCTGAGCGAGCTTGCCGATTATTATGACGAGGATCGCGTGGTGAAGGGCGAGATCGTACTTCTGATCGAGCCGCCCTCCTATGACGAAATTCCCGATATCGAGGATGTCGAAAAGCTCCTTAAGGATCTGGTCGCGACCATGCCTGCCGCCAAGGCCGCGGGCGAGGCATCGAAACTGACCGGCCTGCCACGCAAGGAGCTTTATCAACGGCTGCTGGACATGAAGGACAGGGATGGCGGCTGACGCGCAAAGGAACAGAAGACGCAAGGCCGAGCGGCGCGGCCGCACGGCGGAATATTGGGCCGCACTCTATCTGCTGGCGAAGGGATATCGCATCCTCGCCATTCGTTATCGTACCCGGCTGGGGGAAATCGACCTCATCGCCCGCAAGCGGGATGTCGTTGCCATCATCGAGGTCAAGGCGCGATCTTCCGGGCTGGGGGCTATCGATGCGGTCGGTTTCCATTCGCAGCAGCGCATCCGGGCAGCCGCCGATCTCTGGCTCTCCCGTCGCGGGGATGCTGGGCGGTTTTCGCTGCGCTTCGATATCGTCGCCATCCTGCCGCGCCGGCTGCCGCAGCATTTCATCGACGCGTTCTGAGGGGAGGGAAGGCAATGTCCACCGAGCGGGAAAAAATGGCCGCGGGCGAATGGTACAGCTGCATGGATGCCGAGCTGGATGGGCTGCGCTGGCGCGCCCGCCGGGCCGTTCACCAGCACAATACCGCGCTGCCGGATGAGCGCGGAGCCATGGCACCGCTGCTGCACGCCCTCTTCGCCTCTGTCGCGGAAGGCGCATTTATCGAAGCCCCGTTTCATTGCGCTTATGGCTTCAACATCACGCTGGGCAGGAATGTCTATCTTAACGCCAGCTGCGTCATTCTCGATTCCGCCAGGGTGGTGATCGGCGATGGGGCAATGCTCGGCCCCGCCGTGCAGATCTATTGTGCTGAACACCATCTGGACCCGGTTCCGCGCGCGCAAGGCGTTGAAATCGCAAAGCCGGTGACAATCGGCCGTGATGTCTGGATCGGCGGCGGCGCAATCCTGTTGGCCGGCGTAACCATTGGTGATGGGGCGATTGTCGGTGCTGGTTCGGTGGTGACGCGGGATGTGCCGCCCGGCGCGACGGTGGTGGGAAATCCGGCCCGGCCGATAAAGCGCAAGGACGCCTGAGACATCCATTTTTGAAAGAACGGAGTTCATTAACAGGCGCCGTAACAAATCTGACATGAAACTGTTAAAGAGGCGTCATGGAACCCCTCTATTCGCATCCTCATCCCAATAAATGGTGGAGAGGATTTAGTAATGTTGAAGAAGATTTCCATGGCCGCAGTGGCGGTCAGCATTTCGGCAACGTCTTCCATGGCTGCGACCAACATCACCTGGTGGCACGGTATGGGCGGCCGTAACGGCGAAGTCATCAACGAAGTTTCCCAGAAGTTCAACGAAGCCCAGAAGGAATGCGCTCTGACGCCGGTTTCCAAGGGTTCTTACGAAGAAGCCCTGGCCAGCGGCATCGCCGCCTTCCGTTCCGGCGAACAGCCGAACATCCTCCAGGTTTTCGATGCCGGCGCTGCCACCATCATCAACGCCAAGGGCGCGGTCATTCCTGCGGAAGACCTCATCAACAAGGCCGGTTACAAGTTCGACCGCGAAGCCTTTATCAACGGCGTGCGTTATTTCTACGCTGCAGCTGACGGCAAGTTCGTCGGCATGCCGTTTAACTCCTCCGCTCCGATCATGTATGTCAACGACGAAGCCCTGAAAAAGGCCGGCGTCGAAGCACCGAAGACCTGGGAAGAGTTCGAGCAGGTTGCGCCGAAGCTGAAAGAAGCCGGTTACATCCCGCTCGTTCAGTCGCAGCTGACCTGGCAGTTCACGGAGAACTTCTTCTCCCGCAACAACATCCAGTTCGCCACCAACAATAACGGCTACGACAGTGTCACCGACACCAAGCTGAAGCTTACCGATCCGAACCTCGTCATGATGTTCGACAAGCTGAAGGACTGGAAGGACAAGGGCCTGTTCGCCTATTACGGCGCCGGCTGGAACGACAACCAGAAGCCGTTTGAAGAAGGCAAGGTTGCTTTCTGGATCGGTTCTTCCGGTTCGTTCGGTGGCCTGCAGAAGACGGCAACCATGCCGTTCTCGGCAACCTTCCTTCCCTACTGGGGCTCCATCAAGGGCGCTGGCACCAACTCCTTCATCGGCGGCGCTGCCCTCTTCGCAATGTCCGGCAAGTCCGAAGCCGAAAACAAGTGCGTGGCTGACTTCTTCCAGTTCCTGACCTCGCCGGAAATCCAGGTCTTCTACCACAAGGCCACCGGTTACGTCGCCATCACCAAGGCCGCTTACGAAAAGGCCAAGGCTGAAGGCTTCTACAAGGAAAAGCCGGTCGCCGAAGTCGGCATCCAGCAGCTGTCGCTGCCGGGCGGCGAATGGTCCAAGGGTTATCGCCTCGGCTTCTACCCGCAGATCCGCGCCGTCATGGAACGCGAATATAACCGCATCTTCTCCGGCGAAGTCACGCCGAAGGACGCCTTCGACATCATCGAGAAGGAAGGCAACGACCTTCTGGCCCGTTTCGCCAAGACGGCCGGCTGATCGATCTTTTCGAAACCAATGATCGTTGTCGAGCCTCCTTTCCGACGGAAGGGAGGCTCGCTTCTGGATAAGGAGGCGCAAGCGTGGCCTATACATCGTCTCAACCGCGCCGGTTTTTATCCGGCTGGTCCGCAAAGGCTGGAAAACCCGCCAAGGCCGCTGAAGCCGGCATGAAGCGCGTACAGTTCTCCTCGTCCTTCGTGCCCTATCTGTTTCTGGCGCCGCAGCTCGCGGTGATTTTCATCTTTTTCTACTGGCCGTCCGCTCAGGCCATTCAGTCCTCGTTTTATCTCGAAGACCCTTTCGGGTTCGGGGCGTCATTCGTGGGCTTCGCCAATTATTCGGACGCGATATTCAATCCGGAATATCTCAACATTGCCAAGTTCACGGTCGTTTTCACTGTTCTGGTGACCTTCTTTTCACTGGCGCTCGGCCTTTTACTGGCCGTCAAGGCGGATGCGGTCATTCGCGGCAGTTCGACCTACAAGACATTGCTGATCTCCGTTTACGCCATCGCGCCGCCAGTCGCGGGCCTCATCGGCATGATGTTTTTCGACCAGCATATCGGCCCCTTCGTCAAGATGGCGGCGTTTTTCGGCTGGGACATGAAGGTCGGCCTCAATTACTTCGACACGGCCTTTGCCATGGTCGTCGTCGCCGTGTGGAAGCAGATTCCTTATAATTTCATCTTCTTCCTGTCTGGCCTGCAAGGCGTGTCCGTCGCTGTGCGTGAGGCCGCCGCCATTGATTGCCGCTCTGGCTTTCGCCGGTTCTGGACGGTCATCATGCCGCTTCTGGCGCCCACCGCCTTCTTCCTGCTGATCATCAACATCACATATTCCCTGTTCGACACGTTCGGCGTCATCGACGTGATGGTGAAGGACAAGGCGGCCAATAACCCGATCACGCTGGTCTACAAGGTGTTTCTCGATGGTTTCCGCGGCAATGACATCGGCGGTTCTTCTGCCCAGTCCGTCATTCTGATGCTGGTCGTCTTCGTCCTCACCATCATCCAGTTCCGCTTCATCGAGAAGCGCATCCATTACAATTGAGGGAAAAGACGATGTACAAGACAAAACCCCTCGACCATCTGGTGCTGATAGCAGGCGCGCTGTTCCTGATATTGCCTGTTGTCGTGGCTTTCATGACCTCGACACATACGGCGGCGGAAATCCATCGCAGCGGCCTGGCGATCATTCCGGGCGACAATTTCGTCGAAACCTATGAAAAGGTCCTGACCCAGAAGGGCGGCTTCACCGGGCAGATCACCGGCCTCAACATGGTGCTCAATTCGCTGATCCTCGGCATTGGTTTTGCCGTTGGCAAGATCGTCCTGTCGATGACGGCGGCCTATGCGATCGTCTATTTCCGCTTCCGCTTTGCCACACTCGCCTTCTGGATCATTTTTACGACGCTGCTCCTGCCGCTCGAAGTGCGCATCATGCCGTCCTACGAGGTGATGAGCAAACTTGGCCTCTTGAACTCCTATACCGGCTTGATCGTGCCGCTTCTAGCGTCTGCAACGGGCACCTTCTATTTTCGGCAGTTCTTCAAATCCATTCCGGAAGAATTGCTGGAGGCCGCCCGTATCGACGGGGCAGGGCCGTTCAAATTCTTCATCGATGTCATCATCCCGCTGTCGCGCACCATGATGGCGGCGATCTTCATCATCATGTTCGTTTATGGCTGGAACCAGTATCTCTGGCCGATGCTGATGACGACGGATGAGAGTTTCTTCACCCTGATGCGCGGCATCAAGTCGATCCTGCAGGTCTGGGTTGGTTCGCAAATTCCCGATTACAACGAAGCTTTCGCGCTCGCCGTTCTGGCCATGCTGCCGCCGGTGCTGATCGTCATCGTATTCCAGCGCTGGTTCATCAAGGGCCTCACCGAGAGCGATAAATAAGGAGACCGAAATGGCCGCTATAGAAATCAGTCAGGTCTGCAAGGATTATCATGGCGGCGTGCGCGCCGTGCATCACGTCGATATCGACATCAGGGATGGTGAGTTCATCGTTCTCGTCGGCCCCTCCGGCTGCGGAAAGTCCACGCTCCTGCGCATGGTTGCCGGGCTTGAGGACATCTCCGAAGGCACGGTGAAGATCGGCGACCGGGTGGTCAACCAGGCTGATCCCGCCGACCGCGATATTGCCATGGTGTTCCAGAATTACGCGCTTTATCCGCATATGTCGGTGCGCCAGAATCTGGAATATGGGCTGAAGAACCGCAAGACGCCGAAGGCGGAGATCGATGCGCGTGTGGCTGAAGCCGCCCGTATGCTGCAGCTCGAACCCTATCTGGATCGCAAACCGCGCGCCCTTTCCGGCGGCCAGCGGCAGCGTGTCGCCATGGGCCGTGCCATCGTTCGCAAACCGGCTGCCTTCCTGTTCGATGAGCCTCTGTCGAACCTTGATGCCAAGCTGCGCGTTTCCATGCGCGGTGAAATCAAGCGCCTGCAAAAACGCCTCGGCACCACCTCCATCTATGTCACCCATGATCAGCTTGAGGCCATGACGCTGGCTGATCGTCTGGTAGTGCTGAATGGCGGCCGCATCGAACAGATCGGCGCGCCGCTTGATGTCTATCACACCCCCGCCTCCACCTTCGTCGCCAGCTTCATCGGCTCTCCCGCCATGAACCTGCTGAATGCGGAACTGCATGGCGATAGCCTCGCCATCGGTCCGTCACTGTTTGCACTGAACGGTTTTGCCCCCGCTTCGGGGTCGGTGACGGTGGGCATGCGGGCGGAGGATTTCCGCATTGCCGCGGCGGGCGAGCAGGGCCTTGCGCTGCGCGTCGATTATATCGAGGAGCTGGGTTCGCAGCGCCTTGTGCATGGCATGATCGGCGACCAGAACCTGACAGTGGCTTTCCCGCCGGATGTCGAGGTTCCGGCCGCGTTGTCGGTGACGATAGCACCGGAAAAACTGCACTTTTTCTCCAACGAAACCGGCAAGCGCATCGCCGGCAAGGCGGAACAGGTTCAGATACAGCCCGCTCAGCTGGCAACGGCCTGATCACGTCGGAAGAAATCGGCGCGATGACTAAAATTGCGCCGATTGTCAAAACCGCTTTGTTACGATCCCGATGATAGAAGACCTCCAATATTTCACGGGGGTTTTCTCATATGTCGTTCAAAATGATGTTCGCGGCGGCTGCAACCATGGCGATCCGCACGATGCCAATATTGCCGGCCTATCTGCGCGGAGCAAAAGACGAGGCCGTTGTCAGCGCATCCTGCACCGATCTGCGACTTCAGCCAGCCCCCATCAATCCTGACTGGATCATCTCCGGCGATCCCCAGGCGCGCGCGGCCGATCATTCCCGAAGCGGTGACCGCGCGTCCAGCACCGCCATGTGGGATTGCACGGCCGGTGAATTCCGCTGGTTCTTCGGCTGGGATGAAACCGTCTATATTCTGGAAGGCGAGGTGCATGTGACGGCCGAAGACGGTTCGGTCAGCATCCTGCGGGTTGGCGACGTCGCCTATTTCCGGGCGGGAACATGGGCCACCTGGCGGGTGGATGACTATGTCCGAAAGGTCGCCTTCATGCGTCGTCCATTCCCCCGGGCGCTGGCGCTGGCCTATCGCGTCAAGAACAAGCTGTTTTCCGGCAGTTCCTACAAGCTGGCGGCCTGAAACGGTAAAACAATTCAAACGACGGGGCCTTCCGGCGCCGTCGGGGGAATTGTGAAGCTTCAATAAAACTCACACAAAGCACCGCTTGCAGCAGTTGCGTTTGAATGGTCGCTGCCCTACATCTTCAGGGTTTTCTGAAGCACTTCCGGGTCTCTCCCGGGTTTGCCGGGAAGCTTGAAAAGACGGGACAATGGGCATTGTGGGCCGCAGGGCATCCCTATGCTGCAAGAGGAACATGCGCATGGCGAAGATCAAGAACGTCGCGATCCAGATGGATCATGTCTCCGGCATCAACATTGCCGGTGATTCCACTTTCGCCATGAGCCTTGAGGCGCAGGCGCGCGGATACCGGCTGTTCCACTATACGCCAGACCGTCTTTCCATGCGTGACGGCAAGATTTACGCCACCGTCGAGCAGATGGAGTTGCGCGACATAAAGGGTGACCATTTCTCGCTGTCGGAACCGGAGCGCGTTGATCTTTCGACCATGGATGTCATCCATCTGCGTCAGGATCCGCCATTCGACATGGCCTATATCACCTCCACCCATCTGCTGGAGCGTATTCATCCCAGGACGCTTGTTGTCAATGACCCCGCCTGGGTGCGTAACTCGCCCGAAAAGATTTTCGTCACCGAATTCGCCGATCTGATGCCGAAGACCTTGATCACCAAGGACGTGGCCGAGATCGCCCGGTTCCGCAATGAAATGGGCGATATCATCCTCAAGCCGCTTTATGGCAATGGCGGTGCGGGTGTCTTCCATTCGGCGCGTGACGACCGCAATTTCTCCTCGCTGCTGGAAATGTTCGGCCAGATGTTTCGTGAGCCCTACATCGCCCAGGAATATCTGCCTGACGTCCGCAAGGGCGACAAGCGCATCCTTTTGGTCGATGGCGAGCCGGTGGGCGCAATCAACCGCGTACCGGCAGAAAACGATGCCCGCTCCAACATGCATGCCGGTGGCCGGCCGGAGCCGACGGAACTAACGGCGCGCGAGAAGGAAATTTGCCGCCGCATTGGTCCCGCCCTGCGCGAGCGTGGTTTCCTATTTGTTGGTATCGATGTGATCGGCGATTATCTCACGGAGATCAACGTCACCTCACCGACCGGCATTCGTGAAGTGCAGAAATTCGGCGGGGCCGATGTGGCAAGCCTGTTGTGGGACGCCATCGAGAAAAAGCGCGAAACTCAGGATTTCTGAGGCGATTTCCGATCGAACTCCATTTGTTCCGTGGGTGCAACTAGACACAACTAAAATACATCGCCCGCGTGAGATTGTTCACCGGATGTTCTTGTTTTATTCTTTGCCTTATGGCACGTTGCTTGCGGGTGGCCGCCACAGGGCATGAAGCTCTGATGTCGCGGCCGGTTTGCGGGGGCAGGCCATGGTGGCGAAGGTCAATACGGTTGCATTTCAGGGCATAGAGGGCGTGCCCGTCGAGGTGCAGGTCATGGTCGCACCCGGAAAGGTCGGCATCCAGATCGTCGGCCTGCCGGACAAGGCGGTGGCTGAAAGCCGGGAGCGGGTGCAGGCGGCACTACATGCTTCGGGTCTGGCGCTTCCGGCAAAAAAGGTGACCGTCAATCTCGCGCCTGCCGATCTGCCAAAGGAAGGCTCGCATTTCGATCTTCCCATTGCTCTGGGGCTCATGGCCACTTTGGGCGCCATACCGGCAGAGGCGCTCGGCCAATATGTGGTTCTCGGCGAACTTAATCTCGATGGCACCATCGGCATGGTCTCTGGCGCGCTGCCGGCGGCCATCGGCGCCAACGCTCTAGGCAAGGGCCTGATCTGCCCGGCTGAAAGCGGTCCGGAGGCGGCCTGGGCCGGTGCCGGCATCGATATCCTTGCCCCGCGCAGCCTCATAGCGCTTGCCAATCATTTTCGCGGCACGCAGCTGCTTTCGCGCCCCGTGCCCGCCATCCGGACCAGTCCGGTCAATCTGCCCGATCTGGCGGATATCAAGGGGCAGGAAAGCGCCAGACGTGCGCTGGAAGTGGCAGCGGCTGGTGGCCATAATCTGCTGATGGTCGGTCCACCCGGCTCCGGCAAATCCATGCTTGCCGCGCGCCTGCCGTCCATCCTGCCACCGCTTGAGGCGGCAGAGCTGCTGGAAGTGTCCATGGTTCATTCCATCGCTGGCCAATTGTCGGGCGGCAAGCTTTCAGACCGCAGGCCGTTCCGCACACCGCATCATTCCGCCACCATGGCGGCTTTGATTGGCGGCGGATTGCGCGCCAGACCGGGCGAGGCTTCACTTGCCCATCACGGCATTCTTTTTCTGGATGAATTCCCGGAATTTTCACCGCAGGTGCTGGATGCTTTGCGCCAGCCGCTGGAGACGGGTGAATGTATCATCGCGCGGGCCAATCACCGCGTCAGCTATCCGGCGCAAATCCAGCTCGTGGCGGCAATGAACCCCTGCCGCTGCGGCATGGCAGGAGAGCCGGGCTTCACCTGCGCCAGAGGTCCGCGTTGCGTGACCGATTATCAGGGCCGCATTTCCGGTCCGCTGATGGACCGTATCGATATCCGTATTGATGTTCCTGCCGTTTCCGCAACTGATCTCATCCGCCCCGTCGCGTCCGAGCCGAGCGCGGTGGTTGCCGCCCGTGTCGCCAATGCCCGCCTCGCCCAGCAGGAGCGTTATGCGGCGGCGGGGTTTCCTGCCATCCGTACCAATGCCCGCTGCACGACGACCCTGATCGAAAAATATGCCGAACCGGATGCCTCCGGGCTGCAATTGTTGCGCGATGCCGCCGAACGGCTGAAGTTTTCCGCTCGTGGTTATCATCGTATTCTGAAGGTCGCGCGAACATTGGCCGACCTGGACGGCAAACAAACGGTCGGCCGCATCCATGTGGCGGAAGCCGTGTCCTATCGTATCGCGGGTGAGAGGTTGCCGACAGCGGCTTAGAGCTGCGCTGGCGCGTTTTTTTTGGAAGAGTTTGGAGGCAGTCCCTGAAAAAGCTCTGTCTCTTCTCGATAGGCAGATGCGAAAGCACGATATGACGCGCATCGCGTGAATTCAGCCGAATGCGGGCGTTCTGAAACGCCTATGCCGCCAGCGGTGCCGGCGGCATGATAAATCTCGATTCCTTGTTCCGCGATCGCGCGTACCGGATGGGGTCGTTAGAGCCCAAGACCTTCGAACAGCGCTGTCGAAAGGTAACGCTCCGCAAAGGAAGGAACGATGACGACGATGTTCTTGCCGGCATTTTCCTCGCGCGCGCCGACCTTGATTGCCGCCGCCAATGCTGCACCCGAGGAGATGCCGACAGGTACGCCTTCCAGCCTTGCCGCAAGACGCGCGATTTCGAAAGCCTCGTCATTGGTGACGGTGACGATCTCGTCATAGATGCCGGTATCGAGGATGGCGGGTGCAAAACCAGCGCCGATGCCCTGGATCTTGTGAGGGCCGGGGTTACCACCGGAGAGCACCGGGCTGTCGGCGGGTTCCACCGCAATGACCTTCACTTCCGGCTTGCGGGATTTCAGAACCTGACCCGTGCCGGTGATCGTGCCACCCGTGCCGATGCCGGAAACGAGAATGTCGACCGTGCCGTCGGTATCGTTCCAGATTTCTTCTGCCGTCGTCTTGCGGTGAATATCCGGATTGGCGGGGTTTTCGAATTGCTGCGGTATGATGGCGTCGGGCAGCGTCTCGGCCAGTTCCTGCGCCTTGGCGATTGCACCTTTCATGCCCTTCGGACCTTCGGTCAGCACCAGTTCGGCACCAAGCAGGGCCAGCATTTTCCGGCGTTCAACCGACATGGTTTCCGGCATGGTCAGGATCAGCTTGTAACCCTTGGCCGCGGCAGCAAAGGCAAGCGCGATGCCGGTATTGCCCGAAGTCGGCTCCACCAGTGTCGTTTTGCCGGGGATGATCTTGCCCTGCGCTTCCAGCGCTTCGATCATGGCAACACCGATGCGGTCCTTCACGGAGGCGATGGGGTTGAAAAACTCCAGCTTGGCAAGCAGGTTGGCCTTCACGCCCTTTTCTTTCGCCAGCTTGTCCAGCCGCACGATCGGCGTATCGCCGATTGTTTCCGTAATCGAGGAATAGACGCGTCCGCGTCCGGGCTTTCTGGCTTCGGGCATGATGCTCTCCTGTATGAAGGCCACAGAATAGTGGCCGCAAGATTTGAGCGGCAGAATAGGAGTAATCGCCCTGTCAGGCTAGCGAACGTTCATCCTTATATGGCCGGTTTACCGGAAAAATTTCACGATAAACTGGGTAAATGCACGAAATTATTTTAGGTGCTGCGGATGGCGATCATGGTCGCCGTTCCGGCCAGAATGCCCGCCGCCGTGCGGTTGAGGATCGTCAGCGCGCTCGGCCGTTTCAGGAGGTTGCGGGCCTTGGCCGCAAGCAGGATGTAGGGCAACAGAACGGCCATCAGCACGACGAAGGTGAGGGCGAGGAGTGTCGCATATTCCGACGGGCCGATCATGCGGATGTCGATCAGCGTCGGCACCAGCGCCACATAAAACAGCATGGTTTTCGGATTGCCGAGGGTGATCAGCAGGCCGGACAGGAAGGACATCGGCATGCTGGTGCTTTTTTTCGCCTTCAGGTTCTGCGGCAAAAGGCCGGCGGTCCAAAGCTTCCAGGCGATATAGAGGAGATAGGCCGCACCGGCGAATTTCAGCACCATGAAGGCTTCCTGAAATGTCTGCGCCACGAAGGCCAACCCCAGTATCACGCCGGTCAGGTAGATCATGTCGCCCAGCACCAGCCCGAGGCCCATGAAGAAGGTTTCCCGAAAGCCCGAACCCAGCGCCCGCGCCACGATCGCCGTCATGCCGGGGCCGGGAATGGCGGCGGCGATGAAGAGGGCAGTGGCATAGGCCAGAAGGGTCGTCAGTGTCATGATCATGTTTCCCGGAAAATCCGCTAGATCAATAGCGAAATTGCCGGGTAAAAACAATCGATCATGCGGGTTGCCGGTCAGACCCCGGTCGAGCCGAAACCGCCGGCGCCACGCGCCGTCTCGGAGGTTTCCGTCACTTCGCTCACGGTAACCTGCGTCACAGGCGCAATTACCATCTGCGCAATGCGCATGCCGCGCTCGATTGTGAAATCATCCTGCCCCAGATTGGCGAGAATGACCTTCACTTCGCCGCGATAATCGCTGTCCACCGTGCCGGGAGAATTGAGGCAGGTGATGCCGTTCTTGATGGCAAGACCGGAGCGGGGGCGGATTTGCGCCTCATAACCTTGGGGAATTTCGAAGATGAAGCCGGTCGGCACCAGTGCCCGTTCACCGGGTTTCAGCGTCAGCGGTTGATCTGCAGGCACTGCGGCGCGCAGGTCCATGCCGGCAGCACCACCGGTTTCATAGGACGGCAATTCGAGGCCTGCACCATTGGCGAGGCGGACGAGGCGAAGAGGGGGGCGATTGTCATTTTGAACGGTCATGCGGCATTAGTTTGCGCAGATCGCGGCAAGGTCAATTGCAAATGCGGGCCTGAAACGCTAGATAGCCCGCAATTCACAGGATTTGTCAGATGGCCGAAACACTTGCCGAGGCGGTCTCCCGCCGCCGCACCTTTGCTATTATCGCGCACCCGGACGCGGGTAAGACGACGCTTACCGAAAAGCTGCTGCTGTTCGGCGGAGCGATCCAGCTTGCCGGTGAAGTGAAGGCGAAAAAGGATCGCATCCAGACCCGTTCGGACTGGATGAAGATCGAGCGCGAGCGTGGCATTTCGGTCGTCACCTCGGTCATGACCTTCGAATATAACGACCGCGTCTTCAACATTCTCGATACGCCCGGCCACGAAGACTTCGCCGACGACACCTACCGCACGCTGACGGCGGTGGATGCGGCGATCATGGTCATCGACGCCGCCAAGGGTATCGAGCCACGCACGCTGAAGCTGTTTGAAGTCTGCCGCATGCGCGATATTCCGATCATCACCTTCATCAACAAGATGGACCGCGAAAGCCGCGATCCCTTCGAGATATTGGATGAGGTTGAGGAAAAGCTGGCGCTGGATACCGCGCCGATCACCTGGCCGGTGGGACGGGCGAAAAGCTTCTGCGGCGCTTATAATCTCGCCGAAAACACCTTTCGCGGCAATGACACGCAGGTGGAAGGCCTCTCCGTCAACGGCCCGCAGGCGGTTGCCGATCGGCTGCCGGAAAACGAACGCAAGGTCTTTATCGAAGAAACAGAACTGGCGCTGGAAGCCTGCCGTCCCTTCGATCGCCAGGCGTTTCTTGAAGGCCACATGACGCCAGTGTTCTTCGGTTCGGCGCTGCGCAATTTCGGTGTGCGCGACCTCATCAATGCACTCGGCGATTTCGCACCGCCGCCGCGCGATCAGGTGGCGGATACCCGCACCGTGCATGCGGCCGAAGACAGGATGACGGCCTTCGTCTTCAAGATTCAGGCGAATATGGACCCCAACCACCGCGACCGCATCGCCTTTGCCCGCATCTGCTCCGGCAAGCTGGAGCGCGGCATGAAGGCGCGTTTGTCGCGCACCGGCAAGCAAATGGGGCTCACCGCGCCGCAATTCTTCTTCGCCTCGCAGCGCCAGCTCGCCGATACGGCCTTTGCGGGTGATGTGGTCGGCATCCCCAACCACGGCACGCTGCGCATCGGTGATACGCTGACCGAGGGTGAAAACCTTGTTTTCCAGGGCGTTCCGAACTTCTCGCCGGAAATCCTGCGCCGCGTGCGGCTCGAAGATGCGATGAAGGCGAAGAAGCTGAAGGAAGCCCTGCAGCAGATGGCGGAAGAGGGCGTCGTGCAGCTCTTCTCGCCGGAAGACGGCTCGCCAGCCATCGTCGGCGTCGTCGGCGCGCTGCAGCTGGACGTATTGAAAGAACGGCTGATGGGCGAATACGGCCTGCCGGTCTCCTTCGAAATGTCGCGCTTTTCCGTCTGCCGCTGGATTTCATCCGATCAGCCGGCGGAGATGGATAAGTTCCTCAACGTCAAGCGCGGCGATATCGCCCGCGATCTGGATGGCGATCCGGTGTTTCTGGCGCAGGACGCCTTCTCATTGCGCTATGAGTCCGAGCGTTTTCCGGCGATCAAGATGGTTGCGATCAAGGAATATCACGTCGCCAAGGCGGCGTGATATCAGCCGGATTGCACTTTGAATGCCAAGGGCTTAGTTTCCCGGTGAAACGGGAAACTGGTCCGGCATCATGACGCTTTCAGGCAAACATATTCTCCTCATCATCTCCGGCGGCATCGCGGCCTATAAGAGCCTCGATCTCATCCGCCGCCTGAAAGAGCGCGGCGCGAAGGTGACACCGGTCATGACGAGGGGCGCCCAGGAATTCGTCACTCCGCTGGCTGTCGGCGTGCTGTCTGCCACCCACGTTTTCACCGAGCTTTTTTCCAGACAGGACGAGCAGGATGTCGGCCATATCAGGCTGGCGCGCGACTGCGACCTCGTGCTGGTCGCGCCCGCCACTGCCGATCTCATGGCCAAGATGGCGCATGGCCTGGCCGACGATCTTGCTTCCACCATCCTTCTCGCGACTGACCGCAGGGTGCTGGTCGCGCCCGCCATGAATCCGAAAATGTGGACGGCGAAGCCAACGGCCCGCAATGCCGGCGTGCTCAAAAAAGACGGCGTGTTTTTTATCGGCCCCATGGCAGGCGAGATGGCGGAGAGGGGTGAGGCGGGTCTTGGCCGGATGGCGGAGCCGTTGCAGATCGTTGAAGCCATTGAGACGCTTTTGGACAATGGCCCCAAACCACTCAAGGGCAGGAAGGCCATCGTCACTTCCGGTCCCACGCATGAGCCGATCGATCCGGTACGCTATATAGCCAACCGCTCGTCGGGCAAGCAGGGCCACGCCATTGCGGCGGCTCTCGCGGAACTGGGGGCGGAGGTGACGCTGGTCTCAGGCCCGGTCAACCTCGCCGATCCGGCTGGAGTCACAACGATCCATGTCGAGCGTGCCGAAGAGATGCGTGATGCGGTGATCTCAAAGCTCCCGGTGGATATTGCGGTCATGGTCGCCGCTGTCGCTGACTGGCGGGTGACAGGTTCATCGGAACAGAAAATCAAGAAGCAGCCGGGCGATGCACCGCCCGCGCTGCAATTGACGGAAAACCCCGATATCCTGAAAACCGTCGGCCACCACGAAAAGCGGCCGAAGCTGGTGGTGGGTTTCGCCGCCGAAACGCAGGATGTTGAGAAGAACGGCCGCGCCAAGCTGGAGCGCAAGGGCGCGGATTATATTGTCGCCAATGATGTCTCGGCTGAAACCGGCATCATGGGCGGAGATCGCAACAGCGTGAAGATCATATCGGCGGACGGTATTGAGGCCTGGCCGGATCTCGACAAGGCCGACGTCGCAAAACGTCTGGCAGCCCTTATTGCGGAGAAACTCGCATGAGCCTGTTCGATCGCAAGACATTCGACAGAGTGCTGGGCGAGTGGCCGGGTGTACGCTTTGTCGATCAATGGGATTCCCATGTCGCGAAGGTCGGCGACAAGGTCTTTGCCGTGCTGGGTGAGCGGGTGGATTGGCGTCTGGTGGTAAAATGTTCGGAGGAAAGTTTCGAAATCCTCACCTCGCTGAAAGGCATCGGTCAGGCGCCCTATTTTGCCAAACGCAAATGGATATCGATCGGTGACCATTCACCGCTCGAGCGAGAGGAGCTGGAGCATTATGTGCGCCGCTCCTATGAACTGGTTGCGGCCGGCCTGACGAAGAAACTGCGCTCTGAGCTGGGCATATTCTTCGACTAGAGCGTTTTCGCATTTCGGAGGAAAGCGGGAATGCTCCAACCTCACATGCCGGGCGTTTCGCCTGAATTGTCTTTTGTGTTTCGACCGATGATCTGGCGAACGCCCTCCTTGGTGAAGGGCTGAAAAAGCTGGGGCAGAAAGCCCTTCGCAATTTGCCCCTTGATACCGATATTGGTGGAGGACGGGCGATCGGGATTGAAATAGCTGCCGAACAGCTGGTCGAATATGACGAGATTCTCGCCGTAATTGGTGTTTCCCTCGGGAAGCTCCTTGGAATGATGCCAGCGGTGCAGCCGCGGCGTGCTGAACACATAGTCCAGCGGGCCGGTTTTCATATCGACATTGCAATGGGTCAGAATGCCGATGAAGGCGGTAACGGCCCCAAGCCACCAGAAAACGTGCAAGGGTGCGCCCATCAAATAGAGCGGAAGCTGACTGAGTGCGATCTTGAAGAGCGAATCCGCCACATGAAAGCGACCGGTATTGACCACCCAAAGCCGGACAACGCTGTGGTGCAGGGCGTGGAAACGCCAGAAGAACACGGTCTCATGCGCGATACGGTGCGCCCAGTAGAGGCCAAATTCAGCGATGGTGACCGCAAGTGCGACCTGAATGATCATCGGCAAGTCAGAGGGCCACAGATTGAACCGCATGGCCGCAAGCGGCTGCAGCACATTGGCGGTCAGCATCGGAAAGATTGCTCCCGCAACGGCGGCAAGCTGGACAAGGCCCTTGGTCAACAGGGTGTGGCCAATGCTGGTCGCGGTTTCGCCATCGCCCTGAAGCCACTGAACCTCATAGGGGATATAACGTTCCAGGAGAAACAGGCTCAACACCGCCCCCGCATAGACGCAGAGGAACGCCATGATGGGGTTGCTGCTGTTGAAGGCGAAATAGGAGCCGACAAGGCCGAAAAAAAACACCATCGGCCACGAACAATAGACAAGGGCCTGTTTCACTGCGTGAGTTTTTGCCATGAATTTCAATTCCCGTCCGGCAATCATCTACCATTCAACCAGCGACGCAACTCTCCGCAGGATCGCGGTTGCCCGTCGCTGACGCGCCCGTCCCTGCATGGATCGGTGCGCAGGGGCCGCATCGGCCGATAATAATCCCATTCCCTGCGACCATACCTGTCACTGCGTCGCAATTCCCGTTTCAGCTCGTCGCAACTGCGCGGCTTGCCATCGCTTATGCTGCCGTCCGTACAGGGATCGTAGACCCTGTGTTGCGCCATTGCTTCCGGCACCGCGACCGGTTGAAGACTGAAGAATAGCGAACCAACCAGAAGGGTTAACAGTCGCATAGGCCACCTGTTTCGTTGAGAAGGTCAGGTCACTATTCTTCGTTAGATTGCATGAGCATGGCATGCGGTCGTCACGTCGGTTTGAAAGGTGGTTTTTGGTAACTGAGGTGCCCGACCGTGACATCGCGCACCTCCAAGGTTCAGATATGTCTTAGCTGATTCGGATGGCAATATAGAGAAGCGTCAGCGCAATCACCCAGAGCGCAATCCGCCCCCATTTGGTATGGCGCGCTTCCGCCCTGCCGATGGCTTCGGCTGTCTGGGCATCGAAACGCAGGCCGTTCTCGCTCATATACATCAGCTCGGAATGCAGCTTTTCCGTCTTGGCGGCGATCTCGGGTGCCGCTTCGGCAAGCTTTAGAGCGGCCTTCATGCCGTCTTTCAGATCGGTGACGATGCGCTTGGGACCGAGATTGTCCCTGATCCAGCCGCCGACGACCGGATCGGCCGCCTTCCACATGTTGAAGCGCGGGTTGAGCATGCGTGATACGCCTTCCACCACCACCATGGTCTTTTGCAGCATCACCAGTTCCGGCCGCGTCTCCATGTCGAAAAGTTCGGTCACCTCGAACAGCAGGGTCAACAGCTTGCCCATGGAGATCGTCTCGGCCGGTTGCCCGTGGATCGGCTCGCCAATGGCGCGGATCGCCTGTGCGAAGCTGGCTTTATCGTGATGGCCCGGCACATAACCGGCCTCGAAATGCACCTCTGCCACCCGCATGTAATCGCGCGTGATAAAGCCGTAGAGGATTTCGGCGAGGAAGCGGCGTTCCTTTTTGCCGAGCCGGCCGGCAATGCCCATATCCACGGCGACGATCATGCCCTTGTCATCGACGAAGAGATTGCCGGGATGCATGTCGGCATGGAAAAAGCCGTCGCGCAGCGTGTGCCGCAGGAAAGACTGGATCAGCGTGTCGGCCAGCTGGTTCAGGTCGTGACCGGCGGCCTTCAGCCCCTCGATATCCGACATCTTGACGCCGTCGATCCACTCCATGGTGACGACATCGCGGCCGGTGCGTTCCCAGTCGACTTCCGGAACACGGAAACCGGGATCATCCTTTGTGTTTTCGGCAAGCTCGGAAAGGGCGGCGGCCTCGAGCCGCAGATCCATCTCGATCTTCGTTGTCTGTTCCAGCGTGCGTGTCACCTCGACCGGCCGCAGACGGCGGGCTGAACGGACAAAGCGCTGCTGCAGGTCGGCGATCAGATACATCGCCTCCAGATCGTTCTGGAAACGCTGGCGCACGCCGGGACGGATGACCTTGACGGCCACCTTGCGTGGTCCCTTCGGCGTATCCACCATTGCCGGATGAACCTGGGCGATGGAGGCGGCCGCGATCGGATCACCGAATTCCCTGTAGAGGTCGGAAACCGTGCGTCCGAGCGAACCTTCGATATTAGCCTTGGCCGCAGCAGCCGGGAAAAATGCCATGCGATCCTGAAGGCTTGCGAGATCGTCGGCGAAATCAGCGCCCACCACATCCGGGCGGGTGGCCAGAAACTGGCCCATCTTCACATAAGACGGTCCAAGCCGCTCGACGGCCGTTGCCAGCCGGTCGCTACGCTGCGCCCGTTTGGCCTTGCTGCGGGCGAAGGGCTTCATCAACGCTTTCAGCATTTGCGCGGGAGCAGGAAGGTCGTCGGAGGGCAGGGCCAGCACGACGCCTTCGCGCACGAGAACCCAGCCAACCCTTGCGAGGCGGAAATATGCGCCCAAAGTGCTCATGCTTATGCCTGTCTCCTGCTTCTGCTGGCCATGCTCTTAAAGCTTCCAGCCGGAATGCAGGGCGGCGATGCCGCCGGTGTAGTTGGTGTAGGACACGCGGGAGAAGCCGGCGGTGCGGATCATCGCCGCGAAATCCTCCTGATTGGGGAATTTGCGGATCGACTCGACCAGATATTGATAGGGTTCGGCGTCGCCGGTGATCATCTTGCCAAATTGCGGAATGGCGTTGAACGACCAGGCGTCGTAGACGCGGTCGAGCAGCGGCATTTCGACCTCTGAAAATTCCAGTACCAGCAGCCGCCCGCCACGTTTCAGCACGCGATGGGCCTCCTTCAGCGCGACATCGATGCGCGGCACGTTGCGAATGCCGAAAGCGACCGTATAGGCGTCGAATGAATTCGCCTCGAAGGGCAGTTCTTCGGCATTGGCCTCAACGAAGGTCAGATTGTCGGAAAGCTTCTTTTTTGCCGCACGTTCCTCGCCGACCGCCAGCATCGAGCCATTGATATCGAGAACGGTGGCGTGCGCCAGACGGTTGGAGGCCTCAACGATGCGAAACGCGATATCGCCGGTGCCCCCTGCCACGTCCAGAACCCTGTAGGAAGCATCCTTGCGCGGCGAAAGCGAAGAGACCATGGCGTCCTTCCACAGCCGGTGCAGGCCCGCCGACATCACGTCGTTCATGATGTCGTAGCGCTTGGCCACCTTGTGGAAGACCTCGTTGACCAGCCCCTGCTTTTTGCCTTCGTTCACCTTGTGGAAGCCATAGGACGTTTCCATGCCGCCTTCTGCGGTCGTACGGGCGTCGGTCATCGTCTGTCTCCATTTTATTGCGTGGCGGACCATAGCGGAAACGCCATGGCGACGCTATCTGTTGCCGCATCGCCTGGGCGCGACATTTCGCGTGCATTGTATAGACCACATGGTCCTAACGATAAACTGCCGGATAAGCCAGATGCCAGAATTGCCAGAAGTCGAAACTGTCAGACGCGGTCTTGCCCCCGCCATGGAAGGGGCAAGGGTTCACAAACTCCACCTTGGCCGCCCCGATCTGCGTTTTCCGTTCCCGGAGGATTTCGCGACGCTGATCGAAGGCAAAACGATCATATCGCTTGGACGCCGGGCGAAATATCTTTTGATCGAACTGGAGGATGGGCTGACGATCATTGCCCATCTCGGCATGTCCGGCTCGTTTCGTATCGAGGCGGACGCGGATGAAGCCGGCAATACGCCCGGCGCGTTTCATTATGCCCGCTCAAAGGATGGCAAACACGACCATGTCGTCTTTCATCTGGATAAGGGCGAAGAGCGCGTCTGCGTCATCTATAATGATCCGCGCCGCTTCGGCTTCATGCATCTGGTGGAGCGCAACAAGCTCGATCTCTATCCGGCTTTTGCCGAGCTTGGGCCGGAACCAACAGGCAATGCATTGAGCGCCAATTATCTGGCGAGCCGGTTTGAGGGCAAGAGCCAGCCCTTGAAAGGCACGCTGCTGGATCAGAAGGTCATTGCCGGCCTTGGCAATATCTATGTCTGCGAGGCGCTGTGGCGCGCGCATCTTTCTCCCTTACGGGCAGCGGGAACGCTGGTCACGACATCAGGCAAGCCCAAAGCGCAGCTCATCGATCTGACGGAAAAAATCCGTGACGTGATCGCGGACGCTATCGCCGCCGGCGGCTCCTCACTCCGCGACCATATACAGACAGACGGGACACTCGGTTATTTCCAGCATTCCTTTTCGGTCTACGATCAGGAAGGCCAGCCTTGCCGGACACCCGGCTGCGGGGGTACGGTTGAGAGAGTGGTACAGGCCGGTCGTTCGACCTTTTATTGCGCCGCCTGCCAGAAGTGACTGAGCCAAGAGTAATGGGCCGCAACAACGGAGAAGGGGAGATTGCCGTGGACTATGAAACGATACTGGTCGAAAAGCGTGATGAGGTGGGCGTCATAACGCTCAATCGCCCCAAGGCGCTCAACGCTCTCAACTCGGTGCTCTTGAAAGAGCTGCGGCACATTCTCTCTTCATTCTCCACCGATGATTCCATTGGTGCGATCATCATCACCGGCTCGGAAAAGGCATTTGCCGCAGGCGCCGACATCAAGGAGATGCAGGGGCTGGATTTTGTCGACGCCTATGTCGGTGATTTTCTCGGCGGCTGGGACGAGGTTGCGTCGACGAGGAAACCGGTCATCGCCGCCGTTTCGGGTTTTGCACTCGGTGGCGGCTGCGAGCTGGCGATGATGTGCGATTTCATCATCGCTTCGGAAACGGCGAAGTTCGGCCAGCCGGAGATCACCCTCGGCGTCATTCCCGGCATGGGTGGCTCACAGCGGCTGACACGGGCGGTGGGCAAGGCAAAGGCCATGGATCTGGTTCTGACCGGCCGCATGATGGATGCGGCGGAGGCCGAGCGTGCCGGTCTCGTCTCGCGCATTGTTCCATCCGCAAATCTGATGGAGGAGGCGGTGGAGGCTGCCACCCGCATCGCTTCGCTGTCGCGTGCCTCGGTTCTTATGGCCAAGGAAAGCGTCAATCGCTCCTTTGAGGTATCGTTGGCGGAAGGCCTGCGATATGAAAGGCGGTCCTTCCAGTCGCTCTTTGCAACGGCGGACCAGAAGGAGGGCATGGCGGCCTTCATCGAAAAACGTAAACCCGTTTTCCGGAATCGCTAAGGAGTCGGAATATCGGCGTTTTCCACCATTTGCGCGTTGACGGGCGTGCGCTTTAGCGGTATATGCCCGCCCACGGTTAAGGAAAGCCATCCGGCTTGTCCGAAATTACTCCCGCATTCTTGGGTTAAGTGAGGTCGTCGAACGACCCGATCCTCTGGTTGCGGAATTTGGTTTGAATTCGAAGAGAGGCATACATGGCCAATACAACTTCGGCGAAAAAGGCGACCCGCAAGATCGCTCGCCGTACCGCAGTCAACAAGGCTCGCCGTTCGCGCGTTCGCGGCTTCATTCGCAAGGTCGAGGAAGCAATCGCTTCCGGCGATCTGGCTGTTGCCACCGAAGCTCTGAAGGCTGCTCAGCCCGAGATCCAGCGCGCAGCTACCCGCGGCGTCCTGCACGGCAACACCGCATCCCGCAAGGTGTCGCGTCTCGCACAGCGCGTTAAGGCTCTTTCGGCCTAATCCGGCTAATCACAAATAACTATTCAAAAAGCCTGGTCTTTTGACCGGGCTTTTTGTGATTCTAACCACCTGTTAATCATTCCTGCCGTAACGTGACAAACGCGTGTCAGATGGACGACAGGAAATATTAAACAAAAACAATGGCTTGCAGGAGGTCTCCCGGAAAATGGGAGGCTTTCTCTACGGAAGTCGTGACGAGTTTTGAGTCAAGAAGATTTTTATTTTTTTGCCAAAACAGGCTCTCTAAAATTGCCAAAATTGAATCTCATTGATTCATAAGCGATTCTGCTTCGGGCCTTGCCCGTGATGCAAAACGGCCTTTGTGAGTCAATGGCCGATCTGAGTTTTTGCAGAAAAAACGCCATTGATCTCTCCCCACGATCCTGCCTAAATGCATTCCAACAAGGGGTGCGGATCTCAGTCCACAGATTATCTCGATGATCGTATCGACGATATTCACCTTCTTGCTGGCGGGTCTTTCGGGGCCCGTTTTCTCAGGTCATGGAGCTTTTTGCGCCGTTTCGGTCTCGGAACGGGCAGGGGTTTTTTGTCCTCAAGAATACGCCTTAGGGTTGTGGCGAAAGGAGCGTCTTTAGCGTGTCGCAGGCCTCTCCATGAGGGGGAGGGAAATGGGATAACCGGCTCGCAAACAAGTAGTAGCCTTTGATGCTCTTTCGAGGGGAGCACTGAAGGCCGGAATAATACGAGGGGGATCTCTGGCGATCGATTTTTGATCGTCAGGCTATGATTGGCAATTTGAAAGGCGGCAATATGCAATTGAATTTGGCGATGGGTGCGGTGGCTGATGGGGACCGCGCACCGAAGGCATGTGATGCAGCTTGCTCTGATGCGGCAGGGGACAAATCGGCAATGAAGCACGATGCGCTGTTTGAGCGTTTTAGCGCGCGGCTCAAGGCACAGGTTGGTCCGGAAGTCTATGCAAGCTGGTTTGCACGGCTCAAACTCCATACCGTTTCGAAAAGCGTCGTCCGCTTTACCGTTCCGACGACCTTTCTGAAGTCGTGGATCAACAACCGTTATATGGATCTGATCACCAACCTCGTTCAGAGCGAGGATCCGGATGTGTTGAAGGTGGAGATTCTTGTCCGCTCGGCCAGCCGTCCGGTTCGCCCGGCGCAGGCTGACGAACGGGTGCAGCCCGCACCTGAGGTCGGTGCTGCTCCGCGCAACAAGTCCTTCATTCCGTCGCAGCCCGCGACGGCGCCCGCCGCACAGCCTGCGGCAGCGCAGGCGACCCTGCGTCAGGGCGGCTCCGGGCCGTTGTTCGGTTCGCCGCTTGATACGCGCTTCACCTTCGATACGTTTGTCGAAGGCTCGTCCAATCGTGTCGCACTTGCGGCGGCAAAGACGATCGCCGAAGCCGGTGCCGGCGCCGTGCGCTTCAACCCTCTGTTCATCCATGCGGGTGTCGGTCTCGGTAAGACGCATCTTCTGCAGGCCATTGCCAATGCCGCCATCGACAGCCCGCGCAATCCGCGTGTTGTCTATCTGACGGCTGAATATTTCATGTGGCGTTTTGCAACGGCGATCCGCGACAATGATGCGCTGACGCTGAAGGATACGCTGCGCAATATTGACCTGCTCGTCATCGACGACATGCAGTTCCTGCAGGGCAAGATGATCCAGCACGAATTCTGCCACCTGCTGAACATGCTGCTCGACAGCGCCAAGCAGGTCGTGGTTGCGGCTGATCGTGCACCGTGGGAGCTGGAATCGCTCGATCCGCGTGTGCGGTCCCGTCTTCAGGGCGGCATGGCGATCGAGATCGAAGGTCCCGATTACGACATGCGGTATGAAATGCTCAACCGTCGTATGGGTTCGGCGCGTCAGGACGATCCGTCTTTCGAGATTTCGGATGAAATCCTGACCCACGTGGCCAAAAGCGTGACGGCGAGCGGACGCGAGCTTGAAGGTGCCTTTAACCAGCTGATGTTCCGGCGCTCTTTTGAGCCGAACCTCTCGGTCGACCGCGTCGATGAGCTGCTGTCGCACCTCGTCGGAAGCGGTGAGGCCAAGCGCGTGCGCATCGAGGATATTCAGCGCATCGTCGCCAGACACTATAATGTGTCGCGACAGGAGTTGGTGTCCAACCGCCGCACCCGCGTCATCGTCAAGCCGCGCCAGATCGCCATGTATCTGGCCAAGATGCTGACGCCGCGCTCCTTCCCCGAGATCGGTCGTCGTTTTGGCGGTCGCGACCACACCACGGTTCTTCACGCGGTGCGCAAGATCGAGGAACTGATTTCCGGCGACACCAAGCTCGGCCATGAGGTTGAGCTGCTGAAACGCCTGATCAACGAAAACAACGCATGAAAAAAAGCGGCCTCCGGGCCGCTTTTTTATTTTCTTCTCAATTCTTGATTGGCTGAGGGCCGGTCAGCAGGCGAGATCGGCGACCACGGCATCCAGAATAAGCATGCCAGAAGGCGTGCAGCGCAGGCGGGAATTGCCGAGCCTTTCCACGAAACCGTGCTGCAGAAGGAATTCCTCCTTCTCCGGGTCGAGGTCGCGGCCGGAAAGATCGCTCCAGCGGGCCAGATCGATGCCTTCGCGCAGGCGAAGCCCCATCAGCAGCAATTCATCGGCCTGTTCGTCGACGCCCAGCATTTCCTGATCGACCATGCCATGGCCTTCCCGCTCGACGGTCTCGAGCCAGGTTTCCGGGTGCCGCTCGGTGGCGGTGGCGAGTTTGGAAGCGCCCCTCGTCAGGCGCCCATGCGCGCCGGGGCCGATACCGGCATAATCGCCATAACGCCAGTAGGTGAGGTTATGGCGGCTTTCCGCGCCGGGGCGGGCGTGATTGGAAACCTCGTAGGCCGGCATGCCGTAGCGCTCGGTGATTTCCTGCGTCGCCTCATAAAGCACAGCCGAATGCTCGCCATCCGGCACGATGAGTTTGCCGGCCTTGTGCAGACCATAAAAAGGCGTGCCCTCTTCGATGGTCAGCTGGTAGAGCGACAGATGGTCGACGGCATAGGAAACCGCCTCCTTCAGTTCGGCATCCCATTCGGCCACCGTCTGCTTCGGGCGGGCATAGATCAGATCGAAGGACATACGCGGAAAGATTTCCCGCGCCAGCCGGATGGCCTTTAAGGCATCGGCGACATCATGCAGGCGGCCAAGGAACTTCAGGTCCCGGTCGTTCAGTGCCTGCACGCCAAGCGAGACGCGATTGACGCCCGCTGCGCGATAACCGCGAAACCGTTCCGCCTCGACGCTGGAAGGGTTGGCTTCCATGGTGATCTCGATACCATCAGGCACGTGCCAGAACCGTGCAACGCCATCCAGAATGGCGGCAACCGTCTGCGGGTCCATCAGCGATGGCGTGCCGCCGCCCATGAAGATGCTGGTCACCACCCGCGGGCCGCTGAGTGCCCGCATATGTTCCATTTCACGCAGAAAGGCAGCGGTGAACCGCTCCTGATCCACCGGCCGGTGGCGGACGTGGCTGTTGAAATCACAATAGGGACATTTGGCCGCGCAGAAGGGCCAATGCAGATAGATCCCGAAACCGGGATCGCCCGTATCCGGCAGAAGCGATGCGCCGGGGGCAGAAAAATGATGCTCCCCGACCATCGGGTTCATGCCTCCAGGCAGGTTTCTACGAATTTTTTAAAGGCGCGGGCGCGGTGCGACAGCGCAAAGGCGTCACCATGTTTCCAGCCATGTTTTTCATCCGCCGTCATCTCACCAAATGTAGTGTCGTAACCCTCGGGTTTGAAGATCGGATCGTAACCGAAACCGCTCGTTCCGCGCGGCGGCCACACGACGGTGCCTTCCACCTCGCCACGGAAATATTCGACATGACCGTCCGGCCAGGCAAGGCACAATACGCTGACGAAGCGGCCCGTGCGATCCTCGGCTTTCGATGCGCCGCGTTCCGCCAGCGCATCTTCAACCTTTTGCATTGCCATGGCGAAATCGCGCGTGCCATCGGCCGTTTCCGCCCAATTGGCGGTGTAGACACCCGGTGCGCCATCCAGTGCGTCGATGACAAGACCGGAATCGTCGGACAAAGCTGGCAGGCCGGATGCCTTGGCGGAGGCAAGCGCCTTGATGGCGGCATTTTCCTCGAAGGTGGTACCCGTCTCATCCGGCTCTGCGAAATTCAGCTCGGCAGCCGATTTGGCGGAAAAGCCGAAAGGTCCGATCAGATCGGCGATTTCGGCAATCTTGCCCTTGTTGTGGCTGGCGACGACGATCGTCCTGGTATCGAGCTTGCGCATCATGCTTTCCTGTCGGCTCAGGCAATCGCCTGTTTCTGAAGGGCGACCAGTTCGCTGCAGCCTGCCTTGGCAAGGCCAAGCAGCGTCAGGAATTCTTCTTCGGAGAAGGGTGCGCCTTCCGCCGTTCCCTGCACCTCAACGATGCCGCCGGAGCCGGTGATGACGAAATTCGCGTCGGTCTCGGCGGACGAGTCTTCCAGATAATCGAGATCGATCACCGGCTGCTTAGCGAAGATGCCGCAGGAGATCGCAGCGATATGGTCTTTCAGAACCTTCTCGACCTTGATCATGTTGCGGGTTTCCATCCACTTCAGGCAATCATGCAGGGCAATCCATGCGCCAGTGATGGAGGCGGTGCGTGTGCCGCCGTCCGCCTGGATGACGTCACAGTCAATGCTGATCTGGCGTTCGCCGAGCGCCTGAAGATCAACGACAGCGCGCAGCGAGCGGCCGATGAGGCGCTGGATTTCCTGTGTGCGCCCACCCTGCTTGCCGGCGGCGGCTTCGCGCTTCATGCGCTCATTGGTAGAGCGCGGCAGCATGCCGTATTCGGCGGTCACCCAACCCTTGCCGCTGTTGCGCAGCCATGGCGGCGTCTTTTCTTCAAGGCTAGCGGTGACGAGCACATGCGTGTCGCCGAATTTGACCAGACAGGAGCCTTCGGCATGTTTCGAGAAATTGCGCTCGAAGGAAACCTTGCGCATCTGATCGGTTTTTCTGCCTGAAGGCCGCATATGATCCACTCTCCATGTTGGTTCCTGCCTTCTAAGGCGCGCTCCGGGCTTTTGCAAAGCCAATTTCCATTTTGCCGCAGCGGCGCGACGCATTATATTGGCGCAGAGTAGATTTGGGCGACAAAGAACGGACGAGATGGGTTTTTCAGCACCGCTTTCAAAAGATCAGGCATCTCTGCTGGATGAACGGTCGCGGGAAATTTTCCGCCGCATCGTCGAAGGCTATCTCGACACTGGTGAACCCCTGGGCTCGCGCAGCCTGTCGCGGCTGCTGCCAATGTCGCTTTCGCCGGCCTCCGTGCGCAACGTCATGAGCGATCTCGAAGAACTTGGCCTCATCTATTCGCCGCATATCAGCGCCGGACGCCTGCCCACCCAGACGGGGCTGCGTTTCTTTGTTGACGCCTTCATGCAGGTGGGCGATCTGCCTGCCGACGAGCGGGCGAATATCGACCGGCAGATCGGCCCGGTCGCCGGCCACGAACAATCGCTGGAAGGGTTGCTGACGGAAGCAAGCCGCATGCTGTCGGGCATGTCGCGCGGCGCCGGCCTCGTGCTGACGGCCAAGAACGATGTCATCCTCAAACATGTCGAATTCATTCGGCTGGAACCCACCAAGGCGCTTGCGGTGCTGGTGGGCGACCATAATCAGGTCGAAAACCGCATTATCGAATTGCCGGCCGGCATTTCCTCGTCGCAATTGACCGAGGCGGCCAATTTCATCAACGCCCATCTCTCCGGCCAGACGCTGCAGGAACTGCGCGGCCAGTTCCAGACGCAGCGTGCGGAGCTGCAATCGGAACTCGGCACGCTGGCGCAGGATCTCATCGAGCGTGGCCTTGCCGTCTGGGCGGGTGACAATGAGGAGGGCAAGCTCGGCCGCCTCATCGTTCGCGGACGTTCCAACCTGCTGGAAGGCCTGGCCGGCGAAGAAGACATAGATCGTGTGCGCCTGCTGTTCGACGATCTGGAGCGCAAGGAAAATCTGATCGAGATCCTCAACCTTGCGGAAAGCGGCTCGGGTGTGAGGATTTTCATCGGCTCGGAAAACAAGCTCTTTTCGCTGTCCGGTTCATCGCTCATTGTTGCGCCCTACCGCGATGAGGACAACCGGGTCGTGGGTGCTGTCGGTGTCATCGGGCCGACGCGGCTGAATTACGCCCGTATCGTTCCCATGGTCGATTATACCGCCCAGATCATGGCCCGCCTTTCCCGGAAGCAAAGATAGGGCAAGCCCGCAAGGCCAGAGAATGCGGCAAGCTTTTCGCCGCAAGCCTTGATTTTTGCCCGCCAAAGCTCGATATCGGGCGCAACCAACAATATTCAAATTTGGAGAACGTCATGACCGACGATACGAAAAAGCCCGGACCTGACGCGGACATCGCCGAAGAGTTTCTCGATCCCGCACTTGCCGGGGAAGAGCCGATTGATGCTGCCGAACCCGATCCGGTCGAGCTGCTGAAGGCAGAAAATGCCGATCTGCGCGACAAGTTCTTGCGTCTTGCCGCCGAAATGGACAATCTTCGTCGCCGCACCGAGCGCGACGTCAAGGACGCCAAGGCCTATTCGCTGGCCGGTTTTGCACGCGACATGCTCGCCGTTTCCGACAACCTTCGCCGCGCGCTCGAGGCTATCCCGGATGAGCTCAAGACCAATGGCGAAGCCGGTCTCAATGGCCTGATCGAAGGCGTCGAGATGACCGAACGCTCGATGCTGTCGACGCTCGAGCGCCATGGGGTCAAGAAGATTGATGCAGAGGGCCAGAAGTTCGATCCGAACTTTCACCAGGCCATGTTCGAAATTCCCAATCCGGCAGTTCCGAACAACACCGTGCTCCAGGTTATCCAGGCCGGTTTCACCATCGGTGACCGCGTCCTGCGCCCGGCCATGGTGGGTGTTGCCAAGGGTGGCCCGAAGGCGGAAACCGCCGCATCGGCAGAGCCCGGCACGGCCTCTCTCAATGAAAAGGATGCCTGAGGCATTCCTTCCCGTAATAAAAAAACGCGCCCTTGAGGCGCGTTTTTTTTGTCATGAAAAGCTGAGATCAGTGGTGACGGATCAGGCCGCCGTCGCCTGTTCCTGATTGAGGAAAGCATAGATTGCCGTGTCGGAATCGGTGGCACGCAGTTTGGCCACCAGTTCAGGGTCGCGCAGGGCGCGCGCAATTCGAGACAGTGCCTTCAGGTGATCCGCACCAGCGCCTTCAGGCGCAAGCAAAAGGAAAACCAGATCGACCGGCTGGTCGTCCAGCGCTTCGAAATCGACCGGCGTTTCAAGGCGTGCGAAGACACCCGTGATCTGATGAATGCTGGCGAGCTTGCCGTGCGGAATGGCGATGCCATGGCCGACGCCGGTGGAGCCGAGCTTTTCACGCTGGAGGATGACGTCGAAAACTTCCCGTTCCGAGACTCCGGTAATTCTGGCTGCCTTTGCGGCCAGCTCCTGAAGCAATTGCTTTTTGGAATTCACCTTGAGGGCGGGAATAATCGCATCTTGTTGCAGCAAATCTGCCAACGCCATTCTCTTTTTCCTTCATGCCATCGAGACGATGCAGGAGGCAGAGACGCTTTCGCGTTCTGCCTCCCACGTCTTGTCAGACTGTTCAGCTCTTGATCGTTTCCGCGTCGATCCAGCCAATATTGCCGTCATGACGTCGGTAGACGATGTTGAGATATTCCTTGCCCGGGCTGCGGAACAGCAGAACCGGTTCGTCCGTCATGTCGAGCGCCATCACGGCGCTGGCAACGGACATTGTCTTTATCTGTTTCGAACTCTCCGCGACGATGGTGGGTGCGTAGTCCTCGGGAACCTCATGGTCCTCATCGGGAACAGCATCCATCACCGTATAGGCGATTTCCTGCGACACGCCATTCGAACCATTGTGATGGTCCTTCAGCTTGCGCTTGTAGCGACGCAGGCGCTTCTCGATCCGCTCTGCGGCGGCATCGAAACTTGCCTGCGGATCATTTGCCTGACCCGCCGCATGCAATACAACGCCCGTATCGAGATGCAGCTTGCAGTCGGCTGCAAAACGCGATCCGGACTTCTCCACGGTTACCTGGCCTGAATACCCCCCATCGAAGTATTTGGTAACTGCCAGACCTATATTGTCCTCAATCCGCTGACGGAAAGATTCGCCGATCTCCATATGTTTACCAGATACACGCACACTCATGGAAATTTTCCTTTTTGTAGTGATTTGCGAGTACCAGCTTACGTCAAGCCGAGCGCGCATCCAAGCGTTTCGAAGACCTTAAAAAGCCTCCATTCGAATTTTACGCCCATGGACGGTGGAGATGAATCCGTTACAAATGACCTTGCTTACGTGTGCGGCGGGCTTCTAGCCCCTGGCGTGATAAGAGTCAATGGTGCGGCAAAAAAGCGCTCCAAACGTGATCAGGCGCGCCGCTCAGAAGACTGACAACTTCGCGAGCGCCTTCTTTTCGCGGCGTCTCTGAACGGAGGAGGGGATGTTCATCGCCTCACGATATTTGGCGACAGTGCGGCGGGCGAGATCAACGCCGCTCTTTTTCAGATTGTCGACGATGTCATCATCGGAAAGCACCGCCTCGGCAGCCTCCTGGGCGATCATGGCCTTGATGCGATGACGTACCGCTTCCGCCGAATGGCTGTCGCCGCCTTCAACCGCGCTGATCGAGACGCTGAAGAAATATTTGAGCTCGAACAGCCCGCGTGGCGTCAGCATGTACTTCTTCGATGTCACCCGGCTGACGGTGGATTCGTGCATCTTGATGGCGTCGGCCACCGTCTTGAGGTTCAGCGGGCGCAGGTGATCAACGCCGTTGACGAGAAAGGCGTCCTGCTGGCGCACGATCTCGGTCGCTACCTTCATGATCGTCCGGGCGCGCTGGTCGAGGCTGCGGGTCAGCCAGTGAGCCGTCTGCATGCACTCGGAAAGGAAATCCTGGTCCTCACCTGCACGCGCCTTATGTTTCGAAACCTCGGCGAAATAGCTCTGGTTGATGAGCACACGCGGCAGGGTGTCGGGATTTATCTCCACAAGCCAGCCGCCGGATGAAGAGGGTCGAACGATGATATCAGGGACGATTGTCTCCGACACGGTCGAATCATAACCCGCGCCGGGACGCGGATTGAGCGTCCGGATTTCCGCCAGCATGTCGAGAAGGTCCTCTTCATCGACGCCGCAGAGTTTTTTCAAGGTAGCAAAGTCGCGTTTGGCCAAAAGCTCGAGATTATCGATCAGGGCCCGCATCGCCGGGTCGAGCCGGTCCCTTTGGGCGAGCTGGATTGCCAGACATTCGCTCAACGAACGGGAAAACACGCCCGGAGGATCGAAACCCTGAAGCGTCTTTAAAACATGCTCCACCGCCGATGGCGCCGTTCCCAGCCGTTCAGCGACATCATCGACGGCATCCGCTGCGATATATCCGGTTTCGTCGAGCTGGCCGATCAGCGCATCGGCGATCATGCGGTCCTCGGGGGAGGATATGGCCAGCGGCATTTGCTGATTGAGATGGTCACCAAGGCTTTGTTTCGCGGCAACGAAATCGTCGAGATCATAGCTTTCGCCGGATTCCTGCCCGGGCATGGATTTCCACTGGCTTGCCAGTTCGGGCGCATCGGCCTTTCTGGGCTCGGCATCGTCCGGGAAGACATTTTCGAAGCTGGTATCGAGCTGTTCGCCGAGATTTGCGGTGCGGTCGCCGTACCAGTCGTCGCTGTCGGCCGTTATCGTGGGGTTATTATCCGAGGCTTCGCCGTCGGTATCGCTGAAATTATCCGCATTATCAGGTAAGTCGCCGCCCAAATCGCCGTCGTTTGCTGCAATTTCGAGCAGCGGATTACGCTCCACTTCCTGCGCGATGAACTGCGTCAGCTCGAAATGCGTCATCTGAAGCAGCTGGATGGACTGCATCAGCTGCGGTGTCATGACGAGAGACTGGTTTTGACGCAGCAAAAGGCTGGCAGACAATGCCATGGCGGACGCGAAACTCCCCTTACAGCTTCTCCATTGCCACAGTTTTCATAAATTTTGAGAAGGCAAAGAAACTTGGCCCAAAAATTGCTTTTTTATCTTGTTTGGTCAAGCGTCGGCGCAGGGCGCGATGAAGAATCTTTCGCGCCCGCAAGCTTAAAGGCTGAAATTATTGCCGAGATAGAGCCGGCGCACGTCCGGATTGTTGACGATATCGTCCGCGCGACCGTGGGTCAGAACCTCACCGGCATGGATGATATAGGCGCGGTCGATGAGGCCGAGCGTTTCGCGGACATTGTGGTCGGTGATGAGAACACCAATCCCGCGTGCGGTGAGGTGTCTGACGAGATTCTGAATGTCGCTGACCGAAATCGGGTCAACACCGGCAAAAGGCTCGTCCAGCAGCATGAAAGTCGGATCGGTCGCCAGAGCGCGGGCGATCTCAAGACGACGGCGTTCACCGCCCGATAGTGCGACTGCCGGCGACTTGCGCAGCTGGGCAATGTGGAATTCTTCCAGCAGTTCGTCGAGCTTGCGGCTTCGCTTGGCGCTGTCAGGTTCGTGGACTTCAAGCACGGCGCGGATGTTTTCCTCGACCGTCAGCCCGCGAAAAATCGAAGCTTCCTGCGGCAGATACCCGACGCCGAGGCGCGCACGCCTGTACATCGGCATGCCGGTCACATCATTGCCATTGATGGCGATCTTGCCGCTATCGACGGGTACGAGGCCGGTGATCATGTAAAAACAGGTCGTCTTGCCGGCGCCGTTCGGACCTAAAAGCCCCACGGCCTCACCGCGGCGCACGACGAGCGACACGCCGTTGACCACCCGGCGCGTATTGTAGGTCTTCGTCAGCCCATGCGCGATCAGCGTGCCCTCATAACGGGCTTTGTCGGCCTGTGAGGTCGCTTCCACGGATGGGTTGCGCCCACCGCCAAACATTTTTGAGATCGAAGGTATCTTCACGAGGGGAGACTACTGTTTTTTCTGCGATTTCGGATCGAGCATGATCCGAACGGGGCCGCCGCAGCTTTCGAGCTTCGCCTGTCCCGAGTTCATGAGGACAGTGAGCTTGCAGCCGGTGAAGACATTCGTGCCCTCGGACAGAACGACCTGCTTGCCCGTCAGGATGAAGGTCTGCGCCGCCATGTCGAATTCGCCATGATCAGCCGTGGCCTTCTGGGTCTCGGACGTCAGATAGACATTATTATCGACGAAGATCTTTTCGATATTGGCGTCACCACTGGTGAGCGAGGAGCCCTCACCCTTGTAGTTGACCGTCATCTTGCCGGCCTGAAGGGTGGTCGTGCCCTGCACAACTTTCACGTTTCCGGTGAAGTAGGCCTTGCGCTCCTGATCCCGGATTTCGAGCTGGTCGCTTTCAATCGCGATCGGCTGGTCGCTGGAGAGCTTCACACCCTGCATATTGCTGGTGGTGCTCTGGGCGAAGGCCACGGTTGCGAGACAGGAGAAAACAAGACCTGCGGCTGCAACGCCTGCGGATCTACCAAGGGAAACGGGACGGGAAACTTGCATCATCTGGACCGGGCTCTCACTTGGCTTCATTTTTGATATTGGATGCAGCGATACGTGCCCGTACCTGCCCCGAAAATGTAATTGTCTTGCCATTATCGGCGATATCAATCGATTGCGCAACAATGGCACCGTCGTTTGTTTTGATCGAAACGGGCTCTTTGCTGCTCATTTTTCCGGCCTTCAAATCAACATCCGCAGACTGGAACTTCGCTTGTATGCCATTGCTGAGATTGATGTCAAAAGGTGCCGTCATCTTCAGCGTATTGGTGGCCCGGTCGAAAATGCCTTCCTTGGCGATCACCTGTGCGACGCTGTCATTGACAGGCACTGCGGCCAGAACTTTTTCCAGCGTCATCAGGTTGGGATTGGCGATATCCTGCAACGCACGGTCGGCGTTCATGGAATAATCGATCCCCTTCTCGTTGCGGCCGGCAACGGCAGGCTTTTCCATCACGATCTTGCCGTCTTCGATCCTTGCGCTTTCCAGCGAAACCTCGTCTGGCGCCCAGGTGCGGATGAGCGAAACGGCGATGAAGGCGAGCGAAATCACCGCGGCACTGAGCGGCAGGATGATCTTCAACCGCTTCACGCGCGCGGAATGCCGCAGAGCGCGCTCGTAAGCGCCGTTCTGGTCATTCGGCAGCGGAAATGCTGGCGCGGGTTCGCGGAGTCGTTCAAGCATAAGAGTGGGTCCGGAAACTTCCTGGGTGCCATTTTGGCGCACAATTGAAGCTTGTATGTTTATCTGAATGTGTTTGGCACGAGTGCTTTGTCCTGCCAATATGGTTTTTGTCTGGAAAGGTGCAAGGGAAATGCGAATTTTATCGTAATTCTGGTTTCCTTATTGTTTCCTTGCGGCTTCGCGCTAGAAGAACCATATGGCCGTGAAGCACACGTGGCGTCAAAGGCCGGATGGCAGAGGTTCTCGATGGATAATATGGCGATAGCAGATCGCAGGCAATTGCGCCGCAAGCTGACTTTCTGGCGGATTGCCGCTGTTTTGCTGTTTGTCGTCGGTATTTTCGGCCTTTACCGGTTTTTCTGGACCGAGCCGCAGCAAAGTGCCAGGCCCCATATCGCCCGCGTCGAGATTTCCGGTCTGATCCAGGACAATACGGAGCTTCTGGAACGGCTCGACAAGATCGCCAAGAGCGACAATGTCAAAGGGCTGATCGTATCGATCTCCTCGCCGGGCGGCACCACCTATGGCGGTGAGCGTATCTTCAAGGCCATTCGCGGCGTTGCGGACAAGAAGCCGGTCGTTTCCGACGTCCGCACGCTGGCCGCCTCCGCCGGTTACATGATCGCTTCGGCTGGCGACGTCATCGTCGCGGGGGAAACCTCGATCACCGGTTCGATCGGCGTCATCTTTCAATATCCGCAGGTGGGCCAACTGATGGACAAGCTCGGCGTCTCGCTGCAGGAAATCAAGTCCTCCCCGTTGAAGGCGGAACCTTCGCCGTTCCACGAGGCACCTGAAGAGGCAAAGACGATGATCCGAGCCATGGTGATGGACAGCTATGGCTGGTTCGTTGACCTTGTGGCCGATCGTCGCAAGCTGCCGCGTGAAGATGTGCTGAAACTGGCGGATGGCTCGATTTTCACCGGCAGGCAGGCGCTTGCCAACAAACTGGTCGATACGCTCGGTGGCGAAAAGGAAATCCGCGGTTATCTCGAAACGCACGGCGTCGCCAAGGATTTGCCGATCGTCGAATGGCGCGCACCGTCGTCTCGTTCGCCTTTTTCGTTTTTCAGTGTTGCGCAAATAGCGAAGTTTCTGGGATATGACGATTTAATTCCCTTTGCGGGACCCGGCCAGCTCGGTGCGGACAAGTTGTTTCTTGACGGTCTTGTTTCCGTTTGGCAGGTTGGGCCACGTTAAAAATCCAATTCTTTCAGGGGGCAACCGTGATCAAATCTGAACTGGTGCAGATCGTTGCTGCGCGTAACCCGCACCTTTATCACCGTGACGTGGAAAACATCGTCAATGCGGTGCTGGATGAAATCACCGATGCCCTGGCGGGTGGAAATCGTGTCGAGCTTCGTGGTTTCGGCGCATTTTCGGTGAAAAACCGACCTTCACGTTCGGGGCGGAACCCGCGCACGGGCGAATCGGTTTTCGTCGAGGAAAAATGGGTGCCTTTCTTCAAGACGGGCAAGGAGCTGCGTGAGCGCCTTAACCCTGGAATGGGTGACGAAGAAGAGGACGATTGATCGTCCCGGACGCAGGACGCCGGAAACGGAGCCGGCGGAACCCCGCAGCGATGGAGTAATGTCGGATGTCGAAAAAAATCATCAACCTCATCATCCTGCTTCCGCTGGCGATCATCCTCGTCATCCTGTGCGTGGCCAACCGTCAGGCCGTGACGCTTGCACTCAATCCCTTCCGTCCCGATGACGGCGTTCTGTCCTTCACCGCGCCATTTTTCGTGTTCCTGTTTCTGGCCGTCATTTTTGGCGTGTTGCTGGGATCGGCAGCCACATGGTTCGCGCAGGGCAAACATCGCAAACGCGCCCGTATCGAAGCCAGGGAAGCGGTTCGCTGGCACGATGAGGCGAACCGCCAGAAGGCGACTTCGGCCGCTCAGCTTCCGAATGCGGGCCAACTCCCGGCAAAGTGATATAGCCGACAGTCGTTCCGGCTCTAGTCGAGCGGCGTGCGGAATGCTATTTGCTGCGCCATAAGACGCGGGCAGAAGCGGAAAGATTTCCATTGAAGAAAAAAGACAGCCGGCCGGGCAATCGCGCACGTGCCGGGAGCGAGAAAAAACAGGTTCATGCCGCAAAGCCGGCGCGACACGCCGACGCAGCGCCGAAAAAGCGCGAACCCGACGCGGTTCGAAGCGTGCCGAAACTTGCACCGAAGGAGAAGGTTGCTGCTGTACCGGCGGTTGAGCAGGCGCCTGCACGGCCCCTCAAGCAGCGCACCGGGGAACGTCCCGCAGAACAGGTTCCGGTCATTCTGGAATCGAGCGGTGCGGGCGATTTTCACCTGATCGACAGCGGCAATGGCCTGAAGCTCGAACAATATGGCGACTACCGCATCGTCCGTCCCGAGGCGCAGGCGCTGTGGCAACCGTCGGTCCCCGACCGGGTGTGGCAGAATGCCGATGCCATTTTTACCGGCGATACGGATGAAGACGGCATGGGCCGCTGGCGCTTTCCGAAGACGGCGCTGGGCGAAACCTGGCCCTTGTCCCTGCTCGGCGTTGAATTTCTGGGCCGCTTCACGGCCTTCCGGCACGTCGGCGTCTTCCCGGAGCAGATCGTCCATTGGGAATGGCTGAAACATGCCGTCGAGACGGCCGACCGACCTCTGAAAGTGCTGAACCTCTTCGGTTACACCGGCGTCGCCTCGCTGGTTGCGGCCGCCGCCGGTGCTGAAGTCACCCATGTCGATGCTTCCAAGAAGGCGATTGGCTGGGCCAAGGAAAATCAGGCGCTTGCCGGGCTTGAACAGGCGCCCATCCGCTGGATTTGCGAAGATGCGATGAAATTCATCCAGCGTGAGGAGCGTCGTGGCAGCACCTATGACATCATCCTCACCGACCCGCCGAAATTCGGCCGCGGCACCCATGGCGAGGTCTGGCAATTGTTTGACCATCTGCCGTTGATGCTGGATATCTGCCGGGAAATCCTCTCACCCAAGGCGCTCGGCCTGGTGCTGACGGCCTATTCCATCAGGGCCAGTTTTTATTCGATGCACGAGCTGATGCGCGAAATCATGCGTGGCGCCGGCGGCGTCGTCGCGTCAGGCGAGCTCGTCATTCGTGAGGCCGGGCTCGACGGCAAGACGCCGGGCCGGGTGCTTTCCACATCGCTGTTCAGCCGTTGGGAGCCGAAATGATGAAAGATATGCGCGAAAATACCACGCGCCGGGTTGGCCAGGTCAAGGAAGTGACCAGCCTCGCCAATCCCATCATCAAGGATATCAAGGCGCTCACCCAGAAAAAGGGCAGGGAAGAGACCGGCACCTTCATGGCGGAAGGCTTGAAGCTGGTCATCGATGCCCTCGAACTCGGCTGGACGATCAAGACGCTGGTTTACGCAAAGGCCGCCAAGGGCAAGCCGCTGGTAGAGCAGGCGGCGGTCAAGACAGTCGCGTCAGGCGGGCTGGTGCTCGAAGTCAGCGAAAAGGTCATTGCCTCGATCACCCGCCGGGACAATCCGCAGATGGTCGTCGGCATTTTCGAACAGAAATGGGCCTCGCTCAGGGATATTCGCCCGGAAAAGGGCGAGACCTATATCGCACTCGACCGAGTCCGCGATCCCGGCAATCTCGGCACCATCATCCGCACCGCCGATGCGGCCGGCGCCTCCGGTGTCATTCTGGTTGGTGATTGCACCGATCCCTTCTCGCTGGAAACCGTTCGCGCCACCATGGGTTCGGTCTTCGCCATGCCGGTGGCCCGCGCCTCGGTGGAAGAATTCCTCTCCTGGAAAAAATCGGCGCAGGTCAGCGTCGTCGCCACCCATCTCTCGGGTTCCGTGGATTATCGGAAGATCGACTATGCCGGTAAGCCGGTCGTGCTTTTGATGGGTAACGAGCAATCCGGTCTGCCGCCGGAACTGGCTGGCAAGGCGGATCAGCTGGCGCGCATCCCCCAGCAGGGCCGTGCCGACAGCCTCAATCTCGCCATCGCAACCGCCGTGATGCTTTTCGAAGCACGGCGCCATCTCCTCGAACTGGCACCGGTGAAGTAATGGCCAAAGCGGCTTTGTTTTCGAAATTCGGCCCGGCCTTTGCGCTGATCATCGCCGCACTGGTGCTGGACCAGATCGTCAAGCAACTGGTCGAAGCCTATCTGCCATTGCAGAAAATGGTGCCAGTCATTCCGTTTCTGGCGCTTTACCGCACCTATAATCTCGGCGTCGCCTTTTCGATGCTATCGGACATGCAGGGCTGGTTCATCGTCAGCATGCGGCTCGTTATCGTCGTCTTCGTCCTGTGGCTGTGGCGCAAGACGGCGGCAGACCGCACCTTTGCCCATCTCGGCTTTGCCTTCATCATCGCGGGTGCTGCCGGCAATCTTCTCGACCGGTTCTTTTATGGACACGTCATCGACTACATCCTGTTTCACACGCAGACATGGTCCTTCGCTGTATTCAATCTCGCCGACAGTTTCATAACCATCGGTGCAGCCTGCGTCATTCTTGACGAATTTCTGCACGCCCGGGCGGCTAAAAAGTAAAATTTTAGGGTTTGCACCAAACATATAAAAACCGCTGCCATGGTAGCGGTTGCATATGAGCGAACTGGCAAAACTTCGAGAAAAAGTTTCAGACGGGCTTGGGCTGGCGCCTGTAGCGGCGCAGCCGGAGGATCGTGTCGACGCAACAAGGCAGCATGCCGGCACGGAACACGAGATCGGCTCGGGGCCGATTTCCCTGTACGTTGCCATTTCGTTGTCGGTCGGCGCATTTGCCGCTGCGCTGATTGCGCTTGCAGTGCCCTATGTGATCACCGTCGCCCTGGCATCCTTTTTCGGCGCCGTGCTCGTCGGTGTCCTTCTCTACGCGCTGTTTGGCAAAACGGTGCGAAATACAGACGCGCTGGCCGAGGATTTGGATGTTCGGCTGCGGCAGACGCAGAACCGCTCGCTGATCGCCGAGATGCAGGAAACCATGGGTGATATCGTCGTCATCCGCAATCTGGATAGGCGTATCGTTGAAGCGAACCGGATCTTTCGTGAAATGACGGGATGCTCGGCCCCCGAAGGGTTGAGCTGCGAGGAAATCGGCATTGCCTTCCGTCCAGGCGACAAGGTTCACGCCTATGACGTGGAAATTGCCACCCCTTTCGGACAGCGCATCTTCTCCTGGCACGATGTGGTAACCCGCGATCTGGCCAGCAGCCGTCTTCTCATCAGCAGCATCGCCAGAGACGTGACGGAAGAGCGACTTGCGCTTGCCGAAAGGGAAGACGCCCGTTTGCGCGCCGAAAAGGCCGATGCCGAAAAGGCAAGACTGCTTGCCACGGTAAGCCATGAAATCCGCCTGCCGCTTTCCGGCATGCTCGGCATGAACCATCTGCTGTCACAAACGAAGATCAACGAAGAGCAGCGTAACTATCTTGATGGCATGAAGCAGTCCGGCCAGTCGCTGGTGCAGCTCGTTGAGGATCTGCTGGATTATTCGACCATGGAAGCGGGCCGCTTCAAGCTCAATCCACGCGCGGAAAACCTGCGGCGGTTGATCGAGAGCATTGTCGAGATGCTGGCGCACCGCGCCCACGAAAAAGGGATCGAAATCACCTCCTTCGTCAGCCCTGACGTGCCCGATTATCTCGATTTCGATCCGGCAAGACTGCGTCAGGTTCTGTTCAATCTTCTCGGAAACGCTGTCAAATTCACCCGCGAAGGCGGGGTTGTCATCCGGGCGCGCATGGTCGAGGGCGAATTGCAGGTGACAGTTGAGGATACCGGTCCGGGCATGAGCGAGAGCGAACAGGCCCGTATCTTCGGTGAATTCGAGCAGGCAGGGCCGATGTCGCAGCGAAGTGCCGGCACGGGCCTCGGTCTTGCGATTTCCGCCCGCATCGTGCGGGAATTCGGCGGCAGCCTTACGGTTTCGAGCCACAGGGGGAAGGGCAGTATCTTCACGCTTTCGTTCCGCCCGGGCGGCGCCCCCGTTGCAGTTCCGGATCCTGGCCGGCGTCGTTGTCTGCAACACACCAATGTCCTGCTGATTGCGCCCAAGGGCGTGGCTGGGGCGGTGACGATGGAGGCGATAGAGGCGTTTGGCGGCAAATGTGTTCTCATTCATCAGCCGGAAGATCTGCAAAAGCTGCAGGATGGGGCAGCTGACCTTAGCGCCGATCTCACCGATATCATCGTCGACCGGCGCGTTTCACTGTTGTTCAGGGATGCCCTGAAGGATTGGCCGCAGCAGAATGTTCGCCGCACCCTGCTGGTGAGCCCGGAGGAACGGCCTTCGACGATGCATGTCTCCTTCGACGCCTGGCTTATCCGACCACTGCGTGAAAAATCGCTGATCGACGTCCTCTGTGGCCGCCTGCGCGGCATAGAACGCCGCGACGCGCTGAACGACAACCACCCCGATGTGGGCTTTTCATCACGGTTGAAGGAAGGGGCAAGTGGCGTCGAAATTCTAGTGGCCGAGGATGATGCCGTCAATGCCCGCATCATCAGGGCGGTCCTGGAGAAGAGCGGCTATATCGTTCGTGCCGTCGATGATTTTCAGGCCCTGCGGCAGTCGTTGGAGCTGGGTGCTGCCCGTTTGCCGCATCTCGTCATCTCGGATCTCAATATGCCGGGTGGCGAGGGGCTTGAGGTGCTGCCGGAACTTCTCGGCATGTTGAGGGGTGAGAGAAATATTCCCGTCATCGTGCTCAGTGGCGATGCCAGCACCGATACGGCTGAAATCCTGCTGAAAGCCGGTGCAGCCAAGGTTTTGACCAAGCCAACCGACCCGAGACAGCTGGTTGAGGAAATTCGTCGTATGCTGGAGGCGAAACGCCTTTCGCCATAATAGCTTGACAGACTCGCGCTGGCGTCATTTTGTCACTATTCTGTCGTCAATTAGTGATTTATGACAGGAAAATTCTTTGGTGGCGGAGCGATTCCCCATGGTTGCCGAAATCTTCAATCACGACATTTGTGAAAACAATGTTGTCATTCCCCCACGCCCTGAGTCCGCTCAGGATAATGAGGGTCTTTTCGGTCGTATCGGCACGCTGGAAACCCGGCTCGCGAGAAATGAGCGCGAGATCGATGCTGCGCAATCCGTGCGTTACAAGGTTTTCGTTGAGGAAATGAATGCGCGCCTTCCCGCTGAGGCGATGCGGCGCAAGCGCGACATCGACGCCTGGGACAGTGTCTGCGACCACCTGCTCGTACTGGATAAGGCAATCGAAGGTGACAGCGAGGATCAGATCGTCGGCACCTATCGTCTGCTGCGTCAGGAAACGGCGCTCGCCAATAATGGTTTTTATTCCGCCAGCGAATTCGACATTGCCGGGCTGGTTGCGCGCCATCCGGGCAAGCGCTTCATGGAGCTTGGCCGCTCCTGCGTGCTGCCGGAATATCGCACCAAGCGCACGGTCGAGCTTCTGTGGCAGGGCAATTGGGCCTATGCGGTGAAACATCGCATGGACGCCATGATCGGCTGTGCCTCCTTCCCCGGCGTGCAGCCGGAAACCCATGCACTGGCGCTCTCCTTCCTTCACCACAATTGCGTTGCGAAGGGCGAGTGGGAGGCTTCGGCGCTTCCCGAGCTTTACCACGAGATGGACCTGATGCCGGCGGAGGCGTTGAACACCCGCAAGGCGCTGAACGCCATGCCGCCGCTGATCAAGGGCTATATGCGTCTTGGCGCCATGTTCGGTTCCGGCGCGGTGGTGGACCATGCCTTTAACACCACAGATGTTCTCGTGGTTCTGCCGGTCACATCCATCGCCGGCCGCTATATCAGCTATTACGGTGGCGAGGCCGAACGCATCAACGGCTGATCGGCTTTTTGCCGGATCTTCCTGTGGGCAGCGGGCCTGCGCGTGTTGTCTTGGGGCGGGCATTCCCGCTAGTGTCGTCGCTCGTTTTCCGCAACACGATATGACATCGGCAGGCCATTGACGGACGTTCTGACAACCGCTTCCCTGATCTCGGAGGAGAGCCGCGCGACGGCCACTCCGATGATGGAACAATATATCGAGATCAAGGCGAACAATCCGGGTTCGCTGCTGTTTTACCGCATGGGCGATTTTTACGAATTGTTCTTTGACGATGCGGTTGAAGCCTCCCGTTCTCTGGGCATCACGCTGACGAAACGTGGCCAGCATATGGGGCATGATATTCCCATGTGCGGCGTTCCCGTCCACGCGGCGGACGACTATCTCCAGAAACTCATCCTGCGCGGTTATCGCGTTGCCGTCTGCGAGCAGGTGGAAGATCCCGCCGAGGCGAAGAAACGTGGCTCGAAATCCGTGGTCAAGCGTGATGTGGTGCGGCTTGTCACGCCCGGCACGCTGACCGAAGAAAAGCTGCTGTCGCCGACGGAATCCAACTATCTGATGGCGCTTGCCCGCATTCGTGGCAGTGCCGAGGCACAGTTTGCACTGGCCTGGATCGATATTTCCACCGGCGTTTTCCGGTTGGCGGAAACCACGCTGACGCGGCTTCTCGCCGATATCTGGCGCATCGATCCACGTGAGCTGATCGTTGCAGACAGCCTGTTTCATGACGAGGAGCTGCGGCCGGTCTTCGACGTTCTTGGCCGCGTGGCGGTGCCGCAGCCGGCCATTCTTTTCGACAGCGCCACGGCGGAAGGGCGGATCGCCCGTTATTTCAACGTCTCGACGCTTGATGGTTTTGGCACGTTTTCGCGGGTGGAAATGGCTGCCGCTGCCGCTGCCGTCGCTTATGTCGAAAAGACCCAGATTGCCGAGCGTCCGCCTCTCGGCGCGCCGGAACGCGAAAGTGCTGCCTCTACCCTCTTCATCGATCCCGCCACCCGCGCCAATCTGGAGCTGGTGAAGACGCTATCAGGCGAAAGGGATGGATCGCTGCTGCATGCCCTCAACCGCACGGTGACCGGCGGTGGCGCCCGGATGCTGGCCGAGCGGCTGATGTCACCGCTCACCGACCCGGACAAGATCAATGCCCGCCTTGATGCCGTGGCCTATCTCATCGATGACGTCTCTCTCTGCGATGACCTGCGCGACGCCTTGAAACATGTCGCGGATATGCCGCGCGCATTATCCCGCCTTGCGCTGGAGCGTGGCGGCCCGCGCGATCTCGGCGCTATCAGGCAGGGGCTGGCTTCGGCTGAAAAAATCGCGACTATTCTCGATGGCGGGTTGCTGCCGGATGAGTTGGCGACGGCTCTCAAGGATTTGAAAGCCTTGCCGGGCGGGCTGGAAGCCATGCTCGGCTCGATGCTCGCCGACGACCTGCCGCTTCTGAAGCGCGACGGCGGTTTCCTGCGTGACGGCGCCAATCCCGAACTTGACGAGGTGCGGGCGCTGCGCGACCAGTCGCGCCGGGTGATCGCCGGTCTGCAGCTGAAATATGCCGATGAGACTGGCATCAAGTCACTGAAGATCAAGCACAATAACGTTCTCGGTTATTTCATCGAGGTGACGGCGGGCAACGCCGATGTGATGATGGCGACGGATGAGGCCAAGGCGCGCTTCATCCATCGTCAGACGATGGCGGGCGCCATGCGCTTCACCACCACCGAGCTTGCCGATCTCGAAAGCCGCATCGCCAATGCCGCAGCGCAGGCTCTGACCATGGAGCTGGAAGCCTTCGCCCGCATGGTCGAGGCCGTGGTGCAGCAGGCCGAAGCGATCAAGGCAGGTGCTTTCGCACTCGCCGTCATAGACGTCGCCTCAAGCCTCGCCTATCTCGCCACCGAGCAGGCATATTGCCGCCCGATTGTCGATGCCTCCATGACCTTTGCGATCAAGGGCGGGCGTCATCCGGTCGTCGAACAGGCGTTGCGGCGGCAATCGGCCGGACCCTTCATCGCCAATAATTGTGATCTTTCGGCCGTCAATGGTGGCAAGAACGGTGCAATCTGGCTGCTCACCGGCCCGAACATGGGCGGTAAATCGACCTTCCTGCGCCAGAATGCGCTGATCGCCATTCTCGCGCAGATCGGCTCCTTCGTTCCGGCGGAAGCCGCCCATATCGGCATCGTCGACCGGCTGTTTTCCCGCGTCGGCGCTTCCGACGATCTGGCGCGCGGCCGTTCGACCTTCATGGTGGAGATGGTGGAAACCGCTGCCATCCTCAATCAGGCGACGGATCGCTCGCTGGTCATTCTGGACGAGATCGGCCGTGGTACTGCGACCTTTGACGGTCTTTCGATTGCCTGGGCAGCGGTCGAACATCTGCACGAGGTCAATCGTTGCCGTGGTCTCTTTGCCACCCATTTCCACGAGTTGACCGTTTTGTCGGAAAAACTCGGTCGCCTCTCCAATGCCACGATGCGGGTGAAGGAGTGGGAAGGCGACGTTATCTTCCTGCACGAAGTCGGACCAGGTGCAGCGGATCGCTCCTACGGTATTCAGGTAGCACGGCTTGCGGGCCTGCCGGCATCGGTGGTGGAGCGTGCTCGCGAAGTGCTGACGAAACTGGAGGATGCCGACCGCAAGAACCCGGCCAGCCAGCTGATCGATGATCTGCCGCTGTTCCAGATCGCCGTTCGCCGCGAGGAAACCCGCAAGGCCGTACCATCGAAAGTGGAGGAATCATTAAAGGGGATCAATCCCGACGAAATGACGCCACGTGAGGCATTGGACGCGCTCTATGCGTTAAAGAAAGAACTTGGCAAGGCTTGAACTTTTTGCGCATCGAATTTTCCGAAAACCGCTGACACTTTTCGGTTCGATGCGGAGACTGCCTGTCCATCGCCTTTAAAACTCGCTATAGGACACTCCCATCGCAAGCGGTGGGATTTCCCACAGGACATGGATACCGGCATAGATGGCCATCAAGGACCTGGATTTTTCCGAAATTCTCGATGTCTCGGCGCTGAAGCGCGACTGCGACATCATCTTTAAGGAAGATGGCAAGCGCATCGCCGATGTCAGGTCCGACCTGCTGCCGCTGTTCCGCAAGGCCAGCACGGAAGGCCGGGAAAAGGTCCGCGAACTGCTGAAGGCCGATGGCAGCGGCATTGATTGCGCCCGCCGCATTTCCTGGCTTCAGGACCGCCTGATCGAGACGCTTTATGATCTCGCCTGCCAATATGCCTATCCGAAGGATGCCCCGCAGATCGCGGTGGCGGCAGTCGGTGGTTACGGCCGCGGCACACTGGCGCCGGGATCGGACATCGACCTCCTGTTCCTGCTGCCTGCGAAAAATACGCCTGACATGCACAAGGCCGTGGAGTTCGTTCTTTATCTGCTCTGGGATCTCGGCTTCAAGGTTGGCCATGCCACCCGCACAGTGGATGAGTGCATTCGCCTGTCCAAATCCGATATGACCATCAGGACCGCAATTCTGGAAGTGCGGGCGATCTGCGGCAAGAAATCTTTGACCGACGATCTGGAAAAACGCTTCGAGGCGGAAGTCGTCACCGGCACCGGCCCGGAATTCATCGCCGCCAAGCTCGCCGAGCGTGACCAGCGTCACCGCAAGGCTGGCGACACGCGTTATCTGGTGGAGCCAAACGTCAAGGAAGGCAAGGGCGGCCTGCGCGATCTGCACACGCTGTTCTGGATCGCCAAATATTATTACCACGTTCGCGATACCGCCGATCTCGTCAAGCTCGGTGTTCTGTCGCGGCGCGAACTCAGGCTGTTCGAGAAGGCCGATGATTTTCTCTGGGCTGTCCGTTGCCAGATGCATTTCATCACCAATAAAGCGGAAGAGCGCCTTTCTTTCGATATTCAGCGCGAGATCGCCGATGCGTTGAACTACCAGCCGCGCCCCGGCCTTTCCGCCGTCGAGCGCTTCATGAAGCATTATTTCCTCGTGGCGAAGGATGTGGGTGACCTCACCCGCATCGTCTGCGCCGCACTGGAGGACCGGCAGGCGAAGGATGTGCCGGGCCTCTCCGGCGTTCTCAGCCGATTCGCCCATCGTGTGCGTAAAATTCCGGGTTCGGTGGAATTTGTCGAGGATAGGGGGCGCATCGCGCTGGCCAAACCTGACGTCTTCAAGAACGACCCGGTTAATATGATCCGGCTGTTCCACATCGCCGATATCAACAATCTCGAACTGCACCCGGATGCCTTGCGCGTCGTCACGCGCTCACTGTCGCTCATCAACGATACTTTGCGCGAAAGCGAGGAGGCGAACCGGCTTTTCCTGTCGATCCTCACCTCGCGGCGCGATCCTGCATTAACGCTTCGACGCATGAATGAGGCAGGCGTTCTCGGCAAATTCATTCCCGAATTCGGCAAGATCGTCGCGATGATGCAGTTCAACATGTATCATCACTATACCGTGGACGAGCACCTGATCCGCTCGGTCGGTGTGTTGTCCGAGGTGGACAAGGGGACGGCTGTGGATGCCCATCCGCTGGCCAACCAGCTGATGCCGGGTCTTGAGGAGCGCGAGGCGCTTTATGTCGCTGTGCTGCTGCATGATGTGGCCAAGGGGCGGCAGGAAGATCACTCGATTGCCGGCGCGCGCGTGGCCCGCAAGCTGTGCCAGCGTTTCCGCCTCACCGGCAAGCAGACCGAAACCGTCGTCTGGCTGATCGAGCAGCATCTCCTGATGTCCATGGTCGCCCAGACACGCGATCTGCACGACCGCAAGACCATCACCGATTTCGCCGACAAGGTGCAATCCATGGAGCGGCTGAAGATGCTGCTCATCCTGACGGTCTGCGATATCCGCGCCGTTGGTCCCGGCGTATGGAACGGCTGGAAAGGGCAACTGCTGCGCTCGCTGTATTACGAGACGGAACTGCTGCTTTCCGGCGGCTTCTCGGAAGTCTCTCGCAAGGAACGCGCGCAAATCGCCCGGCAGGCGCTTTACGACTCCCTCGAGGACTGGGGCCAAAAGGCGCGGCGCAAATATACCAAGCTGCATTACGAGCCCTATCTGCTGACGGTGGCGCTGGAAGATCAGGTGCGCCACACCCGCTTCATCCGCGAGGCCGACAAGCAGGAAAAGGCACTGTCGACCATGGTGCGTACCCATTCCTTCCACGCGATTACGGAAATCACCGTGCTGGCACCCGACCATCCGCGCCTTTTGTCGATCATAACAGGGGCCTGCGCGGCGGCCGGCGCCAACATTGCCGATGCGCAGATTTTCACTACCTCCGACGGGCGTGCACTCGATACGATCCTCATCAACCGTGAGTTTCCGATCGATGAAGATGAGACGCGGCGCGGCAATAATGTCGGCAAGCTCATTGAGGAGGTTCTGTCGGGCAAGCAGCGCCTGCCGGAAATGATCGCGACGCGCACCAAGAGCCGCAAGAAAAAAAGCGCCTTCATCATTCCGCCCTCGGTCATCATTTCCAACGGGCTGTCGAACAAGTTCACCGTCATCGAAGTCGAGTGTCTCGACCGGCCGGGCCTGCTGGCGGATATGACGGCTGTCATCGCCGATCTGTCGCTCGATATTCATTCCGCCCGCATCACCACCTTTGGCGAAAAGGTCATCGACACCTTCTATGTGACTGATCTCTTCGGGCAGAAGGTGACGAACGACAACCGGCAGGCCAGCATCGCCACCCGCCTGAAGGCGGTGATGAGCGAACAGGAAGATGAATTGCGCGACCGCATGCCGAACGGCATCATCGCCCATCCCGACGTGGCCGCACTGCCGGCCGCGCGCACGGCAAAGGCTTGAAGCGCCCATGAGTCTGATCGGCAAGTTCGCCACCGTCGGCACCGCCACGCTCGGCAGCCGCATCTTCGGCTTCCTCCGGGAAACCCTGATGGCTGCCGCCGTCGGCACCGGCCCGGTGGCCGATGCCTTCAATGCCGCTTTCCGTTTTCCGAACACCTTCCGGCGGCTTTTTGCCGAAGGCGCGTTCAACTCGGCTTTCGTGCCGCTCTTCGCCAAGGAAATCGAGGCGAACGGCATGGAGGGCGCAAGGCGCTTTTCCGAGGAAGTTTTCGGCGTCCTGTTTACCGTGCTTCTCGCGCTGACAATTCTGATGGAATTGTCGATGCCGTTCATCGTGCGCACCGTGATTGCGCCGGGCTTCCTCGAAGATCCGGTGAAGTTCGATAACACGGTGCACCTTGCCACCATCATGTTCCCCTATCTCGCTTGCATGTCGCTGGCGGCGATGATGGGTGGCATGTTGAACTCGCTGCACCGCTATTTCGCGGCTGCTATCGCTCCGGTTTTCCTCAACATCATCCTGATCGGCGTGCTCGCCTGGGCATGGTGGAAGAATTATGATCCCCTGCAGGTGGGTTATGCCCTTTCCTGGGGGGTGATGGTGGCGGGTCTGGTGCAGCTTGCCATCGTCTGGATTGCCGTGCGCAATGCCGGCATGCGCATCGGTTTCCGCAGGCCACGACTGACGAAGAATGTGCAGCGGCTTCTGGTGCTTGCCCTGCCGGCGGCAATTACCGGTGGCATCACCCAGATCAACCTGCTCATCAACACCAATATCGCCTCTGCTGGCGAAGGAGTGATCTCCTCGCTTGCCTATGCGGACCGGATTTACCAGCTACCGCTCGGTGTCGTCGGGATCGCTGTCGCCACCGTGCTTCTGCCGGAACTGGCGCGCGCCCTGCGTGGTGGCCATATGGTCGAGGCGGGCAGCCTGCAGAACCGTTCGGTCGAATTCGTACTCTTCCTGACCTTGCCCGCTGCCGCTGCCCTTCTCGTCATGGCGGAACCGATTGTCCGTTTTCTCTATGAGCGCGGCAACTTTTCGCCGTCGGCCACCATCACGGTTGCGCAAATCCTTGGCATCTATGGTCTTGGCCTGCCGGCTTTCGTGCTGATAAAGGCCTTCATTCCGGGCTTCTTCGCCCGCGAAGACACCCGCACACCGATGATTTTCGCAGCAATTTCCGTGGTGGTGAACGTCTCGCTGGCGCTGACGCTGTTTCCACGTCTCGGCGGTCCGGGCATCGCCATTGCTGAAATCACCGCCGGCTGGGTCAATGCCGCCTTGCTGTTTGCCATGCTCCTGTGGCGCGGTCACTGGCAGGTGGATATCCCGCTGCTTACCCGCATTCCGCGGCTGCTCCTGGCTGCCGCCCTCATGGCGGGCTTCGTGCACTATGCGCTGACCTGGCTGAGTTTCGAGCTATCTTCGGCCTCGTCGATTTTCGTTCGGGCCGGCACCATCATGGCTCTCGTTTTTGCCGCCATGCTGGTTTACTTCGTGCTGGCCTTCGCTTCGGGCGGCGCTGATATCGGCATGGTCAAGCGCGCCATTCGCAAGCGCGGCAAAAAGAACGCCGAGACGGAGGCTGGCTGATGTCCTTTGCTGAAAATCGCCGCATCGCCCTCGTCACCCTCGTTGTCGATGACTACGATCGGGCAAAGGCGTTTTATTGCGAGGTTCTGGGGTTTGAGTGCCTCTCCGATCAGCCGCTTGGTGATGGCAAAAGGTGGCTGGTGGTGAAACCTCAAGGCACCGACGGCTGCGCCCTGCTGCTTGCCGAGGCCGATGGTGAACAGCAGCGGCTTGCCATTGGCAACCAGACCGCCGGACGCGTCGGGTTTTTCCTCAATACCGATGATTTTCAAAGCGACTACGAGACGATGCTGGCGCGCGGCGTGCGCTTTCTGGAAGAGCCGCGCCATGAGGTTTACGGCTCAGTCGCGGTCTTTGTCGACCCATACGGAAATCGCTGGGATCTTCTTCAGCCGCGCGGCTGACATGCCCTGAAACCGCTTGATTGCGAGGGGCTGCGGGTGCATAAGCGCGTGCAATTCAAATCACGGGGCGGGGCCCTCCACAAGCCTTTTCGAGGACGACAATGAACGTATTCAAGCCGCTGGTTTTCTCGGGCGTCCAGCCGACCGGCAATCTGCATCTCGGCAATTATCTCGGCGCTATCCGCAAGTTCGTGGCTTTGCAGGAAGATAACGACTGCATCTATTGCGTCGTCGACATGCACGCCATCACTGCCCAGCTCGTTCATTCCGATCTGAAGGCGCAGACCCGCTCGATTGCGGCCGCGTTCATCGCCTCGGGCATCGACCCCGTAAAGCACATCGTCTTCAACCAGTCGGCCGTGCCGCAGCATGCGGAACTGGCATGGGTGTTCAACTGCGTGGCGCGCATCGGCTGGATGGAGCGCATGACGCAGTTCAAGGACAAGTCCGGCAAGAATGCCGAACAGGTTTCGCTCGGTCTGCTTGCCTATCCGAGCCTGATGGCCGCCGACATTCTCGTCTACCGCGCCACTCACGTTCCTGTTGGTGACGACCAGAAGCAGCATCTGGAACTGGCTCGCGATATCGCCCAGAAATTCAACATCGATTTCGGCGACCATATCCGCAATGCCGGTCTCGGCCTCGATATCAAGGTGGGCGACGAGCCGGTGCACGCCTATTTCCCGATGGTGGAGCCGCTGATCGGTGGCCCGGCGCCGCGTGTCATGTCTCTGAAGGACGGCACCAAAAAGATGTCGAAGTCCGACCCGTCCGACCTGTCGCGCATCAACCTGATGGACGACGTCGACGCGATCTCGAAGAAGATCAAGAAGGCAAAGACCGATCCTGACGCGCTGCCGAGCGAAGTGGAAGGCCTGAAGGGCCGCCCCGAGGCGGAAAACCTCGTCGGTATCTATGCCGCGCTCTCCGACAAGACGAAGGCGGATGTTCTTGCCGAATTCGGTGGACAGCAATTCTCGGCCTTCAAGCCGGCACTTGTCGAACTTGCCGTCAACGTGCTCGCGCCGGTCAACAACGAGATGCGCCGCCTTCTCGATGACCCGACCCATATCGACGCCATCCTCAAAGAGGGCGGTGAGCGGGCGCGTACTATTGCCGAAAAGACGATGAACGAGGTGCGCGACATCATCGGCTTCCTGCGCTGAGAAGTCGCTGCCGCGCTGATGCGGCGGGCGGTTTGCGCCTGCCGTGATTTGATATAATCTCCGCCCGAACCGTCGGGCGGTTCTCGGATCACGGCGGACCTAAGGGAGTGCGGAATGGTTTCAACACGGCTGTCGCGTCTGGAAGGGCATCGTCGCAAATTTCTCGCTGTTATCGACGACACACCGGAATGCGAAAGGGCCGTGCATTATGCCGGTCGTCGCGCCAAGAATTCCAATGGCGGGCTGGTGCTGCTCTACATGATCCCGGAAGGCGATTTCCAGCAATGGCTGGGTGTCGAGCAGATCATGCGGGCCGAGGCCCGCGAGGAGGCGGAAGCCACGCTTGCCAAGATTGCCCAGAAGGTGCGTGAGACAATCGGCATCGAGCCTGAAGCGGTGATCCGCGAAGGCAGCGCCACCGAGCAGATCCACGGGCTGATCGAGGAAGACCGCGATATCGCCATTCTCGTGCTGGCGGCGGGTTCGACAAAGGAAGGGCCGGGGCCGCTCGTTTCTTCCATCGCCGGGCGAGGGGCAGCCTTCCCCATTCCCGTCACTGTCCTGCCGGATACGCTCACGGATGAGGAAATCGACGCACTATGCTGATCCGGGTTTCGGACAAGATTTAGGGGCTGACGATTTCTTGAATGTAATTATCATGTCAGGGCTTGAAGTGAAGCTTCGCCGGGCGTATTTTGGAAGAATTCTAAATTACGAGGCGTGAACCGCGACCTCGAAGGAGACGATGATGTTCATTCAGACGGAAGCCACGCCCAACCCCGCCACGCTGAAGTTTTTGCCCGGCAAGGTGGTGCTGGAAAGCGGGACAGCTGAGTTTCTCAATCCTTCGCAGGCGCAGGCCTCTCCGCTGGCGGAGCGTCTCTTTACGATTCCCGGCGTCACCGGCGTTTATTTCGGCTTCGATTTCATAACCGTCACCAAAGACGATGCGGAATGGCAGCACCTGAAGCCCGCCATTCTCGGTTCGATCATGGAACACTTCATGTCCGGTCGCCCGATCATGGGTACGGCGATTGCGGCGGAAGTTTCGGACGAAGAGGACGAGTTTTTCGAAGAGGGTGACGAGACAATCGTCGCCACGATCAAGGAACTGCTGGAAACCCGCGTGCGCCCCGCCGTGGCGCAGGATGGCGGCGACATCACTTTCCGCGGTTTCCGTGATGGCACCGTGTTCCTGAACATGAAGGGCGCCTGCTCGGGTTGCCCGTCCTCCACGGCCACGCTGAAGCACGGCGTTCAGAACCTGCTTCGCCATTTTGTGCCGGAAGTGCGCGAAGTCGAAGCGGTATGACATCGTAAGCCAGGTCCCGACATGATTGTTCTCGCACTCGACACCTCAGGTGTGGATTGTTCCGCCTGCGTTTATGACAGCACCTCCGACAGGGTGCTCGGCGAGGTGTGCGAAATGATCGGCAAGGGCCATGCCGAAAGGCTGATGGCCGTCATCGATGGCGCCCTGCAGCAGGCGCAACTCCCGCTGCAGAAGGTTGAGCGTATTGCCGTGACCATCGGTCCGGGCTCCTTCACTGGCATTCGTGTCGGTGTTGCCGCTGCGCGCGGCTTTGCCCTGTCGCTTGGCGTCGAGGCCGTTGGCATCACCACGCTTGAAACGCTTGCCCTGCATCATCTGCTGACAACCCCCGGCCGGCCCGTGGCCGTCGGGCTGGATGCCAAACGTGGCGAAGCCTATCTCCAGACTTTCGCGGCGGAAGGATCGCCGCTCGCTGAGGCGAAGCTTCTGTCTCTGGATGACGCCAGGGGCGTTGTTTCCGGTTTCGATGGTGCCGTGATTGGTTCGGCCGCGCCGCTGTTTGCAGGAGAGGAAATCGGCTCGGGGCCGGACCATTTCCCGATTGCTTCGGTTGCGCGCTCGGCGGCGCGCAAGCCGGCGGGTCAGCCGAAACCGGCGCCGCTTTATCTGCGCGGTCCGGATGCCCGTCCGCAAACCGGTTTTGCGCTGGCACGCCAGGACGTTGCCTGATAGGGCATTGCCCGTGAATGATTCCTGTAATGCCCGATTCTTGTGATGCCAGATTCCTATTATGTTTGACGAATATCTGAGCTGGAAACCCTATTTCGAGATCGTGCCGATGCAGCATGAGGATTGCGCCGCGGTGGCGGAACTGCATGCGCTGCGTTTTCCGCGCCCGTGGAATGACGGTGAATTTTCCGGGCTGTTGACGCAAGGTTCGGTTTTTGGCGCCGTCGCCCGCCAGACCAACGCGTTCTTCAGCAAGCCTCTCGGCGGTTTTGTGCTGGCGCGGGAAGTGGCGGGCGAGGCGGAAATCCTGACCGTTGCGGTTTCCGACAAGTTCGGACGCACCGGTCTCGGCTGGCGCCTGATGCAGTCGGCGGTACGTGAAGCGATGATGCGCGGCGCTGAAACCATGTTTCTCGAGGTGGACAACGGCAACACCTCCGCTCTCGGGCTTTATAAAAAGCTCGGCTTCAAGACGGTTGCGGAGCGCAAGGCCTATTATACCTCCAGGGATGGAACCAAGTCGACGGCGCTTGTCATGCGCCGCGATCTTCGCTAGTTCCCTGCGACAGGCATTTTTTCGGCGAGAGCCGCAAAATTCAACCGGAATACTCAAAAGGCCAGAAGACGTGATAGACCTTTCGAAAACGCTGGAGGAGCTTTGTGCCGAGCGCGGCATGCGGATGACGGACCAGCGCCGCGTCATTGCCCGTGTCCTGCAGGAATCGGCCGACCATCCGGATGTCGAGGAATTGTACCGCCGTTCCTCCGCCGTGGATCCGCGCATCTCGATTTCCACCGTCTACAGAACGGTGAAGCTGTTCGAAGATGCCGGTATCATCGAACGGCACGATTTTCGCGATGGCCGTTCGCGTTATGAGACCGTGCCCGAAGAGCACCACGATCATCTGATCGATCTGAAGAACAGCGTGGTCATCGAGTTTCATTCGCCGGAAATCGAAGCGCTGCAGGAAAAGATCGCTCGCGAGCACGGCTTCAAGCTGGTGGATCACCGGCTGGAACTCTACGGCGTGCCGTTGAAGCCCGACGAACGCTGAGACGCCGGTGAACAAACGGGCGTTTCACTCATGATGTGGCTGCGCACAGCCTATATCGCGATCGTTCTCCTGATCGTCACGCTGATCCTGCTGCCGCTGCAACTGCTGGGCCTTGCCTTCGACTGGCGGCTGCGTCGCCGTATTCCCCGCCTATGGCATCGCATTGCCTGTCATGTTCTCGGCATTCGTGTGCATGTTCACGGAGAGGTGGAGCGGGCAAAACCGCTGATGCTTGCGGTCAACCACGCCTCGTGGAAGGACATCCTCGTTCTCGGCAGCATTGCCGACGTTGTGTTCATTGCCAAGACGGAAGTGCGGGACTGGCCGGTTTTCGGCTGGCTCGCCCGCCTGCAGAAAAGCATCTTCGTCCAGCGCGAGCAGAAGCGCAGCACCGGCGCACAGGTCGGCGAGATCGCTGCCCGCATGGCCGACGGCGAGATTGTCGTGTTGTTTCCGGAAGGCACCACTTCGGATGGGAACAGAATGCTGGCGGTGAAATCCTCGCTGTTCGGTGCCGCCTCCACCGCCGCTGAACAGGTGCCGGGCAAGCTGGTTTATGTGCAGCCGGTTGCGATTGCCTATACGCGGGTACATGGCATGGCCATGGGCCGTTATCATCGGGTTATTGCCGCCTGGCCGGGCAGCATAACGCTGGTGCCGCATCTGCTTGGCATCATCAAGGCCGGCGCCATTGATGTGGACGTGACCTTCGGCGAGAGTGTTCCATTTCACAGCACGGATAACCGCAAGCGCCTGGCGACTGATATCGCTGCTTCCATCCGTTCCATGCTGGCCTTCAGCCTGCGCGGCGGCTGGCGGAAATAGCGGTGTCGTCGCTCTTTCCGGGATTTTTTTGTTTAATCTGGCCGGGAAAAACACTAAATAGCGGCCATGACCCAGGAAACGCTTGGCCTTGACGCCCCACACATGATTGCCCGCGAGGGCTCTAACAGCCGCAAGGTCTTTATCAAGACCTATGGCTGTCAGATGAACGTCTACGATTCCGTCCGCATGAGTGATGCGCTGGCGAAGGACGGTTATGTTCAGACCGAAGATATGGGCGAGGCGGATCTGGTTCTGCTGAACACCTGTCATATCCGCGAAAAAGCGGCTGAAAAGGTCTACTCGGCGCTTGGCCGTCTACGCGACATGAAAAAATCGCGTGAAGAGCAGGGCCGCGAATTCATGATCGGCGTTGCCGGCTGCGTGGCGCAGGCCGAAGGCGAGGAAATTCTTCGCCGCGCGCCCGCCGTGGACGTCGTCATTGGCCCGCAGACCTACCACCGCCTGCCGGATGCCCTGAAGCGGGTGCGCGGCGGTGAACGCGTCATCGAGACCGAATATGCGGTCGAGGACAAGTTCGAGCATCTGCCGGTCGCCGAAAAGGCGACGTTGCGCACGCGCGGCGTCACCGCGTTTCTGACGGTGCAGGAAGGCTGCGACAAGTTCTGTACCTTCTGCGTCGTACCCTATACCCGTGGCTCGGAAGTCTCCCGTCCCGTGCGGCAGATCGTCGATGAGGCGATGAAACTGGTGGATGCCGGCGTGCGGGAGATCACGCTGCTTGGACAGAACGTCAACGCCTGGCAGGGCGAAGGCCCGAAGGGCGATAAATGGGGCCTTGCCGAACTGCTTTACCGGCTGGCGGAGATTCCGGGTCTTGCCCGGCTTCGCTACACCACCAGCCATCCGCGTGACATGGACGATCGGCTGATCGGCGCCCATCGCGATCTGCGTATCCTGATGCCTTACCTGCATCTGCCGGTACAATCAGGGTCGGATAGCATTCTGAAAGCGATGAACCGTCGCCATACGGGCGAGGAATATATCCAGCTTATCGAAAAAATCCGCACCGCCCGCCCTGATATCGCCATGTCGGGAGATTTTATTGTCGGCTTCCCCGGCGAGACGGATCGCGATTTCGAAGACACGATGGCGATGGTCGAGACGGTGAAATACGCGCAGGCTTTTTCCTTCAAATATTCCACCCGTCCCGGCACGCCGGGCGCTGACCTTAACGATCAGGTCGAGGAAGAGGTAAAGGCCGAGCGGCTGGAGAGATTGCAGGCGCTGTTGCTGCGGCAGCAGAAGGAATTTGCGGAATCGCTGGTCGGAAAGACCATGGATGTGTTGCTGGAAAAGCCCGGCCGCATGCCTGAACAGTTGATAGGTCGCTCCCCCTGGCTGCAATCCGTGAATCTTGATGCAAAGACTTTGAAAATCGGTGACATTGTTAATGTACGAATCACCGCAACGGGTCCAAACAGCTTGTTTGCCGAGGTGGCAGAGAGTTAGAGTGAGGAGCCGACACTGATTGGGACAGGAGCCTGACCGCTTGAACGCACATGAATTGGTATCACCTTCATCGCGCCAGCCACGCCAAGCCGCGACCGACGCCAATCACTTCGTCCTCACGTTCGAGAATAACAGGATAGCGGGAGAGCTATTCGGTCAGTTCGATCAGAACCTGAAATTGCTGGAACAGCGCCTCAACATTGATGCGCGCCCGCGCGGCAATTCCGTCGCCATCACCGGTGATGTCGTCGCCACCAATCAGGCCCGCCGGGCGCTGGATTTCCTCTACGAACGTCTGCTCAAGGGCGGAACCGCCGAGGTTTCCGACGTGGAAGGCGCGATCCGCATGGCGATGGCCGCGGACGATCAACTGACCTTGCCGACGATGGAGCGCAAGGCGAAGATTTCCATGGCGCAGATTTCCACCCGCAAGAAGACCATCGCTGCCCGCACGCCGACGCAGGATGTCTATATGCGGGCGCTGGAGCAATCCGAGCTGGTTTTCGGCGTCGGCCCTGCCGGCACCGGCAAGACCTATCTTGCCGTGGCGCATGCCGCACAGCTTCTGGAGCGCGGTGCGGTTGACCGTATCATCCTGTCGCGTCCTGCCGTCGAGGCGGGCGAACGGCTGGGCTTCCTGCCGGGCGACATGAAGGAAAAGGTCGATCCCTATCTTCGTCCGCTTTATGACGCGCTTTATGACATGATGCCGGGTGACAAGGTGGAGCGCGCCATTCAGGCAGGCGTCATCGAAATCGCCCCACTCGCCTTCATGCGCGGCCGCACCCTTGCCAACGCCGCCGTCATTCTGGACGAAGCCCAGAACACCACGACGATGCAGATGAAGATGTTCCTCACCCGTCTTGGTGAAAACGGCCGCATGATCGTGACCGGCGACCCGAGCCAGGTGGATCTGCCGCGCGGCGTGAAATCCGGTCTTGTCGAGGCCCTGCAGATCCTCACCGATGTGGAGGGCGTGTCGGTCGTGCGCTTCAAGGATGTCGACGTCGTGCGTCATCCGATGGTGGCGCGCATTGTCCGGGCGTATGAATCCCACACGGCGGTGCCGGATGAAAGCCTCGTGAAGGGCAGCTGACGTAAAGACAATGACAGCTCTGGATATTCAAATCAGCGTCGAGGCCGAAGGCTGGTCCTCGGAAGAGGACTTGGCTGCCTTTGCCACCAAGGTGCTGGACGCGGCGGTCGATTTTCTGAAGCGGGAAGAGGAGCAACCCTTCCCGAAAATGCCGGTGGAGCTGTCGCTGGTCTTTACCGACGATGAAAATATTCGGGAAATCAATGCCGAGTGGCGCGACAAGGACAAGGCGACCAATGTCTTGTCTTTCCCCGCTTTTCCGCTGGAACCGGGCGGTATGCCCGGCCCGATGCTGGGCGATATCGTCATCGCGCGCGAGACGGTTGAGCGCGAGGCCCTTGAACTTGACAAGAGTTTCGAGGATCATCTGACCCATCTGCTCGTTCATGGGTTCCTGCATTTGTTTGGTTATGACCACATGGACGAGGAAGAAGCGGAAGAAATGGAGTCGCTTGAGACTCGCATTTTGGCGGTGCTTGGCCTATCTGATCCATACGCGGGTCAGGAACCGCTTTGAATATTGTCTGGAGCCATGAACGAACATTCTGCACGACCTGCCAATGAGGGCAGAGAAAACGGCGAGCAGTCCTCCTCGGAAGAGGGCAGTAGTCATTTACGTCAAGACTACAACGCAAAGCCGAGATCGACGATCTGGTCGCGCATCGCGCGGTTGCTGAGACCGTCTCAAGGCGAGCGCCTGCGCGAGGATTTGACCGACGCGCTGATGGATGACACCGAAATCGGTGCCGCCTTTTCGCCCGAAGAACGGGCGATGTTGAACAATATCCTGCGTTTCCGTGAGGTTAGGGTCGAAGATATCATGATCCCGCGGGTCGATATTGACGGTCTCGACCAGAACATGACAATCGGCGAGGCGCTGATCCTCTTTGAGGAAACCGGGCGCTCGCGCATGCCGGTCTATGACGAAACGCTGGATGACCCGAAGGGCATGATCCACATTCGCGATCTCTTGGCGTACGTCGCAAAGCAGGCCCGCAACAAGCGCCGGGCGGGATCGCGCAGCGTCGCTTATGGCGAAGCGAAAGCGCCGCGTTCGCCGCGCCCGAATTTCGATCTGGCGCGGGTCGATCTGGAGCAGACGGTTGCCGATGCCGGGCTGGTGCGTAAAATTCTGTTCGCGCCGCCTTCGATGCTGGCCTCCGATCTTTTGAAGACCATGCAGGCCCAGAGAACCCAGCTCGCTCTCGTGATCGATGAATATGGTGGCACCGACGGTCTCGTCAGCCACGAAGATATCGTCGAGATGGTCGTCGGTGATATCGACGACGAGCACGACAAGGACGAGGCGATGTTTTCGCGCCTGTCCCCCGACGTGCTTGTGGCCGATGCCCGCGCCGAACTCACCGAGCTTGCCGAGGCGATCGGGCCGGAATTCGATGTCCGCGAACATCTGGAAGAAATCGATACGCTCGGTGGGCTCATCTTCTTTGCGCTCGGCCGTATTCCGGCCAAGGGCGAGGTGGTCCGGGCCGTGCCCGGTTTCGAATTCCAGATTCTCGATGCGGATACACGGCGCATCAAGGGCGTCCGCATTGTCCGCAATCACGGCTCGGAAGGGCAGGATGATCGTGCGCCAGGCGACGCCCGCGCTAACGAGGTGATTGCGTTGCCCGCGCCGGATGTGCGCCTTATCACGCACCAGCAGAATGCCGACTGAACAGGAACCGACGGGATAATACCCGTCGGTTCGCTGCTTCAATATCGATTTGACCGCTCCTGATGCTTCTGTGGGCCGACGAAAAACACGCCCGGTCATCAGGGCGTCCTCCACTCCTGTGGACTGCGAATCTTTTTTCCGTTACTCCGGGTCTGAGGGAAAATTCCGCGGCGCCGCCTTGCCGGGAGCGGTCTTTTCCGGACGCGCATAAAACGGAGATGGCATGGAGCGTCTTGCAGGCAGGGTAATGCTGGCCGGTGGCAAAAGCCGAGCAGTGATGGCGATTGCCGCAGGCGCGGTTGGTGCGCTGGCTTTGCCTCCATTCGGTTTTTTCGCGGCGCTGTTTTTCTCCTTCACCCTGCTTGTCTGGCTGGTGGACGGCTGCACCGGCAAGCCCGGCGGCGGCGTCTTCAGCCGCATCCTGCCCGCTTTCGGCATCGGCTGGTGTTTCGGCTTCGGCTATTTCGTAGCGGGCCTTTGGTGGCTGGGTAATGCCCTGTTGCTGGAGGCAGACGAATTCGCCTGGGCACTGCCGCTCGCCATCATCGGCCTTCCGGCTCTTCTTGCGCTGTTTTATGGTTTTGCAGTCGCTGCGGCCAACATCGTCTGGTCGGATGGTCTCGGCCGTATCGCCGCCCTTGCCGCCGCATTCGGCCTGTTTGAATGGCTGCGCAGTTTTGTTGCGACCGGTTTTCCCTGGAACGCCATCGGCTACGGCATCATGCCCATTCCGGTCATGATGCAGTCCGCGCATCTGCTAGGGCTTTTCAGCGTCACCACGCTTGCCGTGTTCATTTTCGCCGCGCCGGCCCTGATCGGCACGAAAAAAGGCATGTGGCCGGGCCTCGCTCTGGCGGGCCTGCTGCTGGCCGGCCATTTTGGGTATGGCTTCTATCGCCTTCAGACACCGGTGGAAACGTCGCAGGACGCACTGACGGTCAGGATCGTACAGCCGTCCATAGACCAGTCCCGCAAAATGCTGAATGCCGACCGTGCGGAGATTTTCGGTGAACATCTGCGGCTGACGGCGCTACCGCCCGGCGAAGGGAAAAAGCGCCCTGATATCGTCGTATGGCCGGAAACCTCCGTGCCCTTCATCCTGACGCAGAACCCGGATGCTTTGGCGGAAATCGCAAAAACGCTGGAGGATGGGCAAATCCTGTTCACCGGCGCTGTCAGAATGGAAGATCAGGGTGCCGGTCGGCCACCACGTTATTACAATTCCGTCTATGCGATCGACAGCCAGGGCGAAATCCTCGCCGCAAGCGACAAGGTTCACCTGACGCCCTTTGGCGAATACGTCCCCTTCGAAGGCATTCTGCGTGAGTTCGGCATCGACAATGTCATCAGCCTGCCGGGTGGTTTTTCGGCCGCCTCGTCGCGCACGCCCCTGACGTTGCCGTCCGGCAAGACTTTTTATCCCCTGATCTGTTACGAGATCATTTTTCCGGGTGAGATGACGCCGGGTCTGGCGGGTTCGGCAGCAATTCTGAACGTGACAAATGACGGCTGGTTCGGCGACACGCCTGGCCCCTATCAGCACTTTTTACAGGCAAGAGTCCGTGCGGTTGAAACGGGCGTGCCGGTGATTCGCGGCGCCAATACCGGAATTTCGGCTGTCATCGACCCCTATGGTCGCATTATTGCCGGGTTGGATTACGGTCGGGTTGGCATTGTTGACGCCACTTTGAGTGGTGGGTCAAACGACGCATTTACTTACGACACACATCGGACGTATTTCTGGTTGATTTTTTCAATCATGCTAATCGTTGCGGTATTTCCTGCCTGGAGTTTTGCTCGGCGTCAGAATTGACCGGGAACTCCCGCAATTGCATAGTGAATACGTCAGTCGTAAAACAAGTTTAGACGCTGTCGAAATGCAGCTCATTTATTCGAATAGTAATGAAGCGAGATATCAACCCTTTCCGAGTGTCAGGACCGCATGATGACCGAGAATAAGAAAAAGCCTAACCCCATCGACATTCATGTCGGAAGCCGAATTCGTCTTCGCAGAACCATGCTCGGCATGAGCCAGGAAAAGCTGGGCGAAAGCCTTGGAATTACCTTTCAGCAAATCCAGAAATATGAAAAGGGCACGAACCGCGTCGGTGCGAGCCGCCTTCAGAATATTTCCGCGATCCTCAACGTTCCGGTGTCCTTCTTTTTCGAAGATGCTCCCGGTGATCAGGTTGGCGGCGCATCCGGCATGGCGGAAGCCTCCAGCTCCAATTACGTGGTTGACTTCCTGTCCTCGGCTGAAGGTTTGCAGCTGAACCGCGCTTTTGTGAAGATCGCCGATCCCAAGGTCCGCCGTCGTCTCGTTGATCTCGTCAAGGCGCTCGCCGCCGAAGGAGACGCGGAGTAAGTCTCCACAGTTGATGCCCATAATTTCCGGCAAGGGCGCCGGACACTCAACGGTCCGCAAGGGCCGTTTTTTTGTGCCGGATTAGAAAGGAATTCTCACATAAAGATATATTTATGTGGTTGTGTCCTTGTTTTTCGCGGCCGAAATGACTAACAAACTCGAAGACCGTTCTTTGAGGGGAATCCCGCATGCGTGCCAATTACCTGTTCACCAGCGAGTCCGTGGCCGAAGGTCATCCGGACAAGGTTTGTGACCGTATTTCCGATGAAATCGTCGATCTCATTTATCGTGAAGCGTCCAAGACGGGTGTTGACCCCTGGACCGTGCGCATCGCATGCGAGACGCTTGCGACGACCAACCGCGTCGTCATCGCCGGTGAGGTTCGGGTTCCCGATACCCTGCTGAAGAAGGACAAGGACGGCAAGGTCGTCAAGGACGCCTCCGGCCATCCGGTCATCAATCCTTCCAAGTTCAAGTCCGCGGCCCGCAAGGCGATCCGCGACATCGGCTACGAGCAGGATGGTTTCCACTGGAAGACCGCCAAGATCGATGTTCTCCTGCATCCGCAGTCGGCAGACATCGCGCAGGGCGTCGACAATGCTTCCGACAAGCAGGGTGACGAAGGTGCCGGCGACCAGGGCATCATGTTCGGTTACGCCTGCAAGGAAACGCCGGACCTGATGCCGGCCCCGATCTATTATTCGCACCGTATCCTGCAGCTGCTCGCCACCGCCCGCAAGAGCGGCGAAGGCGAAGCGGCAAAGCTCGGCCCTGATGCCAAGAGCCAGGTGACGGTTCGTTACGTTGATGGCAAGGCTTCGGAAGCCGTATCCATCGTTCTGTCCACGCAGCATCTCGATGCAAGCTGGGATTCGAAGAAGGTTCGCGCCGTTGTCGAACCCTATATCCGCGAAGCTCTGGGCGACCTGAAGATCGCTGACGATTGCCAGTGGTACATCAACCCGACGGGCAAGTTCGTCATCGGCGGTCCTGATGGCGATGCCGGCCTGACCGGCCGCAAGATCATCGTCGACACCTATGGCGGTGCTGCCCCCCATGGTGGCGGTGCATTCTCCGGCAAGGACACGACCAAGGTCGACCGTTCCGCCGCCTATGCCGCCCGCTACCTTGCCAAGAACGTTGTGGCTGCCGGTTTGGCCGAGCGCTGCACGATCCAGATCTCCTACGCTATCGGCATCGCCCAGCCGCTGTCGATCTATGTCGATCTGCACGGCACGGGCAAGGTCAGCGAAGATCAGGTTGAAGGTGCGATCCGCAAGGTCATGGACCTGTCGCCTTCGGGCATCCGCCGTCATCTCGATCTTAACAAGCCGATCTACGCCAAGACCTCCTCTTACGGCCATTTCGGTCGCAAGGCCGGCCGTGACGGCTCCTTCTCCTGGGAGAAGCTTGACCTGGTGAAGCCGCTCAAGGAAGCTTTGAGCGCCTAACACTTGTTATTTGGCGGCGATTGAGAGATACCGTCACCAACTTTTTGTAACCCGCATAGTGCCATTCATCTGGCGCTGTGCGGGTTAAATCTATTTGTTCTTGAGAGTATGACATGACGGAAGAACGGCGTTCGCGCGCAACGGAAGCGTTTTTTGGCAGACGCAAGGGCAAGCCTTTGCGCAATCAGCAGGTCGACACGATCGAAAACCTGCTGCCTTTGCTGAAAATCGATCTGGGGCGCACACCGCCGCAAAATCTGGCGGCTCTCTTTCCTGCGGATGTGAGATCGGTTCGTCTGGAGATCGGTTTTGGCGGCGGCGAGCATCTTGCCCATCGCGCGGTTGAAAACCCCGAGACAGGCTTTATCGGCGTCGAGCCCTTCGTCAATTCCATGGCCAAGCTGCTCGCAACCGTGCGCGAACGCGAGTTGATGAATATCCGCCTTTACGATGATGACGCGACGCAATTGCTGGACTGGCTGCCGGAAGGATCGATCGATCACATTGATCTTCTCTACCCTGATCCGTGGCCGAAGAAAAAGCACTGGAAGCGCCGTTTCGTGTCCGACGTCAATCTTGCCCGCTTCCACAGGGTGCTGAAACCCGGCGGCAAGTTCTGCTTCGCTTCGGATATCGACACCTACGTCAACTGGACGCTGCAGCATTGCGCTCGCCATGGCGGTTTTGAGTGGACGGCGACGAGCGCTGACGACTGGCGCACGCCCTATGCCAACTGGCCGGGCACGCGTTATGAGAACAAGGCGAAAAGAGAAGGCCGCAGCTCGGCCTATCTCACCTTTATTCGTCGCTGAGCGGCTGAAGTCTCAGATATTCGCATCCACTTCTGCGGCAAGCGGAATGGAAGGCTGGGCGCCGGCGCGGGTGCAGGCAAGCGAACCTGCGACGGCGGCACGCTTCAGCGCCTTTTCGAAATCCATCCCCTGATCAAGGCTGGCAGCGAGATAACCGCAGAACGTATCGCCTGCGCCAACCGTATCGACGGGTACGATCTTCAGGCCGGCGGCCCGGTACAGCTTGCTATTGCGAATGGCGATCACGCCGTCCGCTCCAAGTGTGACGATCAATGTCTGGCCGGTTTTTTCATGTAAGGCCTTGAGTTCGTTTTCCCGCTCCAAACCGGAAAGCCCGTTCTTGCCGATCAGCAATTCGAACTCGGTTTCGTTGGCGATGACGATATCTGCAAGGCCGGCAAGGCGCGGTCCGTCTGCGGTCAGCGGCGCAGTATTGATGACGGTGGTGACGCGCTTCGCCTTTGCGGCCGTCAGCGCCGCTTCGATGGCGGATGCGGGTATTTCGAACTGCAGCATCAGAATATCGCCCGCCGACATCTCCGCCACGACCTTGGCGGCGTCGGATGCCGACACCTCGCCATTGGCGGCGGGAATGACCGAGATCATGTTCTCTCCGCCTTCACCAATGAGGATCATCGCCGTGCCGGTCGGGCCCGGCGCGGTCTTGACGAGCGAGAGGTCGGTGCCGGCATCACGCAACAATGTCAGCGCCGGTGCGGCAAAGGTATCGTCACCCGCTGCACCGGCCATTTTGACCGTGGCGCCCGCCCGCTTTGCGGCAAGCGCCTGATTGGCTCCTTTTCCGCCCGCCGCGGTGGAGAAGCTCTCTCCTGTCACGGTTTCACCGGGTTTTGGAAGGCGTTTGGCGGTGGCGATGAGATCCATGTTGATGGAGCCGAAAATAGTAATCATGGGCGGCATGTCCGTATGAAATTCAAGCGAGACGGCGACTTTGCCCGAGACGATCACTCGTCGTCAACTACCCGTAATTTGGCCGCACCGGCTCTGTTATCCGCAAAGCGGCGGGCCTGCTCGATTTCCCCATGCGCAGCTTCTTTTTCTGTCGGCGAAAAATCGAGGCCCTCAATTTTTTGGCCACGCGCCAAGACCTTGTCGGAGGAAATCAGCATCATGTCGACGTCCTTCTGCGCCAGCCCAAAATGGGCCTGCAGCTTGCGCGTCCGGTCGTCCAGGCGCCGCACATCGTCCATCAGCAACGCCACTTCGCCTTGAATGAGATGCGCCTGCTCGCGCATGCGCTGATCTTTCAGCACCGACTGGATGACCTGCACTGACAGCATCAGAAGGGACGGCGATACGATGACGACGCGAGCCCGATGGGCGCGCTGCACAAGATATTCGAAATGCTGGTGAATATCAGCGAAGATCGATTCGGACGGCACGAAGATGAAGGCCGTATCCTGCGTCTCGCCGCGGATGAGGTATTTCTCGGCCACGTCGCGAATGTGCACTTCCATATCGCGCCGGAACTGCTGAATGGCGGCGCGCTTCGCTTCCGGCGACTCATCTGCTTTCAGTGCGTTCCAGGCTTCCAGCGGAAACTTGGCGTCGATGACAAGCGGCGGCGCGTTATTCGGCATCTTGATGGTGCAGTCCGGCCGGTAACCGTTCGAAAGTGTGGGCTGAAGCTCGAAAGCACCTGCGGGAAGTGCATCGGCAATCAGCGCCTCCATGCGCGCCTGTCCGAAGGCGCCTCGCGTCTGCTTGTTGGAAAGGATCGCCTGCAGCCCGACCACATCCTTGGCCAGATCCTGAATATTGCCCTGTGCGGCATCGATGACCGCCAAGCGCTCCTGAAGACGGCTCAGATTCTCATGCGTTGATCGGGTCTGCTCCGTCAGCGTTTCGCCCAGCCGCTGCGACATGCCGTCGAGACGCTGGTTGAGCGTCTGGCTCATCTCGGTTTGGCGTGTGCCAAGCGTCTCCGCCATGGCGGCAATCCGGCCGTGCAGTTCGGACTGGGTTTTCAGAAGGTCGGAGATTTCTCCATCCGCTCCCGCTTTTTTCGCGCGGTTCGTTGTAACCAGCCATGTGATCGCCAGACCGAAAACCAGAGCCGCGAGTAGCGCGCCGAAGCTGATATCGACGGAACCGGCCCGCAATGCTGGATCGAGGAGAACGGATAAATCTATGCTCATGATTAAATCTAGCAGATTTCTTGTGATTCGTAAGATCAAAACAAGAACATTCCTGCGGCGGAAATGAGTCCGGCAGAGCGGAAGCCCGGCGCGGTTTGACCGCTGGTGTTTTTTATTTCCTCCGCGCAAGAGATACGTTATGGGAAGCCATGACTATCAAACCGCTTATCATTTTGCCCGATCCCGTGCTGCGCCAGCAATCGAAACCCATCGAACAGGTGGATACCGAAGTGCTGCGCCTTGCCGACGACATGCTGGAAACCATGTATGATGCGCCGGGCATTGGCCTTGCCGCCATCCAGGTCGGCGTGGCGCGCCGCATGCTGGTGATTGACGTTGCGCGTGAAGGCGAGGAAAAGACCCCCGTCGTCTTCATCAACCCGGAAATCCTCAAGGTATCGGACGATATTTCGACCTATGAGGAAGGCTGCCTCTCCATTCCCGATTATTACGCCGAAGTCGAGCGCCCAGCGGCGCTGACGGTGCGCTACGTCGGCCGTGACGGCAAGCAGCAGACCGTCGAGGCGGATGGACTTCTCGCCACGTGCCTGCAGCATGAGATCGATCACCTGAACGGTGTTCTGTTCATCGACCATATTTCGCGGCTGAAACGCGACATGGTCATCAAGAAATTCACCAAAGCGGCCCGCGCAAAGGTCTGATCCGTTCTCCTTGTCTGGAGACGGAAGGGCACAAAGGGCAGGGGGCGACGATGTCTCTTCGCATCATCTTCATGGGCACGCCGGATTTTTCCGTTCCCACCTTGCGTGCATTGGTGGAAGCGGGCCACGAGGTCGTTGCCGTTTATACGCAGCCGCCGCGTCCCGGCGGTCGTCGTGGCCTCGATCTGCAGAAGTCTCCCGTGCATCAGGCGGCCGAACTTCTGGGCCTGCCCGTGCTGGCGCCCGTGAACTTCAAGGCCGAGGAAGATCGCCAGCAGTTCCTGGACTTCAACGCAGATGTGGCGGTTGTCGTGGCTTACGGGTTGCTGTTGCCTGAAGCGATCCTCACCGGCACGCGCCTTGGCTGTTATAATGGTCACGCCTCCCTGCTGCCGCGCTGGCGGGGTGCGGCTCCCATCCAGCGGGCGATCATGGCCGGCGATGCCGAGACCGGCATGATGGTCATGAAAATGGAAAAGGGGCTCGATACCGGCCCCGTAGCGCTGACCGCAAAGGTCGCGATCGGCGAGAATATGACAGCCGGCGAGTTGCACGACAGTCTCATGCTCGCAGGCGCGCGGCTGATGCGGCAGGCGATGGACAGGCTGGAAGCAGACGACCTGCCCCTCGTCACACAGGCCGAAGAGGGTGTTGTTTACGCGTCGAAGATCGATAAGGGGGAGACCCGTATCGATTTCTCCCGCCCTGCACAGGATGTCCATAACCATATTCGCGGCCTCTCGCCGTTTCCCGGTGCATGGCTGGAAATGGATATTGGCGGCAAGGCCGAGCGCGTGAAGGTTCTGGCCTCTGAGCTGGCAAGTGGCATGGGAGAAGCGGGCACCGTGCTGGACGACGCCCTCACCATTGCCTGCGGCAGCGATGCCGTTCGGCTCACGCGCCTGCAAAAGGCGGGCGGCAAGCCGATGTCGGCCGCCGATTTCGTTCGTGGCACCCCCGTTCCCGTCACAACGAGGCTCGGCTGATGCCGCGCTTCCGCATGACCGTCGAATATGACGGTTCACCCTATTTCGGCTGGCAAAGACAGGATAACGGCCCCTCGGTTCAAGGCGCGCTGGAGGCTGCCGTCCGGTCACTGACAGGGGAAACCGTTTCCATTCGCGGTGCGGGCCGTACCGATTCCGGCGTACATGCCGTCGGGCAGGTGGCCCATGCCGATCTTTCTCGCGACTGGGAGCCTTACAAGCTTCGCAATGCGTTGAACGCCCATCTGGCGATGGCGAAGGAGGCCGTCTCGGTTCTGGACGTCGCAGCCGTAACGGAAGATTTCGACGCCCGTTTTTCCGCCACCCGCCGCCATTATCTCTATCGCATCATTTGCCGGAAGGCTCGGCTGGCGCTGGAACACAAACGTGCATGGTGGGTCTCGAAAGACATGGACCATGAGCGTATGCATGCGGCTGCGCAGATGCTTGTCGGCCGGCATGATTTCACCACCTTTCGCTCGGTTCATTGCCAGGCGAACAGCCCGATCCGGACACTCGACCGGCTGGATGTGACACGCAATGGCGACCTCATCGAAATCCGCGCGACGGCGCAGAGTTTCCTGCATAACCAGATCCGCTCTTTCGCTGGTACGCTGAAAATGGCCGGTGAAGGCGCCATGACACCGGAGGATGTGCGCGCGGCACTGGAAGCACGGGATCGCAAGGCCTGCGGCCCTGTCGCCCCGCCGGACGGTCTTTATTTCATGCAGGTGGATTATCCTGATGTCATTCCGCCGCGTGTGCATTCAAAAGTCGAGACCGTGGAAGACGCGGACTGACCCAGAAGTCAGTGTCGACTATCAAGCCGGGTAGACGCCAAGAAAACGCTGCAGCGCCTCCGACAGAAGCATGCCCGGCACCAGCAGCGTCATGACGATGGCGGAGACGAGCAGCGACTGGTCACGGATGAAGAACCGCACGATCCGCGAAAAGGCGAAGACCAGCGACAGAAGCAGCGCCAGCCACAGGATGGCGATCAGCCCCTGCAGGGGCGGCAGGAAGAATGCGATCAGGATCAGAATGGCATAGGCATAGGAAAACGGCAGCGACAGCCAGTTCATGGTGGTGACCAGCGGCGCGAATTTTTCCCGTGCGCCGAAGGCGAACAGCAGCATGCCGATTAGCAGCAGCGGCACGATCCAGCAGATGGCTTCGACCATCGCCAGACGGAAAAAGAAGATCAGCCCGGTTTCGGTGCCCGGTGGGCATCCGGCAAGGAAGGCCGCGCGCAGCCACAGCCAGGACACCAGCATGGCGGGCAGGCACCAGAGGGCAGAATAGAAGGAGCGCCACATGCCGCGCTCGGAGAGATCCAGATAACGCGCACCGGTATGGTCGCCGAGCAGCAGCAGCCACAGGCCCTGCAGATAAAGCCTTATTTCACTTGCCGTCGGCATGGGCAAACCAGCGTTCGATAAAGGTTTCGTAGATACACGTCAGCGTCTCTAGATCGGCAACCGCCACACGCTCATCGACCATATGCATCGTTTGTCCGACGAGGCCGAATTCCACCACCGGGCAATAATCCTTGATGAAGCGGGCATCCGAGGTGCCGCCCGTGGTCGAAAGCTTTGGTTCCTTGCCGGTAACGGCCTCGACAGCGCCTGACAGCGACGAGATGAGCGCATTGTTGCGCGTCAGGAAAACGTGGGCCGGCCGGTCCGCCCAGACGATCTCGTATTTGACCGGGCTGCGGTCAGGGCGAAGCTCACCTTCGGTGGCAGCCGCATCCAGACGGCGGATGATTTCCGCCCGCAGGCTTTCGGCTGTCCAGGTATCGTTGAAACGAATGTTGAAGGCCGCTGTCGCCCGTGAGGGGATGACATTTGTGGCGGCATTGCCGGTATCGACGGTGGTGACTTCCAGATTGGAGGGCTGGAAATTATCCGTGCCGTGATCGAAAGGCGGGTGCATCAGCGCATGGGTCAGCTGCAGCAGCCCGCGAATGGGGTTGTCGGCGAGATGCGGGTAGGCGGCATGGCCCTGAACGCCATGCACCGTTAACCGGCCGGAAAGCGATCCGCGACGACCGATCTTGATCATGTCGCCCAGCTGGTCGGGATTGGTCGGCTCCCCCACCACGCAGGCATCCCATGTCTCGCCTTTGGCAGCGGCCCATTCCAGCAGCTTGGAGGTGCCGTTGATTGACGGGCCTTCCTCGTCGCCGGTAATCAGGAAAGAAACGGAGCCCTGCGGTTTGCCGTGTTTTTCGATATGGCGGGCAATGGCCGCGACGAAACAGGCAATGCCGCCCTTCATATCCACCGCACCGCGGCCGTACATTTCCCCGCCGGCAATCTCTGCCGAGAAGGGGGGATGGCTCCATGCGGCCTCGTCACCCACGGGAACGACATCCGTATGGCCCGCAAACATCAGATGCGGACCTTCGGTGCCGAGCCGGGCATAGAGGTTTTCCACGTCAGGCGTTCCCGCCTCGCTTGCAATCATCCTTTCAACCGCAAAGCCAAGCGGCGAAAGCAGGCTGTCGAGCAGGGAAAGCGCGCCGCCTTCCGCAGGCGTCACCGACGGGCAACGGATGAGGGCGGCGAGATTGGCAACGGGATCGGTCGTGGTCATGGTATCAGCTTTTATCAGTCGCGCAGAAGCTCGTTGATGCCGGTCTTGGAGCGGGTCTTTTCATCGACGCGCTTGACGATCACGGCGCAATAGAGGCTTGGGCCCGGCTCGCCGTTCGGGAAAGGCTTGCCCGGCATGGTGCCGGCAACGACGACGGAATAGGGCGGAACTTCGCCATAGGTGATTTCGCCGGTGGCGCGATCGACGATCTTGGTCGACTTGCCGATGAAGACGCCCATGCCGAGAACGGCGCCTTCGCGCACGATGCAGCCTTCAACGACTTCCGAGCGGGCGCCGATGAAGCAGTTATCCTCGATGATGGTCGGGCCGGCCTGCAGCGGCTCCAGAACGCCGCCAATGCCAACGCCGCCGGAGAGGTGCACATTCTTGCCGATCTGCGCGCAGGAACCGACGGTTGCCCAGGTGTCGACCATCGTGCCTTCATCGACATAGGCACCGAGATTGACGAAAGACGGCATCAGCACGACGTTCTTGGCCACGTAAGCCGAACGGCGCACGACGGCATTCGGCACGGCGCGGAAACCGGCGGCACGGAACTGGTTTTCACCCCAGTTTTCGAACTTCGACGGCACCTTGTCCCACCAGGTGGATTCACCCGGTCCGCCGGTGACGATTTCCATGTCGTTGAGGCGGAAGGACAGAAGCACGGCCTTTTTCAGCCACTGGTTCACCTTCCAGTTGCCATCCGCCTGCTTTTCAGCCACGCGCGCCTTGCCGCTATCGAGAAGTTGAAGAGATGTGTTCACCGCATCGCGAACCTCGCCCTTCGTCGATACGTTCACGCCATCGCGGTTGTCAAAGGCGGTTTCGATGATGGTTTCGAGGGAGGTGAGATCCGTAAGGCTCATGGAAAATTCCTTAAAGTCGCGTGTGGTCGTGGTCACGGCAGGTCCCGCGCCGCTGGAAGGCTTTGGCCATTTGATCTAAGGGAGTGTTGGAAAGGCGTCAATGTGATTTGGGTGATTTGGCGCGTCAGACGAAAGGCATGGAAATGACACGACTGAAAAATGGCAAATTGCGGCGTAAGGATGGGGTATGGGACCCCTTGAAGCGCAGCTCTGCGGACAAGCAGCAGGCCGAGGTCGTTCCGAAAACACCGCAGTCGGATTCCCCGTCTTACCGACTTGCCTATGTGGACATGGATTTCCTCTGCCGTGAGGAATTGCGTCCCGTCAGGCTGCAGCTGGAACTTCTGAAGACGGAAATGGCGCTCACCGAACGCGGCATCAAATCCACCGTCGTCATGTTCGGCGGCGCCCGCATTCCCGAACCCGGTGGCGAGGCCTGGGCGGCGCGCAACGAAACGCAGAAGCGCAATCTGGAGCAATCCTCCGTCTATTACGACGAGGCGCGCAAATTTGCCCGGCTGTGCACCGACTATGCCGCGAAATCCGATCATCTCGAATATGTCGTGGTCACCGGCGGCGGCCCCGGTGTCATGGAAGCGGGCAATCGTGGTGCGGCCGATGTGGGCGGCCCGTCGATCGGTCTCAACATCGTTCTGCCACATGAACAGGCGCCGAACCCCTATGTCACGCCGGAGCTGAGCTTCAATTTCCACTATTTCGCCATCCGCAAGATGCATTTCCTGATGAGGGCGAAGGCCGTGGTGATCTTCCCCGGCGGTTTCGGTACGCTGGATGAGCTCTTCGAGACGCTGACGCTTATCCAGACCAAGCGCATGGCGCCCATTCCGCTCATCCTGTTCGGCGAGAAGTTCTGGCGCTCGGTGGTCAATTTCGAATTCCTGGCGGATTTCGGCACCATCGCCCCGGAAGATATGGAATTGCTGCATTTCGCCGAAACGGCTGACGATGCATGGGAAATCATCTCAGCCTATTACGAACACTGATTTTTGCTTGGCGCGACGAAGTAAATTTTAGGGCTTAATTAGCAAAGATACTCTAATTTTGCCTCGTCGCGCTGCAGCGCACTGTCCATGCGGACGGGCCTCCATGACGGAGATTTATCATCCGTTGACGTCAGCCTCCCGGCAGACGATTTGATCGAGGCCAAAATGTTCAATTTCAAAGTGAAGTCGCTTGCGACCAAGCTTATCCTCGTTACCGGCTGTGCCATCACCACGGTCCTTGTCGCATCGAATTCCTTCCTCATTTCCCAGACCAGCGAGCGCGTCCATGCTTTGACCATGGATCAGGCCAATACCGAGGCGCGCGCCATCGCCAACGTCATCGCCGCCGATGTGGGTGAGCTTGGCAGCGCCGCGCGTTCCATGGCCGGTGTCATCGGCCGCGCGCATCAGGCGAAATCGATGGATCGCCCCGGCATCGTCAATATTCTCAAGGCCAATGTCGAGCAGAATACTTTCGCTTTCGGAAGCTGGTTCTGCGAGCAGCTCGGCCTTTTCGACGGCCAGAGCACCGAGATTGCCAACAGGCTCGATCTCGGCACCAATAAAAATGGCGTCTTCGCCCCCTATTGGTCGAAGACCCAGAAGGGTGACATCCAGTTCTCGACTTTCGATAATGACTACGCCGCCGAATGGTGGGCGCTTGCTGCCAAGACGGGCAAGGGCGCCATCACCCAGCCATATCTGGCGCAGGGCACGGAAGTTCCCACCACCATGACCTCGCTTGCCTATCCCGTCATGTCCGACGGCAAGATGATTGGCGTTGCCGGCGTCGATATTTCGCTGGCCTCGCTGTCGCAGAAGCTGCAGGCGCTGCGTCCTTTCGAAACCGGCCGCGTGACACTCGTGTCACAGGGCGGCCAGTGGCTGGTGCCGCCGACGCCCGAGCAGAACATGAAGGCATATGACGGAGACGGCGCCAGCGCCATTCAGGCGGCGCTCGCTTCCGGCAAGCACGGTCTCATCGAAAATCTCGGCCTCGATACCGATGCGCCCTATAACCGCCTCGTCTATCCCTTTGCGGTTCCGGGCCTCAACGCCACCTGGGTCGTGCTGGTGGACATTCCGCATCAGGCACTGAACGCGCCGGTGGAAGAGCAGACCTACATGATGATCATCGGCGCGCTTGTCATTCTCGCCGCCGTCATCACCGCACTTTATTTCGCCGTGCGTCACTTCGTCGGCAACCCGCTCGCCTCGCTGGTTTCGGATGTGCGGACGCTGAGCGAAGGCCGTTACGATGAACCGGTGTCCGGGCAGGACCGCCGGGATGAAACGGGGGCTGTTGCCACCGCGCTGGAAGGCTTCCGCGCAAAACTCGCCGGCATTCGTGAAATGGAAGCGGACGCCGCTGTCCAGCGTGGCAATGCGGAAACGGCACGTCAACGGTCGGAATCCGAGCGCACGGAAAATAGCCGCATGCAGCAACACATCGTCAGCGTGCTCGGCTCGGGTCTCAATGCGCTTTCGCAGGGCAACCTCACCTACCGCATCGAGGACGAATTCCCTGGCGACTATGCGAAGCTGCGCAGTGATTTCAACTTGGCGCTAGCAAGCCTCGAGGAAACCGTCTCCACGGTCAATGCGACGGTTGTCACCATCGGCAATGGCACCGGTGAGATCACCCGCGCTGCCAGCGATCTTTCCCACCGCACGGAACAGCAGGCCGCAAGTCTCGAAGAAACCGCCGCAGCCCTCAACCAACTGACCGCACAGGTCAATTCCAGCGCGGAAAATGCCGCGCAGGCGGCCGGTGCCGTCAGCCATGCCTGCGATGACGCCGGCAAGTCGGGTGAGGTGGTGCAGCAGGCCGTCAACTCGATGCAGGGCATCGCGCAATCGTCGGCGGAAATTTCCCGCATCATCGGTGTGATTGATGAGATCGCCTTCCAGACCAATCTTCTGGCGCTGAATGCCGGTGTGGAAGCTGCCCGCGCAGGGGATGCCGGCAAGGGCTTTGCGGTTGTCGCGCAGGAAGTGCGCGAACTGGCGCAACGGTCTGCAACCGCTGCCAAGGAGATCAAGGGACTGATCAACACCTCGGCCACCCAGGTGGGCGAGGGCGTCCAGCTGGTCGGCAAGGCCGGCGAGACGATGAAGAACATCGCTGATCAGGTTTTGCAGATCAACCAGCTGATACGCCAGATTTCCGCTTCCGCCAGCGAACAGGCGGTAGGTCTGAAGGAAATCAATTCCGCTGTTACCCAGATGGATCAGGTCACCCAGCAGAATGCGGCGATGGTGGAAGAAACCACGGCGGCCAGCGTGACGCTGAACGGCGAGGCCGAAACGCTGAAATCGCTCGTGGCCGGTTTTGCGGTGTCCGGTAGTCAACCCAGCCAGCAATTGCGCTCCGCGGCAGCTGCCATGCGCGCACCCTCGGCTCCGGCCGCAGCACCGGCCCGCTCGACGGCATCGCGTCCCCGTCCAAGAACCAGCGGCGCAAACGCACTGGCGCAGGATGACTGGACGGAATTCTGACGGTTTTCCCAGCTTCAAATAAAAAGGGCCGCTGGTATCGCCAGCGGCCCTTTTTTCATTCCTGCGTTCCGGTCAGAGCCGGGCAAAACGTTCCGTCAGCAACTCAAAGAAACCGTCCGCATCCACGTTGCGCATCACGCGGGCATTGGCGGGGCGTTCGGTCACGCGCCACCAGTCAACCACCGTCATGCCCATGGTCAGTTCGGACGTGGCCTCGATTTCGACGTTACACTCGCGACCCTGAAACAGCTCGGGTTTGATGAGATAGGCAATGACGGATGGATCGTGCAGCGGGCCGCCGTCCGAACCGTATTTCTCGATGTCGAAGCGCTCGAAGAACTCCAGCATTTCCGCCATGGCGATGGCCGGGCGTGTGCCGATGTCGCGAATGCGGCTGACCCGCGCCTTGGTGGTCAGAAGCTTATGGGTGACGTCGAGCGGCATCATGACAACAGGAATGCCGGCACGGAAGACGATATCGGCAGCCTGCGGATCGACATAGATGTTGAACTCGGCCGCCGGCGTGATATTGCCGCCCTCGAAGAAGCCGCCGCCCATCATCACCAATTCCTGGATGCGGTCGGCAATCTCGGGCGCTTTAAGCAGTGCCAGCGCCACATTGGTGAGCGCCCCGAGCGTGCAGAGCGTCACCGTGCCGGCGGGTTCCCGCATCAGCGTTTCGATGATGAAATCGACCGCATGCTGCTTTTGGGCCTCCATCGTCGGTTCATCGAGAACAGGGCCGTCGAGACCGGTGCTGCCGTGAACATGCTCGGCGGTAATGGGCTTGCGCACCAGCGGCTTCTCTGCGCCCTCATAGACGGGAATATCGGTGCGGCCGCACAATTCGCAGATGATGCGAATATTGCGGCTGGTCAGTTTCAGCGGGACGTTGCCGGCGACGGCGCACAATCCGAGAATGTCGATTTCGTCAGGGCTTGCGAAAGCGAGCATGATTGCCGCCGCGTCGTCCTGGCCCGGATCGGTGTCGATGATGATTTTTCTGCGTTCTGCCATGTCTTGCCCGCCGTTGAGGTGAGCGCTTTTTTCGAGCGACGGATGCTCACTTGTCAAGCGCATTCCTCGGCGCCCCCTTCGCGCCGTTCTCCCGTCTTGCGCATCGCGGCTTGGCTTCCCATATTGTTTGAGCCGGTTCGATTGACCGGCAAGGTTGCCGGAAGCGGGACCGCGAAACGTCGCTTGGTTGCAAGGACAGAAAAGATATGAGCCGCATGACGCCATTCACCCACCCGCTTCTGCTGGGCTTTGATGCCATGGAAAAAACGCTGGAGCGCATGGCGAAGGCCAATGACGGCTATCCCCCCTATAACATCGAACGGCTGCCGGGGGCCGGAGACGTGCCGGAGCGCCTGCGCATCACCATCGCTGTTGCCGGGTTTTCACAGGACGACCTGGATGTGACGACAGCCGACAACCAGCTTGTCATTCGCGGTCGCCAGCAGGAACAGGAAAAGCGGGATTTCCTCTATAGGGGCATTGCGGCGCGCCAGTTCCAGCGGGTCTTCGTGCTTGCCGATGGCATGCAGGTCAGGGAAGCGCGCATGCGCAACGGCCTTCTTTCCATCGATCTGGTGCGGCCTGAAATTTCGAACGTGGTAAAGAAAATTAATATTTCCGTCTCAGAGTAGAACGTGAACGCCGGAATCGGACATGAATCGCTCGGCGTGAAGAAGGAGGCTGAAATATGCTTTTAAAAGAAGCGCATGCGCGTCTCACCCGATCCCAGCTCGCCCATATCGGCGAAGGAGAAGTGGGATATATCCGCAAAATCCGTGCGGAAGACGTAAGCCGCTGTTTCCCGGAAGCGCCTGATCTCGATCCGCAACTGGATCTCTGGGCGCTGTTTGGTGCGGATGGCACGCCGATCCTCCTGACCGACAACCGTTCAAGTACCTTTTTCAAGGCTGCCGAAGACGATCTCAAGACCGTCAGCCTGCACTAGAGCATTTCCCGTAAAAGTGCATAGCGGTTTTACGTCTGGAAAACGCGTGCAAATAAATAGATGGAGAGTTTACGGGAAAAGTGAATCCCTGTTTTCCGTCTGGAGATGCGAAGAAAAAGCCCGCTTTTGAGCGGGCTTTTTCCTTGATGGATTTAAAGGAACGGGCGGTCCGGCATATCGTCGATCGAGATGACGCCGTCCTTGTTCTTGTCCAGCCGCTCGAACATTTTCTCGCCGGCTGCGGTGAATTCGGCCTTGCTGACCTGACCGTTCTCGTCGGTATCGGCCCAGCGGAGCATGCCGAGGCCCGCACCCTTGCCGCCATGCTTGCCCCAGCCCTGATGACCGGAACGGCCGCCATGCTCGCGTTCGGCATGTCTTTCGGCGCGCTTGCCCTCCGGGCCTTTGCCGTCTTCGGCTTTGGCGTCCTCACGCTCGGGGCGCGGATTGGCGGCGCGGAAAGCTTCCATTTTCGCCTGGCGATATTCGCGCATTTCCTTCGGCGTGATCGAACCGTCCTTATCCTTGTCGATCTCGGTGAAAAGCGCGTCCTGTCGTGCTGCGAATTCTTCCTTCGAAATCTTGCCGTCCTTGTTGGTATCGGCAACCTTCAGGAGGTGAATGAAGGCAGCTTCCTGGCGGATCGGCATGCGATCCTTATGGCCTTTGCCGGGCGCGGCGAAACTTGCCGTTGCGGCCGTGCTGAGCACAAGGGCTGCGCCAAGAGCAGAGAGGGCGATTTTTCGTGTGGTCATCGTCATTACCTTTCTTTGGTGTCCCTGAAGAAAAGATAGTGACCTCTATCGAGCCTCACCACTTAAACATCGGTAAGGTGGATGAAGCTTCGGTAATGTTGCGGCGCAACTCGGCTATGGCGCTCAGCCGGCAATGGTTTTCGTCAGGAAGCCGGTCAGATTGTCGGTGATGTAGTCGATATGCGCGTCGGTCTCGACGGGAATTTCCCAGCGCTCCATTATGACACCCTCGAGATTGGAGGGAACGAGCAGCACGGTTTTCATGCCAAGCGCCTTGGGGGCCGCAAGATTGCGTGGCAGGTCTTCGAACATGGCTGCTTTTTTTGTGTCGAGTTTCGCAAGCGCTGCGAACTTCTCATAGGTCGCGCTGGCCGGCTTCGGCAGGTAACCGGCAGCGACGATATCGAAGATATCCTCGAACTGATCGAGAATGCCAAGCGCGCCGGCGGCCGCCTGCGCATGCTTGACGCTGCCATTGGTCAGAATGAACTTGCGGCCCGGCAGCGCCTTGATCGCTTCGCCGAGTTCCGGATGGGGTTTCAGCGCCGAATAATCGATGGCATGGGCGCGTTCCAGAAACTCGTCCGGGCTGATGCCGTAATTGATCATCAGCCCCTGAAGCGTTGTGCCATGGTCATGGTAATAACGCTTCTGCAGCACACGAGCCTCTTCCGGGTCGAGCTTTAAAAGCTCCGCAACATAGGCCGTCATGTTGCGGTCGATCTGGGAAAACAGATTGACGTGATGCGGATAGAGTGTGTTGTCGAGATCGAAGACCCATTCGCTCACATGGGCGAAATCGGCGGCATCGGGCAGGTTTTTCGGCTTTGTGTCCATGGCCTGCTTTATGCCCGTTTCGAATGCCGAAGAAAATCGAAAAGACGACGATTGGCAAGAAAATCGGGCTTGGCTGGGGCCTGCAGCGCATGATACCGCCAAACCATGGAACTCTGGATAGGCATAACCTTTGCAAGCGCGTTCTTGCAGAACCTGCGCTCGACCCTGCAAAAGCACCTCAAGGGCATGATGGGCACCACGGGCGCAACCTTCGTGCGCTTCGTGTTCGGCATGCCCTTTGCTCTTGCCTATCTCGCCTTTCTGCATTTCGGGCTCGGCCGGCCGCTGCCGGTGCCGAATATGTCTTTTGCCGTATGGGCGACCGTAGGAGCCATGGCGCAGATCGCCGCGACCTTCCTGCTGGTACACCTGTTTTCCTTCCGCAACTTTGCGGTCGGCACGGCCTATTCCCGCACCGAACCCGCGCAGGCGGCGCTGTTTGCGCTCATTTTCATCGGTGAAAGCGTCAATGGCGGCACATTGGCGGCCATTGCGGTTTCGGTCGCCGGCGTCATGCTGATTTCGGTGGCGCGCACGGAAGTCACACCTGCCTCCATTCTCACCTCCATCTTCAGCCGGACAGCCGGTATAGGTCTCGCCTCTGGTGCGTTCTTCGGCCTGTCCTCGGTTGCCTATCGGTCGGCATCGCTAGCGCTCGCGCCCAGCCTGCCAACGCCGGATGCGGTGGTGCAGGCGGGCTACACCCTTGTCATCGTCATCGTGATGCAGACAGTATCGATGTTCCTGTGGATCGTCTGGCGGCAGAGAGATGAGTTGCGGCGTATCGCAAAGGCGTGGAAACCGTCGCTTGCGGTCGGTTTCGTCGGTGCCACGGCATCGTTCGGCTGGTTTACGGCGATGACCTTGCAGCAGGCCGCCGTGGTCAAGGCGCTGGCACAGGTGGAGATGCTGTTTGCCTTCGCCTCCACCGTGCTGTTCTTCAAGGAGAAGATCAACAGGCTCGAACTTTCCGGCTGCCTGTTAATTGTCGTCGGAGTCTTGTCGCTTCTGGTGTTCGGCTGAAACGTCGTCTGTGGCGGACAGGCTGGCCGTCCGCCACATTAAATCGCATCAGGGCACGATCAGCGTACCGGCGCCTTCCGTGAAGATTTCCAGAAGCACGGAATGCGGGGTCTTGCCGTTGAGGATCACAACACCCTGCACGCCAGCCTTTATGGCCTCGATGCAGGTCTCGACCTTCGGGATCATGCCGCCGGAAATCGTGCCATCCTTGATGAGCGCGCGTGCCTGGGAAACCGTCAGTTCCTTGATGAGTTCCTTGTTGCGATCAAGAACGCCCGGCACGTCGGTCAGGAACAGCAGGCGTGTGGCGTTCAGCGCGCCGGCAATGGCGCCGGCAAAGGTGTCGGCGTTGATGTTGTAGGTGGCGCCATCGCGGCCGGGAGCGACGGGGGCGATGACCGGGATCATCTCGGACTTGGCGAGCAGGTCGAGCAATGTGCGGTCGACTTCCACGACTTCACCGACGAAACCGAGATCGAGAACACGTTCGATATTGCTGTCGGGATCGATGACGGTCTTCTTCGCCTTTTCGGCGAAGACCATGTTGCCGTCCTTGCCGCAAAGACCGATCGCCCATTCGCCTGTCTGGTTGATGAGTGCGACGATTTCCTTGTTGATCGAACCGGCCAGAACCATTTCGACGATCTCGACCGTCTTGGCGTCGGTGACACGAAGGCCGCCCTCGAATTTCGATTCGATGCCCATCTTCGTCAGCATTGCGCCGATCTGCGGGCCGCCGCCATGGACGACGATGGGGTTGATGCCGGACTGCTTCAACAGGGCGATATCTTCCGCGAAAGCCTTGCCGAGTGTCGAATCCCCCATGGCGTGACCACCATATTTTACGACGATGGTCTTGTTCTCATATTTCTGCATGAAGGGCAGAGCCTGTGCAAGCAGCCGCGCCTGAGTTTCGCTTTCGGAAGAAGTCATGGAAAAACCTCGGTCTGTGGTTGCGGCCCAAAAAAGCCTTTCATCGCTCTACAGCATCGGTGCAGAAATCGGAATCGATTTTTGCAGTGCAGGATGCATGGATCGGCCATGCCGGCACGTTTGCAGGGACAGGCGGATGTCTGCTTTTGACGAATGAAATAACCTCCGGGCCTTATTGTGTCGATGCCTGGTAAAATTCCGCTTTTGGGCGGCGCAAAGCGCGTAATAAGATTGACATAAAGCACCAATCGGACCAGCCTTGTTTGCGGCAGGGGAGGGGTTATTCAGCAGGGCGACAGGGATGTGTCGCGCATCGCGAAACGATGCTGCCTGGACGACCGAGGAGTTTGAAGACCTATGACGGCACCGGATCGAGACAAGCAAAGCGGTTTGCGGGACGAAGTGCTCGCTGGCGAATATGTGCTGGGTGCCCTGCCGCCGGAAAGCATGGCGGAGCTTGCCAAACGCGTCAAACGCGACCGCCAGTTTGCTGCCATGGTCAGGCGCTGGCGGGATAATCTGGCTGAAACCGAATACCGGGAAAACGCGACCGTCGCTGCATTGCTTGAAAGGGATCCAACCCGGTCAGGCCTGCCTTTCAAAAGTCAGCCTCTGCGCAATGGCAGCATGTTCGCCGCCATGCTTCTGGAGGTCTGGCATTCGGTGCGTTTCTGGCGGCTTCTGGCATTGACGGCGATGCTGTGGACCGCCGTTCTGCTTTTTACCATCGCCTGAAGATAAGGGCGGAAGCCTCTTACAGTGAGACGGTTCTGACGATCTCGGCGCGCAGGCTGTCCAGCCCGAAGGATTTTTCCGACGACGTGGCGAGAACTTCCGGATAGGCCGCAGGACGCTTGCGGATTTTCTCCAGCGTTTCGTTGATCAACCGGGGAACACCGACGTCCTTGATCTTGTCCGTCTTCGTCAGCACGACCTGATAGGAAACGGCCGCCTTGTCGAGCAGGCTCAGAACCTCTTCATCGTTCTTCTTAATGCCATGGCGGGAATCGATCAGCACGTAAACGCGCTTCAGCGTCGCGCGGCCACGGAGATAATCGAAGACGAGCTTCGTCCAGGCGTCGACATGGTCCTTGGGTGCCTGCGCATAACCGTAACCGGGCATGTCAACCAGCGCCATCGGCGGCAGGTCACCCGGCTCGCCGGAATAACCTTCCGGAACGAAATAGTTCAGTTCCTGCGTGCGGCCGGGCGTGTTGGAGGTGCGGGCAAGTCCCTTGTGGCCCACCAATGCATTGATGAGCGAGGACTTGCCGACATTCGAACGTCCGGCAAAAGCAATCTCCGGCGGGCCTTCGGGCGGCAGGAATTTCATCGCGGGAACGCCGCGAATGAATATCCAGGGTCGCCCGAAAAGGGGCTTTTCGGTTGCCGGGCCGGTGTCACTCATTTCGATTGCACCGGCTTTCGTTTGAACAGCCCTTTGAGATTATCGAACAGTTCGATCTTGGCACCGTGACGCTTCATGATGAGGGCCTGCTGCGAGATCGACAGGGTGTTGTTCCAAGCCCAGTAGATGACCAGACCAGCCGGGAAGGAAGCCAGCATGAAGGTGAAGATCAGCGGCATCCAGGTGAAGATCATCGCCTGTGTCGGATCGGGCGGCGTCGGGTTCATGCGCATCTGCAGGAACATGGTGATGCCCATGATCAACGGCCATACGCCGATCATCAGGAAGTGCGGCACGTCGTAGGGCAGAAGGCCGAACAGGTTGAACAGCGACGTCGGATCGGGCGCGGAAAGGTCGTGGATCCAGCCGAAGAACGGTGCATGCCGCATTTCGATGGTGACGTAGATGACCTTGTAGAGCGCAAAGAAGACGGGGATCTGCAGCAGCATCGGCCAGCAGCCGGCCACCGGATTGATCTTCTCTTCCTTGTAGAGCTGCATCATCGCCTGCTGCATGGCCATGCGGTCATCGCCGTGCTTGGCCTTCAGCTCTTCCATCTTCGGCTGTACGCGCTTCATGTTCGCCATGGAAGCATACTGCTTGCTGGCGAGCGGGAAGAAGAGCGCCTTGACCACGATGGTGGTGAGCAGGATCGCCACGCCGAAATTGCCGAAATAACGGAAGAAGAAATCCATCATTTTGAACATCGGCTTGGTGATGAAGTAAAACCAGCCCCAGTCGATCAGCAGGTCGAACTTCGGAATGGAATATTCGGTCTCATAACGGTCAACCAGCGGCACTTCCTTGGCGCCGGCGAAGACGAGGCTCTTCAGCTCGATGGACTGGCCGGGTTCGACCGTTATCGTGTCGCTCTTGAAATCGGCCTGATAGCTCGGCTGATTGCCCGTGATATGCGAATAGCGGGTTTCAAACGGCGTCGTCTGCGGCGGAACGATGGCCGCGGCCCAGTATTTGTCGGTGATGCCGAGCCAGCCGCCGGTCGCCTTGGCAACCGTTACCGGCGCCTCTTCAACGTCCTTGTATTTCTCTTCCGTCAGGCTGCCGTCTTTGCCGGAGACACCGAGAAAGCCCTCATGAATAACGAAGACGGGCGGGATCGCCGGCTTGTTGTTGCGCGTCACGCGGCCGTAGGTGGCGAAGGAAATAGCCGTCTGACCGGGGTTCTCGACTTTGTCTGCGACCGAGATCATGTAATGCGGGTCGATCGACACCGTACGGGAGAAAACGACGCCCTTTTCGTTGGTATAGGTGAGCGTGACGGGTGTGGTTTCCGTCAGCTTGTCGCCGCTGGCAAGCGTCCAGACCGTGGTCGGGCCGGGAACGCCACCGACTTCGGCAGCGCCAACATAACCAAGCTCGGTGAAGTAACCGTCCTTGGTGTCGGAGGGCGAAAACAGCGTGATGATCGGGCTCGAGTCATCGACGGTCTCATGGTAGCCCTTGAGCCGGATGTCATCGAAGCGGGCGCCGGTCAGGTTGATCGAACCGGCGATGGCGTTGGTATCGATTGCGACGCGCTGGGTCTTGGCGATCGCTTCTTCCCGGGTCGCCGTGGCGGCGGCCTGCGTGGAGGATGCGGGCGGCGCGCCTTCCACGGTTGCGCCGGGTGCGGCACCGGGTGCAGGCTGTTGCTGCTGCGTCGTCTGCTGCTGCGCCTGGCGGGCCTCTTCGGCGCGGCGCTGCTGCTCGATGCGCGGATTCATGTAAAGGAATTGCCAGGCGAGGACGATGACAACCGAAAGGGCTATCGCGATGAAGTAATTGCGGTTCTTTTCCATCATTCTTTCCTGGAGCGGGTCTCCTGGGACCGTTTCGGTTTCGCCGTTCCTTCAATGCGCTCGGTAAGGAGAGACTGAAGTTTCGGGAAGGCCGTACTAAGCACGTCCCTGCGGGCGACAATCACATAGTCATGACCGGGCTTCATTGCGACCCCGACAGAAAGCCTGACGGCTTCCTTGAGACGGCGGCGCATGCGATTTCGCTCGACCGCGTTGCCTTGTTTTTTTGTTACGGTAAAACCGACCCGTGGCTCGGTTTCCGGGGTCTTCCGATCAAGCACTTCCAGAAGAAAGGTGCCTCCCCGTCGTTTTTCCCCTGCCTGAACGGCAAGAAACTCCGACCGGTTTTTAAGCCGGCCGGGGTGTTTTTTAGTCTCGCTCATGTGCCCGCGACTTTCATCGGGCCACACGCTCGGCAATTAAGCCGACAGACGTGCGCGGCCGCGCGCACGGCGGGCTGCGAGAACCTTGCGGCCGCCAGCAGTAGCCATGCGGGCACGGAAACCATGACGACGCTTGCGAACAAGCTTGGACGGTTGGTAGGTACGCTTCGACATTTATTTAATACCGCGGTGTGCGGCCCTTCTTGAATTTGCAATTATTTGCAAGAGCGTTTCGTTTTTTGCACGGCTAACCCCGCCTGGGCGAGCTTTCAATGGCCGAGCGTGCGCGGCTTATAAGGGCATAGGCCGAACAAAGTCAATTGCCGAAGGGGTTTTCGCGGTTCACCTTTTGCGGAAAACGCACCGCCATCTCCTTCGCCGACTGTCGGTAGAGATTGATTCCAACGCGCAATCGATAAAATCCGAAATTCTTTCTTAACGCAGCATTGATAAATGTTGTGATGCGAAAAGTTATGCCAGCTTCCTGTTTTTCATCATGCGGCTGGCTTGTGTTGGGGGAACGAAATTGAGAATTCGCGGTCGTATCAATCTTCTTGTCGGGCTGATGAGCCTCGTGGCCTGTACCATCGGTGGACTGTCCATCTATGCGGTCAGCGAATTCCGGGTGCGTACGGTCGCATATGAAAAGGCCGCGGAGCGCGCCTATAAGGGCGAGGCGCTCAACCGGTTGGTCACCGCGGTCGTAATGGAGGCGCGTGGCGTATATGCCGCCCCCGATATAACAAAGGCCGCACCCTTCGCGGATGGCATCGTCAAGAACCTCGACGCCATGGAAAAGCTGATCGGCACATGGACCCCTCTCGTTCCGGCGGAACAGAAGGCGGCCTTTGATAACCTCGCCAGCCGCTTCAAGGAATTCAAGGCGTTCCGCCTGGAAACCGCGCGGCTTGCCCGCGAGGCCAGCCCACAGGCGGCCAACCTGCAGGGCAACAACGATGCGAACCGGGCCAACCGCAAGGCCTATCAGGCGGAAATCGATGCCGTCGTCAAGAATGACATTGACGAACTTGAGGCCGTCGAAGCCGGCATCGATGGTTTTGTAACAACGACATTCTGGCTGGTCATCATCGTCACCGGCAGCGGCATATTGGCCGGCGCGGCCTTCGGTCTTTATATCGGTACGCGACAGCTGAGTGCGCCCATCCGCAGTGTTTCGGAAGTGATGAACGCCGTGGCGGACGGAAATCTGGACGCGGATGTGCCCTATCTTGGCCGTAACGATGAAATCGGTGAAATGGCCGCAGCCGTTGAAGTCTTCAAGAAGAACGGCCTCGAAATGCGCCGCATGAACGCGCAGGAAACTGCCATGCGCGCCAAGAGCGACGATCTTCAGGCCGGCATGGCCATCGTCGTCGATGCGGCTGCGGGAGGCGATTTCAGCCGCCGCATCAACAAGGATTACGGCGACGAAAACCTCAACCGTTTCGCTGCAACGATCAACGCGCTGCTCACCGGCGTCGACAATGGCGTCTCCGAGACCAGCCGTGTCATCGAAGGTCTGGCGCGCGGTGACCTGACGGAGAAGATGGACGGTGAGTTCCGCGGCGTGTTTGCCGAACTTCAGGCCAACGTCAACGAGACGCTATCCAAGTTGCGCGAAACGATGCACGAGGTGCGTAGCAGCACGGAAGGCATCAGCGGCAACGCAAACGAGTTGCGCTCTGCGGCCGACGACCTGTCGAAGCGGACGGAACAGCAGGCCGCAGCGCTGGAAGAGACCTCCGCCGCTCTGGACGAGATTACTGCCGTTGTTCGCAATTCCACCGATCGTGCGCAGGAAGCCAGCACCATGGTGGCCGAGACCAAGCAGAAGACGGAAGAATCCGCCAATGTCGTGCGCGATGCCGTCTCCGCCATGGATCGCATCGAGCACGCTTCGCGTGAAATCAGCCAGATCATCAACGTCATTGACGAGATCGCTTTCCAGACCAACCTTCTGGCGCTGAATGCGGGCGTCGAAGCCGCCCGCGCCGGCGAGGCGGGCAAGGGCTTCGCCGTCGTCGCCCAGGAAGTGCGCGAACTGGCGCAGCGTTCTGCAACCGCCGCAAAGGACATCAAGGCGCTGATCACCAAATCCGGCCAGGAAGTGGGACGCGGTGTATCGCTGGTGCAGAAAACCGGCAGCGCCTTGAACGAGATCGAGACCCGTGTTCTCGCGATCAATGACCACATCCATTCGATTGCCACGGCGGCGCGGGAACAGTCCACCGGCTTGCACGAGGTCAACACGGCGATCAACCAGATGGACCAGGTGACGCAGCGCAATGCCGCCATGGTGGAAGAAACTTCGGCCGCAACCCACAAGCTCAGCAATGAAGCGGGACATCTCGTGACCCTTGTGTCGCGCTTCAAGGTCGGCGCTGAGGATGCTCCGCTCCGCACCCGGATCGAGCAGCCGATGCGGCCTGTGGCGGTATCCGGCAGAGCGGCAGCTGTAGCCTCTCCGGCCCGCAAATTGATGAACAGCGTCAGCCGCGCCCTCAATGCGCAGCCGGCCGCCGCGCCGGCGCATGGCGACTGGCAGGAATTCTGAGAACGCCGGTCTGCGGTTTCCCGTAAGACCCGCTACAGTTAGAACGCCGCCTTCGGGCGGCGTTTGTTTTTTGCGACGATGAAAACGTTTATTTTGCAGTGCATTGGAAAAATCTCAGTTAGGTCCTATTATCATGCGTGCATATAAACCGAGCCGTTCAACCGAAGCGGCGGCGCGCATAGGATCAGGGCCAGGTGTTATCTAAAGGCGTAGACAGCTTGGACCGCACGGAGGACAATCCGGTGCACTGCATGCCGGGGTTGACCGCTGGTCTTTCGGGACGCCTGCTGTTGCTCACGGTCATTTTCGTGATGATCGCCGAAGTGCTGATCTTTGTGCCTTCCGTCGCAAATATGCGTCTTTCATGGCTGCGGGACCGCCTGAACACGGCGGCTGCCGCCGGCGCTGTGATCGACGGCCTGCAGGCCGAATTGCCACGAAGCGTGCAGAATGACACGCTGATGGCAACCGGGGCAAAGCTGATTGCGCTTCGCAAGGACGGTACGTCGCGCTTGCTGGCGGTGGCGGAAACGCCGCCCGGGGTGGACGAGCAATATGATCTTTCTGATGTTTCGCAGCTGGCAGCGGTTCGCGATGCGTTTTCCACATTGCTGTTCGGCGGCAACCGCGTCATCCGCGTTTTCGATGTCGTCGGCGACAGTGACACCATCATCGAGTTGGTGCTCGGCGAATACAAGCTGCGGGCCGCCATGCTCGCCTATGCCCGCAATGTGTTCCTGATCTCCATCGTCCTGTCACTCGTCACCGCCGGCCTCATCTTTATCTCCATCAACCGCATCATGATCCGGCCCATACGTCGGCTGACGCTCGGCATGCAGCATTTCTCGGAAGATCCGGGCAATCCGGAGCGTATCTTCGTGCCGGAAGAAGGCACCGACGAATTGTCGGTTGCTGGCCGTCACCTCGCCGACATGCAGACGGAATTGCAGAAAACGCTCAGGCAACAGAAGAACCTGGTCGATCTCGGCCTCGCCGTTTCCAAGATCAACCATGACATGCGCAATATCCTCTCATCCGCGCAGCTCATGTCTGACCGCCTGGTGGATGCCAAGGACCCGATGGTCCGCAGTTTCGCTCCGAAACTGCTGCGCACCATTGATCGCGCCGTGGCCTATACGGGTGAAGTTCTGGCCTATGGGCAGGCAACGGAGGGTGCGCCGAAACGCAAGACGGTTCATTTGAGCCTTCTGGTTCGGGATGTACGCGATATTCTGGCGCTCGAGCCGGAGAGCGGCATCGAGTTTCATGACAGCGTGCCCACCGATCTGACTGTCGACGCGGATGCCGAGCAACTGTTCCGGGTGATCCACAATCTCTGTCGCAACGCCGTTCAGGCCCTGCAATCGGATGCGACAAATGCCGCGCCGCGACATCTGTCCATTGCCGCTCAAAGGGCCGGTAGTGTCGTCAGCATCGTCATCGACGACAACGGACCGGGAATGCCACGTAAAGCAAAAGAGAACCTGTTCTCCGCTTTCCGTGGGTCGGCCCGCTCCGGCGGCACCGGCCTCGGTCTCGTCATTGCCCGCGAACTGGTGCTTGCCCATGGCGGCACCATAGCGCTTGTCGAGAAGCCCGGCCCGGGCACGCAGTTCCGCATCGAGATCGCTGACCGCGCCGCCACTGTGCAGGCGGCCAGAACCGCCTGAAAATCTCCTCAGTCAACGACCCTCAGCCATCGGCGCGCCCGCTGGAAAAAGGGCAGTGTGCGCCGCTGCAAAAACGGTCCCTATGGAATTTCGTTTATAATCAATGGCATAAATGAATTGCTGCGGAAAAATGACAATTTCGAAACGAAATCGCTTGCAATCGGAATGAGGACGTTTTAGAGGATCGCCACGCCACCGGAAACGACCGGAACGGCACGCACCCGTAGCTCAGCTGGATAGAGCACCAGACTACGAATCTGGGGGTCAGGAGTTCGAATCTCTTCGGGTGCGCCATTTCTCTTCCCACAAAACTATCGACAAGACCTAAGCCAATCGTTGCTGTGGCGCGGCCTTACCCGCATAGTTTGGCCCGCATGCGCTCCCCATCCTGTATCGGCGACGAGGCTCGGTGAGCCCAACAAATTCCGAATCACTCGCGAAGTCTTTGGCCCACCAGTGGCCCAGAGTAAAAGTCTTGTTGGAAGCGAACGCAGTTTGCGGGTTCAATCTCGATAAAATACGACTGCGTCGCCTCTGCGATTGAGGCGCGGCATGGCAGCGGCGAGATTTCAGCCAAAATTCGGGCGCTTGTGATTCTCGCCATAGCTTTAGGAACTGCACACTCCGAGGCGGTTTTAAGCCGAAAAACGCCAGCTTTGCGTATTTGGGAATAAACCCCTAAATATTAGTGGTTTTGGTGAAAGCCTGTACTACAAGGCCTGGCGGCGAGCCGGGTTTGCCGGGCTTTTTGATGTCACCGAACTTTCCGCAAACCTTCGTCATATTGTCATACAATATAAGCATATGCGCTTCAGAAAAGGAGCGCAGAATGACGCCACAATCACTTGAGCTTTCAGGAATCGGCAAAGGCTTCGGGGCTGACGATGTTCTGAAAGAGATCGATCTCTCCATCCGTCCCGGAGAGTTTTTGTCCCTCGTCGGCATGTCTGGCTGCGGCAAGTCCACGCTGCTGCGCATCATTGCCGGGCTGGAAACGCCGGATCGCGGTTCGGTGTCGATCGGCGGGCAGGACGTGACGGAGATCGATCCGAGCGATCGCAATCTGGCGATGGTTTTCCAGTCCTACGCGCTTTACCCCCATATGAATGTCCGCCAGAACATCGCGACGCCGCTGCGCATGCGGCGTCTGCCGTTTGCCGCCCGCCTGCCGCTGATCGGCCGCATGATGGCGCCGGCCGAAACGTTGCGCGAGATCGACGCCGCCGTTGAACAGGCGGCCGAGACCCTGCAGATCGCGCATCTGCTGGATCGCAGGCCGGCGCAGCTTTCCGGTGGCCAGCGCCAGCGCGTGGCGCTCGCCCGGGCGCTGGTGCGCTCACCTGCCGCATTTCTGATGGACGAGCCGCTTTCCAACCTCGATGCCAAGCTGCGCGCCCATATGCGCGAGGAGCTTGCCGGGCTGCATCGGCGGCTGGGTGCAACCTTCATCTACGTCACCCACGACCAGATCGAAGCCATGACCATGTCAGACCGCATCGCGTTGATGTCGGAAGGCCGCATCGAGCAGCTCGGTACGCCGGATGAGCTTTACCGGAAGCCTGCAACGCTGACCGTCGCGCGCTTCATCGGCACGCCTTCCATCAACCTGCTGCCGGTCGAAATCGATACACTCGGCAAGATCAGCGCTTTCGGTCGTGATCTGGGCATCGACACCGTAGCTCGCGACGCCGGCCCGGCCACCCTTGGCCTGCGCGCCGAAGATCTGCGTCCGGGTGCCGAAGGTTTTGCCGTGCGGGTGGTCCGCAGCGAAACCCACGGGGCGGATCGCTTCGTCAGCTGCCGTCTTCTCAGCGACGAGACGGTTGCGATCACCCTGCGTCAGGGTGCGGGCGAAGCGCTGGAGGCCGATGCGCATGGCGTGCTGAATCTCGGTTTTACTCCGGAACGCGCTCATCTTTTTGCCGCCGATGGCCTGCGCCGCAAGACGACGGTGCGTGAGCGGGTGCCGGCATGACGGTTGTAGATGCTTCCACGATTGTGCGTGCCAAATCCCGTCCACGCCTGTCGAAGGCAGACCGGCGGATGATCTGGCGCGGCCTGATGTTCGCCGCCCCGGCAAGCCTGCTGCTTCTGGCCATCTATATTGTTCCGATGCTGGTTCTCGCCGGTTTTTCCGTTACGGATTACCAACTCGGCGCGCTCTCCACGCGCTTCGTCGGTCTCGGCAACTTCGTCAAGGCGTTTCAGGATCCGGTGTTCCTGCGCGCTTTGACGAATACCGCCATCTACGCGGTCATCGTCATTCCCTTTGGCGTGTTTCTGGCGCTTGGCGTGGCCCTGCTCGTTTATAATCGCAAGCGCAGCCGCGCCTTCTGGGAAGTCGCCTATTTTCTGCCCGTCACGGCAACGCTCGTCGCCATGGCAACCGTGTGGCAATTCCTGCTGCACCCCTCGCTCGGCCCGGTGAATGCCGCGATCAAATGGCTGGGTTTCGAACCGGTCGCTTTCCTTTCCAATCCCGTCCTTCTCATTCCCACCATGGCGCTGATCGGAATCTGGCAGGTTCTGGGCTTCAACATGGTGCTGTTCCTTGCCGGCCTTACTGCCATTTCGAAGGATCTGCATGAGGCAGCGCGGCTGGACGGTGCAAAGAACCCCATAGACCGGTTCCTGACGGTGACATGGCCGATGCTTGGGCCGACGACCATGTTCGTGGTAGTCACCACCTCCATCTCGGCCTTCAAGGTATTCGAGACGGTCGCCGTGCTGACCAAGGGCCGCTTCGGTTCGGAAACCCTGCTGTTTGATCTTTATCTTGAGGGTTTCGAATATTCCAACACCGGTTATGCGGCGGCGCTGACCATTATCTTCCTCGCGATCGTGCTGGTCCTGTCGATAGGCCAGACGCTGCATATGGACCGGAAGGTGCATTACTGATGGCCGCTCTCCGCAAATATTTCCCGCATCTGGTGCTGGCGCTCGGCGCATTCGTGATGCTCTTGCCGTTCTACTGGATGATGCTGACGTCGATCCGCTCACCGGCGGAAATATTCAACGTCTCGCTCTGGCCGATTCCCGAAAAATTCGACGCGGTGGAAAACTATGCCCGGGCGGCGGGGCAGGTACCGATGGCACGTTTCATGCTGAATGGCGTCATCGTCTGCGTCGGCATCCTTATTGTTCAGGTGCTGACCTCGGTTCCGGCGGCCTATGCGCTGGCGAAGCTCCGGTTTCCGGGCCGCAAGCTGCTCCTGGGCCTCGTCATCGCCGCACTCTGCGTTCCCATCCAGGCGCTGGCGCTGCCGCTTTTCGTCGGGCTGGCGAAAACGCAGCTCCTCAACACCTATTTCGCGATGATGATGCCGTTCTTCCTCTCGGTCTTCGCCATCTTCCTGTTCAACCAGTCCTTCCGCAGCTACCCGGATGAAATCATCGAGGCGGCACGCATGGATGGTTTTTCGGAAATGGAAATTTGCTGGGGGCTCGTCCTGCGCGGCTCACTGCCTTCGCTCGCCGCTTTCTCGGTCTTCTCGCTCGTTGCCCACTGGAACGACCTTTATTGGCCGATGATCGTGGTCTCCGATACCAATCTCGCCCCGCCGCCGCTTGGCATGATGTTCTTTGCCGATGTTGAATCCGGCGCGAACTACGGCGCGCTGATGGCGGGCGCCACACTGATTACCGCGCCGATGGTGCTGTGCTTCCTCCTCGCACGCCGCCATTTCATCGCCGGTATTACCATGACCGGCGTCAAGTGACGCCGTTCACACTCCTCCTCCTCCCAACCTCTCTGGAGACTGATATGAAACTCAACCGACGCGCTGTGGTAAGCGGTCTGGCCCTCGGCATGGCTTTTGCAGGCCTTGCACAGCCGGCTCTGGCCAATGAAATCACGCTCAACGTTCTCTACAACCTGCCTGGCTTCACCAAGTTCCATCAGCCGCTGGCCGATGAATTCATGAAGAAGAACCCGGATGTGAAGATCAACTTCCTCGCCCCGGCCGCAGGCTACAATGAAGGCCAGCAGCAAGTTCTGCGCTCTGCCGTCACGGGCAACCTGCCTGATGTCTATTTCTCGGGTTACAACCTGACGGCGGAACTGGTTCACACGCTCGCACCGCGCAACCAGATCACCGATCTCGGCCCGTTCATCCAGGCTGAAGGCGGTCAGGCGTTCCTCGACAAGAACTACAGCCCGAAGATGGCCGCTCTCGGCCAGATCGACGGCAAGCAATACGGCCTGCCGGTCAACGCTTCCTCGCCGATCATCTATATCAACGCCGACCTCGTCACCAAGGCTGGCGGCGACCCGGACAAGATGCCGACTACCTTCCCGGAGCTCATCGCTCTCGCCAAGAAGATCAAGGCTCTCGATGCCAAGTTTGCCGGCATGAGCTACGACATCAACGGCTGGCCGGATGACTGGTTGTGGCAGGCGCTGGTGTTCGAACAGGGTGGCAAGCTCGTTGACGAAAAGACCAAGACCGTTGCCTTCGACAATGAGATCGGCCTCAACGCCCTGAAGATGGCTCGCCAGTTCGTTACCGAAGGTGGTCAGAACCTGCTCGACTGGGATCAGTCCCGCCAGCAGTTCGGTGCAGGCCTCACCGGCTTCATCTTCTCGACCCCGGCCCACGTTCAGACGATCCAGGGCCTGGTTGGCGACCGCTTCAAGCTGAAGACGGCAACCTTCCCGCTCGACAACAAGGAAAAGGGCGGCGTGCCGACCGGCGGCAACTCTGCCGTTATCCTGACGCAGGAAAAAGCCAAGCAGGACGCTGCCTGGAAATATCTGAAGTGGATCACCGGTCCGGAAGCGCAGAACACCATCGTTCGCATCACCGGCTACCTGCCGACCAACAAGCTGGCAACCGGCCCGGACTTCCTCGCTCCCTATTATGTCGAGAACCCGAATGTGAAGACCGCTTCGCTTCAGGCTGACCGTTCGCTGCCATGGGCCGGTTATCCGGGTGGTGATTCCGTCCGCATCTGGCGCACCCAGCGCGACATCATCGGCACCGTCATGCGCGGTGAAGTGACGCCGGAAGCCGGTCTCAAGCAGGTTGTCGAGCAGACCAACGCCCTGCTGAAATAAGCAAAACCATCGAGAAGGCTGCGGGGAAATCCGTTCCCGCAGCCATTTTGTGCAGAAAGACCTGTTATGAAGATCATCCAGATCACCGACACCCATCTCGTCCCCCCCGGCATCGCTGTAAACGGCGTCGATCCGGAAAAGCAGCTGCGCGCGGCGGTGGCCGATATTGTCGAAAAACATGCCGACGCCGATCTTCTTGTCATGACAGGCGATCTCTGCAATTACGGCGAGCCGGAAGCCTACGAACTGCTGCGCGATATTCTCGCGCCCGTCTCTGTGCCCGTGCGGCTGATGCTTGGCAACCACGACCGGCGTCCGGAATTCGTGGCAGCTTTCCCGGAGCAGCCGCGCGACGATAATGGCTATATCCAGTCTTTCATCGATACGGACTTCGGCCGACTGCTGTTTTTAGACAGCCACGAAGCCGATGTCATCGGCGGCAGGTATGGCGCGGATCGCCTGGCATGGCTGGAGAGTGCGCTGGAAAGCGCGGGCGATCTACCGGTGACGGTGTTCATTCACCACCCGCCGATGGATTGCGGCATCCGCCATTTCGAACATATTGGCATGCATGATGATGGCGCCATCATGCGCCACCTCGCGGCCCACCCGGCCGGTGTGCGTCATATCATTTTTGGCCATATCCATGTGCCTATGGCCGGCACGACGGCCGAAGGCATAGCCTACAGCTCCGGTCAGGCCTGCGCGCATCGTTTCATCACCGATATCGATGTTCTCGATCCGCTGTGGACGGGTGGCAACCCCTGTTACCGGGTCATTACAATGGGTGCATTCGGTCTGCGCGCTTATGATGCCGAAGTGGGGCAGGTTGTGTTTGGTCAGGCCCCCATCTGCGAAGGCCCCTGATCGCGGGTGATTTTTGGCGATAGGACGGGGCGGTCGCCTGCCTCATCCTGTTTCGCCGCCGATACGATGCTGCGGAAGGCTCGCCGGTTGGCGAGGCTGCGATGTCGCGAAGACCCCGCAGCCTGTAGCGCCGATGCACCACTTGCGGTTTGTCGCGCAAGATTTGATGGGCTAAGGCCATAGTCCCGGCCGCACCCTTGATCTATGTCAGTTTCATCGATGAAACTGCACGCCATAGTCGCCCAAGAGGTGGCCAGCTTGATGACGTGCCATCGTGAGTGCAGATCATGGAGAAGTGCATGCTTGAAAAGCGTATCCGCAACGCGTCCCTCTTGAACCGGATTGTCAGCGCAGAAGAGGCCGCCAGTCTCATTCAGGATGGCATGACTGTCGGCATGAGCGGTTTTACGCGCGCTGGTGAAGCCAAGGCCGTGCCGCTGGCGCTGGCCGAGCGCGCCAAGTCGCATCCCATGAAGATCACCCTGATGACCGGTGCTTCCCTCGGCAACGATCTCGACAAGACCATGGTCGAGGCCGGCATGCTGGCGCGGCGCATGCCGTTCCAGTCCGATCCTGCTTTGCGCAAGGCAATCAACGACGGCAAGGTGATGTTCATCGATCAGCATCTTTCCGAAACGGTGGAGCAGTTGCGCGGCGGTCAGATCCACGGCGTCGATGTTGCCATTGTCGAGGCCGTGGCAATCACGGCGGAAGGCGGTATCGTCCCCACCACCTCGGTCGGTAACTCCGCAAGCTTCGCCATTCTGGCCGATAAGGTCATCGTTGAGATCAACTTGTCGCAGCCCGAAGTGCTGGAGGGGCTGCACGACATCTTCATTCCCGCCAAACGCCCGACCCGCATGCCCATTCCTGTCGTGGCGACGGACAGCCGTGTCGGCCTGCCATTCATTCCGGTCCCGCCGGAAAAGATCGCCGCCATCGTGCTGAGCGACAAAAGCGACAGCTTTTCGACGGTGCTGCCGCCGGATGACGAAACCAAGGCGATTGCCGGCCATCTCACCGAATTCCTGCTGAACGAGGTTCGTCATGGCCGCATGACCCACGAACTCCAGCCACTCCAGGCCGGCATCGGCACCATTGCCAATGCGGTGATGCATGGTTTCATCGATACGCCGTTTCATGATCTCAAAATGTATTCGGAAGTCCTGCAGGATTCGACCTTCGAGCTTTTCGATGCGGGCAAGCTCACCTTCGCCTCCGGTTCGTCGATCACGCTCTCCTCCGCCATGAATGAACGGGTCATGCCGCGGCTGGCAGACTACAAGAGCCGGCTGATCCTTCGCCCGCAGGAAGTCAGCAACCATCCGGAAGTCATCCGCCGCCTCGGCATCATCGGCATCAACACGGCGCTGGAATTCGATATTTATGGCAACGTCAATTCCACCCATGTCGGCGGAACGCATATGATGAACGGCATTGGCGGCTCGGGGGATTTCGCCCGTAACGCCTATATGTCGATCTTCGTCACCAAGTCGATTGCCAAGGGTGGGGCCATCTCCAGCGTCGTTCCGATGGTCAGCCATGTCGACCACACCGAACATGATGTCGATATTCTCGTCACCGAAACCGGGCTGGCTGACCTGCGCGGTCTCGCTCCGCGCGAGCGAGCGGCCGTTATCATCGCAAACTGCGTGCATCCCAGTTATCGCGATGCGCTGACGGATTATTTCCAGCGTGCGGCGGCACGAGGCGGGCACACACCACATCTCATCGAAGAGGCGCTGTCATGGCATAATGCGCTTCGGGAGAGAGGAACGATGTTGCCGCAGTAATAGGTCCCACGCTTTTACCGGCTGCCGAGTTTCCGGCCTGTCGGCCGGCAATTGGGTCTGTTTGGACACACCGGGGCGGAAAGTGTCCGATGCTCCGCTTTGGTTGCTGGCGCGGCAGTTCCGCCTCCGGTAGAAAATTCTCTCCCCCTGGCTGCTATCCGGCTGCCTCTGGGTTGTAGGAGAGTGATGTGATGCCCATTCGCTTCGTGGCCGTAATTGCGATTGTCGCCCTGCTTGCAGGCTGCGGTGGGCGTCCTATCGGGGTCATGACGCCGACAGGGCAGACCGTGGCGGGCACGACGCCGGTCAATCTTCTGGTTGCCACCACGCGTGCGCCATCGGAAAACACCGCCGTGTTATTCGGCGGTGAGCGTGGAACGGGCCTGAAGGTCGATGCTGTCACCATTTCCATTCCACCCAATGCCAACCGCAAGGTTGGGCAGGTGCAATGGCCGAAAAAACTGCCGCCGAACCCGCTGAAGGATTTCACTACCGTGGCGGTGGAGCCTATTCGTTCTGAAGCCGAAACCAGAAGCTGGATCGGTAAACATATCGCGAAGGACCGCCGCGTGCTGGTCTTCGTGCATGGTTTCAACAATCGCTACGAAGAATCCGTTTATCGCTTCGCCCAGATCGTCCATGATTCAGGCACGGATGTTGTGCCCGTCGTCTTCACCTGGCCGTCACGGGCAAGCATTTTCGACTATAATTACGACAAGGAAAGCACCAACTATTCCCGCGATGCGCTTGAAGAGATGCTGACACGCCTGGCCAAGGACAAGTCCATCGGCGAGGTCACGGTCATGGCGCATTCCATGGGCACCTGGCTTGCGGTGGAAGCGCTGCGCCAGATGGCCATCCGCAACGGCCGGGTCGATCCAAAGATCAGCAATGTCATTCTTGCCGCGCCGGATCTCGATGTGGACGTCTTCAGCCGGCAATTTGCAAGTCTTGGCAAGACGCCGCCGAAATTCACCCTTTTCGTCTCGCAGGATGACCGCGCACTCAGCCTGTCGCGCCGCATCTCCGGCAATGTCGACCGCCTTGGCCAGATCGATCCATCCGTCGAGCCTTATAGCAGCCAGCTGGAAAAGGCCGGCATCACCGTTCTCGATCTCACCAAGCTGCAATCCGGTGATCGCCTGAACCACGGTAAGTTTGCCGAAAGCCCCGAGGTCGTCCGCCTGATCGGTGATCGCCTCATCGCTGGCCAGACGGTGACGGATTCCGATGTCGGTCTGGGTGAGGCGCTTGGCGCGGTCAGCATCGGCGCTGCGCAAACCGTCGGAACGGCGGCCAGCGTGGTGGTCAGCGCACCGATTGCAGTCTTTGATCCGCGCACGCGGGAAAATTACGGCCGGCAGGTGGAACGCCTCGGGCGCTCCATGGAGAATACGGTCGGATCGGTGGGCGATACGGCCGGTTCCGTGGTGGATGATCAGGCGCTGCAGTCGTCAAGGGTGAACTGCGACGCCGCCGCCAATCGAAACCGGGCGGAATGCCGTAACCGCTAAACTACAATGCGTGTGGGGGTGGCGAAAACGCCAAGTGTTTTTGTCATCACGCTCCGCAGATTTGTATACAGCTTGTATTTTTATCTGTATGGTTGGGCGAACAACCCAACTTCCGGAGTAAGACCCCATGCGTTGGAAACGCACCCTCCAGCTTCTCGATGTCCATTGCGAAGGCGAAATCGGCCGTGTCGTCACCGGCGGCGCGCCGAAAATCCCAGGCAACACGGTTGCTGAACAGCTTCACTGGATGAATACGGACCCGCAGGGGGAAGCACTGCGCCGCTTCCTGACGCTTGAACCGCGCGGTACGCCGATGGGGTCGGTCAATCTTCTCCTGCCACCGAAGCATCCGGATGCGCACGCCGCTTTCGTCATTCTCCAGCCAGATCAGGCGCATGCCAGCTCCGGCTCCAATTCCATCTGTGCCACCACGGCACTGCTGGAAAGCGGCATGGTGGAGATGCGGGAACCGGAAACCGTCATCATTCTGGAAACGGCCGCCGGCCTCGTCAAAGCGACGGCCACCTGCCATGACGGGCGCTGCGAAAAGGTCAAGCTGACCATGGTGCCGTCCTTCGTGCATGAGCTGGATGTCAGCATCGACACGCCTGAATGGGGCAGGGTGACGATGGACATTTCCTACGGCGGCATTTTTTACGCACTCGTTGATGTTCGCCAGATCGGTCTCACCATCGAGAAGGCCAATGCCGCGAAACTCGTTGCCGCCGGCATGACCCTGAAAGACCTCGTCAACCGTGAAATGACGGTCGTTCATCCGGAAATCCCCGCCATATCAGGCGTTGCCTATGTCATGTTCCGCGATGTGGATGCCGATGGTTCCATCCACACCTGCACCACCATGTGGCCGGGCCGGGCGGATCGCTCCCCCTGTGGCACCGGCAATTCCGCCAATCTCGCCACGCTTTATGCGCGCGGCAAGGTGAAAGTGGGAGACGAATATAAATCCCGCTCGATCATCGGTTCGGAATTCGATGTCGGCCTTTCCGCCGTCACCGAAGTGGCGGGTCGTCCGGCCGTCATTCCCACCATTGCCGGGCGCGGCTTCACCTTCGGTCTGCACCAGGTGGGTCTCGATCCTTTCGACCCGTTGGCGGATGGTTTCGCCATGACCGATGTCTGGGGTCCGGAAGCGGGCAACATCTGAGACACGCTTTAAAAAAATGAAATTTACAGCCGCCCGATGACCTCTGGCGGCTGTTTTCCCGCGGCAAAAGATGCTAAGCGGGCGCAATTCCATCACGCTCCGAGGTATCCGATGAAGTCGCTCACCCTGCGCCGCCCTGATGACTGGCACCTGCATCTTCGTGATGGCGCCATGCTGGAAGGGGTGATCGGGGATACGAGCCGTCATTTCGCCCGCGCCATCATCATGCCGAATCTGGTGCCGCCGGTCGTTACCACGGCCGATGCCCGCGCCTATCACGAACGCATCGTCAAGGCGATCCCGGCGGGTGACCGCTTCGAGCCGCTGATGACCCTGTACCTCACTGAGGATACTGTTGCCGACGACGTGGAAGAGGGCAAAAAAAGCGGCCTCATCACCGCCGTAAAGCTCTATCCTGCGGGTGCGACCACCAATTCCCACGGCGGCGTGCGCGATTTCAACAGAGCGATGCCGGTGCTGGAACGCATGGCGAAGATTGGCCTGCCGCTCTGCGTGCATGGCGAGGTGACGACGCCGGAAGTCGATATTTTCGATCGCGAGAAGGTTTTCATCGATACGGTTCTGGAACCGCTGCGCCAGCGCCTGCCGGAACTGAAGGTGACGATGGAGCACATTACCACCCGTGACGGCGTGGACTACATCAAGTCATCCAAGGCCAATCTGGCCGGTTCCATCACCACCCACCATCTCATCATCAACCGCAATGCCATTCTGGTCGGCGGTATCAAGCCGCATTATTATTGCCTGCCCGTCGCCAAGCGCGAAGAACACCGGCTGGCCCTGCGGGCTGCCGCGACTTCGGGTGATGCGCGCTTCTTCCTCGGCACGGATTCCGCCCCGCATGTTGATCCCGCCAAGGAATGCGCCTGCGGCTGTGCCGGTATCTATACCTCCATCAACACCATGAGCTGCCTTGCCCATGTCTTCGAGGATGAAAATGCCCTCGATAAACTGGAAGCCTTCGCTTCGCTGAATGGTCCCGCCTGGTATGGTCTCGCACCGAATGAAGAGACGATCACGCTGATCAAGCGTGATGAAGCGGTCTCCTTTCCCGAAAAGATCGAGACCGGCGCCGGGCCGGTGACGGTGTTTGACCCGATGTTCCCGCTCCACTGGGATGTAAGCTGATTTTTTAATGACCGCCGGCACTGCCGGCGGTTTTGTTATGGTCTTCAGGTATCCACCCTCAAATCCGGTGCCGCCTGAGGATGCCTGCAACACTGAACCAAGACGTTGTGCTTTCCGCAAACCGACCCGGGTTTTCGGAGCGATAAACCAAGGCCGAAAAGGAGAACGCCTATGAACCATTTCACATTCACTGACCGCACCGTCGTCGCGGAACTGGTTGCGAAGATGTTGTGGGAAATCAAGGCGGTCCATTTCAATTCCGAAAGCCCTTATACTTTCGCTTCGGGCATGAAGAGCCCTGTCTATATCGACATGCGCAAGCTCATCTCCTTCCCGCGCATTCGCTCGGCGGCCATGGATTTCGCGGCGGCGGCTGTCATGCGCGAGGCCGGCTTCGAGAAGTTCGACTGTGTCGCCGGTGGTGAAACGGCGGGCATTCCCTTTGCCGCTTTCCTTGCCGAGCGCCTTGGCCTGCCGATGATCTATTGCCGCAAGAAGCCAAAAGGCCATGGCCGCAATGCCCAGATCGAAGGCCATATGCCGGAAGGTGCCCGCGTTCTCGTCATCGAGGATCTGACGACGGCGGGCGGTTCGATGTTCACCTTCATCGACGCCATCCGTGCGGCGGGTGGCATTGTCGATCATGGCATTGCACTCTTCTATTACGGCATCTTCGAAGAGGCCGAAGCGCGCTTCGCCAATGGCAATGTCAAGCTGCATTATCTGACCACATGGCGCGATGTTCTGGCGGTCGCACGGGCTGAAAAACTGTTCGATGAAAAGACGCTGTCGGGGGTTGAAGCCTTCCTCGACAACCCGCTGCCCTGGTCTGCAAAGCATGGCGGCGTCAGCGAATTGCCGCAATCTTAATTTCGGATGCGGCCAGCCGGCTTGTGGCTGGCCTTCCGATCGATCTTCGTCTAAATCGATTTAAGTTCATTTGATTTGCTGTTTTGAGGAGGACCGTAATGATCCTGTGTTGTGGTGAAGCCCTGATTGACATGCTGCCCCGGCAGACGACGCTGGGCGAGGCGGGTTTTGCCCCCTATGCAGGCGGAGCGGTCTTCAACACGGCAATTGCGCTGGGGCGTCTCGGCGTCCCCTCCGCCTTTTTCACCGGTCTTTCCGATGACATGATGGGTGATATCCTGCGGGAAACACTGCGCGCCAGCAAGGTGGATTTCAGCTATTGCGCGACGCTGTCGCGGCCGACGACCATCGCCTTCGTCAAGCTGGTGGATGGCCACGCGACTTACGCTTTTTACGACGAGAACACCGCTGGCCGGATGATCACAGAGGCCGAGCTTCCGGCACTGGGCGCCGATTGCGAGGCGTTGCATTTCGGTGCCATCAGCCTCATTCCCGAACCCTGCGGCAGCACCTATGAGGCGTTGATGACGCGCGAGCATCAAAGCCGTGTCATCTCGCTCGATCCGAATATCCGCCCCGGTTTCATCAAGGACAAGCAGTCCCACATGGCCCGCATCCGCCGCATGGCCGCCATGTCGGATATCGTCAAGTTCTCGGATGAGGACCTTGCCTGGTTCGGTCTGGAAGGCGATGAGGATACGCTCGCCCGCCACTGGCTGCATCATGGCGCGAAACTGGTGGTCGTCACCCGCGGCGCCAAGGGCGCTGTGGGTTATACCGCCAATCTCAAGGTGGAAGTGGCCTCCGAGCGGGTCGAAGTCGTCGACACCGTCGGCGCGGGCGACACTTTTGACGCCGGCATTCTCGCTTCGCTTAAAATGCAGGGCATCCTCACAAAGGCGCAGGTTGCCGCGCTGACGGAAGAGCAGATCAGAAAGGCCTTGGCGCTGGGCGCGAAGGCGGCGGCAGTCACCGTCTCACGCGCTGGCGCGAATCCACCATTTGCGCATGAAATCGGCCTTTGATGCGCGCGGTTGAACCATTTTGAAAAGATGGTTCAGCGCTCTCCCCGGTGCTAAAGCCGCAAAAAACCGGTATTTCGATATTATCACGCTTGTGTCAGCTGTTTTTTCGCGAAACATGCATCGCATGAGTGTTCCGAAGACCCATCCTTTTGATTTCGATCCGACCTATGGCATGCAGCGCGAGCAGTTGCTGGCCATCACCCCGCCTGAAGCGCCGCCGGGCTTCGATGATTTCTGGCAAAAGCGCTATCGTCGCGCGCTCGCCACGGATCCTCGGCCGGTGCTGCGCAAGAGCAGGCTCAGCCATCCGCGCTGGCATGTCCTCGATATCAGCTACACCTCCACCGGCGGCTTCCGCATTGGCGGGTGGATGCTTCTTCCGCGCGAAGGCCAGGTGCGCCGCGGCCTCGTCGTCGGCCATGGTTATGGTGGGCGCTCCGAGCCTGATTTCGAAGTGCCGGTGGAAGAAACGGCAGTCCTGTTTCTCTGTTTTCGCGGTATCTCGTTAAGCGCCTGCCCGCCGATTTCTTCGGAATCAGCGCTTCATGTTCTCTACAATATCGACAGGAAAGACGATTACATCATCGGCGGCTGCGTGGATGATCTGTGGGTCGCCGTTTCGACGCTTGTGACCCTTTACCCGTGGCTGGAAGGGCAGGTGGGGTATAGCGGCATCAGTTTCGGCGGTGGCATCGGCGCCCTGGCGATACCGTTTGATGAGCGCATTGACCGTGGTCATCTGGTGGTTCCGACATTCGGGCATAGGCCGTTCTGGCTGACATTACCCACCGTTGGCAGTGCGAATTCGGTTCAGTCATACCAGAAGGCGCATCCGAATGTGCTCGAAACCTTGCGTTTCTTCGATGCCGCCTGTGCCGCCGCCCGCATAAAAGTGCCGATGCTGGTTGCGCCGGCGCTTTTCGATCCATCTGTGGCGCCTCCCTGCCAGTTCGCAGTGGCCAATGCGTTGCCGCACTCAAAATTTAATGAAATCTTCATCCTCGACGCCGGGCATTTCGATTACCCTGACAGCGCATCGCAAGATGCGGTCCATAAGGACAAGGTCAGACGGTTTTTCAAGGTGCCATGAAACGCGAATATCTCCGTTGGTTTAGTCACAGGCTCCATCGCGACATGGAGCTCCTGATATTCGGTCATGCCGGCGCCAAGGTGCTGATGTTTCCCACCCGGGACGGGCGCTTCTTCGAGTATGAAGAACTGGGGCTTGTCGGCAGTCTGGCCGATAAGCTGGAGGCAGGTCATCTCCAGCTTTATTGCATTGAGGGGCTGGCGACAGAGACCTTTTATGCGGCCCATCATCACCCGGCTGACCGTATCCGCCGCCATTCAGCCTTCGAGAACTATATTCTCAGCGAGGTACTGCCGCTGATGGCCGAGAAAAATTCCCATACCGATACCATCGTTCATGGGTGCAGCCTCGGTGCGTTTCAGGCCGCCAGCCTCGTTTTTCGCCACCCGCATCTGTTTCGCAAACTCGTCGCCTTTTCCGGCCGTTATGACCTGACAATGAAGGTGGAATCCTTCGGCGATCTGTTCGATGGCTACTACGATGATGACGTCTATTTCCACATGCCAAGCCATTTCCTGCCGGGGCTTACCTGCCCGCAGCGGCTCGAACACCTGCGCCGCATCGACATGGTTTTCACCATCGGCGATGCAGACCCGTTTCTCAACAACAACCATCATCTGAGCCGGGTTCTTTCCGACAAGCAGGTAGGCCATCAGATGCATGTCTGGGACGGCCGCGCGCATCGGGCAGGTGCATGGCGCAAGATGGCGGCGCTTTATATTTGAGGTCGCTGCATTAAAAAAGCCGGAAGCGTTCTTCCGGCTTTCTTGAGATCGAGGTGCGGAGATTTTACCCCGCCAGGCCGGCCAGCGCCTTCACCAGGCCCTGCGTCGAGCTGTCATGGCCGGCAGCGCTTTCCTTGCCTTCCACGACCGGCAGCAGGCCGGTTGCCAGTTCCTTGCCAAGCTCCACGCCCCACTGGTCGAAAGAATTGATGCGGAACAATACGCCTTCCACAAACACGCGGTGCTCGTAAAGCGCGATCAGGCGGCCAAGCGCAAATGGTGTCAGCTTGTCGTAGACGAAGGTGATCGATGGGCGGTTGCCAGTGAAGACGCGGTGCGGTGCGATGAAATCCGCGAGTTTGTCTTCCATGCCCTTGGAGGTAAGCTGGGCTTTTGCCTCGGCCAGCGTGCGTCCCTTCATCAGCGCTTCCGATTGCGCCAGGCAATTGGCGATGAGGAGCTGGTGCTGATGGCGCAGTTCGGGCTCAAAACCGTTGGCGGCGATCATGAATTCCGCCGGAATGACGCTCGTGCCCTGATGGATCAGCTGGTAGAAGGCGTGTTGGCCGTTGGTGCCGGGTTCACCCCAGACAACAGGGCCGGACTGGCCTTCGACGGGCGTGCCGTCGATGGTCACGCCCTTGCCGTTCGATTCCATGTCGAGCTGCTGCAGATAGGCGGGGAAGCGCGACAGCCGCTGGTCATAGGGCAGGATTGCCCGCGTCGGATAATTCAGCACGTTACGGTTATAAAAACCGATGAGGCCGAGCAGCATCGGCAGGTTTTCGCGGATTGGCGCCTCGCGGAAATGCCTGTCCATCGCATGCGCGCCATCCAGGAATTTGCCGAAATTATCCGGCCCGATGGCGATCATCAGCGGCAGGCCGATCGCGGACCAGATCGAATAACGACCACCCACCCAGTCCCAGAAACCGAAGATGCGGTCGCTTTCGATGCCGAAGGCGGCGACCTTGTCCAATGCGGTGGAAACGGCGGCGAAGTGATGCTTTACGGCGTCTTCACCCAGCTTCTCGGCGATGAAGCGGCGCGCGGTGGCGGCATTCGTCATCGTTTCGATGGTGGTGAAGGTCTTCGACGCGATGATGAAGAGCGAGGTTTCCGGGTCGAGCAGCTTTAGCGTATCGGCAATATGTGCGCCGTCGATATTGGAAACGAAATGCGCCCGCGGACCATCATGGAAAGGTGCGAGTGCGAGCGTCGCCATGACGGGGCCGAGATCGGAGCCGCCAATGCCGATGTTGACGACGTCGGTGATCTTCTTGCCGGTCGCACCTTTCAGGGAGCCGGAACGGATCGCATCGGCAAACTTGCCCATGGCGGCGAGAACGCCGTTCACGTCAGGCATCACATCCTTGCCGTCCACAAGAACGGGGGTGTTTGAACGATTGCGCAGCGCGGTATGCAGCACGGCGCGGTCTTCGGTGAAGTTGATCGCCTTGCCGGAGAACATCTCCTCGCGCTTGGCCTCGACGCCACCTTCGCGCGCCAGCTGTTCGAGAAGCGTCACGATCTCCTCGTTGACGGCGCATTTGGAGTAATCCATCAGCAGGTCATCGAATTTTACGCTGAAACGGCTGAATCTCTTGTCGTCGGCCGCAAACGCGGCGCGAAGATCGGTTGCGGCTGTGCTGCTTGCCGTTGCTTTGAGTTTTTCGATGGTGGCCTGCATCATGTGCTCCTCGGCTTCCGTGGAAGGATGAGGAAACTATTCTTTTTCAGGCGACCAAATCAAGGCGACTTTGATAAAAGAGAAGGGCCGGGATAAAAGAAAAGAGCCGGTCGCCCGGCTCTCGTCATTCGCTTCAGGCGCTCAGTTCAGATTGCGCAATTCGCGCCGCAAAATCTTGCCGACATTGGATTTCGGCAGCTCGGTGCGGAACTCGATGATCTTTGGCCGTTTGTAGTTTGTCAGGTTTTTGGCGCAGAAGGCCTTGAGTTCGGCTTCCGTCAGCGACTGATCCTTCTTCACGACGAAAAGTTTGACCGTTTCGCCGGAATGTTCGTCCGGAACACCGATTGCGGCGCATTCCAGAACGCCGGGATGGCTGGCGGCCACTTCTTCCACCTCGTTCGGGTAGACGTTGAAACCGGAGACGAGGATCATGTCTTTCTTTCGGTCGACGATCTTGGTGTAACCGCGCTCGTCCATGAAACCCATGTCGCCGGAGCGGAAGAAGCCATCGGCGGTCATGGCTTTTGCGGTTTCATCGGGCCGTTGCCAATAACCGGCCATGACCTGCGGGCCGCGGATGCAAATCTCGCCAACTTCACCCATGGGCAAGCTGTTGCCATCGTCGTCACGAATGTCGATTTCCGTCGATGACAGCGGTAGGCCGATGGTGCCGCTGAATTCCTGGGAATCGAGGCGATTGACCGTCGCCACCGGCGATGTTTCAGAGAGACCGTAGCCTTCTGCAATCGGGCAGCCCACCACGGAAAGCCAGCGTTCCGCGACCGGTCTTTGCACGGCCATGCCGCCACCAAGAACAAGGATGAGCGACGAAAGGTCGAGCTTGCGGAAATCCTCATTGTTCATCAGTGCGTTGAAAAGCGTGTTGATGCCGGGGAACACATGCGGCTGATAATGCGACAGTTCCTTGACGAAGCCGGGAATATCGCGCGGGTTGGCGATCAGAAGATTGTGGCCACCGAGCGCAATGCCCATCAGCGAATTCACCGTCAGCGCAAAAATGTGGCAGAGCGGCAAAGCGCAGATGAAGTTGAGAACCTCGGGACGATCCTTGCGGCTGCTGAAGGCGGCGTCCAGCCACAGGCTGATCTGCGCCTTGTTGGCCAGAAGATTGGCGTGGGTAAGGATCGCGCCTTTGGAGACGCCCGTCGTACCGCCGGTATATTGCAGGAAGGCGATATCCTGAGCCGTGAGGCCGACGGACTTCAGGGAAAATCCCTGGCCTTCCTTCAGCACCGCATTGAAGCTGATCGAGCCGGGGATCGCATAGGCGGGCACAAGCTTCTTCACCTTGCGAACGACAAGATTGACGATATGTCCCTTGAAGCCGAGGAGATCGCCCATGGTTGCGACGACGACATGCCGCACTGCGGTTTTCGGTACCGCCTGCTGCGCCACATGGGCGAAGTTTTCCAGCACGAACAGCGCTTTTGCGCCGGAATCCTTCAGCTGGTGTTCGAGTTCGCGCGGCGTGTAGAGCGGATTGACGTTGACCACGATCATGCCCGCCCGCAGGATCCCATAAACCGCGACGGGATTTTGCAGGATGTTCGGCATCATCACCGCAACCCGGTCACCCTTTTCCAGTCCTCTGGATTGCAGCCATGCGGCCACGGCGCGGGTTTGAGCGTCCAGCTGCCGATAGGTCAGCGACTTGCCCATGCTGGAAAAGGCTTTGCGGTCGGCAAATTGCACGCAGCTCTTTTCAAGAAGATCTACAAGCGAGGCGTTGGCCGATACGGGGATTTCGGAAGGGACGCCCGGCGGATAGGACGACAGCCAACGCTTTTCTACGCTGACATTTTCCGGCTGTCCCAGGGACAATTCACTCATGCTTCTCCTCCCAGAGTCTTTTTCGCGCCGTGCATTCGGTGGAATGCATCAAGGGCGCTTTAGGCTTCGTGATGATCATGAAGCTCCCGCAACCAGCCGGCATATCGGCGAGATAGAAGGAACCACATGTGCGCCACCGGATCGACCGCTCCTCCCGCTCCCCGGTGACGAATGATAGACGCGGAATCCCCTGACGTCCATCGTATGGGTAAAGCCTATTTAACTCTAACGTAAACGTCAATATTGCTGTCGCACATCTCGCGTCCTCGTGAATGAAACGGAGTTATGTGCGATTTTTTGACTTTAATCCTGATTTGAGCGATCAACATAATTCGCAAAGCAGGGCAGGATTGGAAATGGCAGGCAGCGCAGCGCTTGAACTGAAATCGGTTGGGAAAAGATTCGGTGATACGGATGTATTGTCCGATATCGACCTGTCCGTCGAACGCGGCGAAATTATTTGTCTGGTTGGACGGTCGGGCTGTGGAAAATCGACCCTGCTGCGCATCGTTGCGGGCGTGGAGACGCCGGACCACGGCAGTGTTTCCCTTAATGGTTCGACCGTTGCCGATTCGGCGGTTTTCGTTGAGCCGGAAAAGCGCAATATCGGTTTTGTCTTTCAGGATTATGCGCTGTTCCCGCATCTCACAGTCGAACAGAATGTCATGTTCGGTCTCAGAACCCTGGCTAAGGCGGAAGCCCGCCGCCGTGCGGAAGAGATGATCGAGCACGTGCATCTGCAGGATCTGGCCAAACGCTATCCGCATACGCTTTCGGGCGGTGAACAGCAGCGTGTGGCGCTTGCCCGTGCGCTCGCCCCGCAGCCCGGCCTGTTATTGATGGATGAGCCTTTCTCCAATCTGGACAGGGGTTTGCGCGACAACGTCCGCGAGGAGACGCTTGGTCTTCTGCGGCAATTGGGCACCACGGCAATCATGGTCACCCATGATCCGGAAGAGGCGTTGTCCGCAGGCGACCGCGTGGTGCTGATGCAGCGCGGGCGTATCGTGCAGTGCGGCACGGGTTATGAAATCCACGATAACCCCAAAACCCGCTATGCCGCCGATTTTTTCTGCGCCTTCAACAAGATCGAGGGCCGGGTAAAACAGGGGCGCGTCGAAACGCCGCTCGGGCTGCTGGGTGATGCATCCGATCTGCCCGATGGCCTTGCAGCCGTTGCCTATGTTCGACCCAACGCGATTTCGATTATCGAGGACAATTCAGCGAAGGACGGGATCGCCGGCGAAATATTGAGCCGGGTTTTCCTAGGTGAGATCGAACAGCTCGGTATTGCCGTGCCGGGGTTGCCCGGAGATTTGCGTGTCCGGACGATGCAGCGCACACCCGCCAAGACCAAGGCGGTGCGTTTCGGTATCGACCCCAAGGGTGTCCTGATATTTACTGGAAGTTGAATGAGCGGATTTGCATGTAAATTTCCGCATCATTTTCAACTCTTGGTGATCAAACTCATCGAAAAACAGCGAAATAAAACTTGATTTGATCCATCAGGTATGATGTCTGCTGCCTCTATATTGCCGCCATCGAAGAGGGAGACGACCATGACGAAATTTACCAGATTTGCCCTGCTCGCCAGCACGGTTGCTTTTGCAGCCGGATCAGCCAGCGCCGCAGAACTCAATATCTACACCACCAGAGAGCCGGGCCTGATCCAGCCCCTGCTGGAATCCTTCACCGCTTCGAGCGGCGTCAAGGTCAACACCGTATTCCTGAAGGACGGTCTGGCCGAGCGCGTTCTGAGCGAAGGCGCAAGCTCGCCTGCCGACGTCTTGATGACCGTGGATGCCGGCAACCTCGTTGATCTCGCCGAAAAGGGCGTTACCCAGGCGGTTGAGTCCGAAACCCTGACCAAGGCAGTCCCGGCGGAACTTCGTGATGCCAAGGGTCACTGGTTTGCGCTTTCCATGCGCGCCCGCGTTCTTTATGCGGCGAAGGATCTCGACCTTGCTTCCTTCAACTATGAAGATCTGGCGGATGCCAAGTGGAAGGGCAAGGTCTGCATTCGCGCTGGCCAGCACCCCTACAACACGGCGCTGTTTGCCGATTACATCGCCCATTATGGTGCGGCCGACACTGAAAAGTGGCTTGCCGGCGTCAAGGAAAACCTGGCTCGCAAGGCTGGCGGCGGCGACCGTGACGTTGCCAAGGACATCCTCGGCGGCATTTGCGATATCGGTATCGCCAATTCCTACTATGTCGGTCTGATGCGCTCCGGCAAGGGCGGCGAAGAGCAGATCAAGTGGGGCGATGCCATCAAGGTGGTTCTGCCGACCTTCAAGAATGGCGGTACGCAGGTCAACATCACCGGTGCGGCCGTTGCGAAGAATGCGCCGAACAAGGCTGAAGCCGTCAAGCTTCTGGAATATCTCGTTTCTGACGAAGCCCAGAAGATCTATGCTGAAGCCAACTACGAATATCCGGTCAAGCAGGGCGCGGGCCTCAACGAGATCGTCGCTTCCTTCGGCGACCTGAAGATCGACAATAAGCCGCTGACGGAGATCGTGTCGCATCGCAAGCAGGCGAGCGAACTGGTCGACAAGGTCGGTTTCGACAAGTAAAGGCCAATTGGCAACAAGGTGGAAGGCGCTCGCACCCGCGGGCGCCTTTCCCTGTATTTTCAAGAAGCTCATGAATCCAGACGCCGTTCAGCCATTGACGTCCCGCGCAAGACCAAGGTTTTCATCCTCCTTCTGGTGGTTGGGCCTGTCGCTCGTTGCGGTCTGCGGCGCCATGGTACCGGTTCTGGCGCTGGTCTCTCAGGCGGTACAGGGTTCTGCCGGCCTGTGGGAGCATCTCGGCTCCACCGTTCTTTTGACGGCCTTGCCGGATACGGTCATCCTTCTTGCCGGTGTCGGCTTGCTGGCTGGTATCATTGGAACCTCATCGGCCTGGCTGGTTACCGCTTATGATTTTCCCGGTCGCCGGATATTGGAATGGGCGCTGCTGCTGCCGCTGGCCATGCCAACCTATATTGTTGCTTATGCCTATCTAGATATTCTGCATCCGATCGGGCCAGTGCAGGGAGTAATCCGCTTTCTGCTCGGTTACTCCAGCCCGCGTGAATTCCGTCTGCCGGATATAAGATCGATGACGGGCTGCATCATTTTGCTTGGCTTCGTGCTGTTTCCCTATGTCTATATTCCCGTCCGCGCCATGTTCCTCACACAGGCCGGCAATCTGCTGGAGGCCGCCCGTACGCTTGGCGTTTCCAGACAGAAGGCTTTTTTGAAGGTTGCGGTGCCGCTGGCGCGGCCGGCGATCGCGGTCGGCGTCAGCCTTGCCCTTATGGAAGCGCTGAACGATATCGGCGCCTCGGAATTTCTGGGCGTCCGCACCCTCACCGTTTCGGTCTATACGACCTGGGTCACGAAATCCGATCTGCCGGGTGCGGCGCAGATTGCGCTCTCCATGCTGTTCATCGTCGTCGCCCTCGTGGCGTTTGAACGCTGGGCGCGGCGCAAGCAGCGTTATTCGGTTTCCGCGCAGAAAAGCCGGGAACTGGAGCCAGTGCGCCTTACCGGCCTCAAGGCCTGCGGGGCCTTCATGCTTGGCAGCCTGCCGGTCCTGATCGGTTTTGTGGCGCCAGCGAGCTATCTCGTCATCGAGGCATGGAAACGGTTCCGCTTCAGCGGCCTGTCTGCCCGTTTCACCGAGGAGGCGTTGAACACCATCGTCTTTGCCGGGGTGGCGACGGTGATCACCCTTATTCTCGGCCTTGCGGTTGCTTACGCAATGCGCCTTGCTCCGGGGCGTCTCTCGCTTTGGTCCTATCGTCTTTCCACGGTGGGATATGCAGCCCCCGGCACCGTCATTGCCATCGGCGTGCTGATTGCGCTCGGTGGTTTCGACCGGTTTGTCGACCAGACCATGCGCAACTGGTTTGGCATATCCACCGGCCTCATTTTCATCGGCAGCGGTGCAGCCCTGATCTATGCCTATTCGGCACGTTTCCTCACCATTGCAGCCGGCGGTGTTGATGCGGGCTTGAGCCGTATCCCGCAATCTTTTGATCACGCCTCGCGAACACTCGGGCGATCCGCAACCCAGACATTCCGCCAGATCCACTTGCCGCTCTCGAAGGCATCGCTTGCGGCCGCGGCGTTGCTGATCTTCGTGGACTGCGTCAAGGAACTCCCCGCCACGCTGTTATTGCGGCCGCTCAATTTCGAGACCTTCGCGACCCATCTCTATGGCGAAGCCGCCCGAGGCACCTATGAGGAGGCGGCAATCGCCGCACTGGCGATTGTCGTCATCGGCATCCTTCCCGTCATGCTGCTTGCGAGGATCGGCCGACGCAAAGGTTGATGGCTGGTCCCGCCGCATAAAATGACGGGCACAAAACAGTGCGAGAGGCCAATAAGCTTCAAATCCTCCCGGAAAACGACAAGCATCCCGCCTTAATCCTGATGTAAATACTCAGCTTAATTGAAGTGCTGCGGCCTGACGGCTATGATCGTCGGCCGCGATCTGTGTCGGGGCATATCTTGAAAAATTTGCATGGGATGTTTGTGGGCCGTCTGGCTTTGGGAACGGCTGCCGTTGTTTTGATGGCGCCGGTGATGGGCCACGCACAGGAAACGACCGTTCTGCGGGAAATCACCGTCGAAGGGCAGGGGGCGGAAAATGCCACGGGCCCGGTCCGGGGTTATGTCGCGAAGAAAAGCGCGACCGGCTCGAAAACCGACACGGAAACGAAAGACATTCCGCAATCTGTATCCGTGGTTGGTCGCCAGGAAATGGATGACCGCGGCGCCGTGACCAAAATCGACGAGGTGCTGCGCTATACGCCCGGTGTGACGGCGGAGCCCTTCGGCACCGATCCGGATACCGACTGGTTTTACATTCGCGGTTTTCAGGCCACCCAGACCGGCGTGTTCCTCGATGGGCTGAACCTGTTCAGCTACGGTTTCGGCGGTTTCCAGATGGATGCCTATGGTCTGGAGCGGGTGGAAGTCCTCAAAGGGCCGGCCTCGGTGCTGTATGGCGGCGCCAATCCCGGCGGCATCGTGCAGCTGGTCCGCAAGCAAACTCAGGATACGCCGGTTCGTGAAACGGAAATCGGCATCAACAATTTCGGCAATGCCTTTTTCGGTTTCGATTTCGGCGACAAAGTCGATGCTGAGGGCGTGTGGAAATACCGCGTCACCGGCAAGGTTTCCGGCGGCGATAATTACACTGATTACTCAGAGGATCTGCGCGGCTTCATCATGCCGCAGATCACCTTCGAGCCGGATGCGCAGACAAGCGCCACACTCTACGGATATTTCTCGGCGCTCGATCAGGTGCATGTCGGCAACGGCTTCCTGCCCTATGTCGGCACCGTGGTCGACGCACCCTTCGGCAAGCTCGACCGCAAGGCCTTTTATGGCGAACCGGATATCGACAATGGCCGTGTCTACCAGTCGATGGTGGGTTACGAAGTCAGTCATGAATTCGATAATGGCTGGAAGATCAGCCAGAACGCCCGTTATGGCCACCTCTACAAGCACGAGACCGGACCCTATCCGGGCGGTTGGGCCAATGCCGACGCCAATGGCCAGCCGATCCTCGATGCCACCACCAACGACTATATGCTGACCCGCTTCGGTTATGACGGCCTGTCGAAGGCGGATAGTTTCGGCGTTGACAACCGCATTGAAGGACAGTTCGAAACCGGAGCGGTCAGCCATTCCCTGCTCTTTGGTCTCGACTATAAATATTACAAGCTGGATCAGGTGCAGGCCTGCTGCGGGTCGAATGCGATCGGCGCGCTCAAGCCGGTCTATGGCTCGACGCAGGGAACGAATTTCGTTTATGCCGACAATGTCGTGACCCAGCAACAGATCGGCATCTACGCGCAGGACCAGCTGCGTTTCGGCGATGGCTGGCTGGTGACGCTCAACGGCCGTTACGATTATGTCGATACGGAGCTGAACAACAGGCTGCCAACAGGCGCGTCCTTCCGCTCCAATGACGATGCGCTGAGCGGCCGGGCCGGCCTCGCTTATGAATTCGACAATGGCCTGACACCCTACGTCTCGGCAGCCACCTTCTTCAATCCGCTGATCGATACGCTTGCGGATGGCACCCCTGCCGCACCTGAGGAGGGGCACCAGTTCGAGGCCGGTGTCAAATACGAGCCGACCTTCTTCGATGGCAGCATCACTGCCTCCGTCTTCAAGCTGGTCAAGGACAATGCCATCGTCTCCTATACGGCTGGCGGCGTGACCACGAGCGGGCAGTTCGGACAGGTGGAATCCACCGGCTTCGAGCTGGAAGCCAAGGCCAATCTTTCCGATAACTGGAAGGCCCTTGCTTCCTATTCCTACACCGATCTTGAGATTACCCGTGATGCCAATCCCAACCTGATCGGTAAATCCCCCTGGATCGTGCCCACCAACACCGCGTCCCTGTGGGTGGATTACGCCTTCACCGATGATACGTTTGAAGGCCTCAGCATCGGCGGTGGGGTGCGCTATCAGGGTAAATCCTGGGCGGATGCGGCAAACACGTTGCGCGTTCCGGATGCGGCGGTCTTCGATGCCGCGATCCGTTACGAGAAGAACGACTGGACCGCATCCATCAACGTCGCGAATGTCTTCGACAAGGAATATGTCAAGAGCTGCGCCGGTGTCTCGGTCTGCGGCTGGGGCGATAGCCGCACCATCACTTTCAAGCTCGCAAAGAAGTGGTAAGGCTTGGCCGCAGGCCAGCAGTTGCGGGAAATATAGTTTGCCTCTATAAACATGAATAGATTTATCATGTTTATAGAGGCGCCTTTGCGCCTTGCGGGATCAAGAGGCCATGGCTTTCCGCGTGCGGATGGAAAATGAGATCGAGGGCTTTGCCGTCATCGGCGGCCCGCGCTCCAGGGTATGGAACGGCATTGTCGCCGATCTCTGGGATGTGCGTTGCGCGCCAAAAGCGGGCGGCCGTTATGTCGGCAAGGACCCGCGGTTTGTTTTTCTGCTCGATATGGACGGGAGCGATGACGGCCGGTTCATGATGAACCGCTCCCACCGCGACAATTACGGTTCCTCCAAGGCGAACCGGATTTCCTTCGTGCCCGCCGATCTGGATGTGCATGCGGAGCTCAGCAATGTTTCCTTCGTGCGTCATCTCGATCTGCATTTCGATGCGGGTTTGCTGGGCGCGCGGCTGGTGCAGGGGTTTGACCCGCACGGCCTGCTCGATCCGCATCTGATGTTCGAGGATGAGCGCCTGCTAGTGCTGGCCCGGCTGATCGCCGCCGAATGTGATAATCCAGACCCCTTGCATGACCTCTACGGTGAAAGCCTCGTGCTGGCGCTGCTGACGGACTTCCTCAAGGTAAAGCGGGAACCGGTCAAGAAACGTAGCAAGCTCGCTGCCTGGCAGTTAAGAGCGGCGACCGACTATATCCGTGAACATTGCCTGCGCTCGATCCGGCTGGAGGAACTGGCGGAGCTTACCAACCTGTCACAATCCCATTTCAGCCACGCCTTCAAGGCTTCCACCGGCGTGCCTCCGCACCAATGGCAGATGCAGGCGCGTATCGATCGCGTCAAGGAACTGATGATGAGGCCTGACATGGCGCTGACCGACATTGCCATTGCCAGCGGGTTTTCAGATCAGGCGCATTTCTCCCGCGTCTTCCGCAAGATGGTTGGTGTTTCGCCCTCTGTCTGGCAAAAAATCCGCCAATAAGCGCCTTTTTGTTCCATCCTCCTTCAAAAAAATACTGGCCGTAGCGCTTGAAACGCCGCGGAACGATTTCTCCGTCGCAGGGTTTACAAGACGTGACACCAACGAGGAAAATCAAGGAGGAAGACGTCATGTTGCATCAGGAACCCCGCGCCGGACAGGACCCCTATGTCAAGGATACGCCGAGCCTGATCGCCAGCGACAAGGTGGAAGGCACCCGCGTTTATGGCGCTGACGGCAAACATATCGGCTCGATCCAGCGCATTATCCTGGAAAAGCGTGGCGGGCGCGTTGCCTATGCCGTGCTGAGCTTTGGTGGCTTTCTCGGGATCGGTGACGACTATTACCCGCTGCCTTGGGAAAAGCTGCACTACGATGAAGAACTTGATGGCTACCGCATCGATCTCACCAAGGAAGAGATCGAAAACGCGCCGCACTTCGCTAATCTCGACGATAACGATCTGCTGAACGCCAAGGACCGCAAGGTCTACGACTATTACGGCGTTGCGCCCTACTGGATGTAAGGTCTAACAGGGTTATACGATCCAGCTTCAAGAATGAGAAACGTTCCGGGCATTTCTGCGCCCGGAACGCCACATAAGAAAACGGCTCCTGAAAAGGAGCCGTTTGCGTTTATCTGCTTTAATGCGGGTTTTTCTGTATCTCGGAAACCGCATCGGTGAAGCATTTGCGCGCTTCCTCCGGCGATTTGCGCCCGTCAAGGGCGGCGCGGCAGGCGCTCCTGGCTCTCACAAAGCTTAATCCGCCAATCTTCGGCCAGCCTTCCGTGAGCAACGTCAGCGCTTCGAAGGGGCCGGCGACGACACTCTTGCCGTTCGCCTCAAGATTGACCTCAACCGGTTCTGTCCATCTCTCGTTCTTCATCGTGCACCTCCCAGAGCAACGCGATCCCGAAATACACCCGACAGCGGAGCAACCCATGAACGCAGCCGTGTGTCACTGCGGTTTAGAATATGCGCAAGCGGGTGAATTGACAACGGGGATCAGCGGAAGCCGAAAAATGACAGGATTGCCAGCACAATAACGACGAGGCCGACGATGTAGATGATCTGGTTCATGATTTTCTCCTTGGCTGCTTGTCATCACCTTAACGTGAGGGACAAGACGAGGTTCCAGAGATCATAAGAATTTAATCACGTACTAAAATGTTGCGGACGTCCCATTGCGAATGGCCGGGATTTCACTTCCGCAGGATCACCCAGATGGCGTGAATGATGCCGGGCACATAGCCGCACAGCGTCAAAAGAATATTGAGCCAGAAATGCAGGCCAAGCCCGACCTGAAGGAACACGCCGACGGGCGGCAGAAGGATGGCGATAAGAATACGAATGACGTCCACGATAACAGGCTTTCTGGTTGAGAGTGACTTGCCGGTCAACGTATGGCGGGCTGTTTGGTTTCACTATGGGCAGTACCTATGGCGTGAAAGATCACCAACGCGTAAGCGAAGCTACGGATCGAACAGTACTGATATCATGGGAAATAAATGGTGCCGCTTACGTGACTCGAACACGTGACCCCGTCATTACGAATGACGTGCTCTACCAACTGAGCTAAAGCGGCCCGAACATGACCCGTCTGTGGCGGATCAGCTTCATGGCGGGCTGATACAGGCAATGCTGACGGATTTCAAGCCTTGAATACGTGGCTTTTGAAATTTCCGCAAAAAGCTTTGCCTGCTTATTGTTTACGGGTGGCGTCAGGCCGTTGTGCAGATGCGGTTTTTCGCAGCTTCATATTCGCGTGCCAGCCGATCGACGAGGTCTACCACCGGCTCCACGGCCTTGACCGCGCCAATGCCCTGGCCGGCGCCCCATATGTCCTTCCAGGCCTTTGCCCCGCCGGTTGCCGTTTCGAAGTCCATCTTGGAGGGGTCCGCTTCGGGCAGGTTGTCGGGATCCATGCCGGAGGCGAGGATGGAGCTTTTCAGGTAATTGCCGTGAACGCCGGTGAAATAATTCGAATAGACGATGTCTTTTGCTTGGGCATCCACGATCGCCTGCTTGTAGCCGTCGGAAGCGCGTGCCTCCTGCGTGGCGATGAAGGGCGAGCCGATATAGGCCATGTCCGCGCCCATGGCCTGTGCGGCAAGGATGGAGCCGCCATTGGCGATGGCGCCGGCCAGCAGCAGCGGGCCATCAAACCATTCGCGGATTTCCTGAACGAGAGCGAAGGGTGACAGTGTGCCGGCATGTCCGCCGGCCCCGGTTGCCACAGCAATCAGCCCGTCCGCGCCCTTGCGTATGGCCGAACGGGCGTGACGATCATTGATGACGTCGTGTAGCACGATGCCGCCATAGGAATGGACCGCCGCATTGACTTCCGGCACGGCGCCGAGCGAGGAGATCACCACCGGCACCTTGTATTTGACGCAGAGGCCGAGATCATGTTCCAGCCGGCGATTGGACATGTGCACGATCTGGTTGACCGCGAAGGGGGCAGCCGGACGATCCGGGTGGGCGCTGTTGTGCGCGGCAAGCTCCTCGGTAATCATCGCCAGCCATTCGTCCAGCTGGCTTTCGGGCCGCGCGTTCAGCGCCGGGAAAGCGCCGATGACACCCGCCTTGCATTGCGCCAGCGTCAATTGCGGATGCGAAATAATGAATAGCGGTGAGGCTATGACCGGAAGACGCAGATTGTCTTTCAGCACGGACGGCAGCATGTTTCCTCCCATGAATTACGTTTACGCGCACGTAAGTTAATATCGTGTTCGGCGACGGATTGAAAGCGAAAACCACGCCGTATCGTCGTCACAAATCTGCGTTCGCAGCGCCACAATGGATCGATTTTCCCCAAGCCAATCCGGTCTTTATAACAAACGATGCTTGCGGAGGCGCGGCATAGCCGTTACCGAATCGTAAACCAATGGCGCAGCGCCGCATATTTTTGCACAGCGCAACAGAACAAGGATCGGTCGTGAGCGGACTGGAAACGGCAATCAGAAATGCTCTGGAAAAATCGGACAGATCGAACGCCGAAGTTCGTGCACGGATTTACCAATCATCCCGCCAGGCGCTGGAAGCCGGCCTGCGCAAGCAGGGCATAGACGAACCACAGGTCGTCGCCCAGCAACGCCAGAGGCTCGAAAGCCTTATCCATGTCATTGAAAATGAAGAGCGTGACCGGCTTCTAAACAGGGTGGAGCAGCAATTGCGGCCACCACTGCCGGAGAGTGCCGCCCATGATGAACCCTCGGTCGATCCCGTTTCACAGCCACAGCACCATGGCGATATGGCCATCGAGCCGGAACTGCGTGGCGAAACACGTGACGCGCGGCCGGGCGTCGCTGTTGCTGCGGAGCCGCCAAGCGCCGGTCGGCGCAATGCAAAGCCATCCAGGAGAGGCTCCAGCGCGGGCGATGCCTCGCTTGCTTTTCGCCCGGAGGGTGCCGTTGGCCGCCGCAAGCGCCGCGGGCTTTTTGCAAGGCTTTTCATATATGTGACGCTTCTCGCCTTTATTGGCTTCGGCGCCTGGTGGGTCTATTCGTCCGGCCTGCTGCTGTCGCCAGCGCAGCGCGATACCAGCGTGCCCAATCCGCCAGCCCAGGTTCAGGCGGAAGACTTCAACGGTGCGGAACCGGCGCCAAGCCTCTCCGCCGGCCGTGGTTTTTCCGATGACTGGGTGGAACTCTTTAATGCCGAGCGCGGCAGCGCCGGAGTTTCGGCAGGCCCGCGCGCCACAGTCGAAAACATCGCCACACCTGCCGGCAAGGCGATAAAGGTAACGTCGAGAAGTGTTTCGCAGGATGGTGCGGTCAGCGTCGAGGTTCCGGTGGAAGTCATGCGGGACATGGCGGGCAAGTCCTCGACCATATCCATCACGCTGCAATCATCCAGCGATCGGCAGACGCAGGTCTCCGTCGCCTGCGATTTTGCCACGCTTGGCGATTGCTCACGCCACCGCTTTACGGCCACGGCTGAACGGGCGGATATGCTGCTGAACGCGACATTCGAGCGCTCGCTCGCGCCTAACGCGCCCGGCAAAATCTTCATCAACAGCGACATCGACGGCAACAGCCGTCCGGTCAATCTTTACTCCGTGCGCATTCTGCCCGGCCAGTAAGGCTGACAGGAAGAAAGGCTGACAGGAAGAAAGACAGGCGCCGCCCTCAGGAGGCGCCTGCCATCATCTTCCTGTCCTATTTAAGAAACTCCGGTCCCGACCCCAGTATCTTGCCGTCGATCTCGCCGATCACCTTGTTGTCCTTGCCGTCATAGTCGAGTGAATTGAGAATATGGCGGATAAGGTTCACACGGGCGCGGCGCTTGTCGTTGGCGCGAACCACCGTCCAGGGGGCGGCGTCGGTGTGGGTCTTTTCCAGCATCTCGTCGCGCTTTTGTGTGTAGTCATCCCATTTCGTCAGCGCTGCTATATCCATGTCCGAAAGCTTCCAGCATTTCAGCGGGCTGTGGCGGCGATCATGGAAGCGTTCGATCTGCGTCTCGCGGCCGATGTCGAGCCAGAACTTGAAAAGATGGATGTCCTCATGCACCAGCATCTTTTCCAGCCGCGGTGTTTCCTTGAGAAAGCGCTTGTGTTCTTCCGGGGTGCAGAATCCCATGACAGGCTCGACACCGGCGCGGTTATACCAGGAACGGTCGAAGAGAACGAATTCACCGGCAGTCGGAAAATGTGAGATATAGCGCTGGAAATACCATTGGCCGCGTTCGGTTTCCGTCGGTTTGGTCAGCGCCACCACGCGGGCGTAGCGGGGGTTGAGGTAGGCCCGGGCCGCAAAGATCGCACCACCCTTGCCCGCCGCATCGCGGCCTTCGAAGACCGCCATCACCCGCTTGCCCGTGGCCTGCAGCCAGAACTGCACCTTCACGAGCTCCACTTGAAGCGCCTCCAGCGTGGCGTCGTAATCTTCCCGTTTCATCTTCTTGTCGTAGGGAAAGTCACCTGCGGAGAGTTTTTTGTCCTCCACCCAGTCGGGAAGAACCGGATCGTCGATGTCGAAGCTGCGCGGCTTGCCGCCAATGGTAAGCTCCACCGCTCGCTTCTTCGTGTCTTCGGCCATATTTGTTCTCCGGCTATTGTTGTGTAAAGGCAACTCACCGCCAATGAGTTCATATCCACCGGCAGAATTCAAGTGAAAGAGGAGTGGCGGGACATGGTGCGGCGCCGGGGACGATTGCGGCACAGATTTTGCGCATATACGTTGTGAAAAATGCGCGGTGATGAATCTCTGTCATGAAGCTGGCCTATGAGAATTCGATGCGCTGTCAGGTGAAAGTGGAAAGCAGGCTGAAATGGCAGTCATGGAAGGCGATCGTGGATTAAGGCTTTTGGGACGAAAGCTTGGCCGAAACTGGTTGCCCGTTCTCGTCGTCAGCATGCTGGCCATCGTGGCCGTTTCGGAACTGCACACGCCCTATATGCCGGCCGCCCTTTGGCTCTGCGCCATCATCGCCATTCTGGCGGTTCGGGAACGGTCAGCGGTGTCCAAAGCCGGTGAAGCCGCGGTTGCGGAAACGGATGAGCCCGAGTTGCCTGCGGAAAGTGTCATTTCGGGCGTCAGGGCCGGTCTTGCGGTGCTGGATACGCCGGTCTTCATCCTCGACAAGAATGCCAGCGTGCTGTTTCAGAACGGGGCGGCGGAACGGGCGTTCGGCCAGCTTCCGCCCGGCGCGCATATTTCCGCCCGCCTGCGATCCCCGGGCCTGCTGGATGTCATCCGCGAAACCATAACCACCGGCCAACCCAATCAGGTCGAGCATTCGGAGCGTTTTCCATCAGAGCGCGTCTTCATCGTTCGCATTGCCCGGGCGGATGCGGGGGAGGTGGCCGGCCCACCATTTTACATATTGTCGTTCCGCGATGTGTCGGAGCTTCGCCGCATCGACCGGATGCGCAGCGACTTCGTCGCCAATGCCAGCCATGAATTGCGCACGCCGCTCGCCTCGCTGCGTGGCTTCATCGAAACCATGCAGGGTCCGGCTCGCAACGACCCGAAAGCACAGGAACGTTTTCTCGCCATCATGCTCGATCAGGCGACCCGCATGAGCAGGCTGGTGGATGATCTGATGTCGCTTTCACGGCTGGAGCTACGGGCAAATATCGCGCCCGACCAGAAGGTCGACCTCGTCCCCGTCATCGGTCATGTGCGGGACGCGTTGCTGCCGCTCGCCAACGAGCTGGATGTGGAGATCACCCTGCATCTGCCCGACCGGCCGGCGGAAGTGCAGGGCGATCGCGACGAACTGGTGCAGGTGTTCCAGAACCTCGTTGAAAATGCTTGCAAATATGGACAGGAAGGCAAGGTCGTGGATGTCTGGCTACGCGCTGAACCCGGCAAGCCGGTGGAAGTGAGCGTCATCGACAAGGGGCCAGGCATTCCCGCCGAACATGTGCCGCGTCTGACGGAGCGGTTTTATCGCGTCAGCGTCGCCGACAGCCGTTCCAAAAAGGGAACGGGTTTGGGGCTTGCCATTGTCAAGCATATCCTCACCCGCCACCGTGCCCGCCTCATCATTAAATCGGAATTGGGCAACGGTACGGACTTCACCGTCAGATTCTGACATAAAATATCTGTCAGCCGTTAATGTCGTAAAATTTTATAAATTAAATCAATAATTTAGGTTGTCACAAATCTTTCACTGAAGTGACATAAAAGGATGTGGCTACGGTGGTTAAGAAAAGGTCGCCGAGCGCATGCTTTGAGCGAGTGCCGCTATCGGCCGCGTCCACAAACAAGCCCACGACGGGAGAGACAAATGAACATCCTTAAATTTTCCGCAGCAGCTCTGGTGGCTTCTGTCGCCTTCGCTGGCGCCGCCGCTGCTCGCGACCAGATCCAGGTTGCCGGTTCTTCCACGGTTCTGCCCTATGCCAAGATCGTTGCTGAAACCTTTGCCGAAACCTTCCCGAACTTCAAGGCTCCGGTTGTTGAGTCCGGCGGCACGGGCGGTGGTCTGAAGGCGTTCTGCTCCGGCGTTGGTGAAGGCACCATCGACATCGCCAATGCTTCGCGCGCAATCAAGAGCGACGAACTGGCCGCCTGTAAGGCTGCTGGCGTTACCGACGTTCAGGAAGTGAAGATCGGTTACGACGGTATCGTCTTCGCAATGGACGCATCCAACAAGGACATCAAGCTTGAGCCGAAGGATCTGTACCTCGCTCTCGCAGCTGAAATCGTCAAGGACGGCAAGCTCGTTGCCAACCCCAACAAGAAGTGGTCGGAAGTCAACAAGGAACTGCCTGATGTAGCGATCGCCGCTTACATCCCGGGTTCCAAGCACGGCACGCGCGAAGTCTTCGAAGAGAAGATCATGGCTGACGGCTGCAAGGAAGCCGGCGCTACCGACGCGATCAAGAAGATCGTTACCGATGCCAAGCAGGCAGCTGCAAAGTGCATCGCTGTCCGTAAGGACGGCGCCGCAGTCGACATCGACGGCGACTACACCGAAACGCTGGCCCGCATCGACGCCAACAAGACCGGCCTCGGCGTTTTCGGCCTCGCTTTCTATGAAAACAATGCTGACCGTCTGAAGGTTGCCACTGTTTCTGGCGTTGTTCCGTCCACCGAAACCGTTGCCAGCGGCAAGTATCCGGTTTCCCGCCCGCTGTTCTTCTACGTGAAGAAGGCTCACCTGGGCGTTATCCCGGGCCTCAAGGAATACGTCGAATTCTTCGTTTCTGACGACATGATCGGCCCGGATTCCCCGCTCGCCAACTACGGCCTGGTTGCTGCTCCGGACAAGGAGCGCGAAGAAATCCGCGCCAAGTTCGCAGCCGGCGCTTCCATGTAATAAAGATGAGGGGCGCGGCCTGCCGCGCCCCTTGTTCCGCCCGGTGCCTCTCCGCTTCGGCGATTGTCTCCGGTTGACAGTTCCGATCCATCGCCATCCACATAATTGTTTATGGATTACAGATGGATAGGTTGTATCAACCTTGACGCTTGCCAGACTTTCATACAGTCAAAAGGCAGGCATCTCTGGATGGTCCAGCGGTCTCGTTTTGATGACTTTTTGATTTGCCCGATATCGCACCGTGCTCTTGAGGCACGCCGAGGGAATTCTAATGAACACATCGATCCTTTTGCTGATACTGGTGCTGATCGGCATCGGCAGTTATCTGCTCGGCAGTCGCCGCGCCATTGCTCTGTCTGGCGGGCGCCCCGCCAGCATGCATTCCCGTGCCGGTTACCACGGCTCCTACGCGGTTGTCTGGGCGGTTTTGCCCGCGGCGTTCATTCTCTGTATATGGCTTGTTATCAGCCCGCTGGTCATTACCTCGGCCGTGCGTGGTAATTTTCCCGAAGACGTGCGCGCCCAGTCCGAGGCGCAGCAAAGCCTGACATATGGCATGGTGAGCTCCATCGCCCGTGGACTTCAGCGCCTGACGGCGGAAGAAACCGCGCAGGCCGATGCGGATACAGCCACGGTAAGGCCGCTTCTGGCATCGAAAGGCGTCGCAATTGCCGGCGATCCCGAGCGTTATATGGTCGATGCGGCCCAGACGCTGAACACGATGACCTCGACAAGCCGCATCGCGATGATTGTCATCGTGCTGGCGGCCGCGTTCGCTGGCGCCGCTTATGCGCTGCGTTCGATCGCTCCCCGCTTTCGGGCGCGCAACAAGGTCGAAAGGGTCATTCTCGCGTCCCTGCTTGTCGCCTCGTCCATCGCCATCTTGACGACCATCGGCATCGTCCTGTCGATGCTGACGGAAGCCATCCAGTTCTTCACCATGGTTCCGGCACACCAGTTCTTTTTTGGAACCGTGTGGGATCCGCGTTTTGCGGCCGCCGGTGCAACGGACTCGTCCGGCCAGTTCGGCCTCATCCCGCTGCTTGCCGGCACGCTCTATATCGGCTTTGTCGCCATGCTGGTCGCGGTCCCGGTCGGTCTGTTTTCGGCGATCTACATGTCGGAATACGCCTCGCCGCGCCTGCGTTCAGTGGCAAAGCCGCTGCTCGAGGTGCTCGCCGGTATTCCCACGATCGTCTACGGCTTCTTCGCGCTGACGACGGTGGGTCCGTTCCTGCGGGACATCTCCACGCAGATCAACGGCCTCGCAACCGGCAACTACGCCAATTTCATCCAGGCGCAGAGCGTCATTACCGCCGGCTTCGTGATGGGCATCATGCTCATTCCCTATGTCTCGTCGCTGTCGGACGATATCATCACCGCCGTGCCGCGTTCGTTGCGCGATGGTTCTCTCGGTCTTGGTGCCACGCGCTCTGAAACCATCAAGAAGGTCATCGTTCCCGCCGCTCTTCCCGGCATCGTCGGCGCCGTGCTGATGACGGCGTCGCGTGCGATCGGCGAAACCATGATCGTGGTTCTCGCCGCCGGTGTTGCTGCCCGCCTGCAGATCAACCCGTTCGAACCGATGACCACGGTAACGGTCAAGATCGTCAGCCAGCTGACCGGCGACCTTGAATTCACCTCGCCGCAGACGCTTGTCGCCTTCGCGCTGGGCATCACGCTTTTCGCCATCACGCTTTGCCTGAATATCTACGCGCTTTACATCGTGCGCAAATACCGGGAGCAATATGAATGACCGACATCGTTTCTCCCACAGCCGGCGCTACCGCCGGAAACAGCGCCACGCGCCGTGATATCGGCATCAAGCGTCGCTATGCCGCCGAACGCCGCTTCCGCGCCTATGGAATGGCAGCGATTTCCTTCGGCCTTATCTTCCTCTTCCTGCTGCTCTGGTCGGTCGTATCCAAGGGTTACACCGCCTTCCAGCAGACGATGATCACCGTTCCGGTCGAGTTTTCCGAACTGATCATCGATCCGAAGAATGAGCGGGCTGCAAATCCCGCAAAGCTGATGACGGCCAATTATCCCGTTCTCGCCCGCGATGCGGTTGCCAAGGTTCTCGGCGTCGCGCCAACGGACCGCGCCGGTCTGCGCGCCGTCAACGTCATGATCTCCGACAGCGTCCGCACCCAGCTGCGCGACATCGTCGTCGCCGATCCTGCCGTTATCGGCACCACGCGCACCGTCACGCTTCTGGCATCGGGCGATGTGGATAGCGCCTTCAAGGGCCAGGTCGATCTGACGGTGGATGAGGCCAACCGCCGCATCTCGAACCAGCAGCTCGGCTGGATGAACCAGCTCGCCGAAGGTGGCCAGCTTGGCAAACACTTCAACACCGGCATCTTCGTCAACGGCAATTCGAGCCGTCCGGAAGCGGCGGGTGTCGGTGTGGCGCTGATCGGTTCCTTCTACATGATGATGATCGTGCTGGTTCTGTCACTGCCGATCGGTGTCGCAGCCTCCATCTATCTCGAGGAGTTCGCGCCGAAGAACCGCCTGACGGACCTTATCGAGGTGAATATCAACAATCTCGCGGCCGTTCCCTCGATCGTTTACGGTCTGCTCGGCCTTTCCGTCTTCATCAACTTCATGGGCTTTCCGCGCTCGGCCTCCCTGGTCGGCGGCCTGGTCCTGACGCTGATGACACTGCCGACGATCATCATCGCCACACGCGCCGCGTTGAAGGCCGTGCCGCCGTCGATCCGTGCGGCAGCGCTTGGTCTCGGCGCTTCGAAGATGCAGACGATCTTCCATCACGTCCTGCCGCTCGCCATGCCCGGCATTCTCACCGGCACCATCATCGGCCTTGCCCATGCGCTGGGTGAAACGGCGCCGCTGCTCTTGATCGGCATGGTGGCATTCGTTGCAAATTATCCGACAACGCCGATGGATCCGTCCACGGCTCTGCCGGTACAGATTTACATGTGGGCGAACGAAGCGGAACGCGCCTTTGTCGAAAGGACATCCGGCGCTATCATCATCCTGCTTTTGTTCCTCATCGTCATGAATGTTGGCGCAATCCTGTTGCGTCGCCGCTTCGAACGGCGCTGGTAGAGGGAGATTGAGCAATGAACATGTTGTCGGAAGCAGCAGTTGAAAAGGCGCTGGACAAGAAAATGAATGAAGTTTCGTACAAGATGATCGGTAAGGACGTTTCGGTTTATTACGGCGAAAAGCGCGCGCTTTACGACGTGAACCTCAACGTTCGGGAAAATACGGTGACCGCGCTTATCGGCCCCTCGGGCTGCGGCAAGTCCACATTCCTGCGTACCCTGAACCGTATGAACGACACGATCGATGGCTGCCGGGTCACCGGCAAGATCACGCTCGACACCGACGATATCTACGATCAGGCGATTGATGTCGTGGAATTGCGCGCCCGCGTCGGCATGGTGTTCCAGAAGCCGAACCCGTTCCCGAAGACGATTTACGAGAACATCTCCTACGGTCCGCGTATCCACGGTCTTGCCCGTAACAAGGCGGATATGGACCAGATCGTTGAGCAGAGCCTGCAGAAGGCCGGCCTGTGGAACGAGGTCAAGGATCGCCTGCACGAATCCGGCACCGGCCTTTCCGGTGGTCAGCAGCAGCGTCTGTGCATTGCACGCGCGGTTGCCGTCAGCCCGGAAGTGATCCTGATGGATGAACCCTGCTCGGCGCTCGATCCGATCGCAACCGCCAAGGTCGAGGAACTGATCCACGAGCTGCGCGCCAATTTTACGATCGTCATCGTTACGCACTCCATGCAGCAGGCAGCGCGTGTTTCCCAGCGTACGGCCATGTTCCATCTTGGTCATCTTGTCGAAGAAAACGAAACGGACAAGATGTTCACCAATCCGGACGACCAGCGTACGCAGGATTACATCATGGGCCGCTTCGGCTGATTTCCGGCCGGCGCTTTATCGAAACCGAACAAGACTGGTGCCTTTGCCGTGCCCCGCTGGTGTGCACGTGCATGAAGGCCAAGCCGGAGGATTAGACCATGACACAGACAACGACCCATTCGCATATTCTGTCCGCTTATGACGACGAATTGAAGTTCCTGACGCGCCGCATCGCCGAAATGGGCGGTCTGGCCGAGCAGATGTGCGCCGACGCCGTGCGCGCACTGGTCAATTCCGATGCTGCGCTTGCGCAGAAGGTCATTTCCGACGACGCGATCCTCGACCATTCCGAGCGCGAGATCGGCGACAAGGCCATCGTCACCATCGCCAGACGGCAGCCCGTCGCGGCCGATCTTCGCGAAATCATCGGCACGCTGCGTATTGCTGGCGATCTCGAGCGCGTCGGCGATCTCGGCAAGAACACTGCCAAGCGCGTTATCGCCGTTGCCGGCACCGGCGTGCCGCGCAAGCTCGCCCGCGGTCTCGAACATCTGTCGGAACTGGCGCTGGTGCAGCTCAAGGAAGTGCTCGACGTCTATTCTACCCGTTCCGCCGAGAAGGCCAATGCCATCCGCGAGCGTGACGAAGAAATCGACGCCATGTACACGTCGCTCTTCCGTGAGCTTCTGACCTACATGATGGAAGATCCGCGCAACATCACCACCTGCACGCATCTTCTGTTCTGCGCCAAGAACATCGAGCGTATTGGCGATCATGCGACGAATATCGCTGAGACAATTTATTACATGGCCACCGGCAGCCAGCCGGAGGGCGAGCGTCCGAAGGACGATAGTTCCAACACACTCGGTTCGGTGACCGAATAACAGACAGGCAGAAGCTTGCGGAGTTAGTATATGGTGCCCAAGATTGCAGTTGTGGAAGACGAGGAAGCGTTGAGCGTCCTGCTTCGTTACAATCTCGAGGCTGAGGGATACGACGTCGACACGATACCCCGTGGCGACGAGGCGGAAATCAGGCTGCAGGAACGTATTCCGGATCTTCTCATCCTGGACTGGATGTTGCCCGGTGTTTCCGGCATCGAACTGTGCCGGCGCCTGAGAATGCGGCCCGAAACCGAACGCCTGCCCATCATCATGCTGACGGCGCGCGGTGAAGAAAGCGAGCGTGTACGCGGTCTTGCCACCGGTGCCGACGATTATGTCGTCAAGCCGTTTTCGACGCCGGAACTCATGGCCCGCGTCAAGGCTATGCTGCGCCGGGCTCGCCCCGAGGTTCTGTCTTCGGTGCTGAAATGCGGCGATATAGAACTCGATCGCGAAACCCACCGCGTTCACCGCAAGAGCCGCGAAGTGCGTCTCGGACCGACGGAATTCCGCCTGCTGGAATTCCTGATGACATCTCCGGGTCGGGTGTTCTCTCGCTCGCAGTTGCTGGACGGCGTCTGGGGCCACGATATCTACGTGGATGAGCGCACCGTTGACGTTCACGTCGGACGTCTGCGCAAGGCGCTCAATTTTTCGCACATGCAGGATGTCATCCGCACCGTTCGCGGTGCCGGATATTCGATGGAAGCCTGAGCGAAGCCGAACTGACCAGCTTCAGTCAGCATAACATACGTATAAAGATCAAAGGGCTCGACACCATTGCGGTTTCGGGCCTTTTGATTTTGAACCTTCCCCAAACACGACACCTTGACCTTTTGAATGGACAATCGCCTGTCTGTTGGTGCGCGGATTGTGGGCTAGGCGCCTCGGCGATGGAGGAAAAGGCCGAACATTCCGCCGGCGCATTGTTTCCGCAGCCGGTCTGAATTTGTCATAAAAAAACGGGCCCGAAGGCCCGTAGTTTTTGAGTGCTGATTGCGTGCCGCAACACTCAAGCCTTGCGGCGCTCACTGACCGGCTGGTAGGCGAGCTTCGCATGGAACTTGCAATAGGGTGAGGATTCCAGCGCTTCGCAACCGCAGAAGTGGAAATCGTCTTTCAAGGGATCGCCGACCGGCCACTTGCAGGTGCGTTCGGTCAGTTCCGTCAGAGTCAGGCGACGGGAAATCGGCGTCACGACATTTCTGGAAGGAACGTAATCGAGAACCTGCGCGGTTTCGATATCGATCTCTTCGTGAAGAGCGGTTGCTGCATTCGAACGGCTCATGGTGCGGGCCGGTGCCGCGTTGACGCGTGCCGTGAAATTTGTCGCGCGCGGAGCGGGGGCCGCAGTGCGCTTGGGTGCGGAGCGTGCCGAAGTGACCGGTCCGCCAGCCTTGACGCGTCCCGGCAGATTGAGGCGGTGGACCTTGCCGATCACGGCGTTACGGCTTACACCGCCCAGCTGCGCTGCTATCTGGCTGGCGCTCAGTCCTTCGGCCCACAATTTCTTGAGTTTCTCGACCCGCTCGTCTGTCCAGTTCATGCCGCTTCTCCGCTTGTCGCGTATATTTCGGCAGAATCCGTCTCCGCCTCACGGGCGCGCCGCGAGCGTGGTTTCTGCCAGATTTTAGGTGACTAGTTCCGCCGCAATGCAGTCTAGTAATTAGCGATTAACCTAGTGCCAGCCCGACTCCGTGGCAAGAGTCGCGGGAATCATCTGGAATCGATTTTCCGGTTTTCCCCAACTTGCTGGCGAGTTGAGTCTGAAAGGCAACACCTTGGGCCTCTTTCGGTGATGCCTACTAGTGCTTGAGAAGCCCGGGAAACGCGGACTTTTGTTGACATCGGCAAACGAAGTGACAATAGTGCCCCTGCCGCCGCGAGGCGGCATTTTTGATTTTCAGGCGAGGGATAACCCCGCGAGCCTATTGACAACCTTATGACAGCGCATCCGCGCAAGGAGTGATACAGCCATGGCCGAAGCCGCCGCGCCATTGTTCGATACGTTTTCAAGAGCCCCGCTGCGCTTCGAGCGCGGTGAAGGGGTCTGGCTGTTCACGGAGAGCGGCGAACGATATCTGGATTTTGCAGCCGGTGTTGCGGTTAACTCGCTGGGCCACGCCCATCCGCACCTTGTGGAAGCAATCAAGACGCAGGCCGAGAAGGTCTGGCACGTGTCGAACCTCTATGAAGTGCCCGGACAGGAAAAGCTCGCCAAGCGCCTGACGGAAGCAACCTTCGCAGACAAGGTGTTCTTCACCAATTCAGGTGCTGAAGCGCTGGAATGCGCCATCAAGACAGCGCGCCGTTATCATTATTCAAAGGGTCATCCGGAGAAGTTCCGCATCGTCACGTTTGAGGGTGCCTTCCATGGCCGCACCCTGGCGACGATCGCTGCCGGCGGCCAGCAGAAATATCTTGAGGGTTTCGGCCCCAAGGTCGAAGGTTTCGATCAGGTTCCTTTCGCTGATGTCGATGCCTTGAAGGCCGCCATTACGGCGGAGACGGCCGCACTTTTGATCGAGCCTATTCAGGGCGAGGGCGGTATTCGGGCGCCGAGCAAGGAATTCCTGCAAATTCTGCGTGGATTGTGCGACGAGCACGGCCTTCTCCTGATTTTCGATGAAGTCCAGACGGGTGTCGGCCGCACGGGCAAGCTGTTTGCCTATGAGCAGACCGGCGTTGCGCCTGATATCATGGCGGTTGCCAAGGGTATCGGCGGCGGTTTCCCGCTTGGCGCCTGCCTTGCGACAGCGGATGCAGCTTCCGGCATGACGGCCGGCGTGCATGGCACCACCTATGGCGGCAATCCGCTGGCAATGGCGGTTGGCAATGCCGTGCTGGATGTCGTTCTGGCTGACGGTTTTCTGGAAAAGGTTCGTGATGTCGCACTGGTCTTCCGCCAGGGTCTGGCGTCGCTCAAGGATCGTTATCCTGATGTGATCGAGGAAATTCGTGGCGAAGGCCTGCTGATGGGCATCAAGGCGAAGGTTCCTTCGGGTGATCTATTGCAGGCCATGCGCGCGGAGCACCTGCTCGGCGTGCCGGCAGGTGACAACGTCATCCGTCTTCTGCCGCCGCTCGTCACCACGGCGGAAGAGGCCCGCGAAGGGCTGGCGCGAGTGGAAGCGGCTGCCGCCTCCCTGACAGCGAAACAGGCGAAAATCGCCTGAAACCAATCAAGGGCGGGCCTCTTCCCAGAGGCTCGCGAGCATGGGACAGTTTGAAATGGCTTCACCAAAACATTTTCTAGACCTTTCGGCCGTTGGGTCGGAGGACTTGCGGACGATTCTCGATGATGCGCGGGCGCGCAAGATTGCCACCAAGGCCGGCACGGCGAAAAAGCCGCTGGCCGGCAAGATGCTGGCGATGATCTTTGAAAAGCCGTCCACCCGAACCCGCGTTTCCTTCGATGTCGGCATGCGCCAACTCGGCGGTGAGACCCTGTTCCTGTCGGGTACGGAAATGCAGCTCGGTCGTGCGGAAACGATCGGTGATACGGCCAAGGTTCTGTCGCGTTATGTTGACGCCATCATGATCCGCACCACGGATCATTCGCGCCTGCTTGAGCTTGCCGAACATGCAACCGTGCCTGTTATCAATGGCCTGACCGACGACACCCATCCCTGCCAGATCATGGCGGATATATTGACGTTCGAGGAACATCGTGGCCCGGTGAAAGGCAAGACAATCGCCTGGACGGGGGACGGCAATAACGTGTTGCACTCTTTCGTTGAAGGCTCTGCCCGCTTCGGTTACCGCATGAACATGGCGGTGCCCATGGGTTCTGAACCGCACGACAAGTTCCTGAACTGGGCGCGTAATAATGGCGGCGAGATCGCGCTTTATCATGATGCCGACAAGGCGGTTGCCGGGGCAGATTGTATCGTTACCGACACCTGGGTATCGATGAACCAGGAGCACAAGGCGCGCGGCCACAACATCTTCCAGCCGTATCAGGTGAATGAAGCGCTGATGGCCAAGGCCGATAAGGACGCGCTGTTCATGCACTGCCTACCGGCGCATCGCGGCGAGGAAGTAACGGACGGCGTTATCGACGGGCCGCAATCGGTGGTCTTCGATGAGGCGGAAAACCGGCTCCACGCCCAGAAGTCTGTCATTGCCTGGTGCATGGGCGTCATCTGACGACCATTGCCGGTTCTGATCGATGCCGGACCAGGTGCTTGAACTTGGCCGCATACATTACCATCTGTGGGACTTCGAAGAGGCTCGTCGGTTTTTTGCTGGCGGGCCATCATCAAGATTTGCACGATTTTCCCCGGAGGCGGTTTCGCTTCCCGGATCTCTGTGCGACAAGCGGAAAAAGCACATTCAAAAAGCCGGACTTTTGGACGGTAGCGGCGCAACGGCTGCGCCAGGGAGTTATGATATGGCAGATGTAACGGTTGAACTCGACGATCTCGTTCTTGCTGGCGACGACAAGGTCGTACCCTTTCAGGTCGAAGGTCTGGATGTGCGCGGCCGCGCCGTGCAGGTTGGGCCGCTGCTGAACGCCATCCTCGAACGGCACGACTACCCCACGGTTGTCGCCCGCCTGCTGGCGGAAGCGACGGTTCTGACGGCGCTGATCGGTACATCCCTGAAGTTTTCCGGCAAGCTTACGGTGCAGACCAAGGGTGATGGCCCGGTGGACCTTTTGGTAGCGGATTTCACCGCGCCCGAGAGCATGCGCGCCTATGCCCGTTTTGACGAAGAGCGGCTGGCCGAGGCAATCGCTGCCGGCGCCACCTCGCCCGAACAATTGCTGGGCACGGGCATTCTCGCGTTTACGATCGATCAGGGTATGGGTATGCAGCCCTATCAGGGCATTGTTCCGCTGGATGGCTCGTCGCTGGAAGAAATCGCCGGGGTTTACTTCCGGCAGTCGGAACAGCTTCCCACCCGCGTGCGCCTCGGCGTTGCCGAGTTCTTTGACCGTGACGGTGAAGGCAAGCCACGCCATGGCTGGCGTGCCGGCGGCATCATCGCCCAGTTCCTGCCGCAGGCGCCGGAGCGTCTGCGCATGCGCGATCTCCACGGTGGTGATGGCGATGAAGGCGGTCACGAAACGATGGAAGACGATGCCTGGACCGAGGCGGTGACGCTGCTGAATACGGTCGATACCGACGAATTGACCGACCCGCAGGTGCCGGTCGAACGTCTCCTGTATCGGCTGTTTCATGAGAGTGGCGTGCGCATCTATGATCCGCAGGTCATCTTTGATCGTTGCAGCTGTTCGCGTGACAAGATCAAGGGCGTTCTGTCCGGCTTCACCGCTGAAGAGATCAAGGCGAGTGAGGAAGACGGCGCAATTGCGGTGACGTGCGAATTCTGCTCCACCACCTATCGCTACGACATCAGCGAGTTTGAAAACGTCTGAGTAAAAAAGCCGCGCTGTTAAAAGGCGCGGCTTTTCAATTGCTCGTGAACCTCAGTTCAACACCCGTAAAAGCCCGGGTGAATCCAGCGAAAAGGCGGGAATGGTGACATTGAACACCTCGCCGCTTTCGGTTTCCATTTCATAATGGCCGAACATCAGGCCCGAAGGCGTGTCCAGCGGGCAGCCGGAGGAGTACTCATAGCTGTCGCCGGGGTTCAGGTGCGGTTGCTCACCCACGACGCCCGGCCCATAGACTTCATCCACCTGGCCGTTCTGATCTGTGATATGCCAATAGCGGTTGACGAGTGTCACCGTCATATCAGAGTTGTTCGAGATCACGACTTTGTAACCCCAGACGTAACGGTCGTCATCCGGGTCGGATTGTTCTTCGAGATAATACGGATCGACCGTTACCTCGATATCCCTTGTCAGAGCACGATACATACGCGCCACACCTCGATATTATGCCTGTTGCCATTATCCTACACTATAGGCTCTGGCTATCGTCAAGAAAATGAACGGCTTGACGGGTGGGCGCCACCTGTTGTTGCGCCGTTTTCCACCGTTAGGGATAACGATAAAGGTAAATATTGGTTGCCCGCCAGAGGATTTTGCCCTCTGCGGAGCCGGCTGCGCCATGGCCCGACGCAGGGTAGGGCCATGGTGCTTATGGATTGAATTTTCAGGCGGAAACGGCTGCCAGCCCCTTCGCCAGATCCTCCAGCAGGTCGTCGGTATCTTCGATACCGCAGGAAAGCCGCAGAGTTCCGCCGGAAATGCCCAGTTCGGCGCGCGCCTCATCGGAAAGGTTCTTGTGCGTTGTGGTGCCGGGATGGGTGATCAGGCTCTTGGCATCGCCCAGATTGTTGGAAATCTTCACGATCTCCAGCGCGTTCTGCAGCGCGAAAGCCGCATCCTTGCCGCCCTTCAGTTCGAAAGCCACCAGCGTCGAGCCGCCCGACATCTGCCGCGCGATAATATCGGCCTGCGGGTGATCGGCGCGGCCGGGATAGATGACCTTGGCGACCTTGCCGCTATCGGCGAGGAAATCGGCGATCTTGCCGGCATTTTCCGTCTGCTGCTTGACGCGCAACGGCAGGGTCTCGATGCCCTTCAGCAGCGTCCACGCGTTGAACGGCGACATGGCCGGACCCGTGTGGCGGAAATAATCCTGCAGCTCTTCCTCGATCCACTTCTTGTCGGAAAGGATAACGCCGCCGAGGCAACGGCCCTGACCATCAATATGTTTGGTCGCCGAATAAACCACGATATGGGCGCCGAGTTCGAGCGGCTTCTGGAAGAGTGGCGTCGCAAACACATTGTCGACCACGACCTTCGCGCCGATCTGGTTGGCAAGCTTTGCCACGCCGGCAATATCAACCACTTCAAGTGTCGGATTGGTCGGGCTTTCAAGGAAGAACAGCTTGGTATTCGGCTGGATCGCCTTTTCCCAGTTACCGAGATCGCGCCCGTCGATCAGCGTGCATTCGATGCCGTATTTCGGAGCTAGGGTTTCAACCACCCAGCGGCAGGAGCCGAAAAGGGCGCGTGCGGCAACGATATGGTCGCCGGCGCGCAACTGGCACATGATGGCGGCGGTGACGGCGGCCATGCCGGAGGCGAGCGCCCGGGCGTCTTCAGCACCTTCCAGCAGGCACATGCGCTTTTCGAACATGTCATTGGTCGGGCTGGCATAACGGGCATAGATGAACCCGTCCGTTTCGCCCTTGAAGCGCGCTTCGGCGGCTTCGGAGTTTTCGTAGACGAAACCCTGGGTCAGATAGATCGCTTCAGACGTCTCACCATAGGGGGAGCGTAGCGTACCGCCGTGAACGAGCTGGGTTGCCGGGCGCCATTTATTGCTCATGTGATCACCTTCAAAACAAAAAAACCGGCCGCAAAAGCAGACCGGTTCCAAGCACCCGGTCTTTTTAGCCACTTGTTTAACGTGGCTGCAAGCCGACCGGCCAAATCACCACGGGATAAGCTTGCCATACTGCCGTTATCGGCTTGCGTCAATGCTTTCCTTTTGGTTTTGTCGCCGTAAAAAGGAATGATGACCATGACGAGAACCACGGGCATTTTGGCGGATGGCGCTATCCGGGCGCTGTTTGCGGGCGGCAAGCTGAAAAGCGAGGCCGAGCTCGATGTTGACCAGGTGCAGCCCGCCAGCCTCGATTTGCGGCTGGGCTCAAAAGCCTATCGCGTTCGTGCCAGCTTCATGCCCGGCCCCGGAACCCGCGTCATCGACAAGCTCAATCGCTTCAGCCTGCACGAAGTCGATCTCTCTGAGGGCGCCGTGCTGGAAACCGGTTGCGTTTATATCGTCCCGCTGATGGAAAGCCTGGAGCTGCCGGCGGAGATGTCTGCTTCGGCCAATCCCAAAAGCTCGACCGGTCGTCTTGATATCTTTACCCGCGTGATGACCGACAATGCGCAGGAATTCGACAAGATTCCGGCGGGATATGCCGGCCCGCTTTATCTGGAAATCAGCCCGCGTACCTTCCCGGTGGTGGTGCGCCGCGGCTCGCGCCTGTCGCAGATCCGTTTCCGCATCGGCCATTCGCTGCTCAACGAAAGCGAGCTTCTGAAGCTGCACGAAACGGAAACGCTGGTCGCCAGCGAAACCCCCAACGTGACGGGCGGCGGCATCGCGCTCTCTATCGACCTGAAGGGTTTCGGCGATAACGGGCTGATCGGTTATCGCGGCAAGCATCACACGGCCGTGGTGGATGTCGACAAGAAGGCCCAGCACGACGTCCTCGATTTCTGGGAACCGCTTTTTGCCCGCGGACGCGCCGAACTGATCCTTGATCCCGATGAGTTTTATATTCTCGTTTCACGCGAAGCCGTGCACGTGCCGCCGCTTTACGCCGCCGAAATGACGCCCTTCGACCCGCTGGTCGGCGAATTCCGTGTGCACTACGCCGGCTTCTTCGACCCCGGCTTCGGCCACGCACAGGCCGGAGGCACCGGCAGCCGCGCCGTGCTGGAAGTGCGCAGCCACGAGGTACCCTTCATCCTCGAACACGGCCAGATCGTCGGCCGGCTGGTTTACGAGCACATGCTGCAGAAACCGGAAGGCCTCTACGGCACGGGCCTCGGCTCCAATTATCAGGCCCAGGGCCTGAAACTCTCCAAACATTTCCGGGCGGGATAATGAGCGTACCGGGTGCTTGACACCCGTTGCGAACTGTCCGATGTCTTGTCTTACGGTGCGGGTGTAGCTCAATGGTAGAGCAGCAGCTTCCCAAGCTGAATACGAGGGTTCGATTCCCTTCACCCGCTCCATTTTTCCAATATAGCTGAAATCTTTTCTGGCCCGCGGGCAGGTCGTGCGTGGCCGCCGCCAGGCGGCAAGTGCATCTCTACAATTTAGCTTGACTACGATTAAATTGCACGTAATAGTTGATGCAGTCGTAACATTATGGGGAAGTGTTATGAGTCGCAAACTTCTTTCGGAATTTCTGGGAACATTCTGGCTTGTCTTCGGTGGCTGTGGCAGTGCGGTTTTCGCTGCCGGGTTTCCAGAGCTTGGCATTGGTTTCCTCGGCGTTGCTTTTGCTTTCGGCCTGACGGTGCTGACCATGGCCTATGCGGTCGGAGGCATTTCCGGCGGTCATTTTAATCCGGCGGTTTCCGTTGGTCTGACGGTGGCCGGCAAGTTCCCGGTATCGAACCTCGTTCCTTATATTGTGGCGCAAGTTCTGGGCGCGATTGTTGCGGCAGCTGCGCTTTATGTCATCGTCACTGGCAAGGCGGGTGCCGAACTTGGTGGTTTTGCCGCCAATGGTTATGGCGAACATTCACCGGGAGGATATTCCCTCGTATCAGCGCTGCTGATCGAAGTGATCCTGACCGCATTTTTCCTGATCGTCATTCTGGGATCGACGCATGGCAGGGCTCCAGCCGGTTTTGCGCCAATTGCCATCGGTCTTGCCCTTACCCTTATCCATCTGATTTCCATTCCGGTCACCAATACCTCGGTCAATCCGGCCCGCTCGACGGGACAGGCATTGTTCGTCGGTGGATGGGCGCTGCAGCAGCTGTGGCTGTTCTGGCTTGCTCCGATCCTCGGCGGTGCCATCGGTGCTGTGGTCTGGAAACTTTTCGGCGAGAAAGAAGAGTAGGGTCCAAGGCCAGCTCCTTCCTGCCCGCGCAGACATGAATGGGAAGTTTGTTTTCCCGAATGGTCGGGGAAACCATTGAGGAGGATGACATGGATCTTGCTTCGATATTGGCCCAGGTGATCGGTGGTGCGGTTGGCGGCACGGCTGGCGGGAAGATAGTCAAGGATTCCGATCTCGGCTCGCTTGGCAACCTGATTGCAGGCGCCATTGGCGGCATTGGCGGCGGAACCGTACTTGGCTCGTTGCTTGGAGCGGCGGGGAATGCGGCGGCCGGTGGTGTGGATATCGGCGCTCTTGCGGGTCAGCTGGTTGGCGGCGGTGTCGGTGGTCTGATCGTTCAGATCATTGTCGGTCTGATCAAGAACAAACTCGTCGCTAAATAGGGCCGTTGGTCACCCGCGTGGTGGCGTGACAGAGCTTGCCGGAGGAGAAATCTCATTCGGCAAGGCTTCTGGTGTATTCTGTATCGATGACGGCAACCCGCCGAAACCGGATTATGCAGTAGCACCTCTGCAATGGTGGAATGCGTTCTGCGGTTGCCGAAAAGACGTGTGAGAACTGCATTCATCGATATTGCGGATGCCGCGTCAGGCCGAATTCTTGACGGCCGGCATATGTGGTGTCTTGTTCCAGACGAAGGGTCTGGTTTTCAGTTCCACAACCGCGCGCCATGCCGCAAAAGACAACATCAGCCAGTAAACCGGTATCGCTAGCCAATATTGTCCGACCTGTTGCTTTTCATAGGCTATCATTCTGTTTCGGCCCATCAGCACAAAGATGGTGTAGCTCCCGAGAATATTCAGCGTATCGATGAAGAACAGAATGCTCTGCCAGGAAAACAGCATATCTGTGCCGCTTTCCAGGATCGCCATGGCCATAAGGGCGAAGGATAGAAACAGCAGGGGGTGGGTCAGCGACGATAAAAGCATGCCGCCGATCAGCAGTTGAAAGACGATATAGTCGATCCATCCCATCTGGCGCGCAGTTGTAAGGGGCGCACGGGTCATCACCAGCCAGCTTTGCAACCAGCCCTTGTACCAGCGCGCCCGCTGGCTCAGCCACACGGAGAGCGAGGTTGGCGCGTCTTCCAGCGTCTGTCGCCGGATGACACCGCAGCGATAACCGAGCCTGTGCAGCCTCAGGCCCATATCGGCGTCCTCGGTCACATTATAGGGGTCCCACGCACCAACGCGGCGCAATATCGCGGTGCGGAAATGGTTTGAAGTGCCGCCAAGTGGCAGCGGCAGTCTGTGCGCGGCAAGAACCGGCAACATGCAGCGAAAGAGGCCGGAATATTCCAGCGCGAAACAGGCGCTGAGCCAGGAGGAGCGTGCATTGCTGATAATAAGCGGCGCCTGCAGGCAGGCCACTTCGTCCGGCTGGCGGCGAAAGGTGGCGTGAGCTTCGCGCAATTGCTGCGGATGCGGGCGGTCTTCCGCATCGTAAACGACAACGAAGGCGCCCCGCGCTCCTGCGAGCGCATAGGTCAGCGCCTTGGGTTTGGTGCGTGGCAGGGATGGCGGCACTTTTATGAGCTCGATATGCGGGCCGGGATTGACGCGCTTGATGGCGGCGATCGTCGCGTCATCATCCGCTTCGCAGATGAGTTTGATATCCAGTCGGGACCTGGGCCAATCCAGACGCTCCAGCGCGCCGATGAGCTGCTCGACGACCGCCTCCTCGCGATAGAGCGCCACGAGAACGGTGTAGACCGGCAGGTCGTTGTCGTTTCGGAGAGCGGGGAGGGCTTGTTTTTCGTTTTCCGTCGGAGCGTGCGGAGCATTAACAAGCGCAAACAGCCTGAAAAGCAGTGTGAAGAAATAGAGCATCGTCAGGCTGACGTGGATGTAAGCCAGGGCCGCTTCCGTATAAAAAAGCAACGACAGCGTCAGCAGCGTAACCAGAATGCCGGTGTAGAAACCCTGCTGGCCCTGTAATGTAATCCTGGCGGAATGGCCCGGTGCCGCGTTGAAAAGCCGTTGTTGCGCCTCTTGGCTGCGGCGCGTTTCACCTGCCTTCCAGATTGCGCTGCGCATGGCCTGCGGCGTGGTAACGGCAAGTTCGTCGAAAAGATGCGGATGCCGATCAAGCATGGTCTTCAGCAATTCAAACCGTCCCAGTTCCGGCACGATCAGAAGGAGCGATCTGCCGTTCAGTGGCTTCAACCGGAGTAACTGTGGTTCGGCGAGTTGCGTATCGAGGGTCTTGATATCCTCGACCCGTTCCGGATCGATTTCCGGGAAAAACGGCAGCCGCAGAAATCTGGCAAAAGCACCGAAATAAGCGTCCGGCTGGACAAGGCCGCTTGCCAGCAACTCATCTTCCACCGTCGAGCCGTTTTTAAGAGCCCGCTGCTCGAATGCGTCGATATAGGGTTTTCCGAAGCCCAGTGAAGCGAGGAACTGCGCCTGCCCGAGTTCAGCCTGTTCGGCTGCGCTCCATTGCCGATCATCGCCGGTGAATGAAAATGCAATTTTCCGTTCCATTGCCGTCGTGCGAAACGATTCTCGTGTATAGTGGCTAGATTGATCCATGCATCGCCGCCGCCGTCATGGTAATGTTCCACATCCTGCCACGGACAGTATAGATGAGAATGACGAATGTAACGCGAAATATAGGTATTGGTTTTACTTTAGCTTTCGCTTTACAATTTTTTGGTGTTATTAGCGAAGCTCGCGCCGAAGGTCTCTCGGACGGAAACCGTATGCCGGTGCTGTTTGATGCGCAGGAGCGATTTCCGGGCGGCGATCTTTCTTCCGTGCCGCGGATCAGGTTTTTGATGTCGGTTGATTTTCCGCCGTTCAATTTTACCGATCAGGAGGGCCGGCTCGCGGGTTTCCATGTGGATCTGGTGCGTGAAATCTGCGCCCAGCTGAAGGTGGAAAGCAAATGCCAGGTGCAGGCATTGCCGTTTGACGAGCTGGAGGCGGCCCTGGAAATGGGGGAAGGTGAAGCGGTAATTTCCGGCATCGCCACCACCGCTGACCTGCGCAAGAGTTTTACCTTCTCGCGCCCCTATCTGCTGTTGCCCGCCCGTCTTGCGGTCAACAAGGCCGCGAAGTTTTCCGGGTCCGGTGCTGACGCCCTGTCGGGAAAAAAGGTGGGGGTTGTCGCCGGTTCGCGGCATGAACAGATGCTCAAGGCATTTTTTCCCAAAGCTGCGCCTGAAGGTTTCGAGGGTTATGAACCCATGTATGAAGCCCTGAAGACGGGCAAAGTGGACGCCATCTTTGCTGACGGCCTGCGCTTGCCTTTCTGGATTTCGGGAAGCGCCGCCGAAGGCTGCTGCGCGCTCTTTGGCGGCCCTTATATGTCCGACAGGTTTCTTGGCGAAGGCCTTTCCATCATGGCGGTCGATCCGGATAATGTGCTTGTGCCGGCCTTCGATCAGGCGCTTGCCGCACTTTCCCGCAACGGCCGGCTGGAAGAAATCTACCGCCGTTATTTCCCCTATGGGCTTTATTAGAGCATTCGGGAAAACAGTGTAGCGGCTTTACGCTGGCAAACGCTGCGGATGACGATAGTTTCTGTGTCGATCCGGTTCAGATCGCCCGTGGCGTTACATCCTATTTCGCGGGGGCAAACGCCTCGTCATTACGGCGCAGTCGCAAAAGCGCGATCCACACCGCAGCGGCAATGGCGGTCTCCACCATGAAATAGCTGCCGATCGTTCCTGAAATGCTGAAAGACCAGGTGGCAAGCGCGACGACGACGGAACCGATGAGGTTACCGCTGTTCCATATCTTGGCGCGAATATCCTGCCGCCCTGATGCACCAAGCGCTTCAAGCGCCGTCGCCGCAACAGCCATGGGTATCACCGCCCAGCAGAGAACCCGGGTGATGATGGGCAGCGAAACATATTCGTCGCCGAACAAGAGGGGCAGGAATGGTGCGATGATGAAGATCGCCAATGCGCTGCCGGCTGCGATGACGAGAGCAGCCTTCAACACATTATAGGCACGTTCTATCGTCTTGCTGATGCCCTGCAGGGCGGCGGAGGCCGAACCCGGATAGATCAGGCGGTTAAGCGCCTCAACGGAAAGATAGGAACTGTCGAGAATTCGCCGGGCAATGGAATAACTACCCAGGACCTCGGCGCTGGCAATAGCGCCGAGAACCAGAATGTCGGCATTGCCGCGCACGGCCTTGAACAGGAACTGCGTGGAAAACAGAATGCCGATACGGATTTCATCGCGCACAATCCGGAATACCGGCCTGCCGAGCCTGCTGATTGCCTTCACGGAAATCACCGCCGCAATGGTGTGGGCGGCGAGGTTCCACAAAGCCCAGGCCTCCACCGTTTCCACTTTGAAAACGAGACAGGCGACCACGGCGGCAATCGTGCGCGCCACGGCGAACATCACTTCCAGCTTGTTGGCCGAGGCGAAGTCGGAATGGGCGATGAAGCTCTGTGTGGAAAGCGAAATGACCTTCAAAAGAACGAGGTTCGTGATGAGGATCAGGAAGGTGGTGATGAGCGTGTGCAGCAATGTTTCCGAGGTCGGGAAAAACACCGGGATCGTTAGCATGCCGATGATGGTCAGCACCACACCTGTGGCTGCACTCAAAAGGTAACTGTGGCCAAGCATGACGGGAAACATGCTGCGATCCTGCGCCACGCGGCGGATGAGCGATTCCTGCGAGCCGATACCGCAGATCTGCACACCCAGATTGGTCACGGCGGTAATCGAGGCGTAAAGCGCGAATTGTTCGACACCGAGATGGCGGGCGAGCAGGGCAAATGTCAAAAGCTGGGCGGCGCTGGACATCAGCAATGCCCCGCCGGATGCCATGTAGGTCAATCCCAGTCTGACTAGATGGCCGAACCGCGGCGTATTCAACGACACCTCATTCTCCATGTTTTTTCGACATTGCCGGGCAAGTTCAACAATGACCGCCCTGCCTTGCAATATTTCGCGAACTGAAAAAGCCGGTGATCGGCCAGTAATCTGAATGCCAATAACCCGAATGAATGGCAGTTTCTCCTGTCTTAGCCTTCTTGAGGTAAGAGAGGGTTAAAGCAATTGCACAATAATGATGATAATGACCGTTTATGGTTATTTGGACATGGCCCGGTTTCACAAGGGTTTTGTTGTTCGTCACAAGGCAGGCCAATGATCCGATTTTCCGCTCCCGATGCAGGCGACCATGCCGCGTTTTGCTGATACGCAGTCCATTTCTGCGGAAAGCAGCGCCATGTCCCTTTCGGGCGGCCGTCGCGACGCGATTTTTTTCGTCGTCACGATGCTCTATATATGGATTTCGGTAGCGCCTTTTGAGAACCTTGCCGCTCCGCCTGTGCCGCACGCCGCTGCAAACCAGCTGACTGGACTGGTGATCGCGCTGATTTTAGGGGTGTTTGCCCTGCGCCACCGGCTGACGGGGCTTTTGCTGCGGCCGCGTCTGCCCATCCTGTTGCTGTTTGCCTGGCTGGTGATCTGCTCGGTGCTTGGGGCGGGGCCTGGCACCTCGCTGCAACGCCTGATCTTCACGGCGCTTTTGTGCTTCATCACCAGTGTCCTTGTGGTCATGCCAAGGGACCGGCGGCAGTTTGACCGGATGATGGCCGTCTTCGCCATCATTCTGCTTGCGCTCTGCTATTTCGGGGTGATCTTCCTGCGCGCGCGCGCGGTCCACCAGCCTTATGATCTTGAGGAAAAAGCGCTTGCTGGCGACTGGCGAGGCATCTTCAACCACAAGAACGCCGCCGCGCCCGCCATGATCATTCTTTTCATGGTCGGGCTTTATCTGCGCAACGCTTGGTCAACGGTCGGCGGCATTGCGATCACGCTGCTGGCAGGGTTCTTCCTCTGGAAAACCAACGGGAAAACCGCCGCGATGCTGCTGCCCGTCACCATCGCGCTGATCTGGATCATGGAAAGACATGCCGGCCGGACATTGCTGATGATCGGCGGCCTCCTCACATTTCTCAACATCGTCGCGGTCGGCTCCACCTATTTTCCAAGCATACAGAATCTGGTCGAAAGCCTGGGCATCGATTCCACCTTCACCGGACGAACGGACATATGGCGCCTGTCCTTCGACACCTTTGCGCAATCGCCGATCTTCGGCCAGGGTTTCCAGGCATTCTGGACGAGCGACCGGCTTTTATCGCAGGCCGATATTGCCGGCACCTGGGCGGTCACGGCCTTTCACGCCCATAATGGTTATGTCGAAAGTCTGCTGAATGGCGGCCTGCCGGCTTTCATCCTGACAGTCATTTGGCTCGTCATCATTCCCGCAAATGATTTTCGCACGGCGGTGGACCGCGGTACAGACCCGGCTTTGACGCGGCTTTTTGGACGAATCTGGGTGTATGCCTTACTTTCTTCGTGTCTTGAGAGTAATTTCTTTACCGGAACCGGGCCTATCTGGTCGTCTCTTCTGATCGCAATTTATTGTCTGAGGCATCAGGCTTACGACATACTTGAACAGGGGCAGTAATTCGTTGACAGGCCGGGGGGCTGGGTATGACGCAAAAAATCGGAACGATTGCAGACCGGGTCAATAACCGGCTCGTGCGGTATTTTTCGCGACCGGCGGTGCGGATCGAAACATCGCAGCCGATCGTCTCCTTCACATTTGACGATGTTCCGGCGAGTGCCTGGACGAGCGGCGCCCGCATTCTGGAGGATGAGGGTGTTCGCGGGACATTTTACATCGCGGGCGTTTTTATCGACGGGCATTATGAACAGCAGGAGATGATTTCCGCAAAGGGCTGTTCCGAGCTTGCAGCCGCCGGCCATGAGCTTGCCTGCCACACCTATTCCCACCGCAAACTATCGAGCTTTTCACGGCGCGGGCTTGAAGAAGATTTCGACCGCAATGACCGCGTGCTAGGATCGTACGACAAAAAACGGCACAGGCAGAATTTCTCCGTTCCTTTCGGCATGGCCTCGCCAATCATGCAGCCCCTGTTGCGGCGCCGGTTTAGAACCGCCCGCGGCATCATGCCCGGCATCAATCGTGGCAGCGTCGATCCGCATAATCTTGCCGCCGTCGAATTGCGGTCGGATCAAAATTATCTCGATGCCGCTGACCGCTGGCTGGAGGATGTTTTGCAAAATGGCGGCTGGCTCATCATTTTCACCCATGATGTTTCGACCACGCCGAGTTTTTACGGTTGCCCGGAAGAGAGGCTTCGAAGTCTTGTGCGCCGGGCGATGTCCGGAGGGGCGAAAGTCATGACGGTGGATGCCGCCGCAAATGCGCTCGGTCTCTGAATAGGTATTGTGCTCGGTATAGCGCCAGCGGTTCGTTGCCCGCGCGCTTACTGGCTGGCCCAGATGATGCGGGCGATCCATTCCACATCGGCCATGTCGAAGCTGCGGTTCGGGTGTTCGGGGTTGAGCGACAGAAGCTCGATGTTCTTGGGGCTTTGCCGCGCCAGCACCTTGGCCATCACCTCACCGTCGCGACTTTTCAGCACCACACGGTCACCGCGCCGCACCTGCGCGCCCGGTTCCACGATGAGGATATCGCCGTCGCGGTAAAGCGGCATCATGCTTTCGCCCTGCACTTCCAGCGCATAGACGCCCTGTTTGCGTTCGGGGGACGAGGGGAACTCCACCACATCCCAACCCTGACCCGCCGGAAAACCGCCATCATCGAAAAAACCGCCGGAACCGGCCTGCGCGAAACCGAGAAGCGGAATGGCGTTGTCGGCACCGGAAGGCTGCATGGCCTGCGCCTTGCCAAAAGCATAGCCGAAAAACTGATCGACACTCGCCCCCGTTGCCTCCAGCACCTTTGATACGGATTCCGTCGAGGGCCAGCGCTTGCGTCCGTCCGGGCCGAAACGCTTCGACTTGTTGAACGAGGTGGGATCGAGACCGGCACGTTTTGCCAGTGCTGATGGTGTCAGCTCATGACGCTTGGCTAGCGTATCGATGGCGCTCCAGATCGTCTCGTGTGAAAGCATGATAGAAAGCCCGCAGATGGAGCCGGTGGCGGAAAAGCTCCTGTCGTTTACCCACCGGAATCTAGACTATATCCAGCCTGGAGTAAAGAAAGGAAAGGAATAAAATCCTTGGTTCACGCCACCATGGCCGATGTATTTATCTTGGCGAGCTGGATGACGGCCTGTGTGCGGCTGTCGACCTTGAGCTTCAGGAGGATCGCCGAGACATGCGCCTTGATGGTGGCTTCCGAAACATTCAGCTCATAGGCGATCTGCTTGTTCAGCAACCCTTCGGCCAGCATGCCGAGAACCCGGCTCTGCTGCGGCGTCAGCGTTCTGAGCCGGGCGATGAGATCGGCGACATCCGAATCCTGTTCCTTTTCGCCTTGATGACCCGCCGGTATCCAGACATCGCCTTCCAGCACCGCGCGGATACCATCGCGGATATCATCGATACCGGAGGATTTGGAAATGAAACCGGAAGCGCCGAGCTCGATGGATCGGCGGATGGTGGTTGCGTCGTCCGTTGCCGAAACGATGACGATCGGCAGGCTGGAAAATTCCGCCCTGAGCGCCATCAGGCCGGAAAATCCGCTAACTCCCGGCATGGCGAGATCGAGAAGCATCAGATCGGCGTCGTGGCGTGCCGTTGCAGCGCTTCGGGCGGCTTCGAAATCTCCCGCTTCCACAATGGTCTGCTGCCCATCAAGACCGGATACGGCCTGTTTGAGGGCGCCGCGAAAAAGCGGGTGATCATCTGCAATAATAATGACAAGTTCCGACATTCTGGCCCCCTCCCAAGGGCGTTATGCGGTTCTTTCGCGGGTACTGGTGCACTCCCTTGCCGGCGGTCGAAACGCGCCCGGCTCCTCCGCTCAAGGTTGCGCCAATCGCTTGCGCATTACAAGAAAAAGCTTGTGGGGAGGTGGCCTTTGAAGCTCTCCGCAATAAAAATGCCGTGGAAACTGTGGACAATCTTCGAGCTTTGCGGCAAATCCCGCTGAGTGGAAAGCCTTGGAGAGCCCTATGCAGGAAACGCCCGCGATCATCTATAAAATCGTGCCGGAGACGTTGTGGAGTGCAGCCAGGGCAAAAGGCGTGTTCGAAGGTGCGGCTATCGACCTGACCGACGGCTTTATTCATTTTTCGACGGCGAAACAGGTGGCCGAGACCGCCGCGCGGCATTTTTCCGGCCAGGTCGATCTGCTTCTGATTGCAGTCGACGGCGCAGCGCTGGGCGACAGGCTGGTCTATGAGCCCTCCAGAGGCGGCGATCTTTTCCCCCACCTCTATGCCCCGCTTCCCTTGAGCGCCGTGCTTTGGGAAACGCCGCTCTCACTCGATCATGATGGCCAGCACCAGTTTCCGGAGATTTTATGATGAGCGGATTATTTTCCTCTGTTGGCCGCAAGGGCCTGTTTCTGGTCGATCCGGAAAAGGCGCATGGACTGTCCATCGCCGCGCTGAAAAGCGGCTTTCTGCCCACGTGCATGGTGCCGCATGATCCGCGCCTGCAACAGACCGTTGCCGGTCTCGTCTTTCCCAATCCGCTCGGCATGGCGGCAGGTTATGACAAGAACGCCGAAGTGCCGGGGCCGCTTCTGCGGCTCGGTTTCGGCTTCACGGAAATCGGTACCGTCACGCCGAAAGCGCAATCCGGCAATCCGAAACCCCGCATCTTCCGTCTGGTTGAGGATGAAGGCGTCATTAATCGCCTCGGTTTCAACAATGAAGGCCATGCCGCAGCGCTGGAGCGCCTGAAGCAGGCGAGCCTGCGGGGCATCGTCGGCGTCAATATCGGCGCCAACAAGGATAGCGAAGACCGTATTGCCGATTACGTGCAGGGCATCGAGGCGTTTTATTCGGTCGCGTCCTATTTCACCGTCAATATTTCTTCGCCCAATACGCCCGGCCTGCGCGACCTGCAGGCGCGTGAAAGCCTTGCCGCACTTCTCGTTGCGGTGCTTGAACGTCGCAAGGCGCAGGCTGAGCGCTTTGGCAAACGCATTCCGGTCTTTCTCAAAATCGCGCCCGATCTGACTGAAGAGGGAATGGATGACGTTGCCGAAGAAGCGCTCGCCCATGATCTCGATGGTTTGATCGTCTCCAACACCACGCTCTCCCGCGAAGGCCTGCGGCCCGGTCCGCACAAAGGCGAGGCCGGCGGCTTGTCCGGCAAGCCGTTGTTCGAACTCTCGACCACGGTTCTCGCCAAGATGCGCCGTCGCGTCGGCGACAATCTGCCGATTATCGGTGTCGGCGGCGTATCGTCCGCGGAAACCGCGCTGGAGAAGGTGAGGGCAGGGGCCGATCTGGTACAGCTCTATTCCTGCATGGTCTATGAAGGCCCGGGCCTGCCATCTGCCATCGTCAAAGGCCTGTCGAAACTGGTCGCCCGTGAGGGTGTGCAGTCTATTCGTGACCTGCGCGACAGCACCGTAGACCGCTGGGCCGACCGCAAGCTCGGCTGATTCCGGAGCGGGGTAGGGGCGCGGCGACTTGGCTGCCCGTGAACCCCGCTTCCGTCATCTGATCAGGCGCAGAGCACCATTGCCCAATAGGGCCGGTTGCGGCTGGCGGCATCATAGGCAACCGCGACGCCAAGGCCATTATAAGGCCCGAGCATGTTTTCAAGATGGTGCTGCGAGCCGATCCAGGCCTTGACGACACGCTCGACGCTGTCCTGTCCGGCGGCCACGTTTTCCGCTGCTGGAAGCGGCACCTTGCCATCCTTCATGCGGATAAGGAAACTGTCGGTGAGGCCAATCAGATGCGCCATCTTCTGCGCCTTGACCATGCGGCCGGCCTGATAGGCGGCTGCACCGCTTGCCGCGCCATTGATCGAAAGCGGTGAAAGCCCCTTCGAGCGGCGCAGGTCATTGACCATCGGCAGCGCCGCCGCCGTCTCATCGCGGGTGCCTGATGGCATTCCCTTGTTGGTGGGCATGGAAACGCAGGCGGAAAGGACGGAGCCGGCGGAAATCAGCACGAAGCCGCGCCGGGAAAGCGTCTGAAGTGATGATGTATTGGTCATGTCAGCGGCGATAGCTCAGCAGGCGCAGGATGATGAAAACGGGAATGACGATCGTGGCCCCGAGGATCAGGTAGTCGCCGATTGCGCCCAGCGCATGGAAACCGCTGCGCCACAGGTCGACGACGAAATCGCGCGCGCTATAGATGATGTTCCACGGCGTCAATCCGAAGATCGCCATCAGAAAACCGACGAGCAGCGAAACCACCAGCAGCTTCACCACGGTGCGGGCCACCGTATCACCCAGCATTTTGTTGACCTCACCGGCCATCAGCAAGTCTCCTGTTTTGTCCTGACATATGAAACGGACCGCTTCGATGCAAGTTTTCGCGCATTATATCGCGCCATATCAGCCAATTCCACGCGGGTGCCATGAAATAGGACTTGAGTTTTTTTATGGCTTGATAAATGACAGCCGGCATCTTCTCAGGAATCATTGATGGCCCCAAACCAGTTTTCTTCCGGTGACGTCATTGCCGACCGCCGGGCCGACTATGCCCGCATGTTGGCGGAAGGCGGTGATTATCCCGCCGCCGCCGAACTTATGGAACAGGCGCTTGAACTGGCGCCACGGTGGACGGCGGGATGGTTTCGCTTCGGGGAATATCACGAAAAGGCGGGCGAGACCGCAAAAGCGGTGGCGGCTTACGAAAAAGTCGCCGAGCTGGATAGGGAAGGGCTGTTTGCAGCCGAACTGAAACTTGCGGTTCTCGGCGCCGCCGAAACACCCGAGCAGCCGCCGAGCCGTTATGTGGAAGGGCTGTTTGACGATTATGCCGACCGCTTCGAAACCTCGCTTGTTGAGAAGCTGGATTACAGCGTGCCGCAAAAACTGGCGGAACTGATCGACGGGCAGGCGAAAGGCGGCGTCTTCGACACCATTGTCGATATCGGCTGCGGTACCGGTCTTCTTGGTGTCGAGATCCGCTCCCTCGCAAAACGGCTGGAGGGGTTCGATATTTCGCAGAACATGCTGGCCAAGGCCGAGGAAAAGGATCTCTACGATCATCTCGACCAGGCCGATCTTTCATTGGATGAAGAGACCTCCGGACTTTTCACCCCGACACTTGCGCGCCACCGCGCCGATCTCGTCGCCGCCGCCGACGTCATGATGTATCTCGGCAGCCTCGAAACCGTCATGCCGCTCGTTTCCGCCCTGCTCAAGCCATCGGGCTTTTTCGCCTTCTCGGTGGAGGATGCGGGAGATGAAGAAGGGTTCATCCTGCGGGAATCCCTTCGTTACGCCCATTCCAAAAGCTACGTGACCGACCTTCTGGAGCGGACGGGCTTTTCCCTTATCGAAATCCGCAAAACCACCATTCGCAAGGATGCCGGAAAACCCCTTTCCGGCATTCTCTTTCTTGCCCGCGCCAGAGGCTGAACATTCCTTTTCTTGCCTTTTTCGCGATAGGTCAGCCTTGCTTACATATCCATCTTGATCCGGTATTTTTTGCAGTGCAAAATATGCCGGAAATCTGAGGGAAAAAGCGTGAGCAGAACGAGAAGCGTTTACAGCATGTGGAGTTCCGATCCGGCCAGACATGCGCCGGTGGAAGACGTGCAGGGCATCGTCACCGGTGCCATCGTCTCGGCGCTCGGCTTTTATCTCCTGAACAAAGTCGGCCTTTTGACCGGCGGCACCGCTGGCGTCGCCTTTCTCATTCATTATGCCTTCGGCGTCAGTTTTGGCCTCCTGTTCTTCCTCGTCAACCTGCCCTTTTATTACCTGTCCTTCCGCCGCCTCGGTCTCGCTTTTTCGTTCAAGACTTTCATCGCCATCGGCCTTGTTTCTGTGCTGACGGAAGTGGAGGCGCGCTGGATGGTCATCGACAGCATCAATCCGCTCTGGGCGGCGCTGCTTGGCGGTCTGCTTCTGGGCTATGGGCTACTGGCGCTTTATCGCCATCGCGCCAGCCTCGGCGGCATCGGCATTCTCGCCATCTATATTCAGGACCGCTTCGGCATCCGCGCCGGCCTCATCCAGCTGGCATTCGACGCCTTTGTCATGCTCTGCGCTTTCCTCGTCATCGATTCGGCTACGGTGGTTTATTCGATCGTCGGCGCTTTCGTTCTCAACATATTCCTCGCCATCAACCACCGCTCGGACAGATACATCGTCGTGCGTTAAGCAGAGCGCTTGAAATTCATCGGGCTTCGGCGCAATAGCTGGGCAAGGTGGGGCCAGATCGGGCCATATCTGGCAAGTCAGGGGAAAATGCATGGACGATACCAGCGCGCGCAGGCGATTGAACCTTTGGACGTCGGCGCCCGATCGCCATTCGCTGCTGGAAGATGCGCAGGCCATTCTGGCGGGCAGCATGCTGATTTCACTCGGCGTCACGCTGTTTTCCGCTGCGGGTCTCCTCACGGGTGGTGTGGTGGGTCTCGCATTTCTGGCGCATTACGCCAGCGGCTTCAGCTTCGGCGCGCTGTTTTTTCTCGCCAATCTGCCGTTTTATTATCTCGCCTTCCGCCGCCTCGGCCTTGCCTTCACCATCAAGACCTTCTGCGCCATCGCCATGACGGCGCTGCTGTCCGAATACATGCCGGGCTTTTTCGCTTTTGAGAGCATCAATCCGATTGCAGCTGCACTCTTCGGCGGATTGACGGTTGCCGCCGGCATGCTGGCTCTGTTTCGCCACCGCACCAGCCTCGGCGGTTTCGGCATATTGGCACTTTATCTGCAGGATCGTTTCGGCTGGCGTGCCGGCCTCGTGCAGCTCGCTTTTGATGGCATGGTGCTGGCCTGCTCCTTTTTCGTCGCGACGCCTTTCGTCATCCTCTGCTCCATCCTCGGCGCGCTGGTCATGAACCTTACCCTTGCCGTCAATCACAGAAACGACCGCTACATCGCCATGTAGCGGTCGTTCTTTTTAGATCGAAAGGTCAGGCTGCTTTCGCAGCCGCATCCACCGGGTGCTGCGAGCGGAAGCCCACTGCGATGCGGTTCCATGTATTGATGGCGCCGATGGCAACCGTGATCTTTACGATATCTTCGTCCGAGAAATGCGCCTTTAGGGTTTCGAAGGCATCATCCGGCGCGCCGGTTTCGGCAATCTTGGTCACCGCATCCACCCAGCCGAGCAGTGCCCGCTCCTGTTCGGTATAAACGGTGGATTCCCGCCAGACGCTCATCAGGTTGATCCATTGTTCGGCAAGACCGTCATGGCGGCTTTCCTTGACATGCATGTCCACACAGAAGGCGCAGCCGTTGATGATCGAGGCACGCAGCTTGATGAGGTGAACGAAGCGGCGCTCAAGGCCGCTGCTCTGGACATAGTTTTCCAGCGCCATCACGGCCTTGAAGGCTTCGGGGGATGCTTTGGCATAGTTGATACGGGTTTTCATCGGTCTCTCCAGTGGTTGGGGTCTATTTGAGGGTATGCGGTATCGGTCCGGAAAGCTGTCGGGCTCACCGGTATTGGCTTGGCGGGTTTGTCGGTTGTTCTGTCTTTTCGGGTTTCAGCGCGTCATCGTCTTGCGCTCGTTCAACTCCAGAAAGGCGCAGCCGCGCGCGGCAATCCCGCCATCGTCATTGGCAGCAAGATCACCCAGAATGTCGGCGATGCTGGTCTTGGCAAGTTCCGCCCGGTAGACCTTCTCCGCTTTCAGCATCGCGGCATTGATGCCGCAAGGCTTGGTAAAATATCGTCCCGGCAAGGGGTTCGGCCCGCGCTGGCGGAGTTCGGCGCAGCGGAAGGCTGGCTGCGGCCCCTCGACCGCCAGCACGATATCGAGCAGCGTGATCTTGTCGGTTGCCCGGGCGAGACGATAACCGCCCTTCGGCCCCGGCACGGTGGCGACAATTCCCGCGCTCGACAGTGATTGCAGGTGCTTCAGGAGGTAGCTCGTGGAAACGCCGTGGAATTCCGCAAGCGCCGCTGCGGACAGCACGGCGCCTTCGGAAAGTCCCGCCAGCATGCCCACGCTGTGAATGGCCTGTTCCACGCCATCGCCGAGTTTCATCGGTCTTTCCCATATCCTGTTGCTTCAGTATCGTGGATATTATTTATCCATGATTATGGTTTCCTGTCAAGCGGCTATGTTCCGCCCTTCTTTTTTGCTGCTTTTTCACTACCTTGAAGGTGTGAAACACACCGAGTCTCCCACTTCCGGCACGCATGTCGGCACCTTGCCCCTTCCATTCCAGAAATGGTTTGCAGAAAAAGGGTGGTCTCCGCGCGCGCATCAATTGGAGCTGATGGCGCGGGCGCGGGGTGGTGAAAACATGCTGCTGATCGCGCCGACAGGTGCCGGCAAGACGCTCGGCGGCTTCATGGCCTCGCTCACGGATCTGGCGGAACGTGGCAAGGTGCCGGCGGGCGCCGGTTTCGTCGGTGTGCACACGCTTTATATTTCGCCGCTGAAGGCGCTTGCCGTGGATATCGAGCGCAACCTCACGAAGCCCGTCTTCGAAATGGGCCTGCCGATTTCCATCGAAACGCGCACGGGTGACACGCCGCAGGCCAAACGCCAGCGCCAGAAGGTCAAACCGCCCGATATTCTGCTGACCACGCCCGAACAGGTGTCGCTGCTGCTTGCCAACAAGGAAGCGGAACGCTTTTTCCGTGACCTGAAATATGTGGTGCTGGACGAGCTGCATTCGCTCGTCACCTCCAAGCGCGGTCATTTGCTGTCGCTGGCACTCGCTCGGGTGCGCCGACATGCGCCAGATGTGCGCTTCATCGGCCTTTCCGCCACAGTGGCGGAGCCAATGGATCTGCGCCGTTACCTCGCACCGCAGGGACAGGGCGAACCGCCGGCCGGTCTCATCACGGTCGAAGGCGGCGCAAAACCGGATATCGCCATTCTGCAGACGGAAGAACGCATCCCATGGTCGGGCCATTCGGCAAGCTATGCCATGAAGGATTTGTATCCGGCGCTGAAAGAGCACCAGACAACGCTGATCTTCGTCAACACCCGCTCGCAGGCGGAGAGGATTTTCCAGGAACTCTGGACCATCAATGACGACAATCTGCCCATAGCGCTGCATCACGGCTCGCTGGATGCCGGTCAGCGCCGCAGGGTGGAAGCGGCCATGGCGGAGAACAAATTGCGCGCTGTCGTCGCCACATCCACGCTCGATCTCGGCATAGACTGGGGCGATGTCGATCTCGTTGTGCATGTCGGCGCGCCGAAGGGCGCAAGCCGCCTTGCCCAGCGCATCGGCCGTGCCAATCACCGCATGGACGAGCCGTCAAAAGCGATCCTCGTTCCCGCCAACCGTTTCGAGGTGATGGAGTGCCGGGCAGCGCTCGATGCCAATTACATCGGTGCACAGGATACGCCGCCGATTGCTGAAGGCGCGCTGGATGTCCTCGCCCAGCATGTACTCGGCATGGCCTGCGCTGAACCTTTCGATGCCGAAGAGCTCTATCGTGAAGTAACAAGCGCTTCGCCCTATGCCGACCTGCCGCGCGCCACCTTTGACCGGGTGGTGGATTTTACCGCCACCGGCGGTTATGCGCTGCGGACCTATGAGCGTTACGCCCGTATTCGCCAGATGAAGGATGGCCGCTGGCGTGTCTCCAATCCGGCGGTCGCGCAGCAATATCGCCTCAATCTTGGCACCATCGTCGAGGCGGCGGAACTGAATGTCCGCATGGTCAAGCGCAATGCCAAGGGCACGGTCGGGCGCGGCGGCATGTCGCTCGGCAAGGTGGAAGAACATTTCCTCGAGCAGCTGGTACAGGGAGATACGTTCCTCTTCGCCGGCAAGGTGCTGCGGTTTGAAGGCATCAGGGAGAATGAATGTCTGGTGTCGCAGGCCTTCTCCATGGATCCAAAAATCCCCTCCTATGCCGGCGGCAAGTTTCCGCTTTCCACCTACCTCGCGGATCAGGTGCGCTCCATGCTCGCCGATCCTGCCCGCTGGCACGCGCTGCCGGATCAGGTGCGCGACTGGCTGGCGATCCAGAAGGAAAAATCGATCATTCCGAAGCGCGACGAGTTGCTGGTTGAGACCTTCCCTTTCCGCAAGCGTTTCTTCATGGTCATGTATCCCTTCGAGGGGCGGCTGGCGCACCAGACGCTGGGCATGCTTCTGACGCGGCGGCTGGAACGGGCTGGAGCAAAACCCATGGGTTTCGTCGCCACCGATTATTCGCTCGCCATCTGGGCCATGGAGGATATCGGCAGACGGCTGAAATCCCGCCGCCTGTCGCTGGCAGATCTTCTCGATGAGGACATGCTGGGTGACGATCTGGAGGCATGGCTGGATGAATCCTTCATGCTGAAGCGCACCTTCCGCAACTGCGCCGTGATTTCCGGCCTTATCGAGCGCCGCCATCCGGGCAAGGAAAAGACCGGTCGACAGGTCACGGTCTCCGCCGATCTTATTTATGACGTTCTTCGCAGCCATGAGCCGGATCATATCCTGCTGGAAGCGACGCGGCGCGATGCGGCGGCGGGGCTTTTGGACATTGGCCGTCTTGGCGATATGCTGAAGCGAATCAAGGGCCACACCACCCACCGCGCGCTGGAACATGTTTCGCCGCTTGCCGTTCCGGTCATGCTGGAAATTGGCCGCGAGACGGTGGCGGGCGAGGCGATGGACGATGTGCTGGCCGAGGCCGCCGACGAATTGATCGCCGAGGCCATGTCCTGAAACATCGGACTGAATAGAGGAACAACGATAAGTGCTGAGCCGGCTGACACTGAGCGACCGATTTTCGAACGGCTTCGAATGTCTTGGCAGCGAAACCGCCATCAATGGCGTCGCCGCCTGGTGCGATCCGCTCGGCGGACTTTACCTGCCGGACCTGTCGCTGCTCGTCGTCTCCGATCTGCATCTGGAAAAGGGTGCGGCCTTCGCCCGGCGCGGGCGGATGCTGCCGCCCTACGATACCATTGCGACGCTCAAGATCCTGTCATCCCTTGTCAGCCGCTATGATCCGAAGATCGTCGTCAGCCTAGGCGACAATTTCCACGATCGCGTTGGTTCGCAGCACCTGCCGCTGATGCTGCGCGAACTTATCCGCGAGATGGCGCGTGGCCGCGAATGGATATGGATCAACGGCAATCACGATCCTGACGGTACCGTCGATCTGCCGGGATCTTCGGTGGACGAGATGTTTTACGGCAATCTGACCTTCCGCCATGAACCGAAGCTGGGCGATGCCGCCGGGGAAATCGCCGGGCACCTGCATCCCTCCGCTACAGTCCGCCGCCGCGAGAAGACGGTGCGGCGGCCCTGTTTCGCCACGGATGGGTCGCGTCTGCTGATGCCGGCATTCGGGGTGATGAGCGGCGGGCTGGATTTGCGCCACAAGGCCATGCGTGGCCTGTTCGATCATGCGGCGCTCGTCGCGCATCTGATGGGACGGGACCGCATCTATTCGGTGCGGTTCTCAAATCTGCTCGGCTGAGCGTATCATCGCCGTTATGTCTTCGCTTTTACGCATCGTCCGGACGTAAAACCGCCACGCGCTTTTGACGGAAATGCTCTATTGCCGGTAAACCAGCACCGGTATCTTCGAATTCTTCAGCACCTTTGCCGTGACGCTGCCGAGCAGCATCTCGATGAAGCTCCTGCGCCGGTGCGAGGCCATGGCGATGAGGTCGCAGCCGGTCCTGTCAGCGATTTCGATGATCGCCTCGTCCGGCCGTCCCGCTCGCGCCAGCAGTGCCTCGCAATCCAGTCCCATGGCGGCGGCATGCGCCTGCGTATCGCGCAGCAGATGCTCCGCCTCCTCGCATCGGTGGAATTCCTCTTCGGCAATGGCGGCAATGTCTTCGACGTCGCTCGCAATCACGTGAAAGGGTTCCGATACCGTCACGACGGTCACCTTTGCGCCTGCCTCTCTGGCGAGAGCGAACCCTTGGTCGATTGCGATCTGCGCCAGCGGCGAGCCATCGGTGGGAATGAGAATGTGCTTGAACATGACATTTCTCCTTTTCATCCCGGTCACAACCGCGCTGGCCGCCACTGTCTGGGTGCGTGGTTGTAACGCCTTGAATTTTACCGCAAACCGTTAAAGGAAGCGAATGCTATCTTTGCCGCTGCGGGCGGCAAACGCTCTCTTTTTCGCGATGAAAAAGCGTTCAGTCCTTGCGGAAGATGATGCTGGCGCCCCAGCCGGTCACGACGGCCAGCAGAACGCAGAGCGCGCCATAGGCAAGCGGCGTCTGATGCGCCGCATCGGTGATGGCCTGTTCCATGCCCGTCTTTACGACACGCAGTTTCAGCTCGCGCTGGGCGATGAATTTGCCGCTCTTGAACAGATAGGCGCGCGCTGTGTGCACACCGTTCGGCACGTTGGCGGGCAGGCGAAGCGTCGCCCAGAACAGGCCGGTGCGCTCAAGTCTCACCCCGGTCGTGTCATTGCGGTAGATGCCGCTGGAAAGCTTCAGGCGCCGGTATGCCTCCTGAAAATCGAAGACATTGTCCGGTACGCCGGAAAATACCGCGCTCTTGAGCGACAGATGGTCAACACCCAGCCCCATGGCCCGCAAGGTGCCGGGCGAGGCGATATCCGTGATGTCACGCGTGCTGGCCATGGAATAGGATTCCGGCAGCGGCGTGAAGGTGATCGCACTGGTGTTGATCCAGATGCCCGCCACGCGCTCCTTCTTGCGCACGGTCATATAGTCGGTCGGCCCTTCGAGCGTGACGACAATGTCATATTGGCCGATCGCCAGCAGCAGCTGGTCGGTATTGTTTAGCGCACCGAAGAGAGTGAAATCCGCACCGCGAAAATCGGAGGCGATGGGAATTTCCGTCGTCGATGCGCCGATTTCGATATTTTCCAGCAATGACCGCTGCTGCGTGCCGGGAGGCAGGGCAAGCGGCGGTGTCTGGGCGGAGGCCATGCTGCCAAAGGCAAGGCACGGCAAGAGCAGAAGGGCGGCGATGAGCAGGCGAGAGGTCAATAGCCCAGCCCTCCCACGGCAACCGAAAACAGGTCTTCCGGGCGCACCACCAGCGAGACTGCAAGACGAAGGGCAACCGCGAGGACAAGAAGGGCAAGAAGTGCGCGCAACTGTTCGCCGCGCAGCTTCTGCCCAACGCGCACGCCATATTGCGCGCCGATGACGCCCGCCACCATCAGGATGAAGGCCAGCACCACATCGACGGAATAGTTCGTCGCCGCCTGAACGATGGTCGTATAGGCGGTCACGAAAATGATCTGGAACAGCGATGTGCCGACGACGACATTGGTCGGGATGCGCAGAAGATAGATCATCGCCGGCACCATGATGAAACCGCCGCCGACACCCATGATCGAGGTGAGGATACCAATACCAAAACCAAGGGTGACGATCGGAATGATGCTGAGATAGATCTTCGATTTCTTGAACCGCATCTTCAGCGGCAGGCGGTGCACCCAGTTGTGATGGCCCGGCCGGCGCAGCGTTACGGTTTCGTTGCGGGCGGCGCGGCGCAGCGCCGAAATGCTCTCCTTCAGCATCAACCCGCCAACGGTGCCGAGCAGGATGACATAGAGCAGCGAAACGATGAGATCGAGCTGGCCGATGCTGCGCAGGAAGGAGAATATCCACACGCCGACCGTCGCCCCGACCAGGCCGCCGACAAGCAGTACACTGCCGAGCTTGATATCCAGCGTGCCGCGCCGGAAATGCGTGATCGAGCCGGAGACCGAAGAGGCAACCACCTGGTTGGCACCCGTCGCCACGGCCACTACTGGCGGGATATTGTAGAAAATCAACAGCGGGGTGATCAGAAAACCACCGCCCACGCCGAACATTCCGGAAAGAAAACCGACGGCCGCGCCCATGCCGAGAATGATGAAAATGTTCACCGACAGTTCTGCGATCGGCAGATAGACAGTCACGGCTCGGACCTCGGGCAAATGGTTCCGGGCGGCAGGGCTTGTCCGGGTGAGGGGGCCGCGCCGCGATTTACACTTTCTGTCTGAAAAGACCGGGCATGCCCAGCCTTCATCCGTCATGCCCGCGAGGGCCTGACCTGTCAACATTCAACGGTAAATACGTTGATAATTTGGAAAGATAGCGGTTGTGTGTCGATGGCCAGCCACATTCCTGCGCCGAGTGGTGCAAAAGCGGCCACGGCGGCCGCTTCACCGGTTCGGGAAGGCTTACTTGTTGCGGGCAAGCAGCGCAGTCACCAGTTCGTTGGTGATGCGCCCGTCGGGCGCCTGACCGACGGATTTCTGGAAATCCTTGATGGCGGTAACAGTGTTCTTGCCGAGCTTGCCATCCGGCTGGCCGGCATCGAAGCCGTTCTTGTTCAGGATCGCCTGAATGTTGCGGATCGCCTTTTCCATGTCCACGGAGGCGGTCTTCACACCGTCCTTGCCAGCCCATTCTTCAGGTGGGTTGACGCTGTTGGTGTCTTCCGAAAGCGGTTTGACCTTCCATGCGTCCACCTTGGCCTTGGCGCTCTGAAGCTGCTGCGGGTTCATTGCACCGGCAACTTCGTCACGCTTCTGGGCGGCGTCCGCATCGCCATCCTTGGCGGCAATCGCGAACCACTTGTAGGATTCTTCGATATCCTGCTTAACGCCGCTGCCGCGGGCATAGAGAATGGCGAGGTTGAACTGGCTGTCGCGCACGCCGAGTTCCGAAGCCTTGATGAACCATTGCGCCGCAGCGGTGAAATCCGGCTGGCCGGCCGCGTCGGATGCGAGCAGGACCGCGAGATTGTGCATGGCGCCGGCATTGCCCTGTTCAGCGGCCAGCGTGTAATAGCGCTTGGCCTCGGAAAGGTTGCGCTCCACACCGTTCGCCTTCTCGTAAAGATTGGCGAGACGGTATTGCGCAGGCGCCAGGCCACGATCCGCCGCAAGCTTGTACCATTTCGCCGCTTCCGCACGATCGGCGGCAACGCCACGACCTTCGGTGTAGCGTGCGGCGATCTCAAACAGCGCCTGCGTTTCGCCCTTGGCAGCCGCTTCGGCCAGAGATGCGGGTTCGATGCCGGCGGGAACCGCGATGGCGTCCTGCGGTGGAACAACGGTGGTGACAGTTTGCGTCGGAGCCTGCGGTTCACTCTTTGCGACCGTGTCTGGCGTTGCCGGGTCCACGACCGGCGCATCCGCAACCGGCGGCTCGTCTGCGAGCGGTGCGCCGCCAATGGTGCGGGCATCAATGCTGTTCTGCGCCGGCGCATTATTCTCGATGCTGTCGGCCGATGCCGCCTGCTCGGGATCGATGGCGAGATCGGAGGGAATGGTCACGGCCTTGTCGCCGGTTTCGGGAAGTGCCGAGACCGGTGCATTGTCCATCTTCTGCTCGATAACAGGTGCCGGGGCTTCCGCGCCGCCGATCAGCGTCTTGACGAGTGGCATGGCCATCATGGCGAGAAGAATGGCGCCGATACCAAGCAGTAGCGGGCGACGATAGCGCGACAGCGCCGACGTGTCGGCCTTGCGGCTCTTCTTGCCGGTTTCGAGCTTTTCCGGCGATGTTTCCATGGCCGCAGCCTGTGCTGCGCGGCGGGCGGCGGCAATGAAATCCGTGCGTCCTTCGGCATCTACGGCCTTGCCGCTGGCAGCCACCTGGTTGGCGCGTACGCGTTCCAGTATCTTCTTGATGTCAGGTGCGCCCGAACCCGGCTCCAGAAGTTCGTTCTCCTGGCCTGCCGGCAGCACGTCGATCGGGTCGAGCGACGGGGCGGGTTCCACCTGCGTGCGGGTAGAAGAGGCCGGGACCGGCTCTTCAGCAGCTTTGACGGTTTTTGCCGTGCTGGTCTTGAACCGTTTCGTCAGGCCGGCAAGCAGGCTCTTCTTTTCCGCCTTGGCGGGTTTTGCAGCGGCAGGCGGCACAACGGCCAGCGCATCCGCTTCGTTTTCGTCGGCGTCGAGAATGGCCTGTTCTTCAGCGATATAACCTTCTTCCGGGAAGATGGCGGCTGGCATCGCCACTTCTTCGCGGGCGGGCGTGACCATATGCTGCGCAACCTTGCGGGGCGCGGCCTCTTCGCGGTAGGCGGGAGCGTTGTCCAGGCTGTCGAGACGGCCGGCAATCTGCACCAGCGTTTCATGCAGCGCCTCAAACGTGCGGTGCGTGCGCTCTTCGGTATTGCGGCTCAAGGCTTCGAGGCTGCGCAGATCGGTTGCGAGATCGGTCAGCATCGTCATGTCGGCAAGGTTTGCGCCGGCCGAGAGATTGTTGCGAGTATAGGCGTCCAGAACCGCTTCGGCGGCCTGCCGTGCAGCTTCGATGATATATTCATCGTTGGACGCCATATAATCCTCGATCGCCGCCATGCGGGCATCGAGTTCCGGCGACATGCCTGCTGCCTGCATCTGCACCGGCTGGCTGATCAGTGTCGAAAGATGGGCGATCTGGTTTTCGAGGCTCGTGAGCGCGCCGCTATCGGCGGGGGCCGCATGGGCGGTCTCGTCGAGACGCGCCGCGATATTGCCGAGCCGCTCTTCCAGGCGCGAAAAGGCGCTTTCGCTGAGGCCCGATGCCGGCTGCGGCTGGCTGTAGCGATAATCGAGGTCTTCAATGCGGCGCGACAGCGTATCGAGCCGTTCTGCCAGACCGTCATTGACGGCGCCATGATCCAGCGCATCGATCTTGCGGGAGATATCGCTGAGGAAGGATGTCAGTTCCGCCTGCTGGGAGGGGCGCTGCGACCGCTCCATAAGCAGCGAAAGCTGGTCGAGCCGATCATGCAGCTGGGCGGCGTCGCGGGCGGTGCTGAGTTCGTCGATCTTGCCGGACAGCGCTTCAAGGCGGGCAGTCAGGTCCATCGCCGGCTCGGGCTTTGCGGCGGCAAGGCGGTTGATATCGCCGAGCTGTTCGGCAAGGCCGTTCAGACGGGTTTCCAGCCGCTGCGCCAGCGCATTATCCGTCGCCTGCGTGTTGGAGCGGGTATTGGTCGCGGCAATGGCGCGGCTGATTTCGTCCAGCCGCTGGTCGAGACCGGAAAACTGTTCGGTAAAGGCGGCCTCATTGGGCTGCATATGCTTGCCGAGCTGCTCCACGGCGCTGGCAATCGCAATCAGCTTTTCCTCGAGCACGCGCACGGCCGGATTGTTGCTCATGCCGCCAAGCTGGGTCTTGATGTCATCAAGACGATAGGCGAGCGCCACGATCTCATCCTGCAATGAGGTCGCATCGAAACCGCGTAACGTGTCTTCCACATTATTCCAGCGGCTTTCGATCCGGTGCACGCTGTCTTCGCGCGCCAACTGGTCAATGGTGAGGCGCAGGTCTTCGAACTCGTTGCGCAGCCCGTAGGCGTCAGGAGATGCAAGGTTGCCGAGCTGGTCGATGCTGCCGGCAAGCCTTGCGATGTCATCGCGCAGGTCGCCGATGAACTGCTGGTCTTCCGCCACCGCACGGATATTGCGGATTTCTGCACGCAGGCCCTGCGCTTCGCGGGCCACGCCCTCGGAGATATCGTGCTTCAGCTCATGGCGAAGATTGACGAGCGCCTGCGCGATCTCCTGCAGGGCGGCGTCATTGCGCTGCGGTTCCTGATAGGGCGGAATGGAACGTGCGCGCGGAGCGGGGTTGGCCGCCGTGTTCTGAACGTTGGGCCGATATTCCGGTGCAAGCGGGCGGTTAATTGTCCGTTCGGGGCGCGCAACGGGTTCCTGCGGGCGCTGGAAGCTCGCCTCGAGAAGGCGCTGGCGCTGGCGGATTTCGTTGACGGGGTCAAGTTGCGGCGGGGTAACCGTGGCGCGTGGCTCGCGCGGCGCGGCGTAAGCCTCGCCTTTCGGCTCGGGCGCGAGGTTTGCACGCGGCTCGCGGGGAAACTTCTGGCTCATCAGCCCCTCAATACGGGCTTCAAGACCTTCAATGGTGCGATTGAGAGCATCAAGAGACGATCTGTCGCTTGGCTGTTGGTTATTCGATCGCAATCCGTTCATCTTCTCGCTCGCTTCGCTTCCGCCCGCTATGCCCGGTTGTTGTTGCGACGTTGCCTGCCTGTGCATGCCGTCGCTGCAACATGCAGCAATTCCAGAGCCGGTATTCGCCCCCTTTTGAGGAAAATGCGCCGATGAACGAAGCAGTTACCTCTTGTCGGAGAATTCACGAAACGTGGTAAAGAAGTGGTTAACTATGGTTGGAATTTTTTAACTTTTGTGGCGCGGGGGCAGACTGCACCGGGCTGAGCAGCCATTTGGGAGAAAGGATCGGCGACATTCCGTTGAAATTTATTTGACGTTTACGCGCACGTCAAATATTGTCATCCCATATCCGCCGGATGTCTCCGGCACCACGATGCGGAGGAACATCGGTAATGCCTGTTTACAAGGCCCCAGTCAAAGACACGCTTTTTATCCTGAACGACGTTCTCGGCCTCGAGCGGTATAACAACCTGCCCGGCTTTGAAGATGCAACCCCTGACATGATCGAAGCCATTACCGGCGAGGCGGCGAAGCTGGCCGAAGAGCGACTTTTCCCGCTCAACCTTTCCGGCGATCAACAGGGCTGCAAGCGCGCGGACGACGGTTCGGTTTCCGTGCCTGACGGTTTCAAGGCGGCTTATGACGCCTATTGCGAAGGCGGCTGGATCGGTCTTGCCGTTCCCCAGGAATTTGGCGGGCAGGGCCTGCCCTATACGCTGCATGCGGCGATCGGCGAATATATGTCGTCTGCCAACCTGTCGCTGATGATGTATCCTGGCCTGACGCAGGGCGCGATTGCCGCAGTCCTCGTGCACGGTACGCAGGAGCAGAAGGAAACCTATCTGCCAAAGATGGTGGAAGGCACATGGTCCGGCACCATGAACCTCACCGAACCCCATTGCGGTACCGATCTCGGCCTGCTGCGCACCAAGGCGGTGCCGCAGGGCGATGGCACTTACAAGATTTCCGGCCAGAAGATCTTCATCTCCGCCGGCGAACACTCCATGACTGACAATATCGTGCATCTGGTGATTGCCCGCATCGAAGGCGCTCCTGATGGCACCAAGGGCATTTCGCTGTTCATCGTGCCGAAGTTCCTGGTGAAGGACGATGGCACGCTCGGCGAGCGCAATGGCGTCACCTGTGGTGCCATCGAGCACAAGATGGGCATTCACGGCAATGCCACCTGCGTCATGAACTATGACGAGGCGACGGGTTATCTGCTCGGCGCGGAGAACAAGGGCCTTTCGGCCATGTTCGTGATGATGAACGAGGCTCGCCTCGGCGTCGGCCTGCAGGGGCTTTCGGTCGGCGAGATCGCCTATCAGAACGCTGTCGAATATGCCCGTGAGCGCATTCAGGGCCGTTCGCTTTCGGGCGCCAAGTTCCCGGACAAGAAGGCCGATCCGATCATCGTGCACCCGGATATCCGCCGTACGCTGATGACCATCAAGGCCTATAATGAGGCAGGCCGTGCTTTCCTTCTGTGGACCGCGCTGCAATCCGACATCGCCCACCGCGCCGCCGACGAAAAGCAGCGCCAAGTGGCGGACGACCTGCTCGGCCTCGTGACCCCGATCCTGAAAGGCGTGCTGACCGACAAGGGCTTCGACCACGCCGTGATGGCGCAGCAGGTCTTCGGCGGCCATGGTTACATCGAAGAACATGGCATGAGCCAATATGTCCGCGATGCGCGCATCACCATGATCTACGAAGGTGCCAACGGCATTCAGGCGCTCGATCTGGTCGGCCGCAAACTTGGCATGAATGGCGGCCGCGCCGTGATGGCGCTGTTCAAGGAAATCGGCGATTTCTGCGAGGAAAACCGCGCCGATGAAAAACTCGCCCTTTACACCAAGGGCCTGAAGAAGGGCTTGAACGACCTGCAGGCCGCAACCATGTGGTTTATGCAGAACGCCATGGCCAAGCCCGACAATGCCGGTGCTGGTTCGACCGACTACATGCATCTCTTCGGCATCGTGGTGCTGGGCTACATGCAGGCGCGCATGGCGAAAGCCGCCAGCGAAGCGCTTGCGGCAGGCAGCGCTTCGGACGAGGATTACCTCAAGACCAAGCTTGTCACGGCGAAGTTTTATATGGAGCGCATCATGCCGGAAACGGCGCTGCGCAAGGCCCGCATCGAAACCGGCGCGGACACCATGATGGAACTGGCTGCGGAAGCATTCTGAGAAGGTTGGCGGTAAACACGCCGCAGGGAGAGAGTTTATGACCGACGTTTACATTTACGACCATGTCCGCACCCCGCGCGGACGCGGCAAGAAGGATGGCAGCCTGCATGAGGTGCCTTCCGTTCGCCTGGCCGCCAAGACGCTCGAAGCCATCCGCGACCGCAATGGGCTCGACACCTCCGCTGTCGATGACATCATCATGGGCTGCGTCGATCCTGTCATGGATGCCGGCGCGGTGATCCCGAAGGCTGCCGCCTTCGAGGCCGGTTATTCGAACAAGGCGCCGGGCATGCAGATCTCGCGCTTCTGCGCCTCGGGTCTCGATGCCATCAACTTCGCAGCCGGCAAGGTCAAGGCCGGTTCTGACGATATCGTCATTGCCGGTGGCGTCGAAAGCATGTCGCGCGTCGGCATGGGCATGTCGGGCGGCGCCTGGTACATGGACCCTTCGGTCAACTTCCCGGCCTTCTTCATGCCGCAGGGCGTCTCGGCCGATCTCATCGCCACCAAATACGGCTTCTCCCGTGACGATGTCGATGCCTATGCCGTCGAGAGCCAGAAGCGCGCAGCGCATGCCTGGGAAAAGGGCTATTTCAACAAGTCGGTCATTCCGGTGAAGGATTCAAACGGTCTGACGATCCTCGACCGTGACGAGCATATGCGCCCCGGCACGGATATGCAGGGGCTTGCCTCGCTCAATCCGTCCTTCCAGATGCCCGGCGAAATGGGCGGCTTCGAAGCCGTCGGCATCATGGCCCACCCGGAAGTGGAGCGCATCAACTACGTCCACCACGCCGGCAATTCGTCCGGCATCGTCGATGGCGCTGCCGCCGTGCTGGTTGGTTCGAAGGCGGGCGGCGAGGCGATGGGCATTAAGCCCCGCGCACGCATAAAGGCATTCGCCAATATCGGCTCCGATCCGGCGCTGATGCTCACCGGCCCGGTGGATGTGACCGAAAAGCTTTTGAAAAAGACCGGAATGTCGCTCGCCGATATCGATCTTTTCGAACTCAACGAGGCCTTCGCCGCCGTGGTGCTGCGTTACATGCAGGCTTTCGATATCAGCCACGACCGGATGAACGTCAATGGTGGCGCCATCGCCATGGGTCATCCGCTGGGCGCAACCGGCGCGATGATCCTCGGCACGGTGCTGGATGAGCTGGAGCGGCGCGATCTGAACACCGCGCTCGTCACGCTTTGCATCGGCGCGGGCATGGGCACGGCGACGGTTATCGAGCGCGTTTAAGGCAGAGGCAACACGCGCTTCCGTCATCCTCGGGCTTGACCCGAGGATCCATGCCAGAGGTGCTGGATGGTCGGGTCAAGCCCGACCATGACGGAAAGGCAGAGTTAGCCGCGTCGCGAAATTCAGGGAAGAGGAATCCCAAATGAGCACTTACACCAATTTCACCATCGAGACGGACGCAGACGGCATTGCCCTCGTCACCTGGGACATGCCGGAAAAATCCATGAACGTCTTCACCTCTGAGGTAATGGACGAGCTGAACGCCATTCTTGACGCGACTGTCGCAGATGGCGCCGTCAAGGGCGTCGTCTTCACGTCAGGCAAAAGCACCTTTTCCGGCGGCGCCGATCTTTCGATGATCAAGTCGATGTTCTCCTTCTACAATGACGAGAAGGCGAAGAACCCGGATGAGGCGGCGGCAAAGCTGTTCGAACTCGTGGGCCGCATGACCGGCCTGTTCCGCAAGCTGGAAACCAACGGCAAGCCGTGGGTCTCGGCCATCAATGGCACCTGCATGGGTGGCGCGTTCGAGCTGTCGCTTGCCTGCCACGGCCGTGTGGCATCCAATGCCAAGAGCCTCAAGATCGCCCTGCCGGAAGTCAAGGTCGGCATCTTCCCCGGTGCCGGCGGCACCCAGCGCGTGCCGCGCCTGACGGACGCGCAATCCGCACTGCAGATGATGACGACGGGCCAGTCGCTGACCGGCGCGCGCGCCAAGGCCATGGGGCTGGTGCATCAGGTGGTCGAGCCGGATCAGCTGGTTGCAACCGCAAAGCAGATGATCAAGGACGGCCTGAAACCGGTCGCGCCCTGGGATGAGAAGGGCTTCAAGGCCCCCGGTGGCGGCATCTGGACGCCGGCCGCTGCCCAGCTCTGGCCCGCCGCACCGGCCATTTTGCGCCGCGAAAGCGCCGGCAACTATCCGGCCGCCCTTGCCATCCTCAAATGCGTTTATGAAGGCCTGCAATTGCCCTTCGATACGGCGTTGAAGGTTGAGCAGCGTTATTTCACCGAAATCCTTCGTTCGAAGGAAGCCTTCGGCATGATCCGCTCGCTGTTCATTTCCATGCAGGAACTGGGCAAGGGCGCGCGCCGCCCGGCCGGCCAGCCGAAGACGGAGTTCAAGAAGGTCGGCGTCGTCGGTGCGGGCTTCATGGGTGCCGCCGTGGCTTACGTTACCGCCGCAGCCGGCATTCCCGTCACGCTGGTGGATCGCGACCAGGAAGCCGCCGACAAGGGCAAGGGCCATTGCGAGGAAAGCGTCAAGGCCGCCATCGGCAAGGGCAGGCTGACGCAGGAGGAGGGCAAGGCCCTGCTCGACCTCGTCACCCCGACATCCGATTACGCCGCACTCGCGGATGCCAATCTCGTCATCGAGGCCGTCTTCGAAGACCGCGATGTGAAGAAGGCCGTCATCGAGGCCGTGGAAGCTGTGCTTCCTGAAGGCGCCATCTTCGCCTCCAACACCTCCACTTTGCCAATCACGGGCCTTGCGAAGAACTCGAAGCGCCCGGCGGATTTCATCGGCATCCATTTCTTCTCACCGGTCGAGAAGATGATGCTGACGGAAGTCATCCTCGGCAAGGAAACCGGCGACAAGGCGCTCGCCGTCGCGCTGGATTACGTCGCGAAGATCAAAAAGACCCCGATCGTCGTCAACGATACGCGCGGCTTCTTCGTCAATCGCTGCGTGCTGCGTTACATGGCGGAAAGCTACGACATGCTGATCGAAGGCGTGCCCGCCGCCATGATCGAAAATGCCGCGAAATTCGCCGGCATGCCGGTCGGCCCGCTGGCGCTGAACGATGAGGTGGCGATCGATCTTTCCTACAAGATACTGAAGGCCACCGTCGCCGATCTCGGCGAAAAGGCCGTCGATCCACGCCATATGGAGCTGGTGAAGAAGCTGGTGGAAGGCGAGGGCCGTTTTGGCCGCAAGAACGCCAAAGGCTTTTACGATTATCCGGAAAAGCCCGCCAAGAAGTCCCTCTGGCCCGGCCTGAAGGACCTCTATCCGCAGCAGAAGCCTGAGGACGTGGACATGGAGGTGCTGAAACAGCGCTTCCTCGTCACTGTGGCGCTGGAAGCCGCCCGTACGGTGGAAGAAGGCATCGTTACCGACCCGCGTGAGGCCGATGTCGGCTCCATCCTCGGTTTCGGTTTCGCGCCCTATACCGGCGGCGCGCTGTCTTACATTGACGGCATGGGTGTGAAGAACTTCGTGGCACTCGCCGAGAAGCTCAGCGAGACCTACGGCCCACGCTTCAAGCCGACGCCGCTCCTGAAGGACATGGCCGCCAAGGGCGAAACCTTCTACGGTCGCTTCGATCCCTATGCCAGCGCCGCCAAGGCGGCCTGAAGCTTCAAGGCAGAACAATAAACAGGCCCTTCGGGGCCTGTTTTTTTGAGCCGAATATACTGCGCTGATCGCTTTATGTGCATCCTTTGCCCGGCTGGGGCGTTGAAAAGGCGAGACCGGGCAAAGACGCCCGCCGCCGCAATTCAGCACGCCTCAGGAGACAGCGATGAAAGCACCACTGCGATCCCACGGTTTTGACAAGCCCACGGACCTCGACGACCACCTGGCAGAGCTGGACGAAGAGGCTGAGGCGACAGCCGCGGAAGCAAAGACGGAAAAAACCACGACGAAGAGGGCTCGTGCTGCAAATACCATTGATCCGTCGCTGCGCGCCGAACTGGAAGAGCTTCGCAGAGAGGTCGACAAGATCCGCCGTGATGTCAAACGGCTGGAGGCGGCCCGGCATTCCCGCCACAGGCCTGCACAGACACATCATGAAAGAGACCGCGAGAATTCCCGCCTGATGACCGTGGTGCGCTCGGTTGCCGTTACCTCGCTTGCCAGCCGCATCTTCGCTTCCTCGCCCGTCATGGCGGGGCTGGTGGCCGTGGTGCCCTTCGCGCTTGGCCTTGCCGCACGACGCAACGAAGCGGCCTAGCTGCCGCTTCCCATGTCGCTATGCCGGGCCGGATCGGCTGCTACCGAACCCGGGTAGCGGCCGGATGCCGCAAGGCACGGCAGATGCTCGATAACGGCTTTTCCGCCGCAATCAGGCCTGCGCCGGGCAGACATTCCAGCCATCCACAGCCCTCGTGAAAAAACTGTCAAAAAACTTCGCGATGGCGCTTGCCATGTCCGAACAAGATGTTATAACCCCGCTCACTTTCGGGGCACCAAACAGCCCCGCCCGCCAAAAGCGGAGGTTCTTCAAGGACCTGAAGTGCCCGGATAGCTCAGTTGGTAGAGCAGCGGATTGAAAATCCGCGTGTCGGTGGTTCAAATCCGCCTCCGGGCACCATTTATCTCAATGGCATTGTTGACGAATTGCGTGCTTGGACGACCTGCGTATTCACAGGCAAATTTCGATGAGTAGCTACTGCTATCATATGCTTTTGACAGGCCCGGTGTAGCCATGGTTCAACCCTGTTTGTTGCAGGCAGTTGGAGAGCAGCCCGCGAATGGATCGTGTCACAAGCCCACCTCTTTTACCGCCCGGCATTGTCTATTTTGACGGCTTTCTCTCTCCAGAGGAGGAGGCCGCCGTCGCTCACAGGCTGGATACGGGTGTGTGGAGCACGGAGTTGAAACGTCGCGTGCAGCATTTCGGTTATCGGTACGACTATAAGGCGCGCGCTGTTACCGAAGATGCGTATCTCGGGCCGTTGCCGCTCTGGCTCAGCGTGTTCGCGGAGCGGCTGGTTGCCGCAGGATATTGCCGGAATTCGCCCGATCAGGTTATCGCTAACGAATATCTTCCGGGGCAGGGCATCAGTGCGCACGTCGATTGTGTGCCCTGTTTCGACGATGGGATCGTATCAATAAGCCTTCTATCTGCCTGCGAGATGGTTTTTCGTGATTTGCGCGGACCAGCCACATGCGGCGTCTTGCTTCAACCTCGCTCCGGCGTCTTGCTGAGAGATGCCGGCCGCTACGGCTGGACCCACGAAATTCCGGCGCGCAAATCGGATATCGTGAACGGAGTTAGGACAGCCCGAGACAGGCGAATTTCCCTCACTTTTCGCAAGGTTATTGCTTCGAAAAAGTCTTGATCAGAGAGGAACGCCCCGTTCCTCCATTCTTGTGAGCAACAGCTGAAGAAGCGCGGTCGGGTCTTCGCCCATTGCGGCCGACAATTTTGCAAATTCAACGACGTCTATTCGTCTTTCAGAGCCTTCGGCCTTTGCGACATAGGACTGTGGCTTGCCCAACCGATCTGCGACCTGCTGTTGTGTGAGGCCCGCTTTTCGCCGCGTATCGGTCAGTATCTCAACAAGAAGCTGGTACTCGGGTGTATGTGTAGACTTCGTCACGAGCTCCAGAACCCTGAAATTTTAGGAGCTCACGGATTAATCCTGATTTGGAATTATCCCATTATGGGATAACGTCTTACGGAATAGCCATGGAGTGCAGTCATGGAACTATCCGTATCGAGCTGGTTTTCAATCGCGGTGATTGGAGCGTGTGGACTATCCGCTTTTATGTACGTCATTTGGCAGCAAGCTGTGCGACCGATGCTTGTCCCGCGCGCCGAGATAACGCGCATCGCCGATGTCTTAAGCAAGACATATGGGAGTGCTGCCGAGGAATTCGCGGTCATCGAGGAAGATCGCGCTTGGCGATATTCCCAAAATTTCGAACAAGGCAAATGGCGGCGGGTGCGCGCAGAACTTCGCCGCCGAAAAGAGCTTTAGCCTAAAGATGCTCCCGATTATCCGTATTCTGCTCCGCCCGGTCCCGATAAAGTGCTGCCCGTCCCAGCAGCATCAGGGAAACCGGGGTCGTCACCGTCATGAAAATGCCGATGAAGATTTCGTGGAAGGCGAAGCGGTCGCCGGAGACGGAGAAATAGATGATCGAGGCCATGACGATGCCGCCGGTGCCCCAGCTGGTGCCGAGTGTGGGCGCGTGCAGGCGTTCATAAAAGCTGTTCAGCTTGGCAAAGCCGATGGTGCCAATCAGCGTCAGCGAAGCGCCCAGCAGCACGAAGAAAGCCACGAGAATGGCGGCCCAGAGCGGAAATTCTGCAGCGTTGTTCATTCGATCACCTCGCCGCGCATCATGAATTTGGAAAGGGCGACGGTGGAGACGAAGCCGAGGATGGCGATCAGCAGCGAGGCCTCGAAATAGATGTCGTTGCCGGTGCGCAGGCCGAAGGTGAGGAGAAGCAGCATGGCGTTGACATAAAGCGTATCCATGCCAAGCACCCGGTCCTGGGCGCGCGGGCCGATGGCGATGCGATAGACTGATATCGTCATGGCTATGGCCAGCATCAGCTGCGCCAGCGAAAAGGACCAGAAAAGGATAATCGAACTCATTCGAATATCTCCATCAGCAGTTTTTCATATCGGTTCTTGATGAGGCTTATCCACGCCGCCTCATCCACATCGTCGAGAACGTGGAGGAGGAGCGTGCCCTGGCTGGAATTATATTCAAGCCAGGCGCTGCCCGGCGTCGAGGTCAGGATCGTCGCCAGAATGGCGAGCGCCATGGGATCGCGAATATCGAGCGGCACGGCCAGGAAGCCGGATTTACGGTCCCTTTCGCGCTTGAAGAGAATGATCTTCACGACCGAGATATTTGACCTGATGATATCGTAAAGCACGATCAGGATCAGTTGCGCGAGCCGGTGCCAGTTGCGGATGCGCGGCTTGGCTGGCCTGAGCGACGCCATCGCCCAGGAGGCGATGAGTGCGACGCCAGTGCCGAGCAGCAGATGCCCGGGCGAAAAGCTGTTGATCGTCATCCAGAAGAAGATCAACGAAACGGTCAGCAGCGGATAGGGGAGGAGACGGCTCATCATGGTTCCGCCTCCGGGTTGCTGCCCGCTCGCGGTGCGGAAATGACGCCCTGAATATAGCTTGCCGGCAGATCGAGGATACGCGCCGTTTCCTGCATGTAGCGCATCACCGGACCCGCCTGCACGGTCATGGCAAGTGTCAGGCCGAGCAGAAGCATCACAGGTGCGATTTCGATGACGAGAACGCGCGGCACGGTGCCTTCGATGGAGGCCCAGAAGGTGCGGATACCGGCACGCGTCATCGAGATCAGCGATGCGAAACCGGCAAAGACGATCAGGAAAACCAGCCACCAGGAAAGCGTGGAAATGCTGTCATTGGCGCCAAGCCCGGAAGGGTTGAGAATGGCGGTCAGCATCGAGAACTTGGCGATGAAGCCGGAAAGCGGCGGCAGGCCGGCCAGAAGAATGCCGCAGGCGGCAAAACAGGCGCCGAGCACCGCCATGGTGGCGGGCATGGTAACGCCGACTTCCTCCTCTTCTTCTTCCTCGTCGCCCTCGCCATAAGCTTCCATGGTCACGGCCAGAACGTTCGCGCCCGCATCCTGCCCGCGTTCAACGAGCTCGATCAGCATGAAAAAGGCGCTGATGGTGAGGGTGGAGCTGACGAGATAATAAAGCGCCCCGGCCGCCACCGTCGGGTTGCCGGTGCCCATGGCGGCGAGAAGCGTTCCCGACGATACCAGAACCGAAAAGCCGGCAAGTCGCCCGAGCGCCTGAGACGCCAGAACCCCGATGGCCCCGAAGATGATGGTGGCGATGCCGCCAACGAGCAGGGCATCATGGCCGAAACCGGCGGATTCCCCAGCTGTCTGCCCAAAGAGCAGGAAGGACAGGCGGGCAATGACATAAATGCCGACCTTGCTCATGATGGCAAACAGGCCACCCACCGGGGCAGAGGCCGAGCCATAGGCGGAAGGCAGCCAGAAATTCAGCGGCCACATGCCGGCCTTGACCAGGAACGCAATGCCAAGCACCGCAGCGCCGGTTTCCAAGAGCATGCGCTGGTCCGGGTTCAGCCCCTCGATACGATGGGCAAGATCACCCATGTTCAGCGTGCCGGTGACGCCATAGATGAGGCTGACACCGATCAGGAAGAACAGCGCCGCGACGAGGTTGATCGCGATGTAATGCAGACCCGCCTTGACGCGCTGCTGGCCGGAACCATGCAGCAACAGGCCATAGGAGGCTGCCAGCATCACCTCGAAGAACACGAAGAGATTGAACAGGTCGCCGGTCAGGAACGCGCCATTTACGCCCATCAGCATCATCTGGAACAGCGAATGGAAATGCGCCCCGGCCTTGTGCCATTTCGCCATCGAATAGATCAGCGAGGGTATGGCCAGCAGCGCGGTCAGCAGCACCATCAGGCCGGAAAGCCGGTCGGCCACCAGCACGATGCCGAAAGGTGCGGGCCAGTTGCCGAGCAGATAGACACCGCTTGAGACCACGGCGGCGATCTCGGTATTAACGGTAGAGTTCACCTCGCGGAACAGCAGGATCGCAACCACCAGCAACAGCAAGGTGGAGGTGAAGCTGATGGCGGCCTTTGCAACACGCTGGCGCTCGTCGAAGAACAACAGCAGGGCGGCGGTGATGAGCGGCAGCAGGATCGGCGCGATGACGATGTGGAAGGGGAATGACATCATTTCGTCTCCCTCCCGTCCACATGGTCAGTGCCGGTAAGGCCGCGGGCGGCAAGCAGCACCACGAGGAACAGCGCCGTGGTGGCAAAGCCGATGACAATTGCTGTCAGTACCAGCGCCTGCGGCACAGGGTCGGCCAGCGAAGAGCTGTCCACACCGTTCACCAGCACCGGTGGCGCATTGGTCTTGATGCCGCCGACGCCGAAGATGAACAGGTTGACGGCGTAAGACAAAAGCGAAAGTCCGACGATGACCTGATAGGTGCGTGGGCGCAGGACGAGCCAGACGCCGGAGCCGGTCATGATGCCGATGCCGATTGCAAGAATGAGTTCCATTACACGTCCTCCGCTTTTGCGGCTTCAGGCGTGCGAACGCGGTAGTTACGCAACGATTGGTGTGCCAGTGCTATGAGAATAAGAACGGTGGAGCCGACGACCGTCGCAAAGACGCCGAGATCGAACAGCAGGGCGGATGCCGTGGGCATTTTGCCGATATAGGGTATCTCCGTATACTGGAAATACGAGGTCAGGAACGGGTAGCCGAAATACCAGGAGCCGATACCCGTCGCCGTCGCCATCAACAGGCCAAAGCCCATCCAGCGCAGCGGCAGGATGCGGATGCGGTCCTCCGCCCAGCGTGCGCCGCCGGCAAGATATTGCAGCAGGAAGGCGATAGCCATGGTGATACCGGCCGCAAAGCCGCCACCGGGCAGATCGTGGCCGCGCATGAACAGGAAGATCGAGAAGGTGATGATGACCGGGAACATCCACTGCATCACGATCGATGGCACGTAGAGGTAGTCGCGGACGGTATCGCCCTTGCTGCGGTCCGGACGCTCGGCATCGAAGGCATTCTGCATCTGCTGCTGTTCCGGCAGCCCGATGCTTTCATGCGCCGGGCGGAAACGGCGAAGCAGCGCGAAGACGGTGAGCGCCACGATGGCCAGCACCGCGATTTCACCAAAGGTATCGAAACCGCGGAAATCGACGAGGATGACGTTGACGACATTGGTGCCGCCGCCTTCCGTATAGGCGCGCTCGAGGAAATAGGTGGCAATCGCATTCGGCACCGGCAGGGTCATGACGGCATAGGCGATGACGGACATGCCGATGCCGCTTGCTGCTGCCAGCAGAAAATCGCGGGCGCGGCGAAGCTGCGCCGGCAGCTCGTCGCTGCTATCAACCTTCTCGAAGCGTTTCGGCAGCCACCGGAGACCAAGCAGGATGAGAACCGTGGTCACGATCTCCACCAGCAGCTGGGTGATGGCGAGATCCGGTGCGGACAGCCAGATGAAGGTGAGGCAGGTGACGAGCCCGGAAACACCAAGCATGACGAGGGCGGCAAGCCGATGATATTTCGCCTGCCAGGCGGCACCCAGCGCGGCAATCATGCCGATCAGCCAAAGGATGGCGAAGATCGGATCGAAGGTCGTCACACGCGGTAGTGACAGGGAGAATTCCGAAAGGAACAGTGGTGAGAAACCGGCGAGAAGCGCCACGAGGATGAGAAGTCTCAGCTGCGGCTGCAGACGCCGCGTGCCGAGCGTGCTTTCCAGCCACCGCGCCCATTTCCAGGACACGGTGACGAGAATGCGCTCGAAGATGCGCTGGCCCCGCAAATGCCGGAAGACGGGTGGGCCATCATCGCAGCGTGAGAAATAGCCGCCAAGCAGCGCATAGATCGTCACGCCGCCGATCAGTGCCGCGATACTCATGATCAGCGGCAGGTTGAAACCGTGCCAGATCGACAGGCTGTAGACGGGTGTCTGGTCGCCGAGTACGGACAGCACGGCCGATTGCAGGAACGGGCCGATCGACAGGCTCGGAACGATGCCGACGATCAGGCAGGCGAAAACCAGGAACTCGATCGGGAAACGCATCCAGCGCGGCGGCTCGTGCGGATGTGGGTTCGGCAGATCGACGGGCTTGGGGCCGAAGAAGACGGTGTGGATGAAGCGCAGCGAATAGGCGACGGCAAATGCGCCTGAAAGCGTCGCGACATAGGGCAGCGCCCGGTCCAGCAGTGAATCGGCATGGGTCTCGACGGCCTCGGCAAAGAACATTTCCTTGGAGAGGAAGCCGTTGAACAGCGGCACGCCGGCCATTGCCGCGCTGGCCGCCATGGCAAGCGTCGCTGTCGCCGGCAGATAGGTGTAGAGCCCGCTCAAGCGCCGCATGTCGCGGGTGCCGGTTTCATGGTCGATGATACCGGCCGCCATGAACAGCGAGGCCTTGAAGGTTGCGTGGTTGACCATGTGGAAGATGGCCGCAACCGCTGCAAGCGGGCTGCCGAGGCTGAGCAGCGTGGTGATAAGCCCGAGATGGCTGATGGTGGAATAGGCGAGCAGGCCCTTCAGGTCCTGCTGGAACATGGCGAAATAAGCGCCGAGCAGCAGGGTGATGATGCCGGCCACGCCCACCAGCCAGAACCATTCCGGCGTGCCCGCCAGCACCGGCCAGAACCGCGCAAGCAGGAAAACCCCCGCCTTCACCATGGTCGCCGAATGCAGATAGGCGGAAACCGGTGTGGGCGCCGCCATGGCGTTGGGCAGCCAGAAGTGAAACGGAAACTGCGCGCTCTTGGTCAGCGCGCCGCCAAGAATGAGAATAAGCGCCGGCAGATAGAGTGAATGGGCGCGGATCGCCGCGCCGGCCTCGATGATCTTATCGAGATCGTAGCTTCCCGCCATGTGGCCGAGGATCAGAAGTCCGGCCAGCAGGCTGAAGCCGCCAATGCCGGTCACGGTCAGCGCCATGCGCGCACCATCACGCGCACCGGCGTTCTGGTGCCAGTAGCCGATCAGCAGGAATGAGAAGATGCTGGTCATTTCCCAGAAGATCGACAGCAGTATGACGTTGCCGGACAGCACCACGCCGAGCATCGAGCCCATGAAGGCGAGGAAGAAGGCAAAAAACCGCGGGATCGGATCCTTGGCCGACATGTAATAACGGGCGTAGAGCACCACGAGCAGGCCGATGCCGGTAATGAGGATCGCGAAGATCCACGCAAATCCGTCCAGCCGCAGGGTGAAATTCAGCCCGAGCTGCGGCAGCCATTCCACATCATATTTCAGCACACCGCCGCCGCTGACGGTGGAATAAAGAAAGATGCTGCTGACGAGACCGAAAAGGGCGACACCGCCCGCAACGGAGGCGGGGCCGGCGGCTGCGCCATCACGCGGCATGAAAGCCGTTAGAATGGCGCCGACGAAGGGCAATGCGACGATAAATGGAAGAAGGGTTGCAAATGTCATATGCAGCGGCGGTTTTTCTCTGGAATTGGAGTCTACGGCGGGTTTCCGACGACTCCGATCCCTCAAGGCTCACGAGAACCGAATGATGAGGACCGCCGGAATGACTAATAGATAATATGCGGGGGCGCTCTTGGAACCACGTTCGCAAAGTCTCGGAAAGCTTGTGGCGCGATGGCAACAGATGCAACGGCCGGCCCGGCATCAACGCTGATTCGCAAAGCGGGAGTGGGGAAGTTGCCGGGGCGAAGACCCGAGCTGGCATCCCCGGCCTTGCAGCCGCTATCGCAATCCCTGTCGCGAAGAGTGAGGGAACGGCTGAGATCGACGGTCTGCAATCTCTCCAGGCGGCTGGTCTTGGAAAGGGTCTTGATGCCGGATGGTGCCTGAAAACCGATCATGACGAGCAGGCTTGCGACCATGATGCCGATCAACACTTGCGGATGGCGCCTTGAACGGCGGCATTTCTCCATCCATAACAAGTTGGCATCTCCTTGATCGTAAAGGTCTCTTTAAAGCATCACCGCTCAGCGAATATCCCGTTGATTTGTTTTAGGGGAAGCTGCACGCGCTTGTCCAGCGCACAGGCCGGAAAAACCGCCCGCGATGGCCGATTCCTTTTCGTTTTTGCCCGTTTGCGGCAAAGTGAGGGCGGCAATGGCTAAAAGCTTTTACAAATTTTACCGTTTGACGCTGGAGCTGATGTTTCTTAACTTTCAAGCAAGGAATTAACCATAAAGATTGATGGTATTTCCACGGCGGAATGGGGTTCTCTCCCCTTCCAGGCATGACGCCGCACTGCCGTACCGGTGCCGATCCGGTATTTTCGTTTCTTGGTTCAAGAAGGTCAGGCAGGCGTCGATGCCGCATCGTCCGCGATGGGTATGTTCGTTCAAAAATCCCCTTTAGGGTACTGGCGTTCTGAACCTTGGCCAATTGGCCGGGTTTTACCGGCCGTCATGTTGTTGGGGACGTCGGTTGGGGCAGGACTTGCCATCAGATCAAGCGCGCAGATCGGCAGGTGCAAGCCTGGCGGGACGGCTTCGCTTTGCCGGCCTCGACGAGACGCAATCCGATTTCCTGCGCAATTATCGCGGTATGCTCGAGCCTTACGTCAAGGCCGGCCTGCGCGACGTGATGAACCGTTTCCAGTCGATGCCCGACTGTTCACCGTCCTTCGAAAGCGAAAACCAGCTTGATCGCCTGCACGACCTGCAATCCTCGCACTGGAGTGTGCTGACGGATGCGCGTTTCGATGCGCTTTATGCCGAGCGGGTGAAGGTTCTTTCCGACAATGCCGGCCGCATGGGTCTCGATCCCCGCTGGCAGATCGCCAGCCACGCCATCGTTCTGGAGCATCTGCTCGGTGGGCTGGTGGCCGAACACGCGCCGCGCTCCATTCTGCCCGGCAGCCGCAAGAAGAACCGTGAACTGGCCGAGGCCGTGAAGAACATCGTTCGTCTGGTGATGGTCGATACCGAGATTGCCGTCTCGCTGCGTTTCAACGAATTGCGCCTGCGCCACGGCCGTGAACTGGCGGAACAGCGCGACAATGACCGTTCGCAAGCAGCGACACTGCTGGGTGCGGCGCTGACGGCCTTTGCCGCCGGCGATCTTAAGGCGCGTATCGGCGGCGATCTGCCGGAAGCCTATCGCGATGTTGCCGCCTCCTTTAACGCGGCACTTGAAACGATCGGCGCATCGCTGACATCCGCGCAGCAGGGTATCGGCGACGCCGAGACGCTCAGCGCCCGTTTCGCCGATATCGGTCGCTCCATCGCAGAACGTTCCGGCCAGCAGGCAGAAGCGCTTGCCGAGACCTCCCGTGCGCTTCAGGCGATGATCGGGAACATGGCCGAAAACGGCACCCGCATATCGGCGACGGAAACGGCGGTTTCCCGCGCCCGCGACGCGGCTGTCGAAAGCGGCAAGGCCATCGGCGAGGCGATCGACGCCATGTCTGACATTGAGCAGTCCGCCGAGCACATCGGCAGGATCATCGGTACGATCGACGAGATTGCTTTCCAGACCAACCTTCTCGCCCTCAATGCCGGCATCGAGGCGGCGCGCGCGGGTGAAAGCGGTCGCGGTTTCGCCGTCGTCGCACAGGAAGTCCGGGCGCTCGCCCAGCGTTCCGCCGACGCCGCAAGGGAAATCAAGAGCCTTGTCGGCACCACCAAGACGCAGGTCGAGGGCGGTGTTCGCATGGTGAACCGCACGCAGGAAGCAATCGGCGGCGTCGTCCGGCAGGTGGCCGGTATCAACGACATGATCGCCGAAGTCTCCCGGCATACGTCTGCACAGGCTGATGACCTGAAAACGGTTGCCGCCGATATCAGCGAACAGCAGCGGCAGGCCGGCCAGATCGCAAACGAGATCGGCGAAGGCTCTTCCGAGGCTGACGCGCTACACACTGTCATTCTGCAACTCGGTCGCACCATTCGCGAGTTCCGCATTGCCCGTCAGGGCCAGGCGGCGGCAATGGCCGTGGCGGACCGCCAGGACACATCATTTATGGCCCGTGCGGATAACCGCACGGATTACGGCCAGGATTACCAACAATTCAGACGCCAGGGAGTCATGTAATGGCAGCCAGAAAAGCAGCTGAGGCGACGCTGAAACTGTCACCGGTGCTGGATCTCAACGAAGCATCGGCGCTGCACGGCAAGCTGATGACGCTGAGAGGAGCACCGTTGTCGGTCGATGCGTCCGAGGTGGAGCGCATTGGTGCGCTTTGTGTCCAGGTCCTGATGGCCGGCGCGAAATCCTGGGAAGAGGACGGCAAGCCCTTCGGTTTTGCCAGGGTGTCCGATGCATTCGACAAGACCATGAAACTGATAGGCGTCGATATTGACCATTTGCTCCCCAAGGAGATGCAAAAGTGAAGAAAAAAGTTCTCACCGTGGATGATTCCCGGACGATCAGGAACATGCTCCTGGTCACGCTCAACAATGCCGGTTTCGAGACCATTCAGGCCGAAGATGGCGTTGAAGGCCTCGAGGTGCTGGAACAGAGCAACCCCGATGTCATCGTGACTGACATCAACATGCCCCGTCTTGATGGTTTCGGCTTTATCGAGGGCGTGCGCCGCAACGAGAAATACCGGGCTATCCCGATCCTCGTTCTGACGACCGAAAGCGATGCAGAAAAAAAGAACCGCGCCCGCCAGGCGGGTGCGACCGGCTGGATCGTCAAGCCGTTCGACCCTGCAAAACTCATCGATGCCATTGAACGCGTAACCGCCTGATACGGGACATTTCACGATGGATATGAACGAAATCAAGGAAATCTTTTTCCAGGAATGCGAGGAGCAGCTCGCTGAACTGGAATCGGGGCTTCTTAAATTGAATGACGGCGACCGTGATCCGGAAACCGTCAACGCCGTTTTCCGTGCCGTTCATTCCATCAAGGGCGGGGCCGGTGCCTTCGGTCTGGATGATCTCGTGGCCTTCGCCCACGTTTTTGAAACGACCCTCGACTGCGTTCGCTCCAACAAGCTGGAGCCCACACAGGATGTTCTGAAAGTCATGTTGCGCTCCGCCGACGTGCTGGCGGACCTGACCAATGCGGCGAGAGACGGCGGCAGCGTCGATGAAAGCCGCACCCGTGGCCTCGTCAAGGAACTGGAAGCGCTGGCAAACGGCGAAACCGTACAGGCCTCTGCGCCGGCGGCAGCGCCAGCAGCCATCAAGGCGCCGGCAGCCGCTGCGCCCAAGCCGACGGACGAGAGCGGTTTCCAGCCGGTGCTGTTCTCCTTCTCGGACTTTGCCGACGACACGACACCGCTGATGGAAGCACCGACCTTCCAGATCACCTTCAAGCCGCATGCATCGCTTTATTCAAAGGGCAACGAGGCAGCGCTTCTCCTGCGTGATCTCTCGCGTATCGGCGAGATGAGCATCAATTGCGACCTGTCGGAACTGCCCACGCTCGACAAGCTCGATCCTGAAGCATCTTATCTCTCCTGGACGGTTTCGATCACCACCGACAAGGGTGAAGAGGGTATCCGCAGCGTCTTCGAATTCGCCGAATGGGATTGCGATCTCGAAATCACGCCGGTTATTTCGGATGCCGCTGCGGAAGAGGAAGAACTTCCGATGATCCCGGTTCCGTTCGATCTCTCGGCGCTTGATGGCGGACCGGAAGCGGACACTGCCGTCGAAGCAGCTATGGTGGAAGAGCCTTTTGTTGCCGCAGCCGTTGAAGCGGCCGTCGCCACGACGCAGATCGCCCAGAGCGTCAATGCCGCCATCGAAAAGCGTGAGGCGGCGGCAGCGCCGGCCGCAGCACAGGCGAATGCCAATGCGGCCGCCAATGCAAGCGCCGGCCAGACCATCCGCGTCGATCTCGATCGCGTCGACCGCCTCATCAACCTCGTTGGCGAACTCGTCATCAATCAGGCGATGCTGTCGCAGAGCGTCATCGAGAACGATGCGAGCGGCACCTCTGCCGTCAATATGGGTCTGGACGAGCTGCAGCAGCTGACGCGCGAAATCCAGGACAGCGTGATGGCCATCCGTGCGCAGCCGGTAAAGCCAGTCTTCCAGCGCATGTCGCGTATCGTCCGCGAAGTCGCAGACATGATCGGCAAGCAGATCCGCCTCGTCACCGAAGGTGAAAACACCGAAGTCGACAAGACGGTTATCGACAAGCTGGCCGAGCCCCTGACCCACATGATCCGCAATGCCGTTGACCACGGCATTGAAACGCCGGAAAAACGCGAAGCGGCCGGCAAGAACCCTGAAGGCACCATCAAGCTTTCGGCGAAGCATCGTTCGGGCCGTATCCTGATCGAACTGCAGGACGACGGCGCCGGCATCAACCGCGAGCGCGTTCGACAGAAAGCGATCGACAATGATCTCATTGCCGCTGATGCGAACCTGACCGACGAAGAGATCGACAATCTGATCTTCGCGCCGGGCTTCTCCACGGCGGACAAGATTTCCGACATTTCCGGCCGCGGCGTTGGCATGGATGTGGTCAAGCGTTCCATTCAGGCGCTTGGTGGCCGCATCAGCATCTCCTCGCGCCCCGGTCATGGTTCGACCTTCACCATGAGCCTGCCGCTGACGCTCGCCGTCCTCGACGGCATGGTGGTGACGGTGGCCGGACAGACGCTCGTCGTGCCCTTGACTGCGATCGTCGAAACCCTGCAGCCGGAAGCGAAGAATATCCACTCCTTCGGTTCCAACCAGCGGCTGATCTCCATCCGCAATTCCTTCTGCCCGCTGGTCGATGTCGGACGTGTTCTGAACTTCCGCCCGACCCAGGCCGATCCGGTCGAAGGCGTGGCGCTTCTGGTGGAATCGGAAGGCGGCGGCCAGCGCGCCCTGATGGTCGATGCGATCCAGGGCCAGCGTCAGGTCGTCATCAAGTCGTTGGAAGCCAACTATACCCATGTTCCGGGCATTGCCGCCGCCACCATTCTCGGTGACGGGCGCGTTGCGCTCATTCTGGATGTCGATGCCATCGTCAGCGCTTCGCGCGGACAGCCCCTGAAGCAGGAAATGTCGCTTGCGGCGACAGGTTGAAAGCGGATCGTTCATGGCAGCACTTAATCTCAGCGACCAGCGCCAGTCTCCGGACGACGTTCTTGCCAGCGGTGAATATCCGCTGACGAGACGCGATCTGTCGGAGATCGCTGCGATGATCTATGCGGATGCGGGTATCTATCTCAACGACACCAAGGCGTCGCTGGTCTATTCCCGTCTGTCGAAGCATATCCGCAATCTCGGCCTTTCCGGTTTCCGCGAATATTGCACGCTGGTCTCCTCAACCGAGGGCGCGCCGGCACGGCGGGAAATGCTGTCGCATCTGACGACGAATTTCACGCGCTTCTTCCGCGAGAACCACCATTTCGAACATCTGCGCGACGAGGTCCTGCCGGGCCTCATCACAAGGGCCAAGAGCGGCGGGCGTGTCCGCATCTGGTCGGCGGCCTGTTCCGACGGGCAGGAACCCTATTCGATCGCGCTTACCGTGCTCGCCATGTTCCCGAATGCGGCGGATTACGATTTCAAGATTCTGGCGACGGACATCGATCCCAAGATTTTGGCGCAGGCCCGCGCTGGCGTCTATGATGACAATGCGCTCGAAACCGTCTCCCCCGCCATGCGCAAGCAATGGTTCACGGAGGTCGATGCCGGCGGTCGCCGCAAATTCCGCATCGACGACAAGGTCAAGCGCCTCATCACCTTCAACGAATTGAACCTGATGACGCAATGGCCCTTCAAGGGCAATTTCGACGTGATCTTCTGCCGTAACGTCGTCATTTATTTCGACGAGCCGACACAGACGCGCATCTGGTCGCGTTTCGCCGGCCTGCTGCCGGAAGGTGGTCATCTCTATATCGGCCATTCCGAACGCGTCTCCGGTGATGCCAAGAACCTGTTCGACAATACCGGCATCACCACCTACCGCTACATTGGACACGCATCCGGGAGGAAGGCATGAGCGCACTCGCACGGGTACTCGTCGTCGATGATAGTCCAACGATGCGCGGCCTGATTTCGGCTGTCCTCAAGGCAGATCCGGAAGTCGAGGTGGTTGGACAGGCCGGCAACGCCATGGAAGCGCGCGCCGCCATCAAGCAGCTCAACCCCGATGTCGTGACGCTCGACATCGAGATGCCGGAAATGAACGGCCTCGAATTTCTCGAAAAGATCATGCGTCTGCGGCCCATGCCGGTGATCATGGTCTCGTCGCTGACCCATCGCGGCGCGGACGCTTCGCTTGCGGCACTCGAAATCGGTGCCTTCGATTGCGTCGGCAAGCCGGCTCCGGGCGATGCGCGTCCCTTTGGCGATCTTGCCGACAAGGTGAAGGCCGCTGCCCGCTCCCAACACGCCGCCTATCGCACGGCTCGTCCGGAAAGCGCCGCGGCTGTGCAGCCTACGCCGGTCAGCGATTATCGCGCGGGCCGCAAAGTCGTGGCCATCGGTTCGTCCACGGGTGGTGTCGAGGCGCTGATCGCCGTGCTGCAGAAATTTCCGGCCAATTGCCCGCCAACTGTCATCACCCAGCACATGCCGCCGACCTTCACCCGGAGCTTCGCCGAACGGCTGAACCGGATTTGTGCGCCCGTCGTGGAAGAAGCCACCGATGGCGCACGCCTGCAGACCGGCAAGATCTATCTTGCGCCGGGCGGTGAACGCCACCTGCAGATCGCCAACCGGGCAGCACCCTGCTGCCGGCTTATCGAGCGCGATCCGGTTAACGGTCATCGTCCCTCCGTCGATGTGCTGTTTGATTCGGTCGCCGAGCTTGCCGGTCGCAACGCCGTCGGCGTCATTCTCACCGGCATGGGCCGCGATGGCGCGGCCGGACTGCTGAAAATGCGCCATGCCGGTGCGCGCACCGTCGGCCAGAATGAAAAAACATGTGTCGTCTACGGCATGCCCCGCGTGGCCTATGAGCTCGGTGCTGTCGAACAGCAATTGCCGCTGGCCTCCATCGGCGAAGAAATCCTGAAACTAACCACTGCCCGCAAAGAAGGTGCTGACTAATGTCTCTCGCAGAAAAGATCAAAGTTCTGATCGTTGACGATCAGGTGACCAGCCGGTTGCTCCTCAGCGATGCGCTGACACAGCTGGGCTTCAAGCAGATCACTGCCGCCGGCGATGGCGAGCAGGGATTGAAGATCATGGAGCAGCAGCCCCATCATCTCGTCATCTCCGACTTCAACATGCCGAAGATGGACGGTCTTGGTTTCCTGCACGCCGTACGGGCCAACCCGACCCTTAAAAAAGCGGCCTTCATCATCCTCACGGCGCAGGGCGACCGCGCGCTGGTGCAGAAGGCGGCGCAGCTCGGCGCGAACAACGTGCTGGCCAAGCCTTTCACCATCGACAAGATGCGCGCAGCCATCGAGGCGGTTTTCGGATCGCTGAAATGATTGAAGCTGCGGCCAAGCGCGTACATATCATTCAGGGCGAGTATAAGGTTGTCAACGATCCCGACGTGGTCATGACGACGATACTCGGTTCGTGCGTGGCCGCCTGTCTGAGAGATCCCGTTGCCGGCATTGGAGGCATGAACCACTTCCTGCTGCCGGGAACGGGCAATGTGACCGGCGGAGATGCAACGCGTTACGGCGTGCATCTCATGGAACTTCTGATCAACGGCCTTCTGAAGAAGGGCGCCCGCCGCGACCGGCTGGAGGCCAAGGTTTTCGGCGGCGCGAAGACGATCGCCAGCTTCTCGAATGTCGGTGAGCAGAATGCCATCTTCGCCATGCAGTTTCTGAAGGATGAAGGCATTCCGGTCATAAGCTCCTCCACGGGCGGAGAGCACGGCCGCAAGATCGAGTTCTGGCCGGTCTCGGGTCGCGCGCGTCAGCATCCGCTCAGCGGCGCGGAAACCCAGAAGACGGTCGCCATGGAAACGCGTCCGGTGCCGGCACCCAAGCCCGTCGCCAACGACATCGAATTTTTCTAGTCACGGAGTTTCCAATGCAGATTGCAGACCACGCCGGTACCGCTCCGTTCGAAGAAGCCCTGCCGGATGTTCTCATGCGCGTGGTGTCGGAGTTGCACGATGTCGCTTATCTCATAGAGCGCATCGAACCGCAGTTGCTGGAAGTGACCAGCGGTCAATTGTCGGGCGATGGCATCAAGCTGCTGCAGGGCATCGATCTCGCCGTTCAGAAGACCCGCGGTCTTGCCGAATTCATCGACACCATCACCGGTTCCATTCCCGGTGAATGGATCGTGGATGTCTCCACGGCGCTCAGCCTCGTCAAGCTTGCCGAAATGCAGAAGGCGCTGGGCGCTGCCTTCCGCCACGGCCATTCCCAGCCGCTGGACAAGGCTTCCGGCGACTTCGACCTGTTCTAGACCATATTCCAGTCGACGTTCCTTTCCTCGCTGAATGCGGAGAAAGGCAACGCTCGCGCAAGCTTCGTACCCTATTGTCATTACGGGGCCAAAAGGTCTCGGATTCTATGAATGACGGTGCGGAACAGAATGAATCTGTTAAATCAAATCCCTCAGGTCCTGAAGAATATCGCGGCGCTGGGTCAGACACGGCTGCTGATGCTGGGCGGCGTGGGCGTTTTGTCCATGGCCGTTATCCTTGCGGCAGCGCTCTACGTGAACCGTCCCGCTTACGAGACCCTTTATGTAGGGCTTGAAAAAAGCGACCTCAACAAGATCAGCATCGCGCTTGCCGAATCGGGGCTGGACTTTCAGGTCGGAACCGACGGTTCGAGCCTTCAGGTTCCCGTTGGACTGACCAGCAAGGCAAGGCTGCTTCTGGCCGAGCGCGGTCTACCTGATAGCGCCAATGCCGGTTACGAGCTTTTCGACAATGTCGGTTCTCTGGGCCTGACCTCCTTCATGCAGGAAGTGACGCGCGTTCGTGCCCTCGAGGGTGAGATCAGCCGCTCCATCCAGCAGATCGACGGGATTGCCGCCGCACGCGTCCATATCGTCATGCCTGACGTCGGCAATTTCCGCCGTGGCGAACAGAAACCCACCGCATCCGTCATGATCCGCGCCAGCGCCACCGCAGGTCGCAAGGCGTCCGCCTCCATCCGTCACCTCGTCGCCTCGGCCGTTCCCGGCCTCGAAGTCGATGACGTGACCCTGCTCGATTCCACCGGCCAGCTTCTGGCTTCCGGCGACGATGTCACCAACGCCGCAATGAACCGCTCGCTGACACTGGCGCAGAATGTCCAGCAGGAAATCACCACCAATATCGACAAGGCGCTGGCGCCTTTCCTCGGCATGGACAATTTCCGCTCGAGCGTGACCGCGCAGCTGAACACCGACAGCCGCCAGATCCAGGAGACCGTGTATGATCCGGAATCGCGCGTCGAGCGCTCTGTCCGCACGGTAAAGGAAGACCAGAAGTCCCAGGAAACGCAGCCGGATACCGCAGCGACCGTGGAACAGAACGTACCGCAGGCAGCCCCGCAGGGTGGCGGCGGTGGCCCGCAGTCCTCCGACCAGTCGGCCAAGAAGGAAGAGCAGACCAACTACGAGATCAACTCGAAAACGGTCGCTACCGTCAAGAACGGCTACACTGTCGAGAAGATTTCGGTCGCCGTGGTCGTCAACAAGGGTCGCATTGCCAAGATGGTCGGCGAGCCCGTCGATCAGGCCAAGATCGACGCCTATCTTGCCGAAATGCAGAAGATCGTGACGTCGGCGGCGGGCATCTCTTCCGATCGCGGTGATATCGTCACGCTGACGGCAATGGACTTCCTCGAAACGCAATTGCTCGACGAGGCCGCCAGCGGTCCGGGCGTCATGGAAGTGTTGAGCCGCAATTCGGCTGGCATCATCAACTCGCTCGCCTTCGTCGCTGTCGCCTTCCTCGTCATCTGGCTTGGTGTGCGTCCCCTGGTCCGCACGGTGGCCGGCAATGGTGCGGCCGCGGGTCAGCTCAGCCAGGAGACCGCCGGTCTCGAACTGCCGGATTTCTCTCCCGGCATGGATGCAGGTGCTGGTGGTCTCATGGAAGGTTTCGGAGCGGATTTCGGCTTCGACAGCACCGACGATCTTCTGGCGGGTGGCGACAGCGAAGGCACCTTCAACCGCCGGGTTCGCGAAGGACCGGAACGCAGGCTCTCCCGCATGGTGGAAATCAGCGAGGAAAGAGCAGCCAAGATCCTGCGCAAATGGGCAGTGGAAAAGGCAGCGTGATTTTGAAAAGGCCGGTTTTACCCCGGCCTTTTTCGCATTTTCGGGCTTTTTACTATCCTTGGTCGTCGGGCCGTGGCATTCTCGTTTCAGGACAGTGTTTACAAAAAATTCATCAACGATACAGTTTGCTGGGAATAGGCTGAGAATGCCGTTTATGAATTGGCCAGCTTTTCAGTATGTTTTTTTAGCAATAGACGAATGAGGAAATACGTGGAAAGGCTGTTGTCAGGTAATGGCAAATTCCGGTCGGTTCCATAAAATGAAGTGATTCGGTCTCCGGGGGCGTGCCATTCCATTTTGGTAAGCTTCTTGAATGGAATGATTCCATCCCGATGTATAATCTCCCGCTGGGAGCAAGAGGGCGTAGGCGATTGAAAGTCGATGTTGATATCCGCAGGCTGTCTGCCAAGCCTATGGAGGGCATGGGTAAGCCCTTGCCGCGCGATCAGCTTGCCAAGAACGTCGCAGCCACGGCCGCTGCCGGCAACGTTGCAGGCGCACTGGATTTGCTCGTAACCTACGCCGGCGCCTCGCATTATCTGCTGGCGCGGGATGATCTTCTCGAAGAAACCGGTCTGAAATTCATCGTCACATCCGACTGGCCTTTCGATCTGGTGCGCAGGCTCGGCATTGAGCTGACGAACAGCCAGAACAGATCGAGCGAAATGGAAAAATGCCTTTCGCTTCTGCGGCCGCGACTATTGTTTCTTCCCGATGATGTTTCTGTTCCCTACGGTATCGACCGGCAATATTCCGCACTGTCTTTCTGCGTGGGCCGCATCCGCCTTTCCCTTCTTCTGCTGTTTCCCGAACACGCCGTTCCTTCACCGGAGCGTCTGCGCGAAATCGCGCTGTTGACGGGTTATTGCGTCAGCTTCGGCATCGCCAGCGAAGCAAAGGCCGTGCGTGATATCGATCTTACCGAGCGCGAGCTCGAATGCCTGTTCTGGATTGCAGAGGGCAAGACAAGCGACGAAATTGCGATGATCCTTGGCATTTCGCGCAATACGATCAATAATTACATTACAAGCGTGATGCGTAAAACCGCGACGAAAACCCGCTCGGAGGCAATTGCCTACGCCGTGCGCAACAACCTCGTATAATGGTCGGACGGATGGTACAGACGAAAGACAATGAGGGTACAGGTCAGACGGGCATGTTTTACCGCAGCCCTGTCGCAACGAGCCGGTCGGATCTGTTTCCGAAGCTCGTCGCCATGCAGAAGCTGGTCGGCGCACGAAATTTCGTGGTGACGAAGGCTGCCGCTTCCGGTTTTCCCAACAAGAAGAAACTGACCTGCGAGCTGGAAAACTGGGGCATGAATGCCGCAGAACAGAGCACGCAGTTCATCCGCGCCGTTGGCGATATTCTTCTCGACCATATCGAGACGTCGCTGTTGCCGGTTATCTGGCGCAACAAGAATGCCGGCGGCTTTGCCGATCTTCCCGATGTTCCGGCGTTGCTACGCCGGATTGAAAACGACACGTTGCCCTATGCCGGGCTGGCCATGCCGGTGCGGCTCGGCACCATCGGCAATGGCTACATCGTTTTCTGCGGCACCAATCTCGTCCTCGACAACGAGGTCGTCATCGAGCAGCACATCAAATGCTGCGAGATCATGGTGGACATGCTGGCGCTCGACGAGCGCAAGGCGGCTCCCTCGGAAGCACTGAGCGAGAGGGAAATCGCCTGCCTGCAACTGGCGGGTGACGGCCGGATCAGTGAAGAGATCGCGGTCAAGCTCGGGCTTTCCGTGCACACGGTCAATGCCTATCTCGGTTCTGCGACGATCAAGCTTGATTCCGTCAACCGTATTCAGGCGATCGCCAAGGCCATCCGGCTCGGCTATATCCACTAATTGCGGACGGGGCTTTCCGTCCCGTCAAGCCACGCTGGCTCAGCCCTTGCAATTGCACCCCCAAAAAGGTGCCATCGGCACTTCGCGCTTTTTTAACAGTTGCCAACTAGAACTTTTATAAGTTTGGCTTTGGGGAACTGTTTCATGCACAACCGGCTCTTTAAGACCGTTGCGAGCAAGGTCGTCGCGCTGACAATCGGCTTGATCATGCTCAGTGTGGCCGCAGTTGGTTTTTCCACCTTCATGCGCCTGAAAGACAATATCATCACCACGGCGCTGCGCGATACCAACAGCGCGATGCGTAGCATGGCGATCCTTTACGAGATGAAGGTTGGTGGCGTCACCCTTGACATGGGCGATGGAGAGCTGAAGAGTGTCGGCCGCGCCAGCATCGGGACATTGCGCGACAACGACCTCGTCGACCGCACGGCAGCCGGCAACGGCGGCATCGCCACGGTTTTTGAAACCAAGGCCGGTGAATATGTCCGTATGACCACCAATCTGAAAAATGAAAAGGGCGAGCGTGCGGCGGGCACCAAGCTTGCCACCGATCATCCCGCTTTCGAAAAAGTCAGCAAGGGTGAAGCTTATTTCGGCCCTGCCACGCTTTTCGGTGTCAACTACATGACCGGTTACATGCCGGTTACCAACAAGACCGGCGCCACCGTCGGTATTCTCTTTGTCGGCGTTCCCATGGCCGTCTACGAAGCCCAGATATTCGGCCTGCGCGACCTGATGCTGATCTGCGGCGCGCTGGCCATGGTTGGCGTCGGGCTGCTCGCCTATTTCGTCATCAGGCGCACTCTGAAGCCGCTGGGCAAGCTGACCGATGCGGTAAAGTCTCTTTCAGACGGTAATCTCGACACGCCAATCCCCTATGCCACCAACACCAACGAATTCGGCAACATCGCCCGCGCGCTGGTGATCTTCCGCGAGAACGCGCTTGAGAAACTGGCCATCGAAGGACGAAGCGCCGATGAACGCTCCGTGGCGGAATCCGAACGCCACCGCAACGACGCTGAAAAGCAGGAGCTGGATAGCCAGATCGAATTTGCGGTGAGTGAGATCGCGTCCGGTCTCGGCAGGCTTTCGCGTGGCGATCTCAGCCGTACGATCGAGACACCTTTCACCGGCCGTCTAGACCGGCTGCGCACGGATTTCAACGGTTCCCTGCTCAACCTTCGCGATGCGCTGGGGCAGATCCGTGAGCGCACGCTGATCATCCAGCATAGCGGCTTTGAAATCGAGCAGTCGTCGGTTGACCTGTCGAAGCGCACCGAAAATCAGGCAGCCTCTCTGGAAGAGACCGCCGCCGCCGTCGAGGAAATCACCGCGACGGTCAGATCGTCGGCCGAGCGGGCACGGGAGGCCAATGAGGCCGTTCGCATTACCAAGCAGAGCGCCGATAGTTCCGGCTCGGTCGTCAGCAATGCCGTTGATGCCATGGGCCGCATCGAAGGCGCTTCCCGCAAGATCGAGCAGATCATCGAGGTCATCGACGATATCGCCTTCCAGACCAATCTCCTTGCGCTCAATGCCGGCATCGAGGCAGCGCGTGCGGGTGAGGCGGGCAAGGGTTTTGCCGTGGTGGCGCAGGAAGTGCGTGAACTGGCGCAACGTTCCGCCGATGCAGCCCGCGAAATCAAGCAGCTCATCAACCAGTCGACGCACGAAGTCAGCACCGGATCGAAGCTGGTGCAGGAGGCGGGCACGGTTCTTTCCGCCATCAGCCAGCAGATCGTCACCGTCAGCCAGCATGTCGAAACCATCGCAACGGCAACGCAGGACCAGTCTTCCGCGCTTCACAACGTCAACGGTTCCGTCAACCAGATGGACCAGATGACGCAGCAGAATGCAGCCCTTGCCGAACAGTCGAGTGCGGCGAGCCGGGTGCTCTCCGGCGAGGTGGAGGCCTTGCTCGATCTCGTCCAGCGTTTCCAGATGGAGCAGGGTTCGGCGGCGGGCAGGGATCGATTGAACCGGGCTGCCTGATATCCCCAATTTGCAAAATCAAAGACTCCCGGATCGCAAGGTCCGGGAGTTTTTTTATTCCGCCGCCGCCCGTGCCGTGCTGGATATCTGGTTGATATAGGCGCGCAGCGCCGCCGGTTTGACCGGCTTGTGCTGAACGGAAATCCCGTATTTTTCGGCATCGCTGCGCACCTCCGGGCTGCGATCCGCCGTCACCAGCAGGGCAGGGATCGTCTTGCCGTAGAAAGTCCGGATGAGGCGGATGGCGCTGATGCCGTCACCATCATCGAGATGGTAGTCTGCGATGATGACATCAGGCGCTGCCGTCAGTTTCAGGAAGGGTTCCTCCAGCGTCGCCACCGAACCTGCCGGCAGAACCTCACAGCCCCACCCCGTCAGCAACAGTGTCATGCCCTCGAGGATTTTCGGCTCATTGTCGATGCACAGGACCCGCACCCCCTGAAGCCGGTCGCTCGCCGCCGCATTGCTGACCGCGCCACCGGATTTGGCCGGCGCAACGCGGTCTGATTCACGCGGCAGATGAATGCGGAAGGTCGTACCCTTGCCGGGCGTCGATATCAGCTGCACGGGATGGTGCAGCATGCGCGACAGCCGGTCGACAATGGAAAGGCCGAGCCCGAGGCCGGATGCCGTTTTTGCGCCTTCGTCCAGCCGGGCGAATTCCTTGAAGACGGTGCGGAATTTGGATGCGGGAATACCGATGCCGGAATCCGTCACCTGAATGACGACTTCGCCGCCCCGGCGGCGGGCACCGACGACGACCTTGCCTTTCAGCGTATATTTGATGGCGTTCGAGACCAGATTTTGCACCAGCCGCCGCAGGAGATTGGGGTCGGAACGGACCGTGAGCGAGGTGGGCATGACTACGAGGTCGAGGTTCTTTTCCTGCGCCATGGGTGCGAAATCGGTTTCGATGCGTTTCAGCAACTCATTCAGCGGCACGGATGTCATGCGCGCTTTCATCGAGCCGGTGTCGAGACGGGAAATGTCGAGAACCGCGCCGAGAATGGTTTCGACCGATTCGAGCGCTGAATCGATATTGTGGACGAGGTCACTTTCCCCTGATGCGCCAAGCCGTTCGACAAGCGAGGAGGAATAGAGGCGCGCGGCATTGAGCGGCTGGAGAATGTCGTGACCGGCGGCGGCGAAGAACCGCGTCTTGCCGATATTCGCCTCGTCGGCGGATGCCCGTGCCTCCGCCAGTTCGCGGTTGACGCGGGTAAGCTCGACGGTTCGTTCCGCCACCCGCTGCTCCAGCGTCTCGTTGGCCTGTTTCAGCGCCTGATCGCTCGCTACGCGTTGCGTGATGTCGGTGAAGGTGGCGACGATGCCCTTGTCCGGCATGGTGTTGGAGCGCACTTCGATGATGCGTTCGCCGCCGGCCAGCACCAGCGAGAAGGGCAGGTCCATGGTGAGGAAACTGGTGATCAGCTCGTCCGTATCGCCTGCCGGCATGTCGCCACGCTCCTGCAGCATCGAGACGATATCCGTCAGCGGCACGCCCACCTGGCCGAATTGTTCCGGCAGATCCAGCAGGGTGCGGAAGCGCCGGTTCCAGATGGTCAGCTGCTGCGAGCTGTCGAAAACAGCGATGCCCTGGTCCATCTGCGCCAGCGCCGTTTGCAGCATGTCCTGATTATATTGCAGGGCTTCGCTCGCCTGATCGAGCAGCCAGGCCGTGTCTGCGCTGGTATCTTCCGCCTTCTGGAGAATGATGGAAAGCACAAGGCGGGCAGAGGAGGAGCCGATGGCGCTGCCCAGCAATTGTTCGGAAAAATGGATCAGCGCCATATCCGCCGGCTGGTCGTCATTGAGCTTCCGGCCCGCCGTTTTCTCATAGGTCGCCAGTGAACGCAGCATGCGCTCTTCGCCGAGATAACGGGCAATCGCGCTTTTGAGGTCACCGACGCTGACCCGGGTTTTCCAGCCGCGTGTGGCGAATTGCGATTTCGAGTGGCGCTTGACGAAAATGCCGGACTGGATGCGCTCCACCGGCCGCGGGTTGCGCGACAACGAGCCGAGCACGAAGGCCATGCTGTTGACGAGCAGGCTGAGGATGACGGCATTCACGAACGGATCGGCTTCCGGTCCGTTGAAGACGGTGCTGCCGGAAAACAGGAAGCCGAGAATATTCGCTGCGACCTCGGAATTGTCAGGCCCGCCGAAGCTCGGCAGAAACAGCAGATAGGCCCAGACGAAAAAACCTGAACTGAGGCCGGCAATTGCGCCGCGCGCATTGGCCCGCCGCCAGAACAGGCCGCCGAAAAGGGCAGGGGCCATCTGGGCGATGGCGGCAAATGCCAGGAAGCCGATGGAGGCAAGCCCTGTCGCGCTGTCGGCGGCGCGATAATAGAAGTAACCCAGCAGCATCACCGCGAAGATCGCCGTTCTGCGGATGTTGAGCAGTGTTTTGGCGAAATTGTCCCGGTGCGGCGAGCGATTCAACAGCTTCTGCCGCAGAAAGATCGGCATGACGATGTCGTTGGAAATCATGATCGACAGCGCCACCGAGGCGACGATAACCATTGCGGTCGCCGCCGAAAACCCGCCGATGAAGGTGATGAGGGATACGACCGGCATCTGATGCGTAAGCGGCAGTTGCAGCACATAGAGATCGGCGCTGCCGTTTGCGCCGAGCGTGAGAATGCCCGCGAGCGCGATCGGCAGCACGAAGATGTTGATGGCGATGAGATAGAGCGGCAGCAGGAAACCCGCCATGCGCAATTCTTCCGGCGTGCGGTTTTCCACCACGGTGACGTGGAACTGGCGCGGCAGAAGGATGATGGCGAAGCCGGACAGCAGGGTCATGACGATCCAGCGGCTGACGGGCGTGTGATAGGATATGGCCCGCATGGCCTGTTCATTCTCCGTGGCGAGCCGCCACAGATGCACAGGCCCGTCGAAAAGGACAAACAGCACGTAAAAGCCGACGGTACACATGGCGACCAGCTTGACCAGCGATTCCATCGAAATCGCCAGGATGAGCCCGTCCTGATGTTCTGTCGCATCGGTGTGGCGGGTGCCGAACATGACGGCGAAACCGGCCATGACGATGGTGACGACCAGCGGCAGATCGAGGAAATAGAGATTGCCGCTGCCGATGCCGTAGTCACCGGGATCGACCATCGTCGCCACCGAATTGGAAACGGCTTTCAACTGCAGGGCAATATAGGGAATGGCGCCGACAAGCGCGATGACGGCGACGATCATCGCCACGGTGGAGTTCTTGCCGTAACGGGCGGCGATGAAATCCGCAACCGATGTCAGCTTTTCCGTTTTGGCCAGCTCGACGATTCGGCGAATGATCGGCATGCCGATCGTGAAGGCAAGGATCGGCCCGGTATAAATGCCGAGGAACTCCAGCCCCTTGTCCGCGGCAAGCCCGACGCCGCCGAAATAGGTCCAGGAGGTGCAATAGATCGCCAGGCTCAGCGCATAAACGAACGGCCGCCCCTTCTTAGGGGCGTTTCTTTCCCGGCTGTTTCTATCCCCGAAGCTTGCAACCGCAAACAGCAGCAGGACATAAGCGAAGGCCGAACCGAATATGATCCACCCAGGAAGCACGCATCCTCCCCATGCAAGAATTCCCTGATATGAGCATAGGCGAATTCCATGCCGTTGAGAATGAGCGCGGTCTGATCATAAAGTTCAAGACGAGCGTGCAAAAAAGCTAACAAATGCAATCTTGACGAATTCCAAATGCGAAGGGGAACCTATATGGTTGAGCGTGTAGGGACAGTCACATAGCTTCAGCTTTCGAAGCAGGAGAGAGGGACAATCTGGATGCTAAACGAATTTAAAACCTTCATTGCCCGCGGCAATGTCATGGATCTGGCCGTCGGTGTCATCATCGGTGCGGCTTTCAGCAAGATCGTCGATTCCGTCGTCAACGATCTCATCATGCCGATCGTCGGCGCAATTTTCGGCGGCTTCGATTTCTCGAACTACTTCCTGCCGCTGAGTTCCGGCGTCACCGCCCCCTCGCTTGCCGCTGCCCGTGATCAGGGTGCCGTCTTTGCTTATGGCAACTTTCTGACCGTTCTCATCAACTTCCTCATCCTCGCCTGGATCATTTTCCTGATGGTCAAGGGCGTCAACAGGCTTCGTACCTCGGTGGAAACCAAGAAGGCCGAAGAAAAGACGGAAGCGGCGCCGCCGCCGGAAGATGTCAAGCTTCTCACCGAAATCCGCGATCTGCTCAAGACGCGCTGAGACCGACATTATCCCCGGCCTGGTTTTGCTGACCTGCGCGGACGGCTCACTTGCGCCGGGGATCGATCCATAAAGAAAATCCATGTTCGCCTCACGGAATATCATGCATATGGCCGGTTCGATGCGATAAGAAGGCACCAAACGGAGTGTCTTTAATGTCCATTTTGAACAGTCTGAGTGCACGCTCTCTGGCGGCTCCCGAGAGCGGCATCGTCGAGGTTGTGAATTATGCCCGGGGACGGGATAATCTCCTGCCGCTCTGGGTCGGCGAAGGCGATCTGCCGAGCCCGGACTTCATCAATCAGGCTGCGATTGATGGGCTGAACAATGGCGAAACCTTCTACACCTGGCAGCGTGGCATTCCCGAACTGCGCCAGGCACTCAGCCGCTATTACGAACGGCATTTTGCGGCATCGCTGCCGCCGGAGCATTTTTACGTCACCGGTTCCGGCATGCAGGCGATTGTGCTTGCCGTGCAGGCGCTGACTTCGCCGGGCGACGAGATGGTGTATCTTTCACCCACCTGGCCCAATATCGTCGCCGCGATCGGCGTGGCGGGCGCAAAGGCGGTTCCGGTCGGTATCGATTTCCGTGACGGTCGCTGGGACCTCGATATCGGCAAGCTGGAAAGCGCCATCACCGGCAAGACCAGGGCGCTTTTCATCAACACGCCTTCCAACCCGACCGGTTGGACCGCGACGCGCGACAATCTTCGCGATGTTCTGGCACTTGCCCGCAAACACGATCTCTGGATCGTCGCGGACGAGATTTACGCGCTCTATCACTATGCCGGCACCCGCGCGCCTTCGTTCCTCGACATCATGGAGTCGGACGACAAGATCATCTTCGCCAATTCCTTCTCGAAGAACTGGTCGATGACCGGCTGGCGTGTCGGCTGGCTTGCAGCGCCGCCGGCCATTGGCCAAGTCATCGAAAACCTCATTCAATATTCCACATCGGGCGTCGCGCAGTTCATGCAGCGTGGCGCAGTCGCAGCCCTCGATCAGGGTGACGGCTTCATCCGCGAAAACTACGAACGTGCCCTGGCGTCCCGCGATATTCTCTGCGATGCGCTGATTGCAACGAACCGGGTTGAAACGCTGAAGCCGGATGGCGCTCTTTACTCCTTCCTCAAGATAGACGGTGTCACGGATAGCCGCGCCACGGCGCTGGATATCGTCGATAAAACCGGTGTAGGCCTTGCACCCGGCACGGCATTCGGCCCGGGGGGCGAGCTGTTTCTGCGCGCCTGTTTCCTGCGCAACCCCAGGCAGATAGAAGATGCAGCCGATCGGCTGGCGTCTTACATCCTCGGCAGGTAGGTCTCGGTCTTCCCTGCAATGTTTGCCTGTCGCGTTGGTACATCCCCGCGACAGGTGCATTTGCTCAAAAAATCACAGTGAAGCTCCAAAACTACAACCCCACGGCGTAACCATCGACGTGCGGGCTTTTCTGTGCTATGCGCTTTCTGTTCCTTTTATGAGAACATTTTCATCTAATAAATAAAAAGCACTTCATTGCGCTAACCAATCGTAAGCCACCTTTTCAGAGGGCTGAGGGCTGGGTCGCGTATTTGCTGTGCAAGTAATCAATGATGAAGAATTATTGGCTTTGATGGGCTCAAGAAAAGCAAACAGGGAAGTAAAGTCATGGCTGTTCTGGTCACGGGTGGAGCAGGTTACATAGGAAGCCACATGGTGTGGGCTCTGCTCGATGCCGGGGAAGAGGTTGTTGTTGTCGACCGGCTTTCCACGGGGTCTCGCTGGGCTGTCGCGCCGGCTGCACGTTTCTATCTGGGGGATGCGGCCGATCGCACCTTGCTCGACCAGATTTTCGAAGAAAACCAGATCGAGACCATTTTCCACTTTGCCGGCTCCCTCAGCGTTCCTGAATCGATCAGCCGTCCGCTCGAATATTACGAAAACAATACCGGTACGACCCGCTCCCTTGTCGCTGCAGCCGTCGCCCATGGCATTCGCAATTTCATCTTTTCGTCGACAGCCGCCGTCTATGGGAACCAGCCTTTTGATGGCCCGGTGCCGGAAACGGCGATCCTGAGCCCTGAAAATCCCTATGGCCTGTCGAAACTCGCCTCTGAAATCATGCTGCGCGACGTCGTGCAGGCGCATGATTTCAATTATGTGGCGCTGCGTTATTTCAATGTCGCCGGAGCCGATCCGCAGGGTCGTGCTGGTCCTTCTCCAACGGGCGTGCCAAACCTCATCAAGGTCGCCTGCGAGGCCGCAACCGGCCGTCGGGCTCGGGTTGAGGTCTATGGAACGGACTATCCGACCGCTGACGGCACGGGCGTTCGCGACTATATCCATGTTAGCGATCTGATCGATGCGCATATGCTGGCCATGGCGCATCTGCGCGCCGGTGGCGGCACCCGAACCTTGAATTGCGGTTATGGCGTCGGTTATTCGGTGCTGGATGTGCTGCACGCGGTGCGGCAGGAATCGGAGCAGGATTTCCCGGTCATCCATTGCCCGCGCCGGCCGGGTGATATTGCGGCGATGGTAGCGGATTCCACCCGTATTCAGTCGGAGCTGGGTTGGCGTCCGCGTTTCAACGATCTGGCGATCATCGTTCGCACCGCTCTTCAGTGGGAAGCCAAGCGCCAGGCGCAGCAAAGCGACAGAATTCCCCCGGTCCGGCGCAAGCTGGCAGCGATAGGCTGAGCAGGTTCCGCATCAGCGGGTAGCGTTGTTCTTGACGGAAGGATAGACGAGGGGCCGATCCGAAGTGCTGGCGGTGGGAAGCCATCGCTCCCTGTCGAAAAAACGGCGCGTCAGCTTCAACCCCGGCGACTGCTCATTCGCGAGCAAAATCACGTTCATGCGATGCGGCGCGGTCGGCTCCGGCTTGACGGAGACCGAAATGCCGAAATGCTGTGCCTGATAGGGCTGCATCCCGCGTGCCGGTTCAAGCATGGCGGCAAGGTCGCTCCAGCGGGTTTGCCCGATAATCAGGGCCAGCGCATCGTCAAGCTTTGCTTTAATGGCGGCACCGTCAGGCGTCTCAGGCGCCACGGCCTTCATTCGGATGGATCTGATTTCGCCGGACGGCTCTCCCCTGATCTCAAGGAACAGTGATGCCCGTTCGACGGGCGTTGCCGCATTCCCCTCGCCAAGGTCGGCCATGCATTCGAAGTTGCGGATATTCACCGGGCTTGCGTGCCAGCCTTGTCGGTTGGAAAAACCCTCGGCGGCGAAACGGTCACAGAGGTCCTTGCCGGAAAGCACGAAATCGCGTGCGAAAGATGCCCTGTCGCCGGTTTTCTCGAATTTCAATAGATGAGGCGGCAGATAGACCTTTCTGGCCGCTAGCTTTTGCCGTTTGACGGGCTTCACCTTGGGCGGCGGCTCGGCGGAATAGATGGCAGGCGCCAGATTGAAATAGGTCAGCAGGCTCCTGAGGTGCTTCTTATCGTTGGCAAGCAGCACCGTCGCCAATATGGCGAGGCAAACGGCCAGCACCGCAAACAGCAACGCGCCATGGCTTACTCTTTTTTGCAGGCTTGCGTCCATCGCAGGACCCTATGGCTACCAGGGCAAAGTGGCAGCCGTTCTTGATACGGATTTTCGGGCCGTTTTTTGCCCTGTGAATATGGATGTGAGCGTAAGCTCAAAAAAAATATATCATGCAATCCACCGCCGAAATCTCCGGCGGTGTGTGGTGTTATTCGGATGTATTTTTACCCGTGTCCTGCCCGCCGGCGCTGCTTTCATCGTCTGCGACCGGAATGGCGTAGGAGCCATTCAGCCAGCGGGCAAGATCGAGCGAGCGGCAGCGATCCGAACAGAACGGATAATCGTCGCGTGTCGAGGGCCGCCCGCATTCCGGGCACGGCTGGGATTTACGGAGCGGCGTGACGTTACCGGTGCCTTCCGTGGAGGGTTTTGCCATGGTCTATCCCTCGAGCCAGCCCGATGTCACCTCAAATCCTTCACCGGACAATAGCGACATGGTCTCGTAAAGCGGCAGGCCGACGACGTTGGTGTAGGAACCGGTCAGCTTCTGCACGAATGCGCCGGCAATGCCCTGAATGCCATAGGCACCTGCTTTGCCGCGCCATTGCCCGGAGGCGATGTAGGCGTCGATTTCGCGCGTCGAGAGGCGCTTGAAGCGCACCTTGGTTTCCACCACCTTCTGACGGATTTTGCCGCCGGGTATCACAAGGCAGATGCCGGTATAGACCCAATGGCTACGTCCCGAGAGAAGATGCAACGCCGCCGAGGCGTCTTCGGTATATTCCGCCTTGCCGACGATGCGACGGCCCACGGCCACGACGGTGTCGGAGCCGAGAACATAGGCGTCTTTCCACGTCTGCTCGCTCTTGAGCGCGGCATGCGCCGCTTCGGCCTTCTGCAGCGACAGACGACGACACAGCGTGCGCGGATGCTCAAGCTTCGCAGGCGTCTCGTCGATATCCATTGGCATCAGGCGTGCCGGCTCGATGCCGATCTGATGCAACAGTTCCAGACGCCGCGGTGAGCCGGATGCCAGAACGAGCTTTTGTTTTGAGTTTGTCATTGCGCTGCCCGGGCGTCCGATGCCGAAAACGGATTACTTGAAGCGATAGGTGATGCGGCCCTTGGTCAGGTCGTAAGGCGTCATTTCAACCAGTACCTTGTCGCCGGCCAGAACGCGGATACGGTTCTTGCGCATGCGGCCCGCGGTGTGGGCGATGATTTCGTGTTCGTTCTCAAGCTTCACGCGGAATGTTGCGTTCGGCAGCAATTCGGTTACGATGCCCGGGAATTCAAGGACTTCTTCTTTTGTCATGTAAGGGTTTTCTTCCTGTTGATAGTGCCGGACATGTCCTGTCCGGGAAAATTGCGCGGAAACTACACAATCCCGGCACATTTGTGAACCTCTAAAGCATCGGCATGAAAATCAGTAATGATTTTCATGAGGCAGCGGCCATTTTCACTCTTTTGAAAGCGTATCCGCCACCGGCTGCTGCCGCCCCGGCAGGCGTTCCGAAATAAGTTTCGACAGATGGTCCCGCACGTCGCGATAGGCGTCGAGAATCTGTTCGCGTGTGCCTGTGATCACCGTCGGATCCATTGTCGGCCAATAGACCACATCGAGCGAATTCGAGCGCGTCAATTCAAGCGCTGCGTGATGGGCTTCCGGCGTTAATGTAATGATCAGATCGAAAAAATCATCCTCGATCTCGTCCAGCGTGCGCGGTTTGTGTTTGCCGAGCGAAAATCCCTGCTCTTCCAGCACTGCATCCACGAAGGGGTCGCGCTCGCCGGCCCGCACGCCAGCCGACTGGATGTAAATGCCGGGCGCGACCAGCCGTTTGGCGATGACTTCCGCCATGGGGGAACGGATGGAGTTCATGCCGCACATGAAGAGGACCGATTTGGGCGCTCGTCCCTCGTTTGGCGCTGCGGCAGGATCGCTCATCTCTAACCCCGCCAATAGAGCACGCAGACAAGGGTAAAGAGGCGGCGCGCCGTATCGAAATCCACCGTGATTTTGCCGGACAGCCGGTCCATCAGGGTCTGCGAGCCGTCATTGTGAATGCCGCGCCGGCCCATGTCGATTGCCTCGATCTGACTGGGCGTAGAGGAGCGGATCGCCTCATAATAGCTTTCGCAGATCAGGAAATAATCCTTGATGATGCGGCGGAACGGCGTCAGCGACAGAATATGGGTCGAGACGTCTTTTTCGTCTTCGGTCTTGATCGCGAAAACCAGCTTGGCATCAACAAGCGAAATATGCAGCCGGTATGGTCCGCCATCGTGGCCCGCCGGCTCAAAGGTGTTTTCCTCGATCAGGTCGAAAATGGCGACGGCGCGTTCATGCTCCACGTCAGGCGTGGACCGGCCGATACTATCGTCCAGAACCACATCGCAGAGCCGGAAATCGCCTGAAGCCATCGCTTAACTTTCCGGATTGAGGCGAATGGAGACCGAGCGCGCGTGCGCATCCAGCCCTTCCGAACGCGCAAGGGTGATTGCTGCCGGTGCAAGCTGGCGCAACTGCTCTGGCCCAAGCCGCAGGATCGAGGTGCGCTTGACGAAATCCAGCACCGAAAGCCCGGAGGAGAAGCGCGCCGAGCGCGCCGTCGGCAGAACATGGTTGGAGCCGCCGACATAATCGCCGATCACCTCAGGTGTATGACGCCCAACGAAGATGGCACCGGCATTGCGGATGTGGGTCATCAGCGCATCCGGATCGTCGACGGCGAGTTCCAGATGTTCGGCGGCGATGCGGTTGGCCAGCGGAATGGCGTCGGTGAGCTTCTCAACCAGAATGATCGCGCCGAAATCGGCCCAGCTCGCCGCCGCCGTTTCGGCGCGCGAGAGGCGCTTCAACTGCCGTTCGACGGCTGCTTCCACCGCCTTGCCCAGTTCGGCATTGTCGGTGATGAGGATGGATTGCGCCCCACGATCATGCTCCGCCTGCGCCAGAAGATCGGCGGCCAGCCAGTCCGGATCATTGTCCCTGTCGGCGATGACGAGCACTTCGGAAGGTCCGGCGATCATGTCGATACCAACGGTGCCGAAGACTTGCCGCTTTGCTGCGGCCACATAGGCATTGCCGGGGCCGACGATCTTGGCGACCGGCGCGATGGTTTCCGTGCCATAGGCAAGGGCTGCGACGGCCTGCGCGCCGCCGATGCGATAGATTTCCTCAACACCGGCGATACGCGCCGCAGCAAGAACCGCGGGGTTTATCACGCCGCCATTGGCCGGCACGACCATGACGATGCGCTCCACGCCGGCGACCTTTGCCGGTACGGCATTCATCAGGACAGAGCTGGGATAGCTGGCGGTACCACCAGGCACATAAAGGCCGACAGCCTCGATGGCCGTCCAGCGCGAGCCGAGACCCACACCAATATCGTCTTCGTAGATGTCGTCCTTCGGCATCTGCCGCGCGTGGTGTTTTTCAATGCGCCGGGCCGCGAGTTCGAGGGCTTCGATGATGTTTTTGTCGACCGCCGAATAGGCGGCATCGATTTCATCCGCCGTCACCCGCATTGACACCTTGGTAAAATCGAGGCCGTCGAATTTTTGGGAATAATGGGCAAGGGCCGCATCGCCACGCTGACGGACATCGTTGATGATGTCGCTAACCGTCGCATTGACGTCTTCGGAAACTTCCCTCTTGGTTGTCAGGAAGGCTGCGAATTTCTGTTCGAAATCAGCCGATGCCTGCTCCAGCCAGATTGCCACGCCATTACCCTTTCATTGTCCCCGCGGACGATGCCGCGAGGTTCACGAACTCGCCGCGCAATAATCGCGGCTCTGGTATGTGGCATAAATCGAAACGGTGACGAAAGGCAACCGTTGCGACGGTGTGGAGTGTTTATTCGCTATCGGGGTGATGCGGTTTGGCGGCGGTTTCCCATGCGCCGCTCACATCGGTCAGCTGCGCCTCGATGCATTCGACATCGAGCGCAATGGCGCCGCCGCCCGAAAGCGTCAGCTCAACGGCTCCATCCGGCCCTTCGCCATTCTGCACGAAGCGGATGGCGAGAAGCGACAGGACCTGCTCCTTGTCGGTGCGGTTGATGCCATAGGAGCGCACGGCGGATACCCGCTTGAGGAAAACCACGCTGCGGCAGCGTTCCGGCGGCAGGTTCTTCTTGTCGGCGCTTTCCCACACGAAACGATTGGCGGAAAGCGTGAACTGGCCATGCTTCGGCTCGAAGGCAACGTCTTTCAGTTTAAAGACGCTGTCCTGCATATGCGTCGAGATGACGGAGAGATCTTCAGTATCCAGCGCGAGCAATTTCAGGCCGCTCATCATTTTTTCCTTTTCCGCGGGCCACGGGCCGCAATGTCTATTTCTTGTACTGGAAATAGGCAGTCGAGGCCCGCTCTGCAACGGGTAGGAACCGGATGAGCGGCAATGAAAGGATCAATCGCTGACGCGTTCGACCAGTGCGCCGCAGCGGGTAAGCTTTTCTTCGAGGCGCTCGAAACCGCGATCGAGATGGTAGACACGCGAAACCATGGTCTCGCCTTCCGCCACCAGACCGGCAATGACCAGCGAGACGGAGGCGCGCAGATCGGTCGCCATCACGGGCGCACCCTTCAGGCGGGAGACGCCCTCAATGCGGGCCATCTGGCCGGAGAGCGAAATCTTCGCGCCGAGGCGGGCCAGTTCCTGCACATGCATGAAGCGGTTTTCGAAGATGGTTTCGGTAATGTGGGAAACGCCCTGCGAGCGGGTCATCAGCGCCATGAACTGCGCCTGCAGATCGGTGGGGAAGCCGGGGAAGGGCTCGGTGACAACATCGACCGGCTGGATGCCATTGCCGTTGCGCACCACGCGAAGGCCGGTCTCGGTCTCGCTGATCGTCGCACCCGCAAGCCGCAGCGTATCGAGTGCATTGTCAAGCAGCGAAGCGCGTGTGCCTTCCAGCACCACGTCACCGCCGGCCATGGCAACCGCCATGGCATAGGTGCCGGTCTCGATACGATCAGGCAGAACCCGGTGGCGCGCGCCGGAAAGCGAGGTGACGCCCTCGATGGTGATGGTGGAGGTGCCCGCACCTTCGATCTTCGCGCCCATGGCGGTGAGGCACTGCGCCAGATCGACCACTTCCGGCTCGCGGGCCGCGTTGTGAATGACGGTGGTGCCGCGGGCAAGGCTTGCGGCCATCAGCATCACATGCGTTGCGCCGACGGAGACTTTCGGGAAAGTGTAAACCGCGCCGATCAGGCCACCCTTGGGGGCTGTGGCGTTGATGTAGCCGCCGTCGATTTCCATCGTCGCGCCGAGCGCCTCGAGGCCCTCGATAAACAGATCAACCGGGCGCGTGCCGATGGCGCAGCCGCCGGGCAGGGAAACGCGGGCGCGGCCTTCACGGGCCAGAAGCGGGCCGATGACCCAGAAGCTGGCGCGCATCTTGGAAACCAGCTCATAGGGGGCCGTCGTATCGACCACGGTGCGGCAGGTGAAATGGACGGTGCGGGAATAGGCTTCGCCCTGGCTTTCGCGGCGGCCATTGACGGAAATATCGACGCCGTGATTGCCGAGAATACGGATGAGCTGTTCAACATCGGCCAGATGCGGCACGTTTTCGAGCGTCAGCGTGTCGCTGGTCAGAAGCGATGCGATCATCAACGGCAAGGCGGCGTTTTTTGCGCCGGAGATGGGAATGATGCCGTTAAGCTTGTTGCCACCCGTAATTCTGATGCGATCCATGCGTCCCTACGGGCCTGTGCCCGCCTTTCTTATCATGCCTTGCGGAAAGGCGCGTCCTTAGACGAATTTCCGCGGCGTTTCAATTTATGCTGATGAATTCTCTATGAGGATGATTCGTCCGTTTTTGCGGCAGGCAGACCGATTGTATCGTCCGCATCGCCGGCGCGGCGCGCACGAACCTGCTGTTTACGCTTCAGAAGGTTTTCACGAAGCTTCTTGGCCGCCCGCGCCTTGCGCTCCGCTTCGCGCTGTCGCGCCTTCTCGCCGGGGCCCGCCTGCGCATTGCCGTTAGCCGCCAAGGCGGACTGCTCTGCGGAAGCCTCCACGGAAACCCCAGCCTTCGCCTGTTTGTCATGATGTTCGTTCATAAATTCAGCAATATCCGAAAAATGCATTTTTCAACAGGGGGAACGCTTTTTTGCCCCGCTTGATGAAGAATATCGTTTTGCGACTTGCGCTCATCAAAAACCTATGGCAATAGGCCGCCACGCTTGATGCTGAAGCACACGCTTCGGCACCGGATGCTGCTATAGCTCAGGGGTAGAGCACTCCCTTGGTAAGGGAGAGGCCGAGAGTTCAAATCTCTCTAGCAGCACCATTTTCCCATAAAATCAAGAAATTACGCACGTTCCAGAGCCGCGGCATTGGCCTGCTGCGCACTGCGTGCGCTCTTCCCCGAGCGCTCCCCACAAGCCCTGGAGAACAGAGATCCAGACGAACGGAAAACCGCGCCTCTTGTGAAGCGCGGTTTCCATATCCGAATATTCTGTTGCTGCCAGAGCGGGACGAAACCGCCCGTAGCCAACGGGCGCCGCTTACTGGCGGAATAGCGACAGGATATTTTCGGAGCTGGTATTGGCGATGGAGAGCGACTGGATCGCCAGCTGCTGCTGCGTCTGGAGAGCCTTCAGTCGGGTGGATTCTTCGTTCATGTCGGCGTCAACGAGGCGGCCGATGCCCTTGTCGATGGAGTCGGTCAGCTTCGAGACGAAGTCTTCCTGCAGATCGAGACGCATCTTGATCGAACCAAGATCGGCACTTGCGCTGATGAGCGATTCCAGCTGCGTGTTGACGAACTGGATCATGTTGTCGAGACCGTCATTCTCTGTCAGCGGCTGGCCTTTGGCATCCGTCAGGCCGCTGAGATCCTTGGTGATGTCCAGATCGATCAGCGAATAATCAAGCTTCTGGGCCATCTGCGATGTTGCCGCAGCGGTTTCGAGATAGATGTTGTTGTTGGAAGAGCCACCGGTGCCAATTGCCGTCACCGTGGTGCCAGCGGGCGTCGGTGCCGTATTGTTGGCCTTCACATAAAGTGCTTCGCCAGCTGCGTTTTCACCGATCTTGAAATAGGTGCCGTTGTTTCGTGCAGTGGTGGCGGCGGCAACGGTTACGAGGCCGGTTGTTGCGTCTGCAGCGGAAACCGTGGTTGTCGTGCCCGAGGGGAAGCCCAGAAGCTGAGATTGGGTAAATACTTTTGCAGTGGAAGGCGTGGTTGTTGCGACACCTGCAGGTGTTGTCGTCGTGATCTCGAAATCGCGCAGAACGCCGGTGTCGGAGTAATAGGCAGAGCTGTCGAGAATGCCGTTTTTCGTCGCGCCGGTGGACGTATCGAAAAGCGCCGTCTTGTTATCGACCTGAATGTTGATGGTCTTGACGGCGACGTTACCTGCGCCATCGCGGATGAAGGAGCCGACGACCTGTTTGGTGATGGGTGTCAGGTTACCGGAGGCGTCGCTGATCTTGCCTTTCAGCCAGTTTTCGCCGGAGAAGGAGGCGGATTCGCCGATGCTCTTCAGCTGGTCCTGAAGCTGGCGGATTTCTTCCTGGATCTTGGCCTTGTCGACACCTGCTTCGCGGGCGGCAACCAGCTTCTTGCTGATTTCCTTGACGACATCGACGGTGGTTTCCATGGCGGAATAGGCGGTATCGACCTTGGCGGCGCCGAGGCCGAGCGCGTCCTGCACGGCGGACAGAGCGCCATTATCGGAACGCATGGTGGTCGCGATCGACCAGTAAGCGGCGTTGTCGGATGCGGTCTTGACGCGCAGGCCGGAGGAGACGCGCGACTGCGTTTCTTCCATGCTGCTGCCGATGGCGCGAAGGGTCTGCAGGGCGGCCATTGCCGCGACGTTCGTCAAAATGCTGGTCATAATTATTTGCCCCTTGATTGGCTGAAATGAAAAGGGACATTCCGGATTGCCGCCGGGAACGATCGAGCGGCTTGATGCCTGTTAACCTCTTTTTCGTCTTGGTTAACCAATCGTTTCGATGACTAGGTTTTAGGCGGCGAATGGTTAACAAAGCCTAAATCGCTATTAATAAAAATTAGGAAATAATAATTTCTCTTAACCATAATGAAAAAGCCGCGCTCGAGGCGCGGCTTTTCGATTTGAATGATGTCGCTTGCGATTAACGGAAGAGCGAGAGAATGCTCTGCGAGTCGTTGTTGGCGATCGACAGGGCCTGAACAGCCAGCTGCTGCTGGGTCTGGAGAGCCTTGAGGCGCGTGGATTCCTCGTTCATTTCAGCGTCTACGAGGCGGCCGATACCCTTGTCGAGCGAGTCGGTCAGCTTGTTGACGAAGTTTTCCTGCAGTTCGACACGCATCTTGACTGAACCAAGGTCGGCGGAGGCGGAGATCATGCTCTGGAGCTGCTTGTCGACGAATACGATCATCGCGTCGAGATACTGGTTCGCAGAAAGTGCGGAACCGTCCGCATTCGTCAACGTTCCGACGAGATCCTTGGTGATGTTCAGAGACGTCAGAGAGTAGGAAAGCGCTTTCGCCAGCTGGTTACCAGTTCCTGTTTGAAGATAAACGTTCTGACCATCCTTGGACGTGCCGATCGCGACAGTGCCGAGCGCTTTCTGGGCCGTGTCGATGGCGGCAGTACCCGTTGAAGCGGTGGCTGCCGTGCCATCACCCATGACTTTGACATATTGATCGTCGCCGATCTTCAGGTAAGCGCCGTTCTCCGTTGCCGTCGAACCCAAAGTGACAACATAGAGGCCGGTGGTAGCGTCAGGGGTAACAGCGACCGGCGTTCCCGCCGTTGCAGGCGTCAGAGCCTTCAGCTGCGCTTCATTGAACACTACTGCTGCCTTGACCGTAGTCGCCTTTGCAGCGCCGACGCCCGTCGTGATTTCGAAGTTCTTGTACGACCCCGTCGAGGAATAGACGGCGAAAGAGTCGAGAATGCCCTGCTTGTCCTTCGCAGCACCGGAAGACGTGTCGAACAGGACGGTGTCATTGCCGAGCGCGACATTGATGGTCTTCACCGAAACGTTGCCGCTGTTGTCGCGGATAAAGGAGCCGACAACTTCCTTGGTGATGTCGGCCAGTTTACCCGTGCCATCGCTGATCTTCGCCTGCAGCCAGTTCTCGCCGGAGAAGGACGAGGAGCTGGAGATCGACTTCAGCTGATCCTGCAGCTGGGCAATTTCTTCCTGGATCTTGGATTTGTCGACGCCGGGTTCGCGGGCGGCAACCAGCTTGTTCTTGATTTCCTTGACGACGTCGATCGACGATTCCATGCCCGAATAGGCGGTATCAACCTTGGCAGCGCCGAGGCCGAGAGCGTCCTGTACGGCGGACAGAGCGCCGTTATCGGAACGCATGGTGGTCGCGATCGACCAATAGGCGGCGTTGTCGGAAGCTTCGCCGACACGCTGGCCGGAGGAGACGCGGTCCTGTGTGGCTTCCATGTTCTGGCCGATGGAACGCAGGGTCTGGAGTGCAGACATGGCTGCAACGTTTGTCAAAATGCTGGTCATAATAAATTGCCCCTTGAATGGCTGATTAGAAAAGGGACATTCCGGTCTCACCGGGAACGGCGCACAGCATCATGCCTGCTAACCGGCTGATTTTTAATGGTTAGCTCACCGTTTCGATGGCTCTAGCTAACCGCTTCATGGTTAATAAATACTTAAAGTAGTAAAAATGTGAAGGTAAAATTTTTACGTGTAAATCATCTAAAAAAGTTAAAAATAATATAACCGCACCCGTCTCCGGATGCGGCGTTCCAAATGGCAATACGCCATAGCTGGTGCTTCGCCCGCTTTTTACTGGATAATCTCGAGGTGAGCTCAATTTTGCCGTCCGCGGAAAAACGGAATGCCAGGTAAATTCCAATTCCCTTCGAGGGGGCGATAAACGAAAAAAGCCGCGCTCGAGGCGCGGCTTTCCGATTTGAATGATGTCGCTTGCGATTAACGGAAGAGCGAGAGAATGCTCTGCGAGTCGTTGTTGGCGATCGACAGGGCCTGAACAGCCAGCTGCTGCTGGGTCTGGAGAGCCTTGAGGCGCGTGGATTCCTCGTTCATTTCCGCGTCCACGAGACGGCCGATGCCCTTGTCGAGCGAGTCGGTCAGCTTGTTGACGAAGTTTTCCTGCAGTTCGATGCGCATCTTGACCGAGCCGAGGTCGGCGGCGGCGGACGTCATGCTCTGGAGCTGCTTGTCGACGAAGGAGACCATGGCGTCGAGGGACTGCTCGGCGGTCAGGGTCACGCCGGTCGGGCCGACGAGATCCTTGGTGATGTCGAGCGACGTCAGCGAGTAGTTCAGGGCTTTGGCGAGCTGGTTGTTGGCGCCGGTTTCAAGATAGACGTTCTTGCCATCCTTCGTCGTGCCGATTGCCACGGTGCCAGCCGTAACCTGTGCCGTGTCAACGGTGGTGGCGTTGCCGGTGGTGCCGTCACCCATAACCTTGACGAACTGGTCGTCACCGATTTTCAGGTAAGCGCCGTTCTCGGCTGCCGACGCGTTGGCGACGACGACCAGGCCGGTTGTCGCATCAGCGACGGCAGTAACCGGAGTAGCAGCAGCAGCGGGCGTCAGACCCTTGAGCTGTGCTTCGGTGAATACCATTGCAGCCTTGACTGTGGTGGCCTTGGCAGCGCCAACACCAGTCGTAATTTCGAAGTTCTTGTAAGCGCCGGTCGAGGAATAGGAAGCGAAGGAATCGAGGATGCCCTGCTTGTCCTTTGCAGCGCCGGAAGACGTATCGAACAGGACGGTGTCGTTGCTAAGGGCAACGTTGATCGTCTTGACAGAAACGTTGCCACCGGAATCACGGATGAACGAACCAACCACCTGCTTGGTGACGTCGGTCAGCTTGCCCGTGCCGTCGCTGACTTTCGCCTGCAGCCAGTTTTCGCCGGAGAAGGACGAGGAGCTGGAGATCGACTTCAGCTGATCCTGCAGCTGGGAAATTTCTTCCTGGATCTTGGACTTGTCGACGCCGGGTTCGCGGGCGGCAACCAGCTTGTTCTTGATTTCCTTGACGACGTCGATGGACGATTCCATGCCGGAATAGGCGGTATCAACCTTGGCGGCGCCGAGGCCGAGAGCGTCCTGTACAGCAGAAAGAGCGCCGTTATCGGAACGCATGGTGGTTGCGATCGACCAGTAGGCGGCGTTGTCGGAAGCTTCACCGACGCGCTGGCCGGAGGAGACGCGATCCTGCGTCGTTTCCATGTTCTGGCCGATAGAGCGCAGGGTCTGGAGCGCAGACATAGCTGCGACGTTGGTAAGAATGCTTGTCATGGTAGATTTGCCCCTTGAATGGCTGATTAGAAAAGGGACATTCCGGTTTCACCGGGAACAGCGCGCAGCGTCATGCCTGCTAACCGGCTGATTTTTAAAGGTTAGCTCGCCGTTTCGATGGCTCTAGCTAACCGCCTTATAGTTAATGAAGACCTAAGGATTCTCACGTCTCACGATAAAATCTTAATATGCGAATAGTCTGAAAATATCAGAATGAAAAAAGCCGCGCTCGAGGCGCGGCTTTCCGATTTGAATGATGTCGCTTGCGATTAACGGAAGAGCGAGAGAATGCTCTGCGAGTCGTTGTTGGCGATCGACAGGGCCTGAACAGCCAGCTGCTGCTGGGTCTGAAGAGCCTTAAGGCGCGTGGATTCTTCGTTCATTTCAGCGTCTACGAGGCGGCCGATGCCCTTGTCGAGCGAGTCGGTCAGCTTGTTGACGAAGTTTTCCTGCAGTTCGATGCGCATCTTGACCGAGCCGAGGTCAGCGGCGGCGGACGTCATGCTCTGGAGCTGCTTGTCGACGAAGGAGATCATGGTGTCGAGTGCCTGCTCGGCGGTCTGGGTCACACCGGTCGGGCCGACGAGATCCTTGGTGATGTCGAGCGATGTCAGGGAGTAAGCAAGCTTGTCTGCAGTGCTTGCAGCGCCCTGATCGAGATATACAGCGACGCCGCCGACAGAGCCAATCGAGGTGTTTACAACCGGGGCCGTCGGGCCGTCGGAGGCGGCGGGGGCGCCGGCAGCTGCCGAGATGATTTTTACATACTTGTCATCGCCGACTTTAAGGTATGTGCCGGTTGCGGCAATCGGGGAACCCGCGGCTGCGTTTTTGATGACCGCCAGGCCGTTTGCCATCACTTCATAGTCGGCAACCGCAGCGCCATTTCCAAGGGCGCTCGCCTTGAGCTGCGCTTCGGTATAGGTCTCGGCAGCTACGACCTTGGTCGTTGCTGTAGCGGCGGTAGCGCCGGCAGTCAGTTTGAAGAGATCGTAGGTGCCGGACTTGGAATAATAAGCGAAGGTATCAAGGATGCCGGCCTTGTTCGCGGCGGTGCCCGAAGACGTATCGAACAGCACGGTGTCGGCTGTCAGCGCGACATTGATCGTCTTGACGGAAACATTGCCGCCAGCGTCGCGGATGAACGAGCCAACGACCTGCTTGGTGACGTCGGTCAGATTACCGGCGCCGTCACTGATCTTCGCCTGCAGCCAGTTTTCGCCGGAGAAGGACGAGGAGCTGGAGATCGACTTCAGCTGATCCTGCAGCTGGGAGATTTCTTCCTGGATCTTGGACTTGTCGACGCCGGGTTCGCGGGCGGCAACCAGCTTGTTCTTGATTTCCTTGACGACGTCGATCGACGATTCCATGCCGGAGTAGGCGGTATCAACCTTGGCGGCGCCGAGGCCGAGGGCGTCCTGTACGGCGGACAGAGCGCCGTTATCGGAACGCATGGTGGTCGCGATCGACCAGTAGGCGGCGTTGTCGGAAGCTTCGCCGACGCGCTGGCCGGAAGAGACGCGGTCCTGCGTCGTTTCCATGTTCTGGCCGATAGAGCGCAGGGTCTGGAGCGCAGACATGGCTGCGACGTTGGTAAGAATGCTTGTCATGGTAGATTTGCCCCTTGAATGGCTGATTAGAAAAGGGACATTCCGGTTTCACCGGGAACAGCGCGCAGCGTCATGCCTGCTAACCGGCTGATTTTTAATGGTTAGCTCACCGTTTCGATGGCTTAGCTAACCTTCATATAGTTAATTAACATCTAATAACTCGCTAAAAAAGTGCATTCTGACTATTTGGTTCGCAACCTTTGCGCGCGTGCGCGTGTAACCGGAAATGCTTAAAAAACCATAAAGCCGCACCCGTTTCCGGATGCGGCTTTGGTAGAGGAACAATACGCTCGGGTCAGCCTCCGTCGCGTTTGCCTTTTCACCTGATTGCAAGACGGTCAGCCACCGCTTGCGATCCTGTGTTTCATGTCATTCCGGACAGCGGCTATCCGCTTGTCCATGCGTAAAATCTGACAGCCGGTACTTGCCAATTTCCTAATTTCAGAGGGTATACGGCCCCTCGTTCAAATCGTGGTAAATGCTTTGAAAGCAGGGATGGTAAACGAAATATTGCGGTTTGCGGGCCGCTCCATAAAGCAAAACCGCGCCCTTTCGGGCGCGGCTCGTTTTTGTCGTTTGGGTCCGATTAACGGAAGAGCGACAGGATGTTCTGCGAGTCGCTGTTGGCGATCGACAGGGCCTGAATTGCCAGCTGCTGCTGCGTCTGCAGAGCCTTGAGGCGGGTGGACTCTTCGTTCATGTCGGCGTCAACCAGGCGGCCGATACCCTTTTCCATCGTATCCGACAGCTTGGAGACGAAGTCTTCCTGCAGGGAGATACGCGAGGAAAGAGCACCAAGCTTTGCAGCTGCGGAGTTCATGCCTTCCAGCTGACCATCGACATGCGAGATCAGGCTGTCCAGTACGTCTTCGTCCGTTGCCGTGGCGGCAAGGCCGAGGCCGGTCTTGATCGTGCTGAGCTTGGTGATGTCGACCTTGGAGACGGAAGTGTCCGTTACGAACACGGCAGCCGTCGTGGTCAGAGCGGTCGGTGTGCCAGCGAGCGCAGTACCGGTTGCGTCCGTTACTTCCAGGAACTTGTTCGGTTCAACTTCCTTGAAGAACTTCGGAGTAGCGGCACCGTCCGTCCAGACGCTGTCCGATACCTTGGAAGCGGTCGCAGCAGCGGGCGGGGTCGTCGTTGCGGTGTAGTACTTGCCGTCCGTCCACTGAGCAACGGTTGCCTTCGTAGCGTTCTTGTCCAGAAGGCCCTGGTTTTTGCCGCTGGAGTCGACCAGTACGTTCGTGCCGTCAAGCTTGATATCAACAGCCTGCGTCTGGACATTGCCAGATGCGTCACGGGTGAACGAGCCAACGATCTGCTTGTCGATCGATACGCCGACTGCCAGATCGGCAGCAGCAGCACCGGCCTTGCCGATCGAGCCCTTCAGCCAGTTTTCACCGGAGAACGATGCGGAAGAGGTGATGGACGTCAGCTGATCCTGGAGCTGGGTGATTTCAGCCTGGATCTTTGCCTTGTCGGCGGTGGATTCCTTGGCGGTGACGAGCTTCTGCTTGATCTGGTCAACGACCTTGATCGCAGATTCCATACCGGCATAGGCAGTGTCGATCTTTGCGGCGCCGAGACCCAGAGCGTCGGAAACCGAGCCGAGGGCTGCATTGTCGGAGCGCATCGTGGTCGCGATCGACCAGTAAGCGGCGTTGTCGGAAGCCGTGCTAACGCGTTGGCCAGTCGAGATGCGGTTCTGCGTCGATTCCATGTTGTTGCTGATCGTGCGCAACGTCTGGAGAGCGGCCATAGAAGAAGCGTTGGTAAGAATGCTTGCCATAATAAATGTGTCCCTTGTTTTTACGAGATACTGGAGTGGGGACATTCCGGACTTGGTATTACCGGCCACAACGTTTCGGCTTCATGCCACTCGGTTCAGAATTACTATGTTCTGGAAACCAAACCCGCTGCGTGTGGATTGGAGTTTCCCAGCGAAAAATTGCGCAATTCTTAATTTTGGCGGTTGCTTTTGTGATGAATTACTTATGGTTATTCAGGAGTTATTCAAAATGGTTACCTATTGCCTGATGATTATAGTTATCCGACCCCTAGCAAATTTGGTAACCAAAGCCTTAAAACGCGAAAACCCCGCTGCCTTGGGGCTGCGGGGTTAACAAACAGGATTAACGAAGTTTATTTCGGCACAAATGCCGTCAGTTGAACGATCTGACGAGGCTGCCGACAAGCAGGTTCCAGCCGTCGATCAGCACGAAAAACAGGATCTTGAACGGCAGGGAAATGGAGGTGGGCGGCAGCATCATCATGCCCATGGCCATGGTGATGGTGGCGACGATGAGATCGATGACCAGAAACGGCAGGATGATGAGGAAACCGATCTCGAAACCGCGGCGGATTTCCGACAGCATGAAGGCCGGAACGAGCACGCGGTAATCGACGACATTGTCGGTCATCACTTCCTGTCCGCGCTCGCGGGCGATATCCACGAACAGCTTCAGGTCCTTGTCACGCGTATTGGCGTTCATGAAGGTGCGGAAGGGTTCGGCGATGCGTCCTATGGCCTGCTGTTCGTTGATCTGGTTCTGCAAAAGCGGCTGCACGCCGTCGGTCCAGGCTTTGTCGAAGGTGGGCGACATGACGTAGAAGGTCATGAACATCGCCATTGACAGCAGGATCATGTTGGACGGGGTAGAGGCCAGTCCCATGCCGGAGCGCAGTATCGAAAAGGCGATCACGAAGCGCGGAAAGCTCGTGACCATGATCAGGATGCCCGGCGCGACGGAGAGAACCGTCAGAAGGCCGAAGGTGCGGATGATCCATGCCGCAACGGATCCGTCTATCTGTGTATTGAACAGATCGGACGGAAATTGCTGGGCGTTGGCAAGGCCCGGCAAGGCGAGGAGGACGGCGATGGTTACAAGAAATCGAATCATTCGATGACAAAGGTCCGGAACATGACCTTGGATACGCGCCCTTGCGAGCGCAGGTCAACTCGTTCCTGAATGTCATCCTTAAGATATTGAAAGCCGCGCGGCCCTTCCAGCTGCTGAAGGGAAACGGTGCGCACATAGGCCATGATATCCTGATGGATATCCTCCGCGAGCCCGACTTCCACCGGCCCCTTGAACATCAGCGCCACTTCCAGCCGCACCCAGTTGGTTGAAGGGTAGGCGAGGTTGGTGGTGATGGGATCGAGCTGGACGATGCCGTTCGCTTCGGCCGAGATTTTCTCGATGCCCTCGGCGGCCTTGCCCTTTTCACCCGAAGCGGCCGGCGCGTGCGCTGCGGCTTCCGCGCCGGCGATTTTCGGGGCGATCATGCCGCCCACCAGCCAGCCACCGCCCGCACCGAGCAGCGTCAGGATCACAACCCCGGCGATGGTCATGACCACCGGGGAGGACTTTTTCTTGCTCTCAGCCTGTTCGTTTTCCATGGTCAGTCCCGTTCCCGCAAACCGGCGTCAGAGCGGCGAGAACAGGTCGACGACCTGCTGACCGACCGGGGGCTGCTGCACTTCCGTCAGGCGGCCACGACCGCCGTAGGAGATGCGGGCCTCGGCGATACGCTCATAGGAAATCATGTTCTGCGCATCGACATCCTGCGGCCTGACGATACCGCCGACATTGAGGATGCGGATTTCATGGTTGACGCGCACTTCCTGCGAACCGCTGATAATGAGGTTGCCGTTTTCCAGAATGCCGGTCACCACGGCGGCCACCATCAGCGTCAGCTTTTCGGAACGCTTGGTCTTGCCCTTGGCCTGGGTGTCGGTGTCCGATCCGTATTTGATGTTGGAGTCCGCCTCCGGCGTCCAGCCGAAGATTTCCGCCTTGGCCTTCCAGTTCAGACCGCTGGAATTGGTGCGGTTGCGCTCGGTTTCGTTGTCGAAATCGGCCTTGTCGTTGATCTGGATGTTGACGGTCAGGATGTCGCCGATATTCAACGCGCGCAGATCCTTGAACAAGGCGCCCTGGCTGTCGCTCCACAGCGAATAGCCGCTCGCCATATGTTTCGGCTGCTTGGGATACATGCCCATCTGCGGCGTCTGGCTGAATTGCAGACCGCTGCCGATCGGGCTCATCGCGGGTGCGTTGCCGATTTCCTTCAGGGTCTGGTTGTTCTGGCAGCCTGCCAGGAGAGCGAGCGGCAGGAGGAGGGCCGGAAGACGACGCGTGCTCATGAAGGATCCTTCGAAGTGTTTTTGTCGGTTGCCTGCGACATGATGCCGGCGACAGTGGCGGCTTTCTGCGCATCCATCTCGCTGAGGATGAGGCCGGACTGGCGCGGCGGCAGCTGCATGATGATGGCGGCCGCAATCTCCACATGCATCTTTTCGAGCTGGGGTGCGGCGGCATCGGGCTTCATCGTCTTGTAGACATCGACGAGATTGGCTTTCGCCTGGGCGAGGAAATGTTCGCGGCGCGCCAGCCAGTCCTCATATTCCGCCTTGCGGTCTTCCAGCACGGAGATGCGCTCGTTGACGTCGGCCTGGAGCTTTTCAAGCTCCTGCTTCTGCATCAGGTAACGCTGGTCGCGAGCGGCATCGGCAATGTTGGTGCAGAATTTCTGGATTTCATCCTGCGTGCTCAGTTCCGACACCACGTTCTGCTGGCTTTCGGCGCCGGCGGCCGGCAGCAGGAAAAGCAGGGAGGCAACGGCTGCGAACCGGAAAAGACCATTCGGCAGGGCTTGGTTTTTAAGAAGTTCCATCATTGCAGCACAAGCTCCGCCTGAAGGGCACCGGCGGATTTGATGCCTTGCAGGATGGATATGATGCCATCCGCCTTGAGCCCGATGCTGTTGAGACCGGCAACCAGCGTGCGAAGGTCGGGACCTTCGACGATGGCGACCTTGCTGCCTTCCTGCAGCGCCATGATGTCCGTCTGCGGCTGCACGGCGGTCTGGCCACGCGAGAAGGGCGCCGGCTGGATGACCTGCGGTGATTCCGTCACCTGCACGGTCAGCGTTCCATAGCTGACGGCGACGCGGGAGATGCGCACATCCGCGCCGATGACGATCGTGCCGGTGCGTTCGTTGATCACGACCTTGGCGGGCGTATCCGTCTCCACCGTCAGGTTCTCGATTTCCGCCATCAGCCGGGTGAGGTCAGCGGTGCGGGGTTTCTGCACCGCGATTTCCTGCGAATCGCGCGGCTCGGCGATACCATCGCCGTAACGGGCGCGGGCAAAGGCGTTGACAACGTCTGCAACACGCACCGCAGTCGAAAAATCGGGGTTGCGCAGCTGAAGGACCAGATTGACCGAATCCTTGAATTTGGACGGCAATTCACGCTCGATGATCGCGCCGTTCGGCACGCGCGCCGATGTGGTCACGCCCTGCGTCAGCGTCGCGGCATCGCCCTGCGCCGAAAAGCCGTTGACGATCAGCGCGCCCTGGGCAACCGCATAGATCTGCCCGTCCGCGCCGGAAAGCGAGGTCATGATCAGCGTGCCGCCGCGCAGCGAAGAGGCGTCGCCGAGCGAGCTGACCGTTACGTCGACACGGCTGCCGGGGCTGGCAAACGGCGGCAGATTGGCCGTCACCATCACCGCGGCGATGTTCTTGGCATTCGACTGGCCGCCCTGCGTGGTGATGCCGAGGTTCTGCAGCATCGCGCGCATGGATTGTTCGGTGAATGGCGAGGAACGCAGGCTGTCGCCCGTGCCCTGCACGCCGACGACGAGACCATATCCGATCAGCTGGTTGTCGCGTCCGGCCTGCAGCGATGCGATATCCTTGATGCGGGAAGTATCGGCATGGGCTGCGGGTACGGGAAGGAACGGCTGGGCCGAAAACAGAATGGCCGCGGCCAGGATACGAAGCAATCTCATTTCGCCATCACCTGAATGGTTCCGTCCTTCATGACCGTGCCGCTGACCATCACGCCGGAATCGATGTTGCGCACCCGCACCACTTCACCCAGTGAGCCGTCGGTCATCGGCGTTCCCGACGCCATCAGCGTCATGTTGCCGATGGTGAAAACGAGCTTGACGCTGGTGCCGCGCACCACCAGGGATGGTTCGCGCAATGCCGCAACCGGAATGGTGCGGCCGGGAAGCAGGGTCTGCTTGGAGATCATGCCCTCCACTTCGCTGATATCGGTCGCGTAACCTGAGGAAATGTTGGGATTGGTCACTTCCACCGGTTTCACCTGCTCGGGCGTAATCGCCTCGCCCGGATAGATGGTGCGGGTGGGAACCAACGCCATCGGCGCCTGGGCGAAGGCCGGCGCCATGGCAACCAGTGAAAAGGCAGACGCCAGGCACATACGGACGAGCGCCGTTCTGCAGCTGTTATTTTTTCGGCCAAACCTCATGTCCGCCTGCCTTTCCGTTCTTACTTCAGGTTCTTGCTGACAATCGATGCCATTTCGTCAGCGGTGGTGATGACCTTGGAATTCATCTCATAGGCGCGCTGCGCCGTGATCAGGTCGGTGATTTCCTTGACGGCGTCGACGTTCGAGCCTTCAAGGTAGGATTGCTTGATGTAGCCGTAGCTCGGATCGTCAGGCACGCCGATGACCGCGTCGCCGGAAGCCGGCGTCTGGGCAAAGAGGTTGTCGCCAAGCGGCTTCAAGCCGGCTTCGTTGGCGAAGTTGGCGATGGTCAGCTGGCCAAGTTCGGTGAAGTCAGCGGCATTGCCGATACGGGCCGTCACCTGACCCGTGCGGGTAACGGTGATGTCCTGCGCGTCGGTCGGGATGTTGATGTTGGGAATGACATTATAGCCATCGACCGTCACCAGATTGCCGTCGGCATTCTTGTTGAAGGCGCCAGCGCGGCTGTAGAGCGTCGAACCGTCAGCTGCCTCGATCTGGAACCAGCCCTGTCCGATGATCGCCACATCCAGCTTGTTGCCGGTCTCGATCAGGTTGCCCTGGGTGTGGATGTTACGCACAGCCGAAGTCTGCACGCCGAGACCGATATTGGCACCTTCCGGCACGATCGCCTGGTTGGCGCGGTTCGGCACGCCCTGCATGCGCTCGGTCTGGTAGAGCAGATCGGTGAACTCCGCACGCGCGCGCTTGTAGCCGGTGGTGTTGATGTTGGCGATGTTGTTGGCGATGACTTCCAGATTGGTCTGCTGGGCGTCCATACCGGTGGCGGCGATTGCAAGAGCTCTCATATCAATATTCCCGCTGGGCTAGATCTGCATCTTGGTAATGTCGAGATAGGCCGACACGATCTTGTCGCGCAGCGCGATGGCGGTCTGCAGCGATTGCTCGGCCGAAAGCACGGCATCGACCACTTCACGCGTGTTCGCCTTGCCCTGAATGCCTTCGAAGGAAGCGACTTCCGCCTTCTTCAGGTTGTTCATCGCATCCAGCGATACGTTGCCGAGAACGCTCGCGAAGCTTGCGCCCGTCTGCTGGGCGGGCGTCGTCTGCTGGCTGCCGAAAACGCTTTCCGTCAGCGAGGAAATGTCGCTTGCGCCGCGCGTGAGCGAAAGGGAACTGAGTTGCTTGATGCCGTCGATCATTGCGATGCCTTCAGAAGGTCGATGGTGGAGGCGACGAGGTCGCGTGTCTGGCGGATGACCTGAAGGTTGGCGTCATAGCTGCGGTTGGCTTCGCGCATGTCGGCCATTTCAATCAGGATGTTGACGTTCGGCATCTTCACCATGCCGTTGGTGTCGGCGGCGGGGTTGCCGGGGTCGTATTCGTTGACGAAGTCACCACGGTCGACGCCGAGCTTCTTCACCGTCACGCGCTCCACGCCGCTGACGCGGTCGAGCTCGGAACCGAAGGTAACGGTCTTGCGGCGATAGGGGTCGGCGCCGGGGGTGTCGCCGGTCGATCTGGCGTTGGCGATGTTTTCAGACACGACGCGCAGTCGGGTGGACTGCACTTCCAGGCCGCTGCCCGCGATCTTGCTCGCCGCACTCAAGGGATCCATGGTTTACCTCTTAACCGTCATCAGCATCATGCGATGGAAGGATTTGACGAGATTGGCGTTCAGGTCGTACTGTCGCTTGATCTCGCCGGTCTTGGTCATTTCTTCCGCAAGCGCGACCGAATTGCCGGATTCCTGCATGCCGATCTCGTTATTGACCGGGTTGTCACGCACGGCGATATTTTCGCTGAGGTTGCTCGCGCCAAAATGGGCGGGATGGGTCTTTGCCATGCCGACCTGCTGGCTGGTGGCCTGCATGACCGCTTCGAAAGGGCTGACATCCTTGGCGTGGAACTTGGGTGTGTTGGCGTTGGCGATGTTGGTCGCCACGACTTCCTGCCTCACGCTCAGCCATTCCGCTTGGCGGGATGCCAGATCGAACAGTTGAATCGGTTGCATAGACTTCTCCATCTCGTATGGCCCGAACCTAAGGGGCTAATCTTGCGTCAGACTTGCGGGGAGGGGCGAAGGCGTCGAACGGCGGCAGAACGGTCATCCGTGAAACAAAAAAGGCGCGTCCGCAGAGGCGGCGCGCCTTTTTTCAAGGAAGAAAAATTCGTCTATTTTTCAGGACGATAAGTTTTACCCGAGGATGTTTCGATCTGCCATTCGCCGCCGCGTTGCTCGATCTTGGTCAGAAGCGCATTGTCGGGTAATGTCGAGCCGACCCGCACCATATACATGCCCGATCCATCCTCGATCAGCGCCCGACCGTTGGAAACATGCAGCAGGCGGAACGACGTCTGGCCGGGGAAGGGCTGGTCTTCCACTCGGGCGGCGAGATCGTTCTGCTTTTCCTTGCCGCTGGCGTTGACTGTCGCCGTCGTCAGCATGTCAGGCAGTTCGGCCGGTGGCGGCATGTCTTCCTTGTTGCGGTTGGTCATGGCCATCGGCGAAACGCTGAAGACTTCGCGCGGGCCGGTGTGGGGCAGGTCGCGAGTGCGGTCACCGCCCGCCACCTTTATCCCAAACTTGTCTTCATTGAAGAACACATACCAGGGGAAAAAGGCGGCCGCTGCGGCAAGCCCAATTCCCGTCCAGGCCAGAATGCGGTCGAGCGTGAAGAAAGGCGGCTGCGGCCGTGCATCCTCGACGTCGCCATTGTCGATCTTTTTCTTTTTCACGGCGTCAGCCTCTCATTCTCGGGTTTACCTGCGGCTGATTGTTCTGCACTCCGCCACGCAGCGCCGTCGCGAGATCAGCATAGGCGTCCTGCGCCGCCGGTTCGTTCGGAAGCTGTTTCAGCGTTTCGTAGATGATCGGCACCTGCTTTACCGCCATGTCGAGATCGGGGTCGGTGCCGGGCCGGTAACCGCCGATGAGCCGCAGATCCCGCGTTTCCTCGAAGCGATGCACCAGCGCCTTCAGGCGTGAGACCAGTTTTTCCTGATCCGGCGTCCATGCCTTTTTGGCAAGACGCGAGATCGAGGCGAGGGGATTGATCGGCGGATAGCGGCCTTCTTCGGCAAGGCTTCGATCCAGCACGATATGGCCGTCGAGAATACCGCGGGTCGAATCGGCGATCGGATCGTTGTGGTTGTCGCCATCGACCAGAATGGAGACGATGGCGGTGATGGTGCCGGTGCCTTCGGCACCCGGTCCCGCCCGTTCCAGAAGGCGCGGCAGTTCGGTAAAGACAGAGGCCGGATAACCGCGCGCCACCGGCGGCTCGCCGGAGGCAACCGCCACTTCGCGGATCGCATGGGCAAAACGGGTGACGCTGTCGATGATGAGAAGGACGTTGTCGCCCTTGTCGCGGAAGTGCTCGGCAATGGTGACGGCGGAAAGCGGCGCCATCTTGCGCAGCATCGGGCTTTCATCGCTCGTCGCAACGACAGCGATGGACTTGCTCATATTCTCGCCCATCGTGTCTTCGATGAATTCGCGCACTTCGCGTCCGCGTTCGCCGACCAGCGCAATCACTACCTTGTCGAAAGCGTCGGCCTTGGCGAGCATCGACAGCAGCGTGGATTTGCCTACGCCCGAACCGGCGAAAATGCCGAGGCGCTGGCCGAGGCACAAGGGAGAGAAAATATCGATTGCCCGCACGCCGGTCTTGAAAGGCGTCTCCACACGCTTGCGCGTCATGGATGGCGGCGCGTTGTTGGAGATCGACCGGCGCTCTGTACCGGAGGAAAGCGGCCCCTGGCCGTCGATAGGTTCGCCAAGTGCATTGATGGTGCGCCCGCACCAGCTGTCGTCAGGCGCGACGCGGAAAGCGCCCTTGCGGATGACGGTGTCGTGGATGCCGATCGGTTCACCGGGTTCGATGGGGCAGACATAGCAGATATCCGGCTCCACGCGCACGACTTCGCCGAGATGGATGCCGGTCGTGCTGCGATGGGCGACGAACTCGCCAAGCCTCACATGCCGCGACAGGCCGGAAACCGTATAGTGTCCGGCGGCGATGGTGCGGACATGGCCGCCCGGCGCCACCGAGAACTCCGGATCGGCATAGTGCCCGGCGAGGCTCGCCAGCTGGGCAAGCTTCGGTGAAATAGCCTCAGCCGAGAGCATGGTTTCCGGCATTGTCATTGTTCAGTTCCTTAACGCGCGCCGCCAAGCGTCTTGATGCCTTCGCCGAAGGTGGATTCGGTATCGCGCATCAGCGAGGAAATGCTCTCAAAGGCCCGGTTGACCTGAATGAGCTGCGTCATCTGGGAAATGCCGTTGACGTTCGACTGTTCGAGATAGCCCTGAACGACGCCGACCTCGTGATCGTTGACGACCGGTGTCGGCTGGGCCACGGGCTTCACGCCGCTATTGGGATGGCGCAGGAAACCTTGCGAGAAATCCGCCCTGAAGATGCCGAGCGTGGCGACGATGTTCTCGTTCTGCCTGATGGCACCGTCGAGACCGACGGTGATCGGTCCGCCATTCGGATTGAGCTGGATGGGACCGCCGCCGGCGTCAAGGACGGGATAACCGTTCGACGAGATCAGCGCGCCGTCCGGGCGCATGGTGAAACGGCCATCGCGGCTGAGAATCTGGCCATCAGGCGTTTCCATCGAGAACCAGGCGTCGCCCTTGATAGCGAAGTCGAAGGAATTGCCGGTCTGCTCGAAAGCGCCCTGGCGGGTGGAGAGATAGTCGTTGCCCTGTGAAACGAAGGCCACCTTGGCATTCATGTCATTGTGGTTCTTGGCGACCATTTCGTCGAATTTCACTTCGGAGCCGCGGAAGCCGACCGTGTTCACATTCGCCATATTATCGGAAATGGTGGTGAGACGGCGCTCCAGCGCGATCTGCGAGGACAGGGCGACATATAGTCCGGATTGCATATCATTTGCCTCCGAGTTTCAGGGAGTTGATGGAAATCAGCAGGTCCGGGGAAATGCCGTAGCCGCTGGAGGAGCCGAAAACGGCCAGGGGGTCGTAGGTCGTCGAGGGGTTTTGCATTTCCCACATGATGGTGAAACGCTCCAGCAGCTTGCCGACCTTTTCAGGATCCTGCAGATCCTTGATCTTGATGGATTTTTCGATGAGAGCGGCCTGTTTCTCGACACTTGCAGCGGCAAATTCGTCAGGCAGGTTGAAGGCTGTGCGGAACACCTGCGCGAGCGCGTCATCGGCCAGGAAATCCATGCCTGATTTGATCGTCGGTGCCTTGCGCTCGAAATAAAGGGCAAGCCGGACGCCGTTATTGTCATCGCCGGCTGTCTGCTCCAGCGTTTGGCGGGCATATTTCTCTATGGTGCCCGATTGTGCCGCCTCGGTCGTGGTCGCAGCTTTTCCCAGCTCGGCAAAATTCAGCGATTTCGCCAGATCCGCATAACGATTGTCGGAAAGCTTGTTGGCGAAGGCATTTTTGTCCGAGGTGCCTTCCGTCAGCACCTTGCGGATGAAGGCTTTCGCATAGGCCATGTCTTCAAGGCCATGGGCTTTCAGCGCGTAATTATAAAGGCGCGTATCGGCCATGAAGTCGTCGATGGATTTCACATCGCCGATTTTTGCCCGGTAATATTCGGTTTCGCGCGCCACGTCAGGCTGCTTCGACACGCGCTCAAGCGACTTGCCGATGTCCTGACTGATCAGTCTGTAGCTGGTGTAGGTGGAAGTCACTGAACCGCCGCTCTCGTTTGATCCCGATCTCTAGGCGCACGTCCGCCTTTGCCGGCATATTGCCGTAGCTTGCTTGTGCGAAACTGGTTGCGGGAGGAGCATGAAAGAGGCGTAGCGGACAGGTTCACGCAAGCCACATTTTCTAGAGATGGCGGCATGGAACACTGTTCGGGCGTGGTCGATCAATGAATATTGTAATTGGACTTATAATCACCTTCGGCTGCATCATCGGCGGCTACATGGCGATGGGCGGCCATCTGGACGTCCTCATTCAGCCGTTCGAACTGTTGATTATCGGCGGAGCGGGGCTTGGCGGCTTCATCATGGCGAACCCGATGAAGGTCGTGAAAGATTCGGGCAAGGCGCTCGGCGAGGCCTTCAAACACTCGGTCCCGAAGGAGCGCAACTATCTCGACGTGCTGGGCGTGCTTTATTCGCTGATGCGCGACCTGCGCACGAAATCGCGCAACGAGATCGAAGCGCATATCGACAATCCGGAAGAATCCTCGATCTTCCAGTCGGCGCCCTCGGTTCTGAAGAACAAGGAACTGACCTCGTTCATCTGCGACTACGTTCGTCTCATCATCATCGGCAATGCCCGCAGCCACGAAATCGAGGCGTTGATGGATGAAGAAATCGAAACCATCCTCTACGACAAGCTGAAACCTTACCACGCGATCACCACCATGGGCGATTCCTTCCCCGCCATCGGTATCGTCGCGGCGGTTCTCGGCGTCATCAAGGCCATGGGCAAGATCAACGAATCGCCGGAAGTCCTGGGTGGCCTGATCGGCGCCGCACTCGTCGGCACCATGCTCGGCATCATCCTGTCCTACTCGATCTGCAACCCGCTCGCATCGCAGGTCAAGATCGTCCGCTCCAAGCAGCACCGCCTCTATATCATCGTCAAGCAGACGCTGATCGCCTACATGAACGGCTCGGTGCCGCAGGTCGCGCTTGAATATGGCCGCAAGACCATCTCCAACTACGAGCGGCCGTCCATCGACGCCGTCGAGCAGGAGATGATGAATCCCGGCGGCGAAAACAAGGCGGCATGACAATGGCAAAAGCTGCAGCGCAAAGAGCCCCCGCCATCGACACCGCCCTGCTTGCGAAGCTGACGGGAGGACTTTCCGACCGCAAGACGATCGCCAGGATCGGCTCCGATATCGGTCATCTCTACAGCGAATTCCTGCCCGATATCTTTCACAGCGAGACCGGCATCGCGATCGACGTCGAATATATCGGTTCCGAATCGGGGCTGATGACCGATCTCATCGCCAATGTCGGTCAGAATGTATCGGTTGCCGATTGTTCGTTGCGCAACTGGTGCCCCAATTTCATGATGGCGGTCGGCAACGGCTTTGTCATCGCGCTCATGGAACGCATGCTGGGTGCGGCACCCGACACCATCGGCGAACCCGACGAGCGCAACCTGTCGCACATCGAGCTTGACCTTGCGGCCATGGTTCTTGGCCGCATCGCGGGCGTACTGCGTTCCGGCGTCAACGCGCCGGGCGGTTTCGAGGCGACAATCGACCCGCCGTTCAGTGCCAATGGAAAAAGCGCCTTCGACGAGATGATTGCCGGCCTTTACGGCGTCACCATCCGCATGAAGATCGATATCGGCAAGGTTTCGTCGGAGTTTTCTCTCATCGTGCCGCAGCGGCCACTGCTCAAGACCTCCATCGTCGCACCCAAGGCTTCGGCCCAGGCGCTGAAGAAGCAGGAGGAATGGATGGAGATGATCTCGCAGCAGGTGAAGAGATCGCAGGTAACACTCGAGGCGCGCATCAAGCTCGAAACGCTGACCTTGCGGACGATTTCCAAACTGGTGGCCGGCGATGTCATTCCGTTTCAGGATCTGAAGCAGGACGATATCGGCGTCGAGGTCAGCGCCAACGGCTCCAAGCTCTATAATTGCGAATTCGGCAAGTCCGGTGAGCGCTACATGGTTCGGGTGAAGAACAATGTCAGCACGGACGACGAGATTTTGCGACATCTGATGGGTTAAATCCTGCTCGCCCTTTCGGGGCTCTGGGCAGGCTGACGCAAGTTTCAAAGGGAATAATCAGCGCATGGCTACGAAGAAAACACCTGTGACCGATGATGCGGAGCTGCCGTCGCTGGAAGATGCCGGCGACCTCGACCAGGCTATCGGCGATCTGCGTGGCGTCCTCAAGACGGATGCAGAAGGTTCACTGTCCGATTTTGGCGACTTCGGCGATTTCGGAAGCGCGGATGATGCTTCCACCGACACCGACCTTTCTGCCTTCGGTGGCGGATCCGCCGATTTTGGAATGGATGATTTCGCTGCCGCCCCGCAGGTCGCGGGTGTGAAGGCGCCGCTTGGCAGCGGATTGTCCGAAAACATGGAACTGATCATGGACATCCCGATCGATGTCCAGATCGTTCTCGGCACCAGCCGTATGCTGGTTTCGGGGCTGATGAGCCTTGAAGAGGGTGCGACGATTGCGCTTGACCGCAAGATTGGCGAGCCGGTCGAGATCATGGTGAATGGCCGCCGTATTGCGCGCGGTGAGATAACGGTACTTGAAGACGACGATACGCGCTTCGGCGTAAAATTGATTGAAGTAATGAGTACCAGAAAAGCCTGATCCCTGTGGGGACGGAGAGGAAAGACCATGATGGACTTCGAGGATTTCGGTAACCCCCTTGCGGGCAAGCCGTTGTCTCAGGCCGACAAGGCGGCCGCGGTGCTGCTTGCCATGGGCAAGGGCGTCGCCGGCAAGCTGCTGAAGTTTTTCACGCAGCACGAATTGCAGATGATCATTTCCTCGGCCCAGACCCTGCGCGTCATTCCTCCGGATGAACTCGCGCAGATCGTGGCGGAGTTCGAAGACCTGTTCACCGAAGGAACGGGTCTCATGGACAATGCCAAGGCAATTGAAAGCATTCTCGAAGAAGGACTGACCCCTGAAGAGGTGGACAGCCTGCTTGGCCGCCGTGCCGCCTTCCAGGCCTATGAAGCCTCGATCTGGGATCGCCTGCAGGAAGCGGAGCCGGAATTCGTCGGCAAGTTCCTGCTGCGCGAGCATCCCCAGACCATCGCCTATATCCTCTCCATGCTGCCCTCGTCCTTCGGTGCCAAGGTTCTCCTGACCATTCCCGAAGAGCAGCGCGCCGATATCATGAACCGCACGGTGAACATGAAGGAAGTGAGCCCGACGGCTGCCCAGATCATCGAGAAGCGTGTGATCAATCTGATCAACGAGATCGAGGCGGAACGCAATGCGGGCGGCTCCACGAAGGTTGCCGATCTGATGAACGAGCTGGAAAAGCCGCAGGTCGATACGCTGCTCAGCTCGCTCGAGACGCTCAGCAAGGAAGCCGCAAACAAGGTCAAGCCGAAGATCTTCCTCTTCGACGACCTCATGTTCATGCCGCAGCGCAGCCGCGTCATGCTGCTCAACGATGTTTCGGCCGACGTTCTGACCATGGCGCTGCGTGGCGCCACGATGGAAATCAAGGAATGTGTGCTGTCCAGCATCAGCCCGCGCCAGCGCCGCATGATCGAATCGGATCTCGCCGTACCGCAGGCCTCGGTCAACACCCGCGAAGTGGCGATTGCCCGCCGCGCGGTCGCCCAGGAAGCTATCCGTCTGGCCAATTCCGGCCAGATCCAGCTGAAGGAAGCCGGCGCGGAAGAACAATCGGCCGCCGCTTGAGCGGAAGCCGGTTGATAACCCGCGCTTTGGACAGAACCGGCCATTGCGATGGCCGGTCTCGGGCGTTAGTTTCGGGATGGCGGCCTGCCGGGATCGGCGGGCCTTTTTTTGATCCCGGGAACGTGCCTTGGCAGACGATGAGGACAAGGACAGTAAAACAGAAGCCCCGACGGAGAAAAAGCTCCGCGATGCGGCTGAGAAGGGCAATCTTCCCTTCTCTCGGGAAGTGCCGATCTTTGCCTCGTCGCTCGCCTTTTACTGTTATCTGGTCTTCTTTTTGCCTGATGGCGCCGGCCGGCTTGGCGTCACGCTGAAAGACCTGTTCGGTCAGCCCGAACAATGGGACTTGAGCACCCGGCCTGATGCCCTGTCGCTGCTTTATTTCCTCGGCACGTCCATGGCCTATCTGCTCATGCCGGCCATGATCATGTTCATCGTCTTCGGCCTTGCCTCGTCGTTTCTCCAGAACCTGCCATCGCCAGTGCTTGAGAGGGTGCGTCCGCAATGGTCGCGCATCTCGCCGGCAAAGGGGTTCACGCGTATTTACAGCAAGCAGGGCTTCGTCGAATTCGGCAAGTCGCTGTTCAAGATATTGATCGTCTCGATCATCATGTTCATGTCGCTGCGCGGCGATTTCTACAGCCTCATCGACCTGATGTTTTCCGATCCGCAGGTGATTTTCGTCAGGGTCGTCGAGATCGTCAAAAAAATGATGATCGTGATCCTGCTTTCGACCGCATTGCTTGCCGCCGTCGATCTCTTGTGGACGCGCCACCACTGGTTCAGCCAGCTGAAGATGACGAAGCACGAGGTGAAGGAAGAATACAAGCAATCGCAGGGCGACCCCGTGGTCAAATCCCGCCAGCGTTCGATCGCCCGCGATCGCGCCCGCCGCCGCATGATCAACAATGTGCCGCGCGCAACACTTGTCATCGCCAACCCGACACACTTTGCGGTGGCGCTGCGTTACGTGCGCGAAGAAGGTGACGCGCCTGTCGTCGTCGCCAAGGGCCAGGACCTTATCGCATTGAAAATCCGCGAGATTGCGGAAGCAAACAATATCCCAGTTTTTGAAGACCCACCGCTCGCACGCTCCATGTTTGCGCAAGTCTCGATCGATAGTGTGATTCCACCAGCCTTTTATAAGGCTGTGGCTGAGCTCGTTCATCGGGTTTACGCCATGAAGTCATCGAAAATACGGGTTCAATAAAACCAATGAAAAAATCCGCCTATTCTGAACAGCGGGAAATGATCGTCGCAGAGGCGATCAACCCGATCGCTACCGAATTACGATTGCTAGACCCGGCAGACCTGATTTCGCTGCTCCGATTCGAGTGCTATGGCAGCATCGCCGACCTCGTCTCTTCCGCCGCTGAGCTTTATTATCATCCCGGCACGATCAATTTTGGTGCGGGCGGCGAATACAAGCTCGAATGGGAAGGCGCCCCCGAGATCGTTCTCGATCTCGAAATCAAACCGAAGGGTGCCACGGTCTACGCACAATTGATCCTCGCCAATGAACATGCGGCGGTCGAGATCAATCATGTTTCGTTTCAGAACCCGTCGGAAAACCCGGATGAGAATACCGAGTTCCTGCGCAGAAGCCTGATGGCGGCCCGATTCGTTGCGACCCGCCAGGGCGAAGCGGCCTGAATATCACCACCGGATGATTATCCTTTGCGACTGCCGAAATGGCGGTCGCAAAGGTTTTGTTTGATCGCTTTTTCGCCCGACCTTGCCTGAAGCCTGCAGCTTTGCGCAAAACCGACTGGGGAAGCGAGGAACGCCTTGCAAATCAGCGTTGTTGTTTGGTACCTATCGAATTAACGATTTGTTAACGAACGGCAGGTCGCGGTGGCTCATTTCAACCATCGCCGATGCGCATGATGCTCCTGCTCGTTTTCGGCGCTGCGCCGGATTTCTTCTGACATTTTGAATTGGGTGGAACCCATGACCAGCATTATGACCAATGCGGCGGCAATGGCCGCGCTGCAAACCTTGCGCATGATCGACAAGAGCCTCGAGACAACGCAGGCGCGTGTCTCTTCCGGTTACCGTGTCGAGACTGCGGCGGATAACGCGGCCTATTGGTCTATCTCCACGACCATGCGCTCGGACAACACGGCGCTTTCGGCCGTTCAGGATGCGCTGGGTCTGGGAGCCGCCAAGGTCGATACCGCCTTCGAGGCCGTTGAAAGCGCCATCGAAACGGTCAAGTCGCTGAAGGCGAAGCTGGTCGCCGCCTATGGTGTGGGCAGCAACCGAACGAAGATCCAGGAAGAAATCAAGCAGCTTCAGGACCAGCTGAAAAGCATTTCCGAATCGGCGTCGTTCTCCGGTGAAAACTGGCTCCAGGCGAAAATCGGCGATGGCAAGACGCCGGCGGCCGAAGAGCCGACCATCAAGAAGATCGTTGCCTCGTTTACCCGCACCGCTGCTGGCGCGGTGGGCGTAACGACGGTCGATTATTCGCTTGATTCGAGCACGGTGCTGTTCGATCTGAGCGGCGGAAAATTCGGCATTCTCGACACCGAGGCCCGCTTCCTCCGCAAGAACGAAACGTCGGTGACGATGCGCACGACGGACACACCCGCATTACCCGCACTTCCTACAGTGACCGACAAGAATTATGTGGTTGCTACGTTGAAGGATAGCGAAGTCGCTGCTTTGGCCGGCTTCAGTCTCAAGTCAACGGGCATTTATACGAATGCTGGCAGTACCCAGGGATATTTGAAGATCGGTGACGGCGTCTGGGTAAAACTTACCTCTACGGATCCGGCAAGTGCCACTGCTCCAACCACCGACAGCACCACTCCGGTCGCAACGACGACGTCGCCGAACACCAACTGGTACTACGATGTTTCCTCGGCAGTCGATCCCGACACCCGTAAACTGGGCATCTCGGTATCGACGCTCGACATCAACAAGCTGACCGACCTCGCCCAGAAAATGGGAACGATGACCGGAGAGCAATATACCGAAGCCGATGTGCTGGACGCGATGATGTCCTTTGTCGACGGACAGCTTGAAGCGATGACCAGCGCGGCATCCAGCCTTGGTTCGCTGCAGAGCCGCATCGATATGCAGGAAAACTTCGTTTCGAGCCTGATGGACGTGATCGACAAGGGTATTGGGCGCCTCGTCGATGCGGATATGAACGAGGAATCGACCAGGCTGAAGGCGCTGCAGACGCAGCAGCAGCTCGGCATCCAGTCGCTTTCGATCGCCAATGCCAACGCGGAAAATATCCTCCAGCTCTTCAAGTAACGGGTTTGGCCCGGCGTGGGCAGGTGCGGAGACAAGGCGCGGGCTTCCGGAACAGGCCGCCTTCATCCTCGCACAAGTTTGAACACCTAACGTCGGGGCAATATCGGCTGGATCGCATGGCGTGATCCGGCCGGAGTAATGGAAGAGACGGACAGGGTAGCAAGGATGACGGTGGTGCCGCCAAACGGCTTAAATCGCAGGCAAGGAAACATGTCTCGCCTCTCTGGCCAGTTTTGCCGGGGGCGTACATGAGCGCCTCCATTGCAAGATATCTCAAGGATTTCGGTGACAGCCAGCCCGCCGGGCTGGCGTTTGGCGATCCACTGGCGGATGCCGAGGGCATGTCCGGTTTCGGCGATGTCGCGGCCGGTTTCGATGAATTCGAGACCGTCGATGTCGAAAGCGAAAAACAGGCTGCCTATGCCCGTGGCCGCGACGAGGCGACCCGCGAAATCACTGAGAAGATGCAGGCCGAGCGGGACGCTTTAGTGGCTTCCCACGCGGCCGAACTGGAGACCCTGCGTTCCGTTTATCTCGAGGAGATCGCGGTTTTCCTGTCCCGTGGTCTGCGTGAGGGCATCGATGCGATCGCTTCCAATCTCAGCGAACAGACGGCCGGTATCCTTGCCCCGGTTCTGACGGAGGAGCTGTCGCTCAAGGCGGTTTCGGCGCTGGCGGATGTGGTGCGCGCTTCCATGCCGGATGGCGAGGCTGTCACGATTGTCGTCAAAGGTCCCAGAGATTTGTTCGAACATTTGAAGGCCCAACCGGGCTTCGAAGAAGAAACGATGAAATTTACCGAGACCACGGACATCGACCTTTCCGTCGAACTGGGTGAAAGCGTGTTCGTGACCCGCATGTCGGCCTGGGCGTCCAGTCTTCGCAAGGTGATGAAATGAGTGAAGGCGAAAATCACCACCACGGCAAAAACGAGATCATCATCGTCAAACGCCACAAGGGCGGGCACGATGGCGCCCATGGCGGCGCGTGGAAAATCGCCTATGCCGACTTCATGACGGCGATGATGGCGTTCTTCCTCGTCATGTGGTTGGTCAATGCCGCCAATGAGGAGACCAAGGCCTCGGTCGCCAGCTATTTCAATCCGATAAAACTGTCCGATGAAAAACCCTCGTCCAAGGGGCTGGAAAAGCCCGTGGACAAGGAAGAGGGTGTCCAGAAAAAGGACCAGTCGAATATCAAGGCGGAAAAGGTGACCCAGGGCTCTGCCGCGGCGACGGGTGAGGACCTGACGTCCCAGACTGGCGAACAGTCGAATTTCTCGGAAGCCGATTTCTTCGAGAACCCTTATTCGGTATTGGCGGAAATTGCCCAGCAGGTTGGGCAGCAGGCCAATGTCAGCGCCAAGGGCGAAGGCGGTGCTGCCGATTCCGGCCCGGCGACGGGCGCAAGCGGTGGTGAAGCCTATCGCGACCCCTTCGATCCCGATTTCTGGACCCAGCAGGTGAAGATTACCCGCGCCGACCAGCAGCAGAACCCGACGGAGCCGCAGCAGACGGCGGAGAAGCAGCAGGATGCGGAGAAGGATGCCGAAGCGGTGTTAGCTGCAGCGTCTCAAAAGCCCGCTGATCATTCGCAAGACGGCAAGCCGATGGAAGTTGCTGCCGTTGTGCCGCAGCAGCGCCCGGACGCCACCGAGCAGGCCGCGCTCGTAAAATCTCAGCCGGATGAGAAACAAGCCGCGGATGAGAAGCAACCCACTGACGCCGAATGGCAAAAAGCCGACACGCTGCGCGAAGAAATTGAAAAGCAGATTTCAGGCATTACCGGCAGGCTCTCTGAAGGCCTGGTGGTGACGCCGGCCGAAGGCGGGTTGCTGCTGACCATTTCCGACCAGTCGGAGACGCCGATGTTCAACGTCGGGTCGGCCGTACCCCGGGGTGAAATGGTTCTGGCCATGGAAAAGATCGGCAAGTTGCTTCAGGAGCGTGGCGGCAGCGTGGTGATCCGCGGCCACACCGACGGACGGCAGTTCAAGGGTGAAGCCAATGACAACTGGCGGCTCTCCATGGATCGAGCGCATAGCGCCTATTACATGCTGGTGCGTGGCGGCCTGTCGGAAGAGCGGGTGAAGCAGGTTTCGGGCTTTGCGGATCGCAGATTGCAGGTGCCGGCAGACCCTCTGGCGGATGCCAACCGCCGTATCGAAATCCTGCTTGAGGCTGATCGGGGGTGAGTGTGACGAAATCCTCGAAACGCTGGCTTTTTCTCGCGGCGACGCTTTGCGGTCTTGGTGCCGAGCCGATCAAGGCATTCTCGCAATCGCAAGACAGCCTCATGCCCTATGCCATGTTGCGCTCCCTGCAGTTCGTGCAGGATTCGGTTGCCATGGGCGACCATTCGGCAACGGAAATGCAGCGGTTCCTGCTCCAGACGATCGATGAGCGGCTTAAAAGTGCACCGTCGGCGATCTTCAAGGATCCGCGTAATGTCGATGCGGCGCTTGTCTATGCCATGAGCGGCGGTAATCCGGCGACGCTGGAATTGCTGGTCGCGCGCGATGTGGACGGCAATTTCGACAGTCGCGTCGCCGATATCCTGCGCAAATACCTCTCGGGCAAGGGAACGCTGGTGGCGCAGAGCATTGCAGCCATGGTGCCCGAATATCGCGGCACCCGGATCGGCGCCTATCTGGCACTGATCGGCGGTAATGTGACGATCCCGCGTGATCCGCTGGCGGCCCTCGGTTTTTACGACATAGCCCGGCTCGAAGCGCCAGGCACCATCGTCGAGGAGGCCGCTCTTCGCCGCTCTCTGGCGATTGCGGTTGAAGACGGTGATGCGGCGCGCGGTGTTGATTATGCGCAGCGTTACGCGCGGCGCTTCCTGCATTCCCCCTATGCCAGCCAGTTTGCAGATCTTCTGGTCTCGCTGGTGGTCAAGCGGGCGGATTCCATCAGCGAGGAAGCGATACAGGAAACATTCGCCATGATGGACACGGAGAGGCAGAAGGAAGCCTATCTGCGTCTCTCCCGTGTGGCGGCAATCAGCGGCAAGGACGGGCTGGCACGCATGGCGGCGCTGAAGGCGAAAGCTCTGTCTCCCGCCCTGCCGGACCAGCCGGAAGCGCAGGCAAATCTTTATGAAAGCCTTTCCAACATCGGCACGCCCGATGTGGTGAGTGCGATTGAGACAATCGTGCAGATCCCCGAAGGGCAGCTTTCGGATCGCGACAGGGCGCTGCGGGATGCAGCAAGGGCGATCGCCGAGCAAGTGGTTCGCCCACCCTCGTTGCAGCCGGGGCAGCCCGGCGCCGAGGTCGGCGCTGCGATTACCCAGCAGGATGCCAGACAGAACCCATCCTCGAATGGGGCAGCTGGCACTGGCGAAAAGAGCATATGGCGGGTTGAAACCCACAAGGCTGACGATGAGGGCGAGGATGTGCGGCAACTCGTAACGAGCGGCCGCAGCAAGCTTGATGAAATCGACAGCCTGTTGAAGAAAGGCGAGGGGGCACCATGATCGACGGAACCATCAACGCGATAGTGAATGCGCCGTATAATGATCCGCGTGCCGGCAGCGCCGCTGTCAGGGACGATGCCAAGGGCGGAAGTTTCGGCGAGGCGCTGTCCACCGTTCGCGATGAGCGCCCAACGCAGGCACCGCATTCCCGCCATCAGCAGGAAGCAGGTTCGGCTGAGGAGCAGCACGCGCAGCCAGAAGGTGGCGAAGAGGAAACAAAGACGCCGGTCAAGCGGCCTGCGACCTTCCTGAATGTAATCGGCAACGACCATTCCGCAGAAGGCCGCAGCCATGAGATGGCAGGCGAACTTCAGAACGCGGGGAAACCGGCGCGCACATCGGTCGAAAACGGCAAGACCGGCAAGAAGCTCAAGGACGACGCCGACAAGGATACGGAAACGACGGCGGATGCCATTGATCCGAAACTGGCGGATTTGAATAAGATCGCGACCAGTGTCGGCGATATCGCAACAGCCAAGACACCGCTTGAGGAAATCGCGCAGGCGATCGCCGGCAAGGCCGATCCGGTCAAGTCCGACAGGACCGAGACTGTCCGTGGCAAGACGGAGCCTTCGCCCAAGGACATGCCGACACGAGCCGAGCTTGCTGGCGATGAGGCCGAATCCGGCTCGGATAGTGAAAACGGTGCTTCGGCATTCCGCTTCGCCTCCGCGCGCTCCGGGACGTCCCGTGCACTCGATATGAGCACGGTTCAGCGTGAAGGCCGCGTTGAATTTGATGCCCGGGAGAGCACCGGCAAGGCGGCCGATACCATAACGGTGCTCGATTCACGGCGGTTTATCGGCCTGGCGCCATCGACCAACGCATCGGCACTGACCGGTCTCATCGCCAATGATCCGGAATGGGTCAGCGCCATGCAGCCCGGCTCGTCGCTTTCCAACGCCGCTGCCCAGAGCAGCACAGGCAAGGTTGTCCATACGCTGAAGCTGCATATGACGCCGATCGAGCTTGGATCGGTGACGATGTCACTGCGTCTGGCCGGTGACGAGCTCGCCGTTCACATGACGGTGGAGAGCGTTGCGGCCTATAAAAAGCTTCAGGAAGACAGCAAGAGCATTCTTGATGGCCTGAAAGCGCAGGGTCTGACGGTCGATAACATCACCATCAGCATCTCTTCTTCCGACAAGAGTGACCAAACGGGCACACAAGGCAACAATCAGCAAAATCAGCAGGCGCAGCAGCAGGGCCAGCAGGCAGCTGCGGGCCGCAACCGTGACGAGTCCGGCGCACGCGATGGCCGGCAAGGCAATGGTGATAATTTGGGGGTGCATAATGAAGGCATGGATGGCGCTCTCGGCTCTGGCCGTTCTTCTGCTGACAATGGCGTCTACCTCTGAAAAAGCCTCGGCTTCGGCAACATCAGGTGTCTGTGAAAGGGAAATCCAGTCCGCCGCCCGCAAATATGGCGTGCCGGAGGGAATTCTCTATTCCGTTGGCCTGACCGAGACGGGCCGTAAGGGGCGGCTTGACCCCAATGCCATGAATATTGAAGGAAAACCGGTATTTGCCGCATCCACGGAGGAGGCATTGACCACTTTCGAGACGGCGAAGCGCAATGGCGCCAAGCTGATCGACCTCGGATGCATGCAGATAAACCACTATTTTCACGGCGAAAACTTCACGTCCGCGCGCGAAATGTTCGATCCGCGCCGCAATGTCGAATATGCCGCCATGTTCCTGCGCAACCTCCATAACAGGCATGAAACCTGGACCATGGCGGTTGCCCGTTACCATGCCGGTCCGAACAATGACCCCGCGCAGAAGAAATATGTCTGTCGGGTCATCGCCAATCTGGTGGCGACCGGTTACGGAAAATGGACTGCCAACGCGAAAAATTTCTGCGACGGATAACAACCTGAAATTGTCTTTAAGGGTCGTAGGACTCGTAATTTGAAATGTGGCGATAGATTGATCAAAAAAAGGCGTTGCAAGCGGTTTTTTCGGATTTTTAAAATTTTTACACAAAAATTTTGTGCCATATATGGTTAACAACCACTATATATAGATCAAATCGGCACAAAATAGTTAATCAATTATTAATAACTATCGATGATTTCCTACAGTTGTCGCTGAATCCCCCGATTCTTATCAATGCCTCATTGGAAAACACCACACTGATTCGGAGGCGGACGAATGATCGTAGTGGTTGATGAGCGCGAGCTCGTTAAAGACGGCTATACATCTCTATTTGGGCGTGAGGGCATCCCCTCAACCGGGTTCGATCCGGTTGAATTCGGGGAATGGGTCTCGACGGCGGCGGAAAGCGATCTTGCGGCCGTGGAGGCCTTTTTGATCGGCCAGGGCGACCGGAGCTTCTCTTTGCCGAAGGCGATCAGGGATCGCACGACGGCGCCGGTTATCGCGGTCAGCGACCAGCCCTCGCTGGAATCGACGCTGGCACTGTTCGACAGCGGCGTCGACGATGTCGTGCGCAAACCGGTTCACCCCCGTGAAATCCTGGCGCGTGCGGCGGCGATCCGTCGCCGGCTGCAGGTCATCTCCAACTTCACCGATGCCGGACCTATCCGGGTTTTTTCCGATGGCCGTGATCCGGAAGTCGGTGGTGAAGTATTTCCCTTGCCGCGCCGCGAGCGCCGCATCCTGGAATATTTGATCGCCAATCGCGGACGCCGCGTCTCCAAGACGCAGATTTTCAATGCCATCTACGGCATTTTCGATGACGACGTCGAAGAGAATGTCGTCGAAAGCCACATCAGCAAGCTGCGCAAGAAACTGCGCAAGAAGCTCGGCTACGACCCGGTCGATTCCAAGCGGTTCCTCGGCTACAGCATTGATTGGCAATGATCTTCATTGACCCGCGTGGTCTTTTTCAAACGCGGTATTTCAGACAGCTTCACGCAAGCCAAACGCTTTACCTTCTCCCTGAAAGATGACCACGAGGGTTTTTGAATGAGTATTTTCGGCACTATGCGAACCGGTGTGTCCGGCATGAATGCGCAGGCGAACAAGCTGGGCACCGTGGGCGACAACATCGCCAACGCAAGCACCACCGGCTACAAGCGCGCATCGACGTCGTTCTCCTCGCTCGTTCTGCCCTCTTCGTCGGGCAGCTATGCCTCCGGCGGCGTGCAGTCCAACGTACGCTATAGCATTTCGGAGCAGGGCAACCTCTCCTACACCACCTCGAGCACCGATCTTGCCATCCAGGGCAACGGGTTCTTCGTGGTTCAGGATGGTGCAGGCACGCCTTACCTCACACGCGCCGGTTCCTTCGTGAAGAATGCCGAAGGTTATCTGGAAAACGCAGCGGGCTTCCAGCTGATGGGTTACCCCTACGGCTCCAACCCGCCGGCTGCCGTCGTTAACGGCTTTACCGGTCTTGAGGCCATCAACGTCAACAACTTCGGTCTGACGGCATCGCCCTCGACGCAGGGCAGCTTCCCGGCCAACCTTAATCGTGACGAAGCAATCGTGCCGACGGGTTCGCGCCCCAGTGACAACGTCGCAACCGCAAAGATCGGCGCAAAGACATCGCTGACTGCATTCGACAGTGGTGGTGCCAAAGTCCTTTACGATTTCTATTACACGCGCATCGACAATGACGCGTCCGGCAATCCGCAATGGGAAGTGTCGGTCTATCGTCAGGATCAGTCGACGAATGGCGGTTTCCCGTATACGGCAACACCGGCTGCAAATCTGGTGCAGGAGAAGGTAACGCTGGTCTTCGATCCGGCGACCAACAAGCTGAAAACCGGAACCCCTGCATCTCCGACATCCATCACCATCGACGACCAGGTCAGCGGCGTACCGCAGTCGATCAAGATCGATCTGTCCGAAATGACGCAGTTCTCCTCGAAGTTCACGCCCGGCACCGCGATCCTGAACGGTAATGGTCCGAGCCAGATCAAGGATGTCGAAATCGGCAAGGACGGTGTGGTGACCGCGGTTTACCAGGATGGTGGCCGCCGCAACATCTACCAGCTGGCGCTGGCAACCGTGCCGAGCGTCGACAACCTCAGCCCGCAGAACGGCAACGTTTATCTGCCCAGCAACGAGTCGGGCGTCGTTACCATCGGTTTCGCGCAGACGGGCAGCTTCGGTTACATCCAGAAGGGTGCACTGGAAGGCTCAAACGTCGATATCGCCAGTGAACTCACCGACATGATTGAATCCCAGCGTATCTATACCGCGAATTCGAAGGTCTTCCAGACTGGATCGGATTTGATGGATGTCCTGATCAATCTGAAGAGATAGTAATTCCTACGAGGACAGATGAATGTCGCTCACGTCAGCAATGAATACTGCGCAGTCGATTTTCAATAATACAGGTAAGCAGACAGACGTTACTTCGAAGAATATTGCCAATGTCGGCAATGCGAATTACGTCAAGCGAACCGCCATTCTCGGCACGACCATGGCCGGAGCGAGTATCGTCTCCAATGGCCGTGCCCAGAATGAAAGTCTTCTCAGGCAGACGATCTCCAGCGCCTCGCTGGCCACCGGTCAGAACACCGTTCTGACCGGCCTTGAGGAGATGAAGAGCATTTTCGGCGGCAACAATTATGAAAGTTCGCCGTCCACCTACATGAAGGAATTGCTGAAGAGCCTGAGCGGTTACGCCGCCAAGCCGAGCAATGCTGCCCTTGCGGCAACGGCTGTGACCTCGGCGGCGGATGTCGCCAGTTCCCTGAACAAGGCGTCTTCCGAATTGCAGGCGATGCGTTTGCGTGCCGACAAGGAAATCTCCCTTCAGGTCGACAAGCTGAACGGCCTGCTTGCAAAATTCGAGGAAGCCAATAACGAGGTCAAGGCGCAGACGGCGATCGGCGGGGATCCGAGCGACGCCCTTGATCAGCGCGAGACCCTGTTGAAGGACATTTCGTCCATCATCGGCATCAATGTCGTCAATCGTCCAAACAACGATGTGGCGCTTTACACGACGGAAGGCGCAACCCTCTTCGAGGTGGTACCGCGCAAGGTCACCTTCAAGGCGCAGCCGGGTTACGATGCGACGACCACGGGCAATGCGATCTATGTGGACGGCGTGGCGCTCAAGGCCGGCAATGGCAGCAACACGACGGCGGAAGGATCACTGCAGGGTCTGATGCAGGTTCGCGACGATCTGGCGCCGACCATGCAAAGCCAGCTCGACGAAATCGCCCGTGGCCTGATCTCCATGTTTGCGGAAAAGCCGATCACGCAGCCGGCACCGCCCGCGACGCCCCTGACGGCGAAACCTGGCCTCTTCACATGGGCGGGAGCAACGGCCACAAGCGAAATTCCTCCCGCTGGCGTTATCGTTCCGGGACTTGCTGCCAGCATTAACGTCAACTCCGCGTTAATTATTTCGAAAGGTGGAAACCCGGAATTGTTGCGCGACGGCGGCATCAACGGTACCGCTTATATTGTCAATACCACAGCTACGGGCGGCACTGGCTTTTCCGCCCTGATCGACAGCTATGTGACCGCATTCGACGCGCCCATGAATTTTGCCGCGTCGACACGTATCGATACGAATACCAGCATTTTGAAATACGGCACCAACTCGATGGGTTGGCTCGAACAGGAACGATCCGGCGCGACTTCGGCGAACGAAGCGAAAAGCGCGCTCTATGAGCGCTCCGCCGCCTCCTATTCGAACAACACGGCGGTGAGCCTGGATGAGGAGCTGTCGCTGCTCATGGATATCGAGCAGTCTTACAAGGCAGCCACCAAGCTGGTGACCACCGTCGATGAAATGCTCAAGTCCTTGATGGACATGGTGAGGTAAAAGATGAAAACGTCATTCATTTCATCGCTGGCGATGCAGAACAGCATGCGCAGCACCATCCTCAAAGCCCAGCTTGAGATGACCAAGCTCAATACCGAACTGACAACGGGCAAGCACGCGGATCTCGGCGTCACGCTCGGCGCCAACACGGCCCGCAGCCTCGATCTCAATCGGGATGTGGAGCGGATTTCGTCGCTTGTCACGGTCAATTCCTTTGCGACGCAACGTCTTGAATCGTCGCAGACGGCATTGGACGGCATGGCAAAGGCCGCCCAGGAAATCCTCGGCGTTCTGGTGCCGAATACGAGCAGCGCGCAGCCCACGCTTGCCACCGTCAACCAGAAAATTACCAATGCGCTCAATAATTTCACCAGCTTCGCGAACACTGCCGTCGATGGCGAATATCTGTTTTCCGGCACGAATACGGATGTGAAGCCGGTCGATGACTATTTCGCCGATGGTTCGACGCTGAAGACCGCTTATAATGACGAGCTGAACCATTTCATGGCGACGCAGACGCCGCCGGTCGGAAGCATCGCCAACCTGTCCAAGGATCAGGTCAATGCCTTCATGACCCATGTGGAAGGCGTATTCAACGGCACCACGACGGTCACCAATCCGCCGCATAGCAGTCTTGCCACCGGTCAGAACGTTGATTTCTGGACGACGTTCGGCTCCAAGGCCAGCGACACCAACATGACGAGCCGGATCAGCCAGAACGAAGTGATCGAGACATCGACCAACAGCAATTCGCAGGGCATGCGTTATTTCGCGATGACGGCAATGACGGCGATGACCTTCCTCGATGACAAGGTTCCGAGCGATGTCCGTGAAGCTGTCGCCACCCGCGCGGTTACGACAATCGGTACTGCAATCGACGGTTTGAACCAGCAGGCCAGCGGCCTCGGTCTCTCTCAGGAACGTGTCAAGAAGTCGAACGACTCTTTGGCGGCGCAGAAGAAGATCATCGAGACGCATCTGCTGGATATCGAAGGTATCGATACCTACGAAGCGAAGACCCGTCTCGACCTGCTGCAGCAGCAGATCGAAATCGCCTACAGCCTGACGTCGCGTCTGCAAAAAATGAGTCTGGTGAACTACCTCTGATGAACAGGGGTGGCGGCAGATAAAGGATACATGAATGTACCAGTTTTCCTACGCCGAAATCATGGAGGATGGTGTCGCAGACGCGAAGGATCGCGAGCGACAGGCGTTGACCAAATCGATCGAACTGCTTGTGGAAGCAAAGGATTCGTCTTCCCAGCGCCATACGATCGAAGCACTTTTTTACACTCGGCGGGTCTGGATCCGCTTCATTGAGGACCTCAAGCAGCCGGACAACCAACTGGCTATGGAGCTGAGGGCCAATCTGATCTCGATCGCGATCTGGATTTTGAAAGAGTGCGAACTGATCCGGAAACGTCAGTCGACGAATTTCCAGGGCATAATTGACGTGACAACCATCATCAGGGATGGACTGAAATGAAAAGTACACTTCGAATCTCGCTGAAATCAGGCGAAAAGATTTTCATCAACGGTGCGGTTTTGCGGGTGGATCGCAAGGTGGCGCTCGAATTCCTGAACGATGTCACGTTCCTGCTTGAAAACCACGTGCTGCAGCCGGAGCAGGCGACAACGCCGCTGCGGCAGCTTTATTTCATCGCGCAGATGATCCTCATCAACCCGGAAGGGCGTGAACAGTCTACAAACATGTTCCGCAAGTCCGTAAGCATGCTGCTGAACTGCTTCCAGCATGATGAGATATTGGCGGAACTCAAGCGGATCGACGGGCTGGTTGCCTCGGGCAAGGCTTTTGAGGCGCTGAAGGCCATTCGCGGTCTTTATCCGACCGAGGAAAAAATCCTCAACAATCAGGAAATGACCCCCGCAACGATCGAACAGATTCGCAAGGAGATCGCACCATGGCGGTAGATGCAGTCAACTCGGCAGCCTCTAACCCCTGGGCCAATGCCGGGGCGAGCAGCAATGACAAGAACGCAGCTTCGCTGAACTACGACAGCTTTCTGAAGCTCCTCATCGCCCAGATGAAGAACCAGGATCCGACCAGCCCGATGGATGCCGGTCAGCAGATGTCGCAGCTGGCAAGCTTCTCGCAGGTTGAGCAGACGATCAAGACCAACACCCATCTGAAGAGCATGCTGCAGGCCGAAGCCCTGACACGCGCTTCCGATCTGGTCGGCAAGACGGTCAAGAGCGCCGACGACAAGGTCACCGGTGTGGTGAAGGAAGTCGAGGTCTATTCGGACGGCGTTGTCGCCATTACCGAAGCTGGTGACAAAGTGCTGCTGCAGGCCGGTGTGAGCTTCTCGAACGGCCCGATCGAGACTAAACCTGAAGGTGGTACCGATTCGGATAAGCCTGCCGATTCGTGATAATGTAGGGGCGGTATGATGCCGCCCTTCTGAATAAAGGATGCGACGATGAACGAGGCCGATGCGCTTGATATCATGCAGGCAGCAGTCTGGACTGTTCTCGTCGCGGCCGGTCCGGCCGTTCTGGCCGCCATGATCGTCGGTGTCGCCATTGCCTTCATACAGGCCCTGACCCAGGTTCAGGAAATGACGCTGACATTTGTTCCCAAAATCGTCACGATCATGCTCGTGCTTGGCATTGCCGCCCCCTTTGTGGGTGCGCAGATCGCCCTTTTTTCCAATCTCGTCTTTTCGCGCGTCCAGTCCGGCTTCTGATATCCGCGCGCTGCGGATGCCACCCTCGCGCAAGCTTCAGCGACTAGTGATAGGCTGAAGCATCGGACCGAATTGCGCGCGCAATTTCGAAAAGCCGGTGCCGCGAACCGTGCGGCGGCTTTTCCGTCGCCCTTCTCATGAAGAGACAGGACGATTTTATGGCGCAACCACCAGTCATCTCCTTGCCCAAGGTAAGTCCGAGCATGCGGGATATCGGTTTCGCATTGGGCATCATTGCGATCCTTTGCGTTCTGTTCCTGCCCATTCCGGTCATGCTGGTGGATATCGGGCTGGCCTTTTCCATCGCGCTCTCCGTCCTCATCCTGATGGTGGCACTGTGGATTCAGCGGCCGCTGGATTTCTCGTCTTTCCCGACCGTGTTGCTGATCGCGACGATGATCCGCCTGTCGCTGAACATTGCGACGACGCGTGTCATTCTTTCGCATGGCAACGAGGGACCGACGGCGGCGGGTGGCGTGATTGCCGGCTTTTCCAGCCTTGTCATGTCGGGCGACTTCGTCATCGGTCTGATCGTCTTTCTGATCCTGATCACCGTCAACTTCATCGTCATCACCAAGGGTGCTACGCGTATCGCCGAAGTCGGCGCCCGCTTCACGCTGGACGCCATTCCCGGCAAGCAGATGTCGATCGACGCGGATTTGTCCGCCGGCATCATCGATGAAAAGGAAGCGCAGCGCCGTCGCCGCGAACTGGAAGAGGAAAGCTCCTTCTTCGGCTCGATGGACGGTGCCTCGAAATTCGTCCGGGGCGATGCGATTGCCGGCCTCATCATCACCGCGATCAACATTTTCGGCGGCATCATCATCGGTTACTTCCGCCACGGCATGCCGATCGGCGAAGCGGCGGATGTTTTCGTCAAGCTTTCGGTCGGTGACGGTATCGTCTCGCAGATCCCGGCCCTTATCGTCTCGCTGGCGGCCGGCCTTCTGGTGTCGCGCGGCGGCACCGCCGGCTCCACGGATCAGGCCGTCGTCAATCAGCTCAGCGGCTATCCGCGCGCTTTGATGGTCTCGGCCATGCTGATGGGACTGCTGGCGATTATTCCGGGTCTTCCCTTCCTGCCCTTCATCTTCCTCGGCGGCATCATGGCCTTCGGCAGCTGGTATATTCCGCGCCAGGCCGAAGCAGAAAACGCGCTCCGCCGTCAGGAGGAGGCGAACAAGGTTCTCCAGACCACCGAAGCGGAAAAGGATTCGGTCAAGCAGGTGCTGAAAACCGCCGAGATCGAACTGGCGCTCGGCAAGCAGGTTTCCACCCGCCTTCTCGGCGCGCATCAGGAACTGGCCTTCCGCGTTGGCAAGATGCGCAAGAAATTTGCGACCCAATACGGTTTCGTCGTACCGGAGATCAAGGTCTCCGACGACATCATGATCCCGGAAAAGGCTTACCAGATCCGCGTCCACGGCACGACCATCGCGTCGAGCAATCTGCGTGTCGGCGATGTTCTCGTGGTGACCGGGGCAGGGCGCAAGCCGAGCATTCCCGGCGACGAAATCCGCGAGCCCGCCTTCGGCATGCCGGCCGTCTCGATCCTTGAAACCTTTACCGAGGATCTGAAGCGCGAAGGTTTCCATCCGATCGATAACGTCTCTGTCGTGCTGACGCATCTGAGTGAAGTCATCCGCAACAACCTGCCGCAGCTTCTGTCCTATAAGGACGTCAAGATCCTGATCGACAGGCTTGATCCGGAATACAAGAAGCTGGCCGACGAAATCTGCTCGTCGCATATGTCCTATTCCGGTCTGCAGGCGGTTCTGAAACTGCTGCTCGCCGAACGCGTGTCGATCCGCAACCTGCATCTCATTCTGGAAGCCGTTGCCGAACTCGCGCCGCATGTGCGCAAGACGGAACAGATCGTCGAACATGTGCGGGTGCGCATGTCGCAGCAGCTCTGCGGCGATCTCGCCGACAATGGCGTGCTGCGTGTCCTGCGCCTCGGCAACAAGTGGGACATGGTCTTCCATCAGGCGCTGAAGCGTGACCAGAAGGGCGAAATCGTCGAATTCGATATCGATCCCCGCCATCTCGAGGAGTTTTCGGAGCAGGCTTCGAAAGTTATCCGTGAATTCATGGATCGGGGGCTGCCCTTTGTCCTTGTAACCTCGCCGGAAACGCGGTCCTATGTGCGCATGATTATCGAGCGACTCTTTGCGACCCTGCCGGTTCTTTCACATGTGGAATTGGCCAAGGGGCTGGAGATCAAGATCCTGGGCGCCATTTCATGATAACCGACCCGCAAGGGACAATTATCGCATTGTTCCTTGCCATTTGCCGTATCGGCGCCTGTTTCATGACCATGCCGGGCTTTTCCAGCTCGCGCATATCACCACAAATCCGCATGCTGCTGTGCGTTGCGGTGTCCATGGCGCTTCTGCCGGTGCTGTGGGATACGATCTATCCGAAAGTCTCCGGCGCAAGCCAGGCCACGGTCGTCGGCCTCATCTTCACCGAGGTCGTCATCGGTGCGATGTATGGCCTGATCGCACGGTTTTATACGCTCGGTTTCCAGTTCACGGGTGCGCTCATCGGCGCCTCCATCGGTCTCAGCGCCCCAGGCGGTGCGGATGTCATCGAAGAGGTGCAGGAAAACCAGATATCCAACTTCATCACCTTCGGCGGCCTGCTGGTGCTGTTCATGCTGGATTTCCACCATATCGTCCTGAAAGCGCTGGTTGATTCCTATACCGCCACGCCGGTCGGGGCGCTTATCAGCGGCCAGAAGATGCTGATCACGCTCACCGATACGCTCAGGGCATCGTTCTCCATCATGCTGCGGCTTGCCAGCCCTTTCGTGATCTACGGCCTGATGTTCAACGTTGCGGTCGGTCTCATCAACAAGCTGGCACCCCAGATTCCTGTTTACTTCATCTCGACGCCTTTCGTTCTGGCGGGCGGTCTTTTCATGCTTTATTTGTCGGTCGCGGCCCTCATCCGTCAGTTCGTGGACGGTTTCGGCCCGGTCTTCATCGGTTTTTGATCTGGAGAAAGCCATGGCTTCGGACAAGCGCTCGGCAAAACTCAAGCGTCTGGTAACGGTCCAGCGCCACATGGAAAAAATGGCCGAGGTGGAGCTTGCCGATACCACCCGCGTGCGTACCGAAGTGGCGCAATCCATGGATAACGTGCTGGAGGCCATGAGTTCCATGGAGCCGGTGCATCAGACATTTTCCAGACATTATTCGGATCGTTACGGCCGCCTTGTCGTCAAGGACCGCCAGCTTGCCGGCGTGCAGCAATTGCAGGAAAACAAGGTGCTGAAGGAAAAGACCAAGGCTGACCGGCTTGAGGACAGAATGCACATTGCCCGCGATCTCGAGGACCGCGAAGCCGACGACAATGCAATCTATGATCTGCTTGAAATGACAAACGCATCCCGGACACCAGCCTCCAGCAAGGTTGGCGATCCATAGTCCGTTCCATTGTTGCATCGCGGGCGTTCGAAAGACGTCTCCGGCGATGTTTCTTGATTGAACGGACGCGTCGGTTTTCATACCGCACGTTCGTCAGCTCGGGAGATCGGGACGTGGCGATATCGGTTATAAGTGATCTGGTGATGGATGTGGTGCGCGCTGCGGACCCCCAGGAAGTACAGATCGCCCAGGAAAAACTCAAAGCGAACAAGGCGGCTTTTGCCGCAACCAGCCTTGCAGATGCGGGCAAGGGCTTTGGCGCCGCCGTCGATGTGCTGGATGGCGCCTCTTCGAAGGCGGGCCTTGGCGACACCAATATTCGCTCCGCGCGCACGGAGATTCCTGAGACTTACCGGAAATATGAAGCCTCGGTTCTCCAGACCTTCGTTGCCAACATGCTGCCGAAAGACAGCGAGGAAGTGTATGGCAAGGGTAATGCCGGCGAAATCTGGAAGAGCATGATGGCGGAACAGTTTGCCGACACGATCTCCAGAAATGGCGGCGTCGGCATTGCCGAACAGGCCTACAAGGATGCGTTGAGAAAAGCCGAAAGCAAAGGCATCACCGACGTATCGATGAATGAAAAAGACCACAATGCTGCAATTCGGATGGTGGCGGAGTTCGAGCGGCAGGTCCTCGGCGTTTCCAATGATAAAACGGACGAGGCTTGAGAATGAAAAACCTTAACGAGGAGACAAGCATGGACCTTATGTCGAACGACCACCGTATCCAATCCGTTCTCGGCCGCCTTGAGATGATCATCGACAATGAGAACGATAATATCGGTAAGGATCCGCAATTCGACTTCAAGGTTTCCAACGCCCATAAAAGCCGTTGCCTGTATGAACTCACCATGCTGTTTCGCGATACACCGCGCGAAGACATCGCCGGTGGTTATCTGGAGCAGGTGAAGGGCATCAAGTCCAAGCTCGCGACCAATGCCAGCCGCGTCGAGGCGCATCTGAACGCGGTTCGTGCTGTTGCGGACCTGCTCAAGAACGCGATCCAGGAAGCCGATACGGACGGCACCTATTCGCAGGAACAGTTCATGTACGGTGCCGCCTCCTGATGTTGAAGCTTCTTCTCACCGGCGTCTGGGTTTGCGCCGTCACGCTCGGCGCGGTGTATTTCTCCGTCCAGATGGCGACGGCGCCGGGAGATGAGGCGGGCGAGAAAAAGACCAATCTGCAATTGGTCAAGGGTGAAAGCATCACCATTCCCGTCATCAATGATGGCGGGGTGAACGGTTATTTCCTCAGCCGTATTTCGCTGCGTGTCGACAAGGACAAGATGGCGAAGATCGAATTGCCGGCCACGCAGCTGATGACCGACGAATTGTTCACGCTTCTGGCGGGCTCTTCCATGGTCAACATCGCCAATATTTCCACCTTCGATCCCGAGGCTTTCAAGCAGCGCATCCGCGAGGGGCTGAACAAGAGGCTCGATGACGAGGTGGTCGAGGATGTGCTGATCGAGCAGCTGGATTATCTGTCGAAGGCAGATATTCGCGAGCAGAATGGCAATGGCACGCCCCGTTCGGTCAAGATCGTCGAAGGCGAGAAGGCCGAGGCTGAAAAAGAAGCGGCTGCCGCGCCCAGCCACTGACGTCGCAGGGCGCGGCTCACGCGTCCGCCGACGGGCGGTTTTCTGGTCTGGTTAACCGTTCCTTGTCACGCGCCCGAATATTCGAGCGATTGCTTTCAGCATAACTTCAACCTGCACCTGTATAAACAAATCCATGAGCTGCCGTCCCGCCATCATGCGCCGGATCGGCGGAGATGGATTTGGCATTCGGGGGTTGGCAATGAATTTCGCGGCAGGTTTTGCGCGGCCGGGATCGCAACGGAATATCCACGGGCTGCGTGTCTGTGATCTCGACTGGAATGGGGCGCTGGAGCTGGTCAGCGGCCGGGCTTCGACTTGCGAAGGGCACACGATGCTCTCCTTCCTCACCATCGATAAAGCCAAGCTGTCTCTCAAGGATATCGCTTACCGCGAGATTCTGGAAAGCTGCCTGCTTCTGCCACAGGGCAAGGCGATGAATGCCGCCGCCCGTGTGGAAAATGGCAAACCTCTGTCCGCTGCCATCGACGACGTCGCTTTCGTCATGGCGCTTCTGACCTATATGGCGGTGCCGAAACGGATCGGTGTTGCCGGCGATGATGCGGCGCAGCTCAGTGAAGTGCTGGCAAAGCTGCGTGCCCACGCGCCGTGGCATGATTTCGTGATGCTGGGTCGGGATGCCTCCGGGGTTAAGGTCGATGTTCTGCTTGCCGGCATGAGCGGTGAAAACCAGGAAAAATGGTTGCACCGAACCGTCAGCCGTCAGGATGTGCGCGTCACAATCGCGGTCGGTTCATTGTTCAAGGTCTTGTCGTCCGAAGTGGCGGGCATGCCCGAGATCTTCCGCAAGCTGCATATGAGCTGGCTTTACAGCCTCTGCGCCGAACCCTGGCACATTGCACTCGGCAAAGCTGAGACGGGTTCGCGGAGCCCGCGTTAACCATTTGTTTGCCACGATCCTTTAACCTCTCGTAAGGTTTTGACAGTCGCCCGTTGCGGGCGGCACCGAGGGTGGCAGACGGCTTCAGATGGTTGATAACAGTCCGGACATGATGGCGACCCGTCCCGACGAGGACGATTTTGCCGTGCCCCCGTCGCAATGGCGCAGGCATTGTCTGCGGCTTCTGACGGCTGGTTGCGTCGTTGCCGCCATCGTTACCGGCGCGGCTCTTCCGTTGCTGCTGATCGATTCCGGTTTTCGCGGATATGTGTCGCAGGCCCGGATCGAGATCACCCAGACGTCCTATGACGCGCCCGATGCGGCCCGTTTTCTGGCGATGGCACGACGTACCCTGTTATCTCCCGCCGGGCTTGACCGGGTCAGCGGCGATCTGAAGCTGAAACCCGCCGATATGGTGGGCGTTCGAAATCAGGGTGAGCTTGGCCTGCTCGTTGATCTTTTGACAGGCGCGGACGCACGTCCGCTTTCGCCACGAGAAGCATTGAATGGCGCAGTGGGTGAGGCGATCCGGCTGGAACTGACGCCGGATGAAAATACGCTGATCGTGACGGCAAAGACCGCGACGCCGGAAAGCGCGATGCGGCTGGCCGACTATCTGTCGATGCGGGTCATGGCGGATGGCAAGGCCGGCACCATGACGCCCGCCATGCGTGAGACGGAGCGAGCGCGCAAAAGACTGGACGAAGCGGAAGCGGCATTGAACGGTTTCCAGATGCGCCATGGCGATGCTGTTCTCTCTGAGGTGCACGAGCTCGAGCAGCAGTTGCGTGACGTAAACGACAGCCTTGCGGGAAGCACGCAGCATCAGCAGTCGCTTCAGGCGGATTTGGCGGTGGCCTCTGCTCTCAAACCGAATGAGATTTTGTCGAAGCCCTTGCCGTCCGGCGTGGCTTTTGCAGCGCTTGAGGATATCAGGCAGAAACACGCGACCGCGAGCATGGCGCTTGCCAGTGTCTCGGTTGATTATGGCCCGAAACACCCACGCCGCATCGCCGCCCAGAATGCGGTGGATGCCGTACAGGGCCTGGCAGCTCCCGCATTGCGCCAACTGGTTGAAGGTTTGCGGGTGGATGAAAAGCGCATCGCCCAGGAGATTGCGACCGCGAATGGCGAGCGTAAGAAGCACCTTGACCGCTTAGAGGCTCTGGGCGTCGCCCCCGGTGAGCTTTCGCGATTGCAGGCTGAGCTTGAGACGGCGAGAAATTCCTATCTGGAAGCGAGCGAGCGCCGCGATCTGTCCTCTTCCTCCACGCCCGCCATCGAGACCCGCCTTGCAAAGAAGGCCGGACCAGGCGAACTGTCGCGTGATCTGACGCAGGCGGCGATGATGGCAGGTGGCGGCGGCCTGATCGGTCTGCTGGGCGGCCTCTATCTCCTGAGCTATCGTCGCCATGACGAGGAGCAGGAGGACGCGCTGGTCGTCGAAAATGAAGCGCAACTTCCCGATTTCATGGATGGGCCGGAGCAATCGCTGCAGTTTTCCGAATTCGAGCAAATCGAGCCGGCGGTTTTCGATGATCTGGAAGAGCTTGCCACAGAAGATCATGTCCAGCCTGAAGACGCCTTCGCTGACTATTATGGCGAGGCTGCAAATGATGCCGATGATATGCCGCTGGACGAGCGCGTGCGGCAGGTGCTGATGGGTAACCGAACGGTCAGAAGCGCCACTCAAATCTCGCCTGAACTTCCGCCATTGCTCAATGAAGCTCTTGCAGGACACTTCGATCATGAACAGGCCGAAGCCGAGGAGTTGGCGGAATTGAGACGCGAGCTGGCGCATCTGAAGGAGCGTCTTGCCGATTACGCCGATCACCAGGACGACTACCGTAAAACTGCCTGACGAGGCTGTATTTTTGCTTGCATTCCTGCAAAGGGGGCACCATACGGGGCCAACGTAATCCAGCAGGAGCAAGACGCATGGCAGTTGTGATTGACGGGAAGGCGAAGGCCGCTTCGGTAACGGAGGCGGTTCGCATATCGGCAGAAGCGCTCGAGGCGGAACGGGGCGTGAAGCCCGGTCTCGCAGTCGTCATCGTCGGTAATGATCCGGCCAGCCATGCCTACGTGAACTCCAAGAGCAAGATGGCCAAGCAATGCGGCTTCAACTCCATCCAGCACACGCTGCCGGAAGAGACGACGCAAGGTGAGCTTCTGAAGCTGGTTGGCGAACTGAACGCCGATGCCTCCATTCACGGCATTCTGGTGCAGCTTCCGCTGCCGAAGCATTTCAATTCCGATGAGATCATCCAGTCGATCCTGCCCGAGAAGGATGTGGATGGCCTGAGCGTGTTGAACGCCGGCAAACTGGCGACCGGCGATCTCGCCACCGGCCTCATTTCCTGCACGCCGGCCGGCGCCATGCTTCTGGTGCGCAGCATTCACGGCGACGACCTTTCCGGCCTCAATGCCGTGGTCATTGGCCGTTCCAACCTGTTCGGCAAGCCGATGGGCCAGCTTCTGCTGAATGCCAATGCCACCGTCACCATGGCGCATTCGCGCACCAAGGATCTCGCCACCGTCTGCAAGACGGCTGATATTCTCGTCGCGGCCGTTGGCCGCGCGGCGATGGTCAAGGGCGACTGGGTGAAATCAGGCGCAACCGTCATCGATGTCGGTATCAACCGCATCCCCGCACCCGAAAAGGGCGAAGGCAAGTCGAAGCTGGTCGGTGATGTCGCCTTCGACGAGGCAAGCGCCGTGGCCGCTGCCATCTCGCCGGTACCCGGCGGTGTCGGCCCGATGACGATCGCCATGCTGATGGCCAACACCGTCATCGCCGCTTATCGCAAGCTTGGCCGGACGGCTCCGAAGTTTTAAGCCTGTCGCGTTCGATCGAACTCCACGGCATAGGAATTTCTGTGCGCTGGCCCTCACTGCCGTCATTCCGGCCTTGAGCCGGAATCCAGCCGACGCGCGTCTGCGCGGCGAGACGACTCTTTTCAGCCCAAGGACTTGGGCTGGCTGGATGCCGGCTCAAGGCCGGTATGACGGGCGGGGGATGAAGGCCGGCTTCTACACTTTTGGAGCCGGCCCCGTCGAAGAGCGCACCACAAGCTCCGCCTTCCAGAGCTCCTGATGCGGCTCCATCTGCTCGAACTTGATCCGGTTGATCAGGCGCTGGCCGACGCGAACGCCCGCCGCCCGCAGCGACGAGCGTGTGGTCGTCAGCGGCACGGAAAAATTGTCCGGCTTCAGCAGCGGCAGCACGTCGTCATGGGCGATCAGCGAAATGTCCTTGCCGGGTTTTAACCCCCGCTGGTTCATCGAGCGGATAGCGCCCAGCGCAAGCGCGGTACTGGCGCAGAGAATGGCGGTCGGCTTTTCCGGTTGAGACAGTAGCGCCTCCATGCCGAGATAACCCTCCTCGTCCGTCATGCTGCTGTGCCGTTTATTGGCCGAGTGCAGGGCGAGGCCGCTTGCCTCCAGTGCCTTCTCCACCCCGAGACAGCGCCGATAGGTAAAGTCATAGCCCTCCGGGCCGTTCAAAAGCCCGATGCGCTTATGACCGAGCTGGAGGAGAAGCTGGGTCGCATCACGAAACGCGCCCTCATTGTCCACATCGAGATAGGGATAAGTCTCCTCCACGCCGACCGACCTGCCATGCACGAGGAAGGGCAGGGAGAGCGACTGCATCATGGCAATGCGCGCATCGTTCTTTTTCATATAGGCGAGATAGATGCCATCAACGCTACCGCTTGCGGCGAGCCCACGCAGGGCTTCGCGCTCTTTCTCCGGTTCCGTCGGCATGATGACGAGATGAAAACCGCTGCGCGAGGCTTCTTCGCCGAGACCGCTTAAGAATTCGCCGAAATGCACATCGGAACGGTGGTGCTCGCCAATCGGCATGACGAGCCCGATGGAGCCGACCTTGCCGGTTGCCAGCCGCTGCGCCGCCGCGTTCGGGCGATATCCCGTCTTCTCGGCGGCCTCCATGACGCGGCGGCGCGTCTCCGCGCTCACCTCCGGGTAGCCGTTGAGCGCCCTGCTGATGGTGGTCTGCGAAATGCCCAGCAGTTGCGACAACTGTTTCAGGTTCATGTCTTGAATTTCCTCCATGCACGCGCTTCAGGAACCGGCAAAGCCTCTCCTCATATTCCCAAAGCGCTTTAGATTTTTACCAGCCTCCGCTGCTTTTCTCAATCGAAAACGATAGCCGCCTTCCTAAATAAATATGACTATTCACGCGGTGCGGCAACGTTTCCTCGGAAACAGCCTCTTGACTCCATCTTGATGACAATGAGATGAATAGACAGCCAAAGCGCTTTGATTGAGAGAGGACGCTTTGAGCCTTTTATGTGATGGGAGGTAAATCACATGCGGAAGACTCTTTTGGCGACGGCGGCCTCAATGGTGCTGCTGTCGGGTGCGGCCTTTGCCGCTGACCTGAAATTCGCGCCTGGCCAGGATGCCAAGTTCAACTGGAAAAGCTACGAGGACTTCAAGGCGGCCCATGCCGACCTGAAAGGTCAGACGCTGACGATTTTCGGGCCCTGGCGCGGCGAGGACGAGGCACTGTTTCAGTCGGTGCTTGCCTATTTCGCCGACGCGACCGGCGTGAACGTCCGTTATTCCTCGTCGGAAAATTACGAGCAGCAGATCGTCATCGATACGCAGGCGGGTTCGCCGCCCAATATCGCCATCCTGCCGCAGCCCGGCCTTCTGGCCGATCTCGCGGCCAAGGGCTTCCTCGTGCCGCTCGGTGACGAGACTGCCAATTGGGTCAAGGAAAATTACGGCGCAGGCCAATCCTGGGTCGATCTCGGCAGCTACAAGGGCAAGGACGGCAACAAGGCTTACTTTGCGTTCCCCTTCAAGGCCGATGTGAAGTCGCTCGTCTGGTATGTGCCTGAGAACTTCGAGGAAGCGGGCTATAAAGTGCCCGAGAGCATGGAAGACCTGTTCAAGCTGACGGACCAGATTGTAGCCGATGGCGGCACGCCCTGGTGCATCGGCCTCGGCTCTGGCGGTGCGACCGGCTGGCCGGCAACCGACTGGGTGGAAGACCTGATGCTGCGCACGCAGCCGCTCGACGTTTACCAGAAGTGGACGACCAACGAGGTGAAGTTCACCGATCCGGCCGTGGTCGAGGCGATCAACGAGTTCGGCAAATTCGCCAAGAACGAAAAATACGTGAGCGGCGGCGTTGCAGCCGTGGCCTCCACCGACTTCCGCGACAGCCCCAAGGGTCTCTTCGACATTCCGCCGAAATGCTACCTGCACCATCAGGCGTCGTTCATTCCGTCCTTCTTCCCTGAAGGCACCAAGGTCGGAACGGATGCGGATTTCTTCTACATGCCGACTTACGCGTCCAAACCTGACCTCGGCAAGCCGGTTCTCGGCGCCGGCACGCTCGTTACGGTCACCAAGGAAGCACCGGCGGCCAAGGCATTCGTCGAATTCCTGAAGACCCCGATCGCCCACGAAGTATGGATGGCGCAGTCCAGCTTCCTGACGCCCTATAAGGGTGTGAATGTCGACACCTATGCCAATGAGCAGATGAAGCGCCAGGGGGAAATCCTCACGACCGCGACAAGCTTCGGCTTCGACGGTTCCGACCTGATGCCCGGCAAGATCGGTGCCGGCGCGTTCTGGACCGGCATGATCGATTTCGTCGGTGGCAAGTCCGCCGATCAGGTCGCTGCCGATATCCAGAAGGCCTGGGACGGCCTGAAGTAACAATCGGATCAGGCCCGGCGGCACGCTGCCGGGCCTTTACCAAATGGAACTGCCCCGACGACCGCATAAATCAGCGCGGCGCGGAGAGGATCAGGGAGGGAACATGGCTCAACAACTCGTGTCTGCCATCGGCGTCATGGTAGCGGGCGTTTTTGCCTGCGCTGCCTATTACTGGCTATCCGACAAGGCGCTGCAGGTGATCTTTCCCGTCCGCTCGGGAGATGTCATTCACGCATCCCGCAATCTAAACCGCCGCGCCGCCGTCCGGCCCTGGCTGTTCATCGGCCCGGCGCTGATCCTGCTGCTGGTCTATCTGGTCTATCCCGTCATCGCCACGCTGATCCTGTCCTTTTATGATCGCACAGGCAGCGAATTTGTCGGCCTCGCCAATTATCGCTGGGCGTTTTTCGACGCGGGTTTCCGCCAGTCGATCTTCAACAACATCCTCTGGCTCGCCGTTGTGCCGGCCGCCTGCACCTTCTTCGGCCTCGTCATTGCCGTCATGACCGACCGGATCTGGTGGGGCAACATCGCCAAATCCATCGTCTTCATGCCGATGGCGATTTCTTTCGTTGGCGCATCGGTCATCTGGAAGTTCATCTATGAATACCGTGCCGAAGGTCAGGTACAGATCGGCCTCTTGAACGCCATCGTCGAGTTTTTCGGTGGCAGCCCGGAGGTTTGGATTTCCATGCCCTTCTGGAACAATTTCTTCCTGATGGTCATCCTCATCTGGATTCAAACCGGTTTCGCCATGGTCATCCTGTCGGCGGCTTTGCGCGGCATTCCGGAAGAAACCATCGAGGCGGCTGTCATCGATGGCGCCAATGGCTGGCAGATCTTCTGGAAGATCATGGTGCCGCAAATATGGGGCACCATCGCCGTCGTCTGGACGACGATCACCATTCTCGTGCTCAAGGTCTTCGATATCGTGCTGACCATGACCAACGGCCAGTGGAACACCATGGTCCTCGCCAATCTCATGTTCGACTGGATGTTCCGCGGTGGCGGCGACAGCGGCCGAAGTGCGGTTATCGCGCTCATCATCATGGCGGCCGTCACCCCGATCATGGTCTGGAATATCCGCCAGGCAAACCGCGAGATGGAGGGCCGCTGAGATGAATATCGTCAAACGCCTGCGCCGTGTCGGCCTGCCGCGCCTCATCGTCCATGCCAGCGTCCTCGTCGTCGTGCTTCTCTGGCTCTTACCCACGCTCGGCATTCTCGTCAGCTCGCTGCGCGACAAGGACCAGATTACCGTGTCAGGCTGGTGGACGGCCTTCTCCAGCTCCGAACAGACCTCGGCAGTGCGCCTCGCTGATGCTTCCGTGCAGAAGCAGGACGGCAGCCGCTATGTGATATCAGGCAATGTCTTCGAAAACGGCGCGGGCGGAAAAGTCTCCGCCTTCGGCGTGCGCGTTCAGGAACCGAGAGCATTCAACGCCGGCGAACCGGCCGATATCGGCGATGGCGAAACCCTGCTCGTCAATACGGACGGCACTTACGAATATAGCAGGGCTTCGAGCTTCGAGGGCGCGCGCGGCAAGCGCGTCTATATTTCCGTCGCGACGCCGCCCGTCTTCACGCTCGACAATTACCGCACGGTTCTGACCTCGGAAGGCATCGGCCAGTCCTTCGTCAACTCACTCACCGTCGCCGTGCCGGCAACCGTCATCCCCATCCTCATTGCGGCCTTCGCCGCCTATGCGCTGTCATGGATGAGCTTTTCCGGCCGCAATCTGCTGATTGCCATGGTGGTGGGCCTCATCGTCGTGCCGTTGCAGATGTCGCTGATCCCGCTGCTGCGGCTCTATAATGAAATCGGCACCATCTTTGGCGTGCCGTCCAAGACCTATGCCGGCATCTGGCTGGCGCACACCGCCTTCGGCCTGCCGCTCGCCATCTATCTGCTGCGCAACTATATTTCCGGCCTGCCGAAAGAGATCATCGAAAGCGCCCGCGTGGATGGTGCCAGCGATTTTGAAATCTTCGTCAAGATCATCCTGCCGCTCTCCTTCCCGGCGCTTGCCTCCTTCGCCATCTTCCAGTTCCTGTGGACCTGGAACGACCTGCTCGTCGCCATGGTGTTCCTTGGCACGCAGAAGGACGAACTGGTATTGACCGGTGCGCTCAACGCGTTGCTCGGCTCGCGCGGCGGCAACTGGGAAATCCTCACCGCTTCGGCCTTTGTCACCATCATCGTGCCGCTTTGCGTCTTCTTTGCTCTTCAACGTTATCTCGTGCGTGGCCTGCTTGCAGGCTCCGTCAAGGGAGGCTGACATTCCATGAACGCCCATACCAGACAGGACACTTCCATGACCGCTTCGGTGACTTCCGCTTTGACGCCCAACAAGGACTGGTGGCGCGGCGCTGTTATCTATCAGATCTATCCGCGCTCCTATCAGGACTCCAATGGCGACGGCATCGGCGATCTCAAGGGCATCACCGACCGGCTGGCGCATATTGCCGGCCTCGGTGCCGATGCGATCTGGATTTCGCCCTTCTTCACCTCGCCGATGAAGGATTTCGGTTACGACGTCTCGAATTATGTCGATGTCGATCCGATGTTCGGCACGCTTGCCGATTTCGACGGGCTGATTGCCGAAGCCCACCGGCTCGGCATCCGCGTCATGATCGATCTCGTCATGTCGCACACCTCTGACCAGCACCCATGGTTTGTGGAAAGCCGCGCCAGCCGCAATAATGCGAAATCGGACTGGTATGTCTGGTCGGATGGCAAGCCGGATGGCACGCCGCCCAACAACTGGCTGTCGATCTTCGGCGGTCCGGGCTGGCAGTGGGACCCGACGCGCATGCAATATTACATGCACAATTTCCTGACCTCGCAGCCGGACCTCAACCTGCACAATCCGGAAGTTCAGGAAGAGCTGCTGAACATCACCCGTTTCTGGCTGAAGCGCGGTGTTGATGGTTTCCGCCTCGACACCATCAATTTCTATTTCCATGACCTTGAGCTGCGCGACAACCCGGCGCTCGCGCCGGAGCGCCGCAATGCCTCCACGGCACCTGCGGTCAATCCCTATAACTTCCAGGAACATCTCTACGACAAGAACCGCCCGGAAAACATCGCCTTCCTGAAGCGCTTCCGCGCTGTACTGGACGAGTTCCCTGACATCGCCGCCGTCGGCGAAGTGGGTGACAGCCAGCGCGGTCTCGAAATTGTCGGTGAATATACCTCCGGCGATGACAAGATGCAGATGTGCTATGCCTTCGAATTCCTCGCACCCGATGCGCTGACCCCGCAGCGCGTCGCCGATGTGCAGGCGGATTTTGCGAAAGCCGCACCGGAAGGCTGGGCCTGCTGGGCTTTCTCCAACCATGATGTCGTGCGCCATGTCAGCCGCTGGGGCGAGCATGTCGAGGATAAGGACGCTTTCGCCAAGGTTCTCTCGGCACTGCTTATGACGCAGCGCGGCTCCGTCTGCATCTATGAGGGCGAAGAACTCGGTCTCACCGAAGCCGATATCGCCTTTGAGGATTTGCAGGATCCATACGGCATCCAGTTCTGGCCGGAATTCAAGGGCCGCGACGGTTGCCGCACGCCGATGGTGTGGGATGCCGGCCACGCACAGGCCGGTTTCTCGACAGCCGACAAGACATGGCTGCCCATTCCGGCCGAGCACAAGCAGCGCGCCGTCAGCGCCCAGCAGGGCAATGAAGCTTCGGTGCTGGAACATTACCGCCGCTTCCTCGCTTTCCGCAGGCAGCACCCGGCCTTCGCAAAGGGTGGTATCGAATTCCAGCCGGTGCAGGGTGAGGTGCTGAGCTATACCCGCAAGCTGGGCAACGAAACCGTGCTTTGCCTCTTCAACTTGTCCGCAACGCCGGCAAAAGCCACGCTGCCGGAAGGGAACTGGGAGGTTCTCGAAGGTCATGGCTTTGCAAGCGGCCTTGAAGGCAGAAGCGTAGAACTTCCGGCATGGGGCGCATTCTTCGCCCGTTACGCCTGACAGAATAGGGAGGACCACCCATGACAAGTCTCGTTCTCAAGGATATCCGCAAATCATACGGGCAGGTGAAGGTCCTGCACGGCATCGATCTTTCGATCGAGCAGGGCGAATTCATCGTTTTCGTCGGCCCGTCCGGCTGCGGAAAATCGACGCTTCTGCGGATGATCGCCGGTCTGGAGGAGATCACCGGCGGCGAGATGTTCATTGATGGCCAGCTCGTCAATGAAATCCCGCCCTCGCGCCGGGGCATCGCCATGGTGTTCCAGTCCTATGCGCTTTATCCGCATATGACTGTCTATGACAACATGGCCTTTGGCATGAAAATCGCCAAGGAAAACAAGCAGGAGATCGACCGCCGCGTGCGTGCCGCTGCCGAAATCCTGCAGCTGACGCAATATCTGGAGCGTCTGCCCAAGGCCCTGTCAGGCGGCCAGCGCCAGCGCGTCGCCATCGGTCGTGCCATCTGCCGCAATCCCAAGGTCTTCCTGTTCGATGAACCGCTTTCGAACCTTGACGCTGCCCTGCGTGTCGCCACCCGTATTGAGATCGCCAAGCTCAACGAGCAGATGGCCGATACGACGATGATCTATGTCACCCACGATCAGGTGGAGGCGATGACGCTGGCAGATCGCATCGTTGTGTTGAATGCGGGTCGTGTGGAGCAGGTCGGCCCGCCGCTCGAACTTTACGAAAGGCCGGCCAATCTTTTCGTGGCGAAGTTCATCGGCTCGCCCGCCATGAACATCATCTCGGCGAAGATCGCCGGAACCGGCGAGCGGACCTCGATCGAACTGGCCGGCGGCAAAACATTGGCCGTCAATGTTCCGACCCCGGCCACCGAGCAGGGCAAGGCTGCGAGCTTTGGTGTGAGGCCGGAAGACCTCAGCGTCGTCACCGGCGATGACTATCTTTTCGAAGGCAAAGTCTCGATCGTCGAGGCTCTGGGCGAAGTGACGCTGCTTTATCTCGAGGCTCCGAAGGGGCAGGAGCCGATCATCGTCAAGATCCCGGGCATCCTTTCCGTTTCCAAGGGCGAAACCCTGCGGTTTGCAGCACCGCAGGAAAAGCTCCATCTCTTCGATGCTGACGGCAAGACCTACCGTCCATAATCGCCGGCAATATCGTAAAACACGCCCCGGAACCTTACCGTTCCGGGGCTTTTTCGTGCGTTTTTGCCCCTGTGGAAAAACATCGGAAATGTCCCGCTTCCGGTCTGTTTGAGGCAAGTCTGATATGAATTGTTAAAGACTATGGCCTAGTCTCGATCTGTTAAGAGAGCATGGGAGTCCGGGCGTGCAGAGCAGTGCGGGTGTCATCAGGAACCATTACCTGAGCAAGGAAGAATCCTTCATGTACGACCGCGAAAGCCGGTTTCGCATGGAAGATACCATGAATGCGGCACGCATCGAATATACCGAAAAGGCCGTCATGCACATGGCGGCGCGGCGCTGTGACGTCATCCGCATCTCCCAGACCGAAGCGGTGCTGGCACTGCTGACGAAATATAACCTGCCCAACCAGTTCTATCTGGATATTCCCGACGCCCGCATCACCAAGATCGGCTGCGTGATGTTGCGCGTCAACGCCAACAACACCATCCATGTCCGCTTCCTGCGCATGTTGACGCAGAAGGAACTGGACCGCATCTTCGTGTTCAGCACGCATCCGGCGCACAAGGACCGAAAGCTCGATATCCGGTCTTTCTGAAATATCCAAATCTGCCGAAGGGACTTAAGAAAGCCCGTCCACAACCGTCTGCTTCAGCTTCACTTCAGGCACCTCCGTGAAGGCAAGATCGCTGCGGCCGAAATAGGATTTCTGGTTGGTGGCCGACCAGTCGTTGCAGACCAGCTTGTAACGTTGTTTCGTTTCCGGTTTTTCCGGCATGGCGTAGAGATAATCGCCGGTGCGCGCAGCAAGCGGAATGTCGCCGTCCTGGTTGCATCGTTCAAGGATTTCAGCAAGCGCTTCGCCATCCACTTCCGTCACCATCAGCTTGCCGTCGAAACGCAGCGAGGCGTTGAAATCATAGCGGCGAATATCGCCCTGCGGCAGACCTGCGCCGAGTGACGTATGGCCGATGAAACCGACATCCGCGCCGGTTTTCGCGGCGATAAGCTGCGCCACATGGCGTCCGGCCTCATCGACAGTCATGGCCTTGGCGGATTTACCGATAACCGCCCGTTCTTCTGCCGTCAGGTGTTTTTCGAGCGTCTGCTCGATCAGGCTCTTGAGGGCCGGGGAGGCGGGGGCGTCGCTATCGATCGCGATCGTTTCAATGGCCGGAGCCTTGCCGGGGGCGGAGATCGTTGCCACCGTCATGGAGGTGCACCATGAGCCGGTATGGAGATAACGCGTGGCGCCCTGTTCGTGCACGAAGTTCAGGTGATCGTGACCGCCGACCAGCAGCGTGCCATCCGGCAGCAGGGGCAGGATGTCGCGGTCGGCAACGACGCCGGCATGGCTCAAGACGATGTTGATAGCGCCCGACTTAACGATGCCGGGCAGATTGGCCTTCGCCCATTCGACCGGCTGCGGGATGTCGAGCATCTCGCGCGTCGCCTTCGGATAGGTGTTGATCGCGTTGGTGGCGAGACCTGCCACGACGACCTGCCGTCCACCGACGCTCACCTCCGCACTGGCAGGTGCATAGGGCTTTCCGACGCGTTTATCGATGATGTTGGAAAGCACGGTGATACCCAGTGCCTGGGCGCGGCTGACGAAATTGGCAAGATCATTGTCGATATCGGGCTCATGATTGCCGATATTGATGACGGTGGGGGCGAGCTTGGCGAGTGCAGCGAGGAACGTCCACTCGATTTCACCGGCCGAACGGGTGGCCACCGCATTGCCGAGTTCGAACAGGTCGCCATTCAGCAAAATGATATGCGGCGTCTTGTCGGCAGCGACGCGCGTTTCTATGGCCGCGAGAAGCTGGCCGATGCGTTCATAAGCCGAATGCAGGTCGGAGATCACGATCGCACGCAGCGCGACATCCTGCGCCGTCGCTGGCGTGGCCAAGGCAATCAACGGCAGCACGGCTGTGCCAGCCATAAGCTTCAGCACATCGCGGCGTTTGCTTGAGAAAATCGTCATGTCCTGGCCCCATCATCCGAAACTGCACCGTCGTCCCACGGTTGCTCGAGAAGGCCCTATAGGGCGATCATCACAGCCGCATGACAAGTGTGACTTTTACGAATTGGGAAATAAAGCTGTTTCTGCGCCGGATTATCAGGTGCGAGAAAGTGCAGTCGAACGATACCGCAAAGCAGGGTTGAAAGGCGAAAGCCGTATCGACCTTCGCCTTTCAAAAGATCAATGGAAGAGCACGCTCGCGCCCTGATCGGCCGGGCCGGCATTGCGGCGGAAGGGGGCGAAAAGTTCGCGGCCCATGCCCCATTCATTGCCGGAAAGATCGGCGCGTGCCGGTTCGCGTTTCGCCAGTTCAGCGGCGGACACCAGCACTTCCAGCGTTCCCGAGATAGCATCGAGACGGATGATGTCGCCATCGCGGATGAGCGAAATCGGGCCGCAATCGGAAGCCTCCGGCGTGACGTGGATAGCGGCCGGCACCTTGCCTGATGCGCCGGACATGCGCCCATCCGTCACCAGCGCCACCTTGAAGCCGCGATCCTGCAAAACGCCGAGCGGCGGCGTCAGGCGGTGCAGTTCCGGCATGCCATTGGCCTTCGGCCCCTGGAAGCGGACAACGGCGATGAAGTCGCGGTTGAGTTTGCCTTCCTTGAAGGCGTCCTGAAGCTCCTGCTGATCGTTGAAGACGATCGCCGGCGCTTCGATGATGTGGCGTTCCGGCTTGACGGCGGAAATCTTGATGACCGACTTGCCGAGATTGCCCGTCAGCATCTTCAGGCCGCCGGTCGGCTGAAACGGCGTTTCGATGCTCGAAAGCACCTTCGGGTCATGGCTCTGCTCGGGGGAGGGCTGACGCGCGACTGCGCCCTTTTCGTCCAGCATGGCATCGACGGTGTAGGCTTCGAGACCCTGTCCGAAGACGGTGCGCACATCGCCATGCACGAAACCCTGTTTCAAGAGCTGCTTGATGAGGAAGCCCATGCCGCCAGCGGCGTGGAAATGGTTCACATCGGCAAGACCGTTGGGATAAACGCGGGCGAGCAGCGGCACGATGTCTGAAAGATCGGAAATATCCTGCCAGGTGAGGATGATGCCGGCGGCGCGCGCCATGGCGATCAGATGCATGGTGTGGTTGGTGGAACCGCCCGTCGCATGCAGCCCGACAACGCCGTTGACGACGGATCTTTCGTCGATCATCTCGCCTGCTGGCGTGAATTCATTGCCCTGCGCAGTGATTGCCAGCGCGCGCTTGGCAGCCTCACGCGTCAGCGCATCGCGCAGCGGCGTGCCGGGATTGATGAAGGAGGAACCGGGCATATGGAAGCCCATGATCTCCATCAGCATCTGGTTGGAGTTCGCCGTGCCGTAGAAGGTGCAGGTGCCGGGACCGTGATAGGATTTCGATTCCGCCTCCAGAAGCTCGGCGCGGCCGACCTTGCCTTCGGCATAAAGCTGGCGGATGCGTGACTTCTCGTCATTCGGCAGGCCTGATGTCATGGGCCCGGCGGGAACGAAGACGGCGGGCAGGTGACCGAAGGCGAGTGCCGCGATCACGAGGCCGGGCACGATCTTGTCGCAGACACCGAGATAGACGGCGGCGTCGAACATATTGTGCGACAGGCCGATGCCGGCTGCCATGGCGATGGCATCGCGGGAAAACAGCGAAAGCTCCATGCCTGGCTGCCCCTGCGTCACGCCATCACACATGGCCGGAACCGCGCCCGCCACCTGGGCTATGCCACCCGCCTCCTTGGCCGCATCGCGTATGATCGCCGGAAAGGTCTCATAGGGCTGGTGCGCCGACAGCATGTCGTTATAGGCGGTGATGATGCCGAGGTTTGGGACCCGGTCGCCGGCAAGGATGTCCTTGTCGGCGGGGGAACAGACCGCAAACCCGTGCGCAAGGTTGCCGCAGGAAAGCACGGAACGGTGAACGCCTTTTGAGACCTGCAGCCGCAACCGCTCGAGATAGGTCTCGCGGTAAGGCTTGGAACGTTCGACGATACGGGCGGTGATGGCCTGAATGCGGGAATCGGCGGACATGGGCGTTCATCCTGTTCGTTGGTCGGCAACCGGCGTTCCGGGAGGTGAACGGCCGGTTGTCGTGTTTCTGTCTTCATGTCTTCGGGGCGCTTGTCGCCGGGCCGCGTGTGCGGCGGTACTTTCGGCTTACGGCGCCCAGTATATATCCACGAGCGTTTCTGCCCGGTTCAGCACGGCACGAACAGGCATTTCGTCCTCATCCTCACCTGACTGAGCTTTTTCAAGCGTCGCCTTCTTGGCTGCACCTTCAATGTGCAGCACCAGAAAATCGGCATCATGCAAGCTGGAGAAATTGAAGGTCAACCGCTCCTCTCCCGCATTTTCCGCCGCCATGGTCAAGACGCCGCGTGGCTCATTAAGGTCCAGCGCTTCGTAGAGATTGTCTCCACCGGGGAAGAACGATGCCGTATGACCATCCGTTCCCATACCCAGAATGACCACATCGAAAGGATCGCAGATCGCTTCGGTCTTGACGGTTGCGAGCGTCGCCGCATCCTCCGGCGAGGCCGCCGACTGGAAAAGCGGCACGAAATAGGCCGCCTTCGCCTTGTCCTGCAACAGGTTCTCGGCAACCAGACGATGGTTCGAACGATCGCTTTCCGGCGGCACGAAACGTTCGTCCACCAGCGTCACGCTGATATTGGGCCAGTCGAGATCGTGTTTGGAAAGCGCCTGGAAGAACAGTTTCGGCGTCGAGCCGCCGGAAACGGCAATACTCGCCGTGCCACGTTCCTGCGTTGCGGCCGAAAGGCGGCTGGCAACTTCTGTTGCCAGTGCTGAGGCGAGGTCGGCGGCGCTGTCGAAGACATGCAATGTCTCACTTATCTCCGTCATCCTCAATCTCCATCATGCCAGGTGCGGCCGTCACGCTCGATCAGCGCGATCGAGCCGCTCGGACCCCAGGTGCCGGCCGTATAACCCTGCACGCCCTGCGCCAGTTCTTCCCAGCTCTTGAGAATGGGGTCGATCCAGTCCCACGCGGCCTCGACTTCGTCGCGGCGCATGAACAGCGTCTGGTTGGAGCGGATGGTGTCCATCAACAACCGCTCATAGGCATCGGGGCTGCGCACGTTAAAGGCTTCGGCGAAGCTCATATCCAGCGACACCTGGCGCAGGCGCATGCCGCCCGGGCCGGGGTCCTTGATGAGCAGCGACTGCTTGACGCCTTCATCCGGCTGCAGGCGGATGACCAGCTTGTTGGCCTCGATCTTGCCGGCCGCATCGTCGAAGATCGAATGCGGGATCTGCTTGAAGGTGACGACGATTTCCGAAACGCGGGTCGCGAGGCGCTTGCCGGTGCGGATGTAGAAAGGAACACCGGCCCAGCGCCAGTTGGCGATTTCGGCCTTGATGGCGACGAAGGTTTCGGTGTTGGAAACGCCGCCTTCCAGCTCTTCCAGATAGCCCTTCACCGGGCCACCGGCGGAAGCACCGGCACGGTACTGGCCGCGAACCGTCTGCTTTTCGACATTGCTGGTGTTGATCGGCTTCAGGGAGCGCAGAACCTTGAGCTTTTCGTCACGCACGGCTTCCGCATTCATGGATGCGGGCGGCTCCATGGCCACGAGGCAAAGCAGCTGGAGGATATGGTTCTGCACCATATCGCGCAGCGCACCGGCCTTGTCGTAATAACCGGCGCGACCTTCAAGGCCGACGGCTTCGGCAACGGTGATCTGCACGTGGTCGATATGGGCGGAGTTCCACAGCGGCTCGTAAAGCGCGTTGGCGAAACGCAGCGCCATCAGGTTCTGCACCGTCTCCTTGCCGAGATAGTGGTCGATGCGGAAGATCTGCTCTTCCTTGAAGACGTGGCCGATGGTGTCGTTCAGTTCCTGCGCGGAAGCGAGATCGCGGCCGATCGGCTTTTCAACGACGATGCGGGTCGAGCGGGTGATCAGCTTGTGCTCGCGGATCTTGTCGGCAATGTCGCCGAAAATGCCCGGCGCGACGGCCAGATAAAAGGCGCGGATGCGATCCTTGCCCTCATCGAGCAGCTTCTTCAGCACGTCCCAGCCATTGCTGCCCTTGGCATCAACAGGCACGTAGAAAAGCCGGTTGAGGAACAGCGTGACCTGCGCGTCGTCATATTCGCCGGCCTTCAGGTGCTCCTTCAGCGCATCCTGCGCGAATTTGCGATATTCCTCATGGCTCATGACCGAACGCGACGCACCGATGATGCGGGTCGGCTCCGTGAACTGGCCTTCGACCTGCCGGTGATAAAGGGCCGGCAGAAGCTTGCGCTCGGCAAGATCGCCCGTGCCGCCGAAAACGACACAATCAAAAGGTTCAACAGGAATGATCTGACTGCTCATATCGATTCTCTCGATCTTCAAGGGTTGGGGCATCAATAATCTAATCGATTTAAAAATGCCAGACTCAGTTATGTGAAATTATGAATTTTGGCTTTTTTCGCCCGTCCTGTTTCGATAACCGGCTGTAAACATTATCCTAAAACCTGTCTCGCAACGCATACCAGGAAAGCGCCAGGAAAAGCAGCGGTGCGCGCAGTGACGCTCCGCCGGGGAAGGAAGGCACCTTCAGCCGCGCGAAGGGTGCCAGCATGTCCTGTTTGCCGAGTACGAGATCGGCATAGAGCTTGCCGCAATAATTCGACAGCATCACCCCATGGCCGGAATAACCGCCGATGGAGGTAACGCCCGGCATGACTTCGCGCACGAACACCTGTCGCGGCAGGGTGATGCCGACGGAGCCGCCCCAGGAGTGGGTGATGTCGATATTCTTCAGCGCGGGATAGATTTCCGCTATCTGTCGGCGAATATGGGTGGAAATGTCGCGCGGCGTATCGGCCGTATAAGCCTCACGTCCGCCGAACAGCAGACGGTTGTCGGCCGTCTTGCGGAAATAGCGCACCACGAAACGCGAATCCGCCACGGCTTCCCGGCCTGGGATGATGTCGGGAAACGCATCGAGAGGCGCAGTTGCGCCAATGAAGGAGCGGATCGGCATGATATGGGCGGCCGTTACCGGCTCCAGATTGCCGATATAGGCATTGGTCGCGATCAGTACCTTTATCGCCGTCAGATTGCCGAAGGGTGTTTCGATGATCGTCTTGCCGCCGGACTGGCGGATGGATTTCGCCGGCGTCATTTCATGGATGGCGGCACCCGCAGCTTTCGCCGCCTTCGCCAGCCCGACCAAGAGCTTCAGCGGATGGATATGGCCGGTGCCGGTATCGCGCGTGCCGCCGAAATAATGGGTGGAGCCGACACGTTTGCGCGCCTCGCCCCGTTCCATGTAGGAAATATGCGGATAGCCATAGCGATTGTTCATCGCATCGACGCTTTTGCGATAGTCGTCCTCGTAAGCGGCCTTGTGCGCCACATAAAGCTGCCCCGGCAGATATTCCATGTCGATGCCGCGATTGACGGCGAAGCTGCGCACGTAGTTCTTGGCATCCTCGGCAATATCGAACAGCAGTTTGGATTGCTCGAAACCGATCTCATGTTCCATCTCGTCGGGAAACGAGCGCTGGCCGGTGCCGAACTGGCCGCCATTGCGGCCAGACGCGCCATCGCCGAACCGATGCGCTTCGATGAGGGCGACGGAGACGCCATTTTCGGCGAGGTTACAGGCGGCCTGAAGACCGGTGTAGCCGCCGCCGATAATCGCGACGTCCACTTCTTTCGATCCGTCGAGAGCGGGATAGTCCGGCCGCTCACCGACGGTTGCCTGATACCAGGAAATTCCGGGCGCAATCGGGCTTTGCCATGTCATGCTTTAACAACCCCTCACACGTTGAGAAGCAGGAATTCCCGCTCCCAGGGGCTGATGACCTGCATGAAGGTCTCGAATTCCCCGCGTTTCAGGCCGGCATAGAGGCCGACAAATTCATGGCCGAACACCCGGTCGAACTGCTCTTCGCCTTCCAGCAGCGCCACGGCCTCAAGCAGGCCACGCGGCAGGTCGATGGAGCCTTCATTGGCCGTCTCAGCGGTCGGTTCGGTCGGCTCGATATTGTTGACGATGCCAAGCCAGCCGCAGCCGAGTGACGCGGCAAGCGCCAGATACGGATTGGCGTCGGAACTCGGCAGTCGGTTTTCGACACGGCGCGCCTGCGGGCTGGAAATCGGCACCCGGAAGGCGGTCGTGCGGTTGTCGTAACCCCAGGCATTGTTGACCGGGCAGGCCATGTCTGGCGTCAGGCGACGATAGGAATTCACGTAGGGCGCGAGCATAACCAGTGCATTCGGCACATAACGTTGCATGCCGCCCACGAAGGAGAAGAACTCCTTGGAGGGGCCGCCATCCTTGTTCGAGAAAATATTGCGGCCGCTGTCGATCTCCACCACCGACTGGTGGATATGCATGGCCGAACCCGGCTGGCCCTGCATCGGCTTGGCCATGAAGGTGGCGTAGATGCCGTGTTTCAGTGCCGCCTCGCGGATGGTGCGCTTGAACAGGAATACCTGGTCGGCAAGCTGGATCGGATCGCCATGCCGCAGGTTGATTTCCAGCTGCGCCGGGCCTTCCTCATGGATCAGCGTGTCGATCTCGAGACCCTGTTTTTCCGAGAAGTGATAGATGTCGTCGATCAGTTCGTCGAACTCGTTGATGCCGGCAATCGAATAGCTCTGCCCGCCGACGATCGACCGGCCGGAGCGCCCCTTCGGCGGATGCAGCGGATAATCCGGGTCGTCGTTCATGGCGACGAGATAAAATTCGATTTCCGGCGCAACGACCGGCTTCCAGCCCTTTTCGGTATAGAGCGAAAGCACGTTCTTCAAAACGTTGCGCGGCGTGTAGGGAACGAAATTGCCCTCGGCATCCACCACATCGCAGATCACCTGCGCGGTCGGGTCGCTTTCCCACGGCACGACGGACAGGGTGGAAAGATCGGGTACCAGCTTCAGGTCGCTGTCGCGCGGCTCATAACGGAAATTCGCCGTCTCGTCAGGGTATTCGCCTGATATAGTATGGCGATAGAGCGCGGATGGCAGGGCGAGCGATGTGTCGCCCGTGAACTTCGCCGTCGGCATCATCTTGCCGCGTGCAACGCCGGCAAGATCGGGCGTGATGCATTCTATATCCTCAATACCGCGCGCCCGCAGCCATTGCGCGGCTTCGCGCCAGGAGGAAACGCCACGGGTTGAGGAAAGGTCGAGGGGAGGTGTCTTTGCCATGGTTGCCTGTTTCTTCGGGCGGAGCATGGTTTTCTTCGGGGGCATGTATCACCGGGTCTGTGTTTCGACTGGCGCCATCATAACCGTAGTTTGGCAATTGGCGAGGGGGAAAGCGCCATTGACAATGGGCGGCACTTCGAAAAGAGGAAAGGAAACGGATCGGATGGAATGATGACAGAGAAATGTGACGTGCTGATTTTGGGGGCGGGCGCCGCGGGCATGATGTGCGCCATCCGCGCCGGCCAGCGCGGCCGCTCCGTCATCATTCTTGACCATGCCAGGGCGCCGGGGGAGAAAATCCGCATCTCCGGCGGCGGTCGCTGCAATTTCACCAATATCCATGCCGGGCCGAAGAATTATCTCTCCGCCAACCCGCATTTCGCCAAATCCGCGCTCGCCCGTTATACGCCGCGCGATTTCATTGCACTGGTGGAAAAACACCGCATCGCCTGGCATGAAAAGACGCTCGGCCAGCTGTTTTGTGATGACAGCGCCAAGGACATCATCCGCATGCTGCTTGGCGAAATGCAGGCGGTGAATGCGAAGCTTCGGCTCGAAACTGCCGTCTCGACCGTCGCCCATGATGGCGGGCGTTTTCGCGTGACCACGTCTGGCGGCGTCATCGAGGCCGAAAGCCTTGTCGTGGCGACAGGCGGCAAGTCGATCCCGAAAATGGGCGCGACGGGTTTTGCCTATCAGGTCGCCGAACAATTCGGCCTCAAACTCATCGAAACGCGTCCCGGCCTGGTGCCGCTGACGCTCGATCCCGCAACGCTTGAAAGGCTGAGCCCGCTCGCTGGTGTCGCGGCTCCAGCTGAAATTTCGCACGGCAAGACGGTTTTCAACGAAGCACTGCTGTTCACCCATCGCGGTTTGAGTGGTCCCTCGATCCTGCAAATTTCCTCCTATTGGCGGGAGGGTGATGTCATCCGTCTGAAACTGGAGCCGGGGCGCGATATTGTTGCGTTGCTGAAAGAGGCTAAACAGAAGAACGGTCGTCAGTCCGCGCAAACTGCTCTTGCAGAAATCCTGCCGAAACGGCTCGCCCAGCATGTGGTCGAACAATCCGGCCTGATCGGCAATCTCGCCGATATGTCCGAAAAGGCTCTTACAAAGCTGGTCGCACAGGTGCAGGACTGGCAGATCAAGCCTGCCGGTTCGGAAGGTTATCGCACGGCGGAAGTCACGCTCGGCGGTGTGGACACGACCGGCCTCGATTCCCGCAGCATGGCGGCGAAATCGGTCGCCGGCCTCTATTTCATCGGCGAATGTGTTGATGTTACCGGTTGGCTCGGCGGTTATAATTTCCAGTGGGCTTGGGCCTCCGGGCAGGCGGCAGGCGAATTCGCGTGATCGTCTCTGGCCGTGGAAAAGTTCGGACCTCTCTCCTTCGTCATGCCGGACTTGATCCGGCATCCAGCCACGGCGCGTCTGCGACGTGAAGAGTCTTTCGCGATCAAGGACTTGATCACGCTGGACCCCGGAACTCGTCCGGGGTGACGGAGTGCGGATGTGACCTGTCCGCCAACTCAATTTCAGTTCGTAAAGTTGTGGCCCTCCCTCGCCCTTTTAACATTCTGTTAATGGGCACCGAGTCATCCTGAGTGAATGCCAGCAAAGCCGGGTTACTCAAGTGATCCCGCTATACATGATGTCATGCTGGAGGCCTTAACAGGGCATGGGTTGGTTGAGTTTTTCGTCAGGAGCCCGCGCATGAACAGATCCGCACATCGCCGCCCTCGCGCCATTGCCATCGCCCGCGCCGAAAGCGAGAGCCGGCAGCTGGCTCTTCGACTGACCGTCATCGCCGCCGGCGCTATCGCGACCCTGATCGCCCTCTTTTACTGATCGGCGGCCCTTCGCCTTCATCAAGCCGATAAGCGCGCTGACAAGCCGCGATGGGCGCGATGCCTGCGCCATATCGGCATAAAATTTCTCTTCCTGCTGAATGGCCTCGCGCCGCGTGCGCGGCTGCTGGTTTTCGATGATGGCCCGGGCTGCAAAAATCGCGTGCATGTGACTCTCCTCGTAATGCGGAGGGCCATGATGCGCGCCGTTTTTTGATTTATCTGCGCAAGAAAATGCGCTACGTTTTTCATCAATGAAAAACGTTACCTGGGATTCCTATCAGCTTTTCCTCGATGTGTCGCGCAGCGGCGGTCTGACGGGCGCCGCTACGCTGACCGGTTTGAGCCCGGCAACCGTCGGGCGGCGCATGATCGAGCTGGAGGAGCGCATTGGCAAGGCCCTGTTCCAGCGCAGCCAGACGGGATACGCCCTGACGGCGGATGGTCGCGCATTGTTCGACCGGCTTCAGGCAATGGAGCATGCAGCGAAGGACATCGAAGGATGGCAGAAGGCGTCATCGGCCTCTTCCGTCGTGCGCATTGCCGTCGGCACCTGGAATGCCTGGCTGCTGACCGGGAACTTCTCTGCCATCTGTACGGATCGCGATGATTTCCGCATCGATCTCTTCATTGCGGAACAGAGGGCGTCCCTGGCCCATCGCGAAAACGACATCGGTATCCGCGCTTTCGAGCCGCAGGAAAAGAACCTTGCCGCCATCAAGACGGGGGAGGTGGCCTATGCGCCCTACAGATTGCGCAACGCAACTGCATCGGTTGCCGACCGCTTATTGGCAGTGACGGGCGAAAACGCCATTTCCGCCTATCTACGCTGGCCGCACGAAAACCGTAGTGGTGATATCGTGGTAACGGTGAACCGGCCAACCGCGCTTCTTGATCTGGTGCTATCAGGGGCAGGCGTCGCCGTACTCCCCTGTTTCGTCGGCGATGCGGATGCACGGCTCACACGCGAGGGCGACGAGATCGAACCTCTCCGCCATAATCAATGGATCGTCATGAACAATGACGATCGCCACCGCCGCGATATACGGACGGTGGCGGACCGGATGACCCGTCTGATCAAGGGACATTCCGATTTATATGCCGGGCGCAAGGGCCGTCCGGCGTAAAGGGGGCCGTTTCAGGCCGCAGCGCCCTGCGCGACGATGACCGGGATCAGCAGATCGCCCCAGTTGCCGCCGCCGCCATGGTGGCGGGCCGAGCGGACCAGCTCGACGGAAACACCGGCCTCAACGGCTTTCATGACGGCCTGGTTAAGGCGGTGCAGATCATTGGCCAGCATGCGGATGGCGGCCTGCTGATCCTGCGTCATGGCGGAGGACTGCTCCTCGGCGCGTTCCTTGACGTGGGTCTTGATGGGGTTATGGGCATTCATGGCATTTCTCCTCTCTTTATTGGTCGGGGTTCTTGATCCGGTTTGCAAGCCCTTCCCGAAATCGGAAAGGGCCGTTTTGCCTGTTTATTCGGCCGCCGGGCGGAACTGGTCGTGCTCGGTGGATTCCTTCATGGCGGTGGTCGAAGACGTGCCGCCGGAAATGGCAAGCGACACGGCGTCGAAATAGCCGGTGCCAACTTCGCGCTGGTGCTTGGTGGCGGTGTAACCGTTAACCTCGGCAGCGAATTCCGCTTCCTGAAGCTCGGAATAGGCCGCCATCTGCCGGTCCTTGTAACCGCGCGCCAGTTCGAACATGCCGAAATTCAGCTGGTGGAAACCGGCAAGGGTGATGAACTGGAACTTGTAGCCCATCGCTCCCAGTTCCCGCTGGAACTTGGCAATCGTCGCGTCGTCGAGGTTCTTTTTCCAGTTGAACGACGGCGAGCAATTGTAAGCGAGCTTCTTGCCGGGATGTGCCTTGTGCACGCCTTCCGCAAACCTGCGCGCCTGTTCGAGATCCGGCTTGGATGTCTCGCACCAGATCAGGTCGCAATAGGGCGCATAGGCCACCGCGCGGGCGATGCAGGGTTCAAGACCGTTCTTGACCTGATAGAAGCCCTCAACAGTGCGGCCGGCATCGTAATCCACGAAGGGCTGATCGCGCTCGTCGATATCGGAGGTCAGAAGCTTGGCGGCCTCCGCATCCGTGCGGGCGATGACCAGCGTCGGTACGCCCATGACGTCAGCCGCAAGTCGCGCCGCCGTCAGGTTGCGAATATGCGCCGCCGTCGGGATCAGAACCTTGCCACCGAGATGGCCGCATTTCTTTTCCGATGCCAGTTGGTCTTCATAATGAACACCCGCCGCACCCGCTTCGATAAAGGCCTTCATGATCTCGAAGGCGTTGAGCGGGCCGCCGAAACCGGCCTCCGCATCGGCAACGATCGGCGCAAACCAGGTGTCGACCGAAAGGCCCTTGCCCTCCGCCGTCTCGATCTGGTCGGCGCGCTGCAGGGTGCGGTTGATGCGCTTGGCAAGCTCCGGTGCGGCATTGGCGGGATAAAGCGACTGGTCCGGATACATGGCCGATGCCGTGTTGGCATCCGCCGCAACCTGCCAGCCGGAGAGGTAGATCGCCTTCAGCCCGGCACGAACCATCTGCATGGCCTGGTTGCCGGAGAGCGCGCCGAGCGCATTGACGAAATTCTCCTCGTTGATCAGCTTCCACAGCCGGTTCGCGCCCATTTCGGCCAGCGAATGGCGGATTTCGACGGAGCCGCGCAGCCGCTCCACGTCGGCGGCGGTGTAGGTGCGCTCAATGCCGTCAAAACGCCCCTGCGGTGCACCCGGAACAAGCTTGTAAAAATCCGTCATACTTCTCTCTCCCATGACAAATGCAGTTCGGAAACGGCTCACTTTCGATTTCATGAAGCGCCGTTTGATGTGACTACATTTACATTTTTCGAGATTTGAGCGCCAGAACAAACATAAAAACAGTGACTTGAAAGAGGTTATCCTGTAGGATGCATGACAAGGAAGAGCTGTAAAATTGTAAATTTTGTAAAAGACCTTAAGTCGACGATTTTGTAACAGGCTTGTATGAGTTGACGTGGATGGAGGGGCGACGCTGTGTCGGAAAACAAGATTTTTGCAGGCCCGCGCGTGCGCCGCATACGCAATGGTCTCGCGCTGACGCAGACGGCCATGGCCGAGGCGCTGACGATCTCGCCTTCCTATCTCAATCTCATCGAGCGCAACCAGCGGCCGCTCACCGTGCAGCTGCTGCTGAAGCTCGCCTCGGTCTACAAGGTCGATCTGGATGACCTGCAAGGCGAAAGCGCCGGTTCCGCCGGACAGCTGCGCGAGGTCTTTGCCGATCCGTTGCTTGCGGGCGAGGTGCCGTCGCCGCAGGAACTGATCGAAGTCGCCGATGCCGCGCCCAATGCGGCAAGTGGAGTGCTCAAGCTTTATCGGGCCTATCGGGAGCAGGCGCAACGCCTTTCCGACCTCTCCGATCTCCTGGCGCGCGAGGGGCATGAGACGACGCTTTCCTCCACCCGCCTGCCGATTGATGAAGTACGGCACGTCTTTGAAAACCGGACGGCCTATTTCCACACCATCGATGCGGCGGCGGAAGAACTCCATAAACAATTGTCGTCGGGCGATGATCTTGCCTCCGGACTGCGCGCATGGCTGCAGAAAAACCACGGCATCGTCGTCAGAACCCTGCCGGTCCATGCCATGCCCAATCTGCGGCGGCGTTATGATCGCCATTCCATGCGGCTGTTTTTATCCGAGCGCCTGTCGCAGCCGGATCAGCTGAGGGAAATGGCTATGGAGACCTGTCTTCTGGCGCTTCGCGAAGAGATCGGTGCGGAATTGGAGGCGCTTGGCCTGAAGGGCGAGGAAGCGCGGCGCATCGCCCGTTTTGAACTGGCGCGATACGCTGCCCATGCGCTGATGATGCCCTATGGTGTATTCTTTGCCGCCGCCCAGCGCGCAAAATATGACCTTGAGGTTTTGCGATCGCGCTTCAATGTGTCGTTTGAACAGGCTGCCAACCGCCTCGTCAGCCTGCAACGACCGACGGCTGCGGCAATTCCGTTTTTCCTGATGGAGATAGACAATGCCGGCAACCGGTTCCGCCTCGCAGGCGCCGGCGGTTTTCCAAGGGCGCGTTTCGGCGGGCTCTGTCCGCGGCTCAATATCCATGCGGCTTTCGCCCAGCCGGGGCAGGTGCTGGTGGAAGCGGTGGAAATGCCTGACGGTGACGCCTTCCTCACCGTTTCGCGCACGCTGGAAGGCCCGCAGGCGGGTTTCGGTGAAAGGGTAAGGCGCACGGCCGTGCTGGTCGGCTGCGATCTCGCTCAGGCGGGAGAGACGGTTTATGGTCCCGCCGCCTCGGGTGCTGCGCCTGTCACCGTCGGTCCCTCCTGCCGGCTGTGCGAAAGGCAGGGCTGTCTGTCGCGGGCCGAAGCACCGCTGACGCGGCCCCTGGGGCTGGATGAAATGGTCACCGGTCTCAGTGTTTTCGACTTCCAGTAGGTGTTTCCATTCGCTTTTTTGTGACCGGAAAACATTCGGTTGAAAATGCTGTGCTGCACATTTCCCGCTTGCTCCCTTTTGTTTTCCTTTCTAGTCTCTCCAAAAAAAGGGGATCACGCTCCCACCGTGAGGATGCGTTAACAGGAGACATCATGAAAAACCGTTCTCTCCGCCTGACCTTGGCTCTCACCACCGCGCTCGTTGCAGCAGGCTCGGCAATGGCCCAGGAGAAGGTCGTCCACGTCTATAACTGGTCGGATTATATCGACGAATCAGTGCTTGCCGATTTCACCAAGGAAACCGGCATCAAGGTTGTCTATGACGTGTTCGACAGCAACGAGCTTGTGGAAACCAAGCTTCTGGCCGGCAGCTCCGGTTATGACGTCGTGGTGCCAACCGGCCCCTTCCTCGCCCGTCAGATCAATGCCGGCGTGTTCCAGAAGCTCGACAAGTCCAAGTTGCCGAATCTGAAGAACATGTGGCCTGAGGTCTCCGAGCGCTTGGCGAAATACGACCCCGGCAACGAATATGCCGTGAACTACATGTGGGGCACCACCGGCATCGGTTATAACGTCGCCAAGGTGAAGGCTGCTCTCGGCGATGTACCTGTCGATAGCTGGGATGTTCTCTTCAAGCCGGAAAACGCCGAAAAGCTGAAATCCTGCGGCATCAATATTCTCGATGCGTCGGATGAAACCTTCGCCATTGCCATGAATTATCTCGGCAAGAATCCGGACAGCAAGGAAACGGCCGATCTGGAAGCGGGCGGTGAGGTCTATTCGAAGATTCGCCCCTATGTGAAGACGTTCAATTCCTCTGCCTATATCGATGAACTCGCGAATGGCGACAGCTGCATCACCATCGGCTGGTCGGGCGATATCCTGCAGGCGAAAAGCCGTGCGGAAGAAGCCAAGAACGGCGTTGAGGTGAATTACGTCATACCGAAGGAAGGCACCTATATGTGGTTCGACAACCTTGCCATCCCGGCGGATGCCAAGAATGTCGAGGAAGCGCATGCCTTCATCAACTATCTGATGCGGCCGGAAGTCATCGCCAAGGCGTCGAACTACGTTCAATACGCTAATGGCAATCTCGCCTCGCAGGCGCTGATGGATGAGTCGGTTTCGAAAAATCCTGCGGTCTATCCCGATGCCGAGACGATGAAGAAGCTCTTCACCATCTCGCCTTACGGACCGAAGGAACAGCGCGTGCTGAACCGCGTCTGGACGCAGATAAAGACCGGCAGCTGACATTTCCGTCCGCTGGTTGAGGAACGGCCGGCGGGCCTGTTTCTCTGATAGCTTTGCCGGCAGGTCACCTTACCTGCCGGCGCTGCCCGCCCCGAAGCATCGATCGAAAGACCAACGGGATTTGAGGGTAGGGTGAATGGCGAAAACTCTGGGGCCGGTCAAACGCAAATTCAGCCCGTGGGACAATCCCGATGCGGTTCCCTTCATCCGTTTTGAAAATGTCACCAAGCGTTTCGGCGATTTTGTCGCCGTCAACAACCTGACGCTCGACATTTACGAGCGCGAGTTCTTCTCGCTGCTTGGTCCCTCTGGCTGCGGCAAGACCACGCTGATGCGCATGCTGGCCGGTTTCGAGGAGCCGACCGAGGGCCGCATCCTGTTGCAGGGCAAGGATATTTCCGGCGTTCCGCCCTATAAGCGTCCCACCAACATGATGTTCCAGTCCTATGCGCTTTTCCCGCATATGTCGGTGGAAAAGAACATCGCCTTCGGTCTCGAACAGGACGGCTTGCCGAAAGCGGAAATCGCTTCCCGCGTCGAGGAAATGCTGCGGCTCGTCAAACTTACGGAATTTGCCAAACGTAAGCCGAGCCAGCTTTCCGGCGGCCAGCGGCAGCGCGTGGCGCTCGCCCGTTCGCTCGCCAAGCGGCCGAAGGTGCTGTTGCTCGATGAACCGCTCGGCGCGCTCGACAAGAAGCTGCGCGAGGAAACCCAATTCGAGCTGATGGACATCCAGACCAATCTCGGCCTCACCTTCCTGATCGTTACCCACGATCAGGAAGAGGCGATGACGGTGTCGGACCGCATCGCCGTCATGGACAAGGGCATCGTCGTGCAGGTGGCGACACCTGCCGAGATTTACGAGGCGCCGAACAGCCGTTACGTGGCTGACTTCATCGGCGACATCAATATTTTCGACGCCAATGTCGTTGCCAATGCCTCCGATATCGGCAAACCGGGTCTGGTGACGCTCGATTGCGACGGGTTGAAAGTGGCGGTGGAGCAGGAATGCGCTGCGGCAACCGGCAGTCAGGTGGCTTACGCCATCCGCCCGGAAAAGGTCCGCATCTCGCTGGATGAGCCGGCCGATAGCTCCGTCAATTCCGCCTATGGCGAGGTCTGGGATATTGGTTATCTCGGTGACTTTTCGGTCTTCATCGTCAAGCTCGCCGATGGCCGTGTCCTCCGTGCGGCGCAGGCGAATGTGTCCCGTCTCGTTGATCGCCCGATCACCTTCGGCGACATGGTGTGGTTGAACTGGAAATCGGATTCAGGTCTTGTCCTGACGCGCTGAGGGAGGCTTTCATGGCGATCACCACTCCCGAGAACCGGCAAAGCCCCTGGCGCTGGCTGGTCGTTGCGGTTCCCTATTTCTGGCTGCTGCTGTTCTTCGCAGCGCCGTTTTTCATCATCTTCAAGATATCGCTGTCGGATACGGCCATATCCATGCCGCCCTACACGCCGGTCTTCGAAGGCTTTTCGAAGCTCGGGGCGTTCTTCTCGCAGCTGGATTTCGAGAATTACCTGTTCCTGACGGAAGACCCACTCTACATCGACGCCTATCTGTCGTCGCTGCGCATCGCCTTCATCTCCACCTGCCTTCTGCTGTTGATCGGTTATCCCATGGCGCTGGCCATGGCGCGCGCGCCTTCAGCCGTGCGGCCGACACTGGTGATGCTGGTAATCCTGCCGTTCTGGACCTCGTTCCTGATCCGCGTTTACGCCTGGATCGGCATTCTGAAGCCGGAGGGCCTGCTGACGGTACTGTTCCAGTCGATCGGTCTTCTGGGGCCTGACCAGCAGGTCAATATCTTCCGCACCGAGACGGCGATCTTCATCGGCATTGTATATTCCTATCTGCCCTTCATGGTGCTGCCGCTTTATTCGGCGCTGGAAAAACTGGACAACACGCTTCTTGAAGCGGCGGCTGATCTTGGCTGCCCGCCATGGAAGGCCTTCTGGAAGATCACTTTCCCGCTGTCGCTGCCGGGCGTGGTTGCCGGGTCGATGATCTGCTTCATCCCGATAACAGGTGAATTCGTCATTCCCGATCTGCTCGGCGGTGCGCAGACATTGATGATCGGCAAGACGCTGTGGACGGAATTCTTCGGCAACCGCGACTGGCCTTTGGCATCGGCCGTGGCCGTGTTGCTCCTGTTGTTGCTGGTGGTGCCGATTGCCATCTTCCAGAACCAGCAGAAGAAGGTGGGGTGAGGCCATGAAGCGCGGAAAATTCGACATCACCGTCCTCACCCTCGGTTTTGCCTTTCTCTATATCCCGATCATCATCCTGATCGTTTATTCCTTCAACGCCTCCAAACTGGTGACGGTCTGGGGCGGCTTCTCGCTGCAATGGTACAGGTCCATGTGGTCGAACCAGGGGCTGATGGATGCCGCCTGGGTGACGCTGCGTGTCGGTATCTTAAGCGCCACCATCGGCACCATCCTTGGAACACTGGCGGCCCTGTCGCTTACCCGTTTTGCCCGCTTCCCGGGGCGCGTGCTGTTTTCCGGCATGATCTATGCGCCGCTCGTCATGCCTGAAGTCATTACCGGCCTGTCGCTGCTGCTTTTGTTCGTGGCTGTCGGGGTGGATCGTGGTTTCTGGACGGTGGTCATCGCCCACACCACCTTCACCATGTGTTATGTGGCAATCGTCGTGCAGTCGCGCCTGCTCACCTTCGACCGCAGTCTTGAGGAAGCCGCACTCGATCTCGGCTGCCCACCGGTGAAGACTTTCTTCCGCATCACCCTGCCATTGATCTTCCCCGCCGTCATCGCCGGCTGGATGCTGGCGTTCACGCTGTCGCTGGACGATCTGGTGATCGCCAGCTTCGCCACAGGCCCCGGCGCAACCACGTTGCCGATCAAGATTTACTCGCAGGTGCGTCTCGGGGTGACGCCGGAAATCAATGCCATCTGCACGATCCTCATCGGCCTTGTGACGATCGGTGTCATCGTCACCTCCATCACGTCCAAACGCACCGAACTGCAGCGGATGCGGGATGAGCATGCCGCCGCCCGCAACTGATTATCGGCTCTGCTTCGATTTCCTCACGTTACTGTTGAAATCGCAATAAAATTGGAAACCTATAATTTAGTTTTGGGACTTTACGGTCTCAAAATAGGAATTATCGTCGGTAATTGCTCGATTTTGGTTTTAACCGCTTGTTAATAGGAGTTGGCGGAAAGTAAACCTAACGCAGGGCTGTCAAATTTCTGACGGCCGGGATTGATAATTTCCATATGGCGAGGTTGTCCCCCTTTCTCTCGTTAAAAAAAGCACAACTAATACAGGCGGCCGAAAGGCCGCCTTTCTTTTTGCCGAGAGACCAGGCGCGGCTCAGTTGTTTTCCGGATGATCCATGGATTTCGAGACGAGAAGCACGGGAATAAGCCCGGCGATGATGATGATGATCGCCGGCACGGCGGCATCCTGCACCCTGGAGCGGGATGCATCCTCATAGACCAGTGTGGCAAGCGTGTTGAAACCGAAAGGCCTGAGCAGGATGGTCGCCGGCAGTTCCTTCATGGATTCGATCAGCACGAGCAGAAAAGCAGTCAGAGCCGCCGGCCGCATGTTCGGCAGCAGCACCTTGAACAGCGTTTGCAAACGATTGCGCCCAAGCGTTCGCGAGGCCATGTCGATATGCGGCGAGAGCTTCTGGAAACCGGCATCGAGCGTGCCTTCCGCCATGGTCATGAAGCGCACGCTATGGGCATAGATGATGGCGAAGGCGGTGCCGGAAAGCAGCAACCCGCTTGAAAACCCGAAATGCGACCGAATGAACCCGTCGACGCCATTGTCGAGGCCGGCGAGCGGAATAAGCACGCCGATGGCAAGCACCGTTCCCGGCACGCCATATCCCATGGAACCGAGGCGGGCGGCGACCTTTGACGTGCGCGAGCGCTCGGTTCGAATGGCGTAGGAAAAGATGAAAGCCGCGACCAGGGTGACGAAAGCGGCAGAGAGGGAGACCTCGAGACTGTGGCCCAGCGCTTTCAGAAGTTTCGGCGCAAACAGCGCATCCAGCCGCTTGGACGCGTAACCGCCGAGCACGATGACGGGGATGAAAAACCCGCTTGCCACCGGCAGGAAACAGAACAGGCTCGCACACCAGCGCCGCCAGCCGGTCAACATCTTCAGCCGGTGGCGCTGCGCCATGCTTGTCGCTTTCGGCGCACCGAAACGCTGTTTCTCACGCGCATTGCGTTCGATGAAGATCAGCGCGCCAACGATGATGAGGATGACTGCGGCGATCTGCGTCGCATTGGCAAGATTGCCGCGATTGAGCCAGGTCTCGTAAATGGTGAAGGTCAGCGTCTGGACACCGAGATATTCGACTGCACCGATATCGTTCAGCGTCTCCATCAAGACGAGCGAAAGCCCGATGGCAATCGCTGGCCGCGCCATCGGTAACTGCACGGAAAAGAACACGCTGAGCGGCTTTGCGCCAAGCGTGCGGGCCGCTTCCGCCGCAAACCGGCCCTGCATGGAAAAGGCGGCGCGGGCCGAAAGATAGACATAGGGGTAAAGCACCGAACTCAGGACGATCACCGCGCCGCCAAGTGAGCGTATGTCGGGAAACCAGTAATCGCGGATGCTGTGATAGTCGAAGGCGGCGCGAATTGCGCTCTGCACCGGGCCGGTGAAATCGAGGAACTCACCGAAGGCATAGGCGGCGAGATAGGAGGGAATGGCGAGCGGCAGCACGAGTGCTGCAGACAGCAGACGCCGCAGCGGAAATTCGAATGTCGTGACGAGCCAAGCGCAGGCAATGCCGAAAAACGCCGTCGTCGCGGCCGTCATCCCCAGCAACATGAACGTGCGAAACCCCGCACGCGGAAGGACGTTGGCGAGAAGATGCTGCCATCCTTCCGTGCTGCCGGTCAGCGCCAGCCAGAAGATCGCCAGAATGGGCATGGCGGCAATGGCCGCGACGATGACCGCCGCGACAGGCAGTATCGAAACACGTTTTGTGGCTGGAAGGGAAACCGTCATGGGCATGCGGGCCTGTCTTGCGAAAGCCTTGATCGGCGATCATTACGCCGGTGGCCTTCGCATTGCTACGCCCGCATGACCTCAGTTGGCAAGAACCCGTTGCGACGGAAAGGTGATTTCCACCAGCGTGCCTTCATTCGGCGTCGAGGTGATGGAGAAATTTGCGCGGTTGGCATCCACCATCGCCTTAGTCAGTGGCAGGCCAAGCCCGGTGCCGTCGCCACGCACGCGCTTGCTGGATGATGCCACCTGCCGGAATGGCTTCATGGCCTGTTCCAGCTCCGCCCGCGTCATGCCGATGCCGGTGTCGCGGATGCGCAGCGAGACGCTGCCATTCGCCTCATAGGCCGTAGACACCACGATCTGGCCGCCGGAGGGCGTGAAGCGGATGGCGTTGGACAGGATGTTCAGCACGATCTGCTTGATCGAGCGCAGGTCGGCAACGATCTGCGGCACGGATTGCGACAGTGCGGTGCGGATGATGACACGCTGATTGTTGGCCTGCGGCTGCACCAGCGAGACGGCTTCGGCCACCGTCTCGTTCAGCGGCACGGCGATGAAATCCACATCCATCTGCCCGGCTTCGATCTTGGAAATGTCGAGCAGGTCATTGACGATATCGAGCACATGCCGGCCGGAACGGCCGATATCATTGGAATATTCTGCATAACGCGGATGGCCAATCGGCCCGAACCGTTCGGTCGCCATCATGTCGGCAAAGCCGATAATGGCGTTGAGCGGTGTGCGGATTTCATGGCTGACGCGAGCCAGGAAATCGGTCTTGTGGGCATTGGCGGTTTCCGCCGCGCGCTTGGCGTTGCGGAGTTCCTCTTCCGTGCGCTTCCACTGGGTGATGTCGCGAATGACGGCGCAATAGCCATGCGAGGATTTAAGCCGCCCGATGGTCATGAACAGCGGCAGGAACCCGCCGGATGCTTCGCGGCCGATCACCTCGCGGCCATCATTCAACACGCTGGCCACACCGTTATTGGCAAGGCCGGAGAGATAATCCAGCACGGCGCGCTGGCTCTCATGCGCAAACAGGGTGACGAAGGGTTTGCCGGCGATTTCGCCATTGTCATAGTTGAACAGCGCGCTGGCGGAACGGTTGAGCGAGCGGATTTCACCGCTGTCTCCCAGCAATACCACGCCGTCCGTGGCGGTTTCCAGAATGGAATGCAGTTCCTCGACTTCGCCCTGCAGCACGGAAACGCTGCCGGCTTCTGCACCCGCTGTCGCTGCCGTATTTTCGTTGGCCGCTGCAACAGGTGTCTGTTTTTCCTCCAGCGGAACCAGCGACAGCATCAGTGCCTTGGTTTCTTCCCAGCGGATGGACTGTAACCGCGCCTTGACCGGAATGATGTCGTTTTCGGCACTGACCACGACCATGCCACCCTCATTGTCAGGCATCTCGTCCAGCTCCTGCCGCTGCAGCAGCGCTTCCAGCCCGCCCACGTCCTGAAGCTCCTCAAGCGAGGTGTAGCCCGTCAGCCGCAGGAAATCCGGGTTGGCGTGGATCAGCCTGTCGCCGGCATGGACAAGAAGCGCCACCGGCATCTGATCCAGCGTCTCGGCCGTCAGTACGCCGGCGGGGCGAGGGGGAGGGCTGACCATCGCAGCGGCAATATCCGCCGTCGGCTGCAGGTCCGTTGCGGTGTCTTCCTTTTCGCCGGTGTCTATTTCAGTCGCCGGCGTGGGGGCAGCCGCCGGCCGTTCACCGCGAACATAATCGGCGAAAAGGTCGTCCTCTTCCGCCATTTCGGTTGCCTTGGCAGCCTCTTGAAGGTTCTGCGTTTCGTCCGCCGGGATTTCCGGGGCGATGTCTTCGCGGCTATTCTGTGGAACCGGCTCGGCGGAATGCACCTCTTCGTCCGCAAGCGCGTCGATGGGTGCAAGTGTCCGGCCGATTTCCCGGAAGGCGGCCTGTTCGCCTGCGGTCAGACCCTCGCGGGAGCGTGAGCGGCGCTCTTCCAGATGAACGACCTTGTCGGAATAGGAAGGCTCGGTGTCCGAAGCGGGTGCCGGTGCTGGCGCTTCGAATTCCGCCGGGCTGTCATCAGGATGCTGGTCTTGGTCCGTCACCTCGCCGGTGGTGTCGCCAGATTCGGTCGGGGTCTCATCGTCTCCGGCGGAAACGGCTTCGTCTTCGGCAACGTCATCCTCATCGATAAACGCCAGCAATTCGTGGCTTTCATCCTCGGCATCCGGTTGTGGCGAAGTCTCGGCCGGAAAAACCTCTTCCCCTTCCAGGAAGGTCAGGCCGGTGGCATGCGGATCTTGCGCGGCGTCGGCAAGCCGCACGATGCCGAAACCACGGAAACCGTCGAATTCGCGCGAGCGCGTATAGGTGGGCAGGGCGGCGAGGTCGATCGGCACCATCAGGGAGGTGCCTTCCACCGGCCAATAGATCGTCTTGCCCGACCATGTGTCGCGACGACCGAGTAGTTCGCGAATCTTGCCATCCGGATCAAGGTTAAAAAGTGCGGCCACATCGGCAAAGCCCATGCCCTCGACAGCCGCCGCCTTGGCACCGACAGCTTCTGCGAATTCATGCGAAATCGAGCTGAAGCGTCCTTCCGCATCGATTTTCCAGACGAAACGGGAGGCGCGGGCACCCGCATTAAAAACAAAAGCCGGTGCTGCGTCTGCGGCTTCCGTTTCCGCCGGAATCTCCTTTGCCGCCTGCGCGGCGGTCTGCGCAGTCAAGGTTTCGGTGATCTCTTCCGCTGGTACGCTTTCAGCGTCTGCAAATGTCTCTTCAGCATGGTCGTAACCGGCGGCGCGGTCGTTTACCGGCACCTCTGCCTCATCCGCATCGAGTTCGAAGAGATCGGCAATATCGTCGGTCATGGCCTCACGCGCGGCGGCATCGGCATCTTTGACAGGGATTTCCAGCGCGGCCTCGGCCTGCTCTTCTGCCGGCAAGGGAAGGGCGTCCAGTTCCTGTTCCGTCACAATCTCGTCTTCGCCATCGGTGGACAGTTCCGGCACCTCCTCCACATCCTCGATACCGGCAACGGCATCCAGCACGGAATCAAAGGAGGCTGCTGCTGCGACAACAGGTGCGGCCTCCGCAACTGGCAAATCTGGCTGAACGGCAGCCGGGGCTTCCTGCGGCTTGTCTTCAGCAAACCCATTGACAGGATCGAGCGTACCAAGCGCGGTCTCGACCACGAACATCAGGTTGAGTTCGGGCGACGCCGTGATCTGGCCGGTAGCCGCCGGCAGATAACCCTTGCCTGTTGGCACGGGACGCTTGACGAGATGGCCGGACTGGCCCGCGGCCATGCGCACCAGCGTCCTTGCCGTATGCGGCGTAATACCCAGTGACGAGAAGCGCGGCGAAGCAGCGATAATCTCGTTTTCGCCATTCAGAACCGCCATATGAATATCGGGGTCGTCAAAACCTTCGATCATGCGCCGGGCGCATTCCGCCGTGTCAGGTGCGGTCTGATCGGTAAGGGCGGAAAACAGTATTGCGGGCTGGCCCGGTTCTGCTTCAATGATTTCCGCCCTGGCGGTCACGGCAATGCTGCGGAAACCGGCATTGATGCGAATGGTAAACGGCAGGCTGTCGCCCGCCCGGGAAAGCCGCGCCGCCGTTGCCGCCAGCTGCCGGAAGGTCACATCCTGCCGCTTCGGCCCCTGTTCCAGAAAATCGTAAACCATCGGCGTGCCGAACAAAGCCGCACCCCGGCCGTTGGCCCAAAGGGCGCTCTGAAGGTCGAGCGAGAACAAAGCCATCGCCTCGCCGCGCCCGAAACCTTCACGCACCCGTTCATGCACTGCTATATCGATAAAGGGATACTGGACGGCGGGCATGTCGAAACCTATTCTGGCACTACCGGACCTTACGGGCTTTTCAGCCTCCTCATGAAGCTGAAAGGTAAACCCGCTATGGCACCACGTTAACAGAATTTTAAATAACTTCACAGGCCGGCGGGGTCCACCATCCGGCGGATGAATCGCCAAACAGAGTTAACATGAACAGGCCCCGCCTTCGCCCGTTATCCGTCGCGGCGCAATGAAAGCGCTTGCCTTTCGATGCCTTTTTTCGCAAAATTCACGGAGGCACTTGCAAATGGGGGAAACACCTTTTATGTCACCCCCCGTGACGCCGCTTCGGCGTTTCATGTGCGGTTGTAGCTCAGTTGGTTAGAGCGCAGGTTTGTGGCACCTGAGGTCGGTGGTTCGACCCCACTCAACCGTACCATTCCCTTCTCCCGATAAGTTCAAATGCTACAAGGACTTACCGGGAGATGGGAGTAATTCTTCTCCCAGTCTGATATCCCGGTTTTGAAAGTCGCCGAAAATAATCACGGCGATTGTGGCCGTCCGTGCCCGCCTTTTTTGTCGCATGTGAACCCTTGCCGTTTTCGGTTCGGGAAAAACCATTTGGCTAAAATCTCTTGCGCTGGTATTGTCTGCCCAACGAAACCTTATGAAAGCCAGCAGCATAGCGTCTTCGCTTGTGCGCGGCGAAATGGACAAGACAGTGATCGACCCCGGAAACGGCCCAAAGCCGTCGGACCAAGGGGCATCGGTGGCGAACAAAGGGAAAGCGAAGCGATCCCGTCGTGGCAAGAAACACAAGCGTGACGGGAAGCCCCGTGACGCCGCTGTGCTGTCGCATGATGTTGCCGCGGATGTTCCGGCCGGTTCTCCCTACGTGTCGGCTCTCGAGCCGGATGCCGAACCGCGCAAGAGAAAGCGCCGGCGGCGTTCTCGCGGCAAAGGCACGTCCTCCCAGCAGAGTGTGCCTGCATCTGGTGAGCAGGCGCAGGCTCCAATTGTAACGGACGCCACCAATTCATCCTCAGCACCGCCCGGTGGTGTTCGCAAATCGCGCAACCGCAAGCGGGCTCACCGCGATCCGCGTGGTCGCGATCCGCAGGGCCGCCCGCTGGTTCCTTCCCAGGCACCGCGACATGTCGGCAAGCAGAACGGGCGCGCTAACGGGGCTTCCCAGGAGCCGCACCGCCAGCAACTGGATTCCGCACGTCAGGCGAGTCGCCAGCATGAGCACGGCCAGGACACGCCGGCGGATATGTATGCGGCGCTCGATCTCGGCACCAATAATTGCCGCCTGCTGATCGCGCAGCCCACACGTCCCGGCCAGTTCCGGGTCGTCGATGCCTTTTCGCGCATCGTCCGGCTGGGCGAGGGGCTGGTGTCCAGCGGCCGGCTTTCCGATGACGCGATGGATCGCGCCGTCGAGGCTCTGAAGGTCTGCTCGGCGAAACTTTCCGGCCGCCCGATAAGGCGCATGCGGCTGATCGCCACCGAAGCCTGCCGTGCCGCCTCCAATGGCGAGGAGTTTTTGGCGCGTGTTACGCGGGAAACGGGGCTGAAACTCGAAATCATCAGCCGCGAGACGGAAGCCCGGCTTGCGGTTTCTGGCTGCGCCTCGCTTGTCGGGCGGGAAGCGCGCTCCGTTGTGCTGTTCGATATCGGCGGCGGATCTTCGGAAATCGCCGTCATCAAGGTCGGTGAAAACCGCTCGAACCGGCTTGCTAACCACATCACCCACTGGACCTCGCTTCCGGTCGGCGTCGTCACGCTCTCGGAACGCCACGGCGGCCGTGATGTGACGCCCGATGTCTTTGCCGCCATGGTGCGGGAGGTCGAAGGGCTGCTGGATGCGTTCCATTGCCCGCCACTGGCGCCGCATTTGCACCACGAGGATTTCCACCTGATCGGAACATCCGGCACGGTGACGACGCTTGCGGGTGTCCATCTCGATCTGCCGCGCTATGATCGCCGCAAGGTGGATGGCCTCTGGCTGTCCGACGCCGAGGTGACCGCGATGCAGGATAAGTTGCTCGCATGGGATTTTGCCGGCCGCGCCGCCAATGCCTGCATCGGTCCTGACAGGGCCGATCTGGTTCTGGCGGGTTGCGCCATTCTTGAGGCCATTCGCCGCCGCTGGCCGTCACGCCGCATGCGGGTGGCAGATCGTGGCCTGCGCGAAGGGCTTTTGACGGATATGATGGCGGATGACGGCGCATGGCGGCGTAACCGCATAAGGCGCATGCAGATGGTACGGCAGGACAGAACGGAAGGTTTGACATGAGCAAGGCGCCGACAAGCACCAATCGTACCGGCCGAAAGATCGGCCAGAAGGTCAAGAAGACCAAGCTCAAGGCCTCGTCGCGCCGCTGGCTGGAGCGTCATATCAATGACCCCTATGTGCAGCGTGCGAAGCTTGAAGGTTATCGCGCCCGCGCCGCCTTCAAGCTTTTGGAAATCAACGACAAGCACCAGATTCTGAAAGGTGCGACCCGCATCATCGACCTTGGCGCCGCACCCGGAAGCTGGTCGCAGATCGCCTCCAAGGTGACCGATTCCACCGAGGACGATATTCGCGTCGCGGCCATCGATTTCCTCGAAATCGATCCTATCCCCGGCGTGAAGATCCTGCAGCTCGACTTCCTCGACCCGACCGCACCGGACCAGCTGATGGAAGCCGTCGGCGGCACGCCCGATCTTGTCTTGTCGGATATGGCGGCGCCAACCACGGGCCACCAGAAGACCGACCACATCCGCACCATGCATCTGTGCGAAGTCGCAGCCGATTTTGCCGTTCAGGTGTTGGCAGAAGGCGGCCATTTCCTGGCCAAGACCTTCCAGGGCGGCACCGAAAAGGCGCTGCTGGACATGCTGAAAAAGAACTTCAAGCAGGTCCTGCATATCAAGCCTGCCTCGTCACGCTCGGAATCGGTCGAGATGTTCCTGCTTGCCAAGCACTTCAAGGGCCGCAAGAACGAGACCACTGTCGATGCGGACGCGCAAGAGGCTGCCGAAGACTGATCACTCCGCCGGTTGCGAAACCTTGCCGCGGTGGCCGGATACGGCCGCGCCTGCCTGTGCGTCCATGCGGATGATCGGCACGACGGCAAACAGCGACACCAGCGCCACGATGGTGAAGGCGATGTGGAAATCGGCAAGTTGCAGATGCGTGCCGGACATCATGCTGCTGACTTCCAGAATGGAGGCGGCGAAAGCCACGCCCAGCGCCAGGCTGATCTGTTGCAGCACCGAGGCCATCGAGGTTGCCTGGCTGGCCTGACTGTCCTCGATATCGGAATAGCTGAGCGCGTTCGATCCGGTGAAGAAGAACGACCGGGCAAATCCTGCGGTGACCAGAAAGATCATGATCAGCGGGTAGGGCGTATCAGGCGTGAAGAAGCTGTTGGCAAGCGTCGTGCAGGCGCCGACAATGCCGGCCCCGATCAGCGTTGACTTGAACCCGGTTGCCGCAAACACCCGCTTGGCCATGAATTTCGTGGTGATCGCGCCAATCGCACCGGCAAAGGTGATCATGCCCGACTGGAACGGATTGAGTCCGAAGCCGATCTGCAACATCAGCGGCATCAGGAAGGGAATGGCGCCCGTTGAAATACGGAAGATTGTGCCGCCGACGGAAGCCGCCCGGAACGTCGCATTCTGAAAAATGCGGAAATCCAGAATTGGGGCGGGATGGCGCGCGGCGTGGCGCATGTAAAGAAATCCGCAGATGAAACCGATGATCGTCGAGGCGATACCGATGCTCGGCGGCAGGGCCGGAAGGCTGACCACCGACACACCGAACACCACGCCCGAGGCGGCGATGCCTGACAGCACGAACCCCTTGCCGTCCATCGGCGGCGGGTTGGTGGTCTCGATTTCCGGCAGGAAGATGGTCGAGAGCCAGATGCCGATGATGCCGATCGGCACGTTGATCAGGAAAATCCAGTGCCATGAAAAATAGGTGGTGATGAAGCCGCCAATCGGCGGGCCGGTGAGCGGCCCGACAAGCCCCGGTATCGTCAGCAACGCCATGGCGGAAACGAGTTCACTACGCTTGGTCGTGCGCAGCAGCACGAGGCGCCCGACAGGCGTCATCATCGCCCCGCCCATGCCCTGCAGGAACCGCGAGACGACGAATTCGAACACCGAAGACGAAACCGCGCAACAGATTGACCCGACGACAAAAACGCCGATGGCGAAACGGAAGATTTTCTTCGCGCCGTATTTGTCGGCCATCCAGCCGCTGATGGGAATGAAGATCGCCAGTGCCACCATATAGGCCGTCAGCGCCAGCTTGAGCGTGATCGGTCCGACATTGAGATCTTTCGCAATCGCCGGAAGCGAGGTGGCGATGACGGTGGAGTCCATCTGCTCCATAAAGAGAGCGACTGCCAGGATGAGGGGGATGATGCGGTTCATGGGGCTGCCTGCGGCTTTCCGCTGCGACAAAGGTGTCGCTTGTTCCTCCTACGCCTGATGGGGCCGCTTGCCAACATGTTAATTGTCTATTTCTAACGCTCCGATCAAACCTGCGTGAGGCCGGTTTTCTTGAAACTTTCTCGCTCTATTGTCCGTTGGGTGAGTTCAGTTGGTGATAACGGCCAGTTGGCGAAATCGGAGACAAGATGATGACCCAATCCTTGAGCATGAGCAGACGCGGCCTCATCGGTGCGGCCGGCGCAACCGTCCTCGGCGCGCCGCTGTTGATGGCGCGCACCGCAACGGCCCAGACCAACCAGCCACAGACCTCCATGGAGATAAAACACGCCATGCCGCCGGAAACCAACCGCTTCAAGCTCGGCAATTTCGAGGTGCTCGTCGTGAAGGACGGCGCGCGCGCCGCACCCAATCCGGGCGAGACCTTCGGCACCGACCAGTCGGCGGAGACGGTCGGCAAATTGCTGGAAGACAATTTTCTGCCGAAGGAACAATTCGTCAATTCCTTCTCGCCGGTTCTCGTCAATACCGGCTCAGACCTTGTGTTGTTCGACACCGGCTTCGGCGAGGCCGGCCGTGGCGCCGGCAATGGCCGCCTGATCGAAGGCATGGCAGCGGCAGGTTATACGCCTGAAGATGTGACCGTGGTGGTGCTGACCCATATGCATGGCGACCACATCGGCGGGTTAATGGAAAAGGGCGCGCCGGCCTTTTCAAAGGCGCGTTACGTGGTCGGCCAGGCGGAATATGATTTCTGGACGGATGAGAAGCGGGTCGGCACGCCTGCCGAGAGTGGGCACAAGGGCGTTATCGCCAACGTCAAGCCGCTGGCGGAAAAAACAACCTTCATCAGTGACGGCGACAATGTGGTGTCCGGCATCACCGGCATTGCGGCCTTCGGCCATTCGCCGGGGCACATGATCTTCCGTATCGAATCGGAAGGCAGGCCGCTGATCCTGACGGCGGATACCGCCAACCACTTCGTCCTGTCGCTGCAAAGGCCGGACTGGGAGGTGAAGTTCGACATGGACAAGGCAGCGGCCGCCGCAACCCGCAAGAAGGTCTATGACATGATCGCCACTGACCGGTTGCCTTTCCTCGGCTATCACATGCCTTTCCCGTCCGTTGGCTATGCGGAAAAGCTGGATACGGGTTACCGTTTCGTGCCGAAATCCTACCAGTTCGACATCTAATGCATGTCGCGCAAAAGTGTTAAACGGTTTTGCGATAACGACATGCATAAAAACAAGCAGTTAAAGCGCTTCTTGTGGAGCAGGAATCCACACGACGCGCTTTAATATCTGCTGCAATGCAGCAACAGAGAAAGCCCGGAAGGTTATTCCGGGTTTTTTCTATTCCCTTCCTGTCATGAACGTGTTACCAGCCCTCGCCAACTTCCAAGCAATCCTTGCAGGGCGCCGGGGTGAACTTTTCGTTCCGGAACGGCCACGCATTTTCAGTATGAAGGAATTTGGTCATGGCACGCATCATTCAAACACCCACTGGTTTGGACGCTCTCACATTTGACGATGTGTTGCTGCAGCCCGGGCATTCCGAAGTCATGCCGGGGCAGACGAATATCGCCACCCGCATCGCCCGTGATATCGATCTCAACCTGCCGATCCTGTCTTCCGCCATGGATACGGTCACCGAAGGCCGTCTCGCCATCGCCATGGCCCAGGCCGGCGGCATCGGCGTCATCCATCGCAACCTGACCCCCATCGAACAGGCCGAAGAAGTCCGGCAGGTGAAGAAGTTCGAAAGCGGCATGGTCGTCAACCCGGTCACGATCGGCCCGGATGCGACGCTTGCCGAAGCACAAGCCTTGATGAAGGCGCACGGCATTTCCGGCATTCCGGTGGTTGAAAACGGCGGTGCCGGCGGCCACAAGAACGGCCGCCTCGTCGGCATTCTGACCAACCGCGACGTGCGGTTTGCCTCTGATCCGCAGCAGAAAATCTATGAGCTGATGACCCGCGAAAACCTGGTCACGGTCAAGGAAAGCAGCGTCGATCAGCAGGAAGCGCGCCGGCTCCTGCACAAGCACCGCATCGAAAAGCTGCTGGTTGTAGACCCCAAGGGCAATTGCGTCGGCCTCATCACCGTCAAGGATATCGAGAAGTCGCAGCTGAACCCCAACGCCACCAAGGATGCGCAGGGCCGCCTTCGTGCCGCCGCCGCCATCAGCGTTGGTGCCGATGCCATCGAGCGCGCCGAGCGCCTCATCGATGCCGGCGTCGACCTTCTGGTCGTTGACACAGCACATGGCCATTCGCAGCGCGTGCTGGATGCCGTCTCGCAGGTCAAGAAGATGTCGAACTCGGTTCGCATCATCGCCGGCAATGTCGCCACCGCCGATGGCACCAAGGCGCTGATCGATGCCGGCGCGGACGCCGTCAAGGTCGGTATCGGCCCCGGTTCCATCTGCACGACGCGCATCGTCGCCGGTGTCGGCGTGCCGCAGCTGGCGGCCGTCATGGCTTCGGTGGAAGCGGCCAACGCTGCCGATATTCCCGTGATCGCCGATGGCGGCATCAAGTTCTCGGGCGATCTGGCCAAGGCCATCGCCGCCGGTGCTTCCGCCGTCATGATCGGCTCGCTGCTCGCCGGCACGGATGAAAGCCCGGGCGAAGTGTTCCTCTATCAGGGCCGTTCCTTCAAGGCCTATCGCGGCATGGGCTCCGTTGGCGCCATGGCCCGCGGTTCGGCTGACCGTTATTTCCAGGCGGAAGTGCGCGATACGCTGAAGCTCGTGCCTGAAGGCATCGAAGGTCAGGTACCGTACAAGGGTCCGGTCTCCGGCGTTCTGCACCAGCTGGCCGGTGGCCTCAAGGCCGCCATGGGTTATGTCGGCGGCAGCACCATCAAGGAATTTCAGGAGCGCGCCACCTTTGTGCGCATTTCCAGCGCGGGCTTACGTGAAAGCCACGCCCATGACGTGACGATCACTCGCGAAAGCCCGAACTATCCCGGCGCGGTTTGATCTTTCGAACCGAATCCGTAAAAAGATAGACTGAGTATTTGGCGCTCCCCGATTCCAGCCGGATCGGGGAGCGTTTTCACGATTGGGAGAGAAAGCATGTCACCAACGACCGCAATGTTCTGGCCGATGATCGCCCATGTCTTTCTCGTTTTCTGGCTCTATGGCCTGCTGATCGTTCGGCGCAACAAATACACCTTCAAGGATCGCGAATCGGCGATCAAGCTGCGCGACCGGGGCGAAGAGGCGCGCGAGAGCTATCTGGTGAACCGCAACATCGCCAACCAGTTCGAACTGCCTGTCCTGTTCCACATCGCCTGCCTGCTGCTTTACATCACCGATGCGGACAATATCGTCACCATCCTGCTGGCCTGGCTGTTCGTGCTTTCGCGCTACGCCCATTCCTATGTTCATGTCACCAGCAACCGCCTGCGTCAGCGCGGAGCATTGTTCGGCATCGGCTTTGCGCTTGTGGTCTGCCTGTGGGGCTGGCTCGCCATCTGGTTGGCTCTGGAGTGAAACAGCATCGTCAGGTTGCTCCATAAGTGAGACAGTCGACGCCTCCAAAATAAGCCGATTTGCGATGGGTCAATTCCATGAGGCCCCATCCCCGCTAATCTCTGCCCGCCGTCGAGGATTTCAGGCGAGCAGAGATTGAGGAGTATGTCATGGCGAAAACAATGAAGGCAGCCGTCGTCCGCGCGTTTGGGAAACCGCTGACCATCGAGGAAGTGGCGATACCGGATCCCGGCCCCGGTGAGATTCTCATCAACTACAAGGCGACGGGCGTTTGCCACACCGACCTGCACGCCGCAACGGGCGATTGGCCGGTCAAACCCAACCCGCCCTTCATTCCCGGCCATGAAGGTGCCGGTTATGTCGCAAAAATCGGCGCTGGCGTCACCGGCATCAAGGAAGGTGACCGCGCCGGCACGCCCTGGCTCTACACCGCCTGCGGCTGCTGCATCCCCTGCCGCACCGGCTGGGAAACCTTGTGCCCGAGCCAGAAGAATTCCGGTTATTCCGTTAATGGCAGCTTTGCCGAATATGGCCTTGCCGATCCGAAATTTGTCGGCCGCCTGCCGGATAATCTCGATTTTGGCCCGGCCGCACCCGTGCTTTGCGCCGGCGTCACCGTCTATAAGGGTCTGAAGGAAACCGAAGTCAGGCCCGGTGAATGGGTGGTCATTTCAGGCATTGGCGGCCTTGGTCACATGGCCGTGCAATATGCCAAGGCCATGGGCATGCATGTCGTTGCCGCTGATATTTTCGATGACAAGCTGGCGCTTGCGAAAAAACTCGGAGCCGATGTCACCGTCAACGGCCGTGCGCCTGACGCGGTGGAGCAGGTGCAGAAGGCAACCGGTGGTGTCCACGGCGCGCTGGTGACGGCGGTTTCGCCGAAGGCCATGGAGCAGGCTTATGGCTTCCTGCGCTCCAAGGGCACCATGGCGCTTGTCGGCTTGCCGCCGGGCTTCATCTCCATTCCGGTGTTCGACACGGTGCTGAAGCGCATCACGGTACGCGGCTCCATCGTCGGCACGCGGCAGGATCTGGAGGAGGCGCTGACCTTCGCCGGTGAAGGCAAGGTGGCCGCCCACTTCTCCTGGGACAAGCTGGAAAATATCAACGATATCTTCCATCGCATGGAAGAGGGCAAGATCGACGGCCGTATCGTCGTGGACCTCGCCGCCTGAGGCAAATGACAGGGCCTGCGGCGCTCACGCAAAAGTGTGGCGCCGCCGCCGCCCGCTGCGTTCCCCGCAGGGCGATCTGCGTTATCCTGCCCGTCGCATCCGCGTTCAAGGAGTACAGGCGATGGACAAGCCCAAGATTACGCAGGCCATGATCGACGCTTACGATGAATACACCCATCTCAGCCTCGACCGCCGCAAATTCATGGAAAAGCTCACCGTGCTCGCCGGCTCGGGCGCGGCTGCGGCGGCCATAGCGCCGCTCCTTTCAGCCAACAGCGCCCACGCCGCGATCGTCGCACCTGACGATGCGGGGATCGTCGCGGAGGACGTGACCTATCCCGCTCCCGGTGGTGAGATGAAGGGTTATCTCGTCACGCCGAAATCGGTATCGGGGCCGATCGGCTCCGTCATCGTCATCCACGAAAACCGGGGCCTGAACGACCATATCCGCGATGTAGCAAGGCGTGTAGCGCTTGCCGGTTTCCGGGCGCTGGCCGTCGATTTCCTCTCGCCGCAGGGCGGCACGCCCCCGGATGAGGAGAAGGCGCGGCAGATGTTCAGCGGCCTGGATATGGACGCGACCGTCGCCAATGCCGAAGCGGGCCGGGTCTGGCTTGCGGCAAGGCAGGGGGCCAACGGCAAGGTCGGCGCGGTCGGCTTCTGCTGGGGCGGCGGGCTGGTCAACCGTTTCGCCACCAAATCGGCCGGCCTCAATGCCGGCGTCGCCTATTACGGCCAGCAGGCCCCGGCGGCCGACGTGCCAGCCATCAAGGCGCCCTTGCTTTTGCAATATGCGGGTCTCGATGAACGTATCAATGCCGGTATCGATGCCTATAAGAAAGCGCTGGAGGAAAACGGCAAGACCTTTGAGATTTTCGTCTATGACGGCGTCAACCACGCCTTCAACAATGATACGTCCTCGGCGCGATATGATAAGGCGGCCGCCGATCTCGCCTGGGGCCGGACGGTGGAATTTTTCAAGAAATATCTGGCGTGATTGGGTTTTCGGCGGCGCCGGTGTGAAGGCGCAGGATGTTGGTCATTGTCAAGGGCGTGTGGGGCTTTACCCCCCTCTGCCCTGCCGGGCATCTCCCCTCAAGGGGGGAGATCGATCTGCGGCGAGGTTTCGCCCATCTCCTAGCCTGAGAATGAAGTTGAGGTAGTGCGTCGTGCCGATCTCCCCCCTTGAGGGGGAGATGCCCGGCAGGGCAGAGGGGGGTAAGCCCCACGCACCTCGGGTCCCTAAACCCCACCACCCCCACGCTTCAAATGCTCATCCAGCCTCGGCATGATTTCCACGAAATTGCAGGGCAGGTGGCGATAATCGAGCTGGGCTTTCAGAATGCCGTCCCAGGCATCCTTGCAGGCACCCGGCGAGCCGGGCAGCACGAAAATAAAGGTGGCGTTCGCCACGCCGCCGGTTGCGCGTGACTGGATGGTGGCGGTGCCGATCTTGTCATAGGAAATGCGATGGAAAAGCGCGGAAAAACCGTCCATGCGCTTTTCGAACAGCGGTTCCAGCGCCTCGGGCGTCACGTCGCGGCCGGTAAAGCCGGTGCCGCCGGTGGTGATCACCACATCCACGCCCGGGGCAAGCGTCCAGTCCCGCACCGTGTTGAAAATGGCTTGCCGGTCATCCGGCACGATGGCGCGGGCGGCGAGGCGGTGTCCCGCTTCCTCAAGCCTTGCAACGAGCGTGTCGCCGGATTTGTCATTTTCCAGCGTGCGGCTGTCCGACACGGTCAAAACCGCAATGCCAAGGGGAATGAAGGGTCTTTCGCCTGCCATGACCTAATCCTCAAATGGTTCGAGTCGCCTGAAAATACCAGCCGGGGCGTTTCTTCCAAAGCGATGTTTCCGCCTTGCGGGCGGCATCGAAGGAATGGAAAACCCCAAAGCAGGTCGCACCCGAACCGGACATGCGGACAAGCGCGGCACCTTCCTGTGACAGCATGCCGACGATCTCGCCGATCTCCGGCAGCAATGTCTGAGCGGGCGGTTGCAGATCGTTGCGGCTTTGCGCCAGAAAATCCATCCAGCCGATTGTCGCATGTGCCGGCAGGCGGGGATTGGTCTTGTTTTGCAGGCGTCGGAATATATCCGGTGTCGCAACGGCTTTCAGCGGATTGGCGAGAACCAGAAACAGGCAGGGCAGATCGGAGACCGGTTCGATCTCCTCGCCAATGCCGCGTGCGATGAGAGGCCGGCTTTCAAGGCACATGGGCACATCCGCGCCGAGTGTGAGCGCGAGCGATACCAGCCTTTCCGGCTCAATCGAAACCTGCCAGTGTCGCAACAACGCCCGCAGCGTCGCCGCCGCATCGGCCGAACCGCCGCCAATGCCGGAGGCGACCGGAAGGTTCTTCTCGAGGTGAATGGCAACCGGACGGCCTGACTGACCCGTGGCCGCAAGCGCATCACGCAGCCTGTCCCGGGCGCGGGTGACGAGATTGTCGCCGCCATCGTCCGTGCGCAGGAGATCGCCAAAAGGGCCGGAGATCGAAAAGGTGTCGGTATCGGCGTCACGAATGCGAATGGTGTCGCCGGCCTCGGTGAATGTCACCAGCGTTTCGAGCAGATGGTAACCATCTGCCCGCTGGCCGGTCACATGCAGTGCGAGATTGATTTTTGCCGGGGCCGCCTCGATGGTCTCGGCCGCCCCGGAAACCTCATGCACACGCATACGGCATCAGGATTTCTTGTCCGGGGCAGGCACAGGAGCCGGTGCCGGAGGAGCCGGCGGTTGCGGCGCGACATCCTTCTTGGCGGTATTTTCGGCATCCTTTTCGAGAGGCGGCAGGCCGTTGGCGATCTTTTCCTTCACCTTGGCCTTGTCCACGTCATCGCTGTCGCCGATCAACGCACGGTTCCACTGGTAGACCGCCTCGATCTTGCGGCCCACGCGCCAATAGGCGTCGCCCAGATGGTCGTTGATGGTCGGATCGCCGGCCTTGAGTTCGATCGCCCGCTCCAGTTCGGTCACGGCGTCATCAAAAGCGCCGAGACGATAATGCGCCCAGCCAAGCGAATCGACGATGTAACCGTCATTCGGGCGAAGCTCGACGGCGCGGCTGATCATCTTCATGCCTTCGTCGAGATTGATGCCCTTATCCACCCAGGAATAACCGAGATAGTTCAGCACCTGCGGCTGTTCCGGGTTCAATTCCAGCGCCCGCTTGAAATTCGGTTCTGCCTTGTCCCATTCCTTCAGGCGCTCATAGGCGATACCGCGCTGGAAGAACACCGACCAGTCGGATTTCTGCGGCACGGCACCGATCACCTCGATGGCCTTGTCGTAGTTTTCGGCCATGGCCTTGTAGTCCTTGGCGTCCGAAAGCACGCTGCCATAAGCGAGGTAGGAGCGAACGTCCTTCGGGTCGGATTCGAGCAGGGATTTGAGGTGCTGGCGCGCCTCATCCACCTTGCCGGTCTGCGCCAGCGTCAGTCCGAGCTGCAGCTCGGAGATGCGATACATTGGCGAATCCTTCGGCACATCACGGTAAAACACGATGGCGCGTTCAGGCTGCTTCATGGCTTCAGCAAGCCCGCCGAGAAGAATAAGCGTATCGGGGCTTTTCTGATCGAGTGCGCGTGACGTCTGCAGATAAAGCGTGACGATTTCCTCGGCGCCCTCACGGTTCAATGCCCCGGCAATCGAGAACATGACGCTGGCGGCGCCTTCCACCGCATTGGTGATCTGCTGTTCCGGCTTCTCACCCTTTTCGATTGCTTCGCGAAGCGCTTTCAGCGGCGCGTAATTCGGCGCGAAAGTATCGCCGACCGCAATCGCGTCCAGCGCCTTCTGCCTGTTGCCGGCGGAAGCCTCGAGGCGTGCCAGCGCCATCACCGCGCGCATATAGGTATCGGACGCCGTTGCGCCGCCTTCGCGATCCGTCACCGCTTCGTTGAGGCTCTTGCGGGCCGCATCGATATTGCCGCTGACAAGGGCGATGGCCGCCGCATTGTATTTCTGGAAGATCGAAATCCAGCCCGGGCCCTTCATGTTGTTGACGAGCGCCAAGGCTTCCTTCGGCTTGCCGGAACCGGCACGCGCCCATGCGGTCAAAAGCGTGTTGACCATGCGGTCAAGATCGTTCGGGCCGGTATATTTCAGGATTTTTTCGGCCTTGGTGAATTCCTTGTCCTTGATGGCGTCAAGGCCGCGCACGATGGTCGTCACCCGCTCGACGGACGTATCGTCCTTCATCGAATCGGCAATCTTGGCGCCTGCCTCGAAGTTGCCGCTCAGGAGTTCGGCGATCATCAGCCGCTGGCGGATTTCCGAATTGGCGGGATCGAATTCCAGCGCCTTTTTGTAGAGCGAAATCGCGGTGGGATAGTCCTGATCGACATCGGCATTGCGCCCGGCAAGGAAAGCGCCGGAGAAGGTGTTCACCTTGGCCGGATCGAACGTAACGGCCTTCTCTTCCGTTTTCGCCTTTGTCTCCGCAAGGCCGGGGCTTGCGCCCGCGCCGATTGCGAGAGCAGCGGCAAGAGCCGCGCTGCAGAGAAGACGGAGTGCTGGTTTACGCCGCATGAGGGAACCTTTGCCTTTGTGCGAATGCACGGAAAAATCAGTTTCCATTGTTTGGTCACGATAGAATGGCTTTTTTGAAGCAACCCCGCAAGAAATTATGGCCCGGCCACAATCGCGCCTTGCGAAAAATCCGACCCGAAACATCGGGCGGACGGTCCTGTCCATCCGCCGTTTGCGTGGGCCTTTAGCCTTAGTTCAGACGCTCGATGCAGAAGTCGATCACTTCCAGAAGCGCATTTTTCCATGGGCTCTGCGGCAGCGGCGCCAGCGCATCGCGGGCAATGGTGCCATAATGTGTGGCGCGTCCGATCGTGTCGCCAAGACCATTATATTTGGTGATCAGGCCCAGCGCCTTTTCGAGGTTTTCATCGCTGCTTTCGCCCTTTTCGATGGCGTTACGCCAGAAGGCGCGCTCGTCCTGCGTGCCGCGACGATAGGAAAGGATGACCGGCAGCGTAATCTTTCCTTCACGGAAATCGTCGCCGGTATTCTTGCCGAGATCGGCGGACTTGCCGCCGTAGTCGAGGACGTCATCGACGAGCTGGAAGGCGAGGCCGAGATTCATGCCGTAGGATTTCAGCGCGCTGCGGGTTGCCTTGTCCGTCTTTGCAACAATCGGGCCGACTTCCGCCGCAGCCGCAAACAGGGCCGCCGTCTTGGCGCGAATCACCTGCAGATAATCGTCTTCGGTGGTTTCCATGTTCTTGGCGACCGAAAGCTGCAGCACCTCGCCCTCGGCGATGACCGAAGCGGCCGTGGACAGCACATCAAGGGCATCGAGCGAGCCGACATCAACCATCATGCGGAAGGCCTGGCCGAGCAGGAAGTCGCCGACGAGAACGCTTGCCTGGTTGCCCCAGATGGTGCGGGCGGTGGATTTGCCGCGGCGCAGATCGCTTTCATCCACCACATCATCATGCAAAAGCGTCGCCGTGTGCATGAATTCCACGCTGGTGGCGAGCTTGATGTGGTGATCGCCCTCGTAACCGAACATCGAGGCCGAAGCGAGCGTCAGCATCGGCCGCAGGCGCTTGCCGCCGGATGAGATCAGATGGTTGGCCACCTCGGGTATCATCTGGACATCGGAACCCGCCTTGGAGAGGATAAGCTGGTTCACCCGTTCCATGTCGGGGCGGGTCAGGTCGACAAGCGGCTTGACGGATGCGAGTTTGTTTTTGCTTTCTTCAAGCGGTATGACGACGCCCAAGGGACAGGACTCCTGTTCGAATTTGAATTCGACAATAAAAACTGGCGCCTTGCGCGGCAAGGGGCGAATTGCCGCTAGCCATTCAAAAAGATGGGAATTTAGGGCTTATCCATGCGTGAACTGATCCGTACCAACGATGCCGTGCTGCTCTCCTTCGCTGAAAGCCTGATGAAGGACGCCGGCATCCACTGCCTTGTTGCCGATCAGGCGATGAGCATTCTGGAAGGTTCGCTCGGTCTTTTGCCCCGAAGGTTCCTTGTGGAAGAGGATCGTGCCGATGAGGGCCGACGCATCCTCATCGATGCCGGGCTGGGGGACGAGTTGCGGGGCGAAGAGGCTTAAGGCGACGTGGGCGACGATATTTCCGAAACGATTGACGCCTTTCATCGGGGCCGGTTTCACATCCTTCAGCCGAAGGGCAGGGGGCACCGCGCCGGCATGGATGCCATGCTTCTGGCCTCGCTGGTGGCGGATGACCGCCCCTGCCGGATAGCTGATCTCGGTGCGGGTGCAGGTGCGGCGGGTTTTGCTGTTGCCGCCCGGCTGGAGACGGCCGAGGTAACGCTTTACGAACGCTCGCCGGAAATGGCGGATTTTGCCCGCCGCAGCCTGTTGCTACCGGAAAACGCCGCTTTTTCCGCTCGGGTAAGCGTGCGCGAGGCCGACGTGACCCTGCGGGCGAAAGCGCGTGTCGAGGCAGGATTGCCCGATGACTATTTTCACCACGTCATCATGAACCCGCCCTATAATGATGCGGGCGACCGCCGCACGCCGGATGCTCTGAAGGCCGAAGCCCATGCCATGACGGAGGGTCTGTTCGAGGACTGGATCAGAACCGCAGGGGCGATCATGGTTTCGGGCGGGCAGCTGTCGCTGATTGCACGGCCGCAATCGGTGGCGGACGTCATTGCCGCCTGCGGCAGCCGCTTCGGCGGCATGGAGATTACCCTCATCCATCCACGTCCTGGCGAGGACGCGGTGCGCATGCTGGTTACCGCCATCAAAGGCTCGCGGGCGAAGCTGTCATTCCGCTCGCCGCTCATCATGCATGAGGCCGACAGCCACGCCTTTACCCCATTCGTGGACGACCTGAACAATGGCCGCATCGCCTATCGCCGTAATGTAAAGGCAATCAGAGCCGGCTTATAAATATCGCCGTTCCGCCGGCCGCACCATTGTGTTTTCCCGGGCGATACATACATGCCTGACGAACAGGCAAATGCTGCGAGGATTGAGTTGTGGGTTTTTTGAAGTATCTGGTACCGAAACGCTTTCGCAAAAAAGAACTCGTCATCCCTGTCGTGCGCATGCATGGCGCGATAATGGCGGGCGGCAGCCAGTTTCGTCCCGCGCTTAATCTAGCCTCCTATGCGCCGCTGCTTGAAAAGGCCTTCGCCATCAAGGACGCGCCGGCCGTCGCCATTTCGCTCAACTCTCCCGGCGGCTCGCCGGTACAGGCGCGGATGATCTATAATCGCATCCGCCAGCTTGCCGAGGAAAACGAAAAGAAAGTCCTGATCTTCGTGGAGGATGTGGCGGCCTCCGGTGGCTACATGATCGCGCTTGCCGGTGATGAGATCATTGCCGACCCCACCTCCATAGTCGGCTCGATCGGCGTCGTCTCCGGCGGTTTCGGTTTTCCGGAGATGCTGCGGAAGATCGGCGTGGAGCGTCGCGTCTACACGGCCGGCGAAAACAAGGTCATCCTCGATCCCTTCCAGCCGGAAAAGGAAGGCGATATCGACTACCTGAAGTCGCTTCAGGTCGAAATCCACAATGTTTTCATCGATATGGTGAAGATGCGCCGCGGCGCGAAGCTGATCGACGATGAGACGATCTTCTCCGGCCTGTTCTGGACCGGCATGCGTGGCCTCGATATCGGCCTGATCGACGGGCTGGGCGACATGCGCGAGGTGTTGCGCCGCCGTTACGGCGAAAAGATCAAGCTTCAGCTTATCAGCGGCGGGCGCACCCTGTTCGGCAAAAAGGTGCCGGGCGTGAATGCGGCACTCGGCCTGAATGGCGAAAGGCTCGCTGCAGGCGCAGTCTCGGGACTTGCGGAGGTTGCCGAAGAAAAGGCATTGTGGTCGCGTTTCGGTCTTTGATATCGCGGGAATAGGGCCTTATGGCGCAGCTGATTACAATCATCCTTCTGGTGGTGGGATCCATCATCCTTTACCGCCGCTTTGTGCGCGACGCGCAAAAGCTGTCCGCAAAATCGAAACAGCGCGAAAAGGAACGCGAGACCGGCGCCATCGGCACGTTGATCAAGGACCCCGAGACGGGCGAATATCGCGTCAAACGCGAGGATGATGCGTAACCGCGGGCGCGAAGCGGCGCGTTTCGCCGGCATTGGGTGGTAAGTTACAAGTTAACCCAAAAAGCAGCTTGTTCAGATATACCCCAATTTCTGCAAGTATTTTTGCCGGATTTATGCAACTACTGGTCCCCGATATTTGAGATTGATCTGCAGCGCTTCGCCCATAGCCGGCTGAAGCCGCGCATGAGCTTGCTGGACGGGGTATTTTTTGCAGAAAGTTCATTCCATTCAGTTTTTGCGAGCAGTCGCAGCGCTGGCAGTCATGTTTTTCCACATTGCCGGCACGCCTTTCACGATCGGCGCAGCCGGAGTGGATGTTTTCTTCGTCATATCTGGATTTGTCATGGGGCTGGTCGCTGGCAAGTCGCCACCCGGCAAGTTCCTGCGCCATCGTCTCTTCCGTATCGTGCCGCTTTACTGGGCCATCACATTCGTCATGTGCTTTGGCGCACTGGCCGGGGTGTTTTCCACCTTCACCTTCACGATGGAACATCTCTGGAAATCACTGCTCTTTGTCCCCTATGTCAACGCTGCGGGCCAGGTGACACCGCTGGTGCTGGTGGGCTGGACGCTGAATATGGAGATATTCTTCTATCTTGTATTCGCGCTGGGTCTTGCATTGCGCGCGCCGATCGCCGTAACCGTCGTCATCCTGTCGGCAATGGTGGCCGTGGGGCAGCTGGCGGACTGGCAATCGCCATTCATGCAGATTTGGGCATCGCCCCTGTTGCTGGAATTCCTCGCCGGGCTTATCCTGTCTCGGATTGCCTTTGCGAGCATGCGCAGTGGTATCGCCGCTCTCGCCCTGTCTTTTGTCGGGTTTGCTTTTGCGGCGGGTATCGGTGAGCAATTTGGTCTTTTGCGTATCGTGAGCTGGGGCCTGCCTGCCTTTCTGCTCGTCGCGGGTTGTGTCTGGATCGAAAGAGCCGGTGGCTGGCCTGAAGCGTGGCTGAAGCCTTTCGAAATTGTCGGCGACGCCTCCTATGCGCTTTATCTCCTGCACGGGCTGGTCATTTCGATAGTCCTGAAGGTCATAGCACCGGGTTTTGCGGCGAGCATCGTGATCGTTGTTGTTGCGCTGGCTGTGTCTATTGCGGCGCATATTCTGTTTGAAAAGCCTGTCATCAGGCTTTTCAGAAAGTTCGCAGATCGCGGCATCGCAAGTTCACGGGCGGAGGCGGCGGGCTGATCCCCCCACTGCTGCGGGTCGCCGTTTCGCATAAAACCTTGACCCTCAGGCCATGCCGTGGCACCAGTCCGCATCCGAAGTAAGTCAGTGCTTACTTGTCCTCCTAACGCCGCGATGACTGCAATGACCGATATTCCAGACCATATGAACCCGAAGCGTTCCTTTCAGGCGCTGATCCTGACGCTGCATAATTACTGGGCCGACAAGGGCTGCGCGGTGTTGCAGCCTTACGATATGGAAGTGGGCGCGGGAACGTTTCATCCGGCGACGACGCTGCGCGCACTCGGGCCGAAGCCGTGGAAGGCCGCCTATGTACAGCCGTCACGTCGTCCTTCCGACGGCCGTTACGGCGAAAACCCCAACCGTTTGCAGCATTATTACCAGTATCAGGTCATTCTGAAGCCAAACCCGTCGAACCTGCAGGAACTCTATCTCGGTTCGCTGAAGGCGATCGGCCTCGATCCCTTGCTGCACGATGTACGCTTCGTTGAGGACGACTGGGAAAGCCCGACGCTCGGGGCCTGGGGTCTTGGCTGGGAATGCTGGTGCGACGGCATGGAAGTGTCGCAGTTCACTTACTTCCAGCAGGTTTGCGGCATTGAATGCTCGCCGGTTGCCGGCGAACTGACCTATGGTCTGGAGCGTCTGGCCATGTATGTTCAGGGCGTCGACAATGTCTACGACCTGAATTTCAACGGCCGCGAGGGCGAAGAGAAGATTTCTTATGGCGACGTCTTCCTGCAGGCCGAGCAGGAATATTCCCGCCACAACTTCGAATTTGCCGATACGGCCATGCTGCATCGTCATTTCATCGACGCCGAAAAGGAATGCCAGGCGCTTCTCGCCGCCGGTGCACCCGGTGACAACGACAACCAGCGCCTGCACAAATGCGTTTTCCCGGCCTATGACCAGTGCATCAAGGCAAGCCATGTCTTCAACCTTCTGGATGCGCGTGGCGTGATCTCGGTTACCGAACGCCAGAGCTATATTCTGCGCGTACGCACGCTGGCGAAAGCTTGCGGCGAAGCCTTCCTGCTGACAGATGCGGGCGGGCTGAACTGGAACAGGGCCGCCTGACGATCTATCTAAGGCGGACAACAGTCTAATGTGCGGATGCCGCTCATGGCGTCCGCGCCTCTTGAGGAGGGGTCGGGAATGTTCATCACGCTGGCAATCATCGCGGCAATCGCGCTTTATGTCGTCTTCATCTATAACGGCCTCGTCAAGGCGCGGCAGATGAAGGAAGAGGCGTGGTCGGGCATCGACGTGCAGCTGAAACGCCGCGCCGATCTCATCCCCAACCTCATCGAGACCGTAAAAGGTTATGCCGCGCATGAAAAAACCACCTTCGAGGAGGTGATCGCCATGCGCAACCGCGCGCAGGCCGTGCCTGCGGGCGATGTCGAGGGTCGTGCACAGGCGGAGGGCCTGTTGTCGCAGGCGCTCGGTAAACTCTTTGCACTCGCCGAAGCCTATCCCGACCTCAAGGCCAACACGAATTTTCTGGAATTGCAGCGCTCGCTTGAAACCATCGAAGGCGAGCTCCAGATGTCGCGCCGTTATTACAATGGTGCGGCCCGCGATCTCAACGTCAAGGTGGAGAGCTTCCCGTCCAATCTGGTCGCCGGCCAGTTCGGCTTTGCCAAGGCACCTTATTTCGAGATCGACAATCCAGCCGATCGCGCTGTGCCAACGGTGAAATTCTGAGGACGCCGTTCCTCTGACGGTTTAAAAACCTCCCGCTCAAATTCCGATAATCCGGCTCCGTGCCGCATTCTTTGACAAGACGACGATCATGATCGAACTGACCATCACCCCGCCCGGCCACCCGCTTTCCGGCAAGGTTGAGCCGCCCGGCTCCAAATCCATCACCAACCGCGCGCTTCTGCTCGCCGGCCTCGCCAAGGGCAAAAGCCGCCTGACCGGGGCGCTGAAGAGCGACGACACGCTTTATATGGCCGAAGCCCTGCGCGAGATGGGCGTGAAGGTAACCGAGCCTGATGCGACGACGTTTGTGGTGGAAGGCACGGGCGTTTTGCAACAGCCGGAAAAGCCGCTTTTCCTCGGCAATGCCGGTACCGCCACGCGCTTCCTCACCGCCGCTGCCGCACTTGTCGATGGTGCCGTCATCATCGATGGTGACGAGCACATGCGCAAACGCCCGATCATGCCGCTGGTGGAGGCGCTGCGCTCCCTCGGTGTCGAGGCGGAAGCGCCGACCGGCTGCCCGCCCGTCACTGTCTGTGGCAAGGGCACGGGTTTCCCGAAAGGCAGCGTCACCATCGATGCCAACCTTTCCAGCCAATATGTGTCAGCGCTTCTGATGGCCGCCGCCTGCGGCGACAAGCCGGTCGATATCATCCTCAAGGGCGAGGAAATCGGCGCGAAAGGTTATATCGACCTCACCACCTCGGCCATGGAAGCCTTCGGCGCCAAGGTGGAGCGGGTCAGCAACGCCATCTGGCGCGTACATCCCACCGGCTATACGGCAACCGATTTCCACATCGAGCCGGATGCTTCCGCCGCCACCTATCTCTGGGGTGCGGAACTGTTGACCGGCGGCGCGATCGATATCGGCACGCCCGCCGACAAGTTCACCCAGCCGGATGCCAAGGCCTATGAGGTCATGGCCAAGTTTCCGCATCTGCCCGCCGAAATCGACGGCTCGCAGATGCAGGACGCCATTCCCACCATCGCGGTCCTCGCTGCCTTCAACGAAACGCCGGTGCGCTTCGTCGGCATCGCCAACCTGCGTGTCAAGGAATGCGACCGCATCCGCGCCGTCTCGCTCGGGCTCAACGAAATCCGTAGCGGTCTGGCGCATGAGGAAGGCGACGACCTGATCGTGCATTCCGATCCGGCGCTGGCGGGCCAGACGGTGAATGCCTCCATCGATACTTTCGCCGACCACCGCATCGCCATGAGTTTTGCGCTGGCGGCGCTGAAGATCGGCGGCATTGCCATCCAGAACCCTGCCTGCGTGGGCAAGACCTATCCGGCTTACTGGAAAGAGCTCGCCTCGCTCGGCGTCGAGTACACGGAAAAGGAAAGCGCTGCCGAACCGCAGCACTGAACGTATTGAGGAGGGAACGCCCCGTGAAGACCATCGCCGCAAGACTTCTCGCGCTGTTCGTCTTCCTGGGCGCGGCCTTTCCGGCCCTAGCGGAAGAATTCATCCGCTCCTATCATTCCGTCGTCGAGGTGGCGGCGGATGGCAAGCTGGCGGTGACGGAAACCATCACCGCGCGCGCCGAAGGGCAGAACATCAAGCGCGGCATCTTCCGCGATTTCCCGCTTTATGCGCTGGATGCGAACAACCGCCGCACCAAGGTGGATTTCAACGTCGTTTCTGTGGAGCGCGACGGGGCGCCGGAAAACTGGCGTACCGAAACTATCGATGGCGGCATCCGCATCTATACCGGCAGCGCCGACCGTTTTCTGCCGACCGGCGAGCATATCTTCCAGATCACCTACACGACCGCCCGGCAAATCCGTTATTTCAGCGATTATGACGAGCTGACCTGGAACGTCACCGGCAATGGCTGGCAATTTCCCATGGGCGAGATTTCCGCGACCGTGGTTTTGCCTGAGGGCGTTAAGGCGACAGACACCAACGTCTTCACCGGACCACTCGGTGCAAAAGGCAAGGACGCCCGCATCCTCAGCGAAGGCAACGAGGTGTTCTTCGCCTCCACCCGCCCGTTTACGGTGGGCGAGGGCATGACGATTGCCGTCAAGCTGCCGAAGGGCGCAATTGCAGCACCCGACACCTCACAGGAGGCGGGCTGGTGGCTGCGTGATAATCTGGCCATCCTGCTTTCGGGCGGCGGGCTTTTTGTCGTGCTGCTTTATTATCTGCGGGCGTGGTTCGCGGTGGGTCGTGATCCCGCCAAGGGCGTGGTGGTGCCGCGCTGGGATGCACCGGAGGGGCTTTCCCCGGCTTTGGTCAATTATGTCGATAACCGCGGTTTTTCCGGCGCGGGCTGGACGGCGCTCTCCGCCTCGGCCCTTGATCTGGCGGTCAAAGGCTATGTCGTTCTGGAAGATCTGAAGAATTCCATCGTCATCCGCCGCACGGAAAAGGCAACCGCCGCCGATCTGCCGACCGGGCAGAAGACGCTGCTCTCCGCCATCGGCGGTGCGGGCAAGGTGTTGACCATTGACAAGGCCCATGGGGCGGAAGTCGAGAAGGTCGGCACGCAGTTCCGCGCGGCGATAGAAAAGGAACATCGCGGCAAATATTACCGCAGCAATGCCGGTTATATCGTTTTCGGTATCTTCCTCAGCATCGCGATTATCGTCGCGACGCTGGTGTTTGGCGATCTCGATGAAAGCGCCATTGCCGCCATCCTGGTGTTCGGCTTTTTCTCTTTCTTCTTCAGCATCCTGTCGATCGGTATCGGTCGGCAGTTTTCGCGTGGCGCGCCACTGCGCAAGCGCATCGGCGGCATCGTCATGCTGGCCTTTGCCGGTTTCGTGGCCTTTTCAGCCATCGGCGGTATTGCCACGCAAATCCTGCTGGATGTAACGCATGATACCAAGTCGCTGGCGCTGGCGGCCATCGGCGGCATCGTGCTCACCAATGCGCTTTTCCTGTTCCTGATGGGCGCGCCCACACCGCTCGGCCGCAAACTGATGGACGGCATCGAAGGGCTAAGAACCTATCTGACGCTGGCGGAAAAAGACCGGATGAACATGGCGAGCGCTCCCGCCATGTCGCCGCAACATTTCGAGACGCTGCTGCCCTATGCCGTGGCGCTCGGCGTCGAAAAGCCCTGGAGCCGCACCTTCGAGACCTGGCTTGCGACAGCTGCCGCCGGTGCCGCAGTGGCAAGTTATGCGCCCGGCTGGTATTTGGGCAGCAATTACGGCAGCTTCGGCGACAGGATCGGCGGCTTTTCCACCTCCATGGCAAGCACCATCGCCTCCACCATCCCACAACCCGTCAGCTCGTCCAATTCCAGCTTTTCGGGCGGTGGCGGCGGCGGCGGTTTCTCGGGCTCCGGCGGCGGCGGTGGTGGCGGCGGCGGCTGGTGATGCGCGCCGGCGGTAATTTAACCGATAGCTGGTGACTTTTGCCGCTGGTCTTGCTAAGTCCGCGACACTCTTTTGCAACAGATTAAAGTCCTTATCCCATGCCCGATCTTCTGCTTGAACTTCGCTCCGAGGAAATCCCCGCCCGCATGCAGCGCAAGGCGGCGGGCGATCTGAAGAAACTCGTCACCGATGCCTTGGTGGAGAGAGGGCTGACCTATGAGGGCGCGCGTGAATATTGGACGCCGCGCCGCCTGACGCTGGATATTCGCGGCCTCAACGCCCGCTCCGCCGATGTGCGCGAAGAAAAGAAGGGCCCGCGCACCGACGCCAATGAAAAGGCCATCGAAGGCTTTTTGCGCGGCGCCGGTCTCAATGATATCTCGGAAGCGCAGGTTGTTTCCGACCCGAAGAAGGGCGATTTCTACGTCGCCATCATCAACAAGCCCGGCCGCCCGGCAGAAGAGATCATCGCCGAGGTGATGCCCGGCATCATCCGCTCCTTCCCCTGGCCGAAATCCATGCGCTCCGGCCCGGCCTCCATGCCGAAGGGTTCCAGCTATGCCGGCATCGAAGGCAAGGGCTCCGAAAGCCTTCGCTGGGTGCGCCCGCTGCAATCCATCGTCTGCCTGTTCGGCCCCGAGCATGACGAGACGCAGGTCATTCCTTTCGTGATTGACGGCATCGTCGCCGGCAACGTCACCTATGGCCATCGTTTCCATGCGCCTGGCCCGATCACTGTGCGCCGTTTCGAGGACTATGTCTCGAGCCTTGAAAAGGCGAAGGTCATTCTCGACGCCGAGCGCCGTAAGGATATCATCCTGCATGACGCCAAGGATCTGGCTTTCGCCAATGGTCTCGATCTGGTGGAAGACGAGGGCCTGCTGGAAGAAGTCTCCGGCCTTGTCGAATGGCCGCAGGTGCTGATGGGCACTTTCGAAGAGGATTACCTGCAGATCCCGGCGGAAATCATCCGCCTCACCATCAAGACCAACCAGAAGTGTTTCGTCACCCGCAATCAGGGTGCGGAAGAAGGCCTTTCCAACCGCTTCATCCTGATCTCGAATATCGAGGCGAGCGATGGCGGCAAGGAAATCATCCACGGCAATGGCAAGGTCGTGCGCGCCCGCCTGTCGGACGCCCGCCATTTCTGGAACCGTGACCAGGGCGATCTGCCCGATCTCGACACCTTGAAGGATTCGGCCGCGAAATTCGGCCTCGATCTTAAGAAGCCGCTCGACCAGCGTATGGCGAAGCTCGATGCGCTGAACGTGACGTTCCATGCCAAGCTCGGTTCTCAGGGCGAACGCGTTACTCGCATCCGTGAACTGGCGAAGGCGCTGGCCCCCGTCGTTGGTGCCGATGAAGCACTGGTGGACCGCGCGGTGGTGCTGGCCAAGGCTGACCTGCGCACCGAAGCCGTCGGCGAATTCCCTGAGCTTCAGGGCCTGATGGGCCGCAAATATGCGGCGCTGCAGGGCGAAAACGAAAGCGTCGCCGCGGCCATAGAAGACCACTACAAGCCGCAAGGCCCTTCGGATCGCCTGCCGGCCGACAAGGTGGCGATCACGGTCGCTTTGGCCGACAAACTCGATACCCTCGTCGGTTTCTGGGCCATCGATGAAAAGCCCACCGGTTCGAAGGACCCCTTCGCTCTGCGCCGTGCGGCGCTGGGCGTGGTGAGGATTATTCTGGAGCGGAATGTTCGGCTGCCAATAGCGGACATTTTCGAACCATGGCTAAAGCACGTTACGGAAAACGTGACTTTCGCGAAAAATCCGGATGACGTCATGTTCGAAGTGGAGGCTGATCTTCTGGCTTTCTTCCACGACCGCCTGAAAGTCTACCTCCGCGACCTCGGTGCCCGTTATGATCTGATCGACGCCGTCCTGACACCGGCATCCGATGATCTCCTGTTGATCGCCCGCCGTGTCGAGGCGCTTACCGCCTTCATCACCGGCGAGGATGGCCGTAACCTTCTGGCGGGCGCCAAGCGCGCCACGCAGCTTCTGGCCGCCGAGGAAAAGAAGGGCACCGTGGTTGCCGATGGCGTCTCTGAAGAGCTGCTGAAGCTCGACGCCGAAAAGGCGCTTTACGCGGCGATCAAGTCTGCCTCTGCCGATGCCGCGAAGGCTGTCGAAGGTGAGGATTTCCGCTCAGCCATGCAGGCGCTCTCCACGCTTCGCGCGCCAGTCGACAGGTTCTTCGAAGATGTGCTTGTCAATGATGAGGATGCGGCCATCCGCGCCAACCGTCTGGCGCTGCTGAAGGCCATCCGCGAGGCAACCGGTACGGTTGCGGATTTCTCGAAGATCACGGGGTGAGGGCTTTCGGGGTGGCCGGGTATGTCAGCGTACTTGGTTCACCCCCCTCTGTCCTGCCGGACATCTCCCCCTCAAGGGGGGAGATTGAAACGTGGCGACCTCTCGGTGATCTTTGAGGTTGCGAATTTTTGCAGGGAGCCAGCTTCTTGCCGATCTCCCCCCTTGAGGGGGAGATGTCCGGCAGGACAGAGGGGGTAAGCAGCAACCGCGACTCTCACAGAATGGCTCCCAATTGACCCAAACGCCTCCCAAAATCCTCATCAGCGCCTGCCTCCTCGGCCAGCCCGTCCGCTATGACGGCAAGGGTAAACCCCTGTCCCACCCCGCAATAGAGCGCTGGCGAAGTGAGGGCAGGCTGGTGACGATCTGTCCGGAAATGGCGGGTGGCATGCCCGTGCCGCGTCCACCGGCGGAAATCGAAAATGGGGCTTCGGGTCTCGATGTGCTGGAAGGCCGCGCCCGCGTGCTGGAAGTCACCGGCGGCGATGTCACGGCGCAATTTATCGCCGGCGCGGAAAAGGCGCTGGCCTTCGCCAAGGCCAATGGCTGCACCCACGCGCTGTTGATCGACGGCAGCCCGTCCTGCGGATCGCTTGCGATCTACGACGGTTCGTTCTCCGGCCTCAAACATCCGGGCAACGGCGTGACGGCGGCGCTGCTCGAAAAAGCCGGTATTGCCGTATTTTCACCTGCTGATATCGATCGTCTCGATGCGCTGACCCGCTGAAATCAGGCGCCGCAAACACGACATCGCCTGCTTCCCGACGTTGCAAATACTCCCTGCCATCATCCTCGACCTTGAGGCAATGACTCACAATGCAATCTGGCCATGGGTCCTCGGGTCGAGCCCGGGGATGACGCCGAATATGTAGGGAATGTTTTGGAGAGCACATAAAAATGCCGGGTCTGTGCCCGGCATTTTTGTTTCTATCGCATGAGACCGTTCGCGGTCACCCTGCCATACGCATCTGCTCTGCCATGCCGTGAAGCTGGTGGCCGGAGGAGACGCGGAAGCCGCGGATGAGGTTCAGCAGTTCTTCTGTATCCACGGCCAGCGCCTCGGCCGAAGCCGTGGTTTCTTCCGCCATGGCGGCATTGTGCTGGGTGGCGACGTCGAGCTGGTTGAGGGATGAGGAGATCGAGCGCAATGTCGTGTCCTGTTCGGCGGCCGAATGGGCGATCTTGCTGACGATCTCGTTTGCAGATTTGATCTGGTCCGAAATGCGTTTCAGCGCATCGCCGGCCTCTCCGACAAGACGCACGCCGTTTTCCACCTGGGCAGAAGAACGGGCGATCTGGTCCTTGATCTCCTTGGCAGCGGCGGCGGATTTCTGCGCCAGTTCGCGCACTTCCTGCGCCACCACGGCAAAGCCCTTGCCAGCCTCACCGGCTCGTGCTGCCTCCACGCCGGCATTCAGCGCCAGAAGGTTGGTCTGGAAGGCAATGTCGTCGATCACGCCGATGATGTTCGAAATCTGGTCGGAAGATTGTTCGATGCCGCTCATCGCTGATATCGCCTCTTCCACCACCCGGTCGCTGCGCATGGTCTCCGAGCTGACCGTGGTGACGCGCTTGGCGGCGTCTGCCGCGCCTTCGGCCGTCTGGCGTACCGCAACCGTCAATTCGTCCAGCGCCGCGGACGTCTCTTCCAGATTGGCAGCCTGCCGTTCGGTGCGCTGCGAAAGCTCGTTGGAGGCCTTGCGGATTTCTTCCTTGGAGCCGCCAATATCGATGCTCTTGGAATTCACCTTGGCCATGGCGGCATCAAGATGGGTCAGGGCCTCGTTGAAATTGTCGCGCAGCGCCGCATAACGGTTGCCGAGATCGCCGCAACGCACAGTCAGATCGCCGCCTGCCAGCTTTTCCAGCGCCTCGCCGATGGTGGTGACGACGCGGGCCTGCAATGCGGCTTCGTCGCGCTGCATGTCGAGATTGTTCTGGCGCTCGGTGTCGAGCTGGTTCTGCTGTTCTTCCTGCCGGCGCTGCATGGCGTGGCGCTCGCGCACCTTGTCCTGCAGCGAAGCGGTGGCCTTCGCCATCATGCCCACTTCGTTGGTGAGGCCGGTGTGAGGAATGGTGAGCGAGACGTTTTCATTGGCCACTTCACCAAGCGCACGGTGAATATCGCCAAGCGGTTTCGAAATGCCACGGATGACATAGAAGGCGGCGGCAAGCGCCAGCACGAAGATGGCGGCACCGATGGACAGCGCCTTCATCACCTCGCCGCGAACCTGCGCGTTCAGATCGTCGATATAGACGCCGGTCGCGACCACCACCTGCCAGGGCTCGAAGGCAAGTGCGTAAGAGCTCTTGGCGTAGTCATTACCTTCCATGCCGGGCTTCGGACCGTAGAAATCCGTCTGCCCGCCGCCAGTACGGCCAAGCCTCACCAGCTCGTCACGATAAGCGAAGCCCTTGCTGTCTGGTTTGCCCTTGTAGTTTTCGCCAACCCGCTTGGCATCGGGATGAAACTTCATCGTCACGTCATAGTCGTAACCGAACAGATAGCCATCAGGGGTGAACCGCATGGCGCTGACGGTGGCGTAGGCCTGTTTCATGGCTTCTTCCCGCGACAGCGTTCCGGCCGTTTCCTTGTCATGGAAGGATTGCAGAATGGAAATGGCCGATTGCACCTGCGTCCGCAGCATGCCGTAGCGTTCCTCATAGATCGCATCGGTGGCGGATTTCAGCTGGTAAAAGGTCGCTACGGAGAAAGCGGCCATAAGGGCCACCACGAGCACGATCAGTTGACGGGAGATGGAGAGATTCTTCATGGGCGCTCACAAACGTTTTGCGTCGCGGCCTTGAAAGGCCGCGCGCTGCCGAAGTTTCGGAAATGGAAAGGGCGCCTGATGCGCGGTGATGGACCTGAAAAGCGAGCGTCCGCCCCAGGCCTCATATTGTGCTGCATTGCACCATGAAGTCACTTAGCGACCAAAAATTTGAATAAATATTTAATTAGCGAAAGCTTTATCAGCTTCGCTGACAGAATAACGGCCGGAAAATATATTATTCCCCGAATGGTTGCTGAGGCTTATGATAAATACAGCAATGACGCGATTATTTGACGTTTGTCAGGAAGGTGCGCCTAGTGCTGCCCGTCAGTTGCCACGCAATTTGAAATCCGGGAATTCGGGTGCAGCGACCACCGAAGCGCTGGCTGGAGCTGCGGCATTATCGGTAGAGATTTCCTTGACGCCGGCGGTCGTCGTCGTCACGTCGATACCGGCAGGTGTCGCAACCGTTTCTTGAGGATGCGCCACGGGTTCGGCATTGTCATAGGTTGCGATTGCGGAGCTGGAGGTTTCCGGCATCCATGCGGGATTGGTGCTGACGAAGGTAACCGGCGCACCTCCGAGCCATGCCTCGGTGCGGATGAGTGTGCGTTTGCCGTCGACTTCGCGCATTTCGGTGTGTTGCGTGCCCGGCTCGATCGATGGAATGGCATAACCCTGCGCTGTGGTCTTGTCTTTCACCGGTTCGCAGTCCGTGCAGTCACGGCGAATGAAGCTGCCATTGCTGGTATGCACGCCATTGATATATTCGATGGAAGACGCCATGGCCGACCCGCTGGTCAGCGCGATAATGGCTGTCAAAAGAAGACGACGCATCGAAAAACCCCCGAAATAACCGCAAAACCCGTGGCTCAGGCACGGCGCGTCATTCAATATTCGGGCAAATATTACTGGTCTTTCGTTTCCATCGGGTCAGCAAACTTGGTAAAAATTGAACGAAATATTCGCTCCCTCACCGTTTGCTGCAAGTATCAGGCCTTTTCCCGGGCCACGGCCTGCCAGCCGATATCGCGGCGGCAGAAGCCGTTTTCCCATTCAACCCTGTCCGTGAGTGCATAGGCGCGTGCCTGCGCCTCCGTCACGTCTTTTCCAAAAGCGGTGACGTTCAGCACACGTCCGCCGGTTGCGACGAGTTTGCCGTCCTTCAGTGCCGTTCCGGCATGGAAGACCTTCGCCTCCGCGCTGGCCTCGGGAACATGGGCAATCGGCGTGTTCTTGTCGTAAGCGCCGGGATAACCTTTGGAAGCCAGAACGACAGTCAGCGCCGCATCATCGCGCCATTCCGCCTGCACCTTGTCCAATGTGCCGGTGGCGGTGGCGTAGAGGATCGGCAGAAGGTCGCTCTTGAGGCGCATCATCAGCACCTGGCACTCGGGATCGCCGAAGCGCACATTATATTCGATCAGTTCCGGGCCTTTGGCGGTGATCATCAGGCCGGCGAAGAACACGCCCGAGAAGGGATTGCCGTCCTTGGCCATGCCGGAAATCGTCGGCTCGATGATCTCCTTCATGGTGCGCTCCACCATGGCAGGCGTCATGACGGGGGCGGGGGAATAGGCGCCCATGCCGCCGGTATTCGGGCCGGTATCGCCATCGCCGACGCGTTTGTGATCCTGCGCGGTTGCAAGCGCCAGCGCCGTCTTGCCGTCCGAAAGGCAGAAGAAGCTCGCTTCCTCACCATCGAGGAAGGCTTCCACCACCACTTCGGCGCCGGCCGTGCCGAAAGCGCCATCGAAACATTCGTCGATGGCGGCAAGCGCTTCCGCTTCCGTCATCGCCACGGTCACGCCCTTGCCGGCGGCAAGCCCGTCCGCCTTGATGACGATCGGCGCACCCTGTTCACGAACATAGTCCCTGGCCGGTTCGGCGGATTTGAAACGCTGGTAAGCGCCGGTCGGAATATCGTAACGGGCGCAGAGATCCTTGGTGAAGCCCTTCGAGCCCTCAAGCCGGGCAGCGGCCTTCGAAGGTCCGAAAGTGGCGATGCCGGCGGCACGCAGGTCATCCGCGAGACCCGCCACCAGCGGCGCTTCCGGGCCGATAACGACGAAGTCGATCGCCTTTTCCTTTGCAAAGGCGATGACGGCCGCATGGTCTTCCACATCAAGCACAACCAGCGTCGCGTGGTCGGCAATGCCGGGATTGCCGGGGGCGGCATAAAGCTCATCGAGCAGGGGAGACTGGGCGATTTTCCACGCCAGCGCATGTTCGCGTCCGCCGGAACCGATCAACAGAACTTTCATGGTCAATACCCCTGCAAATTCGCCAGTAACCTTGTGTCAGGGGCGTTAAGGGCAGGGGGGCGAAAGGTCAAGACGAATATATGGCGATTGTCGCGCATTGAGCCTGCGAATAGAGGCTGCAAATCCCTCCTGCGTCATGCCGGACTTGATCCGGTATCCAGCCACGGCGCGTCTGCGCCGTGAAGGGAGTCTTTTGCGATCAACGACTTGGTCGCACTGGACCCCGGGTCAAGTCCGGGGTGACGGTGTGCGGATGGTGCCGTTCTGCCGCAGAAATCGCTTTTCGAGACGCCGCAATCACTACGAAGAATCGCCTGTCTTTCCCCTGAAGCCAGCCTTTCCTGTGGAATCGTAGATGCCTCTTGTTGTCACGCCACAATCAGACATTATGTTCGCCGCTCCAGACGCCACATCAGAGAACCTCATGACCGCAGATAATGCCCGCCTCGCCACGCTCATCGCCTCCGAAATCAACGCCCGCCCCGATCAGGTGAAGGCGGCGGTGGGCCTGCTGGACGAGGGCGCGACCGTTCCCTTCATCGCCCGTTACCGCAAGGAGGTGACCGGCGGCCTTGATGACACCCAGCTTCGAACGCTGGCGGAACGCCTTGTCTATCTGCGCGAACTGAATGCGCGCCGCGCCTCCATCGTCGAGACCATCAACGGTCAGGGCAAGATGACCGATGCGCTGATGGTCAAGATCATGCAGGCGGGCACCAAGGCGGAACTGGAAGACCTCTATCTGCCCTATAAGCCGAAGCGCCGAACCCGCGCGGAAATCGCTCGTGAACGTGGTCTTGGTCCGCTGGCGCAAGCCATATGGGATAACCGCGCCAGCGATCCGGCAAAGCTTGCGGAGGCCTATATCAAGGGCGAGGTAGCCGATGTGAAGGCAGCGCTTGAAGGCGCGCGCGACATCGTGGCCGAGACGATGACGGAAAATGCTGATCTTCTCGGTCGGCTGCGCGACTATATGCGCCAGAACGCCATTTTCCGCGCCAAGGTGGTGGATGGCAAGCAGGCGACCGGCGAGAAGTTCTCCGACTATTTCGATCATTTCGAACGCTGGGCAACCGTGCCGGGCCACCGTGCGCTCGCCATGCTGCGCGGCTGGAACGAAGAAGTGCTGACACTGACGATCGATGTCGATGCTGATGATCCGTCGCCGGTCAAGCCGGCCCAACGCACCGTCGCTGCCGCCTTCGATATCCGCAATGCCGGCCCTGCCGATCAGTGGCTGATGGAAGTGGCGGGCTGGACCTGGCGCGTGAAGCTCTCCATGTCGCTGTCGCTTGATCTCATGCGTGAAGTGCGTGAGCGGGCCGAAGAAGAGGCGATCAATGTTTTCGCCCGCAATCTGAAAGACCTGCTGCTGGCTGCACCGGCGGGTTCCCGCGCCACGATGGGTCTCGATCCCGGCATCCGCACCGGCGTCAAGGTGGCCGTGGTGGATGGCACCGGCAAGCTCCTGGAGACCACGACGGTCTATCCTTTCCCGCCGAAGAACGATGTGCGCGGCACGCAGGCGGAACTCGCTATGCTCATCCGCAAGCACAATGTCGAGCTGATTGCCATCGGCAATGGCACCGGCAGCCGCGAGACGGAAAAGCTGGTGGCGGATCTTCTGGCGCAGATGCCCGCGTCAGCTTCCGGCACAAAACCCACCAAGGTCATCGTTTCGGAGGCGGGTGCATCGGTCTATTCCGCTTCGGAACGGGCGGCGGCAGAATTCCCCAATCTCGACGTTTCGCTGCGCGGGGCCGTCTCCATCGCCCGCCGCCTTCAGGATCCATTGGCGGAACTGGTGAAGATCGAACCGAAATCCATCGGCGTTGGTCAATATCAGCACGATGTCGATCAGGGCCGCCTTAGCCGCTCGCTCGATGCCGTCGTGGAAGATGCGGTGAATGCCGTCGGCGTTGATCTCAATACGGCCTCGTCGCCGCTTCTGGCGCGGGTGTCCGGCCTTGGCAGTTCGATTGCCGACGCCATCGTCGCCCATCGCGATCAGACAGGCCCCTTTTCAAGCCGCAAGGATTTGCTGAAGGTGCCGCGGCTTGGCCAGCGCACTTTCGAACAATGCGCCGGCTTCCTGCGTATTCCGAACGGCAAGGAGCCGCTGGATGCGTCTTCGGTTCACCCGGAAGCCTATGGTGTGGCGAAGAAGATCGTTGCCGCCTGCGGCCGCGATCTGCGCACGTTGATGGGCGACAGCGCCACGCTGAAGGGTCTCGACCCGAAGCGCTTCATCGATGAACAGTTCGGCCTGCCGACCGTCAAGGACATCATCGCCGAACTGGAAAAACCCGGCCGCGACCCGCGCCCGAGTTTCAAGACCGCGACCTTCGCAGACGGTGTGGACGAGATTACCGATCTGAAGCCGGGCATGTTGCTGGAAGGCACCGTCACCAACGTTGCTGCGTTCGGCGCTTTCGTGGATATCGGCGTGCATCAGGATGGGCTGGTGCATGTCTCGCAGCTTGCCGACCGTTTCGTGAAAGACCCGCATGAGGTCGTCAAGGCGGGCGATGTCGTCAAGGTGCGAGTCGTTGAAGTGGATGTGAAACGCAAGCGCATCGGTCTCACCATGCGCAAGGATGGCGGTGAGGCAGCGCCTCAGCCGATGCGTGAGAAGGGCAATGCCAGCGCCATGCGCCACGCGACATCCAAGCCGAAAGATCGCAACGAGGGGTCGCAATCCGGTGGTGCTCTTGCCGCCGCCCTGGCTGAGGCAATGAAGCGACGCTGACCTAGGGTTGAAATGATTTTTTACCGAAAAGCCCTGCCGGGTACCCCGGCAGGGCTTTTTATTTGATGAAATCGTTCAATTTTTTTGAAATAAGACTATCTTGAAACTTGTGCCGAAAGGAATACGGTCAGCAAAATTGATAAGTGAGACTTAGCAATTGGGGGTGCCATGGCGTCGTCTCTGCATGTTCTTCTCGAAAAGATAATCAAGATCGGTGATCTTGCCGTCCACAGCCCGCAGGGTAGCCGCACATTTGGCGACGGCACTGGAAAACGGGTTGTTCTGAATTTCACCGACGAAGCCGCCATGCAGGAGATCGCTGCCGATCCTGCATTGAAACTCGCCGAAATTTATATGGAAGGCCGTATGACCATCGCCGAGGGCGATATTTACGACTTTCTGGCACTGGTCAAAGGCAATACGCTGAGCGAAGCCTTGTCCTTCGGCATGGTCTGGCGCGGCATGGCGCGCATCATCGCCGCCCGCATCAAGATGCATCTGCCGGTCAATCACAACAAGAGCAACGTCGCCCATCATTATGATCTGAGCGCCAAGCTGTTTGACCTCTTCCTCGATGAGGACTGGCAATATTCCTGCGCTTATTTCAACCCGCCCGGTATCAGCCTCTATGAGGCGCAGGATGCCAAAAAACGGCATATCGCTGCCAAGCTGATGACCGAGCCGGGCCAGAGCGTGCTGGAGATCGGTTCCGGCTGGGGCGGCATGGCGATGTATGTCGCCGAAAGCGCCGGTGCCGATGTGACGGGCATCACGCTCAGCGAAGAGCAGCTGCGTGTTTCCCGCGACCGGGCGGCAAAACGCGGTATCGCCGGCAATGTCCGCTTCGAATTGCAGGATTACCGTTATCTGCCCGCCTCGAAAAAATATGATCGCATCGTCTCCGTCGGCATGTTCGAACATGTCGGGCCGACGCATTATCGCGATTATTTCGACAAGGTGGCGGAGGTGCTCGATGACAAGGGCGTGATGGTACTGCACTCCATAGGTCAGCCCTATCCGGCACTGGCGACCAACCCCTTCATCGAAAAATATATTTTCCCCGGCGGCTATATCCCTTCGCTTGCCGAGGTGCTGCCGGCGATCCAGAAGTCGGGACTGCTGGTGAAGGATATCGAAATTCTGCCCATGCATTACGCCCATACGCTGCGGCACTGGCGAGAACGTTTCGTGGCGCGCAAGGCCGAGGCGATCGCACTTTACGACGAGCGCTTCTTCCGCATGTGGGAATTTTATCTGGCGGGGTCGGAAATGGCCTTCACCCATGAAAATTTCCATATTTTCCAGATCCAGCTCGCCAAGGATCGCGATGCCGTGCCGCATAATCGCGATTACATCGCCCGCAACGAGGCGAAGCTGCTGGAGTTTGAAAAGACCCGTCCACCGCTGGAGAAGGTGACGTTCTAAGGCTTGGGCATTCTCCACCGTCATGCCGGACCTGATCCGGCATCCAGCCAGGGGAAGTCCTGGGCTGAAAAGAGTCTTCCCGCCGCGCCGACGCGCGTCGGCTGGATTCCGGCTCAGGGCCGGAGTAACGGAAGAGGTGGTCGCCAGTTTTCTTCCTGCGCTGGTTAATGGAATGGAAAGACAATCCCTCTAATTCTACGGGCACCTGTCTGTATTGCGTTTCTGGGGTTCTTTTCATGTTCAAGCCATCAGCGGCAGTCGCCGCCTGTGTCCTGTCGCTTTTTGCCGTGGGCAACGCCCATGCCGAAGGCTGGTTTTCCGGCGACTGGTATCTGAAGCTCGGCGGTGCGGGTTTCACTGCGCCGAAATATCAGGGCGATAACAAGAATGAATTCGGCTTCTCGCCGATCATTTCACTCGGACGTCAGGGGCAGGGCGCGCGCTTCACCTCCCGCAACGACAGCGCCTCGATCTCGCTTCTGGACAATGGTCCGATCAGCATGGGTCTTGCCGGCAAGCTGGTTTCTCCGCGTGACGAAGGCGACTCTTCCGATCTGAAAGGCATGACCCGCATCAAGCGCGGTGGCGAGCTTGGCGGTTTCGCCGAAGCCTATCCGACCGACTGGCTGCGCGTTCGTGGTGAAGTCCGTCAGGGCATCCGCAGCCATAGCGGCGTGGTCGGTGATGTTGCCGTTGATGCCTTCACCGATATCGCCCCTGGCATCCAGATTTCCGCCGGCCCGCGCGCCACATGGGTGAGTAGCAAATATAACGAGCGCTATTACGGCGTTAGCGCAGCGCAGACAGCTGCCGGCGCGCCTTCGCCCTATAGCCCGGGCGGTGGCCTTCATTCCGCCGGCATCGGCGCCGCCATCACCTGGAAGGTTACCGAGAACGCCGAAGTCGGTTCGTTTGCGGAATATCGCCGCCTGACGGGCGACGCCGCCGACAGCTCGCTGGTGCGCGAGCGCGGTTCGAAAAACCAGTTCATCATCGGCGTTCAGGCAAGCTATAAATTCAATTTCTCGCTGCCCTGAGGTAGATGAACGCGTTGTTTGGAGATTGAAAACCCGCAGCATTCTGCTGCGGGTTTTTTCTATCCAAATAATCGGTGTCATCCTCGGGCGTGACCCGAGGATCCATTGATTTCAACGGGTGGTGGATCCTCGGGTCAAGCCCGAGGATGACAGTGGAGAGGTGAGGCGCTTTGCCGGTCGCCCGAGGGCAAATCACCAAAAACCGCGCATCTTTGCACTTTGAAAACCGTTCCGATTTTCCCGCCAATGCTGTAGAACCATCCCATGGTTCACCACAGCGATTTATCAGACCGCGTTTCCGACGCGCCATCCAATAACTGGGTCTATCGGATTTTGCCGAGGTCCCTCTGGCCCTATGCGCAGCTCGCAAGATGGGATCGCCCCATCGGCTGGCAATTGCTGATGTGGCCGTGTTTCTGGTCCGCCGCCCTTGCGGCCAATGCTGCGACGGTGAGCGGCGGCTTTTCCTGGGGCACGCTGATCTGGCACCTGGTGCTGTTTTTCATCGGATCGGTGGCGATGCGCGGTGCCGGTTGCGCCTATAATGATCTGGCCGACCACAAGATCGACATGGCCGTGGCGCGCACCCGTTCCCGGCCGCTGCCATCGGGCCGCGTGACCCGGCTGCAGGCCAAGGTCTTCATCGTGTTGCAGGCGCTTGCCGGATTTCTGGTGCTCTTGCAGTTCAACAGCTTTGCAATCGCGACAGGCATCTTCTCGCTGATCTTCGTGGCGATCTATCCTTTTGCCAAGCGCTTCACCAACTGGCCGCAATTTTTCCTCGGCCTTGCCTTTTCGTGGGGCGCACTGATGGGCTGGGCCGGGCAGTTCGGATCGATCGCCTGGCCGGCTGTCCTGCTTTATGTCGGCTCCATCGCCTGGACGATCGGTTATGATACAATCTACGCCCATCAGGACAAGGAAGACGACACGGCAGTCGGCATCGGTTCGACCGCCCTGCTGTTTGGAGAAAACACACATCGCTGGCTGGTTTTTCTTTATGGCACAGCCCTTGCCATGATCGCCCTGTCCTTCTGGGGCGCGGGCGTTAACGTCATTGCCTATAGCGGCCTTGCCGCTGCGGCCATCATGTTGTTCCGCCAGGTCTGGGTGCTGGATATCGACGACGTCGAGCAATGCCTCGTATTGTTCAAATCCAACAACCGTGTCGGCGTGATGATTTTTGCCGGCCTCATCCTGCCGCTTCTGCTGGTGTGAACCACCGGAATAAAGATACGAAAAAAGCCCGGCCGCATTGTTGCGCGCCGGGCTTTTGATTGTCTTGCTGAAGGTTATCAGCTGCGGGCGATGATTTCCTTGCCCTCGATCTTCATGCTCATGCCGAGCGAGCCGGTGGAGCGACGAACGAGGAAGCGCGGGCGGCGATCGGCGAAATAGGAATGGCGGCGGCGCGGGCGGGTATTCTGGGTGCGCACCTTGCCGAGATGTTCTTCCAGCGGGCGGGCAACGCCATCGGCTTCCACCATCAGCATGGGAATGCGGTAGGCTTCAGACCAGCTGCGCCAGTCGGCGGCGATATCACAGAGATCATGGGCGACCAGCAGCGGAACGCAGAGATCCGGATCATCATGGTGAAGTTCCAGCGTCACGGTTACCTGGCCGTCGCCATGGTCGATGGCGCGGGCGGCAACGCCCTTGAAGGCGCGGGCTGGCAGGGCGAAAGACAAAGGCAGGCCGGAAGAGGACAGAACCTTTCTCAGAACGGCGCCCCGTTCATCGAGCGTCACGGCGACGTCGGTCGTGCCGTTACCTTTTCCATAGGTGACCTGTTGCGGAAAACGTGCCGGGTCGAGTCTGAGTGTGGCAACGGCCCAGTCGGGCTTCAGAACGGTCTTGGTCATGTTTAATCTACCCTTGTTTTACCTGAGAGCCGGTTTCCGGTCTTCTCATCGGGACTTTTCGTCCTCTGATGTCAGGAGATTATCCGCCGCATGTTCGAGACTGCTTAAAAATCGCGGTTAAGAAAACTTTGCATTCCCAAATGGTTAGCAAAACCCACTGTGGCATGGTTTCGTTTGCGTAAAGCCGATTGAGACAATGCGGTTTTTATCATCCCTGAAAATGTGCTCTTTCAAGCTCCGGGCAAGCAGCGTCATGCATAGTCCTGCCAAGGCTTGCCGTGCGTCCTGATGGGGCGTGATGGGTGGATTTAAAACCGGAACCTTGATGCTCCCGAAGGGATGCGCGATGTTCCAGAGGACATTCAGATGGTATCGACGTATCTCAGCTACGACCTCATCAACCGCGATATGAAGACGAGCATCTCGCGCGTGGCGCAGCAGGGTCTCATCGAGCGGCAGACGAAATATTACAAGGAAAACATCGGCAATGTGAAAAGCGTTGACGAGTTCCTGAATAATTATCAGCTTTATTCCTACGCCATGGATGCCTTCGGTCTCGGCGAGATGACTTATGCCAAGGCCTTCATGAAGAAGGTTCTGGAAAGCGATCTGAACGACCAGAACAGCTTTGCCAACAAGCTGACCGATGAGCGCTACCGCGAATTTGCCGCAGCCTTCAACTTCACGGCGTCGACGAAGACCGTCCAGACGGAGGCCCAGCTCGACAAGATGATCGGGCTTTACGGTACGTCGATATCCGATCTCGATAACAGCCTTTCGGAAGAAACGCGTTATTACAAGGCGATCATCGGCTCGGTCACCAATGTGGATCAGCTGCTGCAGAATGACAGGGCCCGCGCCTATATTTTTCAGGTCTTCAGCATCGATGAGAAGACCTTTACCTATGCCCATATCCGCGGATTGATGACGAGTGACATCGCCGATCCCGATAGCTACCTCAACCAGAAATTCGGTGCTGCCTATAATGATGCGGTCGAAAAGCTGGCGATGAAGGGCAATATCGAACTGCACGGGCAGGTCACGGCCCGCATCACCGCCATCGACACCTCGCTTGCGGGGACAGATCTGACCACCGAGCAGCGCACGGCGCTCGAGGCGGAAAAGGTGACGAGGCAGGATCAACTGACGCAGCTTGAAGCCGTGTTGCCGCCGAAGAGCGAGTGGCAAGCGAAACTCGCCGCAATCACGGCGGAGCAGACGAAGCTGTCGAACACCGTCACGCAATATAACAAGATGGCGCAGCTTGCGGCCGCCTTCGAGTTCAAGAACGACGGCACCGTGGCCGCTGGCGGAGCGCAGAAGGCTGACAACGTCAAAGTGATGACGGATGCCTATATCGCCAGCGCGCCGCGCGTGACGCCGACGGTCGCCACCCTGCACAGGGATTATTTCGAATCGAAGATCGGCTCTATCAAGACGGTGGCCGAACTGACCTCGGATGCCCGCCTTCTCAACTATATAAAGGTTGCTTTCGACCTGAACGACGTGACCATCGTCAAGGCGACGATCGAGAATATTCTGACCAGCGATCTGAGCGACCCGAACAACTACATCGCGACTTTCGGCAAGAACGACAAGCGCTACATCGCCATGAGAAATGCGTTCAACTTCCAGGCGGACGGAACGCTTGCCGCCGGCACGACGCCCCAGACGACGTTGCAGACCGCGACCACCACCAACGGCTATATGACCCATTACAACGACAAGGATGACGCGGCCGACGCGAATGCGCTCAAACTGTTCAAGAGCGACATAAAAAGCGTCACATCCGTCAAGGACTTTCTCGACAGTAGCGCGGTCTATAACTACGCGCTGAAGTCGGTCGGTCTCGACCCGGCCAAGGTGAATGTTTCCGATATCCGCAAGGTCCTTACCAGCGACCTGCAGGACAAGAAGAGCTACGTCTATACGCTGAAGGACGAGCGCTACGTCAAGCTGGCGGAGCTTTTCAACTTCAAGTCCGACGGGAGTTTGGGGTCTCCCGTTCTGGCCCAGTCGGAAATCGAAATGCAGACCATGTCGGCTGACTATATCAAGAAGAAGTCGGCATTCGGCACGGAGAAGGACAAGGAAGCGGCCAAGAAAGAGGCGGCATATTTCACCGCCGAGATGCAGAAGGTCAAGACGCTGAAGGACTTTCTGGCCAATGATCGCCTGACGAAATTTGCGATGGAATCACTGGGCATCGATCCGAAAACCGTGACGAAGGAACAGTTGGGAAAGATATTCTCTTCCAAGCTGGATGACAGCGAAAGCTACGTCAACAAGGAGATGGATCCGGTCTTCCGCCGCCTCGTCACCGCCTTCAACTTCGATACGGACGGCAATATCCTTCGCGAAGACCGCAGCTTGATCCAGACGCGGCGTGGCCTTTACGAGACGCTGGACAACTACCTGACCCAGACGCTGGAAACGCAGGCGGGTGAAGAGAATGCCGGCGTGCGCCTGGCGCTCTATTTCAAGCGCATGGCGGCAGGAACGACGTCCTATTATTCCATCCTCGCCGACACCGCGATCCAGAATTTCATCAACACCACCTTCGGTATTCCCGATGAACTCGGCAACGCTCCGGTCGATACGCAGGTGTCGATGATGAAGAAATATTTCGACATCGAGGATTTTCAGGACCCGGAAAAGGTCAAGAAACTCGTCGCCCGTTTCACCATCATGTACGATAACGCGCAGAATACCATGGATCCGATCATGATGCTGTTTAATGGCAGCGGCTCGGCGGGTATCAGCGGCGAAACGCTGCTGGCGGTCGCGTCCCTGCGGGCGCGGTAAGGGGAACACGCAAACGCGTAACAGAAAGGCCGGAACTTACTCCGGGCCTTTCTATTTGTATTATCCGTTCACCACCCCGGCAGCATGTGCCCGGCGCGCAGGCGCGGCATCTTCGGGTAGGTTTTCACGTCACTGTCCATTTCGTCGGCGACGTTCATCGGCGAGATATTGTCGAGGCAGGCGGTGATGTGGTCGGTAATCGCATTCACCAGCGAGGGGGAGAGGCCCGGCCGTTTCATCAGGCCGATCTGCACCGGCGGTAGCGGTGGGAAACCGTCGGCGGCGGTCAGAACCTTCATGCCGGTGCGCAGCGCCGATTCCGGCAGCACGGAGACGGCCATGCCGGCCAGCACGGCGGCGGCCACCACCGTGGAAGACCAGCTGGTGAACAGAACCTGATAATCCCGCCCGTCGGCATCGAGCGCCGAACAGGCAAGCTGCCGCCAGTGGCAGTCGCGCCGGCCGACGGCAAGCGGCACCGGCGCGTCATCCTTCAGCGGATGGTTGGCGGAAGCGACCCAGCAGAGCGGTTCGGTGCGAACCACATCCGAAGAGCGGGCGCGGGGATTATGGGTGACCAGCGCAATATCCAGCTCGCCGCGCGCCATTTTTTCGGCAAGGCTGACCGAAGGTTCGCAGACGATGTAAAGCTCGACATTAGGGTGGGTCTTGGCGAAACGGCCGATGATTTCGGGCATGTAACGGTCGGCATAGTCATCAGGCGTGCCGATGCGCAATGTACCTTCGAGCCGGTTGTCGTCAAAGGCGGCGATCGCCTCGTTGTTGAGGCGGATGATACGACGGGCGTAATTCATCAGCTTTTCGCCCTCCGTCGTCAGGCGGTTGCCACGCCCGTCCTTGGCGAAAAGCTGTTTACCGATCCGCTCCTCAAGCCGCCGCATCTGCATGGAGACGGCGGATTGTGTCTTGAAAACGCGGTCGGCGGCTTTGGTGAAGCTGCCCGTATCGACGATGGCGATGAAGGTGTGCAGCTGATCTATATCGAGAGGTGCGGACATGGACGGTCATCCATCAGAATGATTGATGTCTCACATTAGAAACATTCGTTGGACTGATCAATAGTCTTGCGACATTTTGACTTCAAGCAAATCAATCTCAACCACGGGCCGGCGAAACGCTAGGCCCCAACCCAAGGCAGCTTCTCGCGCGTGGTGCGTCGGGGGCGGTGCCGCATCGTGCCGTTACGGAAGGATAAGTGTCATGCGCACGGCAGAACGGAGAATGGAACTGGAACTTGCAACCACAAGGCAGAGCGACACCCTGCGTCGCATCGTCTTCGGTGGTGCTTCGGCCGTGAAAACGTTTTTGCAGCGCATTTACAACCGTATTGTCGCCAATGGGCTGACCGAGCTTGACGACCGCCTTCTTGCCGATATCGGGCTGGCGCATTCGGACGTGCGGGACGCGCTTAATACCGGCCTGTTCGAAGATCCGACCGCTCATCTGACCCGCGCTGCACGCAAGCGGGCAGTGACACGGTTCAAGACGCCGTAAATCAAGTTTGCGCAGTTCCAGCGGGCCTCCAGCGGCTGGAACTGCTTCGAACCGAAGAGTTTTCCCCGCAGGGTGATTTGCCAATAGCCCTGCCTTTGCCCGGTGTCAGGCCCCTCGGCCGCGCCGGGCTTTTTTGTGGCTTCGCTTTGCCTGCGTTTACGCGGCTCCCTGACCCTACAATGAGGTTCGCCGGGATATCTTAATACTGATATTCTTCGAACACCGGCAGCACAGAGCCGCCCCAGCGTCCATTATAGAGCGCCAGCAGGTCTTCGGCGAGCGTGGTCTTCTTGGCCAGCACCTCGTCCAGCGACGAGAGAAACACGGTCTCGTCCTGGCCTTCGCCATTCAGCCTGTTACGGTTTTTAAGGCCGGTGCGGGAAATATTGACAACCTCGCGGGCGATACCCAGCAGCGGCTTGCCGGCGATCTCGGCGGAAAGGCCCTTGACTGGCACGGCGTCGCGAAGTGCGATCACCTCGTCGAAGCTCCAGCCGTCGGTCAGCGCATCGGCAGCGTCAAGCGCTTCCTGATTATAAAGAAGGCCAACCCAGAAAGCCGGCAGGGCGCAGATGCGCCTCCAAGGGCCGCCATCGGCGCCGCGCATTTCGAGGAAACGCTTCAGGCGCACATCCGGGAAGAGGGTGGAGAGATGGTTTGTCCAGTCACCCATGGTCGGCTGCCAATCGGCGATTTCGCCCTTCAGCGCGCCGTTCATGAACTGACGGAAGGTAACATGGGTGCAATCATGATATTTGCTGTCGCGCACGATGAAATACATCGGCACATCAAGCGCCCATTCGACATAGTCCTTGAAACCGAAATCGTCGTTGAAGGTGAAGGGCAGCACGCCGGAACGCTGATTGTCGGTGTCGCGCCAGATATCGCCGCGCCAGGAGAGAAGGCCGTTCGGCTTGCCTTCGGTGAAGGGCGACGAGGCAAACAGTGCGGTTGCCAGCGATTGCAGCTTCATGGAAACGCGCATCTTCTGGCGCATATCCGCTTCGGAGGAAAAGTCGAGGTTCACCTGGATCGTACAGGTGCGATACATCATGTCGAGACCCTTGGTCCCGACCTTCGGCATATAACGCGTCATGATCGCATAGCGTGATTTGGGCATATGCGGTGTTTCGTCATAGCTCCACAGCGGGCTGCCGCCGATGCCGAGGAAACGGATGCCCATCGGCTCGGCCACTTCGCGAAGGGTCGCCAGATGCTGGTTGGATTCCTTGCAGGTCTGGTGCAGGTTTTCGAGAGGTGCGCCCGATAGTTCGAACTGGCCGCCCGGTTCGATGGAGATGGCCCCCATGCCGTGCTGTTCGCCAAGCCCGATGATGTTCTCACCATCCATGATCGGCTCCCAGCCGAGCTTTGCCTGCATGCCCTTCAGGAGGGCGGAAATGCTGGCCTCGCCGAAATAGGGAACGGGGCTGTTGTCCTCACGGAAGAATGCAAATTTCTCGTGCTCGGTGCCGATGCGGAAATCGGTTTCGGCTTTGTTACCGCCCGCCAGATAGTCTGTAAGCTCCGTGACGGAGGAGAGGGGGGTCTGGTCGGTCGTGTCGCGTGCCATGGCTTACCTTGTTATGACGTCTCTGTTGCGGCGAGGCATATGATTGGCAGATAGAGCCGGATCGCATCCGGAGGCAAATGAATTTCTTTTAAAGATGCATCAAGCGTAATATTCCACCTCAGTTCCAGTCGCCGATGGTCGCCTGAATGACCGCCAATGCTGCGACGGCGGCCGTATCGGCCCTCAGGATACGCGGCCCGAGCGGAATGGGGGTAACGAAGGCAAGACTGCGCAGAAGTTCCCGTTCTTCCTCGGAAAACCCGCCTTCCGGGCCAACCAGCAGGGCGATTTTACGTTCCTTGATGGATTGCAGAACCGGCAGCGGGTTTTGCCCCGCATCGCCTTCGTCGCAATAGATGATGCGCCGGTCCTGCGGCCAGCTCTCCAGCATGTCTTTCAGCTTCACCGGCTCGGCGACATCAGGCAGAGACAGAATGCCGCATTGTTCGGCGGCCTCGACAGCGTTGGCGCGCAGCTTCTCGGTGTTGTGGATTTTGCCCTGAACATGCTGCGTCATCACCGGCTGCAACAGGCCGGCACCCATCTCGACCGCCTTCTGCACCAGATAATCCATGCGCCCGACCTTCAGCGGCGCAAAGAGATAATGCAGATCCGACGCGTCCGGCTGTGGCCGCGTCTGTTCCAGGGGGACGAGAACGATCTTCTTGCGGCTTGGAAAGGACAGTTTCGCCTTCCACTCGCCGTCGCGGCCGTTGAACAGCAGAATTTCCACGCCATCCGTCATGCGCAGCACATTGGCGAGATAGTTGAACTGTTCGCCCGTCGCCTCCAGTGCCACGTCCGCAGCAAGCGGGGCTTCGATAAACAGACGTTGCATCCGGAAATTTGCGCGCATGGGATTTGGTTTCGGTTTCACAGAAAGAGGAAAGACATCAGCCAGTAGAGCAGCGCCGCAAGGGTGGCGCTTGCGGGAACGGTGACCAGCCAGGCAGCGATGATTGTCATGAAGTGGGAACGACGGACAAGGTAGCGGCGGCGCACCTCGGAAGGATTGTCGGCAAACCGTGCGGTCCGGCGGATATCCCCGGTGCCCGCATTGACGAGTTCTTGCCGCCGGCGCGATGACTGTGTGTACCATTCACGGAAGAAACCGACGCCGAATACCGCGCCGATTGCCGTATGGGTGGTGCTGACCGGCAGGCCGAAGCGTGAGGCGACAAGAACGGTGAGCGCGGTGGCCACGGAAACACAAAAGGCGCGCATGGGATTAAGCTTGGTGATCTGCTCACCGACAAGGCGGATGAGGCGCGGGCCATAAAGCAAAATACCGAAGGAAAGGCCGAATGCGCCGACCAGCATCACCCAGAGTGGTGCGCGGGCGGACGTTTCCACCGCTTCGTTGTGCAATGCCCGCACGATGGCCACCACCGGGCCGATGGCGTTGGACACGTCATTTGCCCCGTGCGCGAAGGACATCAATCCGGCGGCGAGCACGAGCGGCCATTGGAACAGCGTTCGCAGCGACTGGTTGCGGTTCTCCAGCCCTTGCGATTGTTTGCGGATGATCGGCACGCAGAGACGCCAGGCAACGAGGCCGGTCACGAGCCCGATGAGGCTGGCATGGCCCAATGACACATGCATGAGCTGCCGCAGCCCGACCCAGATGAGATAGGCGGCAAAAACCCCCGCCATCAGGCCGATAAGAACAGGCACCCACAGCCGCGCGGCTTCGATCTTGTCCTCGCGGTAGATGATGCATTCCTTGATGAAGGCGAGGATGAGGATGGCGATGGCGGCACTGATGAAGGGTGCCAGCACCCATGCGAAGGCGATGCTGCCGAGCGACAGCCAGTCGACTGCACCAATGCCATAGGCGGCCATGCCCGCACCCGCAACGCCGCCAACCACCGTATGGGTGGTGGAAATCGGCGCTTTGGTCCAGGTGGAGAGATTGACGAGAAGGCCGGCGGCGAGAAGTGCCGACAGCATCGCCCAGGAAAATGCGGTCCTGTCGGGAATGGTCTGGACGTTGATGATGCCGCTGGAAATGGTTTCGACCACATTGCCGCCGGTGATGAGCGCACCGGCGATCTCGCAGATGGCGGCAATGATGAGTGCTGCGGCAAGCGGCAGGGCCTTGGCGCCAACCGCCGGGCCGACATTGTTCGTTACGTCGTTCGCGCCGATATTGATCGCCATATAGGCGCCAATGGCGACGGCGGCGATGATGATGACCGAGCCGTCGGTGCCTGTGACGAAGGCACCGGCAAATATCGCCGCCAGGACAACGAACATGAACCCCGCGCCAAGGCCGGCAAGCTGCTGCGTGACGTGCAGCGTCGCCTCTTCGACACGGGTGATCTTGTCGAGATCCTTGTCGAGCGTCGGTTTCATGTTCGATGGTGGCTTTATTGCCAATTCAGACCTCGTTTGCCAACATTCCCTCTCGTCCGGCAATGTCGCAGGTTGAAGGCAATTTTACAAAAAGACTGTTACATCTCGCACATCTTTCCAAAATGAAAGACGATAAAAGCCATGTTGGAAAAACAAACTGCACATTGCCACGCTTCGGGCGTCGGCGCTATTTCGAATGCGCCATCCGCTTGTCGAAAGCGAGCATCAGCGCCTTCAGTTCCGGCTCATTAACCCGCCTGTTTGCTTCCTGCGGAGTGACCCATTCCAGCTTTCTGGAGTCTCTTTCGGGAAAGCTTTCCTGCATTTCCGAGACTTCGAGCAGATGCACCTGAACCCTGCACGGCACGTTGACGCCGCTGTTCAGTTTTTTCTCATATTCATAAAAGCCGAAGGGGGCCTTCTCCACCGTGCCTTTGACACCGGCTTCCTCATAGGCTTCCTGTTCGGCCACCGCATGGGCCTTCTTGCCGCCCATCGGCCAGCCTTTGGGAATGACCCATCGTCCCGTATCCCTGCTGGTCAACAGCAGAACTTCCGGCTCCGGATGTTTTTTGGACAATCGATAGCACAGCGCCGCATATTGCTGTCGCGGCGGTCTGCGCAACATCAAGCCAACGTCTGTCGCCAATCGATTCAAAATCTTCAATCCGTATAAATCCTTGTTTGCCGGGTAGTGATAATTGCTAATATAGATACACGGTATGTTCCGCCAATCCCCCTTCATCCATAACCCACTATTGTCTTCATGCTGATGAAGATTAAGGGGCACAGATGAAGGCGAACGGAAGCTTGCCGGGGTTGCCGGTTCAACAGCCGATTGCGGAATTCCGTATCTGTCTGCTTCAGGTCATTCGGAACGCAAACCGCTCAACGGTTGCGGCCGGAATTGCGCTGGCCCGCATCCAGTCCCCAATGTCGGAGACCTTCCATCACACCATCCGCTTCAGTCGCGCCCGAGAGGTAAAACCGGCTATTGCGGTTTGCCAGGGAAACAAGTTCCGGCAAGGCATTGCCAACGATCACACCGCGAACGTCATTTAACTCGAACATCGCTCGATCATTGCCAGTATCGCCCGCAACGACCGATTCGTCGAGACCGATATGCAGTTGTCCACATAACCATGCCAGTGCGGCACCCTTGTCGGCGGCCTTTGGCAATATGTCGAGGTCGCGACCGCTGGAATAAACGATGCGGGCATCGATATCAGCCGCCAGCAGCGCGTTTTCAATATCGTCAAGCGCCTTTTCATCGGCGTCATGCAGGAACCAGCTGGATTTGAGGCCGTGCTGATATTGCTCTTCCTGCATCGTCACATCGGATATGCGGCCCATGACATCGGCAATCCGCTTCGCGTCGAAGCCGGTGCCGAGTGAGTGCCTGTAGGCGCTTTCCAGTTCGCTGCGCTCCTTGGCATGCAGCATGGTTCCAACACCGCCGATGATGTAATCGGGCCGCGGCAGCGGCACCTCTTCCAACAGCGCAAGCTGGTCATCGACCAGCCTGCCGCTGTTAAAGACCAGAACCGGACGATGCTCGTCCGGCAATGATTGCCAGAAATCGCGGAACCGGCGCGTGGCATCGTTGTTGCCGACAACGGTTCCGTCGAGATCGGTGGAAAAAAGGCGAAGTGGTCTCAATCGCCGTCATTCCACGGTTCGGCCCAGTCCGCCTCTTCGAGAACCGGCATCATGGTCCTGCCTTCAACAAGCGCCAGCAATTGCTGGGCAATGCCCGTCCAGGTGAACAGGCTGCGCGCCTTGTGCGCGCCCATGCGCGAAAGTCGCCCGTAGAGACGCTCGTGCTTGAAGGGTTTCATCATGGTTATGCCGAGGTCTTCCTTGTCGAAAGGATCGGCAAACAACGCATGGCGGCCATAGCTCACAGCCCGGAACAGCCCGCCATGGATGGTAACGACGGTCGGCGTGCCGCTGGCCATCGCTTCGATCGCCGTCATGCCGAAAGGTTCGTAACGGCTGGAAAGCACGAAAAGATCGGCGGCGCGGTAGATATCCGGCAGGTCCTCATCCGCGACGTATCCGGAAAACGCCACCTTGTCTTCCAGTCCAAGCGCTTTAACGCGGTCCTTCAGCTGGTTAAGTATGGTGGTTTCCTGTTCGTCCATGTTCTCGCCGCCGACGGCCAGATGCAGGCGGGCTTCCGGCTCGCGCTCGGCAAGGACGGAAAAACCGTCGATCAAAAGGTCGTAACCCTTGTTGGTGGCCAGCCGCCCCAGCGCCAGAACCACCTTGCCCTCGAAACCGAAACGCTGGCGGATCATCTGCCGCGTCGCATCCGAAACCGGGAAGAAGCGGTTGTCGTCATAACCCGGCGGGATCATGTGGATGTGTTTGCGCTTTTGCCCGTAATCTTCAATCAGCACGTCAAGCTGCACCGGCGTCGTGGCGATCACCATGTCGCAGCTGCGATAGATGATCAGCTCGTGCTGGATACGTTCCTTGAAATTGAATTCCAGTTCGAACGTATCGGCCTTTTCCGGATAGTCGGTCTCCATCTGGCGTTTCTTCCAGATGCCGAGTGAATGCGGTGTGTGCAGATGCGGGATTTTCAGCGCTTCGGACAGCCGCTGCCCAGCCACGCCTGCATCCCAGTAATGGCTGTTGATGAAGGAGTAATTGAGGTCGTTTTTCTTGATGAAACGCAGTGCGTTTTCGCACCATTCCATCAGGTGGCGATGCAGATATTCCTTGGGAATGAAATCGCGCCCGCCACAGGGAATGCGCACCACGCGGACGCGCTCGTCAACCTCGTCGAATTCCGGCTGGTCTTCGAAGCGGCGGGTATAAAGATCGACAGTATAACCGAGCTGGCCGAGTTTGCGTGCAAGCTCAAGCACATAAACCACCTGTCCACCGGTGTCGGCAGCGCCCAGTGGCGGGTGCGCGGCGACATAGCCATGCGTCGATATGAGAGCTATCCGCGGATAGCGTTCAGTTTCGCTCGTGGTTGTCATGGGTCCCATCTTGGTAAATTTTTCCAATTAACCCGATAAAAAGACCAAAGAGCACAAAAGGTTCCATAAAAACCTGAATAAAATAGGTGCTGTATTTCGCCGGGTAGCGTTTTCAGACGCTGCGCTGCTGCTGCCTCAAACGGGAAATCCGGTCCCATTCACGCGCCTGATGCGCCCTGGATGTCGTCTCCACGATGAAGTCGATATGAGCTTCTGCCGCAGCCCTTGCCGCCGCCGGATCGCCGCTCGCGATGGCGTCATGGATGGCGATATGCTGTCTCAGCACCTCGTCATGGGCGCCCGCGACGGTGAAGATGAGATGGCGATTATAAAAGATGTCATCGCTCAAAAGCCGGTAACATGACCGCAACGTGTGCATCAGCACGATATTATGCGCCGCCTCGCCAATGGCGTTGTGAAATTCCACATCACCGGAAAGCTCGTCGTCGAAGCGGCCGGCCTCATGGGCTTCCCGCATCCTGTCGACGATAGCCGTCAGGTTGCGCCTGTCCGGCTCTGTCGCCCGTTGCGCCGCAAGTTCGGCGGTCATGCCTTCGATATATCGGCGATATTCGAGAAAATCCCGCGTTGCCCGGCTGTGGCGGGTGATCAACGCACTCAGGGGGTCGGAAAATACCGGGCCGACAATATCCGCGACAAAGGTGCCGCCGCCATGTCTGCTGACGAGAAGGCCACGGGTTTCAAGCTCCTTCAGCGCTTCCCGAAGGATCGGCCGCGAGACGTCCAGCTTTTGTGCCAGTTCGCGCTCGCCGGGCAGGCGGTCGCCATCCCGCAATATGCCGTCGAGGATCAGTTCCTCGAAGCGTAGAATCACCTCCTGCGATGTGCGGCTGTGCTCGATGCGCGCAAAAAGCGTTTCATCCATCGCAGAAGTCTCCGGCGAAATCCCGCCCCTGATTTTGATAGTGGGCAAATTATCAGCCAAGCATTGCACTGGTCAAATATTCTGTCCAGTTCCGCGCGAGCCGGCCTTGTCCGCGCCAGCGGCATCGCGATGCCTGCCTGGTCAAATCGGCTTCGGCGCTTCAGCCTGCTCCCAATAGGGTGAAGGCCCATAAAGCCCGGCCAGATAATCGATGAACAACCGTACCTTCGCTGGCAGAAACTGTCGGCTTGGATAAACCGCCGAAAGCGTGACGTTGCGCGACCCCTCATAGCCAGGGAGAACCTGTACCAGTTTACCGGCGCGCAATTCATGGCCGATATCCCAGGTGGAACGCAGTGCAATGCCAAGTCCTGAAATCACCGCCTCGCGGATCACCTCGCTGGAATTGGTGACCAGCATGCCTTCCGGGCGAATACTGAGCGCGCCGCCCGGTCCTTCCAGTCGCCATACATCATTATTATGTGCCGGCAGGCAGCGGTGCTTCTTCAGATCCTCGATTGTTGCAGGCATGCCGTGCGTTGCCACATAATCCGCCGAGGCGCAGAGCACGCGGCGAACCGGTGCCAGCCTGCGCGCCACGAGGCTCGACGAATTGAGGTCGGCGATACGGATCGCCAGGTCGTAGCCACCCTCGATGATGTCGATAAATTCGTCGCTGAGCACCAGATTGACCGAGAGGTCCGGATGCCGCTGCATGAAGGTCTTCAGATGCGGTGCGATATGCATGCGCCCGAAGGAGGTGGGGGCGGAGATTTTCAGCGTGCCGTTGACGGTGTTGGCCCGGCCGGACACGAAATCCTCGGCCTCTTCAAGCCCTTCCAGCACCGCAAGCACCCGCTCGTAAAACCCCTGTCCGGCCTCGGTCAGCGAAATTTGCCGCGTGGTGCGCTGGAAAAGCCGCGCGCCGAGCTTCTCTTCCAGCCGCTTGATGCGCTTAGAAATGACGGCCGGCGAATAGCCAAGCTCCTTGGCGGCAAGCGACATGCTGCCGGAGGCGACAACGCTTGCGAAGACTTCCAGATCACCCAGATTTGTCACAGTTGCCCTCGATTGTTTCCAGAATGGAAAAAATCCATAACATTTGATTGCGCCGTTTCAAAGTGGTAAAGAAAGAATACCAGTTGGCGGGACATGCATGGAGGAGAGGGCGGTGACGCAGCCGATCAAGTTTCTGGAGCCGCGTGCGAAGGTCGTCGCAAACCGTGACCGCATCATATCCGATCTGAAGGATATCTTGCCGGAAGACTGTCTTGTGCATGAGCCTCGCGAACTCGTGCCTTTCGAAACCGACGCCTTCGTTTCCTACCGCCGTCTGCCGCTCGCCGTCGCACTGCCGAAGACGACGGAGCAGGTGGCGGCAGTGATGAAATATTGTCATCGCTACGGCATTCCGGTCGTGCCGCGCGGCGCCGGCACCTCGCTGTCCGGCGGCGCTATCCCGCAGGAGGACGCGGTGGTGATCGGTCTTTCGAAAATGGCCTCGATCCTCGATCTCGATTTTTACAATCGCACCGCCCGGGTGCAGGCGGGCGTCACCAATCTTTCCATCTCGGATGCGGCCGGTGCGGAAGGCTTCTTTTATGCGCCGGACCCAAGCTCGCAGCTTGCCTGCACCATCGGCGGCAATATCGGCATGAATTCCGGCGGCGCGCATTGCCTGAAATACGGCGTCACCACCAACAATCTGCTCGGCGTGAAAATGGTGCTGGTGGATGGCACGGTGCTGGAACTGGGCGGCAAGCACCTCGACGCCGCCGGTTACGATCTGCTCGCTCTCGTCTGCGGCTCGGAGGGCCAGCTTGGTATTGTGACGGAAGCGACGGTGCGGTTGATCGCCAAGCCGGAAGGCGCACGACCGGTGCTGTTCGGCTTCGAAACATCCGAGGAGGCCGGCTCCTGCGTTGCCGATATCATCGGTGCGGGGATCATTCCAGTCGCCATCGAATTCATGGACAAGCCGGCCATCGAGATCTGCGAGGCCTTTGCCAAGGCGGGGTATCCGCTGGATGTTGGTGCGCTTTTGATTGTCGAGGTCGAGGGCTCCGAGGCGGAAATGGACGCCATGTTGGCCGATATCGTCACCATCGCCAGAAAACATGGCGTGAAAACCGTGAAGGAGTGCCAGTCGGCCATGGAGGCGGCGGCGATCTGGAAAGGCCGCAAATCCGCCTTCGGCGCGACGGGCCGTATCGCGGATTACATCTGCATGGATGGCACGGTCCCGCTTTCTCAACTTTCCCACGTGCTGAAAAAGACGAGCGAAATCACTGACCGGCTCGGCCTGCGCGTCGCCAATGTCTTCCATGCTGGCGATGGCAACATGCACCCGCTGATCCTGTTCAACGCCAACGACCCTGATGATGCCGCCCGCGCCGAGGAGGCGGGCAATGAGATATTGAAGCTCTGCGTCGATGCCGGCGGCTGTTTGACCGGCGAGCATGGTGTGGGCATCGAAAAACGCGATTTGATGCGCCACCAGTATGACGAGGCCGATCTTGCCCAGCAGATGGCGGTGAGGGCAGCTTTTGACGAGGGGTGGTTGATGAACCCGTCGAAGGTGTTTCCGCTGGAGGGGCGCAATTGAGGTACGTTAACTTACTTGCCTTGGAGGGTGCGGTTTACCCCCCTCTGCCCTGCCGGGCATCTCCCCCACAGGTGGGGAGATCGGCAAGACGCACCTACGTCGCTCTATCTCGGCCGATAAGAAAGGCGAGACCTTGCCGCAAGTCGATCTCCCCACCTGTGGGGGAGATGCCCGGTAGGGCAGAGGGGGGTATCTCTTGCTCTGAGCGCAGTCTCTCTTGCGCCAACCGCGCGACCCCATGCCCGGAGCACGCCACCCCATGCTGACCCCATACTCAGAAACACAGGCCGCCGATATCATCCGCGACCATGCCACCCGAAAAACCCCGCTGAAAATCATCGGTGGCAATACCCGTTCCGGTTTTGGCAACGCAGTCGCGGCAAATGATGCGCTCTCTTCCCGCGCCATGAACGGCATCGTCTCTTACGTTCCCGCCGAAATGGTCATGACCGTAAAGGCCGGCACCCCGCTTGCCACCGTCGAAGCCGCGCTTGCTGAAAACCGCCAGATGATGGCCTTTGAGCCGATGGACCATCGGCCGATCATGGGAACTGCTGGCGAGCCGACCATCGGTGGCGTCTTCGCCGCCAATGTTTCCGGCCCCCGCCGTTATGTGGCAGGGGCCGCACGCGACAGCCTGCTCGGCATCCGTTTCGTCAATGGCGGCGGAGAGATCATCAAGGCAGGCGGCCGGGTGATGAAGAATGTCACCGGGCTCGACCTCTCCAAGTTTCTGGCCGGGTCTTTCGGCACGCTCGGTTTCCTCACCGAAGTGACCTTCCGCGTGCTGCCGAAACCGCCGGCTGAAAAAACCGTGGTCGTGTCCGGTCTCGATGACGAGGCGGCAACACGCATAATGGCCGCGGCGATGGCAATGAGCGTCGAGGTATCAGGTGCGGCGCATCTGCCGGAAAGTGTTCGCTCCCGTTTCATCGATGGCGGATTGCCGGATGGCCCGGCAACCATCCTGCGGCTGGAAGGGCTTGCGGCATCAGTGGAAGCGCGCGTCCGCAAGCTGTTGTCGGTCATGGACCGGGTCGGGCCATGGGCGCTGCTGGAGAAAGAAGAGAGCGGCCTTTTATGGCGACAGGTGCGTGATGTCGTACCCTATGCCGGGCAGGGCGCTAAGCCGCTCTGGAAAGTCTCCGTCCCACCCGCCGCGGGCCACCGGCTTGTCGCGGCGCTGCGCATGGAAGCGGGCATCGATGCCTTTTACGACTGGCAGGGCGGTCTCGTCTGGATGCAGATGGAGGCCGACCCCGAGGCGGATTTGCTGCGCGGCGCCATCCGGGCGCTCGGCGGCGGTCATGCAACGCTGGTGAGGGCGAGCGATGCCGTGCGCGCCACGGTCGCAGCCTTCGAGCCGCGCCCGGCGGCAGAGGCCATCCTGTCGGCACGGATCAGGGAAAAGCTCGATCCGGCGGGTATCTTCAATCCCGGCAAGATGGCCGGAGCGATATAAGGGCGGTCTGAACCATGCAAACATCCTTCACGCCGCAACAGCTGGCCGATCCGCATGTGGCGGAATCCGAAAAAATCCTGCGCAAATGTGTGCATTGCGGTTTCTGCACCGCCACCTGTCCCACCTATGTCACGCTTGGCAACGAGCTGGACAGCCCGCGCGGCCGCATCTACCTCATCAAGGACATGCTGGAAAACAGCCGCCCGGCCGACCGCGAGGTCGTCACCCATATCGACCGCTGCCTCTCCTGTCTTGCCTGCACCACCACCTGTCCCTCCGGCGTGGATTACATGCATCTGGTCGATCATGCCCGCGCCCATATCGAACAGACCTATAAGCGCCCCTTCATGGATCGGCTGGTCCGCAATCTTCTGGTTGCCGTCCTGCCCCATCCCACGCGTTTCCGGCTGGCCCTGCATCTGGCCCGGCTGGCGCGGCCCTTCTCAGGCCTGCTTGCCAGGGTTCCGGCGCTGAAACCGCTGCAATCCATGCTGGCTCTCGCGCCCGCCGCAGTGCCTTCCGCCTCCGCTTCCGCCCGTCCGGGTGAACGGCCGGCCGAAGGCGAAAAGCGCGGGCGTGTCGCCATTCTCACCGGCTGCGCCCAGCCGGTGCTCGACCCCGGCATCAACGAGGCGACGCTGCGCCTGCTTGCGCGGCTCGGCATCGAGGTCGTGGTGCCGAAGGGGGAGGGCTGCTGCGGTTCGCTGGTGCATCACATGGGCCGGGAGGAAGAAGCGCTCGCCTCAGCCCGGCGTAATGTCGATGTCTGGACGCGGGAGATGGAGAGCGGCGGCCTCGACGCCGTCATCATCACGGCTTCCGGCTGCGGCACCACCATCAAGGATTACGGCCATATGCTGCGGCTCGATCCGACCTATGCGGCCAAAGCCGCGCGGGTCTCGGCGCTTGCAAAGGACATCACCGAATATCTCGCCACGCTCGATCTGCCACAAGGGCAAAGCCAGGGCCTGACGGTCGCTTATCATTCCGCCTGCTCCATGCAGCATGGCCAGAAGATCACGCTTGCGCCGAAACAACTCCTGAAGGCGGCGGGCTTCACCGTTCGCGATCCGGCGGAGGGGCACCTCTGCTGTGGCTCGGCCGGAACCTACAATATCCTGCAGCCGGAAATTTCCGCCAAGCTCAAGGCGCGCAAGGTGAAGAATATCGAGGCCACCCGCGCGGATGTCATCGCCACCGGCAATATTGGCTGCATCACGCAGATCGGAACCGGTACTGATATGCCGATCCTGCACACGGTGGAGCTTCTGGACTGGGCCTATGGCGGGCCGAAGCCGGCGCGGCTTTCGGTTTAGAACGTGGTGCGCTCATAGGGTAGTGATCCAGAGCGCCATAACGTGTGCCGCAAAGATTGGATCGTGAGTTTTCTTTATTCTCTCCTCATCCCTGTGCTTGTCACAGGGATCCAGCCAGCCCAAGTCCTTGGGCTGAAAAGGCTTTCCCGCCGCGCAGACGCGCGTCGGCTGGATTCCTGTGACAAGCACAGGAATGAGGGAAGAGAGCTAGAACTTATACGCCACGCCGAAATTCACCGCATTGGTGATGATATCGGTCTTCAGCGACGCGCCATTGTCGATATCGACGTCGATAAAGGAATAGGTGCCCTTGTATTCCACGAAGGTCGACCAGTTGTCGGTGATGCGGTAGCTGAGGCCGGCCTGTGCCTGCAGGGTGGCGCCGCCAAACTGGTATTCGAAGGTCCTGCCCGACGGACGGTTCACTTCCACATGCGGCACGTTGATGCCGACGCCGGCGCCCACATAAGGGGTGATCGGCAGGGATTCCAGCGGAAAGCGGTAGAGCGCGTTGAGCGTCAAAAGGTTCAGGCCATCAGTGAATTCGAAATGCGACCAGCCGGAGCGGGCAAGCGTCTGGTCGTCGGCATAGACCTTGTCATGGGTGAAATCGAGCGAGATACCGAAATTGTTGAGCCGGCCCTCTTCGAACCAGTAGGTGCCGCGCACGCCCCAATAGGGCGGGCTGGAAAACGACTTGCCTTCCCATCCGGCTCGGAAATCCGGTCCGTCGGAAACCGTCACATCGCTGTGCGGGGCGCTTTGCCAGCCGCCATAACCGGAAATTTCGAATTCGCCTGCGAGTGCGGCAGAGAAGGAAACGCCGCTGAGGAGCAGGGCGCAGACAAAAGAAGTGTGGCGCGGCATGGAGAGAATCCAGATTGATATCAGAAATCCACCAAACCGTTTTTTGATAACATTTGAATGACAGAAACGAAAAACGGGCGGTCAGCTGACCACCCGTTTTAAGGCCGTTCCATCATCTCCTGAGAGAGGTCCGGCGCCTGGCGTCCCCCGCCAAGTCTCGTCGAATGCTTCGTTCGATTGAATTGTGCCGGATTGTACCGCGCAAAGGCGGCAATTCAAGCGGATAGGCGGCCACGCCGGCCATGGAGCGACCGGAATGGCACAACCGTTGCCGTCATATCACAATGACCCGCGTTCCGACGTTTACGCGCTCATAAAGATCGGTGACATCCTCATTGCGCATGCGGATGCAGCCGGACGAATTGTTGCTGCCGATTGTCCAGGGCTGGTTGGTGCCGTGAATGCGGTAAAGCGTGGAGCCGAGATACATGGCGCGTGCGCCCATCGGATTGGCCGGGCCGCCTTCCATGAAGGCCGGCAGGTAATGTCCCTTGGCCGCCTCGCGGGTGATCATTTCCTTCGGCGGGGTCCAGCTCGGCCATTCTGCCTTGCGGGTCACCTTATGGGTTCCGGCCCATTCGAAGCCGGGCTTGCCGACGCCGACGCCATAACGCCGCGCCTTGCCGTCGGCGAGCACGAGATAGAGAAAGCGGTTCGGCGTATCGATGACGATGGTGCCGGGTTTTTCATTGGTCTGGTAAGCGACGATCTGCGGCAGGAACTGCGGCGCGATCTGCGTGCGCACCGGCGCGTTGGGTCGCACGGCGGCGTTCTGCACCCGCGCCGGGCGCTGCGATGTGACGCCGGAGCTGGGGCGCTGGGGCATGGCGACCTGGCGCTGCTGGAAGAATGGCTGGCGTGCGGCAGGCGCGCGTGGATAAACCACCGGGCGGACATTGCCGCGGCCACCCAGCTGCGTAACCCACGGTGCGGAAAGGTCCGGGCTGACGACGATCGGCGGGCGCTCGCGATAACGCTCATTGGCCATGGCGGCCGGCACGGCGAGGGTGGAAACGAGGCTCAGCGCCAGAAAAACGGACTTCATCGTCATCGGGTGGACTCTCTCTGCGGTATGCCGCAACAATGGAAATGGCGGGAATATTGTCCCGCATTGCCGGACACGTTCGCACCTCGACGCCAGCGAATCGTAAATGGCTGTTCATTAAAAAGCCCTTGATTAGGGAAAGCTGGATTTAAGGTTAGCGCCTGGTTTTGAAACGTGGTGAATGAGTGGTAAGTGCGCAGCTTCCAACGGTCACCGGCGGGAGCGGAAAAGGGTTGTTGCGGAATGAGTGAAGCGGGACTTGAAACCGGTGCGGATGGCCGCGTGCGGTGTTTCTGGCAGCAGGGGCTGGAGGATTACAGCCGATATCACGATGAGGAATGGGGTTATCCCGTCACTGACGATCGCCGGCTGTTCGAGAAGATTTGTCTGGAAGGTTTCCAGTCCGGGCTTTCCTGGCTGACGGTTCTGCGCAAGCGGGAAGCTTTCCGGCTTGCCTTCGCCAATTTCGAATTCGAAAAAGTGGCTGAGTTCGGCGAAACCGATATCGAGCGCTGCGTTGTGGACAAGGCCATCATCCGCCATCGCGGCAAGATCGTATCGACCATCAACAATGCCCGCCGCGCTCTGGAACTGCGGGACGAATTCGGCTCGCTTGCCCGATATTTCTGGGGTTTCGAACCCGCCGCCGCAGAAAGGCCGCAAAGGCTGGACTATGCGACGTTAAGGGCCAACCCCACCAGCGCCGCCTCTATCCGTCTTTCCAGGGATTTGAAGAAGCGGGGCTGGACCTTCGTCGGCCCGACGACCGTCTATGCATTCATGCAGGCCATGGGTATGGTCAACGACCATATCGAAGGCTGCCATTGCCGCCAGCCGATCGAGGCTCTGCGGCGGGAGTTCATACGTCCATGAAGGCAACGTCCCTTCTTCTGGCTTTCACCATGACTGTGGCCGCCGTGCCGCATCCGTCATTCGCGGAAAGCCGCAATGTCGATGGCATCTGGCTGGATGATGGCGAAAAGCTGAAGGAAGTGGCCCTGCCGCCGTCCGGACCGCTGACGCTGGATGGCTGGACCCGGCGCGGGCGCGGCGATGTCTATCGCCTGAAGGTGAAGGCCGGGCAGACGGTGAAGATCGAGCTCGCCGCCTCCAGTGAATTCGTCCTGATGGCGGTCTTCGATTTTTCGACGCCGGATGAGGATGCGATCTTCTTCAGCGATTCCGGCGGCAAGATCGCCACGCTGACGCCGAAGGCGGATACCGAATGGTTGATCCGCCCGACCCTCATTCTGGGGTCGCCGCGCCGTGGCCTCGGCGCGCATTACACGTTGACGGTCAGCACCGGGACATAACGGCGCGCCCTCAGGCCGCCTGTGTCAGCACGATCAGGCCGAAACTGAGAACACCCAGCAGCACCAGCGACAGGCTGGCCGCGAGAATGACCTTGCCACCGGCATGGCGAAGGCTGCGAATATCGACCGAAAGACCCAGCGCCGCCATCGACATGATGGTGAGGATGTTGGAGAGCGAGGCGACGGGGGAAAGCAGAACTTCGGGGATGAGTCCGAAGGAACGGGCCATGATCATCAGCACAAAGCCGATGATGAACCACGGAACCATCTGCTGCAGCTGCAGGCGTCCCTTGCCGGACTGGCCATGGATGACGGAAAGCGTGGCGATGACAGGCCCCAGCATCAGCACGCGGATGAGCTTGACGATGGTGCCGGTTTGTACGGCCACGGCTCCAAGCGGCGCGGTGGCGGCCAGAACCTGCGGCACGGCATAAACAGTGAGACCAGCGAAGATGCCATATTGGGTGGCATCGAGGCCGAGGAGCTGCGGCAGGAACGGCATCAAAAGCACGGCGGCGACGCCGAGAACCGCAGTGAAGGCAATCGATGCGGCGACATCTTCCGGCTTCGCACCAATGGCGGGCGCAGCGGCGGCGATGGCGGAATTACCGCAGATGGAATTACCGCAGGCGATCAGCGTTGCGAGCTTGGGGGGCAGGCCCAGCATTCGCCCGGCGGCATAGCTGACGATCAGCGACAGCGCGACGATCAGCGCGATGCCGCCGATCAGCAGCCCGCCGGCACCCTTGAGGATGGCAAGGCTGAGGGACGCACCGAGAAGCGCCACGGCGATTTCGAGCAGGGTCTTGGCACTGAATTTGATGCCGGCCGAAGCGACCGCCGGCAGCGACACCAGCGACCGCAGAAGCGTCCCGATCAGAATGGCCAGCACCAGATCGCCAAGCCATGCATGGCCGGCCAGCCGCACCTGAAAACGCTCGGCCAGAATGGCGGCGCAGCTGACGGCGGCGCAGAGCAGGATGCCCGGCAGAAGCGGGGTGAGCCAACGAAGGGAAAACTGAAAAGGATGGGTGAGGGTGCGATGCTGTGCCATGGCCAGACAATGCCGTAGCCGCCTGTTTTATTCTATCAAATAATATGGCATATATTATTCGATAAAATCGAATGAAAAGCCATGACGTTTGAACAACTCCGCATCTTCATCGCCGTCGCCGAACGGGAACATCTGACGAGGGCCGCAGAAGCCATCGGCCTGACGGCTTCCGCCGTCAGTTCCGCCATCAAGAATCTCGAGGCGTTTTATAATGTCGAGCTGTTCCATCGTGTCGGCCGCAACATCGAACTGACCGAAAGCGGCCGGGTATTTCTGGGCGAAGCAAAGGCGACCTTGGCACGTGTGCGCAATGCCGAATTGATTCTCTCGGAAATGGGCGGCCTGACGCGCGGCGAAATCACCGTCTGCGCCAGCCAGACCATTGCAAGCTACTGGCTGCCGCCGATCCTGATGCAATTCAAGAAGCTCTATCCCGGCGTGACTGTTCGGCTCGATATCGGCAATACCAAGACGGTCACGCAGGCGGTGCTGGACGGTCTGGCGGAGGTCGGTTTCATCGAAGGCAGGATCGATGAGCCGACATTGCTGGTGCAGCCCGTCGTGTCCGACAAGCTTCTGGTCGTCACCGGCTCTGCCCATCCCTTTGCCGATGGCCGTTATCTCACAGCACTCGATATGCTCTACGGGACATCCTGGGTTCTGCGCGAGCAGGGCTCCGGCACGCGCTCCGCCTTTGAAGCGGCGGTGCGGCAAATGGGCGTCGAGCCGGGCGATCTGTCCGTCATGCTGGAATTACCGTCCAACGAGGCGGTGGTGATGGCGGCGCGTTCCGGCGGGGCCGCGACGGCAGTTTCCGCCTCGGTCGCGTCACTGTTTTTGCGGCAGGGTTTGCTGGTCCGTTCGGGCATCGATCTGCCCGCCCGCAACTTTGCCCTTTTGCGCCACAAGGAACGCCACACCAGCCGCGCGGCCATGGAGCTGGAGCGCCTCAGCCGGGCGGCATCGGAGGACTACAAGGCCGGTCTTGCGGGGTTGTAATGGAGTGTCGCAGCCGGGCAGGGCGGCGTTCACACGTTGTCGTTGGATAGGAAGGCTGCCACTTGTTTCTTCTCCCCGCCGGGGAGAAGGTCGCGGCAGCGGGATGAGGGGGCAAGGGTAGATATATTCGGCAACGTTGCCCCCTCATCCGACACTTCGGGCCACCTTCTCCCCGGCGGGAGAAGAAAAAGTTGAGCGCCGCAGCCGGCGCTCCCCTTCAACAATAGCAATCACTTGCCCTTGGATTTCAGCCAGGCCTTCATCATGGCGATTTCGCCTTCCTGCGCCTTGATCACCTCTTCTGCCAGTTTGCGGATTTCCGGGTCCTTGCCATATTCGAGCTGGACCTTGGCCATATCGATTGCGCCCTGATGATGCGGGATCATGCCGCGCACGAAATCGACATCGGCATGGCCGCTGTAATCGATGGCCATATCGCCATGCATCTTCTTGCTGGCTTCCATGAAAGCCTTGGTGGAATCGGTTTCGCTTGCGGCACCCTTGGACATGCTGTGCCCGGCATGACCGCCCGCTTCCTGTGCGAAAACGGGCATGGCTAAGACGGCCGCGAAAGCGGCGGCGAGCGTGATGGTCTTGATAGACATGGATTATCCTTCCTGTGTCTGACGGATTTTTCGATGGATTGACTGGAAAAATCTGGTGTCAGGCGCGGGGAGGCGGCAGCGGTGGCGCGAAAGCCTTGCCGTTAAAGAGAATGCCACGCTGCGGCTTGGGGTAGTCGAAGATCATCCGCCCGGCATCGGCGAAGATCGTTTGCGGAACCACGATCAGGCAGGCAGCGCAGGATCCGGGATGCGCAGCGTCATCGCCATGTGGGCAGCAATCGCCCATGCCGGATTTATGAGCTTTGGATATATCCTGCCCATGGGTCTCGGCATTGATGTCCTGATTTCCGGTATGGTTTGAATGGCCATTGTCATGGCTCATCGCGGGTTGCGATGAAACGGCCATGCCCGCGCCCACCGGCATGCTCATCGCCATCTGCGCCGGCATTGCACCGTAAAGCAGGCAGGCAAGAAACATCAAAGTGCGGATCATCAGGCGCATGGGGCGAATTTACCGCGAAAATTGTGGAATAAGCATGACGGTCAGGTGAGTTCACGCGCGATGACGTGATGCATGATGCGGTAATCCCTGCTTTCCTCGCCGAAGGGGGCAAGCGGCCATTCCCACGCGGCGGCGGGTGAGGAAACATCGATGCCATGCAGCAAATCCTCGTGCTGCTGCAGGCTGCCATCCCTGCCGATGACATCGAAGGATGTGTCCGTTACCAGGCAGGCCTTGCAGGGCAGCCCGGCCAGCGCATCGAGATGCGTCTGAATGAGTTTCGCCAGCAGATCATCCGGCGCATTCGTGATCTTCTCGCGCTCCAGCCGGTGGTGCGCGCCGGTGCCGATCTGCGACAGGAGATTGGCTGAAACGACGAGATCGAGATAGGGCACCCGCCGCAGGAAATCGAGCGGTTCCGCCTGTCGGCCGGCGAGAACGTCGTCAAAACCGGAAAGATCGCGGTTGGCGATGCGGACGTTCTTTTTGGCATTGAGGCGCAGTTTTGCCTGCACGCTGGCGAGATGCACCAGATCAACCAGAACGACGGTATCGAACATCGCCACCAGCGCACCATAGGGCACATCGCGCAGCAGGCCCGATCCCAACACCACTGCCGTCCGCTTTTGTCGCAGCTTTCGGGCGGATTGCAGCACGAATTGCCGGCTGTTGTCCTCATGCTCCGCCCATGCCCTGGCGCAGCGGTTGGCGCGTGCCCACAGGTTGACGGAATAGCGGATATGCGGCCGGAATTCTTTCGGCGTAACCGCGCGGGTGGCGGCATATTGCAGGGCTTCGAGGATCATGGATGCCTAACGGTAGATTTCACGGCGATGACCGATTTCGACCACCAGCACGACGAGCTTGTGGTCCTGTATATCGCAGATGATGCGATAATCGCCTACCCGGTAACGCCAATAATTGCCGAGTTCGGAGCCTTGCAGGGCAGCACCTGTCTGCCGGGGATTGTCGAGCGCCGCTACTCTCTCTTGAAGGAAAGCGCGGATACGCTGACGGGTCCGCGGATCGATTTTCCGCATCTCTTTCTGAACAAGAACATCGTATTCAATTGTCCAGATCACGCCAGAATTCCTCGGCGCTTATCACCTTTGATTCACCGCGCTGGATGCGCCGCGTCGCCTCTTCGGCGAGATAAAGATCTTCCATATCGTCGATATGCTTCTCGATCGCCTCGCGAATGTAATAGGCGGAGGTGCGGCCGGTGCGTTCGGAAAGCGCTTTCAGCCGCTCATAGGTCTCATCCGGCAGGCGAATGGCCGTCTGTTTGCTCATTGCTTGCGTCCTTTCCGACTAAAATGGGATACATGCATCCCATATAGCATCGCTTGGCCTGCGCTGCCAGTAAAACCAAAGCCTTTGCGGCTTGCCGCACCGGGCTTCATCCTCTAATACACCGGCATAATTTCAGGAAAATATCGGATCGGCATCATGAGCGAAAAAGCAAAAAAGCCTCAGAAACTGAAAGCCCGCCTGCCGCGTGGCTTCGTGGACCGCTCGGCTGCCGATATCCATGCCACCAATGAGATGATCGAGAAGATCCGCAGGGTATATGAGCTTTATGGTTTCGATCCGATCGAAACGCCGCAGTTCGAATATACCGATGCGCTCGGCAAGTTCCTGCCGGACAGCGACCGTCCGAATGAAGGCGTTTTTTCGCTGCAGGATGATGACGACCAGTGGATGAGCCTGCGCTACGATCTGACCGCGCCGCTCGCCCGTCATGTCGCGGAAAACTTCAACGAAATCCAGCTGCCATACCGCACCTATCGCGCCGGTTACGTCTTCCGCAATGAAAAGCCCGGCCCCGGCCGCTTCCGGCAGTTCATGCAGTTCGATGCCGATACGGTGGGCGCTGCCGGCGTGCAGGCGGATGCCGAAATGTGCATGATGATGTCCGATACGCTGGAAGCACTGGGCATTGCGCGGGGTGACTATGTCATTCGCGTCAATAACCGCAAGGTGCTCGATGGCGTCATGGAAGCCATCGGTCTCGGTGGCGAAGACAATGCCGGCCGCCGCCTCAACGTGCTGCGCGCCATCGACAAGCTCGACAAGTTCGGCCCTGAGGGCGTGAAGCTGCTGCTCGGCCCTGGCCGCAAGGACGAGTCCGGCGATTTTACCAAGGGTGCAGGTCTTGGCGACGAACAGATCGAAAAAGTGCTGTTTTTCGTCGGCATCAAGGATTATGCGGCAAGCGCCGACGATCTGGCGAAACTCGTGGCGGGCACCTCGAAAGGCGGGGAAGGCGTTGATGAACTGAACATCATTGGCGCCTTGGTCACCAGTGCCGGTTACGATGCGACGCGCATCAAGATTGATCCTTCCGTCGTGCGTGGTCTCGAATATTACACCGGCCCGGTCTATGAGGCCGAACTGACCTTCGATGTCACCAATGAAAAGGGCGAAAAGGTCGTGTTCGGCTCGGTCGGCGGCGGCGGTCGTTATGATGGCCTCGTTTCGCGCTTCATGGGCCAGCCGGTTCCGGCGACCGGCTTCTCCATCGGCGTCTCGCGCCTGATGACGGCGCTCAAGAACCTTGGCAAGCTCGGTCAGGTCAAGCCGCTTGCTCCGGTTCTCATCACCGTCATGGATGGCGATGTGGAAAGCATGGGCCGTTACCAGCGCTTCACCCAGGCGCTGCGCGCCGAGGGCATCCGCGCCGAAATGTACCAGGGCAACTGGAAGAAATTCGGCAACCAGCTGAAATATGCCGACCGCCTCGGCTCCCCCATCGCCATCATCCAGGGCGGTGACGAGCGCGCCGAAGGCGTGGTGCAGATCAAGGATCTGATCGAAGGCAAGCGCCTCTCCGGCGAGATCGAGGACAATGCCAGCTGGCGCGAGGCGCGTGTGGCGCAGGTCAGCGTGCCGGAGGCTGAAGTGGTGGCGAAGGTCCGGGAGATTCTTGAGCATCAGGCAGAGGACGTTCGCCGCGCCGCCGAAGGGCGCTGAGGCCATGGCGATCCTCGCGCTCGACCATGTTCAACTGGCGATGCCGGCGGGCCGCGAAGAAGAGGCGCGCGCTTTCTATGGCGGCCTGCTGGGTTTTACGGAGCAGGCAAAACCTGCCAATCTGGCCGTGCGCGGCGGCTGCTGGTTCACCTGCGGCCCGATAAAACTGCACCTCGGCGTCGAGCAGGATTTCTTGCCGGCGCGCAAGGCCCATCCGGCCTTTCTGGTCGACGATCTGGCTGCCTTGCGAAAAACACTTGAAACAGCAGGCTGCCATGTGGTTGAGGATGAGCCGCTTGAAGGGTATCACCGGTTTTATGTCCATGATCCCTTCGGAAACCGCATCGAAATGATGCAGCCGCTCGAACCGTGACGAAAAGTACCGTTCCATGCCCCTGATCGACATGCCGGAATTTTCCGGAGAGCTACTGGAAGAATTCGCCGCGCGCCGCACGAGCCGTGTGAACACGCCGGTCATCCAGCCCGCCGAACCCTTTCTGGATATGGCCGGCGAGGATCTGCGCCGCCGTATCTTCATGACGGAGAGCGAAACGGGGACAAGCCTGTGCCTGCGCCCCGAATTCACCATTCCGGTCTGCCTGCGTCATATCGAGACGGCGACTGGTACGCCGAAGCGTTACTCCTATCTCGGTGAAGTCTTCCGCCAGCGTCGTGAGGGTGCCAACGAGTTTTATCAGGCCGGTATCGAGGATCTCGGCGATACCGATATCGCCGCCGCCGATGCTCGTGCCGTCATCGATGCGACAGGCATTCTGCAGCGCCTTCTGCCGGGCCGCTCGCTTGCAGTCACGCTGGGCGACCAGCAGGTGTTCGAGGCGGTGGTTGCCGCCCTCGGTCTGCCGCTCGGCTGGCAAAAGCGGCTGGTGCAGGCCTTTGGCGACATGGCGCAGCTGGACGCGCTGCTGGAAAGCCTCGTGCATCCCAAGCCCATGACGGGGCTTGACGCCCGCGTCGCCGGCCTGCTGGCGACGGGTGACGAGACTGTGCTGGTCGATTATCTCGATACGGTGATGCAGGAGACGGGTTATTCCACCAATGCCAGCCGCTCGCCGCAGGAAATCGCCCGCCGTCTGCGGGAGAAACTGGCGCTCGCGGCAACGCGGCTGCCGGATGAGAGTTTCGAGCTGCTAAAACAGTTCCTGGCCCTTCAGGCACCCTTGCCGCAGGCCTCGCAGGTCCTTGGCGATTTTGCCGCAAAGGCGAAGCTGAAGCTCGACGGCGCGCTCTCCGCTTTCGACAAACGTGTCGCGGCGCTCGCCAATGCCGGCGTTGATCTCCAAACCGTCACCTATGGCGCGGCCTTCGGTCGTCCACTCGATTATTACACCGGCCTTGTCTTCGAGGTGGTGGAAGCGGGCGGTGATAGCGTGCTGGCCGGTGGTGGCCGTTTCGACCGGTTGCTGACGCTGCTCGGCGCGCAGGAAAAAATCCCGGCCGTGGGCTTTTCGCTCTGGCTGGATCGCATCGAAGCGGTGCGCGGGAGCGATAAGCCATGATCACCATCGCATTGCCCTCCAAGGGCCGGATGAAAGAAGATGCCTCTGCCGTTCTGGAACGCGCCGGGTTGAAAGTCGCGCCTGTCGGCAATGACCGCTCCTATCGCGGCCGCATCGAAGGACGCGAGGATATCGAGATCGCCTACCTGTCGGCCTCGGAAATCGCCCGCGAAATCGGCGCTGGCACGGTGGATTTCGGTGTCACGGGTGAGGACCTTGTGCGCGAGGGGCTGACCAACGCCGATGCGCAGGTGGAATTCTGCGCCCGCCTCGGTTTCGGCCATGCCGACGTCGTGGTCGCGGTGCCGGAAATCTGGCTGGATGTGGACAGCATGGCCGATCTTGGCGACGTGGCGTCTGAGTTCCGCGCCCGGCATGGCCGGAGACTGGCGATCGCCACCAAATACTGGCGGCTGACGCAGCAGTTCTTTTCGCGCCAGCATGGCATCCAGCTTTACCGCATCGTCGAAAGTCTTGGCGCCACCGAAGGCGCCCCGGCTGCAGGCCAGGCGGATATCATTGTCGATATCACCTCCACCGGCTCGACGCTCAAGGCCAACCATCTGAAAATCCTCTCGGACGGCATCATCGTTCGCTCGGAAGCCTGTTTCGTCCGCGCCCGTAAACCGGAGCATGAGAATGATGCGGCGGTTCACGAGATTGCCTCGCGCATAAAAGCGGCGCTCTGAGATTGAAAACAAAAAAAGCCGCCGGATCGCTCCGGCGGCTTTTTTGTTGGTTGTTTTATTCGGCTCAGGCGTGGGCCAAAGCCGCGCCGCGCTTGGCGTCGACGGAATAGGCGCCCGGGCCGAAGGCGGCGAGCAGGATGTAAGCGCCGGCAAGGGTGATGTTCTTCATCAGCATGATGCCGTTCAGTGCATTGATCCAGCCGAGAGCCGGGTCAGGCCAGCCGGGAACGGCAACGGTGCCGCTGTGGAAAACCAGGCCGGTGAAGACGCAGAAGGCGGCAAGCGCCCAGGCGGCGATCTTCGTCTGGAAGCCGGCGAGGATGGCAAGGCCGGCCAGGAGTTCGAAGAGACCTGCGAGATAGGCTAGTATTGCGGCGGCGGGCAGGCCTGCACCGGCAATCATGCCGGAGGTGCTGGAGGCATCGGTAAGCTTGCCGAAGCCGGAATAGATGAAAATGAAGGAAAGCAGAATGCGGGCGATGAGAACGAGAACGTTCTGGCTGCTGGTCATGGATATCTCCGGTAGATGATCGGCGTTTCGCCGGTTAGCTGCAAGGCAATGTCTGGAAATATCAATGGCCGAAATTCATCCGCCCATAAAGATGAACAATAGAAGACAAATTGTCTTCATTTTGTGAACGAAGCTCAGTCGCGTGATGTTACTGTTTAGGCGGCGAAGCGAATATCTTCGAAACGCGGAAACAGGAACAGCCCGGAAATCCGGCCCTGCTGACCCTCTTCGAAACCGGAGGATTCGCCCATGCAGATGACCGGCTGCCGCATTGTGGGCAGGATGGAGACGCCGGTCGAAAAACAGAAACGTGAGGCTGCGGTGGAAGCCTGCTCGAAAAGCTCCAGCACACGGGCATGGTCGCCGCGATCATAACGGCGGATCAGACTGAGCAGACCACATTCGCCCGGCGGCAGGCCGTGCATGAAAGACGCGTGTTCACCAAGCCGGAGGACGCCGCTCGAAAGATCACTGTTCCATTCTTCTGAAATGAAGAAATGCGACAGGGTTCGCGGATCGGGCATGGTCGCCGCGGCCATAGGCAGAGCATCGTTGCGTCTTGATATTTCGAACAAATCGCGCCCCCGCATGAACATCGTGCCGGCGCCGCTGTTTCCGAGCTTCGCCGCCAGGTCGAATTTTCACCGCCATCCGCAGTCGAACGTTTTGCCAGGCATTGAAACCCCTTCAATGCGTGCATCCAGTCGCGGCACCCTTATGGGGGGTGACTTATAGTTTATTTTCTTCCACCTACAACAACCGCTTAGTGAGAAAATCAAAAATATTATGTATTCCTTCATCGTAATCGCGAAATATATGAAAAAAGACAACTAATCGTCGCACTTATAGGCTTGATGAAGCGGAAATCCGGTCTGTCAGCGATGGTGATTCGCCTTCTTGATGTCCGATTATTGCATGGGCCATGGAAAATAATTCGGCTAAATTAGCCGCTGTCTCAAAAAGAGACAATATTTTGAGCCAGTGCCGGACATCCCGCGCGAGAAGATATTATACCATCCCGCATGACAGTCTTTCCTATGAAATTTCAAGGGAAGAGAGCGATCCGAAGGCCGGGACTGATTGGAAGTCCATGCCGCCCGTCCGGTGCGCTCGCGACGCCGGGCTTTCTAAAAGGCATGGGCGGCAACGAAAAAAGGGCGATCCGAAGACCGCCCTTTCTTAATTTCAGTGACAGGACTGATTAGAAGTCCATGCCGCCCATGCCGCCGCCCGGCATTGCCGGCATCGCAGCTTCCTTCTTCGGAAGTTCAGCGATCATGGCTTCGGTGGTGATCAGCAGGGAAGCAACCGAAGCTGCGTTCTGCAGAGCCGTGCGAACAACCTTGACCGGGTCGACGATGCCGAGCTGGATCAGGTCGCCATATTCGCCGGTCTGGGCGTTGTAGCCGTAGTTGTCTTCGTTCTTGTCAAGGATCTTGCCAACAACGATGGAAGCTTCGTCACCGGCGTTTTCTGCGATCTGGCGAACCAGAGCCTGCAGAGCCTTGCGCACGATGTTGATGCCGGCTTCCTGGTCGTCGTTCTCGCCCTTGGCGGAGATCTTCGTGGAAGAACGCAGCAGGGCAACGCCGCCGCCCGGTACGATGCCTTCTTGAACGGCAGCGCGCGTCGCGTTGAGAGCGTCGTCGATGCGGTCCTTCTTTTCCTTTACTTCGACTTCCGTCGAACCGCCAACGCGGATAACGGCAACGCCGCCAGCGAGCTTGGCAAGACGTTCCTGCAGCTTCTCGCGGTCGTAGTCGGAAGTGGTTTCTTCGATCTGGGCCTTGATCTGGGCAACACGACCTTCGATGTCGGACTTCTGGCCGGCGCCGTCAACGATCGTGGTGTTTTCCTTGGAGATCGAAACCTTCTTCGACTTGCCGAGCATGTCGAGGGTAACGTTTTCGAGCTTGATGCCGAGGTCTTCGGAAATGACGGTACCACCGGTCAGGATGGCGATGTCTTCCAGCATGGCCTTGCGGCGGTCGCCGAAGCCCGGAGCCTTGACCGCAGCGATCTTGAGGCCGCCACGCAGCTTGTTGACGACGAGCGTTGCAAGAGCTTCGCCTTCGACGTCTTCAGCGATGATGACGAGCGGCTTGCCGGTCTGAACGACAGCTTCGAGAACCGGCAGCATGGCCTGAAGGTTCGAGAGCTTCTTTTCGTGCAGGAGGATGTAGGCGTCTTCGAGATCCGCAACCATCTTTTCCGGGTTGGTCACGAAGTAGGGCGACAGGTAGCCGCGGTCGAACTGCATGCCTTCGACGACTTCGAGTTCGGTTTCAGCGGTCTTGGCTTCTTCGACGGTGATGACGCCTTCGTTGCCAACCTTCTGCATTGCTTCAGCAATGTCGAGACCGATCTGACGTTCGCCGTTTGCAGAGATCGTGCCGACCTGTGCAACTTCTTCCGAGGTGTTGATCTTCTTGGCCTTGGCCTGAAGGTCCTTGACGACTTCAGCAACGGCGAGATCGATGCCGCGCTTCAGGTCCATCGGGTTCATGCCGGCAGCAACTGCCTTTGCACCTTCGCGAACGATGGCCTGGGCCAGAACCGTTGCGGTGGTGGTGCCGTCACCGGCGATGTCGTTGGTCTTGGAGGCAACTTCGCGAACGAGCTGTGCGCCCATGTTCTCGAACTTGTCTTCCAGTTCGATTTCCTTGGCGACGGAAACGCCGTCCTTGGTGATGCGCGGAGCGCCGAAGGACTTGTCGATAACGACGTTACGACCCTTCGGGCCGAGGGTTACCTTCACTGCATCAGCAAGAACGTCGACGCCCTTGAGCATCTTTTCGCGCGCTGTGCGGCCGAATTTTACTTCTTTGGCTGCCATGTTCAAAACTCCTGGTTTCGAATGGCCGGAACGGGTCCGGCTTGAAATTTAAGGAAGGACGGGTTCGGCCAGATCAGCCGATGATGCCCATGATGTCGGCTTCCTTCATGATCAGAAGGTCTTCGCCGTTGAGCTTGACTTCGGTGCCCGACCACTTGCCGAACAGAACGCGGTCGCCAGCCTTGACGTCGAGAGCGACGACCTTGCCGGACTCATCGCGTGCGCCGGAACCGACGGCGACGACTTCGCCTTCCTGCGGCTTTTCCTTGGCGGTATCGGGAATGATGATGCCGCCCTTGGTCTTGGCTTCGGATTCAACGCGACGAACGACGACGCGATCGTGAAGCGGGCGGAAATTGGTGCTTGTCATTGCCTAATCCCTCGATCAAATGACTTCACGAACCTTCAGAGGCTCGCGTGATGGGTGTTAGCACTCTTCTTGTTTGAGTGCCAGCGAAGCCGAGATAAGGAGGCCTTCTGCCTGAGTCAAGAACGGCCCGTCGGAAAAATTTCATGGCTTATGGTTATCAGCGTTCCATGACAGAAATTTCCCAGGCGCTGACCGGCGGGTGAAAACCAACCCTTTTGGCAACGCCTCATTGTTTCGGGCCTAGCTGGGTTTTATGTCCGCACGGTGGCGGGTGGATTGCAGGCAGGCTCGACACCGCTTTTTTCCTTGCCATCGGCGTCCTGCTTTGCCATGTCACGCACACCCTTTTCTCGCATCCGGAAAGCATTCTCATGGCCCATCGCATTCTCACCCTCGGCGAAATCACTGATGGGTTCGACGTTATTCTCTCGGATGTATGGGGCGTGCTGCACAATGGCGTCAACGCGTTCCCGGATGCCGCAGTTGCGCTTCAGGACGCGCGCAAGGCCGGAAAGACGGTGGTTCTCATCACCAATTCCCCGCGCCCGGCTCCCGGCGTTATCGCCCAGCTGCGTGTTCTCGGCGTGCCGGATGAAGCCTATGACCGCATCATCACCTCCGGCGATGTCACCCGCGGGCTGATTGCGGAAGGCCCGAAAAAAGTCTTCCTGCTTGGCCCGGAGCGGGACATGCCCTTGCTGGAAGGCCTCGATGTCGAACGGGTGGGCGAGACGGAGGCGCAATCCGTTGTCTGCACCGGTTTCTTCGATGACGAGACGGAAACGCCCGAGGATTACACCGAAATGTTGAAGGGCTTCATCGCCCGTAAAGCCCCGATGATCTGCGCCAATCCCGATCTGGTGGTGGAGCGCGGCGAGCGCATCATTCCCTGCGCCGGCGCCATGGCCGCCTATTATGAACAGCTCGGCGGCGAAGTCCGCATTGCCGGCAAGCCGCACACGCCGATCTATGAAGCCTGCCTTGCGGCGGCCAGGGAAGTTCGCGGCACCTTCGCCAAGGATCGCGTGCTCGCTATCGGTGACGGCATGCCGACAGATGTGAAGGGCGCGATTGCGAGCGGTCTCAACCTTCTTTATATCAGCGGCGGAATTCACGCCGCCGAATATACGCTGAACGGCCAGACGGACGAGGCGCTGCTGAATGCCTATCTCAAGGGGCAGGGCGCCGCTCCAGGCTGGTGGATGCCCCGCCTTGCCTGAGAAACATCTGGCCTAAGCTGGCGAAAACAATGGATCGAATGCCATGACCGTCTTTCATCGCAATGAAAAAAAGGAGCCGCTGCCGGACAATCTTCGCGGCGGCGTCATCGCGATCGGCAATTTCGACGGCGTGCATCGCGGCCACCGCGCCGTGCTGGACCGGGCACTGGAACTGGCGGAAGCCCGTGGCGTGCCCGCGCTGGTTCTGACCTTTGAACCGCATCCCCGTTCCGTCTTCCGTCCTGATACGCCCGTCTTCCGCCTCACGCCCGCGCCTTTGAAGGCGCGCATTCTCGAGGCCATCGGCTTCCGCTCCGTCATCGAATATCCGTTCGACCGGGAATTTTCGCAGCGTTCGGCAGAAGAATTCGTTCAATCCATTCTGGTCGACTGGCTGGGCGCCAGCGCCGTCGTCACCGGTTTCGATTTCCATTTCGGCAAGGGCCGCGAAGGTGGTCCGGCATTCCTGATGGCCGCCGGCAAGCGCCACGATTTCGATGTGACGCTGGTGGACGCCTTCCGCGACGAAGGTGCCGATGTCGTCTCCTCCAGCCGTATCCGCTCGCTTCTGTGCGAGGGCGATGTGGCGGGCGCTGCCGGACTGCTTGGCTATCGTTTCACCGTTGAAAGTGAAGTGATAGACGGCAAGAAGCTCGGGCGCACACTGGGTTATCCCACCGCCAACATGGCGCTGGCACCGGAGACGGAACTGAAGGCGGGCATCTATGCCGTGCGGTTCCGCCGTCCCGATGGTTCGATCCGTGATGGCGTCGCAAGCTTCGGTTACCGCCCGACCGTCACGGAAAACGGCGCGGCCCTGCTTGAAACATTCGTCTTCGATTTTTCGGGAGATCTCTACGGCGAAGTCTGTTCGGTATCCTTCTTCGGCCATCTGCGCGACGAGCTGAAATTTGATGGTCTCGAACCGCTGGTGGCGCAGATCAGGCGCGACGAGGAAGAGGCAAGGGCAATGCTGTCAGGCGTGCGGCCGTTGAGCGAACTGGACGCCAAGATTGCCTTTTGAGCTGAAAGGGTCGACCGACCCTTAATTCCGGCCCCGGTTGCTGTCGCTTTTCTCTTCCTTTTTACTGGAAAACCGCATAAACAATCCGCCATGTCCCAATACCGGTTGATGTTTAAAACTCAGATTGGCCGAATTATTGGCCCGGCTTTCCGCCCGCTCTGACGAGCCGGAAGGTCCGGGATTTTGGCGCTTGTCATGACATTTGTCATGGCGCTTTCCGTATTTGCCCTGTTTTGAATTGAGACGGCGCGACCGACACGGCGCGCAACAACGGTACGATTATGAGCGACACCGCAGAAAAACTCGACTATTCCGCCACCCTCTATCTGCCGCAGACGGATTTTCCGATGCGCGCCGGCCTGCCGCAAAAAGAACCGGAAACGGTGAAGCGCTGGCAGGAGATGGGCCTTTACAAGCGCCTGCGCGCCTCCGCCGCCGGCCGCGAAAAATTCGTGCTGCATGACGGCCCGCCCTATGCCAACGGCAACATCCACATCGGCCACGCGCTGAACAAGATCCTGAAAGACGTCATCACCCGCTCGTTCCAGATGCGCGGTTACGACGCCAATTACGTGCCGGGCTGGGATTGCCACGGCCTGCCAATCGAATGGAAGATCGAGGAAGCCTATCGCGCCAAGGGCAAGAACAAGGACGAGGTTCCGGTCAACGAATTCCGCAAGGAGTGCCGTGAGTTTGCGGCCGGCTGGATCAAGGTGCAGTCGGAAGAGTTCAAGCGTCTCGGCATCGAGGGCGACTTCGAAAACCCCTACACGACGATGAACTTCCACGCCGAAGCGCGCATCGCCGGCGAGTTGCTGAAAATCGCCCGCACCGGCCAGCTCTATCGTGGCTCGAAGCCGATCATGTGGTCGGTGGTCGAACGCACGGCGCTGGCGGAAGCCGAAGTCGAATATGCGGATGTCGAGAGCGACATGATCTGGGTGAAATTCCCGGTCAAGGATGCGGTTCCCGGTCTTTCCGACGTCTCCGTCGTCATCTGGACAACGACGCCGTGGACCATCCCCGGCAACCGCGCCATCGCGTTTTCTTCGCGGGTCGAATACGGCCTGTTCGAAGTCGAAAGCGCGCAGAACGATTTTGGCCCGCAGCCGGGTGAAAAGCTGATCTTCGCCAAGAAGCTTGCCGATGAGGCAGCGGCCAAGGCGAAGCTGACCTTCAAGCTTGTTCGCGATGTGAAAACCGAAGAACTGGCCGCCATCATCTGCGCGCATCCGCTGGCGTCGCTCGGCTACGATTTCCCGGTTCCGCTTCTCGATGGCGATCATGTCACCGATGATGCCGGTACGGGTTTCGTTCACACCGCGCCGAGCCATGGCCGTGAGGACTTTGATGTCTGGACCGCGCACCAGCGCGAGCTGGAAGCGCGTGGCGTTTCGTCGGCCATCCCGTTCCCGGTTGGCGATGACGGTTTCTACACCGAAGACGCTCCCGGTTTCGGCCCGTCGGCCGAGGGCGGCGCTGCCCGCGTCATGGATGATAACGGCAAGAAGGGCGATGCCAACGACCGTGTCATCAAGGCGCTGATCGCTGCCAATAACCTGTTTGCCCGTGGCCGCCTCAAGCACAGCTATCCGCATAGCTGGCGCTCCAAGAAGCCGGTCATCTTCCGCAACACGCCGCAATGGTTCGTCTATATGGACAAGGAACTGGGCGACGGCACGACGCTGCGTTCGCGTTCGCTTGACGCCATCGACCAGACCCGCTTCGTTCCGGCCTCCGGTCAGAACCGCCTGCGCGCCATGATCGAAGGTCGTCCCGACTGGGTTCTGTCGCGCCAGCGCAGCTGGGGCGTGCCGATCGCCGTTTTCGCCGACGAAAAGGGTGAAGTTCTGGTCGATGAAGCCGTCAACGCCCGCATCCTCGAGGCCTTCGAGGCCGAGGGCGCTGACGCCTGGTTCGCTGAAGGCGCCAAGCAACGGTTCCTCGGTAATGACCACGACCACGACAAGTGGCTGCAGGTCATGGATATCCTCGACGTGTGGTTCGATAGCGGCTGCACCCACACCTTCACGCTGGAAGACCGTCCGGACATGAAGTGGCCGGCGGACGTCTATCTCGAAGGCTCCGACCAGCATCGCGGCTGGTTCCATTCGTCGCTGCTGGAAAGCTGCGCGACACGCGGCCGTGCGCCTTACAACGCCGTTGTCACCCATGGTTTCACCATGGATGAGAAGGGCGAGAAGATGTCGAAGTCCAAGGGCAACGTGGTCTCGCCGCAGGAAGTCATGAAGGACGCCGGCGCCGATATCCTGCGCCTGTGGGTCATGACAACGGACTACTGGGATGACCAGCGCCTCGGCAAGGCCATCATCCAGACAAATGTCGATGCCTACCGCAAGCTGCGCAACACCATCCGCTGGATGCTCGGCACGCTCGCCCATTATGAGGGCGAGGAGATCGCCTATGACGATCTGCCGGAGCTGGAAAAGCTGGTGCTGCACCGCCTGTCCGATCTGGATAAGGTCGTGCGCGAAGGTTATGACGGTTTCGAATTCAAGAAGATCGCCCGCGCATTGGTCGATTTCTCGAACGTCGAGCTTTCGGCCTTCTATTTCGACATCCGCAAGGACACGCTTTATTGCGACGCGCCGTCGTCGCTGAAGCGCCGGGCCTCGCTGTCCGTCATCGCCAAGCTGTTCGACTGCCTCGTGTCCTGGCTGGCGCCCATGCTGCCCTTCACGACGGAAGAAGCGTGGCTGTCGCGTTATCCGGATGCGGAATCGGTGCATCTCGTCCAGTTCCCGGCAATCCCGGCGGAATGGAAGAATGATGCTCTTGAAGCCAAGTGGGACAAGATCCGCAAGGTTCGCACGGTCGTGACCGGCGCCCTGGAAGTCGAGCGCCGTGAAAAGCGCATCGGCTCTTCGCTCGAGGCTGCTCCCGTCGTGCACATCGCCGATGCCGATCTTCTGGCGGCGCTGAAGGGGCAGGATTTCGCCGAAATCTGCATCACCTCGGCCATCTCGGTGGTGGGCGATGAAGGTCCGGCCGATGGCTTCCGTCTGCCGGAAGTGGCGAAGGTCGTGGTCGAACAGAAGCTGGCGGAAGGTGCAAAATGCGCCCGCTCCTGGCGCATCACCACCGATGTCGGCTCCGATCCGCAATATCCTGACGTATCGGCCCGCGATGCGGCGGCGCTGCGCGAGCTTGCCGCCCTGGCATGATTTCAAGCTGCGCATCGTTCTTTTCGAAACCGATTTCGGTTTCGGGCCGGTGTGCGAGGAAAATAACCGGATGAATTGCGCTTTGCCTCTTCATCCGGTACACCTGCCTGAAAATGGCCGGATTTGCACGGCAATGCGGGCTGCTGCCTGCCGAAAGACGATGTCTGGCAAAGTGGGACGGACGGCTGGAAGGGTTCAATGAATATGATGCAGGGTAATGCGCAGGGTTTGGGCATGTTTCGCACGGTTGTTGGCATCACCGCTATAGGCGTGTTGCTCGGCGCCTGCACCAGCCCGACCTACGGTACAGGCAAGACGGCGGCGGAACAGCTTGTCGACGATCTCGGCAACGCGACCTCGATCACCGGCAACGACCAGGAAAAGCGCAACCTTAAATACAGCCCGCGCCCCGGCCTCGTGGTTCCGGCCCAGTCCCGTGCCGAACAGCTGGCCTCGCCGCAGCAGAACATGGCCAACCGCGAATCCAATCCGCAATGGGTCGAATCGCCGGAAGAAACCCGCGAACGCCTGCGCGACGAAGCGGATGCCAACAAGAACAACCCGCATTACCGCTCGCCACTGCTTGCCGGCAACGGCACGGCCGGTCAGATGACCGAAAGCCAGAAGTGGGAAGCCTTCCGCAAGGCCAAGGCCGATGCCCAGGGCGGCTCTGTCGTCAACGCCCAGCGCCGGTTCCTCACCGATCCGCCGGCTGAATATCGCAGTGTTCCGCAGGATCAGCTGACCGATCTTGGCGAGCCGGAACAGAAGAAGGAAAAGCGCCGCAAGAAAGAAGCGGCCGTGGCAAACACCGGCAAGAGCTGGTGGAACCCTTTCCAGTAAAAACTGGCCAGTAAAAAACGGCTGATGGCTGGCGGGGAGTTTTGTCTTTCCCGCTCGCCGCTCAATCCTCGCGACGTTTGTCGCGAAAGAACTGCCGCAGAATGTCAGCACTTTCGCTTTCCGCCAGTCCCGAATAAACATCCGGCGCATGGTGGCATGTCGGTTGGCTGAAGAAGCGCACGCCACTCTCCACCGCGCCGCCCTTCGGGTCCTGCGCGCCGTAATAGAGACGGCGAATGCGAGCAAATGAGATCGCCGCCGCGCACATGGTGCAGGGCTCCAGCGTTACGTAAAGATCGGCACCGGGCAGGCGTTCCTGTCCCAGCGCCTCGCATGCCATGCGGATCACGGCGATTTCGGCGTGCGCCGTCACATCGTTCAATTCACGGGTGCGATTGCCGGAACTGGCAATGACCCGGCCGTCCAGAACCAGCACGGCACCGATCGGAACCTCCTGCCGCTCAGCCGCGGCACGGGCTTCCGAAAGCGCCAGTTCCATGAAATGCGTCCTTTCGGCCATTGCGTTTCAATTTCCTCTTAACCCTTGTGCTTGGACCTGATAGGACAGCCCAAACAACAGGCAAACAGCAAATGACTTTTAAAGACAAGCCGAAGCGTGACGGCGGCAAGACATTTAGCCGCGACAACAAGCCGAAAGGCCCCGGCAAACCCGCTGCAGAGCGCGAAAAGAAACCGGCGGAAGCCAAGGCTGCGCCGGCGCAGGAAGCCGTCCTCGGCACCAAGCCCGAGCGTATTTCCAAGATCATGGCGCGCGCTGGCGTCGCTTCGCGCCGCGATGTCGAGCGCATGATCATGGAAGGCCGCGTGTCGCTGAACGGCGTCAAGCTGGATAGCCCGGTGGTCAACGCCACGCTTTCGGACAAGATCGAAGTGGACGGCATGCCGATTCGCGGTGCCGAGCGCACGCGCCTGTGGCTTTACCACAAGCCCGCCGGCCTGGTGACGACCAACTCCGACCCGGAAGGTCGCCCGACCGTTTTCGACAATCTGCCGGGTGAATTGCCGCGCGTGCTCTCCATCGGCCGTCTCGATATCAACACCGAAGGCCTGCTGCTGCTGACCAATGACGGCGGCCTTTCCCGGGTGCTGGAATTGCCGACCACCGGCTGGCTGCGCCGTTACCGCGTGCGCGCCCATGGTGAGGTTGATCAGGCCGCACTCGACAAGCTGAAGGACGGCATTGCCGTCGACGGTGTGCTTTACGGCGCGATCGACGCGACGCTCGACCGTACCCAGGGCCACAATGTCTGGATCACCATGGGTCTGCGCGAAGGCAAGAACCGCGAAATCAAGAACGTGCTCGGCGCGCTTGGTCTCGAGGTCAACCGCCTGATCCGTATCTCCTATGGTCCGTTCCAGCTTGGTGATCTGCCCGAGGGCAAGGTGCTGGAAGTGCGCGGCCGTATGCTGCGCGATCAGCTCGGCCCGCGCCTCATCGAAGAGGCCGGTGCCAATTTCGACGCGCCGATCTACAATACATCCGTCGATGATGAGGACGAAGCTCCGGCCAAACGCGCCAAGTCCGAATGGGCAAAGAGCGATGCGCCGGAAGGCAGGCCGCGTTTCGACAAGGCAGCCGGAAAGCCGGAAGACCGCCGCGAAAAGGCGCTCGGACGTCTGGACACCAAACGTGGCGACAAGCCTGCGGGCAAGTTCGGCGCAAAGCCTGCCGGGAAATTCGGTGGCAAGGGCCGCAACGAGGATGATGGCGAAGAGCGCCGCAGCCCCCGCCAGCCGGCGGGCACGAACCGGACGGCCAATGTCTGGATGGCGCCCGGCGCAAGGCCAACGCGTGACGGCAAGGAGCGCAAGTCGTCCGCCCGTGCCGAAGCCGAAAACCTGTTCAAGAAGCCATCCGCCCAGGAAGAGGCGCGCCGCAGCGTCGTGCGCCATGCCGACGACGAAGGTGAATGGATCCGCTCCGAACCCACCCGTGAGGATGATCGTGGCCACGGCCGCGGCGAACGCCCGGCACGCGGTGAAAAGAGCTTTGGCGATCGCGGTGGACGCGGCGGCAAACCCTTTGGTGGTAAACCGTCCGGCGACCGGCCTTTCCGGGATCGTCCCCGCGAAGATGGCGACCGCCCGCGTGGCGATCGTCCTGCACGCAGCGGCGCAAAGAGCTTCGGTGATCGTCCCGCGCGCGGCGACAAACCCTTCGGTGATCGGCCGTTCCGCGACCGGCCTCGCGAAGATGGTGATCGCCCACGCAGCGACCGTCCGCGTGGCGAGAAGAGTTTTGGCGATCGTACTGCGCGTGGTGAAAAGCCATTCAGCGAACGTCCGTTCCGTGACAAGCCCCGCGAAGAGGGGGATCGTTCCGGCAGCGATCGTCCACGCGGCGAGCGGCCTTTCGGCGACAAGCCGCGGGGCGGAAAGCCAGGCGGCAGGCCCGCATCGGGCAAGCCGTCCTTTGGCAAATCGGGCGAGCGTGGCGAACGTTCGGGTTTTTCGGGTAAAGGTAAAGGCCCCGGTGGTAATGGCCCCGGCGGCGGCAAGCCGGGTGGCAAAGGCCCGGGTGGCAAACCTTCTGGTGGCAGGGGAATGACACGTAATGCGGATCGTAGGCGGTGAGTTCCGCGGCCGGAATCTGGCCGCGCCGAAAACAAATTCCATTCGTCCGACCATCGACAGGACGCGGGAAAGCCTCTTCAACATTCTGAGCCATGCCTATCCGGAAAGTCTTGACGGTACGCGCGTTCTGGATGTTTTCGCCGGAACCGGGGCGGTTGGGCTGGAAGCCCTGTCGCGCGGCTGTCGTGTGGCGCTCTTCGTCGAAAATGGCGTCGAGGGCAGGGGGCTGCTCTGGGAGAACATCGATGCGCTGGGGTTGCACGGCCGTGCCCGCATCCTGCGGCGTGACGCCACCAAGCTGGGCGGAGTCAACAATATCGAGCCCTTCGATCTGCTCTTCGCCGATCCGCCCTATGGGCAGGGCCATGGCGAAAAGGCTTTTGCCGCAGCCCACGCCGGCGGCTGGCTGACACCCGGCGCGCTCGCCATTCTGGAAGAGCGCGGCGATGTTGCGATAACCGTCGATGCGGCGTTCAAACTGCTCGAAAGCCGTATCTTCGGCGACACGAAAATGCATTTCTACCGCTACGAACCCTGACGGGAAGGCCTTCCCGTCACGCCACGGTCTTGTCTTGTTTGCGCAATAGGCAGGATTTTTTCTGCGAAAAGAATTTGGATATTCGCATGGACCAGGGTGTAAACGAGAGTGTCACGATCTTGCGTGCCGGGGAGGATGTCCTCGAAGGCGGCGGCGCGGGTGGCCATGAGCCGACATTCGGACTGGCGCTTGGCGGTGGTGGCGCGCGTGGCATCTGCCACATCAATGTCGTCGAGGCCTTCGACGAACTCGGCATCCGGCCGGTGGCGTTGTCCGGCTCCTCCATCGGCTCCATCATCGGCGCGGGCATGGCGGCCGGCATGAGCGGCCGGGAAATCCGCGAATACACGCTTGAGCTCATGGGGCGGAAGGGCTCGGTGGCAAACCGGCTCTGGAGCCTTGGGCCCGCATCGATGCGCCATGCGGTCGACGGTTTTCGCCTCGGGCAGTTCAATCTCGAACTTATCCTGCACGCCCTGATGCCGCAGGCCTTGCCGAAGGATTTTTCGGAACTTGCCATCCCATTGAAGGTGATCACGACGGATTATTACGCCCAGACCGAAGTGGTGGTGGAAAGCGGCGAGATCATCCAGGCGCTGGCGGCGTCCGCTGCCATTCCGGCGTTGTTCATGCCGGTGCGTATCGATGGCCGCATCATGATCGATGGCGGCATCTTCAATCCTGTCCCCTATGAACATCTGCTGGATAAGGCCGATATCGTCATCGGCGTCGATGTGGTTGGCGGCCCGGAAGGAGACGGCACCACCATGCCGAACCGTCTGGACAGCCTGTTCGGCGCCAGCCAGCTGATGATGCAGGCGGCGATTGCCCTGAAACTCAGATTACGCCCGCCTCATATCTTCCTGCGCCCGCCCGTCCACCGTTTCGGCGTGCTGGATTTCCTGAAGTCCGAAGAGGTTCTGAATGCCTCCGCCAGCATCAAGGACGATCTGAAACGGCAGATCGAAATGCAGGTGGAGCTGTTTCATCGCGGGCAGGGCGTGGAGGCCTGAGCGCTACGCCGTGAGTATTCGGGAGTGAGCGGGTGTCACGTGTTTCTTCTCCCCGCCGGGGAGAAGGTGGCCCGAAGGGTCGGATGAGGGGGCCAGCTCTCCGGATATCTCGACCCTTGCCCCCTCATCCCGCTGCCGCGGACTTCTCCCCGGCGGGGAGAAGAAACAAGCGGCGCGCTCCCCGTCACTGACTTGAAGTGGAATCACAGCGACACTTCCGTCTCGCTGTCCTCCAAATCCTCTTCTTCCTCTTCGCGTTTCTCCGCCTTGTTCTTCGGCTTCATCAGCGGCTCCGGTTTCACCTCGCGCACCGGCTTGTTGTGCAGCATCTGCCGGCCGGCAGCGAGGCCTTCCACGGCTTGAAGCTGCAGCCGCTCCTCGTCACGTTCGCGAATATCGTCGGAGATCGCCAGCGCCCGCTCGCCGTCCATATCCAGCCCCTCCAGAATACGCCGCCCGAATAGCAGGCCGGATTCCAGCGTCTCGCGCAGTTCATATTCCACGCCCTTTTTCCTGAGATCGAGGGAGTGCACGCGATCATAAGAGCGGGCATAGATGCGCACGCTTGGAAATTCCGACTGGATCATATCGATGATGCGGTCGGTCACTTCCTTCTTGTGGGTGCAGACCGCCACCAGATCGGCCCGTTCGATGCCGGCGGCGATCAGCACATCCTTGCGGGTGCCGTCGCCGAAAAAGATGCGGAAACCGAAACGTGCGGCCTGACGCACGCGATCGGCGGAACTGTCGATGACCGTGACGTCGCGCCCGCCGGCGAGAAGGATCTGCGAGGCGATCTGGCCGAAGCGTGAAAAGCCGATCATCAGCACATCCGCGCCAGCCCCGTCGAAATCTTCGTCCAGCGTGTCTTCGGCGGCGTCCTCCGCCGTCAACCGGCGCGATATCACCGCCAGAAGCGGCGTCAGCGCCATGGAAAGCGTGACGACGGCGACGAGGATCGAGGCGGTCGCCTGTGGAAACAGTCCGGAAGCCGCGGCCGTGGTGAAGAGCACGAAACCGAATTCGCCGCCCTGCGCCAAAAGCAGTGCGATACGGCTCGATGCATAACGCGAAGAGCCGGCAATGCGGCAAAGGCTGTAGATCACCGCCGCCTTGACCGCCATCATTGCCGGCACGGCGATCAGGATGAGGACAATATGCTCATAGACGATGTTGACATGCAGCGACATGCCGACAGCCATGAAGAACAGCGCCAGCAACAGCCCGCGAAATGGCTCGATATCGGCTTCCAGCTCATGCCGGTAGGAGGATTCCGACAGCATCAGTCCCGCCAGCAGCGCCCCCATGCCCATGGAAAGCCCGACAGCTTCCATGATGGCGGCAGCGCCGATGACAACGAAGAGCGCCGCCGCGATCATCACTTCGCGCGCACCCGTGCGGGCGATGATCTGGAACATCGGTGTCAGCAGGAAGCGCCCCGCCAGCACCATGCCGGCCACCGCAACGACCGAGGCGACGAGATCGTAAACCATCGAGTCCGACGCGACATCCGGCCGGTTGGAAAGAATGGTGACGAGGGCGAGAAGCGGCACGATGGCGAGATCCTGAAACAGCAGGATCGAAAACGAGCGGTTGCCGTGCCGCGTGTTCATGTCGCCGTCGTCTTCGAGGATTTGCAGCGCAAAGGCGGTGGAGGAAAGCGCAAGGCCGAAACCGGCGACAAGGCTGCCGCGTGCATCGATCAGCCCCGCCCACCAGGCAATCGCCGCCAGCACGCTGCCCGTCACCAGCACCTGCGCCAGCCCGAGGCCTAAAATATCGCGGCGCATCTGCCAGATACGCGATGGTTTCAGTTCCAGACCGATGATGAACAGCAGGAAAACCACGCCCAGTTCCGAGACATTGAAGATGTCCTTCGCATCCGTGACCAGATGCAGGAACGGCCCGATGATGATGCCGGCCACCAGATAACCGAGCACGGTGCCAAGCCCGAGCTTGCGGAAAATCGAGGCCGCGATGACCGCTCCGGCCAGAAGCAGCAAGGGTTCGGAAAAGAGAGCGTCGTGCTCGGTCATGCGGGCGGACTTTCGAATATGGTGGCGACAGAGCCTTGCCGATGGAGAAAGCGGCGTTTCGCCCTTGATGCGGGGTTGCTGGCACAATAAATGGAACAGGAATGAAAGGCCAACTCATGTCCTCAGAAATAGATTCTTCCAAACTTCTCGATCGCGCCAGCGAACTTGTCGATCTTGCCCGTGCCGCCGGCGCGGATGAGGCGGATGCCGTTGTCGTGCGCTCCCGCTCGCAATCGGTCGGTGTGCGGCTTGGCAAGGTGGAAAGCACCGAATCGTCCGAAAGCGACGATTTTTCCCTGCGCGTCTTTGTCGGCCGCCGGGTGGCGAGTGTTTCGGCCAATCCGGGCTTTGATCTGAAGACGCTGGCCGAGCGGGCTGTCGCGATGGCCAAGGTCTCGCCGGAAGACCCCTTTGCCTGCCTTGCGGACAAGGAACGGCTGGCGACTTCCTATGACGATCTCGAACTTTTTGACGCCACCGAGGTGTCGTCCGATCAGCTGCGCGAGGCGGCTCTTGCTTCGGAAGAGGCAGCACTTGCCGTCAAGGGTGTCAGCAATTCCTCCGGCGCCGGCGCATCAAGCGGCATGGGCGGCCTCGTGCTTGCCACATCGCACGGTTTTTCCGGCAGCTATATGGGCAGCCGTTTCAGCCGCTCCGTCAGCGTCATCGCCGGCGAAGGCACGAAGATGGAGCGCGACTACGATTTCGACAGCCGCCTTTATTATGCCGATCTGGATGCAGCCGAAGAAATCGGCCGCCGTGCCGGTGAAAAAGTCGTGCGGCGCGTCGGTCCGCGTCAGGTCGATACCGGCAGCAACATCACGGTGGTGTTCGATCCCCGCATCGCCCGCGGTTTCGTCGGCGCCATCGCCGGTGCGATCAACGGCGCCTCGGTTGCCCGCAAGACCAGTTTCCTGCGCGACAAGATGGGCCAGCAGGTTCTGAAAAAGGGTCTTTATCTGACCGACGATCCGCAGATCGTTCGCGGCCCATCCTCGCGTCCCTTCGATGGCGAAGGAGTAAGGGGCGAGAAGATGACGATGATCGAGGACGGCGTGCTGAAACACTGGTTCCTGTCCACCTCGGCGGCGCGGGAGCTTGGCCTTGAAACCAATGGCCGCGGCGTGCGCGGCGGCACCTCTGTCTCGCCGGCCTCCACCAATCTGGCGCTGGAACCGGGCGATATTTCGCCGGAAGATTTGCTGAAACAGGTCGGGTCAGGCTTTTACGTCACCGAACTGATTGGCCACGGTGCCAACATGATAACGGGCGAATATAGCTGCGGTGCGAGCGGTTTCTGGATCGAGAACGGCGAAAAGACCTTTGCGGTTTCCGAGGTGACGATCGCCTCGAACCTGAAGGACATGTTCATGCGGGTCACGCCGGCCAATGATATCGACCGCAAATATGGCGTCGCCGCATCGACGCTGGCGATAGAAGGCATGACGATCGCAGGCAAGTAACCCAGCCTGCGGGTTGTTTTCGCCGGCGCTTTATGTGCAAGTGCGAAGAGAAAAACAGGCGTGCCGTTTGAGGCGCGCGGAAAAGACGGCAAAATGAACGATATGGCTGAGGCCCGCTGGGCCTCCGATTTGCGGCTGGTGCTTGAAGCCGCGCGCAAGGCGGGCGAGACGGCTCTCGGTTTCTTCCGCAAGGACCCCGAGGTCTGGTGGAAGAATGGCGGGCTTTCGCCGGTCAGCGCGGCCGACTACGCCGCCAACGAAATTCTCGAAACCATCCTGCGTTCCGCCCGGCCGGATTATGGCTGGCTTTCGGAAGAAACGGATGATGATGCCGACAGGCTGTCCCGCTCCACCGTTTTCGTGGTTGATCCGATCGACGGGACCCGCGCCTTCATTGGCGGCCGGGATACCTGGTGTGTCAGTGTCGCGGTGGTGCATGAGGGGCGTCCGGTCGTCGCGGTCCTTGTTGCCCCGGCGCTTGCCGAGGAATTCACGGCGATTGAAGGCGGCCAGGCGCTGAAGAACGGCCAGGCCATTTCCGTCGCGCGCGGAAATGCCGGCATCTTCCATCTGGCGGCGCCCGAAGATGTGATCGCTTATCTGCCGGAGGAGGTGCGCGCCGGCGTCAAGCGCATTCCGCATGTGCCTTCGCTCGCCTACCGACTGGCCATGGTGGCGGATGGCCGTATCGACGGAACGCTGGTCAAGGCCAATTCCCACGAGTGGGATCTGGCCGCTGCCGACCTCATTCTGGAAAGGGCAGGCGGGCAGCTTGTCGGCCTCGATGGAAAACCTCTGATGTATAATCGCCGGGAGGTGAACCACCCCGCATTGTGCGCCGCAGCAGATTATGCGCTGCCCGCACTTTTGAAAGCGTTTTCACACGTTTCCGACGGTTGACGTTTGCCCGGAAATCCCGCAGATGAAGGCCTCTCTCAGCGTTTAAGAAAGAGATAAAGACATGACGGAATCCGGCAAACCGAAACAGCTGCTGCACCTCGTCTTCGGCGGCGAACTTGAAAACCTTCAGGATGTTCAGTTCCGGGATTTGAATGCGCTCGATATCGTCGGCATCTATCCGGACTATGCTTCCGCCCTTACGGCATGGAAGTCCAAGGCGCAGATGACGGTCGATAATGCCCATATGCGTTATTTTATCGTGCATATGCACCGTCTTCTCAATCCCGACGACAAAAATTGAGTCCTTTTGCCCTTGCGTTGTAATACTATTGGGTGAAGGCGAGCTTTTCCGTGATTCCTGCCGTTCAACGCAGGCCGGTAGCTCCGGCACGAGAAAATGTGATCGCGCTTTCGTTTCCGATGATAAAAAATGACGCAATTTAAGAAGAAGTAGGCGGCGACAACAACAACAAGAACAGGGGCAGGCTTTGCGCGGAATGATCAAGGGCAGAATGTCATGAGCAGCCGTATCGCACGTTTCGCTCTTTCGGGTTACCGGATCGCCGGTATCGCCGCCTATCCCTTTGCCCGACCCTATCTTTCCTATCGGGCTGCGAAGGGCAAGGAAGACAAGCGTCGCCGCTTCGAACGTTTCGGTTACGCCAGCGCCGAGCGCCCGCGTGGGCCGCTCGTCTGGTTCCATGCCGCAAGCGTGGGCGAAACGCTTGCCCTCATCCCGCTGATCCGCGAAATCCGCAAACGCGACATTTTCGTACTTCTGACCACCGGCACCGTCACCTCGGCCGAACTGACCCGTACGCGGCTTGGCGACGATGTGATCCACCAATATGTGCCGCTCGATATCAAGATCGCAGTCAACCGCTTCCTCACCTATTGGGCGCCGGATGCCGCCATAACAGCTGAATCGGAAATCTGGCCGGTGACGATGATGGAGCTGGAGCGCCGGCACATTCCGCAGATCCGGGTTAATGCCCGTCTGTCCGACCGTTCCTTCGACCGCTGGAAAAACCGTCACGATATTGCGGAATCGCTGTTTTCCAAGCTGGCGCTGGTGGTTGCGCAATCCGATCTTGATGCCGAACGCTTCCGCGATCTCGGCTCCTGGCCGGTGGTGATTTCAGGCAATCTCAAGGGTGATACCGACCCGCCGCCCTGTGACGAGGCGCTGCTGGAGACCTATCGCAAGCAGGTCGGCAATCGCAAGACATGGGCGGCGATCTCCACCTTCGACGGCGAAGAGAAGGCCGCCGCCACCGTGCATGCGGCGATCAAGTCGCGTAACGGCCAGTTGACCATCATCGTGCCGCGCCATCCCGAACGTGGCGATGATGTGGAAGCCATGCTGAAGGGCATGGGACTGACGGTGGCGCGCCGTAGCCGCAACGACGTGATCACGCCGGAAACCGATATTTTCCTCGGCGATTCCATCGGTGAAATGGGGCTTTACCTGCGGCTGACCGAGCTTGCCTTTGTCGGCCGGTCGCTGACGGCGGAAGGCGGGCAGAACCCGCTGGAGCCGGCCATGCTCGGCTGCGCCGTATTGTCAGGCGCGCATGTGCAGAATTTCCGTGAGGCCTATCAGAAGCTCATCCGCGCCGGCGGCGGTCGTATCATCCGTGATGTGGAGATGCTGGCCAAGGCGGTGCATTATCTGCTGGTCAACGACAATGAGCGTTACAAGATGATCGATGCCGGCAACCGGGTCATTCAGGATATGCGCGGTGCGCTGTCCTCCACCGTCAAGGCGCTGGAACCCTATATCAACCCGCTTACCGTTTCGGCCAAGCTGCAACCGCGGAGTGCCATCGGTTCATGGTAGCGGATATCGAAGTTGATGCGACGCCGTCGATCGCCGCTGTGCTTTTCGACAAGGACGGAACCCTTTTAGGTTATGACGCAAGCTGGGGACCGGTGAACCGCGAACTTGCAGCGATCGCTGCCAAAGGCGATGCTGTCCTCGCCGACCGCCTGCTGGCCGCCTGCGGCATGGACCCGATCACCGGCCACGTGGTGCCAGACAGCCTGCTTGCCGCCGGCAATACGGCGGAAATCGCCGCAGGTCTGGTTGCCGCCGGCTCGCCCTGCGATGTTGTCGAACTGACGCAGCGCCTCGACCGGCTCTTCACCGAGGCCGCGGATAAATCCGTGCCCGTCACCGATCTCAAGGCGTTTTTCGCACGGCTGAAGGCGCGCGGCTACAAGCTCGGCATCGCCTCCAGCGACAATGAAAATTCCATCCGCCAGACGGCCATCCGCTTCGGTTTCGAGAGCGATGTCGATTTCGTCGCGGGTTATGACAGCGGTTACGGCACCAAGCCGCAGCCCGGCATGGTTCTCGGTTTCTGCGAGGCGATCGGATTTCCGCCGGAACGTGTGGCTGTCGTCGGCGACAATAACCACGATCTGCATATGGCGAAAAATGCGGGCGCGGGCCTGCGCATCGCCGTTCTAACGGGAACCGGTTCGCGCGAAAGCCTCGGTGCGGATGCGCATTATTGCTTTGATGACATTACCGGGCTTGAGGCGCTGCTGCCGGAACGGGTTGTTTAAGAAGGAACCACCCATCTCTTCCGTCATTCCGGCCTCGAGCCGGAATCCAGCCAGCCCAAGTCCTTGGGCTGAAAAAGACTCTTTCCGCCGCGCAGACGCGCGCCGGATGGATTCCGGCTCTAAGCCGGAATGACGGAGAGCTTTTTGCAATTTACGGTTTTTTCTGGCAAACAACCCCTGACGTATAACATCCGAACGAATGCCGTGGGCGACGCGGCCGGGAGCGGGCATAGATGGTTTCTGAAGCGCCGCCATTCTGGTGGCAGAAAGCGGGCTGGCAGGCATGGCTCCTGTCGCCTTTCTCGCTTCTCTACGGCAAGATCGCCGGACGGCGGATGCGGACGGCAAAGCGGGCAAGCGTGTCCGTTCCAGTGATCTGCATCGGCAATTTCACTGTCGGCGGAGCGGGCAAGACACCGACAGCGATGGCAATCGCCCGGGCTGCTACCGCTAAAGGCCTCAAACCCGGTTTCCTCAGCCGCGGTTATGGCGGCACGCTTGATGTCACCACCCTCGTTGATCCGCAGCACCATCGCTCTGCCGACGTCGGCGATGAGCCGCTGCTTCTGGCGCGCGAGGCGGTGACGGTGATTTCGCGCCGACGCGTGGAAGGGGCCCACCGGCTGGTGAAAGAGGGTGTCGATCTCATCATCATGGATGACGGTTTTCAGAGTGCCCGTCTGACGCTGGATTATGCGCTTGTTGTCATTGATACGATGCGTGGCATCGGCAATGGCCATCTTGTGCCAGGCGGCCCGGTGCGTGCGCCGCTTGTCGAACAGATGCGGCAGATGACCGGCCTTTTGAAGGTGGGCAACGGCCATGCGGCCGATCCACTGATAAGACAGGCGGCAAAGGCTGCCAAACCCGTCTTCGTTGCGGCGATTACGCCGCAGGAGCCGCAGGATTTCAGGGGAAAGCGCGTGCTGGCCTATGCCGGCATCGCCGATCCGGCCAAGTTTTATCGCACCGTCGAGGCGCTTGGCGGCGACATCGTGCAGCAGCGCTCCTTCCCGGACCATCACCATTTCAGCGACGACGAGGTTGCGGATCTCCTGCAGGATGCGGGCAAGGAGAATTTGCAGCTGGTGACGACGGCAAAGGATGCCGTGCGTCTCAACGGCCACCATGGCCGTGCGGAGGAGCTGCTATGGAACAGCCAGGTTATCGAGATCGACATGGTGTTCGATGACCCCAATGCGGCCTCAACGATCATCGATGCCGCGATCCAGCATTGCCGCGCCCGCCTGCTACGGGAAAATGCGCGGTCGTAATTGTGGAGGTTGTCGGCAAGGTCCGGAAACCTCTCCTCCGTCATGCTCGGGCCTGTCCCGAGCATCTGCAACCTATCGACTTATGAGACATCAGCAGATCCTCGGCACAAGGCCGAGGATGACGTCGAGTGAGGGTGTCAGCCGTCTCAGCAACCGTTCCTGAGAAAGCCGTTTAACATGGAAACGCGTCAGCACGCCGTTTCCGGCTCATGCCGGCAGATTGCCAGCCTTCTGCTCAGCCGCGAGCGAAGCGGCCGCGTCCACATAGGCTTCCTGCCGCGCCACGCTCCAGTAGCGCAATTCGTCGAGCGGAATGGTCTGGGCGGTGATGGCGCAGACGACATGTGAGCCGGTTTGCACGATCCGGAAGTCTCCGTCGAGATATTCGATGACGGCGAGGCGGTTGCCGCCTCCTTCAAATCTGTTCATCCGTTTTCGTCTCCTGCTCTGTCCTGTCAGCGCACCCAGTCCGAAACGGCGTAGCGTTTTCCTGAACAATCCGGATGCTCCAATGTCCTAGATTTATATCGTTCGGCGCGGCACAAGGCCAGCCCCGGCCGCTTGCGGCTGGGTGAAGATGTCAGCTTCGGCCGAAGAGCCGTTCTATATCGGAAAGTTTCAGTTCGATATAGGTCGGCCGGCCGTGATTGCACTGTCCCGAACCCGGCGTGTTTTCCATCTGCCGCAGAAGCGCGTTCATTTCCTCCGGCCGCATACGCCGGCCGGAGCGCACGGAACCGTGGCAGGCCATGGTGGCCGCGACATATTCCAGCTTGTTGGCAAGCGTGGAGGCGGCGTCCCATTCGGCAATCTCGTCGGCAAGCTGGCGCACCAGCCCCTGCACATTGACCTCGCCCAGCATGGCCGGCGTTTCCCGAACCGCAACAGCGCCCGGCCCGAACCGCTCGATGACAAGCCCCAGCGCGTCGAACCCGGCCGCATGATCCATCAGCCGGTCGCAGTCTTCCTCGGGCAGATCGATGATTTCAGGGATCAGCAGCACCTGCGACGGCGGACGCCGGGAATGCAGGGCATTGCGCATTTCCTCGAATACCAGCCGTTCATGTGCGGCATGTTGGTCGACGATGACGAGGCCATTTTCCGTCTGCGCGATGATGTAGTTCTCGTGCAGCTGCGCCCGTGCCGCTCCAAGCGGATACAGTACCGGCTCCGGCGAAGGGCTTGCGGAAGGCTCATAGGTCTCACGCGGTTCGGACCGCGCCGTCGGCATGGTGATGTCGGAAAAGCGCGATTGCACCGCTTCTGCAAATTGCATGTTTCCGGAAACGGCGAGCGGCCTCGACGGGGATGTGGCGGCAGACCATGGCGCGGAAGCCGGCATGGAAGGCGAGGGCCGCAGGCCGGACGGGCTGTAGCCGGGACGAAAGGCGTTCATCATCTGGCTCGCCCCCGTCGTCGCTGCCCTGTCACCGTCACGCGTCAGCGCCTGGCGGATCGCGCCGACGATCAGCCCGCGAATGAGGCCGGGATCGCGGAAACGTACGTCGGATTTGGCCGGATGCACATTCACATCCACAAAAGCGGGGTCGAGTGTGATGGACAGCACCGCAACCGGATATCGCCCATGCGGCACGGTTTCGGCATAGGCACCGCGAATGGCAGATAAAAGCAGCTTGTCCTGCACCGGCCGGCCGTTGACGAAGACATATTGATGCGCCGAGTTGCCGCGGTTGAAGGTCGGCACCCCAGCGAAACCGGTCAGCGTCACATCCTCGCGCCCGGCATCGATCTCGATGGCGTTGTCCTTGAAGTCTGTACCGAGAATCTGGGCCATGCGGGCGAGATGGTCATCGCCGGTTGATGGGATTTCGAGCGTCGAGCGGTCGGTGCCTGACAGGACAAAGCGGATATGCGGAAAGGCGATCGCCATTCGCTTGACGACCTCGGTAATGGCGGCCGCCTCCGCCCGTTCCGTCTTCAGGAATTTCAGCCGCGCGGGTGTGGCGAAGAACAGGTCGCGCACCTCGACGATGGTGCCGGCATTCGAGGCGGCGGGCCGCACCTCCGAAACCTTGCCGCCCGTCACCGAAATCACCGAACCCTGTTCCGCGCCCTGTTGACGGCTGGTGATCGAAAGCTTGGCGACCGAGCCGATGGAGGGCAGCGCCTCGCCGCGAAAACCGAGCGTGCGGATGTCGTCCAGCGTCGTGGATATTTTCGAGGTGCAATGACGCCTCACCGCAAGCTCCAGATCGGTGGGTGACATGCCGGAGCCGTTGTCGGTAATGCGCACCAGCCCCTTGCCGCCGCCCGCCGTGGCGATCTCGATCCGGGTCGCGCCGGCGTCGATGGCATTTTCTACCAGTTCCTTCGTGGCGCTGGACGGTCTTTCGATGACCTCGCCGGCGGCGATCTGGTTGATGAGGGTTTCTGAAAGCTGCTTGATGGCCATGATCGTCATTTTCGCGGATTCGCTATGGCTTCGAAAGCAAAAAACGCCAATTGCGGCAATTTGCACATGTTTTGTGGACTTCCACGCATTTGATCATTTCCGTCAACATCTGGGTAAGCGTTAATCCGCTTTTAATCGGCCTTGATTATGGTGGGGCGGCTTGAAATGACCGCAGGCAAGAGGCCCCCTTTCCGGGTGGTGTGTGACGTCGACTTTGGGTGAACGTCATCTTCTCCTCAAGACTGCTTCAAGTGGCGAACCCTGATGTCTCTTTATCGGAATTTGTCGTTTCATCCCGGCATCTGCCCAGAACGATTCCAATAGAAACATAAGCCTGACCCATTAACAGGCGGGAGTTTGCAGTTGAGTGATTTGGCGTCCTCTGGCGCGGGCGTTCATACGGTGATGCTTGATGCCCTTTGCGACGCGCTTGGCGCGGCGATCGTCGTTTACGACCGTAACGATCACATTATTTTCGCAAGCCGGAAACTGTTGAATTTTTTCCCGCTGGAAGAGGCCGTTGTCGGCCCCGGTGCGCGGCTGCGCGACTATCTGAGCGCGCTTTACGATTGTTATCTGCTGGAGACGGAAAACCTCGCCGCCAATGCCCGCCAGCTCGGGCGGGACGAATGGATCGGCGAGCGGCTGGCGCTGCACTGGAAGGAAAGGTCGGAAAAGACCGAACGGCTGAAGGGTGAACGCTTTCTGCGTTTCGTCATGAACCGCCTGCCTTCGGGGCTCGGCATCAGCGTCGTCGCCGATATTTCCGAACAGAAGAAAAGGGAAGAACAGTGGCGCATCGACCTTGAACGGGTGCAGCTGATCGAGGACATCCTCGACAATCTGCCATTCCCCGTTTTGGTCAAGGACCGCAACATGGCCTATGCGGCCGTGAACAAATCCGCCTGCACCATGATTGAAACCAGTGCGGAGAGCATTCTCGGCAAGACCGTTTTCGATCTGCATTCACGCAAGGTCGCAGCGCAGATCGATGCGGCTGATCGGGCGGTAATGGACACCGGCACACCGAGCCTCATTCCCGAAAGAGTGAGACGCATAAACGGCGAGGAAGTGCTGACGATTACCCGCAAGCAACGTGTGGGCCGCCCGGGCCGGCATTTTCTGGTGACGACAATGGAGGATGTCACCGCACTTGCCACCCTCGATGCAAGCGGCAGGCCCATCATCCCTTCGCTCGAACATGTCGCCTTCGTCGCCTCCACCTATGGAAAGGACGAGGATGACGCGCCGGCCAAAGACCTGCTGAAAAGCAAGGCGGTGCTGGTCGTCTCCGAAAGCGGGCGTTTCGCCGAAGCCGCCGGCCGCCGGTTGACCGCGGGTGGCATGGATCATGCGGCGGTGACGAGCGAGGAAGAACAGCAGGCATTCATCGATATCGCCACCTCCGCCGGCGTGGGCATCGATGTCGTCGTCGTCGATGCCCAGATGAGCGTCACATGTCTCGATATCGCCGCTGCGCATGACCTGCCGTTCGTCACTATCGAGGAGGAGGAAATCGACGCATCGCTGCTGCATTACGTCGCCGTTGGTCTCAGATCGTCTCCTGGCGAGAAATCGACGGAGGAAGACTGGGAAATCATGACCGAAGACCTGCCCAGGATCCTCAAGACGGGCGGCGTCGGCGAGATACTTCTCGTTGAGGACAACCGGGTCAACCAGATCGTCTTTTCGCAGATACTCGAAGGCCTTGGGCTTTCGTGGCGGCTTGCCACCTCGGGTGAGGAAGCCTTGCAGCTGTTTGCGGAGCAGGCGCCCTCCGTCGTCCTGCTCGACACGACACTCGCCGATATCGACGGTTTCGAGGTTGCCCGCCGCATGCGGGAACTGGCCGGGGACGAGAACATTCCCATCGTCGGGGTCATTACCCACGCCTTCGAGGGCGATCTCGACAAATGCATGGCGTCCGGAATGAACGACATGCTGCTAAAACCCGTCAGCCCTGACATGGTCGAGGCGGTTTTCCTGCGTCTTTTCGGCACGGATGCGGTGCGGCTGCAGGCCTGAAAGCCCAACAAACGGGCCGTTTTTCGCGAGCGGCAGACTTTCCGAAAATGCCGCCGCATTTTTGGTTCGCGGCTCTATGGTTTTTTTAATACTTGCCCTGCATTGTGAGCGCGTTCACACAGGATTAACGAGATGCAGGAATGAAACGGGCAGAACCGCAATCGTTGCAGGTCAGCCAGAACGAGCTGCAGGCCATGGCTTACAGCGACCCTCTGACGGGGCTCGGCAACCGTTACCGTCTGCGGGACAAGATCCGTATGCTGGCAAGCGAACGCTCCAGCGACCCCGCGCCGTTTACCGTCGGCATCGCCAATATAGACGGTTTCAAACCCATCAACGATCTTTTCGGTGTTCAGGCGGGCGATGAAATCCTGTGTCAGGTGGCGCACCGGCTGAAGGCCTGCATTCCCGATGGCGCGGTCGTGACGCGCCATGATGGCGACGAATTCGCCTTCGTGCTGCCGCTGGTGTTTGAGCGCACCGGTGCGGAGCGCATCGGCAACATGATCAAGGACGTGCTCTCGGCCCCTTACGATCTCGGCGATCGTAACGTCCGGCTTTCCTCCTCCTTCGGTTTTGCCATCTATCCCTTTGCCGGCGATGACTTCGAGGATCTGCTGAAGAGCGCCGAGACGGCGCTTTATCGCTCCAAGCGGCGCGGACGTGGTCAGATAACGGTCTATTCGCGCGAAATCGCGCAGGAAATGAAGCGCGCCACCCAGCTGGAACAGGCCTTGCGAAACGCCATCATCACCGATGCGATCGATGTGCATTTCCAGCCCATCGTCCGGCTGGAAGAGGCGAAGGTCATCGGCTTCGAGGCGCTGGCCCGCTGGAACGATCCCGATCTCGGCTTTGTTTCACCCGCCGTCTTCGTGCCGCTTGCCGAAGAACGGGGTTTCATCGACGCGCTGTCGGAAGCCCTGTTGCGAAAGGCGGCGGAAGCCGCCCTGTTCTGGCCGCGTGAGCTGTTTCTGTCCTTCAACCTGTCTTCCGCGCAATTGATGGATCCGAGCACGGCGGACAATATTCTCTCCATTCTGGCCCGTGTCGGCCTCGACCCGCACCGGCTGGAGCTTGAAATCACCGAAACGGCCGTCATGACGTCCGCCGATACCGCGCAACGCATCATCAGCGAATTGCAGAGTGCCGGTGTTCGCATTTCGCTCGATGATTTCGGCACCGGCCAGTCGAGCCTTGGCCGCCTGCGCGATTTCACCTTCGACAAGGTGAAGATCGACCGCGCCTTCGTCTCGCGCATCAGCAGCGACCGCCCTTCGGAACACATCATCAAGGCCATCGTCGCCATGTGTGACGGACTTGATCTTGAAGTGGTGGCCGAAGGCATCGAGGAGCGGGTGGAAGAGGAAAAGCTGCGCGCGCTCGGTTGCGCCATGGGGCAGGGTTATTTCTACGGCCGCCCCGCCGATGCCGCCGCGACCCAGCGATATCTGCACGAAAATTATCGGGAAATCCTGTCGGATATTCCCTGAAGCGGTGCGGTCTGGCGGTGACGTTTCCCCACAACCCTCATTCCTGTGACAGGCACAGGAATGAGGAGAGAGCGGCATTCGCCTCGCTTCACAACCGGTAAAGCGGCTCGAACCTGCCCTTGACGTCGATACCGAGATCGAAGGTCAGGCCATGCTGCGGATTGGCGGCAAGGGCGTCCGCGTCCAGATTTTCCCGCGCGGAGGTGACGAGAAGGCGCGATGCGTCGGGGCCGATGAAGGCCGGGCAGGTCGTCTGGCCCGCCGGCACCTCATATCGGGCGAGGTGATTGCCGTCCGTATCGTAGCGATCGACAGCGCCGATGCCCCAGCGGGCATTCCAGATATGCCCCTCGGCATCGCAGACCGACCCGTCAATGCCACCTTCGACGCCGGCGGAATCGATGAACACCTCGGCCCTGCCAGTGGGAAGGCCGGTCTCAGCGTCGAGCGGCACCCGCATCAGCTTGTTCACCTTGGTATCGACGTAATATCCCGTCGCGCCATCGGGTGAAAAGCAGATCGAGTTGGGGATGCTAACCTCGGCAAACAGTTTCGTCACGATACCTTTAGCAACGTGATAGATGCTGCCGGCGCCTGTCTCCGCCTTCCGGCCCATGGTGCCGATCCAGAGCGCGCCGGAGGGGTGCATGCGCCCGTCATTGGAACGGTTGCCGGGCAGGTCCTTTTCCAGTTCCGCATGCAATGTCAGCACGCCGGTTGCCGTATCCCGCAGGAAAAGCCCGTCATCGGAGGCGATCAACTGTTTATGTTCGCTGACCTTGGCCAGCGCGCTGCCCATGAAGGGCAGGGCGTACACCGTCTTGCGGCCGGAAGCGAAATGCAGCTCGTGCAACTCGCGCTCGACGATGTTGAACCACCAGGCGGTGCCGGTCGCAGGGTCGAAGGTCGGGCCTTCGCCAAGCATCATCGGCGTTTCGTCAAGCACATGTCCGGCAAAGGGAAAAACAGTTGCCAAGCTCTTATCCTCCGATGGCTGCATCATAGGCCGATAGCGTGACGGTAGCGCGCTCGCGCACCTCGGCCGCCGTCATGCCCGGCTTGTAGAGGCTGGTTCCAAGCCCGAAGGCGGTAATGCCGGCCGAGGTATATTCGGCGAAATTTTTGTCGGAAACGCCACCGACGGCGGCAATGATGAGGTCCTTCGGCAGGATCGTCCTGATCGCATTGATGCCGGCCGGGCCGATAATGCTGGCGGGAAAGAACTTCAGCCCCGTCGCCCCGGCCTTTGCGGCCACCAGCGCTTCGGTGGGCGTGAGAACGCCGGGCATCGTCACCATGCCCTTGACGCGTGCGGCGATGATCACTTCGGCATCGGCATTGGGGCTGACCATCAGCTTGCCGCCGGCGGCATCCAGTGCCTCCACGTCTTCTACGCTGAGCACCGTGCCCGCGCCGATCAGGCAATCGGCAGGCGCCATCTTCGCGGCGATTTCGATCGAGCGGAACGGATCGGGCGAATTGAGCGGGATTTCGATGGCACGGAAGCCGGTCTCGATCAGTGCGCCGACGACGCCCTCGGTTTCCTCGGGTTTCAGACCGCGCAGGATGGCGATCAGCGGATATTTCATGGCAGGGAAGGGGATACGCATGGTGGGTCTTTCTTTTATGACCAGATGGTATTGGCGGCGGCCAGCAATCCGCGCCGCACGGCCTCGTCTGCATCAATGACCGTATATTGGATATCAAGGGCCGTGAAGGCGCCTTCGTAAAGCGCCCCGAGCGCGCCGGAGCCGATCAGCACGACAGGCGTGTCCCGCCGCGCATTGGAATGCGCGCCGGCAATTTCCAGTCCGATCATGATGCCGGAAAGCTTGGCCTTGGCATCGGTCGCGGTGAGGCCATGCAGCAATTGCCCGGAGCGCAGGGTAAACAGCCGGTTGGTGGCGAGCTGCGGATTGGCGTAGATGTCGCGCACGGCAGCCCTGAAGGTCTCGTGTTCACCGGTAAAGGCATCAGCTTCGGCCACCGCATGCGAAAGGATCGTCTGCCTGGAGATGACTTCGAACAGTTCGCCGGTCATGAAGGTGGCAAAGCCGGTCACATCACCGCCTTTGACCGTCACCCATTTGGAATGCGTGCCCGGCATGCAGACCAGCTTCTCACTGGCATCGGTGGAGGCGAGTGCGCCGAGCAACTGCGTTTCTTCACCACGCATCACGTCGGGCGCATTTTTATCCCGTTGCGCCAACCCCGGCAGAATGCGGACATCCCGCGCCTGACCCGGCACGCGGACCGCGCCGTCAAGAACCGCTGAAAGCGATGCCGGCACGTCGATGTAACCGGCCTCGACCCAGCCTTGCCGGGCGCCTGCCATGCCGCAGACCAGAACCGGCAGATTGTCGGGTGCGCCGATGGCATCGAGATGCGATTGCAGCACCTCGGCAAAGCCGGTGCGCATGGCGGTCGTCATGCCTTCCGCGCTTCTGCGCTCAGCCAGAACAGCGCCAGAACGGCTCAGAAGCCAGAGCCGGAAGCTGGTCGTGCCCCAGTCGACGGCGATAAAAGCGGGTTCGGACATTATAGAAGGCCTCCGTCTACGATGATGGATTGCGCCGTGATGGCGCTTGATGCTGAGGATGCGAGAAACAGGCTCGGCCCGGCCAGATCGGCGGCGACGAGCGTGCGCTTGAGACATTGCCGCGCCGTGGTTGCGGCGATGCCTTCGTCGGTCAGCCACAGGTCTTTCTGCCGCTCCGTGACGATCATGCCGGGCAGGAGCGTGTTGACGCGGATATTGTCAGGTCCCAGTCTGCCGGCAAGGCTCTTCGTCAGTCCGATAATGCCGGCCTTTGCCGCCGCATAGGAGGGTAGTTCACCCATGTTCAGCAGAAATGAGATGGATGAAAAATTGACGATGGATGCGTTCTTCGCCTGTCTGAGATGGGGCAGCGCCGCCTGAACGGTGAAGAACATCTGTTTGAGATTGACGGCCTGATTGGCGTCCCAATAGGCTTCCGTCACCGTGTTGATGTCGTGGCGGTCATCCCAGGCGGCATTGTTGACCAGCACCTTGATGCCGCCGGTAGCGGAGGCTGCCGCATCCACCGTCCGCCCGATGGCGGGAATGTCGCTCAAGTCGGTCTTGAAAAAATGCACTGGATGGGGAGCCACCCCTGCGAGCCGCTGGACAAGTGCGGCGCTGGGCTCCTCGGCGATGTCTATGAAGGCGACCTTCGCCCCCTGCATCGCGAAGGCTTCCACCAGCGATGCCCCAATGCCGGAGCCGCCACCTGTAATGAGCACGCCCGCATCCTTGAGGTCGGGAAATTGGGCTTGCATCATCGACATCGTCTCATCCATAAGGGCTTGATTGTTCCAATATATGGAACTAGATTTTACTAAATGGAATTATTCTCTTGGCGTCACACTTATGTCAAGGCAGATGACGGTGGATGTTGCCATGCCCGACAATAAAACCCCCAATGCCCAACGGCACGAGCCCGTTCCCGGTCGCGTCCGAAAAACAGAAAGCGAGACCGGCACGCTCGGGAAGGCCGTCTCGCTTCTGGAGCTTATCGCCTTTGCGGAAAAACCGATGCGTTTTACCGATGTGGTCGAGGCAAGTGGCCAGCCGCGCGGCACGGTCCACCGCCAGCTCGCCCATCTTCTCGCCGAAGGCCTGATCGACCATGCCAACGACCAGACCTATGCTGTCGGCCTGAGATTGTTGCAATTTGCGGCCAAAGCCTGGAGCGGCAATGATCTGCGCAGCGTCGCCGCGCCGCATCTGGCGGCGTTGCAGGAGGTGACGCAGGAATCCGTGCATCTCGCCGTTCTGAATGGCGGGCAGGTCACCTATCTCGACAAGATCGAGGGCAGACATACCCTGCGCATGCATTCGCAGGTCGGCAAGACCTCGCCGGCCTATTGCACGGGCGTTGGCAAGGCGGCGCTGTCCCTGCTGTCTGCTGATGCGCTTGCAAACCTCGCCGCCGGGCTGGAGTTCCACCGCTTTACGGAAAACACGATCGTAACGCCGGAGGAGCTGGTAGCGGATGTGTCGGCCATCCGCGTGAATGGTTACGGTTTCGACCTTCAGGAACACGAGATCGGCATTCATTGCGCCGCCGCGCCGGTTCTTGCGCCGGGACGCAATTTCCTCGCGGCGATTTCCGTCACCGGTCCCGCCTATCGGGTGGATGTGGAACAGCTTTACAAATGGGCGCCGCTGGTGCGCGAAACCGCTGATAAAATTTCAGCGGAGCTTGCCTGCCGATTATCGCCGGTTGCCGATGGTTGAGGAAAAAAGTGGCGCTGCTCTGTCGATTTTCGCGACCTGGTAGACGGGTCTGGCGTCAAATTGCGTGAGTTAAATCTTATTTTCGACTATTCTGAATTAAGTTTTCAACTTTTGTTTGCATGAATCATTTTGGTGAGTAACATCCCCGGCAATTTCCGGGCAAAGGTGGCCTTTGCGGCGGTATTTCTCATTCTCGAAGAACAGCTTTCATGCAGAAAACAGAGACGGCCGCCGTTCAGGCGATTGGTGTTGATTGCGTTCGCGAGATCGCCGGCCTGAACACGCAATTCGACATATTCCGGTTCTTGAAACGGTTGACGGAGGCCTGGGAGTTCAGGGCCTTCATGGTGCTTGACCTGTCATCCGAACTGGCGAGCGAGCTGTCGCAATATACCATCATCACCAGCTGGCCGGCCGAGCTTTTGCAGCGTTACGACGAAGAGGGCATGCTGCAGAACAGCAAGGTGATGGCGCAGCTTAAAAAATCGACGATACCCTTTTCCGTTGCCATGGATTTCCTGGATGAAGGCAACGAACCGATCGCCAAAAAGAACGTGATCGGCCTGTTCGAGCGATTTGAGATGATCAACTCCGTATGGTTTCCCGTTCACGATATCACCACCACCCGGGGCGCGGTGTCTTTCTCCGGCAACAAGACGATCTTGCCGGCAAGCCGGCTGGCGGAACTGTTTTACATTTCCAGCCATGTCTTTGCCCGGCTATCGGAAATCCGTCGTCTTGATCTCAGGGTTCCCGAAACATTGAGCGAGCGCGAGATCGACTGTCTGAACTGGACGGCGGCCGGAAAAACCAGCGCCGAAATCGCTGAAATCATGATGTTGTCGGAACATACGATCAATCATTACCTCAACCGCGCGACGAAAAAACTCGATACGGTCAACCGCACCCAGGCCGTCGCCAAGGCGCTGCGGGTCGGTTTGATAAAATAGCGAAATCGTAATTTTATCATTGTGATAAACCCTTTCCTGGGCGATCCTTCTTTCGAATCACCGGAAAGGAGAAATCGTTTGCCGGAGCGGCATAAGGTAAAAGCGGGATTTTCTCCGACTGTCGATTGCGCCGTGCTGATAGTCGCTGCCGAAAAAGGCTTTGCTGCCGATGAAGGCATAGAACTGCAACTCGTCCGAAAACAATCCGCACGCGCTGTCTTGACGGCGCTTGCCGAGGATGAGGTTCACATCGCCCATCTGCCCGCTCCGGTGCCGGTCGGTTCCGCAGTCGGCCTTGATGAGCTGCCGGCCGATATTATCGGCGTTTTCACACTTTCCCTCGGCGGATCGGCAACCACCGTTTCGCACGAATTTTACGATGAGCTTTACCGTGAAGGTTTGAAGCTTCCGGACCCTGCGGCCTTCGGGCGGGCCATGGCCCGCGTCTGCGCGGCACGCCGTGCTGCAGGTAAAAACCCGCCGGTCTTTGCGGTCGAGGATATCGTGTCCACACCGTTTTATATGTTGCGTTATCTGCTTGGAAGCTGCGGTGTGCTGCTCGGCCGGGACATGGAAATCGTCGAAGCCCTGCCGAAAGCCATGCCCGGCCTGCTGGAAAACGGCAAGGTCGATGCGCTCTGTACCGCCGAACCGGCGGGCAGCGCCGTGGTGCTGGGCGGCGCCGGGCGGATTGTCACGACCGGGGCGCTGATCTGGCAAAATGCGCCGGAAAAGATACTGGCCGGGAAGCGGCAGTGGACTGAGGAAAACGCCACCCTGCTGGAAGGGCTGCTGCGCGCGCTCTACCGTGCCGGCGAATGGTGCGCCAATTCCGCCAATATCGAGGAACTGACGGGCATCCTCGCCGCCCCTCATTATATGGACGAGAACGGCGAGTTCCTGCTGCCGGCGCTGACGGGCTATATTTCCACTTCGCAGAGGGACATGCGGCGCTATCCGGAGTTTTTCGTGACCAGCGCCAAGGCCGCAAATTTTCCGTGGCAGAGCCAGGCGTTGTGGTTCTTCAGCCAGATGTTGCGTTGGGGCGAGGTTCCCGCCGAATGTCGGTTCGACGCGGCCGTGGTGGAGGCCGCGCGCAACGCTTATCGGCCGGATATTTTCCGTAAGGCGATGAAGCCGCTTTTCGTGCCGGTGCCGGGCGCCAACCTGAAACTCGAAGGCACGCTCAGGGAGCAGGTGCATGTCGGCGCGTCGCGCACGGGCCTCGTCCTTGGCCCGGACTGTTTTTTTGACGGCCGGGTCTTTGACCCTGAAACGCTCGATATGGACGACGAAATCTGAAATGGCAGCGGTTAATCGTCGCTAATCTCTCCTGTTTGCGCTTTGGCATTGGCGAAGCGCTCCCGCTTGTCTATGGATGGCGCGGAAGAGTGCCCATATCCAGCCGGACCACGTTTACGGAGTAAGACAATGGCAGACGTCAGCAAGAACCAGGTGGAAAAGGCTCTGGAAGCCGTCATCTATCCCGGCAGCGGCAAAAGCATCGTGGCGCTCGGCATGGTCTCGGAAATCTTCATCGCCGATGCGAAAGCCTATTTTTCGATTACCGTTCCCTCCGACAAGGCGCAGGAGATGGAGCCGTTGCGGCTTGCCGCTGAAAAGGCGGCGAGGGGCGTTCCGGGCATTGTCGGCGCCGTGGTCGCGCTGACGGCCGATCGCAAGCCCGGCCAGCAGCAACAACCGCCGCGCCCCGCCGCCGCAACCGGCCGCCCGGCTGCGCAGCCGCGCTCCTCCAAGGTGGGCGTGCCGGGTGTCGGCGCCATCATCGCCGTCGCCTCGGGCAAGGGCGGGGTCGGCAAGTCCACGACATCAGTCAATCTGGCGCTTGGTCTTCAGGCGCTTGGCCTCAAGGTCGGTATGCTCGATGCCGATATTTACGGTCCTTCTATTCCCAAACTCCTGAAGATTTCCGGCCGCCCGCAGCAGCAGGAAGACCGCATCATCCTTCCCATGGAAAATTACGGGCTGAAGGTCATGTCCATGGGCTTCCTGGTGGATGAGGAAGCGGCGATGATCTGGCGCGGACCGATGGTGCAGTCCGCCCTGATGCAGATGCTGCGCGAAGTTGCGTGGGGCGAACTCGACGTGCTGGTGCTGGACATGCCGCCCGGCACGGGCGATGCACAGCTGACCATCGCCCAGCAGGTGCCGCTTGCCGGCGCCGTCATCGTCTCCACGCCGCAGGATCTGGCGCTGATCGATGCGCGCAAGGGCATTACCATGTTCCGCAAGGTGGAAGTGCCGCTGCTCGGCGTCATCGAGAACATGAGCTACTTCATCGCGCCGGATACCGGCGCGCGCTACGATATTTTCGGCCATGGCGGTGCGAAGGCCGAGGCCGAGCGGATCGGCGTGCCGTTCCTCGGCGAAGTGCCGCTCACCATCTCCATCCGTGAAATGTCGGATGCCGGCACGCCTGTTGTCGTCGCCGAGCCGGATGGTCCGCAGGCCGCGATCTATCGCGATATCGCCGAAAAAGTCTGGGCGCGCATCGGTGCGGGTGAGAGAAAAGCCGCGCCGAAGATCGTTTTCGAATAAGGCAACGGCTTTCGGCATAAACCGAAAAAGCGTTTCTCGGTATTGAATAGTCTTTTTAAAACAGAAGATTAATCGTCAGTATCAGGCAAGTTTTCTGGATGTGAACACCGAGAAATGCTTCGCCTGCAATGCTGTCGAGAAAAAATATTGCTTGATTGCATCTCGCTTTGGGCGCATACGCCTGCGCCGTTTGGCTCTTGGTCCATCGGGCTGGCGAGATATGAAATCCCGCTCGTTCCGGCGTGCCCTGAAGTGTTGTCCAAAGGTTTGCCGACCGCAAACAGGATATGTTAAGCAGCATTGCGGCTGAAGCTTGCGATGTGGACCGGAGAAGCGGATTGATAAAAGCCTACCGCGCCAATTGCGAGGCGATCAGCCTGTCGCCAGACGACGGCTCCGGACAGATTCCCGACGACATCGTCTGGATCGACATTGTCAATCCCGACAGGGCGGAAGAGCAGCATGTGGAAAAACTGCTGGGGCTCGATCTGCCCACCCGTGAGGATCTGAAGGATATCGAACCCTCCAGCCGCCTGTATATGGAAGACGGCAATGTCTTCATGACCGCCTCTCTGGTGTGGAAGGCGGATTCGGACGATCCGCGCCTCACGGATGTCGCTTTCATTCTTGCCGGCAAACGTCTCGTGACGATCCGTTATGCCGAGCCGAAATCCTTCCACCTCTTCATCGCCGCCATCACCCGCGTGCCGCACGAAATGCGCAGCGGCACGGCCCTGCTTCTGAAGCTTTTGGAAACCATCGTCGACCGCACGGCGGAAATTCTCGAAAATTCGGTCGCCGGCATCGACAATCTCGCCGCCGACATTCTCGGCAGCCAGGCACGTTCAAAACGCAAGGCGCCGCGTTATCTCGAAGACCGTCTTACCAACATCGCCGCCTATCACCGGCTGATCTCCAAGGTCCGCGTCAGCCTCGCATCGCTGGCGCGGCTGCAGACCTTCCTCTCTACCAGCGATCAGGCGCGCGGGGACAAGGAAGCGCGGGAACAGGGCAAGTCGATCGGCCGCGATATCCAGTCGCTGAACGAACATGCCGCCTTCGTTTCCGGCAATCTGACGTTTCTGCTGGATGCGTCTCTCGGCATCATCAATATCGAGCAGAACGGCATCATCAAGATTTTCTCCATCGCTTCGGTGGTGTTCCTGCCGCCAACGCTGGTGGCCTCGGTTTATGGAATGAACTTTCAGCTCATGCCGGAGTTGAACTGGACATTTGGTTATCCACTCGCGCTCGTCATCATGCTGATGTCCGCAATCATTCCGTTTCTCTTTTTTCGTTGGAAGGGCTGGCTCTAAGGAGCCAGGATCATCATGTCTCAAATCGTCGATAAGGACGTTGCCGAGAAACCGGACGCGGATGACAAACATCAGAACAAGGGGCTTTACGCCGCGATCCTTGGTTCGATCGGTGTCGTTTATGGCGATATCGGTACCAGCCCGCTTTACGCCTTCCGCGAAGCCCTGCGGCCGATCGCCTATGATGGCGTGACGCGGGAAGAGGTCATTGGCCTGACCTCGCTGATGATCTGGGCCCTGACGATCATCGTGACGTTCAAATATATCACGCTGCTGCTGCGCGCCGACAATGACGGCGAAGGCGGCACGCTGTCGCTGCTGGCGCTGCTGATGAAGACGGCAGGCACCCATCGCGGCGTTCTCATCGTGCTCGGCCTCATCGGTGCCGCCCTGTTCCTGGGTGACGCGATGATCACGCCGGCGCTGTCGGTGCTCTCGGCGGTGGAAGGTCTGAAACTCGTCACGCCGGCCATGGATGACTTTATTATTCCGATTTCCGTCTGCATTCTCATCGGCCTCTTCGCCATCCAGTCGCACGGCACGGGAACGGTGGCGAAATTCTTCGGGCCGATCACGGCGGTCTGGTTCCTCGTCATGGGTCTCGCCGGCCTCATTCATATCGCCGATGATTTCGGCATTCTCTTTGCCTTCAACCCGTGGCATGCGGTGGAGTTTCTGGCCAATGAAGGCTTTTACGGCATCGTCGTGCTCGGCGCGGTCTTCCTGACGATCACCGGTGCCGAAGCCCTTTATGCCGATCTTGGCCATTTCGGCCGCCGCCCCATCCAGTGGGCATGGTTCTGTCTGGTTTTCCCGGCTTTGACGCTGAATTATCTAGGCCAGGGGGCGCTGGTGCTCAAAGACCCGGCGGCGATGTCCAATCCGTTTTATCTGATGTTTCCGCAATGGGCGATCCTGCCGGCCGTCATTCTGGCCACCGCCGCCACCATCATCGCCAGCCAGGCGGTCATCACAGGCGCGTTTTCGCTGGTGCGTCAGGCCATCCATCTCGGCTACCTGCCGCGCATGGAGATCCTCTTCACGTCTGAAACCAATACCGGGCAGATCTATCTGCCGGCCGTCAACACCATCCTGCTGTTCGGCGTCGTCGCTTTGGTGCTCACCTTCAAGAGTTCCGATGCGCTGGCCACCGCCTATGGTATTTCCGTCACCGGCGCGATGGTCGTCACCAGCCTGATGTTCTTTGAATTCGTGCGCAAACGCTGGCAATGGTCGGTCTGGCTGGCGCTTGCCGTTCTGGCACCGCTTTTGCTGCTGGAGCTGATCTTCCTTGGTGCGAACCTGCTGAAGATCCATGATGGCGGCTACGTGCCGGTGCTGCTGGCGATCGCCTTCACCATCATCATGACCACCTGGCAGCGTGGCTCGAGAATCCTGTTCGCCAAGACCCGCCGCAGCGACGTGCCGCTGAAGGCTTTCGTCGCCTCGGTGGAAAAGGAAAGCGCCCATGCGCCGGTGCGGGTGCCCGGCACGGCGATTTTCCTCACCGGCGATCCGGAGGCAGCGCCAGCGGCCCTGCTGCACAATCTCAAGCATAACCACGTCCTGCATGACAAGAACGTCATCCTGACGATCCGGACCGAGGATCAACCGCGCGTTCGCCCGGAAAACAGGTACACGCTGACGAAACTCAGTGACCGTTTCGCGGTGGTGGAACTGCATTTCGGCTTCATGGAAACTCAGAACGTCACCCAGGCGCTGGGTTATCTGAGACGCACCGGCTACAAGTTCGACATCATGTCGACCTCATTTTACCTTGGCCGCCGCAAGCTGGTGCCGGATCCGAAGTCCGGCATGCCGGGCTGGCAGAACCGCCTGTTCATCGCCCTTGCCGAAACCGCCGCCGACCCGTCGGACTATTTCCGCCTTCCGGCCAACCGCGTGGTGGAACTGGGTTCTCACGTCGTCGTGTGATGACGCGGGCATGCCTTCAGGTAGCTGAGCGGCCTCCTTCTTTCCGTCATACCGGCCATGAGCCGGTATCCAGCCAGCCCAAGTCCTTGGGCTGAAAGGGGTCTTTACACCGCGCCGACGCGCTTCGGCCGGATTCCGGCTCGAGGCCGGAACGACGGATGTGGAGATGGCCTGCGGGACAGTTATGATCGCCACATGCGAACTCGACTCCACGCCATGCGCATTAGAAGGCGCGCACACATTAACGTGAAGCCACGTCCGCTCGCCGCGTTAACCAAGCATCAAGGTTAATAAGAGATTCTTCAACACCTGTAGCAAATATGGTTGTCGGTGTTCGGAGTGCTGGTTTTGCGTTCGAAAAGTGTAATGCGTCGTCGGTCCTCCGCGTCCCTTCAGGCATGGACCTCCAGATGGGCCTCACCCGTCGTCTTCGGCCTTGCCGCCTGGCTCGTCTTTCCTTCTCTTGCCGCGCGTGCGGATCTGGCCTCGCTCTTGGCCGGGTTGGACAATGGCGGCGAACAATGGCGCATGGTGCTGACGGCCTCTCCGGCGGGTTCGGTGCACAATGCCTCGCTCACTTTTAATGATGCGGCAGGCGAGGCGGCGCTGCATGGCAGCGGCATGACCCTGCCGAATGGCAGCAAGGTCGCCTTCGTCACCAACAAGAAGGGCGAGCCCACGACGCCGGACAGCGAGCGTGTCAACCGCGCCGCCAAGAAGGGCCGCATCGTCGCCACCGAAATCATGCAGCCGCCAAAGGCTTTCACCGCCGGCTCCGTCCTTCAACGCACCAGCATGCTGGATATAGAGCCGCTGAAGCGCAAGGACCGCACGGCTTTCGTGAAGCCGAAGCGCGGCAAGGATGTTGAACTCGCCTCCTTCTATTTCCGCCGCGATGAAAAGAAGGTGGACAAGAGTGTGTCGCCGATGTTGGCGGAACTCATCACCAACCGTACCCCGGATATTCTCGCCACGGCCTACGCGCCGGCCGCGCCTGACTTTGCCCGCGAATCGCCCTTCGACGCCATTCTCAAAAAACCGGAAGCTGGCCGCTTTGTGCCGCAGATCAGCCCGGAAGACCATGCCTGGGCGGCGACCCCGCTGCCGGCCGAGGTTTTTTCCGCAGCCGAACAGCAGTGCCTGGCATCCGGCATCTATTTCGAAGCGCGCGGAGAATCGGTCAAGGGACAGGCAGCGGTGGCGCAGGTCATCCTCAACCGCGTGCGTAACCCCGCTTATCCGAAAACCATCTGCGGCGTGGTCTATCAGAATAAGGACTGGCGCAACCGCTGCCAGTTTTCCTTCGCCTGCGACAATATAAAGGACCGCGTGAATTCCGAACGCCATTGGAAGATGGCGCGCGAAGTGGCCATGGCCACCACCGCCGGCAAGATCTGGCTGAACGAGGTGGGTTCCGCCACACATTATCACGCCGTTTACGTTCGCCCGGCCTGGGGCAAGTCCATGAAGAAGGTCGGCCGCATCGGTCTGCACGTGTTTTACCGTACCTATGGTGGCGGCTGGAGCTGATACCACCGCCAATTTGTCGCATTTTGCGTGTCAAAAATGCCGATTCCCTCGCGAAACATCGCCGCCAAACGGTGATTTGGCATCAAGCTGTTGTTTTTCAATGATTAATTTGTGCTGAAACAAGCTGCCTCAGTGCCTTGACTAGAGAAGCCCCTAAAACTATGTTGCGCGCGACTTCAGAGCGGGCTGGAACAGGCTTAATCCGTCACCGTTTACAACTCCAAAGGGTTCTGGCATGGCTGGAACGGAGAAAATGGTTGGGATTTTAAGATGACTGGCAACCGTGACGATAGTCTGGACGAGCGTCGCAAACGCCTTGCTGATGAGTTGGCAAAGGTGAAAGCGGAGGATGAGGCGGAAGTGAGGGCGGAGACCAACGCTGCGGAAAACCGGAAAGGTTTTGCGATGGCGGTCAAGCTCTCATCAGAGTTTATTTCGGCCATCGTGGTCGGCGCTATGCTGGGTTATCTTCTGGACTATTTTGCCGGCACGACGCCGTGGGGGATGATCGTTCTTCTCCTTCTCGGTTTCTGCGCAGGCGTATTGAATGTGTTGCGCTCGACGGGCGCGGTGGCCAAGCCGCCGTTGCTGGAGAAGGCGGACAGGCGAGACGAGGGTGGAAAAGACGGCATTTAAGCTGTTTTTTCTTGCAGTTGAGATGCCGCCAAGCGCGGCGACAGGTAAAGAGGGCAGCCGGTGGCAAACGATCCGACCCATCAGTTCTTGGTGCAGCCGATCATTCCGATCGAAATTGGCGGCGTCGATTTTTCCTTCACCAATGCGTCGCTTTTCATGGTTGCGACCGTGGCCGCCGCTTCCGGTTTCCTTTATTTCGCAACGTCGAACCGCGGTCTGATCCCGACCCGCATGCAGTCCGTTGCGGAAATGTCCTATGAGTTCATCGCCTCCATGCTGCGCGAAGGCGCCGGCAAAAAGGGCATGGTGTTCTTCCCCTTCGTCTTTTCGCTGTTCATGTTCGTGCTGACGGCAAACCTTCTCGGCATGTTCCCGTATTTCTTCACGGTCACCAGTCAGATCATCGTCACCTTCGCGCTCGCCTGCCTCGTCATCGGCACGGTCGTCGTTTACGGTTTCTACAAGCACGGTCTGCATTTCTTCGGCATCTTTGCCCCCTCGGGCGTGCCTAAGGCGCTTTTGCCGCTTGTGGCGTCGATTGAAATGATCTCGTTCCTGTCGCGTCCGATCAGCCTTTCCGTTCGTCTCTTTGCGAACATGCTGGCCGGCCACATCACGCTCAAGGTTTTCGCAGGCTTCGTCGCCTCCATGGGCGCGCTCGGCGCGCTCGGCATCGGTGGCGCCGTTCTGCCTCTCATCATGACGGTCGCAATGACCGCTCTCGAATTTCTCGTTGCCTTCCTGCAGGCTTATGTGTTCGCGGTACTGACTTGCATGTACCTGAACGACGCCGTGCATGGTGGTCACTGAGAAGTAAAGTCGCTGGCCCCGGAAACGGGCGTCAAGAATAGCCGCAACAACCAATATCTCAAGGAGTCTCACATGGAAGCGGAAGCAGCAAAGTACATCGGCGCAGGTCTCGCATGCCTCGGCATGGCTGGTACGTCCCTCGCACTCGGCCGTATCTTCGGTGATTACCTGTCCGGCGCACTGCGCAACCCCTCTGCTGCCGACAGCCAGTTCGGCCGTCTGGTATTCGGCTTCGCCGTTACGGAAGCTCTGGGCATCTTCTCGCTGCTCGTTGCTCTCCTTCTCCTGTTCGCTGTCTGATAACGGCATCAGGTCTGGATCACGGCCCGCAAATGGCGTGCCGTGATCCTTCGCATTTGCAGTCCCCCTGGAGGTGAGCATGTTCGTGACCGAGGCTTATGCCCAGTCAGCACCGACCGTAGGTGAAACGCATACGGAAACTCCGGCCGTTGGCCAGCCGCAACCGGAAGCCACGCACACGGAAACCGGTGTAGCGCATGGTGCCGAACACGGTGCTTCCGGCGTTTTCCCGCCGTTCGACCAGTCTACTTATGCATCGCAGGTCCTTTGGCTGGCGATCACGTTCGGCCTTTTCTATCTGCTGATGCAGAAGGTCATCGTTCCGCGCGTCGGCGGCATTCTCGAAAACCGTCACGGACGCATCGCACAGGATCTCGACGAAGCGGCACGGCTGAAAACCGAAGCTGACGCAGCCGTCGAAACCTATGAAAAAGAACTCGCGGCAGCCCGCGCCAAGGCAAGCTCGATCGGCTCCGCGGCACGTGACGCCGCCAAGGCCAAGGCTGACGCCGACCGCGCCGCCATCGAGGCAGGACTTGCTGAAAAGCTCGCCGCCGCCGAAAAGCGCATTGCCGGCATCCGGGACCAGGCTTTCGCCGATGTCGGCGCCATTGCCGAGGAAACCGCGACCGCGATCGTCGACCAGCTAGTTGGCGCCAAGGTCAAGGACACCGACGTCAAGGCCGCCATTGCCGCCGCTTCTAGCGTAAAGGGAGCCTGACATGGCATTTGATGCATCATTTTTCGCTCTTGTCGGTCTCGTCCTTTTCTTTGTCCTGATCGCCTATCTCAAGGTTCCGGGCATGCTCTCCAAGTCTCTGGACGAACGCGCCCAGAACATTCAGGACGAGCTGGCCGAAGCCAAGCGCCTGCGTGAAGAGGCCCAGCACCTGCTGGCCGAATATCAGCGCAAGCGCAAGGAAGCCGAAGCAGAAGCCGCCGGCATCGTTGCCGCCGCTGAACGCGAAGCCGCTGCCCTGACGGAAGAAGCCAAGCAGAAGACGGAAGAATTCGTCGCCCGCCGCACGGCTCTGTCGGAACAGAAGATCAAGCAGGCCGAAGAAGACGCCATCGGCGCCGTCCGCGCCGCCGCCGTTGACATCGCCATTGCCGCTTCCGAGAAGCTGCTGGCCGAAAAGACCACGGCTGCCGCAAAGGCCAAGCTTTTCACCGCCACGATCGGCGAAGTGAAGTCGAAGCTGAACTGAGATTTATCTCGGATTGATGAGAACCCCTCCGGCGCGAGCTGTGAGGGGTTTTTTCGTTTAGGCTTTAGAGGCCAGTTTAGGATGCGTCGCCAGGGCAATCATTGGCAGCTCCTTTTGCGCTCCCAATGCGTACATCCAGTTACACCTCCGCTTTGATCCCTCATTTCAGTCGCTGCCTAGTACTTAAAATGCTTGGAGCACAGTCGTTCTGCTACCGTTGATATACGTGATGGGAAGGAAGCGAGCTGTGGGGCCTATTAATCTACTCGCGAACGCGGCAAAAATTGCAATCTTCCGGCTATTTCAGTAAGCAGACTGAAATCTGAAATTGCATAGAGTTCCTCATGCTTAGCTTCTTCAAGAAAAATATCTGGCCTCCTAACAAACAGAACCCACCTTGGGGAAGCGCTGCGTCTATCTATGCCCATATCGCCACACATATTGATCCGGAGAAACCGACAGGCTTGTCGGAAGAGGGTTATCGGCTTCCCGATGAGCCCGCTGGTAATCCGAGTGAAATTTCATTCGCACCGGGTGCCATGGACGGGGTGATGAGCCATCATGGCGCTTCCAAACCGGAAGGCCAGATTGTCTCAGAACTATATGCGGCCTTGAAGTTAGTTACTGAAAACGCGTCAGAAAGTAACATAAGAGCCTTGTATTTACTGATCAAGGATGGCTCGGCCCTTAGCGTCATCGATCCACTTATCGAGAAAATGCGGCTTGAAAGGGCTTTGGACGCTGGCCGGCTGTACGAGATCGCGCATTGGTTCACGACGCACGCCGCTCACAGAGAGCCAGTGAAGTTCTCAATGGCATTGCTGGGCCTGTTAAGGGGCAGCGATGAAACGGTTACTTTTCTGACTCTTGGTCGGCACGACGAGTTTACACTTTATGCGGCAGCAGCAATCTCTGGTAACGATAGCTACGGCGAAATAGTACTGTGGAAGTTGGCCGAGGCCGCTGAAGGATGGGGACGAATTCATGCAGTCGAACGGCTTGTCGGTACAGTTGATCCCGAGATCAAGGGTTGGCTAATTCGTGAAGGCTATAAAAATGCAGTAATGTATGAATATCTGGCTTGTATTTGTGCCAGAGCGGGTGACCTTCACATTGCACTTCGGGCGGCGCAAATAGATGACGAGTTGCTCAATTCAGCCTGCGAAATCGTCGATACCCTGATACTCGGTGACGATGGGCCGGCTGAGGGATTCTCTGACTACGAACACGGTTGTGCGGTCGTTGGTGCACTGTTGGAGCATGGAAAAGAAAGATTTGATTCCGTTTCACACTATTCTTTCATTTCTCGGCTTCGAGACAGGCTCAATGAGCATTATTCCGGTGAACGGAAACTGCAGCACGATTGGTCCACCGACGCGGTCGATCACGTATCCAGAAGTGTCTCTGACCTGCTCGCGAAAGATCATTGGAAGCCCGCGATATGCGGTGCTTTGGACGTCGGTGACAGGCAAGAATTCTGGAACGCAAGCAGGGTAAGCCAGAAATTTGGCATCGATCCATGGCCTTACTTCTATGCTCGCACGGAAGCGGGTGAGGAATATTGGTGGGATTTGATGCGCAGCTCCGATGTAGATCGTATTGATCAAGTGCTCAAGCTTGGCTTGAAATGCATTCCTCTCGATGAAATTGCGAAAGGCCCAAGCACCGAAATGGGCCTCGGCCCAGGATACTCAGCGCATGCCGCTTTAGATTTCATTTTACAGGATCTTGGAAAATTTCCCGGAAAAGGTTGGGCCTTCATTTCTGCCGGCTTGCAAAGCCCAGTGGTAAGAAACCGTAACATGTCAATTCGGGCTCTATCCAGTTGGGATCGAAAACAATGGCCCCATGAAGCACTTGTTGCATTAAGGCGGCTGAAGGAACTTGAGACGGATGATGACATAAGGCAGCGGATCGAAGATCTGTTAGCGGCAAAAGAGATTTAATAGACCGCAGACGGGACCATTAAAAAAACTGTTTCATACCTGAGAGGAAATTTGCAAAACCGAACCTCTTAGTCGAGGGAATCATAGCCAGTCGAAGGCAATGGGCCGGAAGTGGTTGTTGCGGTGAATGACGACCAGTTCTTCTTCGGTGCTTAAAACAGGACCGCCGAACAGCGATCTAATAACGGAGGTTATAGCTTGACCTCAAATTCCCAGTCCGAATCAATCCCGCTTCAGCGGCCGAAAACTCATCCTGTGCAGCGGGCAAGGTCCATGGCTTTCGATGGCGCGAAGATGGGCCGGTGTGCCGTAACCGGCATGGCCCTCAAAGCCGTAGGACGAATGCACCAAACCGGCGCGCTCCATCATCCGGTCACGGGTCACCTTGGCGATGATCGAGGCGGCGGCGATGGAGAGGGAGCGGGAATCGCCCTTGATAACGGCCTTGGCTTCGCAGGTGATGCCCGGCGGCCTGTCGCGGCCATCGGCCAGCACGAGGGCGGGGGAGGTTTCTAGGCCGAGAACGGCGCGGCGCATGGCGTCGAGGCTGGCGCGCAGGATATTCATGCTGTCGATCAGGCCGGGGCCGGAGGAGGCGACCGATACGATCGATGTTTCCATGATCTGGACGAAGAGGCTTTCCCGTTTCAGCTTCGTCAGCTTCTTGGAATCGTCCATACCCTCAGGAATATTGTCCGGATCGAGGATGACGGCTGCTGCAACCACCGGGCCGGCGAGCGGTCCGCGGCCTGCCTCATCCGTGCCCGCCACGGGCCAGAGCCCCTTCTTTTTTGCCTCAAGTTCGAAAGAGAAATCCGGGCCGGTATCGGCGAGATCGAAGAGGACAGGAGAATCGGGTGCGGTGCGGCGTTTCATGCGGCGAAACTTGCACACACACCCGATCTCCTGCAAGCCCCCGGAGGCGGGCGATGACAGGCAGGGTGAGCCGGGTCGAGGGGGCGTGGCTCACTATGCCCTTCAGGTCATCATGACCTTTGATCCTCCAACGGGGCGGCGGAGGAAAAACGATCGCACGCGAGGCGGCGGTTCCGGGGGGCAATGTCCGGCTGGCCAGGGAAAACCCGCCGGGCATTTCGTGGAGAGCGTGGCCGCCCGAAGGGAAGAGGCCAGCGCTCCTTGTCGTGTTCCATCTGATATCGTCGCACCCGCTGTGTGGCGCTTCGATCAGGCAGGATATTTTCAGCGTCCGTTTTTTAAAGCAGCGACAATTGCACTCCTGCGCCGCCCGGCGGCACGAAGAGATCATCGCGCAGATGAATGCCGCGGCGGATGAGGCCAAGCCGTTTCGTTGCCATTTCGAAACGCCTGCCGATCTGCCAGGCGTAAGGGCCGGCGCCCTTCATGCGTTTCCCGAACTCCGCATCATAATCCTTGCCGTCGCGCATGGAGCGCACCAGCGACATGACGTGACGATAGCGGTCCGGATAGTTGCGCAGCAGCCAGTCGCGGAAGAGCGGGCTCACCTCCAGCGGCAGGCGCAGCAGCACATAAGACGCTTCGCTCGCACCGGCGGCCTTGCCGGCTTCCAGAATCCGTTCGATCTCATGATCGTTGAGTGCCGGAATGACGGGCGCCATCATCACGGCAACCGGAATGCCCGCCTCCGTCAGCGCCTTGACCGCTTCCAGCCGCTTTTCCGGGGTGGCGGCGCGTGGCTCCATGTTGCGCGAGAGCTTGCGGTCCAGCGTCGTCACGGAAATGCCGACCTTGGCGAGGCCCTTTTTGGCCATGGGGGCCAGAATGTCGATATCCCGCTTGATCAGCGCCGATTTGGTGACGATGGCGACGGGATGGTCGGCCTTGGCCAGCACTTCCAGTATCTGCCGCATGATGCGCCATTCACGCTCGATTGGCTGATAAGGATCGGTATTGGTGCCGATGGCGATCACCCGCGGCTTGTAGCCCGGTTTTGCCAGTTCTCTTTCCAGAAGCTTCGCCGCATCCGGCTTGGCAAACAGCTTCGATTCGAAATCCAGCCCGGCCGAAAGACCCATATAGCTGTGCGTAGGCCTTGCGAAACAATAGATGCAGCCATGTTCGCAGCCGCGATAGGGGTTGATGGAGCGATCGAACGGAATATCGGGCGATTCGTTACGGGTGATGATGCTGCGCGGTTTTTCCACCTGCACCTCGGTGCGGAATTCCGGCATGTCTTCGAGTGTCTGCCAGCCATCGTCGAAAACCTCGCGCTGCAGGGCCTCGAAGCGTCCATCCGGATTGATCCCGGCGCCACGGCCGCGACGACGGTCGATTTCGATCCGCAGGCCCGATGCATCGGCCAGCGCATTGGCAATATCTGGCATATGGCTCGGCTGGAAGGCAGCCTGCCCCGAAAGCGTATGGTTTCTCATCTGGATGCTCCCGGGCGCCGCGCGCCTGAAGGCCCGCCAAACACCCTAAACCGTTTCCGTTCGAACAGGCTTTCTTCCCCTCTTCGATGATTAAATTCCTAACGCAAAAATGAGAACAATACAAGAACAAAAATGCAGAACCGATATTTGTCCACATCCCGGCAGGGAAAGGTTGGGGGAGTTATTTCGCCGCGGGGCGGAGTGCCGATCCGCATCGGGGATGGCGGATTTTACCACGATGGGAATAGTGGCAATTTATTGTGCGATGCGTTAGAGCTATGCATATGTTGACAGTCATGATGGAATGCCGGGATCAGGAACCGGAGCTGGCGCATACCTTGTCTGCGCTTGTAACCGGTGCCGTGGAAGGGCTTGTAAGCGACGTGGTGATCCTTGATCACGGCTCGCGCGATGGATCGTCGCGTGTCGCCGATGCCGCCGGTTGCCGCTTTTATGGGCAATGGGATATTGAAGATGTCATGCGCTCTGCGCGCGGACAGTGGATATTGCTGGTGGAGCCGGGTGCGCGGCCGCAAAGCGGCTGGATTGAGGAAATACTGGAATATGTGACGGTATGTGCGGAGCCGGCGCGTTTTTCGCCGTCCCGTTACCACAAGCGCCCATTCTTCAGCCGAATCATGCGTCGTCCGCCGCCGCTGGAACATGGCTATCTGATGCCGAAGAAACATGCGGTGGCCATTGCGAAATCCGGCATGGGCCTGACGCAGTTCGTCCATGCGCAAAAGCCGCGCCGCCTGAATGCGGAACTGGTTCCCGCCTGGACCACGCGACCTTCGAACTAAGCTCGAGAATGATGCTCGCTCCCGTTTAGCCGGCGGCAAGCACCTTACCGGGGTTCATGATGCCGGCGGGGTCGAATGCGTGCTTGATACGGCGCATCAGGTCCATTTCGATACCGGGCCGAATGGCGGCCAACTCGTCGCGTTTCAGCTGGCCAATGCCATGTTCGGCGGAAATGGAGCCGCCGAGCGACAGAACGATACCGTGGACGATCTCGTTCATGTCCCGCCAGCGGCCGAGGAATTCGGCTTTGTCGGCACCCACCGGCTGGGAAATATTATAGTGGATGTTGCCGTCGCCAAGATGGCCGAAGGCGCAGACGCGGGCGCCGGGAATAGCGGTGATAACCGCCTTTTCCGCCGTCGCCATGAATTCCGGTATTTTCGACACCGGCACGGAAACGTCATGCTTGATCGAGCCACCTTCCGGCTTCTGCGCATCCGACATGCTTTCGCGCATGTGCCACAGCGCCTGTCGCTGGGCTTCTGACGCGGCAATCACCGCATCCGCAACCAGCCCGGCCTCAAAACCGCGCTCCAGCAGCGATTGCATCATCGTCTCGGCTGTCTCCGCCGAATCGGAGGTGGAGATATCGATGAGCGCGTACCAGTCATGCGGCGTCTGCAGCGGGTCGCGCACGCCGGGAATATGTCTGGTGGTGAATTCGACGCCGATGCGCGGCATCAGTTCGAAGCCGGTCAGCGCCGTGCCGCAGAGGTTCGAGGCCATTTCGAACAGCTTCAATGCGTCTTCGGTGGAACCGAGCCCGGCAAACGCCACCTGATGACCGAGCGGCTTCGGGAACAGCTTCAGCACCGCGCCGGTGATGATGCCGAGCGTGCCTTCCGAACCGATGAAGAGGTCGCGCAGGTCGTAACCCGTATTGTCTTTTTTCAGCCGGCGCAGCCCGTTCCAGATCTCACCGGTCGGCAGGACGACTTCAAGCCCGAGGCAGAGCTGGCGCATATTGCCATAGGCAAGCACCGCCGTGCCGCCGGCATTGGTGGCGAGATTGCCGCCGATGCGGCAGGAGCCTTGTGAGCCGAGTGACAGCGGGAACATCCGTTCCACCGTCTCCGCTGCCTTATGGATGTCATCGAGAATGCAGCCGGCATCGGCGACGATGACATTGGCGACCGGATCAATATCGCGGATGCGGTTCATGCGCTCCAGCGACAGGATGATGTCGGTGCCTTCCGCCCGGGGCGTCTGGCCGCCGACAAGCCCGGTATTGCCGGTCTGCGGCACGATGGGGGTGCCACTCTCGCTCGCGAGCTTCAGGATGGCGGCAACCTCTTCGACCGAACCGGGCTTGATGAGCAGCGGTGAGGCGCCACGGTAAAGCCCGCGATTTTCCACCAGACGCAGCGCCATTTCCGCCGGGTCGCGCACCGCATTTTTATCACCGACAATGGCGGTGAAGCGGTCGAGGATGTCGGAGGAGGGAATGGCGGTGGTCGTCATGGGCGGCGTCTCGCTGTCGTTTGAAACATGGGCGAAAGGGGTTTAAGTGGCGTCAGCCTCTCGGCGCGGCGGCGCGGGAAAGGCGGTCGTTGATCGCCTCTCCGAGACCATGCGTGGGAATGGCGGTGATGGCGATGGTCTTTGCGCCGGTCGCATCGGCGGCTTTCAGATAGTCGAACAGATTGGCGGCGGCCTCGGCAAGATCTCCCGCGGGGCTGAGATCGAAAACGGCGCGGGCCGCTTCCTCACCTTTAGTAGCGACGCTGCCGAAACGGATCAGCGCTTCGTCCGGCGAAACAGATGTGGCGTCGAGGCGCACGGACGCACCGGGCGCATAATGCGACGCCAGCATTCCGGGTGCTTCAATGGCGGCGGAGGCTTTTTCGGGTCGCTCCAGCCGCAGGCCGGCAACATGCTCGATGTCCTCGGTAACTATGCCGCCGGGGCGAAGCAGCCGCACGCGGCCATCCTCTTCCACCTTGACGATGGTGGATTCGACGCCGACGGAGGTGGCCCCGCCATCAAGAATGAGATTGATCTTCTGGCCGAGATCGGCCTCCACATGGGCGGCACTTGTCGGGCTGATCTTGCCGGAACTATTGGCGCTGGGGGCGGCCAGCGGCCTGTCGAACCGGCGGATCAGGTTACCGGCAAAACCCTGCGGCACACGGATGCCGACCGTATCAAGCCCGGCCGTCGCCAGCGAATGAATGCCGCTTTCCGGTTTCAGCGGCAGAACCAGCGTCAGCGGGCCGGGCCAGAAGGCTTGGGCAAGCTTCAGCGAAATGGGGTCGAAGACCGCATGACGCTCCGCCATGGCAATGTCGGCCATATGGCAGATCAACGGATTGAACTGCGGCCGGCCTTTCGTCTGGTAAATGCGGGTGATGGCCGCCGGATTGGTGGCGTCGGCGGCAAGGCCATAGACGGTTTCCGTCGGCAGGGCGATCGGCTGGCCGCCCGCAAGCTCCGCCACGGCTGCCTGCAACGCGGTTTCCCGCTCGTTTTCGATGTTGATATGACGCGCCATGATGCTGCCTTTCAGCGCGCTCAATAGCGTATTTCTGGCCGGGATGGAAAGCGCTATCGTTTATATCGCCTTGATGATCCTGCGCATCTCTTCCGAGCGCGCGCCGAGCAACAGCACATTTTTCAGCGCCACGCGCGGATCATGGGTCTGGAACAGCAGGCCACCGCGATGGAAGGAGGTATCGACGGCGAATTCCTTATCGGGAAGCGCATTGACGGCGACGGCAAAATACATCCGCGAATAACGCGCATCGATATTTTCGAAGAAGTTTTCGGTACCGCTCAGCTCGGCGAAAAAATTCGCGAAATAGAAGGACCAGAGCACGTGGCGTTCGGCGTCGAAGCTGGTTTTCGCCGCCGTGACATGACAATAGCCGAGATGTGGCCGGTCGTTGAGCAGATGGTGGGAGACCATCTTGGGAAAACGGATGGACTGGTGAAAGGTGTTGAGGCGGTTATGGGTGGCATCGGCGGCGGCTTCCAGCTTGCGCCCGGTCATCGCCGCCACCTCCTCGTGGCTGTAATAGACACGCTCCCTCGGCAACCAGCGTTCTTCATAACGGCTGATCCGGCCGGTGCGCAGGAAATCCGAATGCGCGGTCTTCGACCGTATCGGCATGATCGAATGTCTGGCCGCATCGAAATAACGTATGCGTGTCGCCTTCTCCACCAGGAACGCCCTCGTTGCTGTCGATGCGGCAAGATAATTTAGTTCGCGTTAATACTCCGTTGCGTCGCACCCCCTGTTTTCTGACGGGTGGACAGGCAATCGCGCTGTATCATGCGTCATATTGCGACGTGGTTTTTCTCACCGAGTAGCTGCCGGATTTCGCAGCGGAATGGGCTGTGACAGGCATTTGCGGATGTCGCAATTTGTCGCCAATGCGGAAGCCGATGTCGCTGTCTGTGCTGCTGCAAATGACCGCCGGTGTTTAGATGTGATCATGCTTCCGCAGCCCGGTAAATGGTGCCGGGCAGGGCGGTTTGATCGAGGATTTGGCCATGGAATTGCGTGATACCGTATTGCGCCAGCTGAAGAACCGCCGCGAAGGTTTCAGCCTGGAACAGCCCTTCTACACGGACCAGGATTATTTCAAGCTGGATATGGAAACCATCTGGTATCGCGACTGGCTGTTTGTCGGCCATGATTGCGAAGTGCCCAAATCCGGCAATTATTTCACCGTGCAGGTCGGCTCCTATTCCGTCGTCATCGTCCGTGGACGCGACGGTGAGATACGTGCCCTTCACAATTCCTGTCGCCACCGCGGCTCCCGCGTCTGCTCCGCCCACAAAGGCCAGTCCGCCCGTCTCGTCTGTCCCTATCACCAGTGGACCTACGATCTCGACGGCAAGCTTTTGTTCGCGCGTCATATGGGCGAGGAGTTCGACAAGGCGGAATTCGGCCTGAAGCCGGTCGCCTGCGAGACCGTTGCCGGTTACGTCTTCATCTGCCTTGCCGACCAGCCGGCGGATTTCGCGCCCATGCGGGCCGAAGTCGAAAGCTACATGGCCCCGCACCGCATCTGGGAAGCCAAGGTCGCGCATGAAAGCACCATCATCGAAAAGGGCAACTGGAAGCTCGTCTGGGAAAACAACCGCGAGTGCTACCACTGCGCCGCCAACCACCCGGAACTCTGCCGCACCTATCCTGAAAACCCGAGCGTGACGGGAACGGATGGCGGTGCCAGCGACCCCGAAATCGGCGGCCACTGGGCGCGCTGCGAGGCCGCCGGCCTGCCAAGCCGTTTCAAGATCGATCCGCAGGGCCAGTTCCGTGTCGCCCGCATGCCGCTGATCGGCGAAGCGGAAAGCTACACCATGTCGGGCAAGCGCGCCGTGCGCCGGCCGCTGTCGGAGGATGTCAGCATCAGCCATATCGGCGCTTTGCTGCTGTTCCATTATCCGACGACCTGGAACCACTTCCTTGGAGACCACACTATTTCCTTCCGGGTGCTGCCGCTCAATGCCAATGAGACCATGGTCACCACCAAATGGCTGGTGCACAAGGATGCGGTGGAAGGCGTGGATTACGATCTGGAAGACCTGACCCACGTCTGGAACGAAACCAACGATCAGGATCGCCGCATCGTCGAGGAAAATGCCTTCGGCATCCGTTCGCCTGCTTACCAGCCCGGCCCCTATTCCATGGAAGACGAGGGCGGTGTGATGCAGTTCGTCAACTGGTATTCCGATTTCATGATCGACCGGCTTTCCGGCGACAAGGCCCGGCTTTCGGCAGTAGCGTGATGCGAAGATGAATATGGTTGTGACCTACAAGCACATAGACGAGATGAAGCCGTGGAGCGACAAGCTCCAGCTGCTGGAGTGCATTTCGGTGACGCCCGAAACGCAGGATGTGATGACGTTCCTGTTCCGCTCCGAAGACCAGAACTGGTTCCGGTATCTGCCGGGCCAGTTCGTCACGCTGGAACTGCCGGTGGGCAAGGAGCCGCTTTATCGCACCTACACACTGTCCTCCAGCCCGTCACGGCCCTATGCGCTTTCGGTCACGGTAAAGGCGCAGGCCAACAGCATCGGCACGCGCTGGATGTTCGATAATCTGAAGCCCGGCATGAAAATCCGGGCGCTCGGACCGCTCGGCGATTTCTCCTATGTGCGGCACCCCGGTGACAAATATCTGTTCATCTCGGCAGGATCCGGCGTCACGCCGATGATGTCGATGGTGCGCGACATGAGCGACCGTGCGCCGCAAAGCGATATCGCCTTCATCAACTGCTCGCGCTCGCCGTCCGATATCGTCTTCCGCCACGAGCTGGAATATCTCGCCCGCTTCATGCCAAACCTGTCTCTCGGCTTTATTGTCGAGAAATGCGGTCGCACCGATCTGTGGTCGGGGCTCAAAGGCATGGTCGACAAGGCCAAGATCGCGCTGCTCGCGCATGACTTCATGGAGCGCACCGTCTTCTGCTGCGGGCCGGAGCCTTTCATGGCCGCCGTCCGCTCCATGCTCGATGCGTCCGGCTTCGACATGAGCCGTTACCATCAGGAAAGCTTTTCGCCCGCCGCCCCGGTCACGGTCGGCGAGAGCGTTCTCACCGATGTGGACGGCGAAGCGCTGTCGATGGTGGGCTTTACGCTTTCCGGAAAAGAGATGGCCTGCCAGCCCGGCCAGACAGTGCTGATGACGGCGCGTGCTGCCGGTGTGCGCATCGGGGCCGCCTGCGAATCGGGTATCTGCGGCACCTGCCGGGTGCTGAAGCTGTCCGGCGAGGTGGAGATGAACCACAATGGCGGCATTCTCGATGACGAGATCGAGGAGGGTTATATTCTCGCCTGCTGTTCGCGGCCTTTGACCGATGTGAAGGTGGAAGCCTGACGAAGGCGTTCCCCGGAAGTGCCGTTGGTTCCGGGGAAAAAGGCCTGCGTAAAAACAAACATCTAGGTCGTTCTGGCGCGTCGCGGAAAAGCCAGGGCGATCTGGCGGACGCGTCGTCCTTGCCATCTTCTCCGGATGGTTGTCATGGAACCAAATCTCCCTAAACTCGTTTGCACGTCATCGAATTCTTTTCGGGTGTAGAAACGGGGCTTACCCTTATCTCCGACAAGAGCGCGTGGGTGAAAAGGCGCGGTCCAACGCGCTGAAGCAAACGGAGGAAGATCATGATGAATTTCCGGACAACGAGCGTCGCAACGGCGATGATCGTGTTCCTCACAAGCTTTACGCCATCGCAGGCGTTCCAGGTGCCTGTTCCGATGCCGAAGCCGGTGGTTTCGACTGACAATGTCGTGCCGGTTCAGTATCGTGAATGGGACCGCAGATATGACCGTCGTTATGACCGCAGGCACGGCGACCGTATGTATCGCCCGCGCCCGCCGCGCGACGGCTATTATAACGGTCACCGCGGTTATCGTGATCGCCGTCCGGGCTACCGTTACCATAATGGCTACTGGTTCCCGCTGGCAGCCTTTGCGGCCGGTGCGATCATCGGCGGTGCCGTTCAGCAGCCGCGCCCGGCCTATGGCGGCAGCCATGTCTCCTGGTGCCAGAACCGCTGGCGTTCGTATCGCGCTTACGACAACACCTATCAGCCGAACAGCGGTCCGCGCCGCATATGCGTATCGCCTTACAGCCGCTGACAGGATTTTCGAAAGCCCGGATTTTTATCCGGGCTTTTGTTTTCCGGGCCGCCGGATTGGGTAAACGAAGCGTGATTGGGTCGTTAATGCTGGGTTCAGGCGAAACCGCCTAGCCTGCAACCTGAAATGTTTAAGCCAGACTGAAAACTGGCCGAGTGAGAAGAAAAAACTGCTATTATTCACGTAGAGCGGCCTGTTGACCGTCGTGAATGGAGGAAGTCAGATGAGAAACTATATGAAGAATATCTTGGCTGTCGGTCTTTCTGCGATCGTGGTTGCAGGAGCGATCGTTCCCGCAGAAGCGGCAATGCCGTTGCCGATGGCACCGAAAAGTGTCGAGGCTACAGGCAACGACGCCGGCAATATCGTCAATGTGCAATATTGGCGCGATCGTGACGGTCGTGGCTGGGGCGGCGAACGTCGCGGCTGGTATGGCGGCCATCGCGGTTATCGCGATTATCGCCCGGGCTATCGTCACCATGACGGTTACTGGTTCCCGCTCGCAGCCTTTGCGACGGGCGCAATCATCGGCGGCGCCCTGTCGCAGCCGCGTGAAGTCTACCGTCCGGTGCCGGAATATCGTCCGCGCCCGGTCTATCGCGAATATCGCCCGGTCCGCCGTGGCGGCATGAGCCAGGCGCACGTGAACTGGTGCTATGGCCGTTATCGTTCCTACGATGCCTATAGCAACACGTTCCAGCCTTACCATGGTCCGCGCCAGCCCTGCTATTCGCCTTACAGCTGATAGAATGCCAGGCTGAAATTGACAGAGCCGTCCGGTCATCACCGGGCGGCTTTTTTATTACAAGATCCGTGCCCGTTTGAGCACGAACCAGGCAAGCACGACCGAGATCACGATAAAGACGCTGGCCGACAACGTGCCGCCGGTGCCGACTGTAAACGGCAGCTCATCCGTATTCATGCCGAAAAAGCCTGTCACCAGCGATGGCGGCAGCAGGAAGGCCGTCATCAGCGACAGAATGTAAAGGTGCCGGTTGGTTTCGGACGAAAGTTTGGAATCGATTTCTTCGTGCAGCAGCCTTGCGCGTTCCTGCAGGGCATAGACGTCGTGATCTACCGCTTCGAGGCGGCCCATCAGGCGTGAGGCGACATCTTCGAAACCGTCAGGCATCTCGTCCTCATCAACGGCCGAAGCGCGTCGCATCAGGGTGAGAACGGTGCGCAAATGCCGGTGCAGGCGAACCACCGTGCGGCGCAGTGGCGCAAGCCGCCGCCGCTCGTCACGGTTTTCGCTGTCATAGACCAGATCTTCGATGGCGTTCAGTTCTTCCGTCGTCTCCATCACCAGATTGATGAGCGAGCGCTGGAATTCCGCCACCAGCCCCTCGAACACATGCGATGGCGTGAGATAGCGGTTGGAATTCTTGTCGACCGCCGCTTTCAGCCGGTCCACCGAATGCAGCGGCTGCAGGCGGGTGGTGATGATGAAACGGTCGCTCACCGCAAAATGCAGCCAGCCAAAATCCCGTGTTTCCTTGTCGAATTCCCGCTGGAAATCGACCAGCGTGCCATAGAGCGATTTTTCGTCGACCACGATGGAAGGGTGCGTCTCATGGGTGGTGAGGCTTGCCCGCGCCGCCGGGTCGAGACCGTCGATGGTTTCGAGAAAAGCCGCTACGCGCTGGTCGGCGAGATTGAGATGCAGCCAGAAGAAACCTTCGCACTCGGCCACCTCGTGAAAGCGCGCATCGGCCGCCAGCCGCCGGCACGGGGCTGTGCCGGGGTGGAACTGATAGGCCCAGACAAGGCCGGGAATATTGGGCGTTATGAGATCCATCGTGGCAGTCCTGACCGGCTGGATGGGAGGAGGGAAGGCGTCTGTCGTTCTGGTGCGGGAGCGGCAGTGGCGGCACGGCGCCTTTCAGCGCATGCTGAGCAAATTCATATGACAGTTTTATAACAATCCCGCTGAAATGGCGGGAATTTTCAAATTGACGTTTACGTAAAAATCATTTAGCCCGAAGGCAGTAGCAGGATACAAAAGCTTCGGGAGGAGGCAGCATGTATAGCGCGCCGGTGGATGATATCGCCTTCACACTCAAACATGTAGCGGGTCTTGAAGAGGCGCTGGCAAAGGGTGTGCTGGGTGATCTCGGTGAAGATCTGGTGGATGCCATTCTGCAGGAAGCCGGCCGTTTCGCCACGGAACAGGTCGCCCCGCTCGCCGATATTGGTGATCGCCAAGGCGCGAAGCTTGCCGACGGCAAGGTCACGACGCCGGATGGCTGGGCCGATCTTTACCGCCGCTGGGCGGAAGCTGGCTGGAACAGCCTGACGGCGCCTGAGGAATTCGGTGGTCAGAACTTGCCGCATATGCTGAATGTCGCAGCCCTCGAAATGTGGAACTCCGGCTCCATGGCGTTCGCGCTGGCGCCAACGCTGACCATGGGCGCGGTGGAAGCCATCGTCACCCACGGCAGCAATGATCTGAAACGCACCTATCTTCCCAAGCTCGTTTCCGGGGAATGGACCGGTACGATGAACCTGACCGAACCGCATGCGGGATCGGACCTCGGCGTGTTGAAGAGCCGGGCCGAGCGCAATGGTGACGGCACCTACCGTATCTTCGGGCAGAAGATTTTCATCACCTGGGGTGAACACGACGCGGCTGATAATATCATCCACCTCGTTCTTGCTCGCCTGCCGGATGCGCCGGCCGGAACGCGTGGCATTTCGCTATTCCTCGTCCCGAAATTCCTGCCCGATGAAAACGGCGCGCCGGGCAGCCGCAACGACCTTTTCTGCCATTCGCTGGAACACAAGCTCGGCATTCACGGCTCGCCCACCTGCACGATGATCTTCGGCGACGGCAGGTTTGGTGAAGAAAAAGGCGCTCTGGGTTGGCTGATCGGCGAGGAGAACAAGGGCCTCGCCTGCATGTTCACCATGATGAACAACGCCCGCCTCGCCGTCGGCATGCAGGGCGTGGCGATCTGCGAAGCGGCGACCCAGAAGGCTATCGAATACGCAAAAGAACGCACGCAGGGCAAGGCGCCCGGCTGGCAGGGCTCCGGCATGAGCCCGATCATCGAACACCCTGATATCGCCAGAACGCTTTTGACGATGAAGGCGCTGACTCAAGGGTCGCGGGCGATTTCCTTCAGCTGCGCCCATGCCATCGACATGGCGCATGCCAGCGAAGACGCCCGGCAGCGCTCTCACTGGCAGGAGCGCGCTGCCCTTTTGACGCCGATCGCCAAGTCCTTCTCCACCGATGCCGGTGTGGATGTTGCCTCCATGGGCATTCAGGTACATGGCGGCATGGGCTTCATCGAAGAGACAGGCGCGGCACGTTACCTGCGGGATGCCCGCATCGCTCCGATCTACGAAGGCACCAACGGCATACAGGCCATCGATCTGGTGCTGCGCAAGCTGCCGCTTTCCGATGGCGCGCAGGTGCGCGGTTTCATCGGCGAATTGCGCGAGATCGCTGCCCGGACAGCCGCTTCGAACCGTGATGATCTGGGCGAGACCGCCGGTTATCTCGACGCCAGCCTCAACGATCTGGAAACGACAACCGACTGGCTGCTGGATCGCATCAAGGCCGGCGAAACCGAAACCGCACTCGCCGGCGCGACGCCCTATCAACGTCTCTTCGGTCTGGCGCTGACAGGCGCCTATCTAGCCAAGGGCGCATTGGCCTCCGTCGATGATGGCAGGGGCGCACATCGCGCCGCACTTTGCCGTTTTGCGGCGGAAAACCTGCTGGCGGAAACGGCGGCGCTGAAGGATCGCGTTATATCGGGCGCGGCAAGCCTTGCCGCAGCCCGCACCGTATTGGCCTGAGGAGGTTCAGATGTCGGACGATCATATTCTTGTCGAGCGGGTTGGTCATGCGCCTGACGTTCTGACCATCCGCTTCAACCGGCCGGAAAAGAAAAACGCCATCACCGATGCGATGTATCTGCGCATGGCACAGGCATTGCAGGTCGCCAATGACGACCCGGAGATTCGCGTCGTTGCCTTTCTCGGCACGGAAGGCTGTTTCTCTGCCGGCAACGACATGGCCGATTTTCTCGCCTTCGCCATGTCGGGCGGGAAGGGCAAGCTCGCCGCACTCGAGTTTCTCAAAGCACTCGTCGCCTTCGACAAACCGCTGGTATCCGGTGTGGACGGGCTTGCCATCGGCATCGGCACGACACTGAACCTGCATTGTGATCTGACGGTCGCCTCCACACGCAGCCTGTTCAAGACCCCGTTCGTGGATCTCGCACTGGTGCCGGAAGCGGCCTCCAGCCTGCTCGTGCCGAAGCTTGCCGGTCACCAGCGCGCCTTTGCGCTGCTCGCCATGGGTGAGGGATTCTCGGCTGAGCAGGCAGTGCAGGCTGGCCTGATCTGGAAAGTCGTCGCCCCCGAGCATGTGGAGAGCGAAACGCTGGCGCTTGCCACCCGGCTTGCGGCCAAACCGCAGCAGGCGCTGAAGATCGCCCGCGATCTGGTTCGCGGCAACCCGGCCGATATTCTTGCCCGCATCGAAGAGGAAGGCCGCCATTTCATCGCGCAGCTGCAGAGTACCGAAGCCCGCGCCGCCTTCGAGGCATTCATGCGCCGCTAGTCGTTTCGGGGGACTAGGGACGGTTGCTCACCGTCTGGGAGCGCGCCGCTTGTTTCTTCTCCCCGGCGGGGAGAAGAAACACGAGCGGCATCGTTAGGCGCTGGAAGCCGCTGTGCTTGTGAATGCGGATTATGTATGGTCCATCAAATCGGTCCGGAAAACGGATCGCACCAACTCTCCGTCCGAAGGCACCCGCATGCGCCACCTGATTTTCGCCCTGTCCGTCTTTCTTTCCGCCGCAACCGTTGCAGAGGCAGCAGCGATCACACGCTTGCCGGTTTCGGGCAGCAACATCATTCTGGTGCAGTCAAGCGATGACGACAGCCCGGACTATAATTCCGGCAACAGCCGCAGTCACCAGCGCCGCGCGCGCTTCGTCTGCGTCATCACCCCGCCGGAAAGCGCCAATCGCCGCCGCCCGTATATCTGCCCGATCGAGCAGGGTCGGGTTGGCGGTGCCTGCCGCTGCTCGGGTGTTGTTGGCAACGGCACGGTTGATACCGCCTGGTGATGATTTCCTGATTATTTCTCCAGCACCGCCACCGCTTCCACATGCGGCGACCAGAGGAACTGGTCAACAGGTGTGACGCGGGTAACGCGATAGCCGCCCTCAACCAGCAGCGCGAGATCGCGTGCCAGCGTCAGCGGATTGCAGCTGACAGCAACGATTTTCTTCACCGTGCTGCGGGCCAGTTCCTTGCACTGGACTTCCGCCCCGGCGCGCGGCGGATCGAACACGACGGCGTCGTAGTTCTTCAATTCGCTGGTCATCAACGGCCGGCGGAAAAGATCGCGTTTTTCGACGCTGACCGGTTTCAGGCCCTGCGTGTTGCGGGCGGCAAAATCCAATGCCTTCAGCGCCTTGTCTTCGGCTTCCACCGCATGCACCTTGCCGATGCGCGCCAGTCTGAGCGCAAATGTACCGGAACCGCAGAAGAGATCGGCAATACGCTTGGATTTGCCGATATGGGCAAGCACCAGTTCTGCCATGGCGTCTTCGGCCTGTTTCGTCGCCTGCGTGAAACCGCCGGCGGGCGGTGAGACCGGCACGCCGCCGAACTCGATGATCGGCTTTTGCGGTTCGATCAGGATTTCACCCGACAGCGAGACACGCGCGATGCCGCGCATGGCAAGCACCGTTTCCGTCAGCGTCCGCCGCTGCTTGTCGTTGACCGACTTGATACCCTCGACGGAAATATCCAGACCGGAAAGCGTTTCGAGAACGGTCATGCGGAACGGCTCGGCATTCGCCGTCATCGAAAGCCCGATGGCGCGGATGGCATCGAGACGCGAGACGATGCCGGGCGAGGTGACGGGACATTCCTCGATGGCGACGATGTGGTGGCTGCCCGCCTGGCTGAAACCCAGCAGCAGACCCTTTTCCGTCCTGCGGGCGGCAAACACCGCGCGGCGGCGCTCGCCGGGGCGACAGATGACGAGATCATCCACATCAGGTGTCAGGCCCTTCGATTTCAAGGCCGAAACCACCAGCTCCCGCTTGAAGGCGTGGTAGGGCTGGCCGGACAGATGTTGCAGCGAACAGCCGCCGCAGGTGCCGTTGACGCCTTCAGGGCCGAAGTGACGACAGACGGGTTCGCGGCGATCCGTCGAGGCTTCAGCAATCGACATGACCGTGCCGTGGTCCTTTACTTTGGCGATAGCCACCGTCTCGCCGGGCAGGGCGAATGGCACATAGACCGGGCCGTCGGGACAGTGCGCGATACCGTCGCCCTGTGCACCAAGGCTCTTGATGGTCACGGTCTGGGTGCTCATGGCTTTTCGCCTCCGAGAAGAAATTCGATATTGCCGTCGCCGCCGGAAATTGGCGAAGGAATAAGCCCGAGGCTTTTCCAGCCCATGTCTTCGACGAGCCAGCGTTCCAGCTCGGCAGCAACTGCGGGCGCGGTTTCCGGCTCTTTCAGAAGCCCGGCCTTGCTGATGGCATCACGCCCCGCCTCGAATTGCGGCTTGACCAGCAGGATAGCCAGAGCACCCCGCTCCGCAAGCTCAAGTGCCGGGGCAAGCGCAAGCTTCAGCGAAATGAAGGAGACGTCGGAAACGATGAAGCCGATGGGCCGGTCATCGATATCGTCAGTGGTGAGGAACCGCGCATTCAGCCCTTCCAGGCTGGTGACGCGCGGATCGTTCTCGATCCTTGGATGGATTTGCCCGTGGCCGACATCGATGGCGACGACATGTTTCGCGCCGCGATGAAGCAGAACCTCGGTGAAACCGCCGGTGGATGCGCCGACATCGAGACACTCAAGGCCCTTCGGATCGAGCTTGAAATGATCGAGCGCGGCCGCAAGTTTGAGGGCAGCGCGGGAGACGTAGGCCTGCGCCGGATCGGTAATCGTGATCTTGACGTTTGCAGCGACGGTCTGGCTCGGTTTGGTGACGATTTTGCCGTTCACGCTCACGGTGCCGCGCGAAACCGCGTCGCGCGCACGCGAGCGGCTGGCAAAGTGGCCGAGCGACACAAGAAGCTGGTCAAGCCGTTCATTTTCAGATGTTTTGGACATGGTCCCGTTCAATGACCGCCAAACCCCGCCGATGCAAGCGATTTATCGCGGAAACGGCCCCGAATGCCGCTGCCCCCGGCCATGTTTGTGTTGCACCGCAAAGTCAGAATGTTCGATTAATCCAATATAAAGGCTTGTATTGCACTTTGTGCCCAAGGCCCGTGCGGCCACCGGAACCTGCCATGACGGCATCTCCTCCTATCCACAAAATTGCGACCGTTGCAGCGCAGACGCTTGCTCCGAGGCATCGGGTCGCCGAGAGAGTTTGCGATGTCGCTGAAAAATCTCCCTATCAACCTGAAGCTCATAGCCACCTTCTGTGCCTTGATGAGCGTGTGCCTGCTCGCCTCCGCGGTCGTATTCTGGCAGACGCTGGGGAGCGAGCGTGTCACAATCGACAACAACCGGACCAAGGATATCATCCAGGCAGTGGACGGCGCGACGGCCGCCATGCTGGAGCAGGCCGTCAACCAGCGCGGCTTCCTGCTGTTTCGCAGCGACAGCACCTATAATGACGTCTTCGCCCAGCGCGACCTGATGCTGAAGAAGCTTGACGAAGCCCGCGCGCTTGCCGCCGGCCAGCCGGATATCCTCAACTCCATCGACGACATGCAAAAATCCGCCACCGTGTTCTTCAAGGAACTGGCGGAACCGCAGATCGCTGCCCGCAAGACCACGGAAGCGCCGATTTCCGAAATCATCGAGATCGGACGCAATCAGGCCAAGGGCCAGCTCGACGGCTTCCGCGCCGCCGCCGCCAAGATCAAGGAACAGCTGAACGGCCTGTCCACGGCCTATGCCGCTGAACAGCAGGCAGCAGCGCTGAACCTGAAATATGCGCTTCTGGGTGGCGGTGCCGTTGCCGGTCTTCTGGCCGTTGCCCTCATCTGGGCGCTGTCACGCTCGATCGTCACGCCGATCGTCGGCATGACTGCGGCAATGAGCCGGCTTGCCGATGGCAATCTGGACACGGAAGTTCCGGCCACGGATCGTGGAGACGAAGTTGGCAAGATGGCGAAGGCCGTTCTGGTCTTCAAGGAAGCCGGGCTGGAAAAATCCCGCCTCGCCGGTGAGACCGATCGCATGCGTTCCGCGACGGAGACCGAACGCCGACGCAACGAGGAAGAACGGGCCAAGGACGAGGCCGCCAGCGCTTTTGCCAGCGCCGAGCTTGGCAAGGGTCTTGCCGCTCTTGCGGACGGCGATCTTTCCTATCGCATTGAAACGCCTTTTGCGCCCGCCATTGATCCGGTTCGTGTGAATTTCAACAGCGCCGTCGAAAAGCTCCAGCAGGCCTTGCGCACGGTCGGCGAGAACGCTGCCGCGATCAATGCCGGCGCTTCGGAAATGCTGTCGGCCGCCGACGACCTGTCGCGCCGCACCGAACAGCAGGCTGCCTCCATCGAAGAAACCGCCGCTGCACTGGAAGAAGTCACCACCACGGTGCGTGACAGTGCCCGCGGCGCGGAAGATGCCGGCAATCTGGTCCAGCGTGCGCGCACCGGTGCGGAAAAATCAGGCACCGTGGTCCGCAAGGCGGTCGCCGCCATGCGTGAGATCGAAAAGTCCTCGGGTGAAATCGGCAACATCATCGGTGTCATCGACGATATCGCCTTCCAGACCAACCTGCTGGCGCTGAATGCCGGCGTGGAGGCCGCTCGCGCCGGTGATGCCGGCAAGGGATTTGCGGTCGTCGCGCAGGAAGTCCGCGAACTCGCCCAGCGTTCCGCCAATGCCGCCAAGGAAATCAAGACGCTGATCAGCGCTTCCAGCCGGCAGGTTGAAAACGGCGTGAGCCTCGTCGACGAGACCGGCAAGGCGCTGGAACTCATCGTTTCGGAAGTCGAAGAGATCAACGCCCATGTCAGCGCCATCGTCGTCGCATCACGCGAACAGGCGACCGGCCTGCAGGAAATCAACACGGCCGTAAACACCATGGATCAGGGCACGCAGCAGAATGCCGCCATGGTGGAACAGCAGACCGCCGCCAGCCATTCGCTCGCCCGCGAAGCGGAAGCGCTGAACAGCCTGCTTGGCCAGTTCCGGGTGGGCGGCGCACGTGCTGCCGTTGCGAGTGCCGGTGGACATTCCGCACCGCGCCAGTCTTCGGCCAAGCCTGCCTTCCAGCCGGCACCTGCCGCACCGGCCCGCAAGGCTCCGGTAAAATCGGCCTCCGCAACGGCAAGACCGGTGGCTTCGCCGGCCCGGGCGCTTGGCCAGAGCCTTGCCCGCGCCTTCGGTGGCGCTGCGGAAGCACCGGCTGCGAAAGATCAGGACTGGACGGAGTTCTGAGCCGGATTTTCCGGATTGGATGCAAAAAATCGGGGGCCGTGAGGCCCCCTTTTTGCATCAGCTTTTTCAGATGGGTAGCGCCGCTCACGTGCTCCGAAGCCGGAACATCCGCGCAAAAAACATTTCATCCGACAGGCGGTGAAGCAGTGCGGCGATGATGGCAGTTGCGGCAATGGCGAAAACCAGCCGTCCGACCAGAACGCCGTAAACATCGGCCCCCAGCGACATTACCACAAGTGTGTCTTCGATCACGCTATGGGCAAAACCCATGAACACGCAGGACAGAAACACCTGACGTGGCGAGATCGCTCCCGATTGCGCCTCTCGGATCAGAAAACCCGCGCCGTAGGAAATTCCCAGAAACAAGCCGATGGCGGTGAGATGTTCGGCCTCGCCGCGAATGCCGGCAAGCCGCAAAAGGGGCGAAAGCGCCTTCATCATCAGTGCCAGAAGCCCGGTCAGCCTGAGGATCTCGAGACCCAGGGACAGCACGAAAAGGATGACGAACATCCAGATCATGGTTTTACCGAGACCCAGGAGATAGTCCGCCCAATCCGGCGTGGCGCTCATGGCAATCCAGGCAGGGTTCACCGGCCCAGACAACCACCCCGTTGCTTCCAGAACCTGATGCAGGAGAAGGGCATAAATCAATCCGCCACCGATGCGCAGCGCCGTTGTGACGAGCATGCCGGGTCCTGCTTTTTCAATGATCTTCTGCTCGATGGGCAGGCCGTGCGCGAAGAGGATAAGCGCCGAAAAGACCGTGATATCCGCGCCACTCAGCGAGGAGGCGGGAACGAGTGTGAAGATAAGCGGCACGGCGCCCCAGATGCCGACCAGCATCGCTGTCAGCCAGGCGAGACCAAGCTCCGGCGGCAGCCCGACGAGGTTCATGACAGGCGCGAAGGCCGGCGCCACCGCCTCGATCGCACCCATCCTCGACAACAGCTCGGTCAGGATGGCAATCGGAACGGTGATCCGCACCAGCACCCAGTAGATATCAAGCGTTTCCCGGGTTTTCTGCCAGATGGTGACGAAAATGGGCATGTGAGGCTCCTCGAAGGTTGTCCTCATCCTCTAGGCCGAACCCATTCGCATTTGTGGTCAAAGATTGCAACTTCATGCAATTTTATTGCAAATCCATCCGCAAGAGATATGCTGACGGCATGGATCGGATCGACCGGAAACTTCTGAACCTTTTGCAGGGCGATGCGTCGCGCACCAATGTGGATATGGCCGATGAGGTGGGGCTGTCTCCTTCCAGCTGCCTGCGCCGCCTGCAACGGCTGCGCAAATCGGGGGTGATCGACCGTATCGTCGCGATCCTCAACCCCGCAAAGGCCGGGCGCGTGATCAAGGCGCTGGTGACGGTGGAGCTGAAACTGCACGGCGAGCAGCATATGCGCCGCTTTCTGGATATTGCCATTGCCGAGGAGGCCGTGTCGCATGCCTATGCCGTGACAGGTGCAAGCGATGTCGTGCTGATGCTGCGCCTGCGCGACATGGAGGAATTCGATGCCCTGTGCGACAGGCTGTTCCGGGACCAGCACAATGTCGCACGCTTCTTCACCATGGTCGTCATCAAGACGGCGAAAGAGGAAACGGCCATCAGGCTTTGAGCGATCTTCAGGAAAGGGAATGTCCACATGGCGCCGCGCGTTAAATTGCAGGTTTTGGATGGCTCATACGGGGTGGCGCGGCTTCAGGCGTCTGATCCCATTCCGGCGTGGGCCGACGGCGGTGGGTTTGTCAGCATCAGCCGAACCGATGACGAACTTTCCATCGTTTGCCGGGAAGATCGCATACCGCAGGATGTGCGGGTCGATGCGGGCTGGTCGTGTTTCAAGTTTCAGGGGCCATTTGCATTTGATGAGACGGGCATCGTCCTGTCCGTCATCGCGCCTTTGTCGACCAACGGTATTGGAATATTTGTGGTTTCGACGTTTGATGGAGACCACCTGCTGGTGAAATCGCACGATCTCGAAAAAACACGCGGTCTGCTGGCGGATGCGGGACATTCGCTCATTTAAAAATCCATGTCGCCACAATGATTTTCTGAAGAGGTACGTTTTGAAGAGTGAAATTGAACTGCCGGTGCAAAAGCAGCTCGAGGCCTATAACGCCCGCGACATTGATGCATTCATGGGCTGGTGGGCGGATGATTGTCAGTATTACGCCTTTCCGGCGACGCTTCTGGCAGGAAGTGCTGCAGAGATCAGGGCGCGCCACATCGAGCGCTTCAAGGAGCCTGATCTGCATGGAAAATTGCTGACGCGCATTACCGTCGGGAATGTCGTCATCGACCACGAAACGGTTACGCGGAACTTCCCCGAAGGCAGGGGAGAGATTGACGTTGTCTGCATCTATGAAGTTGAAAACGGAAAGATTGCCAAGGCGTGGTTCAAATTGAGCGAACCGCGGATATTGTCTTGAAAACTCAGGCGTTCCGGAAATAAACGCTCGCTGCGATGGATTGGGACCATAAGGAGGTCTGAACCGGACTTTTGACCCCGCGCCGTCTGCGCGGGGCTTGTCTGTTCCTCTACCTATGCAGCGTGATCGGCCCGCATGGGATGCCAGACGGAAATATCCCGTGGGGCTTCCAGAAGCTCGGGCAGGGCATCATGCCACGCCTGACGATAGGGGCGATGAATCTGGACATCGATGACGTCCTGATGGTCGCTCCAGGTCTCATGCAGCAGGAAGCGGTTCTCGTTTTTACCGTCCCGGTGCAGGGTGGCGTTCACGAAGGTCTTTTCGTGCCGCATGGCGTCGAGCAGCGCATTCAGCAATTCAAGAAAGCGCTCGCGCTGGCCGTCGCGGACCTGGAAGCCGATGAGATAGGTGGTGTGCACGGGTCTTACTCCTTTGCGCCTGGCATCAGGGCGGCGCGGGTTGCCGCATCGGCGGGGTAGAAACATTCCAGCACCAGTTCGGACAGCGTGACATCGGTTGCGGTTCCGAAAACCGTGGTGGTGGAGATGAAGCTCAGAACGGCGCCCGAGGCCGGATCGCGCAGTTGCAGCGGTATGGCCAGTGGATCGGCCCCGGCGGCATGGGGTGAGGCCTTCGGCGCGGGATAGGCCGAAAGCTCCGCATGCAAGTGGCAAAGCATCTCGTCTCCCGTTTCCTCGACCTGACGGCGCAGGCGCTCCAGCAGGTGATGCCGCCATTCGGCGAGGTTGACGATGCGCGAACTCAAACCCTGCGGGTGCAGGCTGAGCCGCAGGGCGTTGAGCGGCGGGCGAAGCAACTCTTCGGAAACACCGGCCAGAAGTGACGTGATCGCCTCATTGGCGAGAACAACGTTCCAATGCCGGTCGACGGCAAGGGCGGGGAAGGGCATGTGGCCCTGGACCACGGTTTCGACGGCCTGCCGGGCCGCCGCCATGTCGGGCGCGTCCAGCGAGCGTTCGGAATGAACAGGCGCATAACCCGCCGCCAGCATCAGCCGGTTGGCGGCGCGGGCGGGCATGGAAAGCTGCTCCGCCAGTTTCGCGAGCATCTCGCGGCTGGGGGATGAACGCCCGCTTTCCACAAAGCTCAGATGCCGCGCCGATATGTCCGCCTCTATCGCCAGATCGAGCTGGCTCAACCTGCGGCGGGCACGCCATTCCTTCAGCACCTGGCCGACATGTTCTCGATGATGTGTCATGCCCCGCAGCCTAGCAGAACATATCAGCAATGCGATTACCTCCGAGGTAATTGTTCCGCTTCCCGACCGCCGGCATGTTTGGGCCGTCAACCAGAAGGAGCGCAATCATGACGCAACATCTCACAATCGCCCAGACCTATCTCGCAGCCTGGAACGAAGAGGACAATGAACGCCGCAGGCATCTCGTCGGTGAGGCATGGGCAGAAAATACGCGCTACGTCGATCCGCTGATGCAGGGCGAAGGCCAGCAGGGGATTGCCGCGATGATCGAGGCGGCGCGGCAGAAATTTCCGGGATATCGCTTCGTTCTTGCCGGCACCCCTGACGGACACGGCAACTTCACCCGTTTCTCATGGCGTCTCATTTCGCCTGATGGGGATGATGTCGCCGGCGGAACCGATGTCGTCAGCCTGAATACCGAGGGGCGGATCGAAAATGTCGTCGGTTTTCTCGATGGCGCTGCATCCTGAGAAAGAGGCGGGATGGTCCCGCCTCCTGTCCCGGCAATCTCGTCAGCCGGCGAAACCGACGCCGGCCTGACGCTGGCCGAGCGCATTAAACACGGTGGAAACGATGCCGGCCCGGTCAAGGCCGGCATTGGCATACATGGTTTCGGGTTTGGCCTGCTCCACCCACTGGTCGGGCAGGGTCAGCGTCCGGACCTTCGGGCCATGGTCGAGCAGGCCGGCGCTGGCCATGAAATGCAGCACATGCGCGCCGAAACCGCCGACGGAGCCTTCTTCGATCGTCACCAGCACCTCATGATGGCTGGCCAGCTGGCGGATGAGGTCGAGATCAAGCGGCTTGGCGAAGCGCGCATCGGCAACCGTGGTGGAAAGGCCGGCCGCTTCAAGGTCTTCCGCCGCCGCCAGGCATTCCGCCAGCCGCGTACCGAAGGAGAGCAGCGCAACCTTGGTGCCTTCCTTGATGATGCGACCCTTGCCTATCTGGAGAATCTCACCACGCGCGGGCATCTCGACGCCCACGCCTTCACCGCGCGGGTAACGGAAGGAAATCGGGCCTTCATCATAGGCCGCTGCCGTGCGCACCATATGTTTCAGCTCCGCCTCATCCGAGGCCGCCATCACCACCATGCCGGGCAGGGTGGCGAGGAAAGTCGTGTCGAACGAACCGGCATGGGTCGGCCCGTCAGCACCGACAAAACCGGCGCGGTCGATGGGGAAACGCACGGGCAGGCTCTGGATGGCCACATCATGCACCAGCTGGTCGTAACCGCGTTGCAGGAAGGTGGAATAAAGCGCGCAGAACGGCTTGTAACCATCAGCCGCAAGCCCCGCCGCAAAGGTAACGGCATGCTGCTCGGCAATGCCGACATCGAAGGTGCGAGACGGGAAAAGCTCGGCCATCTTGTCGAGGCCCGTGCCATTCGGCATGGCGGCCGTCACACCAATGATCTTCTCGTCGAGCGTCGCTTCCTGGATCAGGGCTTCGGCAAAGACGCTGGTATAGCTCGGCGCATTCGGCTTGGCTTTCGCCTGCGCGCCGGTGATGACGTCGAACTTGTTGACGCCGTGATATTTGTCGGCTGCGGCTTCCGCCGGCGCGTAACCCTTGCCCTTCTGCGTCACCACATGGATGAGGACGGGGCCTTTCTGGTTGTCGCGCACATTGCGCAGCACCGGCAGGAGGTGATCGAAGGAATGGCCGTCGATCGGGCCGATGTGATAGAAGCCAAGCTCTTCGAACAGCGTGCCGCCGGTCACGTAACCGCGCGCATGGGTCACGGCGCGGGTAATGGCGCGGTCGATGGTCTTGCCGAGATAGGCCGTCAGTTTCTTGCCGAAATCGCGGAAGCCCATATAGGTGCGGCCGGAGGCGAGGCGTGCCAGATAAGCGCTCATCGCGCCCGTCGGCGGCGCAATCGACATATCGTTGTCGTTGAGGATGACGATCAGCCGCGCATCGAGCGCGCCGGCATTGTTCAATGCCTCAAACGCCATGCCCGCCGACATCGAGCCGTCGCCGATGATGGCTACGACCTTGCGGTCGCTGCCATCAAGACCCGCCGCCACCGCCATGCCGAGACCGGCGGAAATGGAGGTGGAGGAATGGCCGGCGCCGAAATCATCATATTCGCTTTCGGCCCGCCGGGTGAAACCGGAAAGCCCGTCTTCCTGTCGCAGCGTGCGGATGCGATCCCGCCGGCCGGTCAGGATCTTGTGCGGATAACATTGATGGCCAACATCGAAGATCAACCGGTCCTCGGGCGTGTTGAACACCTTGTGGATGGCAATCGTCAGTTCCACCACGCCAAGGCCGGCACCCAGATGGCCACCGGTCTTCGACACGGCGTCAATCATCTCGTCGCGCAGTTCCCTTGCCAGTTCCGGCAGGTCGCGATCGTCGATCTCCTTGAGATCGGAGGGAAAATTCACCCGGTCGAGCAATGGTGTCTGTGGCATTCCGGTCAATCGTTCGGCCTTTTCTTGTCGTCAGCAGGGCGTGCCAGAGCGTCTTTCATGTCGAAAGCCGACGGTGCAGCCCTGCATGTCGTACACTTCTATAGAATTTCAACCTTCCGGCAAAGGGACAAACTCTTCTTCGTCGCCGGGAACGATGTCGAAGCGTCCGGTTCTCCACTCCTGTTTGGCCTGCTCTATGCGTTCTTTTGATGACGAAACGAAGTTCCACCAGATGTAACGGCGCTCATTCAGCGCCGCCCCGCCGAAGATCATGATGTGACAGCCATTGCTGCCGGCCTGCAGCGTGATGTCGTCGCCGGGCCGGAAGACGAGCAGCTGGTCGGCGGCGAAAATATCACCGGCAACATCCAGCGAACCGGACAGAATATAGATCGCCCGCTCCTCATGATCGGCGGAGAAGGGGAATTTTACTCCCGGCTCCAGCGACAGGTCGACATAAAGCGTATCGGTAAAGGCCGAAACCGGGGAGGTGAGGCCTTCGAATTCGCCGATTACCACCCGGCCGGTCGCGCCCTTGAGGTCGATCAGCGGCATGTCTTCCTTCGCCGTGTGGGCAAAGGCGGGGGCGATTTCTTCCATGTTGTCTGGCAGGGCAAGCCAGGTCTGCAGGCCGGACATGGAAAGCGGATGGCCACGCAGGTTTTCCGGCGTGCGTTCCGAATGCACGATGCCACGCCCGGCCGTCATCAGGTTGATGTCGCCGGGGCGAATGACGAGTTCGGTGCCGAGACTGTCCCGGTGCTTGATTTCGCCGTCGAACAGATAGGTAACGGTGGAGAGCCCAATATGCGGATGCGGCTTGACGTCGAGCGCCTCGCCCGCCTTCAGGATCGCCGGGCCCATGCGATCGAAAAAGATGAACGGCCCCACAAGCCGCCGTTGCCGGGTCGGCAGGGCGCGGCGCACGGCAAAGCCGCCAATATCGCTGGTTCGGGGAATGATCAGGTTCTCGATGGCATCGCAGGCAAAAGCATCACCCGCGACGGGATCGTTGCCGGGAAAGAAGGACATCGCAAGCTCCTCGTATCGTCTGGCGGGAGTTTAGCATAACCGAGCGGGAGGGGAGCATCGCGATATCGAACGCAGCGTCAACGATCCTTGTTAACACGACATTGTGAGAACACCTTACGGCCGGGGAAAGTTTTCAAACCTCTCCTCCGTCATCCTCGGGCTTGGCCCAAGGATCTAAACACGTCAAGAAAATCAATGCATTGCAGATCCTCGGGACAAGCCCGAGGATGACGTCAAGTGTTTGAATCGGGAGGTGGCTACCTTATCGAATCACGTCCAAACGCTCCCGTTAAACACAGTCATTCCCCGTCGAGCGGCTCCACACCCTGCGGCTTGCCCGCACGATCGAGACGGATTTTTTCGATTCGTTTTTCGGCAGCGTTCAACAGCGTCTCGCAGTGTTTCTTCAGGGCTTCGCCGCGCTCATAGATGGCGATTGATTCGTCCAGCGCCACGTCTCCGCGTTCCAGGCGTGCGACAATGCTTTCCAGCTCGGCGACGGCCTTTTCGAAGGAATAACCGCTGACATCGGCTGTGTTGGCATTTTCCGTCATGTTCAACCCTTCATCATTCTCAAAATATGCATGGCTGCCGATTCCGCCAGCCCTTCCAGATCATAACCACCTTCAAGCAGGCTGACGACCCGGTTCGATGTGTATTTGTCGGCCATTTCCAGAAGCCGGCCCGTGGCCCAGTCGAAATCCTCTCCCACCAGATTGATCTGCGCCAGCGGATCGCGGTGATGCGCGTCGAAACCGGCGGAGATGAGGATGAGATCAGGCGAAAAATCGGCAATCGCCGGCAGCACGCGGGATTTGAAGGCCTCGCGAAAATGATCGCTGCCAGTGTTGGGCGAAAGCGGGGCGTTGACGATATTGTTCTTCGCGCCGGTTTCGTTTTTATCGCCGCTCCACGGGTAAAGCGGCATCTGGTGGGTGGAACAGAACAGCACTGATGTGTCGTCCCAGAAAATATCCTGCGTGCCGTTGCCGTGATGCACGTCCCAGTCGATGATGGCGATACGTTCTGCGCCATGTTTTTTCTGAGCATGGCGGGCAGCGATGGCCACATTGTTGAAAAGACAGAAACCCATGGCCTTGGCGGTTTCCGCATGGTGGCCGGGCGGGCGGGCGGCGACGAAGACATTGTCGGCAGCGCCGGTAAACACGTCATCCACCGCAGCCATTGCCGCACCGATGCCGGTCAGCGCCGCCTGCAGGCTTTTCGGCGAGGCATAGGTATCCGCCTCGATGCGGTTGATCTCGCCATCCTCTTGCGGGATCTGCCGCATGACGGCAAGCAGATGCTCTTCCGGATGCGCCAGCAGCACTGCATCCTCATTGGCCTGCGGCGCTTCTTTCCGTTCCAGCCGCTCGAAATTCGGATGTTCGAGTGCGATGTTCAGCGACCGCAGGCGGTCCGGCCGCTCGGGGTGGCCGGGAGGCGTGATATGCTCCAGGAAGATCGGGTGTTCGTATAAACGCGTCGCCATGCTTTTCCTCCCGAAGAAAGTCTGTTCAGGCGCGCTGTGGCAGAAGCGGATAACCTGCCATCACGGCACGGCCGGCCAGTGCTGCAAGAACGGCCTTCAGCGCATCGCCGGGAATGAAGGCGAGCGAACCCATGAAGGCCTTTTCGAAACCAAGCCCGACGACCAGCGCCAGATAGGTGATGCCGAAGGCATAAAGCACCACCACGCCGCCGATGAGGCTGGCGACGAAGAAGCCAATACCCTGCGCCAGAGCGGACTGGCTGCGATTGACGAGTTTTTCCGAGAGCGTGCCGGTGACGAAGACGGCCGCGATCCAGCCGATCAGGAAGCCCGTCGTCGGCGTGGTGAAGATGGAAAGACCACCGCGTCCGCCCGACAGGACCGGCAGGCCGATGGCGGCAATCAGGATCGTCAGCAGAACCGCGAGCGTGCCGCGCTTCGCACCCAGCACGACGCCGGCCAGCATGACGCCGAGCGACTGCGCGGTGATCGGCACGGGAACGAAACCGAGCGTGATCGGCGGCAGAAGCCCAAGTGCGATGATGATGGCGGAAAACAGCGAAATCAGCACAAGGTCGCGGGTCGTCATGGCGCTCAAAACTCCGGATGGTTATCTGGCGCCAAGCTTTGGCCTCTGAAACCGCGCGCGTCAATGGCGTCGGCAATGGCATCGGCATCCTTCAACGTCATAATGACGAGTGGCATGATGATGGTCGCCATGCGCACGGGCAGACCGCGCGCCCGGTGTGCGTCACGCACCGCATGATACCGGTTGACGATCTCAGGCACGAAACGCACGACGAGCCCGACCGCAAGCCCGATATCGGCAGCCTTGACCAGCCCGAGCCTTTCGAGAGGGGCGGCGGCAAGCGTGATCTCATCCATGAACTGCGAGATGCTGACTGTGATTGTGACGGCGGTGGCAAGCAGCGCCAGCGCCGTCAGCCGCAAAAGATTGACTGTCGCATCATGGGCCGGGAGCAAAAGATAGCTGAAGGCCGCGACGAGGAAAATGGTCAGCATCACCGGCCGCAGCCGCAGGCCGATCTCCCGCAAGGATAGCCGCGTCTCGCGCAGGATGGCGGCCGCGAGAACCACGGCGCATCCCAGCAACAACAGATCGCGGGTAAGGAACAGCGCGATGCTGAAGCCCATCAGCGTCAGGAGCTTGAGGCGCGGCGAGACGCGGTAGAGCCAGCCCGTGCCTTCAACGTGCAGCGATTTCATCGCGCCACCGCCGCGAGATATTGCGCCACGGCCTCTTCAGGTGCGGCGTCCGCAATCAGCGCGCCGCCGTGGAAAACCAGCACACGGTCGAAGCCTTCAAGTAGCGGCAGATCATGGGTGATGACGATGAGCGACTGCGACAGCGTCGCCATGGTCTTTTCCACGACAGCCCGGTTTTTGAGATCAAGCTGGTTGGTCGGCTCGTCGAGAATAAGGATGTGCGGTTCGGTAACCAGAAGCGCGGCCAGCGCCGCAAGCTGCAGCTCCCCGCCGGAAAGCTCATGCGCGCGCCGTTCTTCAAGATGGGAAATGCCGAGCCGGGCAAGAACGGCCTTCACCCGGGCTTCGGTTTCCGCCTTGCCGAGACCGAGCCGTTTCAGCCCGAAGGCGACATCGTCTCGCACGATCGGCAGGATGATCTGGTTCTGCGGATTCTGGAAGATGAAACCAACCGTCTGCAAGACCGCCTTGGCGTCCGTCACGGTGTCGAGACCGTTCACCGCAACCTTGCCCTCGCTCGGCTTGTTCAGCCCGTTGATCAGCCGCGCAAAGGTGGTCTTGCCGGAACCATTAAGGCCGATCACGCCGATACGCCGTTCCGTCAATGTCAGAGACAGCGGCTGCAGGGCCTGCCGGCCCTCGAAAGCGACACCGGCGGCGTCGAAACGGATTTCCAAGCTTTTAGTCCTCAGGTCGATTTTCCCCGTCCTATATCCCGTCACAAACAGAAGTAAAAGGCGACGTGGGAATCAGATATATTCCGCATCAAGATTGCTGGGAGGCTCAAATGATCCTGCATACCCCATGTGAAGCTCTGCATTCGGCTAAATGCCTTGAACTGCGATATGACGGATACGTTCGCGGGGTTGAGGTCCATGCTGTCGGCGTTACGGATGAAGGAAACAGCATTATGCTGGTGTGGCAGGTCCGAGGCGGCAGCAATAGCGGCGAGCGCCAAGGCTGGAAGCTTATGCGGCTCGACGAAACATTTTCTATCCATTTGATTGACGAAAAGTCCTTTGCGCCCCGTGCTGGGTACAAACGAGGGGACAAAGCCATGGCCTCCATACGATGCCAGATTTAACAGGCGGCGATCCTGAAACCAAAAAATACTGGAACAAAAAAAGAACATTGCAATCCTGAAAAAGCCGTCATACCTTCTGCTCCATGGTGATCAAGGTTTCAAACGAAGCGGCAAGACGAATTTTTCTGGCGCGGCAGGGGCTTTCCTCGCCGCCCGGCAAGGCGCTTTCCAAGAGCGACCTGCTGCAGCTGATAACCGATATCGGTTTTGTGCAGGTGGACAGCATCGGCACGGTGGAGCGCGCCCACCATCAGATCATCTTCTCCCGCAACCAGACCTACAGGCGTGATCATCTGACCACGCTTTTGGAAAAGGACCGGGCGCTGTTCGAGCACTGGACACATGACGCTTCCATCGTGCCGACGGAATTTTATCCCTATTGGAAGCACCGCTTCCGCCGCCGCGAGCCGATCATTCAGGAGCGCTGGCGCAAATGGCACGGCGAGGGTTTCGACGCCGCTTTCGGTGAAACGCTGGAGCGCATTGCGGCAACCGGGCCGGTTCTGGCGCGGGAGTTGAAAGAAGAGGGGCACCAGTCCGGCGGCTGGTGGAACTGGCATCCGTCCAAGACCGCGCTCGAATATCTCTGGCACACCGGCAAGCTGGCGATTGCCGGCCGGGTGAATTTCCAGAAGGTCTATGACCTCGCCGAACGGGTCATTCCCGGCGAGCATCACGAAACCGAGGTGGAGCATGCGGAATTTGTCGACTGGGCCTGCCGCGAAGCACTGAAGCGGCTGGGTTTCGCCACCCATGGTGAAATCGCCGCCTTTTTCGATCTCGTCACCCCGCAGGAGGCGAGGGACTGGGTCAAAAGCCATCGCGATGAGCTCTGCGAGGTCTCACTTCTTGCAAGTGACGGGGACACTGCCCGCCCGTCCTATGCCTTTGCCGGTTTCACCGCCGACCTGACCGACGTGCCGGAACCCGCATCCCGCGTCCGCGTCCTCAGCCCCTTCGATCCGCTGTTGCGTGACCGCAACCGCACGGAGCGGCTGTTCGGCTTCTATTACCGCATCGAGGTCTTCGTGCCGGAGCCGAAAAGGCAATATGGCTATTATGTCTTCCCGCTTCTGGAGGGCGACCGCGTGATCGGTCGCATCGACATGAAGGCGGATCGCAAGCGTAGCACGCTGGATGTTCGGCGCCTGTGGCTGGAACCGGGCGTGCGTGCCTCGGCGGGCCGGCTGGAGAAGCTCGACGCGGAGCTGGCGCGGCTCGCGAAGTTTACGGGTGTTGAGAGCGTGAATTATCTGGAGCGCTGGCGGGAGGAAAGCTGAAGTTTTTCGCTCTGGACACTGTGAGAGTGACATCCCACCACGCGACGCCATCTTCGCAGCTGAGGTAGCCCGGCGTCGCCGCGTGTTTCTTCTCCCCGCCGGGGAGAAGGTGGCCCGAAGGGTCGGATGAGGGGGCAAGCTCTCCGAAATCCGGCAAGGGCGCCCCCTCATCCCGCTGCCGCGGACTTCTCCCCCTCGGGGAGAAGAAACAAGGGGCACCCACTCGCTTCACAATTGCCCTGGAAAACCAAAGGCAAACCCCAAAATCAGCAGATATCCGTCGCCGAAATCTGGATGCCGAAGCCTTCAAGCCCGACATAATGACGTTCGCGGGTGGTCAGCAGCTTGATGGAGCTGATGCCGAGATCCTTGAGAATCTGCGCGCCGAGACCGATTTCCAGCCATTCGTTTTCGCGCGAACGGGCCTGGGCATGCGCTTCGTCCGGGTCACGCGCCTTGCGTCGTCCGGCCACCTGGCCAACGCCAACGGAGCCTTCGCGCAGATAGACGATGACGCCGCGGCCTTCCTCGGCGATCTTCTGCATATAATGCCGCACCGGCTGGCGGTCGCCGAACACGTCGTCGGCGACGTTTTCGGGGTGCAGGCGAACGGGAATGTCAATGCCGTCCCTGATATCGCCGAAAATCACCGCCATGTGCTGCATCGGATCCCAGGGCAGGGAATAGGTCTGCGCCTTGGCCGGTCCGAAGGGCGTCTCGATGGTGAAGGAGGATTCCATCTCCACCAGCGTTTCCTTGCGTTGGCGATAGGCGATGAGATCGGCGACCGAAACGTGTTTCATGCCGTGTTTGTCGGCAAAATCCAGAACCTGCGGGCCGCGCATCACGCTGCCATCATCATTCACCAGCTCGCTGATTACGCCGATAGGCGGCAGACCGGCGAGACGGCAGAGATCGACCGCCGCTTCGGTATGGCCGGAACGCATCAACACGCCGCCCTCACGGGAAATCAGCGGGAATATATGGCCCGGCCGGGTGAAATCGGAAGCGCCGACATTGGGATTGGCGAGATTGCGCACCGTCAGCGTGCGGTCATCGGCGGAAATACCCGTCGTTGTGCCGTGCTTGAAATCGACGCTGACGGTGAAGGCCGTCGTATGGGCGCTGTCATTTTCCGCCACCATGGCGTTGAGGTTCAGCCGCTTGGCCTCCTCGCGCGGCATTGGCGCGCAGACGATGCCTGACGTGTGGCGCACGATCAGCGCCATTTTTTCAGGCGTGCAATGAACCGCTGAAATGATCAGATCGCCTTCATTCTCGCGGTCGTCATCGTCGGTCACAACGACGATTTCACCGGCTTCGAAAGCGCGGATGGCGTCGACAACGCGTTTCTGGTCATAGGCCATGGCGATATCCCCTCACTTCAGAGCAACGGTTCGTTGCTCTTTTTGTTTCTTTAGCGGATTGTCCGAAAACCGCTTCACACTTTTCGGTCCGCTAAAGCCGGCCGGTCTGGCCGCGATCCCTCAGATAATGGTCGGCAACGGTGCAGGCCACCATCGCCTCACCAATCGGCACGGCGCGAATCCCGACGCAGGGGTCGTGGCGGCCCTTGGTGCGCACATCGACATTGTTGCCGTCGGTATCGATCGACAGGCGCTCCGTCAGAATGGAGGAAGTGGGCTTGATGGCGAAGCGGGCGATGACGGGCTCACCGGTCGCGATGCCGCCCAGAATGCCGCCGGCATGGTTGGACAGGAAAATCGGCTTGCCGTCATTGCCCATGCGCATCTGGTCGGCATTTTCTTCACCGGAAAGCTCGGCCGAGGCGAAACCTTCGCCGATCTCCACGCCCTTGACGGCGTTGATCGACATCAGGCTGGAGGCGATATCCTGATCGAGCTTGGCATAAATGGGGGCGCCGATGCCGGCAGGAACCCCTTCCGCCACCACTTCCACGACCGCGCCAATCGAGGAGCCTGCCTTGCGAATGCTGTCCAGATACTCTTCCCAGACAGGCACCATCGCGGCGTCAGGGCAGAAGAACGGGTTCTGGTCGACCTGATTCCAATCCCAGTTATCGCGGTTGATCTTGTGCTTGCCGATCTGCACCAGCGCGCCGCGCACATTGAGGCTCGGCACCACCTTGCGGGCGATCGCACCGGCGGCGACACGCGCCGCCGTCTCGCGCGCGGAAGAACGCCCGCCGCCGCGATAATCACGAATGCCGTATTTCAGATCATAGGTATAATCCGCATGGCCGGGGCGGAACCGTTTGGCGATCTCGCCATAATCCTTGGAACGCTGGTCGGTGTTTTCGATCAGCATGGAAATCGGCGTGCCCGTCGTGATCATCGTCTCGCCGTCCTCATCCAGCATCACGCCGGAGAGAACCTTGACGATGTCATCCTCGCGCCGCTGGGTGACGAAACGGCTCTGGCCGGGTTTGCGCTTGTCCATCCAGTGCTGCACCTCGGCAAGGGTAAAGCGCAGGCCGGGCGGGCAGCCATCCACCACGCAGCCAAGTGCCGGCCCATGGCTTTCTCCCCAGGTGGTAACGCGAAAAAGATGACCGAAGCTGTTATGCGACATAGTTCTCAAAACCGGAAAACAGGGCGCCTGCGGGTAGCGCCGTTTAAAACAAGCGGATTTGTCTTAGTGTAAATCCCGACAAGGCAAAAGCCTTTCTTTCGCTGCGGCAGGATAAGTGCCGAACACGACATCGACAGGCGTCTTCCCCCTCCCGCCGACAGGCGCCGGTTTGAGAGTGCGCGGCGATTCGGGCCGGCGAGCGCGGTTTTTCGAGATGACGGAAATGTAAATGCGCCGCCGTTTTCCACGTTTATCCGCAGTTTTCCAATATTGCCGCGAAATGCGGTGTAAAAATCACTAACGGCTTGAACACGATCCCAAATCCGTTCATCAATTGGGCCGAAAATGTCATGGTTGCGGGCAATTTCCGCCACATTCGAAAGGCAATTCTTCATGCATGTAAGGTTTTCACGCAAATCCACGAAAGCTAGATCGATGCGTATGATGATTGCCGCCCTTCTGGCCACCGCCAACCTGCTGATGCCGATCAACAGCTTCGCCCAGAGCGTCGATGTGGAAGGCACGATCAGCAAGATCGATGCGAACGGGCTGAGCATTACGCTCAACGACGGCAAGACCTATCGCGTGCCGGAAGAGTTCAACTTCGAAGGTTTGAAGGCGGGCGTGAAGGTCGTGGTTTTCTACACGGAAGTGGATGGGAAACGCGTGGTCGACGATCTTCAGGTCGTTGAGTAAGGCGGCTCGGGTTTACGCATCATCATCCTAAAACCGCCGTTGTGAAATGAGCGTTTGCACCTTGTTTCTTCTCCCCGCCGGGGAGAAGTCCGCGACAGCGGGATGAGGGGGCAAGCTCTCCGAAATCCGGCAACGTCACCCCCTCATCTGACCCTTCGGGCCATCTTCTCCCCGGCGGGGAGAAGAAATATGCGGCACCGTCCTGCGAATATACAAGCGTCTCAAAGACGCCGCCGAGGGCTATTCCCGGTGATCCCTCACGACACCCACTCCGCACTGTTCCCGTCGATCTCGACCTTCAAAATCCGGTCCTGCGGGATTTGCGTGCGCGAGGCCTCATCCTTGTCCATGCCGGACACCAGCCGGAAGATCGAGCGGATGACGCCGCCGTGGCAGACGCAGACTGTCGGCCTGTCCACGGAGGAGAGCCATGCGCCGATGCGCCAGGAGAGGATTTCATAGCTTTCGGCGTCCTGGCCGGGGGGAATGAAATCCCACTTGTTGGCCTTGCGCGCCTTCACCCGGTCGGGAAACTCTTTTTTGAGTTCCGGCAGCGTCTGCCCCTCCCAGTCGCCGAAGGAAACTTCGATCAGGCGGTCGTCGGTGCGGTAGGCAAGGGGGTCGAGACCCATCGCGCCGCGCATCAGTTCCATGGTTTCGCGCGTGCGCCCAAGCGGGCTTGCCACATAGTCGAAATCCGTGGCCTGCTCGCCGAGCAAATGGGCGAGCAGCCTGCCATTGCCGACCGCCTGCTGGCGGCCGAAATCATTGAGCGGAATGTCTTTCTGGCCCTGAAGCCGGCGTATCGCATTCCAGTCCGTTTGTCCGTGCCGGATCACATAGACGAGCAAGGCGATACCCCTGTTTCAAGCATTCCTGATGGTTAGTCCTTCACCACCGAAATGTCAGGCGCATCCACCGCCTTCATACCGATAGTGTGATAACCGGAATCGACATGGTGGATTTCACCGGTCACGGCGGTCGAAAGATCGGACAGCAGGTAAAGCGCCGATTTGCCGACTTCCTCGATGGAAACAGTGCGCTTCAGCGGCGCATTATATTCGTTCCACTTGAGAATATAGCGGAAGTCGCCGATGCCGGAAGCGGCAAGCGTCTTGATCGGGCCGGCGGAAACGGCGTTGACGCGGATACCGCGATTGCCGAGGTCGACGGCGAGATAACGCACGCTGGCCTCAAGAGCGGCCTTGGCCACGCCCATGACGTTGTAGTTCGGCATGACCTTCTCGGCACCGTAATAGGTGAGCGTGATGATCGAGCCGCCATCATTCATGATGGGCTCCGCACGCTTGGCGACAGCGGCCAGCGAAAACACGGAAATATCCATGGTGCGGTTGAAATTGTCGCGGCTGGTGTCGAGGTAACGACCCGTCAGCTCGTCCTTGTCGGAAAACGCAATGGCGTGCACGACGAAGTCGATCTTGCCCCAGTGCTTTTCCAGCGACGCAAAAACATCATCGATCGTTTCGAGGTCCGTCACGTCACAGTGGCCAGCCATGAAGGCGCCAAGTTCCTGTGCGAGCGGCTCGACACGCTTCTTCAGCGCGTCACCCTGCCATGTGAGTGCGAGTTCCGCACCTGCATCCGCGCAGGCCTTTGCAATGCCCCAAGCGATTGAACGATTATTGGCGACGCCCATGATGAGGCCGCGTTTGCCAGCCATGAGGCCGGATGCCTGAGCCATTTTATGCTCCCTGATACTTTCGATTGATCCTGCCTATGGCATAGGCTGCAATCCTGTTCAAGATTGCCAAAGATCATCAACTGTTAGGGAACGTAACAAAGGGTGCGTTGTCCCGGCTATTCGCAAAACTTTCACAAATAGAGGCCTTCGCGCATGTGGCGCATGAGGTCGGTCACCTTTTCATCCGGCTTTTCGAGCAGAACAATGCGCAATTCGATGACGAGATCGCCATATTCACCCTTGCCATCGGCAAGGCCCTTGCCGGCAAGCCGCAGCACGCGGTCCGAGCCAGACCAGGCCGGAATGCTGAGATTTTCTTCGCCAAGCGGAGTGCGGACTTTCGTTTCGCAGCCCAGAACCGCATCACCAAGCGAGATCGGCAAAGTCGTGTGAATATCGAAGCCGCGAATGGAAAAGGCGTCGTCGCGTGCGGCAAGCAACGTCACGGCAAGATCGCCGCGCGCCATGCCGGGAAGTTTCAGCCCCTGTCCCTTTAACCTCACCACATGGCCGTCGGTCATGCCGGGTTCCAGCTGGAAGCGGGCTTCCCGCTCTTCGGCAAGCCCGATGGTAACCCATTTGCGCTCTAGAAGATCGGCAACCGTGATGGTGGCTTCGGCCGTAATGTCAGGTGCCTTTTCCGCAACCGGCTGCGGCGTGCGGAACCGGCGTACAAGGGCGCTGAAGAGATTGCCGGCAAGCGAGGCGGGCGTGTATTTGTCGTCAGTGGCGGCCGGTTGTGCCGTCTCACCCGTCCCCGGAATGTCGCTTTTTGTGCCGCTGGCCGCAGCCTTGGCCGCTTCCGCCGCCTGCTGCACCTTGGGGTCGTTCTGCGCATCGGCCCCGAAAATACGCTCGACGATATCCTCGGCCGTCTCAGGTTTCCCGTCGGTTTTCTGGCCGGTCTGCGCCCGGTTGCGGGCATCGGCGCGGGCCAGTTCCTCCATCAGCTTCTCAGCCGCCTTGGCGCGTTCGGCAGCCTCGCGCGCTGCCTCCCGCTGCTGCATGATGGTTTCGCCGCGCTTCTTCTTCTCGGCCGCCTGGCGGGCCTGATCGTAAAGATCGCGCTTCTTGGGGTCTTTCAAAAGGTCATAAGCCTGCCCGACTTCGGCGAATCGCGCCGAAGCATCGGGATCGTCGCGATTGGCGTCCGGATGGACGGTTTTCGCCTTCGTGCGCCAGGCAGCCTTGATTTCCTCATGGCGGGCGTCACGTTTCACGCCGAGGATCGAATATGGATCGCGCATGCGAAACACCAGTTACGTTGGCTCAGTCTGCCGCCGTTCATGGCGCAATCCTGAAACTAACCCCTCCGAAAAGGGATGCCGCGATCATTCACGTACACGCCCTCGGTTTAATCAACGTCGACTGTTGCAATAAGTTGCTAATCACTCCTTTACGCAGGAAGCGCGGCGCGGGGTGGCCGGGCTTATTCCATGCGCCAAGGTAAATAGATTATTTCTGCTCGAAGCGGGTCATCAACCACTCGCCGGTTTCCGAGAGGCAGGCCTGTCCGGAATACGCGGCCACACCTTCGAAGGAGTGGCGCGTCGTCCTGAAATCGCGGCAGACGAAACCGCTGGATTTGTCTTCGTGAATGGCCGTCACGACGCCGGCGCTGCCGGTTGAGGCATTGGCCCAGGGCAGCGGCTGGTCGGCAAGTTTGGCAAGATCGGCCGATGTTACCGCGTTGCGGATGGTCGCATCATCGGTCTGCTGGCCATTATTTTGCTGGTTGGGAACGGAGGCCGTGGAGAGCGAGCGGTCGACCTTGTCGCCGCCGAAGAGATCGAGGCTGACACAACCGCTCAGCACCACGAGCATGGACACGACGGCGGAAACTTCCGCGATCGACGAAAGGAGGCCCTTTGTTCGACTGTTCGACTTTGCTATGACGGTCACCATCTTTCGCCAGAAATCATCTCTGGGGTCCAAATCAGCTCGGGAGCATTTTAGTCAATATGTCGGAAACGGGGTTAACATCCAGTGACTTCACGGAAGAAAATGAACCTTTCACCCTTTTTGCCGAATGGCTGAAGGATGCGACGGCTTCCGAAATCAACGATCCGAACGCGGTAGCGCTCGCAACCGTCGATGAAAATGGCCTGCCGAATGTGCGCATGGTGCTGTTGAAAGACGTCGATGATCGCGGCTTCGTTTTCTATACGAACTTCGAAAGCCAGAAGGGCCGCGAGATCCTTGGCCAGAAAAAAGCGGCCATGTGTTTCCACTGGAAAAGCCTGAGACGGCAGGTGCGTCTGCGCGGCGAGGTGGAGATCGTCACGGATGCGGAGGCGGATGCCTATTACGCTTCCCGCCCGCGCGGCAGCCGCATCGGCGCCTGGGCGTCCAAGCAGTCGCGACCGCTGGAAGGCCGTTTCGCGCTGGAAAAGGCCGTGGCCGAATATACCGCCAAATATGCCATCGGCGATATTCCGCGCCCGGCCCACTGGTCCGGTTTTCGCATTCGCCCGGTCAGCATCGAATTCTGGCACGACCGCAAGTTCCGCCTGCATGACCGTGTCGAATTCCGCCGCGAGACGCCGGATGCGCCATGGTCGAAGGTTCGTATGTATCCTTGAAGGCGGGGAGGGCAGGCCGGTGCGGCCTGCCTATTTCAACAGCGAATCGAACAGCGGCAGGCCGATGACGGCGGAAATGGCGATCAGGCCGTAGCAGATGCGTCTGAATGCGGCCTCATCGGCAAATCCGTGCAGGCGCGCGCCGGCATAAAGACCCGCCCCGTAAAACGGCAGGGCCAGCAGGAAAAAAACGAAGACATCGGCGGTGAAAAGACCACCGAAAAAATAGCTAGCCGTCGAAATCACGGTCGAAACCGCGAAATAAAGAATGACATTGGCGCGCACGAAGGCGCCTTTGAGCGCCCCGCCAAGCCAATAGGCAACCACGGGCGGCCCACCCAGTTGCGCCGCACCCGAAAACAGCCCGGCCAGAAATCCGGTAAACAGTGTCAGAGGCGTCTTCGGCCGCCCGCTATACCGCCAGCCGGACAGCAGAAATAACAGAAGCACAACGACCACGGTGGAAATGATCCAGCGCAGGGTCAACGGATCGCCATGGGAAAGCAGCAGGGTTCCAAGCGGCACGCCGACAAGTGCGCCTGCCGCCATGGTGAAAACCTCACGCCGGTCCGCCATGCGAAAGGCTGGCGGTATCATGCCAAGCGTCAACACGCCGTCCACCACCAGCAGAACCGCTGACGCGATGCGCGGCCCGACGATCGCGCTTGCCAGCGGAATGAAGATCAACGCTGCGCCGAAGCCGGAAAAGCCGCGGGCGAGACCGGCGAGAAACGCCGCACCCGCAAACATGGCCAGCAGCGACGGGCTATGGGCGGTGATGAGGGACGAGAAAAAATCGAGATAAGGCATGGGTGACGGCACTGTTTCGAATGACTGTTCCTATCGCGACGGCGGGCATCTGTCGCGGAGATTTCCGTTCAGGGTCGCGAAACATCCTTTCGGATCGACGCGGCCGGAGAATCGTGGTTAGAGTTGTAGCGCACGAACAAAGGATGAACAAATGTTTGCTGACACGATGCGTCGGTTTGAAGAGGCCTCGCAAAAATATGCCGCCGAAAACGGAATATTCCGCGATCCGGACTGGTACATGCTGAAGCTTCAGGAAGAGGTTGGCGAAGTCACGCAGGCCTGGAACCGGCTGACGGGGCGCGGGCGCATCAAGGGTAGGAGCAAAGAGGAGATGAAGCGGGATCTGGCCGACGAAACCGCTGATCTCCTCGGCCATGTGCTGTTGCTGGCCCATTATAACGGTCTCGATATTGAAGGAGCGATCGAGCGAAAATGGCGTTTCAGGCCCGGGAGCTGACGATCCGCTGAGAAGGCTCGATCGTTGCGGCATCGTGCCTTTGGTCTGGTGTTTTTATGACAGCGAGACGATAAAGAACAGGATCGCAAGAACGGCGGCTACCGGGGTCATGACCAGCCGTTCTGCGCGGCTCTTCGACATTGCGTTCAATCCAATGCTCACCGCAAGATAGCAGGCGATGATCCAGATACCGGGTTCGATCCAGCTTGCCGGCCAGATCGTTGCGAAGCCCGCCTTTTGCAGCGGAAAAGACGCCATAAGGCCGTAGATCGCAAGAGAAGCGACGCTTGCAATTCTTTGCCTGACCGGCAGCACACGGCTTGCGCCGCCCCAGGCAAAACGGCCGAAAGGCGCACCGGCGGCGAGGGTGATCTGAAACGCGGAGAGAGCGAGCAATATAAGCGTCGCGAGCGACACGGCGACAAGCTGCATGACCACTCCGGTTATGGATGCGCCGACGGAGGCGCCTGACCAATATCGGCGTTCCGGCCGCTACGACCTCTGCTATAAGTCCAAATGGCGAAAGGCGTGTGACGCGCATTCATACCATGGCTCACTTTTCAGAGCCGTAAAAGCCGTGCGTCTTGCAGCATGTCTGCCACCGCATGGAGATCGCCCATGACGGCAACGCACTTTTCCCGCATTTCCTCGGTCGGCGGCGCCACATCCGGCACCATGATCGTCATCATGCCGGCCGAAGAGGCGGAGCGGACGCCGGAATAGGAATCCTCGAGCGCCAGGCAGCGGCCCGGCTCGAGGCCGAGGCGCTTTGCGGCAGTGAGATAGGGCATGGGTGCGGGTTTCGGTTCGGTATAATCGCCGCGCGCCACGATGGTGTCGAAGCGCCTGAGAAGATCGTAAGGGCCGAGATGGCGTGTAACCGATGTGTGCTGCGAAGATGTTGCGATGGCGCGGCGGATATCCAGCCGGTCGAGAAGATCGAGGATTTCGGCGACGCCGGGTTTCAGCGCCACACCCTCCGCCATCATCACACCGAGATGCCGCAGCCACGCGTCGCGAAAAGCATCCATGGGAAAATCCGCGCCGTAATCGGCAAAGATGGTGCCGGTGATGACATCCCAGGGACTGCCACAGACCTTCTGATAGGTCTCGACCTGCATTCCATGGCCGCCTTCCTCCGAAGCCGCCAGAAATGAATCGCGATAAAGCACCTCGCTTTCAATCAGCAATCCGTCCATGTCGAAAACAACCGCATGCGGGCGAAAGGGCAGCATGGGCTCAACCGAACCGGAAGGGGCGTTCGCCCAGGCTCTCGAACGGGCGGATCAGATAACCGTCCGGATCGGCGACGATGAATTGCCGATTGCCGACCTCGACCGTGCCGCGCCTGTACCACTTCTCTTCCGGCGCCAGGACGAGGTCGATCGAAGACCGCTCCAGCCGCGTCAGAATGGGTTGCAGGGAAGGAACGGCGAGTTGCAGGTTCATGCCGCGGCCCAACGGAAATTCCAGCCCGGCATTATCAGCCACGAAGGTCCGGGTCGCACCGATCTGGTCGATCATCACCTGTGCCTCATCGAGCGCAAGATAGGCGAAGCCCTCTTCGGGCCGCTCATAAACCACATGAAAACCGATCAGGTCGCAATAAAAGGCGCGGCTTTTCAGCCAGTCGGTGACGGCAAGTTCCGGGACGAGGGCATTGCGTATGATGGTCATGGTCTCCTTGTGCCGCGCAGGCCCGGCGGTGGGAGGAGGGCCTGCCGTGAGGGTGATCTTATCGTCTTCTCGGTGAGGTGCCAGAGGAAACCTCATCATGGCAGCCATGTGCAAGGTTATGGGCTGGGATTGCTGCGGCAGGCTCAACATTTCGCGTGACCGCAACTCTCTCTGCCGTCATGCCGGACTGAATCCGGCATTCGGCCAGCCCAAGTCCTGGGGCGGACAAGACTCTTCTCGCCGCGCAGACGCGCGTCGGCTGGATACCGGCTCAGGGCCGGTATGACGGAATTTGGGACAGACCGCAGTGATCCAAACTCCGAATTCCTTACGCCTTCGTACCGCCAACGGTGATCTGGTCCATGCGCAGATGCGGTTGGCCAACGCCGACCGGCACCCATTGCCCGGCCTTGCCGCAATTGCCGATGCCCGTATCCAGTTTGGAATCATTGCCGATCATCGAGACGCGCTTCATCGCATCAGGTCCGTTACCGATCAGCATGGCGCCCTTCACCGGCGCGCCGATCTTGCCGTTCTCGATGAGGTAAGCCTCGGTGCAGCCGAACACGAATTTGCCTGATGTAATATCCACCTGTCCGCCACCGAAGGAAACGGCATAAATGCCCTTCTTGACCGAGGCGATGATTTCTTCCGGCGTTTTGTCGCCTGATAACATGTAGGTATTGGTCATGCGCGGCATCGGCACATGCGAATAACCCTGCCGGCGGCCGTTGCCGGTGGCCTTTGCGCCCATCAGCCGGGCATTCTGGCGGTCCTGCATATAGCCCACCAGCCGGCCATTCTCGATCAGCACATTATAAGCGGATGGCGTACCTTCGTCGTCGATGGTGAGCGAACCGCGACGGCTGTCGATGGTACCGTCATCCACGACGGTGACGCCGGGGGCGGCCACCATCTCGCCCATCAGGCCGGCAAAGGCCGAGGTCTTCTTGCGGTTGAAATCGCCTTCCAGACCGTGACCGACGGCCTCATGCAGCATCACGCCCGGCCAGCCGGAGCCGAGCACCACATCCATAGTGCCAGCAGGTGCATCAATGGCGGTCAGGTTGACGAGCGCCTGGCGCAGCGCTTCATCCGCGCCACGCTGCCAGCTTTCCGTGGTAATGAAGTCGCCGAAGCCGACGCGGCCGCCAATGCCGTAGGAGCCGCTTTCCTGCCGGTCGCCTTCGCCGGCAACGACGGAAATATTGATGCGGGTCATCGGGCGGATATCGCTGACGCGATGGCCATCGGCGCGCAGAATATCCACCACCTGCCAGCTTGCGGAAATCGTCGCCGTCACCTGCCGAACGTTTTCGTCCTTATCACGCAGATAGGCATCGATATCGGTGAGGAGCTTCACCTTTTCCTCAAAGCTCGGGCTGCCGATCGGGTTTTCGTCGCCATAGAGCTTCTTGTTGGTGCGCTGGGGTGCGGCGGCATAGGAGCCGGAATAACCGCGGGTGACGGCGCCGACTGCATCCGAAGCGCGCTTCAGCGCGCCTTCGGAAAGCTCGCCGGCATGGGCGTAACCCACCGTCTCGCCGGCAACGGCGCGCAGGCCAAAACCCTGATCGGTGTTGAAGGAGCCGCCCTTGAGCCGGCCATTGTCGAAGGTCAGTGATTCGGCCTGGGCATGTTCGATGAACAGCTCGCCATCGTCAGCGCCGACGAGCGCCTCTCCGACGAGCTTGCGCAATTGCGTTTCATCGCAATCGAAGAGTTTTACAAGATCGTCGGTCATGGGAGGCTCCAGTCATTATCGTTCAATGACCGATTTAGGCACTGGAGCGGGCAGACGCAAGGCTGCCCGTTGATGACGAGGCGTTACGGCAGTGCGTCGTAGCCTTCGGCAAAGCCGGTCAGCTCGATCGGAATGCCGACGCGGTCCTGATCGACGGATTCACGCAGCGCAAAAACGGCGGCCTTGCCAGCGCGCAGAACCTTCAGCAGCTCGTCGTCAATATCCACTTCCACATAGCAGCCTTCGGAGAAGCAGCGGGTGAAATAGGCGCGGCCGATATTATTATTGTCGATATAAAGCTCCATGCCATCCTTCAGCAGAACGCCAAGCGGCGCGAGGATACGCAGGATGCGCGACTTGCGGTCGGCGGTCTTCAGCACCACCACCGAAAGCCCCACTTCCGGGCGGTCGTCGGCAATGACGTTCTGCATCAGGGCGCATTGCTCTTCCGACGCGCCGGCCGGCTTGTCGCAGATGACGGACCATGCGCCATGCGTCGACTTCGGCGTGCCGGGCGGCTGCTGTTGCGCCAGCGCCGCAGCGGCGGGGGCGATGATGGCAAGACCGGCGGCGGCAAGAAAAGTGCGCGCGAGCGGGGAAAGACGCATGGATACCTCTGGGATTCGAATCAGTGCGGCTATTTTGACGCCATAATCCGGAAAAAAAAGCCTTGGAACCTCAATTCCAGCGGAGTTGGGCGGAAATAGGACCTTTCCGCTTTGTTCATGTGCGTAATTTCTCCGCCCGCCACCCCACCTCCGGCCTCGGCTGGCAGGCCACAAAACCCTCTGAAAGAAGGGCCTGTGCCGCATTCTGACTGTTTGAAAGCGGTCGCGGCCTATCCATCGGGGTGCGGAGTGCGGGAAAGTCGACCGCCAATTGACCAATGGCAAAATTGGCTGGCATCCGTGTCCCGACGCATATTGCGGCAGAGGACAAACTGTGGTTTGAAGTTAGTACCATTAGCATGGATTCTGCGTCTGTGATTGATCTAGATCAGACGCGTGAGGGAGAGGGTACCGTGAGGAATAGGATTTACGCAGCATTGGCGGGGATGACCTGTCTGCTCACGGCTGTCGGCGCCCACGCCGATCAGCCGGTGCATTGGCAAATGGGCATGCAGGAGGCCGCCACGCCGATCATGCACGAAATACGCTGGTTCGAACAATATACGCTTTGGTTCATTGTTCCGGTTACGCTTTTCGTTCTTGTGCTGCTCATCATCGTTGCCCTGAAGTTCCGCGCCGCGAAAAATCCGGTGGCTTCCAAGACCAGCCATAATACGGCGATCGAGGTTGTCTGGACGCTGGCGCCGGTGCTCATTCTCCTGTTCCTTGCTTTCCCTTCGTTCAATCTTCTGAACGCGCAGCTGACCCAGCCGGAAAACCCGGACCTGACGCTGAAGGCGACCGCCACGCAATGGCTGTGGAGCTATGAATATGCCGCGGCCGAGGGCGCAGAGCCGCTCTCCTTCGACAGCTATCTGCTGAAGGAGCAGGATCGCGCTGCTGCGGGCAAGGAGGACAAGGCCCGCTATCCGCGTCTTCTTGCGGTAGACAATGAAATGGTCGTTCCGGTCGGCAAGACCGTTCGCCTTCTGGTGACGGCGGCTCCGACCGATGTCATCCACGCCTTCGCCATGCCCGCTTTCGGCGTCAAGATCGATGCCGTTCCGGGTCGTCTCAACGAAACATGGTTCAAGCCGGAGAAGGAAGGCCTTTATTACGGTCAGTGTTCCGAGCTTTGCGGCAAGGACCACGCCTTCATGCCCATCGCCATTCGGGTGGTTTCCGAACAGCAGTACAATGCCTGGCACGCCGCCGCCGCTTCAGATCTGAACGGCGCGAACCGGGCGCTGATGGCCTCCGTCGACGGCGCTCCGCGCACGGTTGACGTTGCCGCCAACGAAACCAACTGACGACTGGAGTGACGACAATGGCTGGACCTTCCGCACACGACGATCATCACTCGCATGGTCAATCCGAACACGATGCGCATGCGCATGACGATCATTCTCATGATCATTCCCATAAGCCGGGCTTTTTCGCTCGCTGGTTCCTGTCCACCAACCACAAGGACATCGGCACGCTGTATCTGATCTTCGCCATCATGGCGGGCATCATCGGCGGCGGCCTTTCGGTTGTCATGCGCATGGAGCTGCAGGAGCCGGGCATCCAGATCTTCCACGGTCTGGCGTCCATGGTTTACGGCTTCGAGGGCGATGCTGCCATCGACGGCGGCAAGCACATGTTCAACGTGTTCACCACGGCGCATGCGCTCATCATGATCTTCTTCATGGTCATGCCGGCGATGATCGGCGGTTTTGCCAACTGGATGATCCCGATCATGATCGGCGCTCCTGACATGGCTTTCCCGCGCCTCAACAATATTTCCTTCTGGCTGATCGTTCCGGCCTTCATCCTGCTGCTCCTGTCGCTCTTCGTTGAAGGCCCGGCGGGTGCTTATGGTGTGGGCGGCGGCTGGACCATGTATCCGCCGCTATCGACCAGCGGCATGCCGGGACCGGCGGTGGATCTGGCGATCTTCTCGCTGCACGTTGCCGGCGCGTCTTCGATCCTTGGCGCCATCAACTTCATCACCACCATTCTCAACATGCGCGCCCCGGGCATGACGCTGCACAAGATGCCGCTGTTTGCCTGGTCGGTTCTCGTCACCGCATTCCTGCTGCTGCTGTCCTTGCCGGTTCTGGCAGGTGGCATCACCATGCTTCTGACCGACCGTAACTTCGGCACGGCATTCTTCTCGCCGGAAGGCGGCGGTGATCCGATCCTCTACCAGCATCTGTTCTGGTTCTTCGGCCACCCGGAAGTGTACATCCTGATCCTGCCCGGCTTCGGCATCATCAGCCACATCATTTCCACCTTCTCCAAGAAGCCGGTCTTCGGTTATCTCGGCATGGCCTATGCCATGGTCGCCATCGGCGCGGTCGGCTTCATCGTCTGGGCGCACCACATGTATACGGTCGGCCTGTCGCTCGAAGCGCAGCGTTATTTCGTATTCGCAACCATGGTCATCGCGGTGCCGACAGGTATCAAGATCTTCTCGTGGATCGCGACCATGTGGGGCGGTTCGTTGACCTTCTCGACCCCGATGATCTGGGCGATCGGCTTCATTTTCCTCTTCACGGTCGGTGGCGTCACCGGTGTGCAGCTCGCCAATGCCGGTCTCGACCGCTCGTTGCATGACACCTATTACGTCGTGGCCCACTTCCACTACGTTCTGTCGCTCGGCGCAGTCTTCGCGATCTTCGCCGGCTGGTATTACTGGTTCCCGAAGATCACCGGCTACATGTATAGCGAGTTCATCGGCAAGCTGCATTTCTGGGTCATGTTCGTCGGCGTGAACCTGATCTTCTTCCCGCAGCACTTCCTCGGTCTCGCCGGCATGCCGCGCCGCTACATCGATTATCCCGATGCCTATGCCGGCTGGAACCTGGTGTCGTCTTACGGCTCCTATATCTCGGCCGTTGCTGTTGGCATCTTCCTCTTCGGCGTCTGGGAAGCCTTCGCCAAGAAGCGGATCGCCGGCAACAACCCCTGGGGCGAGGGTGCGACGACACTCGAATGGCAGCTGTCTTCGCCGCCGCCTTACCACCAGTGGGAACAGCTTCCGCGCATTCGCTGAATACCGGACCGGAAGGCGCGGGCGCTGCTCGCGCATTCCGGTTGCTGAAACAGGGGACGGCGTGGTTGCGTCCGTGCCGTTTCCAAAGGCGGGTTGGTCCATTGCCGCGTGACATTTTGTCCAAGCGAAGCCTGACGTCCGACATGATACATGCCCGGATGTGATAAATGCCAAGTTTGGCCTTTATGAATGAGCAGGCGCAGACGAATGGCGGGGTGGGCGCGGCGACAGGCCGGGGGAATGGTATCGGTTTTGGCCGATGCCGCCCATGCCGAAACGTTCGGACCCAATGAATTGACGCATCGCGCATGCCGGAAATCACCTTCGTTTTCGGGCCGGTGCAAGGGATGTCGCGGCAAGTGGCATCTGAAGGAAAACAGGACAGGAAATGACCGTTATCGACAATCGCGACATGCTGGGTGTTGAAAGCTCCGAACTCTCGGAAGCCGGCGCGCGCGATTATTTCGAATTGCTGAAACCGCGCGTCATGTCGCTGGTCGTCTTCACGGCCTTTGCGGGCCTCGTGCTGGCGCCGGGCGAAATCAACCCGGTGCTTGGGCTCATCGCCATTCTCTGTATCGCGGTCGGCGCTGGCGCATCCGGCGCGCTGAACATGTGGTACGATGCCGATATCGATGCCGTGATGAGCCGCACCGCAAAACGGCCGATCCCTTCGGGCCGCATCGCGCCGCGTGAGGCCCTGGCCTTCGGGCTGACGCTGTCAGCCTTTTCGGTGGTCATCCTCGGCCTTGCGGTCAACTGGTTCTCCGCCGGCCTGCTCGCCTTCACCATCTTCTTTTACGCCGTCGTTTATACGATGTGGCTGAAGCGCTCGACGCCGCAGAATATCGTCATCGGCGGTGCTGCCGGCGCTTTCCCGCCCATGCTCGGCTGGGCCTGCGTCACCGGCGGCGTTTCGCTTGATAGCGTCATCCTGTTCCTCATCATCTTTTTGTGGACGCCTGCGCATTTCTGGGCGCTGGCGCTGTTCAAGATGCGTGATTACGGCTCCGTCGGCATTCCGATGATGCCGAATGTGGCGGGCGAGCGCTCCACCAAAAACCAGATGATCGTTTACGCCGTGCTGACGGCGGCCGCTGCCGTCGCGCCGTATTTCACGGGTCTGGCAAGCGCCGGTTACGGCATTTTCGCCGCGGTGCTGAGCGCTATCTTCGTTTATTGTTCGCTCGATGTACGGCGCATGCCCGAGGGTGACGAGAAGATGCTGCCCGCCAAGAAGATGTTCGCCTATTCGGTGCTTTACCTCTTCGCCATCTTTTCCGGCCTTCTGGCCGATCATTTCGCTCCGGCCCTGAAGGCCGTGATTTCGGGAGTTCTGTGATGGAAACGGTGGAACTGAGCGCGGCGCAGAAAAAGTCGAGACGCGGACGCAACATCGCGCTCGGCGTCCTGCTCGCCGGTCTGGTGGTGCTGTTCTACATCATCACCATCATCAAGATCGGCTCGCATTAAGGGCTGATTGAGGGGAGAGGAGGAGGACATGGCGAATATGGAAACGCAGACGGTGGGAACCGGCAGGCAACGGGTGAGCAATCGCTCCATCTTGGTGCTCTGTCTCGTATTTTTCTGCGCCATGATCGGCATGGCCTATGCCGCCGTGCCGCTCTACACCCTGTTCTGTCGCGTCACCGGTTATAACGGCACGACCCAGCGCGTCGAGCAATATTCCGACGTCATCCTCGACAAGACCATCAACGTCACCTTCGACGCCAACACGTCGAACGGCCTCAACTGGGATTTCCAGCCGGTCGACAGGATGGTCAAGCCGAAGATCGGCGAAACGGTGCAGGTGACGTTCAAGGCGACCAACCGCTCGCCCGTGGCGACCACGGGAACGGCGGTCTTCAACGTCACTCCGATGGAGGCGGGCGCCTATTTCAACAAGGTGGAGTGTTTCTGCTTTACCGAAACGACGCTGCAGCCGGGCGAAACACTGGAAATGCCGGTGGTTTTCTTTGTCGATCCCGACATCGCCACGGCGCGCGAAACCAAGAGCATTCATACTTTGACGCTGTCCTATACGTTTTATCCGGCCAAAACCGAAAAACCGGTTGCGTCCTTGCCGGTAAAGACCGAATCTGGCGAAAGCAAATTGTGAGAGGAGATCTGGCCTTCTTGAGGCCGGATCAGGGAAGAGATACCAGGGGATTGTCGCAATGGCAGACACGCATCAGAAGAACCACGACTACCACATCATAGACCCAAGCCCCTGGCCGCTTCTGGCCTCGATCGGCGCTTTCATCCTGACCTTCGGCGGCGTCTGTTACATGCGTTACCTGTCGGGCGGCTCGTTCAAGCTGTTCGGTGCGGAACTCGCCAACCCCTGGCTTTTCTATATCGGTCTCGTCATCGTGCTTTACACCATGTATGCGTGGTGGGCGGATACGATCAAGGAAGCCAATGAGGGCAGCCATACCCGCGTCGTGTCGCTGCATCTGCGTTACGGCATGATAATGTTCATCGCTTCGGAAGTGATGTTCTTCGTGGCGTGGTTCTGGGCCTATTTCGATGCCAGCCTCTTCCCGCATGAGGCCATTCAGGCGTCCCGCCTTGAATATACCGGCGGTCAATGGCCGCCCAAGGGTATCGAGGTCATCGATCCCTGGCACCTGCCGCTCTACAACACCGTTATCCTGCTTCTGTCGGGCACCTGCGTCACCTGGGCGCACCATGCGCTGCTGCACAATGACCGCAAGGGCCTGATCAGCGGCCTCGCGCTCACCGTGGCGCTCGGCGTTTTGTTCTCCACCGTGCAGGTTTACGAATACATTCACGCCCCGTTCGATTTCAAGAACTCGATCTATGGCGCGACCTTCTTCATGGCCACCGGTTTCCACGGTTTCCACGTCTTCGTCGGCACGATCTTCCTTCTGGTCTGCCTGTTCCGCGCCATTGCCGGCGGTTTCACGCCCAAGCAGCATTTCGGCTTCGAAGCGGCTGCCTGGTACTGGCACTTCGTTGACGTTGTCTGGCTGTTCCTGTTCTTCGCCATCTACATCTGGGGTGGCTGGGGCGCGCCGGTTCACGGTTAAACGACGTCGGATCGTCTACCACGTTGCTTCTGAATCGAGCGGGTACCGCACATTTCTTCTCCCCGCCGGGGAGAAGTCCGCGGCAGCGGGATGAGGGGGCTACGGTGAAGATAGACCGATAGCTCGCCCCCTTATCCGACCCTCCGGGCCACCTTCTCCCCGGCGGGGAGAAGAAAGTCGCGGCGCCGGCTCGCAACAAACAAGTGCCCGGGTTCTGAGGCAAGCTTCCAGGAGATTGGACGTCATTCTCGGGCTTGTCTCGAGGATCCATAGCCCGTTGAAATCGTGGGTCGTCGGCTCAAGCCCGAGGCGGACGGACGAGGGGTCAGGCAACTTCGCGGGAGGTCATCATGTCAGAACCATCAAACGGCAATTTTGCGCCTGTTGATCCCATCAAGGTGGGCTTGAAAGGCTGCTGCCCGCGTTGTGGCAACGGCCGGCTGTTCGACGGTTTCCTGACGCCGAAACCGGCCTGCAGCGCCTGCGGGCTGGATTATGGTTTCGCTGACGCGGGTGATGGTCCGGCGGTCTTCGTCATGTTGATCGTCGGTTTTCTGGTTGTCGGGCTGGCGCTGTGGTTCGACCAGCGTTTTGCGCCACCCGTCTGGGTGCATGTCATGCTCTGGTTGCCGTTTACGGTGATTGTCTCGCTCGTGCTACTGCGCAAGCTCAAGGGCATCATGATTGCGCTGCAATACCGCAACAATGCAAGCGAAGGCAGGCTTGATCGTGAATGAGGTTTCCCACATGAAGGCGGCGGACAGACGGGTCTGGTTCGCCGCGCCGCTGGTGCTGCTGGCGCTTGCCATCCTTCTCGGGCTCGGCACCTGGCAGGTGAAACGGCTTTACTGGAAAGAAGCGCTTATGGCCGATATCGAGGAGCGGCTGAGCGCGAGCCCGGTTCCGCTTGCCGATATCGAGGCAATGGCGAAAAGCGGCGGCGATATCGAATATCGCAAGGTCAGGCTCTCAGGCACGTTCGATCACGGCCGCGAGCGCCATTTCTTCGCCACCCATCAGGGCCGAACCGGTTATTACATCTATACGCCGCTGACGCTTGCCGATGGCCGCATCCTTTTCGTCAATCGCGGCTTCGTGCCCTTCGAGATGAAGGAACAGGCCAAACGGGCCGAAGGACAGGTAACGGGCGAGGTGGTAATAACAGGGCTGGCCCGCGCGCCGCTGGTCGCAAAACCCTCCTCCCTGCTGCCGGATAACGATATCGCCAAGAACATCTTCTACTGGAAGGATCTGGCGGTGATGGCCTCGAGCGTCGATATCCCATCCAACCGGCTGGTCAACCTCTTCGTGGATGCCGACAATGCGCAAAATCCCGGCGGCTGGCCGCAGGGTGGCGTGACGCTGATAGATTTGCCCAACAATCACCTGCAATATGCGATAACGTGGTATGGCTTGGCCTTGGCCCTTGTCATCGTCGTTGGTTTTGCCTATTTCCGGAACCATAAGGCGCGCGACGAATAATGTGCGCCCCGCCCGGCAAAGGGCAGGCTATCGGGCAAGGCATGGAGCACGCCAAGAAGCAGGCCAAGGAGCACGAATGAACATCGCCGTTTCCAAACCCCCTTTGACGATAAGGCTGTGCGGACCGCGCGGCTTTTGCGCGGGCGTGGACAGGGCGATCCAGATCGTCGTGCTGGCGCTGAAGGCCTATGGTGCGCCGGTTTATGTCCGCCACGAAATCGTGCATAATCGCTATGTGGTGGAAGGGCTGGAAGCCAAGGGCGCGGTTTTCGTCGAGGAACTGCATGAAATCCCTGCCGAACATCGCGAACAGCCGGTGGTTTTTTCCGCCCATGGTGTGCCGAAATCCGTGCCTGAGGATGCGCAGGCGCGTAACCTGTTTTATCTCGATGCCACATGCCCGCTGGTCTCCAAGGTTCACAAGCAGGCCATGCGCCACCAGCGCCTTGGCCGCCATGTGGTGCTGATCGGCCATGCCGGTCACCCTGAAGTCATCGGCACCATGGGCCAGCTGCCCGAAGGTACCGTCTCGCTGGTCGAAACGGTGGAAGACGCTGGCACATATGAACCGGTGGACCGTGAAAATCTCGGTTTCGTCACCCAGACGACGCTGTCGGTCGATGATACCGCCGGCGTCATTGCCCGTCTGCAGGAACGGTTCCCCGCCATTCAGGCGCCTGCCGCCGACAGCATCTGTTACGCAACCACCAACCGTCAGGATGCGGTGAAACAGGCAGCACCCGGCTGCGACCTGTTCATCGTTGTCGGCGCACCCAATTCCTCCAATTCCAAGCGGCTGGTGGAAGTGGCGCTGCGGGCCGGGGCAAAGCACTCCGTGCTGGTGCAGCGGGCGGCGGAAATCGACTGGGATGCGATCGGCGATATCCGCACCGTTGGTCTTTCGGCTGGCGCATCCGCACCTGAAGTTATCGTCGATGAAATCATCGAGGCCTTCAAGGCACGGTTCGACACCACGCTCGATCTTGCCGTGACGGTTGAGGAAACGGAACATTTCCTCGTCAACCGCGAGCTGCGCAGCATCGAGCTGACGACGGATGACATGGCGTTCGTCAACGGTAATGCCAGCAATGCGCTGCCGCCGAAGACCGCCGCCGGTGCCTAGAACAGGGTGATGGCGAGGTGAGCGCTTCTCACCTTGCATCCGTCATTCCCACCCCCGGGATTCTCATTCCATCCTTCATCAAGAGATTTTTAAATTGGCAGTTTATACTGATATCACCGAAGATGATCTGAGGAATTTCCTCACGCAGTACGACACCGGCAGCCTCACTTCTTACAAGGGCATTGCCGAAGGTGTCGAAAACTCCAATTTCCTCCTGCACACCACCAAGGAACCGCTGATCCTGACGCTTTATGAGAAGCGGGTGGAAAAAAACGATCTGCCGTTTTTCCTCGGCCTCATGCAGCATCTGGCCGCCAAGGGCCTGTCCTGCCCCTTGCCCCTGCCGCGCAGGGATGGCGAATTGCTGGGCGAATTGTCGGGCCGGCCGGCGGCGCTGATTTCCTTCCTTGAAGGCATGTGGCTAAGAAAGCCGGAAGCCAGACATTGCCGCGAAGTCGGCAAGGCGCTGGCCGCCATGCATCTGGCGGGTGAGGGGTTCGAAATCACGCGCCCCAACGCACTCTCCGTTGAAGGCTGGAAGGTGCTGTGGGACAAATCCGAAGATCGCGCCGACGAGGTGGAGAAGGGCCTTAGGGACGAGATTCGTCCGGAGATCGATTATCTCGCCGCCCATTGGCCGAAGGATCTGCCGGCCGGCGTCATCCATGCGGATCTGTTTCAGGACAATGTATTTTTCCTCGGCGACGAACTCTCCGGCCTGATCGATTTTTATTTCGCCTGCAATGACCTGCTCGCTTATGACGTGTCGATCTGCCTCAATGCCTGGTGCTTCGAAAAGGATGGCGCCTATAACGTCACCAAGGGCAAGGCGCTGTTGGAAGGTTACCAGTCGGTGCGGCCGATGAGCGAGGCGGAACTGGAAGCGCTTCCGCTGCTGGCGCGCGGTTCGGCGCTGCGCTTCTTCCTGACGCGGCTTTACGACTGGCTGACGACGCCGGAAGGCGCGCTGGTGGTGAAGAAAGACCCGCTGGAATATCTGCGCAAGCTGCGGTTCCACCGCTCGATCGCCAATGTCGCCGAATATGGGCTGGCGGGCGAATGAAACATGTCGATATTTTCACCGATGGCGCCTGCTCCGGTAATCCCGGTCCGGGTGGCTGGGGCGCCGTGCTGCGTTATGGCGAGGTGGAGAAGGAACTGTCCGGTGGCGAGGCCGAGACCACCAATAACCGCATGGAGCTGCTGGCGGCGATTTCGGCACTCAATGCGCTGAAAAGTCCCTGCGAGGTCGATCTTTATACCGACAGCGCCTATGTCAAAGACGGTATTACCAAGTGGATTTTCGGCTGGAAAAAGAAGGGCTGGAAGACCGCCGATAACAAGCCTGTCAAAAATGTCGAACTATGGCAGGCGCTTGAAGCGGCACAGGAGCGTCACAAGGTTACCCTGCACTGGGTGAAGGGCCATGCCGGCCACCCGGAAAACGAGCGCGCCGACGAATTGGCGCGCAAGGGCATGGAGCCCTTCAAACGCCGGTAACGCAGGCCTGCTTTATTGCCCCTCGGCTCAGTCCGGGCTGATTTGGTCTGGGCCGCATTTATCGGGGTTGTGAAAACAGAAACCCGACTTATCTTGTCGTCAAGGGCGCCTGCGTTGCGTCCAGCGGAGGAGAGGAATCCGGATGATCCTGCATTGTGTATTTCTACGCTTCAAGGCTGCGACGGCATCCTCTGAAAAACACGCGATATTCGAGGCGATTGCTGCCCTGAAGGACGTGATACCCGGCATAATCGATGTGAAATACGGCCAGAATGTCTCGCCCGAAGGCCTGAACGGCGGTTTTGTCGACGGCTTCATCGTGACGCTGGAAAGCCCCGAGGCCCGCGACGACTATCTCGCCCATCCGCAGCATGTGGAAGTGGGGGAGCGCCTGGTGTCGCTCACCGATGGCGGTCTGGCCGGTCTTCTGGTGTTTGATATGAATGTTTGAGAGGGCGGCGGGGCCGCTGTTTCGTTTTTATGGCGAAAAGCAATGTGGTGTGTCTGGCGATCTTGCATCATCAAGCACACCGTCACCCCGGACTAGATCCGGGGTCCAGCCAGCCCAAGTCCTTGGGCTGAAAAAAACTCTTCCACGGCGCAGACGCGCCGTGGCTGGATGCCGGATCAAGTCCGGCATGACGGAGGATGGGGTGAAGAACTCAATGTCACGGACAGAGCGCCAGAGCCGCCCTTAAAGCTGCTCGATCATCGCCGCAGCAGCGGAAACCGTCGCTTGACCGGGATTTTCTTCCACGTTGAGCGACTTCACCACACCGTCTTCAACCAGCATCGAATAACGCTTGGAGCGCACGCCGAGCCCGCCGCCGGAAAGGTCGGCATCGAGGCCGAGCGCCTTGGTGAAGGCCGCGTCCCAGTCGGCGAGGAAGTGGATCTTGCCCTGGCCGCCGGAGGATTGCGCCCATGCGCCCATGACGTGCCAGTCATTGACGGCGATCACGGCAATGTCATCCACGCCCTTGGCGAGAATGGCGTCGCGGTTTTCGAGGTAGCCCGGCAGGTGGTTCAGCGAGCAGGTGGGGGTGAAAGCGCCGGGTACGGCGAAAAGAACGACCTTCTTGCCGCCGAAAAGCGCGTCCGTGGTGGTTTCCACCGGGCCGTCGGCCGTCTTTTCCTTGAAGGTTGCGGAAGGCAGTTTTTCGCCGATCTTGATGGTCATGTCCATGCTCCTGTGGTCGTTCGGTTGGCGCGACTATAGAGCATTTCCAGTAAAAGTGCGTAGCGGTTTTACGTCCGGATAATGCAATAAAACAAAGAAATAGAGCACGTCCGGACAACTCCGTTCAGACGTGCTCCAGAGCACGGAAATGAAATCTGTCATGCGGTTTTCGAGGTTATTTCCAGAGTTGAGCCACCGGTTCGGGGACAACACAAGAAGCGCTCAGGGCTTTGGAAAATTCAGCATCGTCTCCATCGCCCGATCCCCGGATTTGACCAGAATGGGCCAGCTGTTGCCGGGCACCTGATAGGTTTTCGGCAGGCCCTTGATGTTCATGTAGAAGGACAGCTTGCGCTTGTCGCGCACCATGTTCTGCGGCTCGTAATAGGCAAAGCCAGAGGGGCCGGCGATGAAGATCTCGGTTTCCTTCGGCGCGTTTTCCGGCAATTGCAGCTGTACGCCGAGCATGGTCTTGTCGGGCGTGATGTGGAAATCGATGACCTTGAAATCGTCGGAGGCGGCTTCGGGCAGCGTTTCGCGGGCTTCCTCCAGCAGACGCCGCTCCTCGCCATCGTCGTCACCCGCATTGCCACGGTCGATCGAGAATGTCGCCTCGAAGGGAATGCAGATATTCTGGCATACGCCGATAAAGGCGGTGAGGTTGATCTTTCCGCTGGCCGCCGGGTCGGTGGCTTTCAGCTGAAAAGGCAGGCTGACGGCATGGTCGTAGCCGATATCGGTGATGTCGCCATTTTCGATGAGCTTGGGAACGGGATAGGCCATGGTGGTGAGCGTAACACCGCTTGCCGGATCAAGCGTGATTTGCGGCGGTATGCCGGCTTCGCCCGGCTCGCGCCAATAGGTTATCCAGCCGTCCTTCGGCTCGATCTGCAACACGCCGCGCACCACGCCGTCCGCATCCATGGCAAGGCTTGCCACGCGCATCTGGCCGCCTTCGCTCCTGGCCCAATCGGTAATTTCGGCCCGGGCGGCTTGCGCGCCGCCGAGGAGAGCGGCAAACAGGGCCGCGAAACGAAGATGTGAAAATCGGAAGAATGTCCTGGCGCTCATGCTTCCCGTCTAACCCAACATTGCCCGGCCGACCAGTTACGAATTCGTGGGGTTCATCATTTTCGGTTGATTGATGGCACGCTATGCCGCATCCTGTCCCTTGTCGAAGTGCGAACGCCGTTTTCCGTTCAATCACGGAATTCGGTCTGCTGGAGGCGCCGGTGAGCTTTTCAACCCTGATGGACAAACGCGAACGTGGCTTTCTCGACGGTCAGTTCCTCATGGCGATGCCGGGGCTGGACGACGGTAATTTTGCCCGTGCGGTGATCTATATCTGTGCCCATTCGGATGCCGGCGCCATGGGCTTCATCATCAACCGGCCGCAGCAGATCACGTTTACGGACATTCTGCTGCATCTGAAACTGGTGGACAGCAACGACGCCATCATGCTGCCCAACCGCACCCGCGAATTTCCGATCCAGTGCGGCGGCCCGGTCGAATCGGGCCGCGGTTTCGTGCTGCATTCCGATGATTATTTGAGCGAATCCAGTATTCCGGTCAGCGACGATATTTCGCTAACGGCGACGCTGGATATCGTCCGTGCCATATCCAACGGCCGTGGCCCGCAAAAGGCAACCATGCTGCTCGGTTACGCCGGCTGGGGACCCGGCCAGCTGGAAAACGAGATCGCCAATAATGGCTGGCTGAACTGCCCGGCGGCGGAAGAACTGATTTTCGACCGCGGGCTGGATAATAAATATGAGCGGGCGCTGGCCCTGATGGGCGTTGATGCCCGCATGCTCTCCACCGATGCCGGCCACGCGTAAACCAGGAACGCCGGAATTTGGCGAGCGTATATTTTCTGCCTCCCACTTATCATTATAGGTGGGAACCAAATCCTGCCCCCTCACGTTACTCACCCGGAAAGCCGGACAGACAGTACGGCTCAACTAGGGAGCAGTAAGATGGGTAGCACATCAGACAAGATTTCCGGTACGGCAAACGAAGTTGCTGGCAAGGTCAAGAAGAGCGTCGGCGAAGCCACCGGCAATAACGAGCTGCGCGCCAAGGGTGCCGCCCAGGAAACCAAGGGCAAGGTACAGAAGAGCGTCGGCAAAGCCAAGGATGCCGTCAAGGGCGCCGTTGACCGGATGTAATAACGCCTGACGATCTTCCGCCTCTCAAACGATGCGGCGCTTGGAGCGCATGTGTTACCGCACATGCGCTCTTGTCGTATGGGATGCCGGAACGACGGGTTGTTACGCCGTTCATGCTGACATCGTATGTTTTCCTTCGTTCAACTGATCCATCGCAAGGGTTTCATCAATGAGACTTTTCTCCTGCGCATCCTGCGGCCAGCCGGTCCATTTCGACAATCGTTTCTGCGTTTCCTGCGGCCATCGCCTTGCTTTCGTGCCGGAGCGCCTTTCCATGGAAGCGCTGGCGCCGGCCGGCGAACCGAACTGGCAGATCGTCGCGGAGCCGCAAAAACAGGTACGTTTCTGCGCCAATGAAGTGAATGACATCTGCAACTGGTCGGTACCGGCGGAAAGCGACAGCGCCTTCTGCCCGGCGTGCAGCCATAATCGTCTGGTGCCCGACATTGCGACGGAGCAGGGGATCGAACAGTGGCGCCGAATCAGCCAGGCGCAGAGGCACCTGTTTTATTCGATCCTGCGGCTCGGCCTGCCACATCCCAACCGTGATGTTGATCCGGCCGGCGGACTTGTCTTCGACTTTCTGGTCGATGAGGTGGCGCCCGATGGTTCGGTTATTCCGGCGATGACCGGTCATGATGAAGGCCTGATCGCAATCCGCGCGGCGGAAGCCGACGATGTAACGCGCGAGCAGGTGCGCGCCAACATGAATGAGCCCTATCGCACCCTGCTTGGCCATTTCCGCCACGAGGTCGGGCATTTCATCTGGAACAAGCTGGTGCGTGATGCGAACCGGCTGGAGGCCTGCCGCGCAGTGTTTGGCGATGACCGCGAGGATTATGGCGCGGCGCTGCAACGCAATTACGATGGGGGACCAAGTCCCGACTGGCAGGAAAGCTTCATAAGCTCTTACGCCTCAGTCCACCCCTGGGAAGATTTCGCCGAATGTTTCGCCCATTACCTGCATATCGTCGATACGCTTGAGACCGCCCGCGCCTTCGGCGTCGCAATCGATCCTGATGGACATGAGGAAATGGCGGCCGAGGTGACGTTTGATCCTTACAATGCCCGCAGCGCCGCACAGCTGGTCAAGGCGTGGATTCCCCTCAGTGTCGCCATCAATTCCATCCAGCGCAGCATGGGGGAGGCCGACCTCTACCCCTTCGTGCTGACACCGCCGGTGGTGGCGAAAATGGAGTTCATTCACGACCTGCTGCATGGGAAGGTGGCGGCGGATGAAGCGCCGATGGCAGGGCAGAATTCGGCAGTGCAGTGAATGCCTGGAGGCGGAGAGTCCTGATCAGGGGAAGCATCGTTTCCTTCTCCCGTCATACCGGCCTTGAGCCGGTATCCAGCCAGCCCAAGTCCTTGGGCTGAAAGGAGCCTTTCCGCCGGGCAGACGCCCGTTGGCTGGATTCCGGCTCAAGGCCGGAATGACGCCGTGTGTGGGTGAGAGGGCATAACAATCGCCCTCGAAGTTTACGAAGCCCGCTTCGTCGGCTGGAACCGCTCCCGCAGCAGCTTCAGCGCCGCATCGCCCGAGACCGGGGTGCCGAACAGGAAACTCTGGCCGAAGTGGCAGTTCATGCGGGAAAGCTCGGCCGCATCTTCAGGCGTTTCGATGCCTTCCGCAACCACCTGCATGTCGAGCGCCCGAGCCATGGCGATGACGGAGCGCAGGAGCACATTGCGTTTGTCGCTGGTATTGGCCACCAGCGCCTTGTCGAGCTTGATGGTGTCGAAGGGGAAACGGGTCAGATAGGCGAGTGACGAATAGCCGGTGCCGAAATCGTCCATGGCGAGGCTCAGGCCGGTTTCCTTCAGCTTGGAAAGCACAAGCCGCGCCTGTTCCGGGTTTTCCATGACGACGGATTCCGTCAGTTCCAGCTTCAGCTGCTGCGGATTGCAGCGCGTGCGGGTCAGCATGCCGCGCACGTCGTTATACAATTCGTTGTTCAGCAATTGCGCGCTGGAAATATTGACGGAGATGAAGATCGGCATCTTCTCGATGGCATGTTGCCAGTCCATCAGGTCGGTTGCCGCCCGTTCCAGCGCGAACATGCCGAGCGGCTCGATCAGGCCGGAGGCTTCCGCGATGGGGATGAATTCGCTTGGCGGAATATTGCCGCGCTTGGGGTGTTCCCAGCGCATCAGGGCTTCAAAACCGGCCAGCTCACCGTCATCAAGCTTGACGATCGGCTGATAGGCAAGCGACAGCTCCTTGCGCTCGATGGCGCGGCGAAGGTCGCTTTCCATCTGCAACCGATCGGTGCCTGACGTGCGGAAGGCGGGGCGGAAAGGCTCGACGCGGTTGCCGCCGGCGCGCTTGGCGCGGTACATGGCCAGCTCCGCATCGCTGAGCAGACCGGCCGCACTTTCCTGCTGGTCGATCCACGAGACGAGGCCGATGGAGGCGGTGAGGATGATTTCGCGGTTGGCGAAATTGATCGGCACCATGATCGCCTTGTTCACCGCATCGGCAAAATCGGCGACCCGCTGCGGATCGCGCTCCGAGGTCAGGATAAGGCCGAATTCATCACCACCAAGACGCGCCAGCGTATCCTGCGGTTTCAGCAGCCGGCGCAGACGCCGCGTCAGCGCGATGAGAATATTGTCGCCGGCGGCGATGCCCAGCGTATCGTTGACCAGCTTGTAACGGTCGATATCGATCGCCATCACGGTCGGGCGTACGCCCTCGCTATCGGGCGAGAGATTGAGGATCGATTGCAGGCGGTCAAGGAAGACCTGCCGGTTCGGAAGCCCGGTCAGATTGTCGTTCATCGCATCCTGCAACAGCCGCTCGACCGAATTCTTCTGCTCGGTAATATCGGTGATGGTGCCGACGCAGCGGATGATTTCGCCGTTGGAGCCGAGAACCGGACGGGCGCGGATTTGCAGCCAGTGGAAATGTCCGTCTTCGGCGCGAATGCGGAATTCGTGGTTGAGACGGCCCTTGCGATGGTCGAGCAGCACGTCGAGTGTCGCCTTAAACCGGTCGCGATCATCAGGGTGCAGGCGCGGCAGCCAGTTGCGCGCCGCACCATGCATGGTGCCGGGTTCGAGCCCCAGCCGGTTGGAAATGTCAGGCGTGGTGACGATGCGGTCACGCGTCACATCCCAGTCCCAGACGGTATCGCCGCTACCCGTAAGGGCCAGCGACTGGCGTTCGAGGTCGGAGAACAGACCCTGCTGATAGGCGCTGCCGGCAAAGGCGTGCTGGATGACGGTAAAGCCGATCAGAAGCACGATCAGCACCAGCCCGCCGCCGAGCGCCGGCTGCACGATGTCGTTGTCCAGTTGCCCCGTCACCGTCAGCCAGCTGCCGAACAGCCAGACGAGGATCAACGCCCAGGAGGGGACCAGCAAGATGGCCCGGTCATATTTGTTGAAACCGAGATAGATGATGAGCGCGATGCCGGCGGTCGCCGTCAGCGCGAAAGATACGCGGGCAATGCCTGATGCGACCGAGGGATCGTAAATGGCAACGCCAAACAGCAGCGCCAGACCCACCACCCAGGCAAAGGTCGCATAACCCAGATGCGCATGCCATCGGTTGAGATTGAGATAGGTGAAGAGGAAGACCACAAAGCTGGAGGCGAGCGCGACTTCCGCGCCCGCCCTCCATATTCGCTGATCGCTTGAGGTGACCGTGATGAGCTTTTCGAGAAAGCCGAAATCGACGCAGATATAGGCCAGAACCGCCCAGGCGAGTGCTGCGGAGGCCGGCAGGACCGAAGTACCCTTGACCACGAAAAGGATGGTCAAAAGCACGGCCAGCAGGCCGGCAATGCCAAGCACGATGCCGCGATAGAGCGTAAAGGCGTTGATCGTGTCCTTGTAGGCTTCCGGTTCCCACAGATAGAGCTGCGGCAGCTGCGGCGTGGAAAGCTCGGCAACGAAGGTGATGACGGAGCCGGGGTTGAGCGTGATGCGGAACACGTCGGCGTCGGGGCTCGGTTGCCGGTCAAGCGCAAAGCCCTCACTCGGCGTGATCGCCATGATGCGCTGCGAGCCGAGATCGGGCCAGAACAGCTTGGAATTCACGAGGCGGAAATGCGGGGCGACGATGACGCGCTCCAGCTGCTCTTCTGACACGTTGGCGAGCGCGAAAACCGCCCAGTCGCCCTGGTGGTCGGTGGAACTGGCGCGCACCTCGATACGGCGGCGGATGCCGTCGGGGCCGGGCGCGGTCGAGACCTGAAAGGCTTCGCCCTGATTGGCATAGATATCGGTGGTGGCAGTCAGATCAAGCGCCGTGTCGTCACGGGAAATTTTCACCGGCTCGAAGGCATAGGAATAGGAGGAGAAAAGCAGAAACAGCAGGAAAAACGGCACGGCCAGCGCGATTGCCGCCAGACGTTTCGTGAGGCATGGCTCATGGTGAATGTAGGTCATGTATCGTACTTCGTTCCGCCGGAGCTTTGCTTGTCGGCAAGAAGGGAAAACATCATATGATCCCGCCATTGGCCATTGATTTTCAGATATTCCCGCAAGAGGCCTTCCCGCTGGAAACCGGCATTTTCGAGAAGCCGGATGCTTTTGAAGTTTTCCGGAATACAGGCTGCCTCGATACGGTGCAACTGAAGTCCGTTGAAGATGTATGGTATTACCAATTTTAATGCGGCAGACATATGGCCTCGTGCCGCGTGCCGTTCGCCCGTCCAATAGCCGATCATGCAGCTCTGCGCGGCACCCCGGCGGATATAACCAATGGTGATGCCGCCGACGAGCAGGGTCTCTTTTTCGAACAGCAGGAACGAGACGGCGGTGCCGGAGGAAAACTCCTGCCCGTTGCGCACCACGCGCATCCGAAAGGAGCCTTCGGTCAGTTCATCAGGGCGCCAGGTGGGTTCCCAGGGCTGAAGAAACTGCCGGCTTTCGGAGCGCAGCACATGCCATTGCTTGAAATCGCTGTAGCGCGGCAGTCTGAGAAGATGGTCGGCGCTGCGCAGTTCAGGCGTGTCGTTATGTCGGGAAAGAAAACGCAGCATTCACCATCCCTGTGCGGAAGAAACCGCCATGTCTCAGCCGTTCGCCTTTATCCTTGCAGGCTGCTGCGCAGAAAGCGCGGCAGTGATGTCTGAAAGAGGCGGCAGATGTTCAAGCGGGCCAATTGCGGACAATGTTGGAACTGTATCGAAAAACAGCCGTCCCGCAAGATCGGTCAGGCGCTCACGCGTGATGTCGCCGAGGCGCTCCATCATCTCCTCATTGGGAATGGGCCGGCCGTAAAGCATCATCTGCCGGGCCATCTGGCCGGCACGGGCGGCCGGGCTTTCCTGCCCCATCAGCAGTTGCGCGCGGATCTGCGCCCGGGCGCGGTCGATTTCTTCCTGATGGATGGTCTGCGACGATTTGCGTAGCTCATCGAGAATGACGGGCACCAGTTCCGGCAGGTCGTTGGCGCCGGTGGCCGCATGCACGCCGAAGATGCCGGTATCGGAAAAGCCCCAATGGAACGCATAGACCGAATAGCAGAGACCGCGATATTCGCGTACTTCCTGGAACAGGCGGGAGGACATGCCGCCGCCGAGAATATTGGCAAGGATCTGCGAGCAATAAAAATCGCGGGCGTGATAGGCCTTGCCCTCGAAGCCCAGCAGCACCTGCGCGTCCATGAGATCGCGGGTTTCGCGGATTTCGCCACCGGTATAGATCGCTTTTTCCATGACCGGCGTGGCAATGGGCAGCTGCGGCAGCGAGGCGAAACGTTCTTCCACCTGCTTGACGAAGCTTTCGTGATCGACAGCACCGGCCGCGACGACGAAGATGCGATCCGTCGTGTAATTGCGGGCGAGATAATGCCTGATCTGGCCTGTCGTGAAGGATTGTACGGTATCAGGCGTGCCGAGGATCGGCCGGCCGATCGTCTGGTCGCGATAGGCGACACCGGAGAAATTGTCGAAGATAACGTCATCGGGCGTATCGGTCGCAGCGCCGATCTCCTGGAGGATGACGTTTTTCTCCCGCTCCAGTTCCTCTTCGTCAAAGAGCGATTCCGTCAGGATGTCGGCAAGGATATCGACGGCGAGAGGAACATGGTCCTTGAGGACGCGGGCGTAGTAGGAGGTGGTTTCCGTCGATGTCGCGGCGTTGACTTCGCCGCCGACATTTTCGATCTCTTCGGCGATCTGCCGGGCGGTGCGCCGCGCCGTGCCCTTGAACGCCATATGCTCGAGTAGATGGGCGATGCCGTGTTCGGCAGTCGTCTCGTTGCGGGACCCGGATTTGATCCACACCCCAAGAGCAACGCTTTCGAGATGCGGCATTCTTTCCGTCACAACGGTCAACCCGGACGAAAGCCGGGTCACATTAACTCTCATACTCAACGTCTTTCCGCGTCTCTATTTGCCGGCGCGTGCATGTTGGCCGATGAAGGTTTCCACGGCTTTCAGCTCTGCGTCCAGAATGTCGAAACGCTCCTCCCGGTTCATAATGTCAGCTAGCCATACTGGAAGCGCCGGGTCGATTGCGCAAGCGGATTTTACAGCGGCCGGGAATTTAGCCGGGTGGGCGGTAGACAGAACCACCATCGGGCTTCCCGCTTTTTCGTGCTTTTCCGCCACGAAAACACCGGTCGCCGTATGCGGGTCGATCAGGTATCCGGTTTTCTCAAGCGTCTCGCGGATGGTTGCCGCCACCTGCTTTTCGGTGGCGCGGCCGGCGCGGAAGTCCTTCTTGATGAATTTCAGTGCCTTCGGCGGAATTTCAAACGCGCCGGACTGCTTCAGACCGTCCATCGATGCCTTCACCGCCGCGGAATCGCGGTCATAGGCTTCAAACAGCAGGCGTTCGAAGTTGGACGAGATCTGGATGTCCATCGAAGGCGAGGTGGTGGGCTTGACGCCGCGCATCTCGTAACGGCCGGTCTTCAGGGTGCGCGCCAGAATGTCGTTGTCATTGGTGGCGATGACCAGCTTGTCGATCGGCAGGCCCATCTTCTTGGCGACGTAGCCCGCAAAGATATCGCCGAAATTGCCGGTCGGAACGGTGAAGGACACCTTGCGGTCAGGGCCGCCGAGCGACAGCGATGCGGTGAAATAATAGACCACCTGCGCCATGATGCGCGCCCAGTTGATGGAGTTGACGCCGGAAAGCTTCACGCCGTCGCGGAACTTCACGTCGTTGAACATTTCTTTGACCAGCGTCTGGCAATCGTCGAAATTGCCGTTAATCGCCAGCGCATGCACGTTGGAAGCGGTGGAGGTCGTCATCTGGCGTTGCTGCACCGGCGAGACCTTGCCGTTCGGGAAAAGGATGAAGATGTCAGTGCGCTCGCGGCCGGCAAAGGCGTCGATCGCAGCGCCACCAGTGTCGCCGGACGTCGCGCCGACGATGGTGGCGCGTTCGCCGCGCTCAGTCAGCGTATAGTCCATCAGGCGGGCGAGAAGCTGCATCGCCACGTCCTTGAAGGCGAGCGTGGTGCCGTGGAAAAGCTCCAGCACGAAAGTGTTCGGGCCGGTCTGCGTCAGCGGCACGACGGCCGGATGGCGGAACGTCGAATAGGCGTCATCGATCATCGCCCTGAACTTGTCGGCCGGAATTTCGCCGCCGGTGAAGCGATAGAGAACCTCGAACGCGACGTCCTGATAGGATTTGCCGCGCAGGTTGCGGATTTCCTTCTTCGTCATGGAAGGCCATTCGCGGGGCACGTAAAGCCCGCCGTCACGGCCAAGGCCCGCCAGAAGCGCGTCGCAGAAACCAAGCGAAGGGGCCGCACCCCGGGTCGATACATATTTCACGAGATAGTCCCCTGTCCTTAACCGGCCTTGTCCTTAACCGGTATGTCCGTCGCCGATCTTCGGCATCTTTTCCAGCAGCGTCTCACGGAAATGAGGCGATTGGCGAGGTAATGAAGGGCTTTTTTGAAAATTCAAGCAAAACCGAACATGCCAATCGATTTTTTCCGGCGTCGCTGCTATAGACCATCGCCAACCTGCGTGAAAGGTCAATAAACAGCGTCTCCGGTTCGGTTCCGGGACAATGGAGAGGGAATTAGAAGAGTGTCAGGGAATTTCTTGCGTTTGTCCGCCGCGATGTCGCTTCTGGCCGTCGTTGCAGGGTGCAATTCCTCCAATCCAGCGGACTCGCTTGCCGTCAACCCTCCGGCGGCGCAGGCCAATGCCGTTGCCCCCGTGGTGCAGGCCAACTGCCCGACGGTCACGGTTCTCGACGCCAGCGCCGTCCACCGCGTTTATGCCGGCGGCGCCAAGGATGATCCGCAGAAGCTTGCCTATCAGGTCTCGCTGTCAGATACGACGCGCTCCTGCACCGCAAACGAAACGACGCTGACAGTGAACGTGCTGGCCCAGGGCCGTCTCGTTCCCGGCCCCTTGGCCAAGCCCGGCCGCGTCACAGTTCCGATCCGCGTGACGGTGAAGGACGGTGATGGCGAAATCTACGGCGAAACGACCAATTTCGCCATCGATGTCCCGGCAGGCGCCGCCGGCACGCAGTTCATCTTCAACAATGACCACGTCGCCATTCCCAATGGACCGGGCGGCGCACCGAAGTCGGTCAACGTCTATATCGGCTTCGGCGGCGAGAGCGCCAAGGCAAAGACCAGGCGCCGGTGATTTGACGGGCTAGATGAAAAAAACCGGAGGCTGCTTTTGCAGGCTCCGGCCTTGAACAGAATATGGGGTTAAATTCCAGCAGCCTTTCGTAGCGCGTCATTGATGCGGCTCTGCCACCCTCTGCCGCCCTCGCGGAAACTCTCCAGCACGTCCTCATCGAGACGTAAAGTCACCTGTTTTTTGGGCTTATCAAGCGCAGGGCGACCACGTGACTTTCGGTACTCGTCGACGGCCTCGAAGAAGGCGGGGGGAAGAACGTCGCGCGCGGGGCGCATATTTGAAAGTTCCTCTTCCGTCATTTCCGGGAAATCGACCGCGTTCCAGTCCGCTTCGGTATAGCCGCGTCCGGGTTTGAATTCTTTCAGTTTTGCAGCTTTGGCCATGGCAGCATCCTTCTTTCCTGGGAACTCGCCCAACGGAAGCTGATGATGGATATCGCTTCTGTTCCGACAGTCGCAAAAATAACGGCCACAGTCCCGTTCCGGAAATGTCCTATCGCCTTGAAGCGCGAACTTCCCGATCCGGCCTGGCTTTTCTCGATGATGGCGTTCTCCCAGTCAAAGCCATCGATATCTGCAAAGTCGAAGCCGTGCTTCTCGATATTGGCGAGCCTCTTGGGCTCGTCCCATATGACTTTCATGAATTAATGTAGCTACATTTATTAAAAGATCAATGTAGCTATTCAGATCATGAAAGAAGCGCTTTCACAACTCAGAAAGCGCCTTCCCACTCCGCCATTGCCGCAATCACGGCGGGCAGGTCCTGCATGCGCGAAATCACCGTTTCCGCGCCGGCATCGGTCAGCCGGTCGGCGTGGCTCGGATAGGTGTGGGATGCGCCAGTAAAGCCGATGACGCGCATGCCTGCGGCCCTCGCGCCATGGATGCCGTGTACGGAATCCTCGATGACGACCGCGCGATCGGGCGAGACGCCGAACTGGGTGGCACCATGCAGGAAGATGTCGGGCTTCGGCTTCACGCGGTCGGCGCCGAGGTCCTTGGCAGAATAGATATGCGGCGCGAAATAGGGCTTCAGGCCGACTTTCGTCAGCATCATGTCGAGGCGGTGGCTGGAAGAGTTCGAGCAGATGCAGCGCGGTGTCGTCAGGCGCGACAGCGCGAATTTAACACCCTCGATGATCTTCACGTCGCGTTCCAGCCGCATGTCGAGCAGCTTTTCAGACTTGTCGAGCAGCGACGCGGAGAGCGGAATGCTGGCTTCGCTTTCCACCTGCAGAAGAATGTTCTTCCAGGTCATGCCGGCAAAGCGCTCGCCCATTTCTTCGACGGAGATCGGATAACCGGCCTCGGTCAGAAGGCGGGATTCCACCTGCGCCGCGATGATTTCGGAATCGACCAGAACGCCGTCGCAGTCGAAAATAATGAGGTCGAAGCCGCTCATGGGCGCTCCCTGTATCGAATGTGCCTGGAAAAAGTGATGCCGGGCTTTTAGACCATGTCCGCGTCAAGCTCAACCGGCTCACCCGCAAGGGTCGGTCCCGCCGGGCTCATAGCTTGCCTGTGCCGGACACGGGGAACGCATAAGCGGCTAAGGGATCTAGAATATTCGCCATTGCTTTTTCCCGCCTGCAAAAACCGCTACACAGTCGCGCGGCATATGCGTTATGGGATATTATGCCCAAGCCAGTAAAAACCGCACCTGAAGACACCATTGCCGCACGCATCAGCCGGACGCTCGCCGACCGCATCGTCCGCGGTGAACTGTCGCCGGGTGAACGGCTGCGGCAGGATCACATCGCCGCCGAATTCGGCGCGTCGCATGTGCCGGTTCGCGAGGCGTTTCGCCGGTTGGAAGCGCAGGGGCTGGCCGCCAGCATTCCGCGCCGGGGTGTCCGGGTGGCGGATTTCGGCCTTGACGATGTGCGCGAAGTGGCGGAAATGCGCGCCGCCCTTGAGGTTCTGGCGCTGCGCCACGCCATTCCCAACATGACGTCAGCCATTCTCGATCAGGCCGAGGCGGCGACGCTGGAAGGTGATAGCGCCGTTGACGTGCAGCACTGGGAAGAGGCCAATCGCCGCTTCCATCGCCTCATCACGGCACCCTGCAACATGCCGCGCCTGATGGAGGCGATCGACGGCCTGCATGCGGCAAGCGCCCGTTTCCTGTTTTCCGCCTGGCGGGCCGGCTGGGAGCGCCGCACCGATACTGACCACCGTGCAATCATCGATGCGCTGCGCGGCGGCAGGGCAGAGGAGGCGGTACGCATTCTCGACGGACATGTGCAATGGATCGGCCGCAAGGCGATCCGCACCTCGTCCGGCTCGGTGCGCGACGCCTTCGCGATTGTCGGATAGGCGGCGGCGCTTGACTGTCCGGCTCCGCCCCCACCATCTTCTGTGTATGCTGACCTATGTCGGCAAGGGCTATACTTCCGGCTTCGTCGAAAATTACGACCGCGTCGCCGCCCGGCTGAATACAGGCGACGAGGATATCGAGCTGGTGGATGGACCGGATGATATCTGCACCGGCCTGCTTTGCGAAAGCCATGCGCACTGTTTTAACGAAGGCGTGGTGCAGCGGGACGAGGCGGCGCGGGGTTCAGTGTCGACGCTCTTGAACGAGACGCTTGCCCCCGGAAAACGACTGCGGGCAACGCCGGACTTTCTTGCAAGAATGCGTCTCGCCTTCGCCGCCGGAGACATCCGGCAGGCCTGTCGTGGTTGCCAGTGGATAAGGCTTTGCGACCGTATCGCAGCATCAGGCTTTGCCGGGGTGAAGATAGGGGAGCCGTTGCAGACAGTGCCGAAGGATGCGGCGCGTTTCTCGAAGCATCCGATGCTCAGTCCCAAATATGGGTCGGATGGCCGGAAATTGTGACGCCTTCTCTTTCCTCACTCCTGTGAAAGGCACAGGAGTGAGGTGAGAGGGCTTACTCCGGCACATTAGTCTCGGTCCGCTCTGCCGCCTTCACCGTTGCCTTGATCTCCTTCGGGTCTCGCCCGGATTTCTTGTCGTAGCTCACCTTCACCGAATAATCGCCGGGATGCAGCGTTTCCTGATGCTGTGTGCCGTAGCGACCGGAAATTTCCTTCTGCGTGCCCTGCAGATCCTTGGTGATCTCGACGATATCGATCCGCTCCGCACCGGGGGCGGTGATGGCGAGAACGCCCGCATCGAGATCAAGGGTGATTTCCGAGCGTTTTCCGGCGGTCACCGTGAAAGGTTGCTCCACCGTCACCTTGCCCAGACGGGCCCGCATGACGAAATCGCCTGCCGGCATTTCCATCATCTTGCCCGTGCCGTAAATGCCGTTGATGGTCTGGCGCGTGCCATCAAGGGTTTCCTTGGCTGACATCGCCTCGAAACGAATGTCGTCGGTTTCAACCGCTTTGCCGCCCTGGGCATAAACCGCCTTGGCAATCACCACGCCGCTCGGGATGACAAGGTCGTGGCTGATCGTTTCGCCCGCCTTGACGGCAAGTGTTTCCTGCACCCGCGCCGGACCGATGCTGCCGGTGAGAACAATCTCGCCCGCCGGCACGAAGACGGCATTCTGGCCATAGACGCTGTCCTTGAAATCGCCCTTGGTGATTTCGGTTTTCGCCTGAGTTTCCACATCGCCATCGGGGCTACGTTTCGGCACGACAGTCAGTTCCGCCGCATCGAAATTCACCTTCGGCCTTGCGACGCTGCCATCCTTCACCTCGAAGGCAATTTCGCGGGACACATTGCCCAGCGCCGCAACACCGACATATTTGCCGGCCGGCAGTTTTGCCTCGAAGGTGGCGTCATAGGAGCCGCCGGCATTCTCGTCGGTTCGCGCTCCAGCCCGGTCGGTCTTGTAGAAATCCCAACGCACCTTGTTGCTGTTGCCAAGCGAGGGGCCGCCATTAAACAGCACCGCATCCGTCACCACGTTAAATTGCGCCGAGGGCGCCTGCGCCCGCAATGGCGACGGCAGCGCCGCAACGACAAGCGCAGCACATGCGACATTTACGGAAAAAGAAGCCATTTTCATCATCGACCCCATTGCGGATCACCCCTTGCCATTGCCGTCTTCCTGCCGCGTCGAACTGCGCGACAGACTAACCCGTTGTGCACAACGTTTTTGCGCCGCTTCGGGTTCCCCGCCGGTCGCCGCAAATCCCACATCGCGGCCGCTACAGCCATTTATTTTGCGTTTTCCGTGACTTGTTCAGGCTTTGATAACCATCTTCGGTAACCATAAGCATCAGTAGAGAGTAAGCGTATGGAGCGAGTACCAATGGCAGCAGTTTTTCCGCTGGCCGATTTTCGGCGTGCCGGTTTTGATCGTGCGGGCGAGAGTGACGCCTGGAAAGACAGCATCATCAAAGGTGATTGTGTCGCTGCCTTGGATGCCCTCCCGAGCCAGTCGGTGGATGCGATTTTCGCCGACCCGCCCTATAATCTCCAGCTTGGCGGCACGCTTCACCGACCCGATCAGTCGCTGGTTGATGCCGTCGATGACGAATGGGACCAGTTCGCCTCCTTCGATGCCTATGACGCCTTCACCCGCGCCTGGCTGCTCGCCTGCCGCCGCGTGCTGAAACCGAACGGCACCATCTGGGTCATCGGCTCCTACCACAATATCTTCCGCGTCGGCGCCATGCTCCAGAACCTCGATTTCTGGATCCTCAACGATATCGTCTGGCGCAAGACCAACCCCATGCCCAATTTCAAGGGCCGCCGTTTCCAGAACGCCCATGAGACCATGATCTGGGCAAGCCGTGATCCGAAAGCCAAAAGCTACACCTTCAACTACGATGCACTGAAGGCCTCCAACGACGATGTGCAGATGCGCTCCGACTGGCTGTTCCCGATCTGCAGCGGCCATGAGCGGCTGAAGGGCGAGGACGGCAAGAAGGTACATCCCACTCAGAAGCCGGAAGCCCTGCTGGCGCGCATCATCATGGCGTCCACCAAGCCGGGTGACATCGTGCTCGACCCGTTCTTCGGTTCCGGCACCACGGGTGCTGTCGCAAAACGCCTCGGCCGCCACTTCGTCGGCATCGAGCGCGAGCAGGATTATATCGACGCGGCATCCGCCCGCATCGCCGCCGTCGAGCCGCTCGGCAAGGCCGAACTGACCGTCATGACCGGCAAGAAGGCCGAACCGCGCGTTGCCTTCAACACGCTGGTCGAAAGCGGCCTCGTCCGCCCCGGCCAGGTTCTGACGGATGCAAGACGCCGTTATAGCGCCATTATTCGTGCGGATGGTACCCTGGCATCCGGCGGGACCGCCGGCTCCATTCACCGCTTAGGCGCGAAGGTGCAGGGTCTAGACGCATGCAACGGATGGACGTTCTGGCATTTCGAGGACGGCGACGAACTGAAGCCGATCGATGATCTCAGAACCATCATTCGCAGTGAAATGGCAAAGGCCGAATAGTCGAAAGCCCAAAAGGCTGAAGACGGACGATCCACCGCCCGCCCTTGTCAGAATACGTCTCTGTCCGGTTTAGTACCTTCAGTCCCGGATGGAGAACGACCAACGCCCGGCACCCTGGTGTCGGGCGTTGGTATTTTCGAATATAAAACTTTAGCCAGACAAGTTTCGCGCAAGAGACGGCCCATACTGTCTGGGTCAAAGCAGTGGTTGTGGAAATCCGGTTCGGACAGATCACGAAAACACTGCTGTCCCATGCCGCTTGCGGCAGGACTGGCGCAGGCCGGAGACCGCCATTTCCGCCTGCGCCAATTTTCTTTTTGGGGTTCCCCCAAGCTTTCCGGCGCCCCCAGATAACGGCTCTACGTCCAAAAAAATCATGAGAACAGGGCAATAAAGCACGCCTCTGATTCCGTTTAGTCAGGATGTGCTCTGGTGACCAAGTCTTAACAATAGATGTCCGGCGCGTTACGGAAGATTAACGTGACGCTACACATGGCGGGGAGTACATATTCTTCCAGGCTGAGTGTCGCCGGCGACCAAAAACGATCGCGACGCGACGATGCGAGACAGCCGGATTCGCGGGCCATTGCCTGTGATGAACAAGGAGGCGTGCCATGCGCTCGCTTTTAAAAACAGTCACAATAGCATCCTTCATTCTGGCAGTTGCCTCGGGCGGCGCGTTCGCGGCCGAGCACGGTGGTCACGGTGGCGGTCATGGTGGGGAGCACAGTGACGGGGCCCACGGTTTCCATGACAGCGACCGGGGCGGCGGTTTCCATGGTGACCGTGATCGGGGTTTCTTCAAGTCCGACAACTATGTCGACTGGGGTGACCTTGCCACCGGCTATTATAATGCCCCTCCGATGAGCTACAGCTATCAGGGACCACATCATCTGGCCCGCGTTCTGAATGAAGTGCGCGTCGCCGATCACCGGATCGATCTCGAACGTCAGCAGGGCAAGCTGACGGCCAGCTCTTTCAGCAAGTTGGAAAAAGAGGCCGCGGGCATACGCACGCAGGCCTTGAGAACAGCCGACATGCATCGCGGCGGCATTCCATTCAAGACATTCGCCACGCTTCAAGGTGAAGTCCGGCAGCTTGATCGGAACATCGTGCGCATGAGCTGACCGGGACGTTTCGATCCTCGTTTCCGAGGATCGGACTTCCCCTCAGAAAGCAAAGCATCAGGAGGGTGCGCCGGTGAGACCCGCCCTCCTAACTCCAGGGCCCGGTAGGGAAAACCTGCCGATTTTCTAGAGACATGTAACACAAGGCACCGTGCGTCCCCATCGGGATGCACGAGGATTTGGCATTGCCCATCTTATGCGCAGCCGGGATCTGGTTGCCGGAAGGGCATCGTATAGCGACGGCGCGGTTTCGGCTGCGCATGTCCTCACAAAGGAGAAACGTCATGTCCGGCATTCTACGCAGATATCGCATTGCAGCTTTGCTTGGCGCAGCCTTTGTCGCCGCACCGCTTGTGCTGCCCGTCTTTCTGCATAACACACCCGCTTTTGCCCAGGCCGGATTATCGGCCGTCCCCGGCCCGGTGACGTCGGGCGGTTCCTTCGCCGGGATCGTTGCCGCCGACAAGCCGGCGGTGGTGACCGTCACCACCGAAATGAAAACGCAGGAACAGGCGACCGATGACACCACGCCGTTCGACCAGCAGTTTCGGCAGTTCTTCGGCGAGCAGGGCATTCCCCTGCCGCAACAGCAGCCGCAGCAGCGCCAATCCCAGACCGCGGAAGCACTGGGTTCCGGCTTCATCATCTCGCCGGACGGCTATATCGTCACCAATAATCACGTCATCGACAATGCCACCTCCATCAAGGTGACGCTGGATGACGGCACGGAGCTTCCCGCCACGCTTGTTGGCGCCGATCCGAAATCGGATCTGGCCGTCCTCAAGATCACCGCTTCCAAGCCTCTGGCAGTGATTTCCTGGGGAGATTCCGACAGGCTGAAGGCCGGCGATCAGATATTGGCGATCGGCAATCCGTTCGGCATAGGTACCACGGTCACGGCCGGTATCGTCTCGGCCCGCGGGCGTGACCTGCACAGCGGACCCTATGACGATTTCATCCAGATCGACGCGCCGATCAATCACGGCAATTCCGGTGGTCCGCTGGTCGATGTCGAAGGCAAGGTCGTCGGCATCAACACGGCGATCTATTCGCCGAATGGCGGCAGCGTCGGTGTCGGTTTCGCCATTCCCTCCGATCAGGCGCAGAATGTCGTCGTCCGCCTCATGAAGGATGGGTCGATCCATCACGGCTTCATTGGCGTTCAGATACAGCCGGTGACCCCTGACGTGGCCAACGCCATCGGCCTTGCCACGCCGGAAGGCGCGCTGGTCGCCAAGGTGGAAACGAGCACACCTGCAGGCCGCGCCGGCATCAGGACCGGCGACGTGATTACCGCGCTCGGCGGACAGACGATCAAGTCCCCGCGCGATCTGTCGCGCATGGTCGCAGATCTGTCGCCGGGCCAGAAGGAACACGTCACGGTCTGGCGTCAGGGCGAGACCCGCGACCTGCTTCTCACCGTGGGTGGCAATGATGGCCAGAGCGCACAGGCATCCCCTGACAATGGCCAGCAGAAGGGCGATGCCTCATCGCAAGCCCTGCCAATGATCGGTATCGGACTGGCGGATATCACCCCGGCGATCCGTGAAGCCCTCAATCTCCCGCAGAATGAAAAGGGCACGATCGTCGAAAGCGTGACACCCTCCAAACCCGCCGCCGAGGCTGGTTTGCAGGCAGGCGACGTGATCGTTTCAGTCAATCAGACGGCGGTGAAATCGGCGGGTGATGCCAAGGCGGCCATTGCGCAGGCGGGCAAGGCGGGTCGCAAATCCGTTCTGCTGCTCATCCAGCGCGGCGATTCGCAGACCTATGTCGCCGTGCCCTTCGCACAGGGCTGAACCCCGGTTTTCCGGTAAAATTGCAAGGAACGGGCAACTCCATCGGAGCTGCCCGTTCTGTTATTTTCAGACATCCACCCCATAATCCCGCAGATCCTGCCGCAGCTTTTCCGCGCCGGTGAAGTGCACCGCCTGCCAGCCGGCCTGCTTTGCGCCCTCCACGTTCGCCAGCGTATCGTCGATGAAGATGCTGGCCGCGGGGTTGAGGCCGAATTCCTTTGCGTGCAGATCGTAGATCGCCACGTCAGGCTTCAGGAGCTTCACATCGCCGGAGACCGTCACGCCGCGCGGCAGGGTGAGGAAGGGGAACATCTTCTGCGCTTCACGAAAGGTGTCGGAAGCGAAGTTGGTCAGCATCGTCACGTCGTGACCGGCGTCGATCAGGCCAACCATGATCGCGACGCTCTCGTCATAGGAATGCGAGACCATTTCGTGCCAGAACTTGCGGAAGGCGCGAATATGCTCTTCCCGCTCGGGAAATTGCTCCAGCAACAGCGCTTCGGCATCCTCCCAGCGGCGACCGCGATCCTGTTCGAGGTTCCAGTCATGGGTGCAGACATTCTCGAAGAACCATTTGCGCTCGTCGGCATCGGGAATGAGGCGGCTATAGGGAATATGCGGATCGTAATGGATCAGCACCTTGCCGATGTCGAATACGATATGCTCAATCTTGGTCATCGAAACTTCCTGCTTTCATCGAACATCAGCGCGTCTTTCAAACGCTCTAAATCTTTGAGTTGCATCGTCCCTGTCGAAAATCAATTTTGATTTTCGGGCCGATACGCGGATGGAATAGCTTGGATGATGACTTTTTTCATCACCGTTGGCAGCGCCTGCGCGTCAAGATTTGTAACCGGCTCCCACCATCCGTCATCCGGGCCGGTTTTGAGGCTATCCGGCACCTGCGCGCGATAGACGGTGAGCCGCAGTTCGAAATGGGTGAAGACATGCACGATGACGCCCGCCGCCTGCCAGCCGGCGGCAAACGGCGCGTGGCTCGCCTCCGTGCCGCCATCCACACGGGCGGTCCACGCCGTTGTCGGCACCTCGGTCATGCCGCCGAGAAGCCCGCTTTCGATGCGCCGCCGCAGCAGGATTTCGCCGCTCGAATTCACCGCCACGAAGGCCGCGCCGAGCCGCACGGGTTTGGCCTTCTTCGCCGCCTTCACCGGAAAACGCTCCGGCTCGTCACGCGCAAGCGCCAGACAGGCGCCATTGAACGGACAGAGTGCGCAGGCCGGCCGCTTCGGCGTGCAGATCGTCGCGCCGAGATCCATCATCGCCTGGGCGAAATCACCGGGTCGGTCGGCTGGCGTGAGCGCGGCCACCTTCGCTTTCATGGCCGGTTTGGAACCGGGCAAAGGAGCGTCTATGACGAAGAGCCGGGAAATGACGCGCTCCACATTGCCGTCCATCACTGCCGCCTGCCGGTTAAACGCGATGGCCGCCACGGCGGCGGCGGTATAATCGCCGATGCCGGGCAGCTCTTTCAGGCCTGCCTCGCTGTCTGGAAAAATGCCGCCATGGTCGCGCGCCACGGCTTCCGCGCATTTCTTGAGGTTGCGGGCGCGGGCATAATAACCAAGCCCTGCCCATGCCGCCATGACGTCTTCGACCGGTGCCGCCGCCAGATCGCTGACGGTCGGCCAGGCGGCGAGAAACTTCAGGAAATAGGGTTTGACCGCCTGCACCGTCGTCTGCTGCAGCATCACCTCCGACAGCCAGACGTGATAGGGATCGGCGCGTTTTCCCTGTGCCGCCATGGCCGGAGACGTGCGCCATGGCAGCTCGCGATGGTGCCGGTCGTACCATGCCAGAAGTTGTTTCGCCGTCGGATGTGATATTTGTTGTCGCGCATATGTGTTCATCGCCGCTGAACATAGAGACGGCGCGGCAATCTGCAACAGCGCCCTGTCGTGGCGAGGCGGAAAACGGCATCCGGCGGTGAACGCCATCACATCGAGACCCACCATCCGTTTCAGGAGGACCAACCCATGCCGAACGCGCTGCTGGAAAACATACCCCAACCGCTCCTTCATATTGTCGGAGCTCTTCTCGCATTGTGCCTGATCATCAGCCTGCTGAACCGCATCAGTCGGCTGTGCTTTGGCACGCAGAACGGGGTCGCCCTGGTGACGGCGCGGGTAATCCGGCACATTCGTGAGCTGGAAATGACGCGGGAAAAACCGTCACGCCGTTTTCGGATTTTTGAATCGGGTTTCTGGGCGATTTTTTGCCATGGCCTGTGGATATATCTGTTCGTCGTTCTGGCCTGCATGTTGGTGATTGCTTTTATCTCGGATAAGCCGGGCATCCTTCATCTGAAGATTTTGGCTGCGGGCTATTTCCTCTTTGGATGTTGGGTGGCGGGAATGATACGCTTGGGCGCCCGCCGGGACTGGCGACGATTCCGTGCGCTGTTGCGCGGCGAAGAAGGTGACGACGGCGCGACCGCTTGAGGTCGTTTGCCTCTGTCGAGGAGAGCATGAAGAAACCTGCAGATTCGTTCCGCAAGGGCGTCGTACAGATCGCCGAAGTCGCCAACGGCATCATGGATCCCGTGCTGTCGAAGCGGGCGGGCATCAACACGGCATTGCTCGGCTCCTGGGACGAGATCGCGGGCGATGACTTCGCCGATTGCACCCGGCCGGAAAAGATCACCTGGCCGCGCCGCGATGAGGGGCCGGATCGCGGCGGTTATCAGCCCGGCGTGCTGACCATCGCCTGCGAAGGCGCGCGCGCCTTGTTTCTCACCCATGCACAGGGCGAACTCATCGCTCGCATCAACGGTTTTTTCGGCTTTCCGGCGGTGCGCCAGATCCGGATCGTGCAGAAGCCGGTTTCGCAAACCATTGCCCGCAAAAGAAAACCGCCGCCGCTGCGCGGTGATGCGGCAAAACGTCTCGATGACATGATGCAAGGCATCGAGAGCGAAGCGCTGCGCAAGGCGGTGGAGCGGCTTGGCACGGCGGTGTTGCAGAAAAAGCCGCCGCGCAGGACGATTTGATGAAAGGCGCTGTCCTTGACTGGTCACAATTCTTTGACAAGAAGAGTTCAAAACCCCGCTTGTGATGAACAGGCCGTCGCTATATCGGAATCAACAGACAATAGAGTCTATTACCAACAGGTGCTTTCATGCATTTTCCCGAACTGACCATTTCCCGTCGCGGCCTTCTCGGCGGTGTTGCCCTTGCTGCCGTTGCTGCGGCCCTGCCGTTTGCCTTCACGCCCGGTATTGCCGAGGCGCAGGAATTGCCTGAATCCACTGGCGATGTGGATATGGCTGCGGTGATGAAGCCCGGCCCGCTGCCGGAAGCAGCGCTCGGTGATGCCAACGCACCCGTCAAGATCGTCGAATACATGTCGATGACCTGCCCGCACTGCGCCAACTTCCACAACAAGACCTTCGAAGAGATCAAGAAAAAATACATTGATACCGGCAAGGTCTATTTCGTGCTGCGCGAATTCCCGTTCGATCCGCGCGCTGCTGCCGCCTTCATGCTGGCGCGCTGCGCCCCTGAAGGCCAGTATTTCCCCTTCGTTTCCATGCTGTTCAAGCAGCAGCAGAGCTGGGCTGTAGCCCAGGATGCGCGCGCCGCCCTGCTGCAATTGTCGAAAATGGCCGGTTTCTCACAGGAGTCTTTCGAGGCCTGCTTGACGAACCAGAAACTTCTGGATGATGTGAACGCAACCATGCAACGCGGTGCGACGGAATTCGGCATCAACTCCACGCCGACTTTCATCATCAACGGCAAGAAATACGCGGGAGACATGTCGGTTGAAAACATGTCGGCTGTCATCGACAAGCTGCTCTGATCGCCGAACCCTGAAAGAAACGGGCGGCGGATACTTCCGTTCGCCCGTTTTTTATTGCCTGTCTTGCGGCCGGAGCATGACGGCATGAAGTTCAACAAGCTGCGCGTTGTCGGTTTCAAATCCTTCGTTGAACCTTCCGAATTCATCATCGAGCCGGGGCTCACCGGTGTCGTCGGCCCGAATGGCTGCGGCAAGTCCAATCTGGTGGAAGCGCTTCGCTGGGTGATGGGCGAAAACTCCTACAAGAACATGCGCGCCTCCGGCATGGATGACGTGATCTTCTCCGGTTCCGGCAATCGGCCAGCCCGCAACACCGCCGAAGTTGGCCTCTATCTCGACAATTCCGACCGCACCGCCCCCGCCGCCTTCAACGATGCCGATGAAATTCAGGTGACGCGGCGCATCGAGCGCGAAAACGGCTCGGTCTACCGCATCAACGGCAAGGAAGCCCGCGCCAAGGATGTGCAGTTGCTGTTTGCGGATGCCTCCACCGGCGCGCGCTCGCCCTCCATGGTGGGGCAGGGCCGTATCGGCGAACTCATCAATGCCAAGCCGCAGGCCCGCCGCCAGCTGCTGGAAGAGGCGGCCGGCATTTCCGGCCTGCATTCCCGCCGCCACGAGGCCGAGCTTCGCCTGCGCGCCGCCGAGACCAATCTGGAGCGGCTGGAGGATGTGACCGCCCAGCTGGAAAGCCAGATCGAAAGCCTCAAACGCCAGGCGCGGCAGGCCAACCGTTTCAAGATGCTGTCCGCCGATATCCGCGCCCGCGAGGCGACCCTGCTGCACATCCGCTGGGTGGAGGCGAAGGAAGCCGAAGGCGAGGCGGAAAGCGCGCTTAATCAGGCGACCAACATCGTCGCCGAAAAGGCGCAAGGGCAGATGGAAGCGGCCAAGCAGCAGGGCATTGCCAGCCTGAAACTGCCGGAACTGCGCGAGGACGAGGCCCGCGTTGCCGCCGCCCTGCAACGCCTGCAGATTGCCCGCACCCAGCTGGATGACGAGGCGAACCGCCTGCTTCGCCGCCGCGACGAGCTGGCGCGCCGTCTGTCGCAGCTTGGCGAGGACATCGTCCGCGAGGAACGGCTTGTCTCCGACAATGCCCAGATACTGGCGCGGCTGGATGAGGAAGAGGCCGAACTCCTCGAAATCCTGTCCGATTCCGGCCGCCATGCCGACGAAATGCGCGAAGCCTTCGAAGCTGCGGCCGTCAAGCTGGCGGAAAGCGAAGCCATCTTCACCGCCATCACCGCCGAGCGCGCCGAGGCGGCTGCCGGCCGTCAGCAACTGGAGCGGGCGATCCGTGATCTTTCCGACCGCAAACTAAGGCTCGAACGGCAATCGCAGGAGGCATCCGCCGAGATCGAGGCCGTCGACGAAAAACTCTCCGGCCTTCCCGACCCCGCAGAACGGCGTGAAGCGGTCGAGGCGGCTGAGATCGCAGTCGAAGACGCGTTGATCGTGGCGGAGGAGGCCGAGGCCGCCGTTGCCGAGGCACGTTCCGCCGAAGCGCTGGCGCGCGGGCCACTGGAAACGGCGAAGAATCGGCTGAACGCGCTGGATACGGAAGCGCGCACCATCACCAAAATCCTCGCCTCCAGTGCCGCTGCCAATGGTAGTTTCACGCCGGTGGCGGAAGAAATGACGGTGGAGCGCGGTTATGAGGCCGCACTTGGCGCGGCGCTTGGCGATGACCTCGAAAGCCCGCTCGATGCCGCAGCACCTGCCTATTGGGGCGGCAATGGCGACGGTGCTGGCGATCCCGCCCTGCCGCAGGGTGTCAAACCGCTTCTGGATTATGCGCAGGCACCCGATGCGCTTAGACGTGCCCTTGCACAGATCGGCGTCGTTGCAGACCTATCGGAAGCCCGGCGCCTGTTGCCTTCACTCAAAGCCGGCCAGCGGCTGGTAACGCGCGAAGGCGCCCTGTTCCGCTGGGACGGCCACATCGCCAGCGCCGATGCACCGGGTGCTGCAGCACTTCGCCTGTCGCAGAAGAACCGCCTCGCCGAAATCGAGACCGAACTGGATGAGGCCCGCTCCATTCTGGAAGAGGCCGAAGATCAGCTTGCCGCGAAAACCGAGGCCATCAGAAGCAGCGAATTGCAGCTTTCGGACGTGCGCGACCGGAGCCGGCTCGCGACCCGTCAGTTTGCCGAAGCACGCGAGGCGCTGACATCAGCCGAACGTGCCTCGGGCGATCTTTTGCGCCGCCGGGATATCGTTTCCGAAGCTCTGAATCAGATCGGCGCGCAGATCGACGAAATCGCCGTCCAGGAAGAAAACGCCCGTATTGAGATAGAAGACGCGCCGGATCTTTCCGTGCTCGATCTCAAGCTGCGCGAAAGCCAGCTCGAAGTCGCGACTGACCGCGGCCTTCTGGCGGAAGCCCGCGCCCGCCACGAGGGCGTGAGCCGCGAGGCGGAAAGCCGCCAGCGCAGAATACAGGCAATCGGGCAGGAGCGTTCCACCTGGCAGTCACGGGCGGCAAGTGCGGCCGATCACATCGCCACGCTGCGCGAACGTGAGGAAGAGGCGCGCGAGGAAATCGCCGAGCTTGATATTGCGCCAGAGGAGTTCGACGAGAAACGCCGCAACCTCCTCAATGAATTGCAGAAGACCGAGGACGCCCGCCGCGACGCCGCCGACCGGCTGGCCGAGGCGGAAAACCTGCAGCGTGCCGCAGACCGGGTGGCCGCAACGGCGCTTTCCGAACTGGCCGAAGCCCGCGAAAAACGCGGCCGTGCCGAAGAACGTCTGGTTTCCGCCCGCGAAAAGCGGCAGGAGACTGAACACCGCATCCGCGAAACACTGAATACCGAGCCGCATATGGCCCTGCGCCTGACCGGCCTTGGCCCGGACCAGCCGAAGCCCGATATTCGCGATGTCGAGCGGGATCTCGACCGGCTGAAGATCGAACGCGAAAGGCTTGGCGCGGTCAATCTGCGTGCCGAGGAAGAGCAGGCCGAGCTTTCCGCCAAGCTCGAGGCGCTCATCAAGGAGCGCGACGATATCATCGATGCCGTGCGCAAGCTGCGGGCCGGCATCCAGAACCTCAACCGCGAGGGCCGTGAGCGGCTGATCGCCGCCTTTGACGTGGTCAATTCGCAGTTCCAGCGACTGTTTACTCATCTGTTCGGCGGTGGCACGGCCGAATTGCAGCTGATCGAATCCGACGATCCACTGGAGGCGGGGCTGGAAATTCTCGCCCGTCCGCCGGGCAAAAAACCACAGACCATGACATTGCTTTCCGGCGGCGAGCAGGCGCTGACAGCCATGGCGCTGATCTTTGCCGTCTTCCTCACCAATCCCGCGCCGATCTGCGTGCTGGACGAGGTGGATGCCCCGCTCGACGACCACAATGTCGAGCGCTACTGCAACCTGATGGACGAGATGGTGGCCTCGACGGAGACCCGCTTCGTCATCATCACCCACAATCCCATCACCATGGCGCGCATGAACCGCCTCTTCGGTGTCACCATGGCCGAACAGGGTGTATCGCAGCTTGTGTCGGTGGACTTGCAGACTGCCGAACAGCTGCGCGAAGCCGTCTGAGGCGGCTTGTTCGGGATCAGCCCCGACTTTTGCTCAATATGAATTTATCTGGCCGTATCACCCATTCGGGTGAGCGACATCACGCGGCATTTTGCTATGTTTTTCGGAACAACCAAGGGCTCTCACCAGACCCCACCATCCGGTTTCCTGTACCGGATGGAATGCCTTGCGAGGCCGCTGCCGTGGCCTCGCAAGGCTTTCTTTTTCCGGTTCATAGGGCTGCGCGGCGGTTTGTATTGGCAATTGTGTCAGGGGAGTACGCCTTTTTCCGTCATGCCGGCCTTGAGCCGGTATCAAGCCAGCCCAAGTCCTTGGGCTGAAAGGACTCTTCCCGTCGCGCGAGAGCCGCGTCGGCTGGATTCCGGCTCAAGGCCGGAATGACGGAAGGAGAGGACACTACGAATCCCGGTAAACGCTGCGCCTGCCATAGCTGTCAATCGTGCAGTGCGGAGCGCTACCGCCTGCTCACCCCGGCACAAGCCGCAGCCGCGTGCCCCAGGGGTCTATCGCTTCCACGACGTTATTCTCCATCTCCACCAGTACATAACCGGCGGCCCTGAGCCGCGCCTTCTGGGCCTCGAGATCATTGGGATTGCGAACGGTGAGAGAAAACCAGTCGAGGCCGGTTTCCATGGCGTTGCGTTCCTTCGCGCCACGGCTGTTCCATGTATTTACCGCCAGATGATGATGATACCCGCCGGAAGAAAGAAACGAGGCATCGGAGCGCGCGTCCTGCGTCGGTTGCAGGCCGATGGCCGTTTCGTAAAAGGCGCGGGCGGCGGCGATTGCGCCGACCCGCAGGTGAACATGCCCGATGCGCATTCCCGGCGGGGCAGCCTCGTAATCGCTTTTTTTGGTATCGGTCAGCTTCACCAGATCGTCGACATCCAGCGGTTCGGTGCCCATTTTTACCACCCGGCCGCTCCAGACCCATGCGTCTTTCGGGCGGTCGCTGTAGACCTCGATACCGTTGCCCTCGGGATCGTTGAGATAGACCGCTTCGCTGACGTTGTGATCGGCAAAACCCGAAAGCGGCACCTGCCGGAGCGCCGCATGCACCAGCCAGCGGGCGAGATCCTCGCGGGTGGGCATCAGATAGGCGATGTGGAACAGGCCGGCGGAAGTGGGGCTTTCGAAATCTGCCGCCGGTTTGTGGACGAGATCGAGCAGCGGCACACTTCCGACGCCGAGCGTCACGCCTCTTGCCGTGCGTCCCACCTCGTTCATGCCAAGCACCGAACGGTAATAATCGATCATCGGATCAAGGTCGCGCACGCGAAGTGCGGCCTGGCCAATATGCATGGGTGTCGTCAGGGCAAAGGGCAGGGCGGTGGCGGCACTTACAGCGGGCGGGCCGCCCTCGGCCTTGAGCGCACCGGCCAGCGCCGTGGCGGCGCAAGAAATTCCGGCAAATTTCAACGTGTGGCGGCGAGTAAATTGCATGAATAATCTCTTTGTCGGCGATGATAATGGCTTAGGGAACACTCCGTTTCTGCGCACTACACGAATGCGTCAGTCCTGCTGTTATTTTGTGTTTGCGGCAATTCTGGCGCGCAATTTGCCGCAATTATGCTGCACTGCGATGTAAACTGCACGTTGCGGCGTTCCCAACATGCTGGCAATGCTGTAGATGATAGAAAAATGACAACGCTTCTGGGTGGAGAGCGTGGAATGAAAAAATGGGTTTATACCTTCGGCAATGGTGCTGCCGAAGGCAGGGCAGGTGACGTTGCAATATTGGGCGGCAAGGGCGCGAACCTTGCCGAAATGGCAAGTCTCGGCCTACCCGTTCCCCCCGGCCTCACCATCATTACAGATGCCTGCGCACTTTATCACAAGAACGGCCGCGATCTTCCCGAAGAGCTGAAGCTGCAGGTCATGGCCGGCCTGCACGGCATGGAAACCGTGACCGGCAAGACCTTCGGCGGCAGCCAGTCGCCGCTGCTTCTTTCCGTCCGCTCCGGCGCGCGCGCCTCCATGCCGGGCATGATGGACACCGTCCTTAATCTCGGCCTCAACGACCGCACCGTCGAGGCGCTGGGCCACGATGCCGGCGACGCCCGTTTTGCCTGGGACAGCTACCGCCGCTTCATCCAGATGTATGCCGATGTCGTCATGGGCCTCGATCACGAACTGTTCGAGGAAATTCTCGAGGATGAAAAGGGCCGGCTCGGCCATGAATACGATACCGACATGTCGGCGGTCGAATGGCAGCACGTCGTTTCGCTTTACAAGAAGCTGATCGAGGACGAGCTGGGCGAAGCCTTCCCGCAGGACTGTCACGTGCAGCTGTGGGGCGCCATCGGCGCTGTTTTTGCCAGCTGGACCAACCACCGCGCCGTGACCTACCGGCATCTCCACAATATTCCGGGTGACTGGGGTACGGCGGTCAACGTTCAGGCCATGGTCTTCGGCAATCTCGGTTCGTCCTCGGCAACCGGCGTCGCCTTCACCCGCAATCCTTCCACCGGCGAGGCGGAGCTTTACGGCGAATTCCTCGTCAATGCGCAGGGGGAAGACGTGGTGGCGGGCATCCGCACGCCGCAGTCGATCACAGAGGCTGCGCGGCTGGCGTCGGGTTCCGACAAGCCGTCCATGGAAAAGCTGATGCCGGAGGCGTTCAGCGAGTTCCTGGCCATCTGCAAGCGGCTGGAAAACCATTATCGCGACATGCAGGATCTGGAATTCACCATCGAGCGCGGCAAGCTCTGGATGCTGCAGACCCGTTCCGGCAAACGCACCACTCGCGCCGCCATGAAGATTGCCGTCGATATGGTGGAGGCAGGCACGATTTCGCAGGAAGAGGCGGTCTGCCGCATCGAGCCGTCCTCGCTCGACCAGCTGTTGCACCCGACTATTGATCCGGGCATTTCCCGCCCCATCATCGGCTCCGGCCTGCCGGCCTCTCCGGGCGCGGCGACGGGTGAGATCGTCTTCACCTCGGAAGAGGCGGTTGCGGCGGAAGCCGAAGGCCGCCGGGTCATTCTGGTGCGCATCGAAACCAGCCCGGAAGATATTCACGGCATGCATGCCGCCGAAGGCATTCTGACCACGCGTGGTGGCATGACCAGCCACGCAGCCGTGGTGGCGCGCGGCATGGGTATCCCCTGCGTCACCGGGGCCGGTTCCATGCGCGTCGATATGCGCAACAAGGTGCTGATCGGCGTCGGCTGTATGCTCAAGCGCGGCGATATCATCACCATCGATGGCTCTTCCGGCCGGGTGCTGAAAGGCGAAGTGCCGATGACGCAGCCGGAACTGTCTGGCGATTTCGGCAAGCTGATGATCTGGGCTGACAGCCTGCGCCGCATGACGGTGCGGACCAATGCCGACACCCCGGCTGACGCCCGCGCCGCCCGCGCCTTCGGTGCCGAAGGCATTGGCCTCTGCCGCACCGAACATATGTTCTTCGAGGGCGACCGTATCCACGTGATGCGCGAAATGATCCTTGCCGAGAGCGAAAGGGGCAGGCGGGCAGCGCTCGATGAGCTTCTGCCGATGCAGCGTTCGGATTTCACCGAACTGTTCCAGATCATGCATGGCCTGCCGGTGACGATCCGCCTGCTCGATCCGCCGCTGCACGAATTCCTGCCGAAGACCGATGGCGAGATCGTCGAGGTGGCGGCCGCCATGGGCATGCCGCAGACCGTGTTCCGTCAGCGGCTGGATGCGCTGCATGAATTTAACCCCATGCTCGGCCATCGCGGCTGCCGTCTCGCCATTTCTTATCCCGAGATCGCCGAAATGCAGGCCCGCGCCATTTTCGAAGCCGCCGTTGAGGCAGCCCGCATCACCGGCGCGCCCGTTGTGCCTGAGATCATGGTGCCGCTGGTCGGCCTGCGCTCAGAGCTCGATTATGTCACCGAGGTCATCGATCGTGTCGCCGCCGCGGTGGCGCAGGAAACCGGCATGGAGATCGAATATCTGACCGGCACCATGATCGAACTGCCGCGCGCTGCATTGCGCGCCCATGTCATCGCCGAAGCCGCGGAATTTTTCTCCTTCGGCACCAACGATTTGACGCAGACGACCTTCGGCATTTCCCGCGATGATGCAGCGCGCTTCATCAACACCTATCAGCGCAAAGGCATCATCGAGCGTGACCCGTTCATCTCGCTCGATTTTGATGGTGTGGGGGAGTTGATCCGCATCGCCGCCGAACGCGGCCGCCAGACGCGGCCGGAACTGAAGCTCGGCATTTGCGGTGAACATGGCGGTGATCCGGCCTCGATCCATTTCTGCGAGGATGCGGATCTCGATTACGTGTCCTGTTCGCCCTTCCGCGTGCCCATCGCCCGCCTTGCCGCCGCGCAGGCAACGCTTGCTGCGCGGGCGAAGGAGGGGCAGGTTGCAAGCAACGTCGCCTTCATTCCCGTCAGGGGTTCTGTCGGACGATGATCTGACGCTCGACGACGACCGGCCGGTAGAACATGTCGCGGTTCATCTGCGCCTGCCATGCACGGTTATCGGCGCGACGATCCATTTCCAGATCGAGAAGGCAACCCGCCATCGGGTCGGTGCCGGGGCGGAAACCATAACCCCGGCAAGTCGCCTCGTCCCGCGCCCGCCGCTCTTCCGGCGTCAGCGTCTGGCAGGCGGTCAGCGCCAGCATGGCGGCAAGCGAACCGAGGACGATGGAAACACGCATCTTGTTTCTCCCTTGAACATGACAGCCGTACGGCACTTTTATTGCCGCGATTGATACGCCTGTTTTCATATGGGGAAAAGCCGCATTGGCGCGGAAAGTTGCATCAACTGACCGCCAGACAATGGCTGCGCCCGGCCCAGCGGGACGGACCTCTATCCAGTTTCAGAACCGGACAAAAAAGAGGGAGGGAAAAAGCCCTGCAAAATGAGCCAGTCACTCAATAACAGCGTGAGGATGGCGGCGAGAAAGATGCCACCCATGAAGGCGATGAGGCCGAGCGTGGCGCGTGTCCACCGGCGGGTCTGATAAAGATAGATGGCAAGGCCGACAGGCGCGAGCAGAATGGTTGCGACTTTGGCGGCCGGACTGCGCCGGATATCTCGCTTTTCGGCATCTTCTATCTGCCACCAGGCAAACAGCGTGATGATGCCGATCATCTGGACGAGATCGTTTGCGGTAAAGGAACTTGGAGGTCCGGCGGGCCAGATGGCGGCGTCGATCAAGAGGCCGAGGGAGAGGAAGGCGAGCAGGGCGACATAAATCCAGTTACGTTTCGCCATGCGCAGGTTCCGCCGAAAGATGCATTGTTGTCTGTGCCGATATTGCTATCGACGAAACCATCGCCGTCAATCCCAAACTCTTATGGAGCAACGGCAGTGGCACCCGTGGGGCGTTTCCTTTTCACTGGAAACGCCCCACGATTATCGTGATCAGGCCGGCGCCACTTCCCGGTCATCGAGCGCGTCGATGTCCTTGGCGTTGTTGTAGACGGCCTCATTGAGAATGCCTTCGCGCTTGGCGACGATGGTCGGCACCAGCGCCTGACCGGCAACGTTGACCGCCGTGCGGCCCATATCGAGGATCGGGTCGATGGCGAGCAGCAGGCCTACGCCTTCGAGTGGCAGCCCAAGCGTGGAGAGCGTCAGCGTCAGCATCACCACCGCGCCTGTGAGACCCGCTGTTGCAGCCGAACCCAGCACCGAAACGAAGACGATCAGCACATATTCCTGAATGCCGAGCGGCACCTGGAAGAACTGCGCGATGAAGATCGCCGAAATCGCCGGATAGATGGCGGCGCAGCCGTCCATCTTGGTGGTGGCGCCGAGCGGCACGGAGAAGGCGGCATATTCGCGCGGCACGCCGAGGCTCTTTTCCGTCACGGTTTCGGTGACGGGCAGCGTGCCGATGGACGAGCGCGATACGAAAGCGAGCTGGATAGCCGGCCATGCGCCAGCAAAGAAACGTGACGGCTTCAGGCCATGGGCGATCAGCAGCGCCGGATAGACCACGAAGAGCACCAGCGCGAGACCAATATAGACGGCCGCCGCATACCAGCCGAGCTGCGAAAGCGTCGTCCAGCCATATTGGTCAACCGCACGCCCGAGCAGGCCGATGGTGCCGATGGGGGTGAGGCGGATGACCCACCACAGGATCTTACGCACGATGGCAAGGAGCGACTGGTTGAAGGCAAGGAACGGCTCCGCTGCCTTGCCGGCTTTCAGCGCTGCGACACCAAAGGCAATCGACACCACCAGCAGCTGCAGAACGTTGAAGTTCAGCGAGGTGCTGCCTGAACCGTTATTGATTTTGGTAGAGGCTTCAAGTCCGAAGACGTTGGCGGGAACGAGACCCTTGAGAAAATCCAGCCAGGAGCCGGTGGAGGAGGGGGCCGCCGCTGCCGTATTGGCAATCGCCGTGTTGACACCCGGCTGAATGACGAGGCCGAGCACGATGCCGATGACCACGGCGATGAGCGCCGTGATGGCGAACCACAAAAGCGTCTGCCAGACGAGCTTTGCCGCATTCGAAAGGTTCTTGAGATTGGCGATGGAGGCGACGATGGCCGTGAAGATCAGCGGCGGTACCAAAGCGCGCAGGAGCTGCACGAAAATGCTGCCGATGGTCTGCAGCGTCACCGAAAGCCCATTCGGGCTGCCGGCGGCATCGGGACCGATGTTGCGCGCAACGAGCCCGAGCAGCAGGCCGATGACCATGGCGATCAGAACCTGAAAGCCGAAATTGCGATAAAAGGGTTTAGGCCCGGAGGGGCTGGCGGACGTCGTTGCCTGTGACATGACATGTCTCTTTATTGTGCAAGAAAACGAGAATGTTGCACTTTTTACACGCATTCTCGAGGGAGGTCGCCGAGGATACGCCGATTTCCTCAGCAATTAAGGGATGAGCTTGCGTATTTGTTGCATTGCCGGGGAATTATTCTATTAAGAGGCGATAATGTGGAAAAATATTCCCGCTTCCTTTTGCCGTGGCCGCTCAGTCTGCCGGAGCGACACCGGAGGCCGGAGAGCGTCTGCATTTGGCAGGAGCGTTGCGCACCCCGGGCCATGTCTACTATTGCCCGGTTTAAATTTCTGGACGAGGCACAAGACTCTCATTCGAATAGGCTTTCCGGATTTTCGCCTTAACCCGACACCAAAGAAGAGCAGCGTCGTCCGATGGGAAAGAAAGTCATGCCAATTGCGCCGACGTCATCCTCGGGCCTGTCCCGAGGATCTGCCAACGTATTGATTTTATTCAATGTGATTAGATCCTCGGCACAGGGCCGAGGATGACGTTGAGTGAATGTTCACCCTTCATCATCGACTTCAAGGCGACAGCGACCTGCCCGGAAATTTAACCCGACAACAGAGGATCATGTCCGGCATGACGGAAAAGAGGTCTTCGGAGGTTGTGAGCACGCTTTACCCGCAGATCGGCTCCCTCCTTTGTTTTCCTCGCCGCAAATCCGGTCTATGACATCATATGCAGGTGATTCCCTTGCCAGATTTCGGGTGCAACGCTTTTACGCCAATGCGATCATACGGATATCCGCTTCCATGACTGTGCGTTTCGTCCGGCCTTTTTCGGTTGCAGCCTATCTTTCCCGCTATCTCGGTCTGGCGGCGCTGGCGCTATTTCTGATTGCCGCCTGTGTCCACCGGTTTGGACCACTGACGACGCCTGACCTCGTGGGGTTGCTGATAATTGCCGCCGGCATCGCGTTGGCGGCTGTGCTTCTGGCGCTGATCGGCCTTGAGCGACTGTGGACAAAGGGCGCGCGGGGCGGGCTTTCGGCGCTTGCCGCTCTTCTCCTGTCGGCCCTGCCGCTCGGTGTGGTCGGTTACGGCGCATATCTTTATTGGCAGCAGCCAAAGATTTACGACATCTCGACCGACCTGACCGACGTGCCGGAATGGCTGGTGACGCCGGTGGCGAACCAGCAATGGCTGGCAAGGCCCGCCATGGTGGCAAAGGAAGACCGGGACGCGCAGGCGATTGCCTATGCCAGCCTTGCCGGCCGCCGTTATGAAGGCGCGATCGACCGCATCTATGCCGCCGCCAAGAAGATGGCCGCTGCCCAGAATATCCGCATCAGCCACACAAGAGGCGTCATCGGCGCGGAGGAAGCGCCCTCCACCGGCATTCCAGAACAGGACAAGACGCCCCCGGCTGAAGAAGGCCCGGTGGAAGACCTGCCCTCCATCGTGCCGGTGCCCACGGCCCGGCCGGCCGAGGCGCCGCAGCCCACCTTCTTTAATGGCAGCGGCGTGGTGTTGATGCAGGGCGAAACGCGCACCCGCATCTGGGGCCTGCGTTTTGATATCCTCATCCGCCTCAGGGAAGAGGCGGAAACCACCATCGTCGATATCCGCGTCGCCTCGCGTTATGCCCCGCATGATCTCGGCATGGGGGCCGCCATCGCCGAGGCCTATCTCGATGCGCTGGACGCGGAAATGCAGGGGTTGAACGACAATTGAGACGTTTTTGATGTGAGATAGCGCATGGCGCTGCGGCTTGGTTTCTTCTCCCCGAGGGGGAGAAGGTGGCCCGAAGGGTCGGATGAGGGGGCTAGCTCTCGGTTTATCTCGACCCTCGCCCCCTCATCCCGCTGCCGCGGACTTCTCCCCGGCGGGGAGAAGAAACAAGTGGCATCCGCTCGTTCCCAACGGGGCGTAAGCGGCGAAAGTATCTTGAGAATTCGCGCCTCAAAACCCCGTCAGGCCGGAAAATACTCGCCCAAGAGCGAAGGCGTACCATCCGTCCGCACCTCGCCCTTTTCGATCAGGTCTTCGATATGCGCCAGCACGGAAAGTGCGGCTGCCCCGTGCAGGCGTTTGTCGGTGCTGGCATAGATCACCTTCACCATATCGGCGATCAGCCTGTCCCCGTCCCGAATACGCTTCAGAACCGCCTTTTCCCGCATGCGGCGGTGGGCGCGTAAGCCCCGCATGAAGGCGGCGGGATCGGTGACCGGCCCGCCATGGCCGGGCAGGAACAGCCGGTCGTCGCGGGTGAGCAGCCGCTCCAGCGAGGTCATGTAATCGCTCATCGCCCCATCCGGCGGTGCAACGATGGTGGTGGCCCAGGCCATCACATGATCGGCGGAAAAGACGATGCCACTGCCATCAAGCGCAAAGGCGGCGTGATTGGCGGTGTGGCCCGGCGTATGCAGTGCGGTCAATGTCCAGCCATCGCCGGAAAGGCTCTGCCCGTCACCAAGCGCGATATCGGGCACGAAAGCCGTATCGGAGCTTTCGGCAAATGGGTTGGTTTCACCCGCATAGAGCGGCCGGGCGGCGCGGTGCGGACCTTCCGCAACCGTTATCGCTCCCGTCGCTTGCTTCAGCCGCCGGGCAAGCGGTGAGTGATCGCGATGGGTGTGGCTGACAAAGATATGGGTCACCTCACGGCCGTCAAGCGCCGTCATCAGCGCCTGAAAATGCGCCTCATCCTCCGGGCCGGGATCGATGACGGCGACGGAACGGTCGCCGACGATATAGGAATTGGTGCCATGGAAGGTGAAGGCGGAAGGATTGTTGACGGTGAGGCGCTGGACCAGCGGGGCGACAGGAACCGCCTCGCCATAGGCCGGCTTGAAATCGAGATCGAATGCCGGGTCCGCCATCAAGACCTCCTGAATGAATGCCATGCCGCCAGTGCCAACGGCGCCCGCCGCACAATCGCCAAGCCCTATCATGCCGTCTGCGGCACAGCATCCAAAAAGCTTGGATTTTGTGAAAAAATTGGTCGCCGGGTCATTGCCGCGCCCGCCCGGCTTTGCTAATCAGGCGCGGTTCAGGCAGCGGCGTTTTTCTTTCGCTGCCCTGTTGGGGCGTCGCCAAGCGGTAAGGCACCGGTTTTTGGTACCGGCATTCCCAGGTTCGAATCCTGGCGCCCCAGCCAAATTTTCTTACCGCAGTTAAATAAAAGACTTAGACGTAGATGCGTACCTCACTATGTACGCCGTTTGCCGCAAGATTTGAACTGTTTCGACCACCTATATTGCGTGAGTGATAGTCGCCCACTTTCTGCAAGCAGTTAGCGGCGTCATCATCGGAAGTGAGGAAGCTGGAAGAGCGCGCCGCAACCTCATTGATAAATGGTTATTGCTCGGACTATCGAAGAGCGACCTTGATACTATCGGCTGTGGATACCTGTGCGTTGCGAATATTATCGCAATATATCGTAGGATATAGTGTCCATCTTGTGCATTTCCTTTTGGGGATTTAATTGAATGAAGACGACTTTACTATTCTGTGCAGCAGTGATGACGCTGGCTGGCTGCCAGACACCGGCACCACAATCTGTTTTGGATTCGCAGCAGCCTCCTACCAGATCGATTAAACGGGACTATGTGGGCGTCCTGCGCGGAACCATTAAACCCGGGGATTTCACGAAAGCCGAGATTTCGAGCGTAGTGTTGCTCGATCCCGCAAAGCAGATTTACGCTTTTTGCACGCGGACAGCAGAACGTTCCAATCCCAATTGGTCGTATATTGGCATAGCCTTGTACCAGAATGTGAGCGTGGACGCCTCAAAGAATGACTACCGCTGCCGTGACAAGCGATTGCGTTACTATAATTTTCCTGAGTTGCTGAACATGAAGTCCTGATTGCGATTGCGCGGCGCTAAGCTCGTCTCCCGCGCCGCCCATCTTCACTCCCGTGCTGGAGACCATGCAAGGAAACTTCAAGAGAAGTTCGGGGGGCTCAGCGAAAGACAGCAGAAGCCACAGGCGTCCCCTTGTAACGCTCCAACGGTATCTGAAGGTGACCTGACGTCATCCGATGATGGTAGGCTTACCACGCTACGCTATAACCCAGGATACCGTTAAGCGCGAAAACCTGTCCTCGGGTCAAGCCCGAGGAGGACGTCGAGTGCGGAGGAAGGCGCGCATCAACAAAAAACGCCGCGCATCCAGAGACACGCGGCGTCCAATCCTAAATCGCGTCTAAGCCTTACAGCGCGATATCCGGCACCTTCTTCACCGGCGCACCCGCAGGCGCCGCACCGGCACCCTTCAGCGCATCAAGATCGATCTGCGGCGGGGTCGGCAGTTGCAGGTGTTCGGCGGTGTAGGCCCATTCCTGCTGCACCTTTTCCGGATCGTCATTGAGCTTGGTGCCGTAGCTCGGCACGATCTGGCGGATCTTGGCCTGCCATTCCGGCGTTGCCACCTTGTCCTTGAACACCTTTTCCAGGACGCTGAGCATGATCGGGGCTGCGGTCGATGCACCCGGCGAAGCGCCGAGCAGGCCGGCGATGCTGCCGTCCTGTGCGGAGACGACTTCGGTGCCGAGCCGCAGCACGCCGCCCTTTTCTTCGTCGCGCTTGATGATCTGCACACGCTGGCCGGCCTGCCACAGGCGCCATTCGCCCTGCTTGGCATTGGGGAAGTATTCCTTCAGCGCGGCAAAGCGGTCGTCATCCGACATCATCAGCTGGCCGGCGAGATATTCCACCAGCGGATATTCATCGATGCCCACACGCACCATCGGCCAGGCGTTGCTGGTCGTGACGGAGGAGACGAGATCGAAATAGGAGCCTTCCTTCAGGAACTTGGTGGAGAAGGTGGCGAAAGGCCCGAACAGGATGACACGCTTGCCACCCAGCACGCGGGTGTCGAGATGCGGCACCGACATGGGCGGCGAACCGACCGAGGCCTTGCCATAGGCCTTGGCCAGATGCTGCATCGTCACATCGGGGTTTTCGTTGATGAGGAACGAGCCGCCCACCGGGAAACCGGCATAATCATCGGCTTCCGGAATGCCGGACATCTGCAGCAGATGCAGCGCGCCGCCGCCGGCGCCGATGAACACGAATTTCGCATCCACCACCTGTTCGGCATCGGTCTTGGTGTTGGCATAGGTCACGCGCCAGCTGCCATCGGCATTGCGCTGAATGTCGGAGACTTCGCTATTGACCTGCAGGTCGAAATTCTGGTCACCCTGCAGATGCGACACGAACTGGCGGGTGATTTCGCCGAACTCCATGTCGGTGCCGAGCGGCGACCAGGTCGCGCCGATCTTCTGGGAGGGATCGCGGCCTTCCATCATCAGCGGCACCCACTTCTTGATCTGCTCGGGGTCGCTGGAATATTCCATTCCGGCGAAAAGCGGGCTGGCCTTGAGCGCCTGATAGCGCTTTTCCAGATAGGCGATGTTCTCATCACCCCAGACGAAGCTCATATGCGGCGTGTGGTTGATGAAGGAGCGCGGGTTCTTCAAGACGCCGTTGCGCACCTGCCAGGCCCAGAACTGCCGGGAGATCTGGAAGGATTCGTTGATGTTGATCGCCTGGGTGATCTTGATGTTGCCGTTGTCGTCTTCCGGCGTGTAGTTAAGTTCCGCCAGTGCGGAATGGCCGGTGCCGGCATTGTTCCAGCCGTTCGAGCTTTCAAGCGCCACGCCATCCAGCCGCTCCAGCATCTGCATCGACCAGGTGGGCTCCAGTTCGCGCAGCCATACACCGAGCGTCGCGCTCATGATGCCACCGCCGATCAACAGCACATCGACCTTCTTGGCGGTCGTGTTGGCGAGAAGCGGAGAGGAGGGCAGCGCTGCTGCGGCAATCCCGGCAAGCGCGCCACCCAGAACCTGACGGCGGTTCATTGGAAAAGCGTGGGAAAGGGAAGTGTCCTGGGAGAGATCAGTGAGCTGGGATTTGTCTTGATTGATGGGAGTCACGGCCATACCTGATTCTTGTTTTGTGTTAAAAACATTCCTCCCGACCGCCCCGTTATAGCAAAGCGCAAAGCGGCACAACCCGGACTTTTTCACTCCAGTTCAAGCACTTTTGCAGGTGGCTCGTCGGGACATATGGTCGCAACGGCATTTTTTGCGGTCTTGCGGATTGTCAGTTTCATGGATGCGAAGATCAGACAGGTCTTTCAAACGGTTGAAAGCGGTCTCTGGGCCAAATATCGCGAAACGGCCCACAATCCAGTGCCTGTGGGGCGCAATGGAACGGGCCACGTGATTTTAGGCAAAAGTTTTTTCAGGAAAATGACAATAATCCCGAAAAAGTGAAAAGGCCCGCCGTTGCGGGCGGGCCTCGTTCGTTCGGTTTCGGGCCGAAATCTTAGTTTGCGGCGAGGAATTCCGCGCAGTAGCTGGGGCCGTTGACGCCGGGGCGGTCGGAAACCGTGCGCACCGAAGTGATCGTATAATTGCTGGAAACGACCAGCTGCACCGTGCAGGAGAGCGACGCGGTGCGGGCGGGCGAAATCTGGCGACCCTTCTTGCCGTCCTTGCTTTCTTCGAACTTCGCCGGAATGGTGGCCTTCTTGTAACCGCCGCGCCAGTTATAGACGGTGGAGCTGCCGGATTCCGTGTCGCTCAGCGGCGGGCCGAATTTTGCGAAGAAAATGCCTGCCGACTGACCGACCCAGCGTGTTTCCACGGGGCTCTTCTGGGTGAAGGAAGGCACGGAGCCTTCCGATGTCGTGCAGGCGGAGAGCGCAATGGCGAGCCCTGCGAGCGTTACGCTGCGAAATAGCATGGTGAAATGTCCTTTGTGCCGTGTCCGGCATCCCGCCGGTCATACCGTTCCCCTAGCAGATTTGGCGGCGGCGGGCAGGGGAGGTATGCTGCTTGACGAAAATTTCCTGCCACAATTGCTTTTTTGTAACGTTTTTCAGCCCTGCGCCCCTTGTCGCAAGCGGTTGGCGAGGCTGCCTCACTGCGGGGAGGAAACTTGTCATAAAAAATGCAATAAGCCGCTTGTCGAATGCCGGAGGCTGGTCTATAGAAGCGCCGCTGGTCACGGAGTGTAGCGCAGTCTGGTAGCGCACCACGTTCGGGACGTGGGGGTCGGAGGTTCGAATCCTCTCACTCCGACCAGCTGAAAGCCTAATAAACACAATGGCTTATAACTGATCCCGATATTTCCTGAAAATCCCTAAATCAAAGTCTCGGACCGAAACCGGACCGATTAAAGCGCGGACCGACTAGAATGCGTTCGCTGCCTGTGCCTGAAAATCAGGGCTGACGTGTGAATAAGTGCGTTCAAATTCCTCGACAGTGAGGCCCAGAGAGGCGGCGGCCTGCTCCGGATCGACGCCGAGTTGAGCCAACCAGGTGGGGCGTGTGTGTGGCGTAGAACATGCGGTGTCACGGTATCGCTGAGGCCGGCTATGCTACGGACGTTGCGGAACGCCTTATGCGGCTTCGTGAATTTGACGCCATTGTAATGAACGGCGAAGCGCAAGCACACGTCCTTGCCCTCCTCGTTAACCGTCGTGTCCATGGAGTATCGGGGCAAATGGATACAGCGCCGACGCTTGATATCTCAAAGATTCGGTTTGAGATTACGTCTTCCGCCAAATGGCCATCATACAGGAGAACGAGACCAAGTCCCGATTCCGAGTAGGCCTTTTGAGGAGATACGCCATCAAACGGCAGAGAACCTTTGAAGCTTTTATATTGGAATTCTTGCCAAGACGCCTCAGGTCCGTGAACTCTTAGTACCTCTCGGTCGTCAAGAGCCTTGAAAAGGGCAGGTAATCGTTGATCCCAATTCGTTCCCAAATAAACGAGTTTGAGTTCGCCTGATTTGGCCAGAGCGCCCACATCAGTGGTAAAGTTTGATTTCTGTGGTGTGTTGTAATAAAAGCCAACGTCATCTGGCCTGCCTATGCCAAACGCTACATCCTGCGCAAAACGCTTTAGACTATCCGAAATGGTGAGGTAGCCGTCGTAAGACAGCATGTTCTCAAAGTAAAACTTGCTTGTTAAGAAGCGTTTCGTTGGTTCGTGAAGTGTAAGGTACGACGGGACGTCGGCCACTTTTGGAACTGAGCTTGCGACAGATAAAACAAAGTCGACACCGCTTCTTTCGATGTCCTCTGCGGTTCCGCAGCTCAACAGTTCGATGCCGACATTTCTTCCTCTGGCGGTGAGCGACATGAACGCCTGATTCTCTGCGGCGTTTACCCAAGGATTTAAGTATGCGACCTTCAAGTGCTTCCTCCAGCTTTGAGAGCGACGTTTTTATCGCCTATCTAGCTTGCGGCCATACAAGGGGATACCGATTAAGAGTTGTGAGCCTTCAGACGCCCCGATCGTGGAAACGTCAGGCTATTTGCAGACAAAAATGACGGTTTTAATCTGTATAGCGACGTTGAATAATACGGCATCGCGATTTGAACGATGGCCGAACACGCGAAAAAATTGGCTCGTGATGAAAAAATGATGGCGACAACCTGCCGGGACCGTTATCCAAGCGCCAAGCAATTTTTGGAGCCCGATATGCAACTCGACCGATCTATCGTTGCCACCATAGCCGTTTCGGTGCTCGTCTTTTCCATCCCCGTCTACCAAGCATTTAATTTCGTAGACCAGGATGCATACATCTATTTCGTGTTCTTCAAGAACTTTTTCTCTTTGCCGTTTTCTTATCAGCCGAGCCAAGTTGCGCACGGCGCTACTTCACCGTTGCAGGTTTTGGTATTCGCGCCCGTTTTCCATCTTTTCGGTGACTACTGGTTAACGGTCGCCAAATTGGTCAATTACGCGCTGGTCTTTTTTGGTGTTTGCCTCGTCCACTGCGCATCTGGCGTGAGGTTCTCGTTTCTGCCGCTCAGTGTCGCAGCTATTGCGATGTTCAGTCCTTTGTTCCTTTATACCGCCACAATGTTTGAGACTGGGGTGGCGTTCTTTCTTGTTTCGCTTCTGATAAACAGTTGGAACCGGAGTAACAGCGTAGGCGTGGCTCTTTCGGCCGGACTTCTCCACCTCGCCCGCCCGGAGCTCGCTCTGGTAACGATCTGTGTAGTTGTGGCGTTAGCGTGGAGGACTCGTCGACTTAACCTAGGTCTTTGGATTGCAGCCTCGGTTCCGATCATTGCTTTCTATACTTACATGTGGGCTAGCGGTGCTGGCTTATTGCCAACAAGCGTCATTGGTAGAGCCATACTTGCTATTGAGAATAAGAGCTCATGGTACGAGAAAATCACATCAATAGTGACGATGGAGTACGTGTGGCCTTACTTGGTAGTCGTTCCTACCTTGGTCGTGGCTATGGTGTTAAGGTTTACGAATTCGCTTATTTGTGCTGCGGTGATAGTTCCGATCGTTGCGCTCTACACAGTTTTCCCGCCCGGCTATGCCTACTACGTACCTCGTTACCTAATACCGATTATTCCTGCATTCCTTATGTGTTTTTTGATCGTGTCGCGGGCGATTGTTGGGAAAACTGATCCGAATATTGTTTCACAAGCTGGTCCTGTGGCGGCGGGGATAGCGGCGCTTTTCACGATTGCTGTAAGCCCAGCTAAGGCAACGCCTGCATATGACTACGATACGATATTCCAGAAGGATCTTGCGGAAGCGGTAAGGGGTATCGTGAAGCCGGAAAGCAGAGCCCTGATGTACGAAATTCAAGGACAATACTACTTTCCAGCGCATACTGTATCTGCGGATGGAATTGTCGGCCGAGAGGCACACAAATTCTTGCGTGGAGAAGAAGCGTTTGACAGTTTTGTAGAACGCGAAACCATTGATTTCATCGTCACCTTTGATGGATTTGCATACAGACCCATTTACAAAGGAACGCCATTGGTCGATCTATTCAGACATGACATGACGGCCAACGTCGGAGATAGAATTACTATCGGGGCACATACGTACGAAAAGGTCGTTGCCAATCCAGAGGCTAACGACCCGGCGCTTTACTCGAATCTTTCCGCCCAGGATCTGAATTATGGCAGCACACTCCGGGTCTTTGGGCCACATAAGACCGTCGGCGCCGGGCAATTGATACAATGGAACTCAGTATACAAAAAACTGTAACGGCATGAAGTTTATTGATTGATTATCACAAAGGCTCGCTTAAGCGGGCCTTTTTTATAGCCGCTAGCGTAACCGTAACCTACATATGAAGAGGCCCGTCGCACGCAATATGGCGACGAGGCCTCATGCCGCGGCCAGTTTCAGGGAACACGCGACGACCGTTCTTAAGGCGGCTCATAATCGGTCGCAATCCATCTAAAGTATCAGTCAGGAGAATATCGTGCTCATCCAAAACTGGAGGCGTGTGCTTTGGCGCGCGTCCTCGATGTGGTGCGTCTATAATCCAGTCGACCATTAACGGTAGCGGTGGTCACCACGCCAGTCGCGACGATCACGCCAATCCCTCCGGTCGCGCCAGTCGCGACGATCATAGTCGCGGTAGTGGCGATCGCGGTCATAGGTGCGGTAATACACGCCGGTCGTATAATATCCGCCGCTCCGGTATCCTCTGTCGTCAACACAGCCGCTCAGGATGCCAACCGAAACCAGACAGATCGCTGCAGTCAAAATTTTCATGATCTTCATCTCCCAATAACGGACCCCAACGCGTGCTGGAGTACGTAGTTCCATGGTTGAGAGAGTGACGTGTCGGCCATTAACCGGGCCTGAACGCGGTTCCCCGGGTTTGCCTGAGGGCAAGGTGGTGACGGCGCAGGCTCTAACGCCGATTTGGCGGAGTGCCGTGGCGCCTGCCATCTTCTCGGTTTTGCCAACCTTCACAAACCTGATGTTCTTGCCGTTATCAACTGCGAGGAAGCCAATGTCGGCTCAGCAGCAGGGAACGCAAAAGCACTTCAGCCGTTATCCATTCACAACAACGATGGAGGATAATATGCTGAAGGGTATTGCATTGTGGGCTATGGGCGTTCCGATCTTCGTGATCATTCTGCTTTATATGTTTGTATTCTAAGCTCACGCCTGAGCTAGGCCCAAACCAAAAAGGCGACCGCCCAGCGGTCGCCTTTTGTCATTCATGCGGTCCGTCTCAATCGAGATCGCCGATCAGCCGCGAGGCGGTTGCGACATCCGTGCGGCGGATGTCGATCTCGTCGCGGTGTCTGGCCAGCAATTCGCTCGCCAGCAGCTTTTCCGCAAGATCGGCGGGCAGCGAGAGAATGACCCGGTCGCCCTTTTCTTCCGCCGCACCAACGCTGCGTTTACCGGCGATCATGCCGCCTGCAACCGTGTTGTTGGTGTCGGGGTCGATCAGGATGAAGGAGCCGGTTGCCCGGTTCTGCTCATAGGCATCGAAAATCGCCGTCTCGTCGAAGGAGAGCCGCACCTTGCCGATGGCATTCATCGGCAGCGAGGTCTCATGCGCCTGCCACTCGCCTTCCTTCAGGTTCAGCTGGCTGATTGGCTGCACGCTGACACGCTGGCGGCGGCTGCCGCTTTTCAGCCAATAACGTTTGCCGGCCTCGATGCCGCCGGGCTGCAAGGCCACGATCTGCGCATCGAAGGCAAGCCCCGTCTGCGGCTGCGCCTCGATGGAAACGATCATGTCGCCGCGCGATACGTCCACCTGACGGTCAAGCACGAGGGTGACGGCATCCCCCGCCACGGCGGCGTTGCGCACCAGATCGAAAGTGACGATCTGCTTGACATTGGCGACCATGCCAGAGGGCAAAACCACGACGCTGTCGCCCGGCTTCACCGAACCACCGGCAACCGTGCCCTGATAACCACGGAAGCTCTCGCCCGGCCGCGAGACGCGCTGTACGGGCAGGCGGAAGCCGCCGGACTGCGCGGAGCGCACGGTGGCAAGCTCCAGCGTTTCCACCAGCGTCGGGCCTTCATACCATGGCATGGAAGCCTTGCCTGATAGCACGACATTTTCGCCCTTCAGCGCCGACATCGGAATGGCGGTAATCTGCTTGATGCCGAGATTGGAGGCGAATTCGCGGAATTCATGGGCGATCAGTTCGAAACCGGCCTTGTCGTAATTCGTCAGGTCGATCTTGTTGATCGCCAGCACGAATTGCCGGATGCCCATCAGCGCCGCGATGGTGGCGTGACGGCGGGTCTGTTCGAGAATGCCGGTGCGCGCATCGACGAGCAGCACGGCCAGATCGGCCGTCGAAGCGCCGGTCGCCATATTGCGGGTATATTGTTCATGGCCGGGGGTGTCGGCGACGATGAAGGCGCGTCGGTCGGTGGCGAAATAACGATAGGCGACATCGATGGTGATGCCCTGTTCGCGCTCGGCCTGCAAACCATCCAGCAGCAGCGCGAAATCGGGCAGGCCGAGATCGTTCTGCTTGCCGCTGTCGCGGTGCAGGGTGGCGGCCTGGTCTTCCTTGACGGCCTTGGTGTCCCACAAAAGACGGCCGATCAGGGTCGATTTGCCGTCATCCACGCTGCCGCAGGTGATGAGGCGCAGCGGACGCGTATCGCGTGTTCCCTTCGAATGTTCGGCAAACGGCAGAATGGTGGCGGAAGAGGGGGGATTGATGGCGGCGGCACTCATCAGAAATACCCCTCGCGCTTCTTTTTCTCCATCGAGCCGGACTGGTCGCGGTCAATCGCGCGGCCCTGCCGTTCGGAAACGGTGGCGATTTCCAGCTCGGCGATCACGTCCTGAAGCGTCGCCGCCTCGGAACGGATGGCGCCGGTCAGCGGGAAGCAGCCGAGCGTGCGGAAGCGGATCGAGCCGTGCTTGATCTCTTCGCCGGGCAGTAGTTCCAGCCGCTCGTCTTCGGCAAGGATCATCATGCCGTCACGCTCGATATAGGGGCGCTCGGCGGCGTAATAGAGCGGCACCAGCGGAATGTTTTCCGCCTCGATGTAACGCCAGATATCGACCTCGGTCCAGTTGGACAGCGGGAAGGCGCGTACGCTTTCACCCTTGCGGACCATGCCGTTATAGATGTTCCACAGTTCCGGGCGCTGGTTGCGCGGGTCCCATTTATGATCGGGCGTGCGGAAGGAGTAGATGCGCTCCTTGGCGCGGCTCGCCTCTTCGTCGCGCCGTGCACCGCCGAAGGCCGCATCGAACTGGCCGGCATCCAGTGCCTGACGCAGCGCTTCGGTCTTCATGATGTCGGTGTAGAGCGCCGATCCATGCGAGAAAGGCGTGACGTTCTCCGCCGCACCGCGCGGATTGGTGTGGGAGATCAGGTCGAGATCATATTCCTTGACGATATTGTCGCGGAATTCGATCATTTCCTTGAACTTCCAACCGGTATTGACGTGCAGCAGCGGGAAGGGGATGCGACCCGGGAAAAACGCCTTGCGCGCGAGATGCAGCAGCACGGACGAATCCTTGCCGATGGAATAGAGCATCACAGGGTTATCGAATTCGGCGGCGACTTCGCGGAAAATATGAATAGCTTCGTTTTCAAGCGCCTTCAGATGGGGATCGAGCGGCGGCTTGGATGCGACAGTATTCTTGCTGTCCGTCTCGTGGACTGCGTTGGACATTGTGAACTCCGGGAGATGTACTGAATGATTATCGTTGCGGGATGGCGGAAATGGCGGATGTCTGCTCCGCACCGGCGACATGAAGACCGCATTCGCGCTTCTCGTCGTTTTCCCACCACCATCGTCCGGCGCGCTCAGGCTCGCCGGGCTTGATGGCGCGCGTACACGGCTCACAGCCGATGGAGGGGTAACCGCGCTGATGCAACGGGTTGACGGGGATGTTTTCCTTGGCGACATGCGCCCGGATAAGGTCGATATCCCAGTCAGCCAAAGGATTGATCTTGATGAGATTGCGATCCGCATCAAATTCGGCGAACGGCGTCGTGGCGCGATTGCCGGACTGGCCGCGGCGAAGACCCGTGATCCAGAAGGCAGCGCCTTCAAGCGCCTTGCCGAGCGGGATCAGCTTTCTGACATGACAGCAGGCGTGGCGGGCTTCGACGCTTTCGTAAAAACCGTTCAGGCCGTATTTTTCGGCATAGGCGTCGATATCGTCCTGTTCCGGCCGGAAGCGCCGGATTTCCATGCCGAAACGCTCTTCGGTTTCATCGATGAGATCGACGGTTTCCTTGAACAGCCGGCCGGTCTCCAGCGTCACGACATCGATCGGCAGGCGATGCGTGCCGATGGCAGCCGTGATGACCTGATCCTCGATGCCGAGGCTGGTGGTGAAGACGGCGCGCCCGCCAAGACCGGCGATAAACGAAAGCCGACCCGCCAGATCGAGCCCGGCAAGCGTGGCATCGAGAGAGGCGGTATCGGCTAAGGCATTTGCTGAATTGATCGTCATTGTCACGTCCGGGATTTCCATGGCCGATTATTGTGGAAATTCGGCTCTGCGAACAGAAATGACAGTCTTTGTGCGCTGCACTTCAGAGCAAAAATGCCTCACGCGTGCAGGGTATGAGCAAAAGATACCCGTTCACCTTCTTCGCAGCTTGGATTTGAATTGTGACAACTTCTACGCTAAGCCGGAATTGCCGGGTTTCCGGGCTTGTGGTCTACTGGTTTTACAATGATTTCGCAGAAGGCAAAATATGCGCTGAGGGCGCTCCTTTCGCTGGCTAAGGCCGACGGCGCCTGTCCCGTGCAGATTTCCGACATTGCCCGCGAACAGGCCATCCCGAAAAAGTTTCTGGAACAGATCCTTCTCGAAATGAAGAAGGAACGTCTCGTCGAAAGCCGGCGTGGCAAGCAGGGCGGTTATCTTCTGGCGCGCCCGGCCGCAGACATCACCTTCGGCGAGGTGCTGCGCCTCATCGACGGGCCGCTTGCCCCCTTGCCCTGCCTGTCGCAGACCGCCTATCGCCGCTGCGAGGATTGCGATGGCGAAAAGCAGTGCGAAATCCGCCACGTCTTTGCCCGCGTGGCCGACGCGACGCGCAACATCCTTTTCAACACCACCATCGCCGATGCGGTGGCGGGGGTGGACGTGCCCGAGCTTTTGACGGCCTGATCAACCGGCGGCAATTGGCTTGCGCCAACCTCTCCCACCCTCATTCCTGTGCTTGTCACAGGAATCCAGCCAGCCCAAGTCCTTGGGCTGGAAGGGCTCTCTTGCCGCGCAGACGCGCGTCTGCTGGATTCCTGTGACGAGCACAGGAATGAGGGCGGGGGCGGCGTCGCTGCTATTCCAAACGAAAAAATCGTCTAAAACCCCATAATATTTTTCGCCATCGCGGCAAAAAATCGGCAAAAATGTGAAACGGTTTTGCATTCAGCAAAGTTTTACACGACGCTTGTTGCGCCTTTCGCTTATGCTGCGCTGTATTTGTTGCCCGGGAAAACGCTCTCGGGAAACACTTTTTCGATCGTATTCGGCCTCATTGACCAACTCTACTCAACCAGTAGAGTTAAACCATCGCAATCAGGAGGGAATACCGATGTCCAAGCTTCTGTCCGGTTTGAGCGTTGTCGCGCTTAGCCTTTCACTGGCACTTGGCGGCGCTGGCTCGGCCGCCGCGCAGACCAAGCTGCTCAATGTGTCCTACGATCCGACCCGTGAGCTCTACAAGGATTTCAACGAGGCCTTCGCCAAGAAGTGGAAGGCCGATACCGGTGAGGATGTCACCATCCAGCAGTCGCATGGCGGCTCCGGCAAGCAGGCGCGCTCGGTCATCGACGGTCTGGAAGCGGATGTGGTGACGCTGGCGCTGCAGAGCGACATCGACGCCATCGTTCAAAATTCCGGCAAGATCAACAAGGACTGGCGCACCCGCCTGCCGCATAATTCCTCGCCTTACACCTCGACCATCGTTTTCCTGGTGCGCAAGGGCAACCCCAAGGGCATCCATAATTGGGGTGATCTGGTGAAGGGCGATATCCAGATCGTCACGCCGAACCCCAAGACTTCGGGCGGCGCACGCTGGAACTATCTTGCTGCCTGGGCCTGGGCCAATGAAGAATTCAAGGGTGATCAGGAGAAGATCAAGGCCTATGTCGGCGATCTCTACAAGCGCGCCCCGGTTCTCGATACCGGCGCCCGCGGTTCCACGGTCACTTTCGCACAGCGCCAGATCGGCGACGTGCTGCTGGCCTGGGAAAACGAGGCCTATCTCGCCGGCCAGGAATTCGGCGCTGATGCCTTCGATATCGTCGTACCGCCAATCTCGATCCTTGCCGAACCGCCGGTCGCCGTGGTTGACGCCAATGTCGACGCCAAGGGCACCCGCAAGGCGGCGGAAGCCTATCTGCAATATCTCTATTCCGACGAAGGACAGAATATTGCGGCCAAGCACTTCTACCGTCCGTCCAACCCCGCCGTTGTCTCCAAGGACCTGCTGAAGCAGCTGCCCGATATCAAGCTCGTCACCATCGATGATCCGATCTTCGGTGGTTGGGCCAAGGCGCAGCCGGAACATTTTGGCGATGGCGGCATCTTCGACCAGATTTACAAGCCCGCAAAGTAAGCGGATGATGGGGTGAAACGCGATCACCCGTCCGCAGGGACAAGACAATAAGAGCCTGATCGACCGGACGCCGTTCCGGTCGATACTTTATAATAAACGCCGGGGAACGCCGGCTCCCAGAGGGCATTTCCAGGAAAAGCGGACTCCGGTTTCCTGTCCTGGAAATGTACAAAAACAAAGATTATCCGGAGCCTTGATGAGCAATAATACATCCGGAAACAGGTGGAAATGGCGGCAGTCGAGCGTCATACCCGGCTTCGGCCTGACGTTTGGTTACACCGTCACCTATCTGTTTCTCATCATTCTTATTCCGCTCGGCGGCCTCGTCTGGTCCACGGCGAAACTTGGTTTTGCAGATTTTATCGCGATTGCCACCGATAGCCGCACGCTGAATGCGCTGCGCGTCAGCTTCGGCACCGCCTTCATCGCCGCGCTGGTCAACGCTGTTTTCGGCGTCATCGTCGCCTGGGTGCTGACACGGTATCGTTTTCCTGGGCGCCGTTTCGTCGACGCCATCGTCGATCTGCCCTTCGCCCTGCCGACGGCGGTGGCGGGTATCGCGCTCACCACGCTTTATGCCAATCGCGGCTGGGTTGGTTCGCTGTTCGAACCCTTCGGCATCAAGATCGCGTTCACGCCGACCGGCATCGTCATCGCGCTGATCTTCATCGGCCTGCCCTTCGTGGTGCGCACGGTGCAGCCGGTCATGGAAGAGATCGACCGGCAGGTGGAGGAAGTGGCGGCGACGCTCGGCGCCAACCGTTTCCAGACCATCACCCGCGTTCTGCTGCCAAGCCTCACGCCCGCCATCCTCACCGGTTTTGCACTCGCCTTCGCGCGCGGTGTCGGCGAATATGGTTCGGTCATCTTCATCGCCGGCAATATTCCGTATGTTTCGGAAATCGCGCCGCTCCTCATCGTCATCCGGCTGGAGGAGTTCAATTATGCGGCCGCGACCGGCATCGCCACCATCATGCTGATCATCTCCTTCGCCATGCTGTTCCTCATCAATCTCATTCAGGCCTGGAGCCGCAAGAGGTACGGTTATGTCTGATCCCGCTTCCCGCACCTCGCCCCGACCGTTCCGCGATCCCGCCAGCGAAAGCCTTCCCGCCCGGCTGGCGCTGATCGCCATCGCTTTCCTGTTCCTTGCGGCCTTCCTCGTGCTGCCGCTCGTCTCGGTGTTCTTCGAAGCCTTCCGCAAAGGCGGGGAAGCCTTCTGGGAAGCCATTGTCGAGCCGGACGCGCTGTCGGCCATTCGCCTCACACTGCTTGTCGCCGCCATCTCGGTGCCGCTCAACGTAGTCTTCGGCGTTGCCGCCGCCTGGGCGATCGCCAAGTTCGAATTCAAGGGCAAGGCGTTCCTGATCACGCTGATCGACCTGCCATTCTCGATCTCGCCGGTTATATCAGGTCTGGTCTATGTCATCCTGTTCTCCGCTCACAGCGTGCTTGGCCCATGGCTGAAGAGTTACGGCATCGAAATCCTGTTTGCGGTGCCGGGCATCGTGCTCGCCACCATCTTCGTCACCTTTCCCTTCGTCGCGCGCGAGTTGATCCCGCTGATGCAGGATCAGGGCAATGGCGATGAGGAGGCGGCGATTTCGCTTGGCGCTTCCGGCTGGCAGACCTTCTGGTATGTCACACTGCCGAATATCAAATGGGGCCTGCTTTACGGCGTGCTGCTCTGCAACGCCCGCGCCATGGGTGAATTCGGCGCCGTCTCTGTCGTGTCAGGCCATATTCGCGGCGAGACCAACACCATGCCGCTGCACGTGGAGATACTCTATAATGAGTACAATATCGGCGCGGCCTTTGCGGTGGCGACGCTGCTTGCCGGTCTGGCACTGGTGACGCTCGTTCTCAAAACCATTCTCGAAATACGCTTTGGCGCGGGCAACGCAGCCGGCAAGCATTGAAAGGCATCTTCATGGAAGTGAAAGTTTCCGGCATCACCAAGCAGTTCGATCGGTTTCCGGCGCTGAACGACGTGTCGCTCGACATTCGTTCCGGTGAGTTGATCGCGCTGCTCGGTCCTTCCGGTTCCGGCAAGACGACGTTGCTGCGTCTGATCGCCGGCCTCGAACAGCCGACGCAGGGTCAAATCTTTTTCGGCGATGAGGATGCGTCGCACCGCACGGTGCAGGAGCGCAACGTCGGTTTCGTGTTCCAGCACTATGCGCTGTTCCGCCATATGACGGTGGCCGACAATATCGCCTTCGGCCTCAAGGTGCGCCCCTCCGCCAACCGCCCGCCGAAAATCGAGATCCGCAAACGCGTATCCGAACTTCTCGACATGGTGCATCTCTCCGGTCTTGAAAAGCGCTATCCAACCCAGCTTTCCGGCGGCCAACGCCAGCGCGTGGCGCTCGCCCGTGCTGTCGCCATCGAGCCGAAGGTCCTGCTTCTCGATGAACCCTTCGGTGCGCTCGACGCCAAGGTCCGCAAGGAGCTACGCCGCTGGCTGCGCGAATTCCACGACCGCACCGGCCACACCACCGTTTTCGTCACCCACGATCAGGAAGAGGCGCTGGAACTGGCCGACCGCGTCGTCGTCATGAGCCAGGGCAAGATCGAACAGGTCGGCACGGCCGATGACGTCTATGATACGCCGAATTCTCCCTTCGTTTTCTCCTTCATCGGGGAATCTTCCAGCCTGCCGGTGACGATCCGCGATGGCCATGTGCTCTTCCAGGGCGAAAGCATCGGCATCGATGAGAGTGGCACGGGCGAGGGCGAGCTTTTCTTCCGGCCCGAAGATGTGGCGCTGACGGAAGAAAAAGACGCGCTTTACGGCAAGGTCACCACCTGTCGCCGCCTTGCCGGCACCCGCATCGCCGAAATCGACATCGCCAATAACGGCCATGAACCCTATCACCTCGAAATCGAAGTGCCGCTCAATGCCGCCGTTGCCGTTGGCGCGGAACTGCGCTTCCGCCCGACGCGGTGGAAGGTTTTTGGGAAGAAGTAGGCAGAAGCGGCTCGATTGGCGGCGTTGGTTCTGCAGTCGCCCTCAGTTCCCCGTCATACCGGCCTCGAGCCGGTATCCAGCCAGCTCAAGTCCTTGGGCTGAAAGGGATCTCCCCGCCGCGCAGATGCGCGCCAGCTGGATGCCGGGTCATCTTCGGGCTTGGTCCGGGGACCGGCATGACGGGAAAGATGTAAGCAGCAACACAAGACGCCGAATTTATAGCGCCAAATTACCCACACCCTCATTCCTGTGCTTGTCACAGGAATCCAGCCGACGCGCGTCTGCGCGACGAAAAAGACTCCTCCAGCCCAAAGACTTGGTCTGGCTGGATCTCTGTGACAAGCACAGAGATGAGGGAGGGGATGCACACAGATAGGGGGAGAAGCTACACGGAGGTGAGCCAGGCACACGTACCGGCCCCACAAATCCAGAAACGGAAAAGGGCCGCCGAAGCGACCCTTCCATGAGTTTGGTCCTGTTTACAGACCCGGGACTGTTTCTCAACGTTCCGAAGGCACAAGAGGTTTACAACGAGGGTTGCCCCGTCGAAAACACACCCTTTCCATTGCCTGCACCAGAGACCGAAATCTCACTAGACATTGGATCACCTCCTTCCGATACGTTGAACATAACTAGAAGGTAGTACGATTCGTGAGTAATGCAAGAGGTGTTGCTTTAATCTGCCGCCGGACAGTTATGCCGCATCTGCAGCCTTCACGTCGAATTCGAAGTGGATGCTGTCATAGGGAAACTCCACGCCGGTCTCGTTCCGGTCGATAATGCCGGCATGGAGGAGCGACGTCACATCGCGGTGAACGGCCTGCACGTCCCGCCCGACCCGACGGGCAACCTCCCGGATGGAAAGCGGTCCCTGTCCGGCGAGAGCCTTAACGATGGCAAGGCGCAATGGCGCGAGAATGCGGTGCAAATCCTCGTAACTGGAAAATTCGACTGATGGTTTCGCCTCCATCGGCTTTCCAGACATCGCCAGATTTCCGGCGGTAACAAAGCGGCTCTTTATGTCCTTGATCGTGCTGAGACGGACAGTAAGCGCTGTCATGACAAGATCCTTTCCATATCCGCTTCAAAAGCGTCGAACAGGGCTTCAAGCGAGGTGAATGTGATTACGTCTTCACGTCCATCCATATGACGATGATCGCCTTTGCCGCGTTCATTGTCATAACGCAAAACACATTTCCCTTTGATCACCAGCGCGAGCCGATATTTGAACGGATGGAGACTTCCGGGAACAGGCTCAGGCAAATGCCACAGGACAACCTCAAAGAAGGCCGTTTCATCGATCACTTTACGCGTCTTTTGGAGCAAAACAGCCTTCATGTTGTTATTCATGACAACATGAAGGCTTGTTGTCAATGAAAACAACACATGTGGTTCAAGACACTCGCATCACGATCTTGCCGATATGATTGCTGCTTTCCATCAGCCGGTGCGCTTCCACGACCTCGTCCAGTGCAAAGACCCGGTTGATGACCGGCGCGACCTTGCCGCTTTCGACGAGCGGCCAGACCAGTTCGGTGAGGTCGTCGCGGATCGCGCGTTTTTCGTCGGCGGTGCGTGGCCGCATGGTGGAGCCGGTGACGGTGAGGCGTTTGACCATGATGGGGCGCAAATCGACTTTCTCGGCCGTCGTGCCACCCAGAAAGGCGATGATGGAGAGGCAGCCGTCCCTGGCGAGTGCGGCGATGTTCTTTTCGAAATAGGCCGCACCGATCATGTCGAGAACCACATCCACACCCTTGCCGCCGGTCTCGGCCTTGATGACGGCGGCGAAATCCTCTTCGCGGTAATTGATCGCCCGTCTGGCGCCAAGCTTGACGCAGGCGTCGCATTTTTCCGCGGAGCCGGCCGTCGCATAGACCTCAGCACCAAAGGCTTTGGCGAGCTGGATGGCTGTTGTGCCGATACCGCTGGTGCCGCCGTGGATCAGCACGCTTTCGCCTTCGGTGAGGCCCGCCATCTGGAAGAGATTGGCCCAGACCGTAAAGAATGTTTCCGGCAGTGCCGCGGCTTTGATGGCATCATATCCCTTGGGGAAGGGCAGGGCCTGCCCGGCCGGCACGGTGCAATATTCCGCATAGCCGCCGCCATTGGCGAGCGCGCAGATCTTATCGCCCGGCTTGAATTCGGTGACGCCTTCGCCGAGCGCAACCACTTTTCCGGCAATTTCCAGGCCAAGGATCGGGCTTGCATCTTTGGGCGGCGGATAGATGCCCTGTCTCTGCGCGACATCGGGGCGGTTGACGCCCGCCGCCTCGACCTTGACCAGAATTTCGCCTTTGGCCGGTTTCGGCAAAGCCATCTGCGAAAGCCGCATGACCTCCGGGCCGCCATGGGAGGGAAGGTCGATGAAGCGCATTGTTTCGGGCAGGGTCGTGGGATCGGACATGGGCGAGGGCAACTCCCTGAGGATTGGCGTTACCTTAAAATGTAGGCCGGATGCGTTCTTTATGGAAGGCGGCTCTTTGACGCTGGGACGTGCTGCACGTTTTCGGAGTATACGGGCTTGGAGTGTGCCGCCACGCCCCCTCTGTCCTGCCGGACATCTCCCCCTCAAAGGGGGAGATCAGCAGGAAGCACTAACGTCACTTCATTCTCAAACGTTGAGATGGCCGAGGCCTTGCCGCTTGTCGATCTCCCCCCTTGAGGGGGAGATGTCCGGCAGGACAGAGGGGGGGAGCGGCGCGCACAGAGGCGAACGCATCCCACGCCCAGTGTCCATTTCTCAATTTGTCTCGCCGAACACCCGGATAACCAGCCCGCCTTCGCTTTCCTTGGCGGCGGTTTTCACGCTGGCGATTTCGCTGCCGATACGCTCGGGATTGGCGATGATCAACCCTTTCGGCAGGGTGAGGACCCCGATCGAGCAGCGCAGCAGGGCGAAATCCCGCTCATTGCCGCGACGGTCGAGCCCGACCATGTGGCCGGCCTCGCGGTCCTCGTGCGAATAGAGTTCCGCCACGTCGTCGTGAAAATCGCTGAGCAGGCGTTCGAGGATTTCCGTCAGCTCTTCCACCGTCCAGTCACGCACGCCGACGAAGAAATCGTCGCCGCCAATATGGCCGAGAAAGCAGTCGCCGGCGAAAAAGTAGCGGCGCATCAGTGCTGAAAACAGGGTGATGGCGTGATCGCCGGCGTTGAAGCCGTATTTATCGTTGAAGGGTTTGAAATTGTCGAAGTCGCAATAGCAGAAGAACCGCGTCTCGTCGCCGTCGCCGCAGCTGTCGGCAATGAAGCCACCAATGGCGCGGTTGCCGGGCAGCGCGGTCAGCGGGTTCTGATCCTGCGCCATCTTCAGCTGTTTTTCATTGATGACCTTGATGAGCGAGGCCGCCGAGACGATGCCGGCATAACGCATGTTCTCGGTCAGGATGATGCAGGCGCTGCCGCCCATGCTGGCGAACATGTTCATCAACTGGTCGGCATCCGCATCAAGGCCGACGATCGGCGCGGGATCGACGAAATGGGAAATCGTGCGCTCATAGATCTTGTTCTTGAGCAGGTCACGGCCGAAAGGCCGGTAGATATATTCCTTCAGGTGATATTCGTTGATGACGCCGCGCGGTTCGCCATTGGCGTTGAGAACCGGGAAAAATGCCTGCTGCGGGTTTCTGCGAAACAGCTCGAAAACATTGTCGACGCTGTCATGCTCATAGACGGTGGGAAGACGCTCGATTTCCCGGCGGATCAATATTTCGTCCAGCGACTGGCTGCTGCGCCGCGCCACGCCCATGCGGTTGAGATGCGGAAAGCTCTCCGGCAGCTCGCTGGTGAAGACCGTCGGCCTGGCGATCAGCCAGCCCTGCACCAGATCGACGCCGAATTCGCGGCAGGTCAGGAACTCCGCTTCCGTTTCTATGCCTTCGGCAATCACCCGCACACCGAGAACATGGGCGATGTTGACGATGTTGCGCACGAGGTGCTGCTTGCGCGGAAGATGATCGACGCCACTGATGAAGTGCCGGTCGATCTTCAGGTAGTCCAGCGGATAGTCGCATAAAAGCTTCATCTCGCCGTGACCGGCGCCGAAATCATCGATCGCCAGCTTGAAGCCTTCCTTGCGCATGCGGGCAATCAGCGCCGTAAATTCCGGCACGCTGGTATTGTCGAAACGTTCGGAGAGCTCAAAACAGATGGAGGAGGCCGGAATGCCTGCCCGCGCCAGATGGCCGACCAGCTTGTCGAGAATGGCATCGCCATGCGGGATCAGCCGCACATCGAGATTGAGGAACAGCGTGGTGGAGGAAAAGTCGGGCAGGGTGGAGAACTTTGCCAGCGCCCGGCTTGCCAGCATCTGCTCGAAAGCCTTCAGTTCGCCATCGGCAGCAGCCTGGTCGAGTAGCGCCAGCGGATTGGAAAAGCCAAGCCGGTCATGGCCGCGCATCAGCGATTCATAACCGAAGATCGTGCCCGTCGTCGCCTCGACAATCGGCTGAAACGCGGTTTCGAGCACAAGCTTTGCCATGGGAAACATATGCCCGGAGGCAAATCGCCTTATGACATCATTCTCCATCGTGACGGCCTGCATTTCGTTCTCCGCAATTGGCCGGCCCCCGGTTATTGCATGGCGTGAAAATCCGCCACACGGGGCCGTTTCTTTTACGGCGAACAATTGCAGATTACAGGTCAACAAAAGCTTTCACGACTGTGAAGCTTTGATGAACGTTTTGTCACAACCCCCTCAATATGCGGGGTTGCCGGGAAAGGCCTCAGGCCCGGCGTGCATGCCCGGTGTGAGCGGCGTAAAGTTCCGCAACATTCATGCGTTCCCGGTCCGCTTCGACCGGGGCGGAAGGCGTTGTTTCGCTATTGTGTTGGGCAGAGGCCGCCCATAGCCGCAGCGCGGCCCTGACAACCTCGCTGCCGGATGCGTAAGCGCCGCAATTCACGGCTTCGCGCATTCTTGCTGCCTGTTCCGGGGAAATCGATACTGTTACCATTGGCATGATATCACTCCCTTCTTTAAACGCTGCGATCGAGCCCTTGATGTCCAATTTGCGGACCGGGTACCGTCGTGGTCTATGGCGGGCGTTTTTATCGTTTTTCGTCTGGCGCCGCTTCCAGCGAAATTTGTATCACTTCCCACATTAGCACGAAACGCGTTCCATTCCCAATTCGCAGTATATCACGGTTTAGTTTTTCCCCTGTGAGGAGGGAAAGCGAGCCGCGCCGCAGCGCAAGGTTCATCAGGTTGCTCGGTATTTATGAGATTATCGGAACAAGGCGGCGGAAAATATGATCCATCGCAAATCCGCGACATAAAATGGCGCGTTTTTTATTGATTGATCGATCAATCAAGAATAATTTGCCATCCGTCAAGGAGACGATTATGCCCAAGATCGGAATGGAGCCTCTGCGCCGCAAGGCGCTTGTGGATGCGGCATTGCGCACCATCGGCCACCATGGTTCGCTGAATGTGACGATGTCTGACATTGCCCGGGAAGCGGGCGTGTCGGCGGCCCTTGCGCATCATTATTTCGGCAGCAAGCAGCAGCTTCTTCTGGAAACCATCCGCAGCCTGCTGCGCGACCTTAGGCGCGATGCCGTGGCGGCGCTGACCCGCGCTTCCGGCCCGCGCGAGAGGCTGAGCGCCATCGTGCACGTCTCCTTCCAGAGCGACCAGTTCACGCCGGAAACGGTGGCGGCATGGCTTGCATTTTATGTCGAGGCACAGCGCTCGGAGGAAACCCGGCGGCTGCTGGTGATTTATTCCCGCCGCCTGCGCTCCAACCTCATGGCAAGCCTCAGCCGGCTTTGCCCGCCCGATGACGCGGCGCGGATCGCCGAGGGGGCAGCGGCCCTGATCGACGGGCTCTATATCAGGCACAGCCTGCGTTCGGCCCCGCTTGGCATCGCCTCCGCGCCGGCGCTTGTCGAGGATTATTTCGACATGCAGCTCAAACCCTATCCAGATGGACAGCGCCCCAAGCCGTCCATCCGCGTTCTTTAAGGAGACTTCGACATGACCATCGCGACGCCGCTCAAGGCGCAGCCCAAAGCCTCGCATTTCATCGACGGCGCCTATGTTGAAGACACTGCCGGCACAGTGATCGAGAGCATCTTTCCGGCCACCGGCGAGGTTATCGCAAGGCTGCATGCGGCAACCCCGGCGATTGTCGAGCGCGCCATTGCGTCCGCCAAACGCGCCCAGAAGGAATGGGCGGCAATGAGCCCCATGGCCCGTGGCCGTATCCTCAAGCGTGCCGCCGATATCATGCGTGAACGCAACGATGCGCTTTCGACGCTGGAGACACTCGATACCGGCAAGCCGATCCAGGAAACCATCGTCGCCGACCCGACGTCCGGCGCGGATGCCTTCGAATTTTTCGGCGGCATCGCGCCTTCCGCGCTGAACGGCGATTACATCCCGCTCGGTGGCGATTTCGCCTACACCAAGCGCGTGCCGCTCGGCGTCTGCGTCGGCATCGGCGCATGGAACTATCCGCAGCAGATCGCCTGCTGGAAGGCGGCGCCCGCGCTGGTCGCCGGCAACGCCATGGTCTTCAAGCCTTCGGAAAACACCCCGCTCGGCGCCTTGAAGATCGCCGAAATCCTGATCGAGGCCGGTCTGCCGAAAGGCCTGTTCAACGTCATTCAGGGCGATCGTGATACTGGCCCTTTGCTGGTCAACCACCCCGATGTCGCGAAGGTCTCGCTCACCGGCTCGGTGCCAACCGGCCGCAAGGTGGCCGCCGCCGCCGCCGGGCACCTCAAGCACGTGACCATGGAACTCGGCGGCAAGTCGCCGCTGATCGTCTTCGACGACGCCGATATCGAAAGCGCTGTCGGCGGCGCCATGCTCGGCAATTTTTATTCCTCCGGCCAGGTCTGCTCCAATGGCACGCGCGTCTTCGTGCAGAAAAAGGCCAAGGACCGTTTCCTCGAAAATCTGAAGCGCCGCACCGAAGCGATGATCCTCGGTGATCCGCTCGATTATGCCACCCATCTCGGCCCGCTGGTTTCCAAGGCCCAGCAGGAGAAGGTTCTCGCCTATATCGAAAAGGGCAAGGCGGAGGGCGCGACGCTGGTGACCGGCGGCGGCATTCCCAACAATGTCTCGGGCGAGGGTGCCTATGTGCAGCCGACCGTTTTTGCCGACGTGACCGACAACATGACCATCGCCCGCGAGGAAATCTTCGGGCCGGTCATGTGCGTGCTGGATTTCGATGACGAGGATGAGGTTCTCACCCGCGCCAACGCCACCGAATTCGGGCTGGCCGGCGGCGTCTTCACTGCCGATCTCGCCCGCGCCCATCGCGTGGTCGATGCGCTCGAGGCGGGCACGCTTTGGATCAACACCTATAATCTCTGCCCGGTGGAAATCCCCTTCGGCGGCTCGAAACAATCTGGCTTCGGGCGGGAGAATTCAGCGGCAGCACTGGAGCATTATAGCGAGTTGAAGACGGTTTATGTGAGCACGGGGAAGGTGGACGCGCCTTATTGAAACGTGGCGGGTGGGGTTTCACCCCCCCAAAAACCGGAACCCTTGGGAAAGAAACGGTAATGCAAGCAGATTACATCATCGTCGGCTCCGGCTCCGCAGGTTCCGCCATCGCCTACCGCCTGTCGGAAGACGGTCGTTATTCCGTCATCGTCATCGAGGCCGGGGGGTCGGATTTCGGCCCCTTCATCCAGATGCCGGCCGCACTCGCCTGGCCGATGAGCATGAAACGTTACAATTGGGGTTACCACTCCGAACCCGAACCCAATCTCAACAACCGCCGCATCACCGCACCCCGCGGCAAGGTCATCGGCGGCTCGTCCTCCATCAACGGCCTTGTTTACGTGCGCGGCCATGCCGAGGATTTCAACCGCTGGGAAGAACTCGGCGCGCAGGGCTGGGCCTATGCGGATGTGCTGCCCTATTTCAAGCGCATGGAACACAGCCATGGCGGCGAAGAAGGCTGGCGCGGCACGGATGGGCCGCTGCATGTGCAGCGCGGCCCGGTGAATAATCCGCTGTTCCATGCCTTTATTCAGGCTGGCGCGCAGGCCGGCTTCGAGCTGACGGACGACTATAACGGTTCCAAGCAGGAAGGTTTCGGCTTGATGGAGCAGACTATCCACAACGGCCGTCGCTGGTCTGCCGCCAATGCCTATCTGCGGCCGGCGCTGAAGCGCGGCAATGTTACGCTGGTTGGCGGTTTCGCCCGCAAGATTGTCATCGACAATGGCCGCGCCGTGGGTGTGGAGATTGAACGTAAGGGCGTGGTCGAAACCATCAAGGCCAATCGCGAGGTCATCGTCTCGGCATCCTCCTTCAATTCGCCGAAACTGCTGATGCTCTCGGGCATCGGCCCCGCTGCGCATCTGAAGGACATGGGCATCGAGGTGAAGGCGGATCGTCCGGGTGTTGGCGCAAACCTCCAGGATCATATGGAGTTCTATTTCCAGCAGGTCTCCACCAAGCCCGTCTCGCTATATTCCTGGCTGCCATGGTTCTGGCAGGGCGTGGCCGGCGCGCAATGGCTGCTGTCGAAAGGCGGGCTTGGCGCTTCCAACCAGTTCGAGGCCTGCGCCTTCCTGCGCTCCGCACCGGGCCTGAAGCAGCCTGATATCCAGTATCATTTCCTGCCCGTCGCCATTTCCTATGACGGCAAGGCGGCGGCGAAAAGCCATGGTTTTCAGGTGCATGTCGGCTACAACCTGTCGAAATCACGCGGCATCGTCACGCTCCGCTCGGCCGATCCGAAGGATGATCCGGTCATTCGTTTCAACTATATGAGCCACCCGGAAGACTGGGAAAAATTCCGCCATTGCGTGCGTCTGACCCGCGAAATCTTCAGCCAGAAAGCTTTCGACGATTTTCGCGGACCGGAAATCCAGCCGGGTGAAAAAGTGGCGAGCGACGATGAGATCGACGCCTTTTTGCGGGAGCATCTGGAAAGCGCCTATCACCCCTGCGGCACCTGCCGGATGGGCGACAGGGACGATCCGATGGCTGTCGTCGATCCCGAATGCCGGGTCATCGGCGTGGAGGGCCTGAGGGTCGCCGACAGTTCGATCTTCCCGCATGTGACCTATGGCAACCTCAACGGCCCGTCGATCATGACCGGCGAAAAGGCCGCCGATCATATTCTCGGCAAGGTCCCGCTGCCGCGTTCCAATCAGGAACCCTGGGCGAACCCGCGTGCGGCCGTCAGCGACCGGTGAGGATCAATGGTAATCATCCTCGCGCTGGTGGCGGACGGCGGCGATGGTGACGGTTTCCGGGCTGTCGATGCGGAACAGCACGACATATCCGGAGGAGCCGAAAGGAACGAGGAGTTCGCGCATCAGGCTGTTTTCCGCAGATGCCTTGCGGCAACTGAAGGGAAAGTCGCTAAGGATCTCTAATCCTGCCCTGATGGCGCGGATCGCTTTCTCCGCCACATCGATATCATAGGCAATCAGAAAGTCGTAAATTCGGTCAAAATCACCCAGCGCTTCTTCAGTATAGCGAAGCTCATACGTCATTTCCGCTTCGCGGCTTTCGCAGCATCAAGTTTTCTTTGCATCATCGAGAGAACATCGTCTGTGGTATAATAAATCCCAGTACGCTCCGCCTCTTCGAGAGATGCCAAACCGCGTGCGATAAACTCCGCCTGTGATTTGCGGATCTCCACCTGCCTGCGTACGGAATCTTCAACAAAGGAGGAAAGCGTCTCGCCGTCCTTCAGCACGCTTTCCGCCGCCTCGCGAAAATCCGCCGTTACCCGCAGCGAAGGCAATGTTGCCGTTTTCATGTCGCATCTCCATGCGTTGCAATTGCGATGCGAAGGATGTCTCAGTTATGAGGTGGAGTCAATTTCAAACTCGGCAAAGGTGCCGTAAAGCCCGCTATTTCAGGCCTCCGGACCCGCCACCCCAAAGTAACCCAACCCCGGTATCTTCACCCCCGGCCTGCTGAAATCGACCCCGGCGACCAGACCCAGAAAGTTGATCTCGAAACCACTGCGCGCACCCGCCGAAACGCCGAACAACCCACCGAGCGACACGCTCGCATCCTTCCAGTCGTCGGCAATGTGATAGAACGCGCCGTTCGGCAGGTAGTCGCGGCCCACGGCATCGGGTGGCAGAACGACGCCGAGTTCCGGCACGCTGCGCAGCACATGGGCAACGAAGGTGTTGGAGTTCGGGCCGGGATAGATGCGGTAGCCGCCCGGCTTGGCATAGGGGTAATCGGCAATCGCCTGTTCGATCCTGGGGATCAGCTTTTCCGCCTCAGCACCATGAATGGCCACCACCTGGCGCGGCGTGTTGGAATACCAATAGGCATCGGCCGCATAGCCATTGCGGCGTATGGGCGTTCCCCAACCCACTTTGTCATAACGATCATAGGCCGTCGCACCCGGTTTCTTCAGCACGATCCAGGCATGGCTGGCGACGGAACCCTTGAAGCCGCCGGTCATGGCGGAAAACACGTAAACCGCAGCCGGCTTGTCGGCTCCGGCTTGCGGAAGCGTGCCGGAGGAGGACCAGCGGGCATCGCGCCAGCCCTGCGGATGTTCCCGCATGGCCCACAGCCCGGCGGATGCCAGAGCGGGAAGCAGATAGATAATGGCAATCGCCAGCAGCAGACGTTTTGCAAATTTCACTGATAGCCCCGTGCATCGAAAAATCAATTGCGGTATCAACGGCATAAAATCAGAACTTTTTGAGGCTGCGAACATGAACAATTCCGTTACCGTCGAAGTCACCAGGGGCAGCCTCGTCGAAAGCCGCCATCAGGGCCTTGCCGTGGTGGTGGATGGTGATGGCGGCGTTGTGTTTTCCGCAGGTGATGTCGAGCGCGGCATCTTCCCGCGTTCCGCCTGCAAGGCCATGCAGGCGCTGCCGCTGGTGGAAAGCGGGGCGGCGGATGCCTATGGTTTCGGCGATCGTGAACTGGCGCTTGCCTGCTCCTCCCATTCCGGCGAGGACGCGCATGTGGAACTTGCCGCCGCCATGCTTGCGAAGGCCGGCAGGGATGTCGATACGCTGGAATGCGGTGTGCACTGGTCATCCGACCAGAAAACCATCATCCATCAGGCCCGCACGCTGGAAAAACCGACGGCGCTACACAATAATTGCTCCGGCAAACACTCCGGCTTCATCTGCGCCTGCTGCCACACGGGTACCGACCCCAAGGGCTATGTCGGTTATGATCACCCGCTGCAGCAAGAAATCCGCGCCACGATGGCAAGCCTGACGGGCGCGGCGCTCGGCCATGATAATTGCGGCGTCGATGGCTGCTCAATCCCCACCTATGCGGTGCCGCTCACGGGACTGGCGCATGGTTTCGCCAGGATGGCGACGGGCAGGGGGCTGGAAGAGGGCCGCGCCAAAGCCTCGCGTCGTCTCATCGAGGCCTGCATGGCGGAACCCTTTTACGTGGCAGGCAGCGGCCGCGCCTGCACCAGGCTGATGCAGATCGCACCGGGCAAGATTTTCGCCAAGACCGGCGCTGAAGGTGTCTTCGTGGCGGCCCTGCCGGAAAAGGGCATTGCCATGGCGGTGAAATGCGAGGACGGCACGACGCGCGCGGCCGAAGCCATGGTCTCGGCATTGCTAGCCCGCTATTTTGATGAGGGCAGCGCCGAGCAGCAGGCTCTGACAGGCATGGCCAACCGGCAGATGCGCAACTGGAACGGCATCCATGTCGGTGATATCAGAGTCGTCGGGCTGTAAAATCCGGCGTTAAAAAAACACGATAAAACCTTTGACGCCGCCGGTTGCCGGCACGATGATGGCTTGCCCTGCGCGTGACGGCCGAACCCCGGCCGCCGGCAAGGCTCGGCGTCCGCAGCAAGAGGAAGTGGGCGCCTTCATTGTCCTGGAGGTCGCATATTCATGTTTACCCTGTTTTTCTCCCCCGGTTCCTGCTCCCGCGCCAGCCACATCGTGCTTGAGGAATCCGGCCTGCCTTACACGGCCCACCGTGTCAATTTCGCCGATGGCGAACAGCGCTCAGAGACATTTCTGAAGATCAATCCGAAAGGCCGCGTGCCGGCGCTCGCCACCGCAAGCGGCGTGCTGACCGAGACGCCCGCCATCCTCGCCTTCATTGCCCAGATGGCGCCGGAAAAGAAGCTCGCACCGCTTGACGATCCCTTCGAGTTCGCCGTCATGCAGTCCTTCAACGCCTTCATTTCCTCCACCGTGCATGTCGCCCACGCCCATGGCCGGCGCGGCAGCCGCTGGGCGAGCGACGATAGTTCGCTGGCGGATATGAAGGCGAAGGTGCCGCAGACCATGGGCGAGTGCTTCGAACTGATTGAGCACGGCCTCTTGCATGGCCCGTGGGTTTTGGGCACGGCCTATTCGGTGGCTGACCCCTATCTTTTCGTCATGTCCGGCTGGCTGGAAAGCGACGGTGTGGATATTGCCCGTTTCCCGAAAGTGCACGACCACTTCCGCCGCATGAACGACCGCCCGGCGGTGCAGCGGGCGCTGGCGAGCGAGAGGGGTTGAGCAGATCGCGCCTCCCGTCATTCCGGCCTTGAGCCGGAATCCAGCCAGCCCAAGTCCTTGGGCTGAAAGGGCTCTATCCGACGCGCGCTCGCGCGTCGGCTGGATACCGGCTCAAGGCCGGTATGACGAAAGTGGGAGTGGTCATCCAATCAGCGCTTACGCGCTCAAGCCGCCTCGGCCGCGCGCGTATCCCACATGGTCTTGAACGCCGTGCGCGCCTGGCAGCGGGTGAGCCAGGCTTTCACCGCCGGATGGGCATCAAATAGCGGCTGGTGACCCTGCGCATAACGAACGATTTCCGCCGCATTGAGATCGGCGACGGTGAAACGATCCCCCACCAGATAGTCATGTTGGACAAGATGCTGCTCCAGCACCCGGAACGGGCGCTTCAGCAGCCGTGCGGCAACATCGATTACCGCTTTGCCGCTGTCGCTTTCCGACAGGCCTTCGGCGATGGCGGAGGAAATTTTCAGCGAATTGGTTTCGATTTCGGTTGCGGCAAAGAAAGACCATTGCAGCATCGCCGCATCTTCCTTCAGATCGACGGGTGCGAGCGGCCCGCCATATTTGCGCACCAGATAGAGATTGATGGCCATGGATTCATAAAGCACCATGCCGTCATCCTCGATGCAGGGAATGGTGCCCATCGGGTTGACGGCGAGAAATGCGGGAGACAGCGTGTTGAGCGGCGCATCCGCAGCCAGCGGATCGGCAAGGCGGCGGGCCTGTATGACAGGCACGTGCTTGAATTCTATGCCCAGTTCACCCGCAAGCCACAGCGTGCGCGTGGCGCGGGACCGGTAGACACCGTAAATCGTCAACATCGAAATTACCCCTTGAACCTGTTCGATGGCGGCACGTTACGGTCTCGCCGCTTTAAAGTGAAGTTGCAGATATCAGGGGCAACTATGATTTTTTCTGATCCGTCAGGAAGTCCGTATCCGGCGATAGCCGGTATTCGAAACGGTCGATGAACCGCTCGAACAGGCGGGCGAAAGTCTCCACATCGTCGGCCGGCCATCCATCCATCACATCTTCGATGACGCTCATCTTGGTGCGGCGCATTTCCTGCAGCAGGCTGGTGCCGAGCGGCGTGATCTCGACGATGCTGCGGCGGCCGTCTTCCTGCGAAACGCCACGTTTCAGCAGACCGCGCCCCACCATGTCCGCCACCACGCGGCTGCCGCGTGAGGGATCAATGCGCATGCCCTCGGCAATCGCACCCACGGTGACATCACCTTCGGCGCGCCGCAGAATATCCAGAACGTCGATATGCGAGAGTTCGAGACCCGGAGCGAGCTTGGCAAGCGCCATGCGGCCGATGATGCGGCGACCGATCATGATGCGCATGCGCGTCATCGTATTGCCGATCCGCTTGATGTCCTCGGGCAGATCCTCGTTCCAGTTTTCCTCACTCGCCACTCTCGGTCGTTCCTTTTCTTGCGCATTCGCGATCACATTTAGCGCGAATAGCATGGATGTCAAAAACTTGCCATTGACATATATATGCTGATAGCACACAAATTGTCGCAGCAAATATGCCGGAACTCAACGAGATTTTTCATGGATATGTCCGCAGCCCCCGTGGCGCCGCTTGTGTCGGATCATCGGCGCAGGCTCATCGTTTTCCTGTTTCTGATGCTGGCCATGTTCATGGCCACCCTCGACAACCAGATCGTATCGACAGCGCTGCCCACCATCGTCGGCGAGTTCGGGGCACTGGAACGCTTCGGCTGGATCGGCTCCGCCTATCTTCTGGCAACCAGCGCGGTCATGCCTGTTTATGGCAAGCTCGGCGATCTGTTCGGGCGTAAATATGTGATGATCGCGGCGGTGGTCATCTTCACGCTGGGCTCGCTCGCCTGCGGTCTGGCCTGGTCGATGGATAGCCTGATTGCTGCCCGTGTGTTGCAGGGCCTTGGCGGCGGCGGCATCATGGTGTCGATCTTCTCCGTCAATGCGGATCTGTTCGAACCGCGCGAACGCGCCCGTTACCAGAGCTATTCCAGCCTCACCATCATGGCGTCAGGCAGTGTCGGCCCGATCCTCGGCGGCACGATGAGCGACCTGTTCGGCTGGCGGTCGATCTTCCTCATCAACCTGCCGCTAGGCATCATCGTCATTGCGGGCCTGGCGCTGATGTTGCCTTACCGTCGTCCGGCGCGCCAGCCGAAGATCGACTATCTCGGTGCGGTTCTGCTGGCGGCCACCATTGCCAGCGTGGTGTTCTGGGCCGATAGCAGCGAATTGTTCGGCTCGCTGATCGCCGCCCCAAGCCTCGGCATCATCGCCTTTGCCGTCATCGCCGCCTTCCTGTGGGTGCAGGTGGAGCGCCGTGCGCCGGAACCCGTCGTACCGCTCAGGCTGTTCAAGGATTCGACCTTTCCGCTCTTGATGATCGTGTCGCTGACCAGCGGCGGCATCGGCATCGGCATGGTCAATTATTACGCCCTGTTCCTGCAGACCACGACCGGCCTTTCCCCCTCCCATGCCGGCCTGTTCTTCATCGCCGTCACCGGCGGCATCGTCATGGGCTCGCTATCGGCCGGCCGGCTGATTTCGATTACCGGCGTTTACAAGCCGTTCTCGGTGGCGGGGCTCACCATCAACCTCATCGCCATGCTGCTGTTCACGCAAATGCATGCGGGCACGCCGTTGGCACTGATCGCCGCGCTGATGCTGGTGCAGGGTTTCGCCGTTGGCCTCGGCCAGCAGGCGCCGATCATCGGTGTGCAGAATTCAGCGCCCAAGGCCGATATCGGTGCTGCGAGTGGCGCGGTGACGCTGACCCGCATGGGCGGTGCTGCCATCGCCATCTCGGTCTATGGCGCCATCGTCACCTCCAGCCTCAAGGGCGTGGCGGTGGATATTCCCGGCGTCGGCAGAATAGAGGAACTGACGCCGAAAATGCTCGCCGAACTGCCCGCCGCCTCGCAGGCCGCAGTCGCTTCGCTTTATTCGGACGCCTTTACACCGCTATTCTTCGCGGCCGCCGCAACCGCTGCCATCGGCCTTGCGGCGGCGCTGATGTTGAAACCGGTGCGCCTGCCGGCCGCGGTTGAGGCGAAGCCGGCTGAAGCGGCGGGGGAGTAGGCAGGTCGGCAGGCAGTTGTGAACGCTGGTTTTGTGCTGAAACCTCTCCTCCGTCATACCGGCCTTGTGCCGGTATCCAGTCAGCCCAAGTCCTTGGGCTGAGAGAGCTCTTCCCGCCGCGCAGACGCGCGGCTGCTGGATTCCGGCTCAAGGCCGGAATGACGGGAGATGCTTACAAAACAAAAACACCATCACTGGAAATTTAACGCCCGTTCCGCGTTATGCTCGCAGCACTTTACATTCGCGCGGGCGGCCCTATCTCAATGAATATGAAGCCGGAACAGCTCCTGAACTCCACGCCCAAGGGCCTTTATTGCCCGGCGGGCGATTTTTATATCGATCCCGTGCGTCCCGTGGCGCGGGCGCTTATCACGCATGGCCATTCCGATCACGCCCGTGCCGGCCATGGCGCGGTGCTGGCCACGCGCCAGACGCTCGATATCATGCGCATTCGTTATGGCGAGGATTTCTGCGGTAGCGAGCAGGCGGTGGCATTCGGTGAGAGGGTGGAGGTGAACGGCGTCACCGTCGGGTTCCATCCGGCTGGCCATGTGCTGGGTTCGGCGCAAATCTCCGTCGAGATGAACGGCATGCGCATTGTCGCATCGGGGGATTACAAGCGCGGCATCGATCCCACCTGCGCGCCGTTCGAGACGGTGCCGTGTGATGTCTTCATCACCGAGGCTACCTTCGGCCTGCCGGTGTTTCACCATCCGCTGCCGCGCGTGGAAATCGGCAAGCTGCTCACTTCCATCAAACAATTTCCCGAACGCACCCATCTGGTCGGCGCCTATTCGCTCGGCAAGGCGCAACGTGTCATCCGGCTATTGCGCGATAATGGTTATGCCGAGCCGATCTACATCCACGGCGCGCTGGCGCGGCTTTGCGATTATTATGTCTCGCAGGGCATCGATCTCGGCGATCTCAGGCCCGCCACGCTGGAAAAAAGTAACCCCGCCGCCTTCAAGGGCGCGATCGTCGTCGGCCCGCCCTCGGCCTTTCAGGAACGCTGGGCGCGGCGCTTCAACGAGCCGCTGATCGCCTTCGCATCCGGCTGGATGATGGTGCGGCAACGCGCCAAGCAGGGTGGCGTGGAACTGCCTCTGGTCATATCAGACCATTGCGACTGGCCTGAATTGCTGGAGACCATCAGGGAAATCGGCCCGCAGGCCGTCTGGGTCACCCATGGCCGTGAAGAGGCACTGGTGCGCTGGTGCGAGTTGCAGGGCATTGCCGCCAAGCCGCTGCATCTCGTGGGCTATGAAGACGAGGGGGATTGAGATGAAAGCCTTCGCCACCCTTCTCGACCGCCTTGTCCTCACTCCGTCGCGCAACGGCAAGCTGAAGCTTCTCACCGATTATTTTCGCGATACGCCCGATCCCGACCGGGGTTACGGTCTGGCGGCGATTGCCGGCACGCTGGACCTCAAAAGCGTCAAACCGGCCATGCTGCGCGAGCTGGTGCTGGAGCGCATGGACGAGGTGCTGTTTCGTTATTCCTATGATTATGTCGGCGATCTGGCCGAGACCATCTCGCTGGTCTGGGGCAATATCGGCGGTGCTGATGATTCCGAGGCGCAGGACCCGCGTCTCGGCGACGTCGTGACGCTGATGAATTCGCTGGGGCGCACCGAAGTGCGCGGCGCGGTCCGCGATCTGCTCGACCGGCTCGATACCTCCTCGCGTTTCGCCTTCCTCAAACTCGCCACCGGCAGCCTGCGCATCGGCGTTTCGGCGCGGCTGGCGCGGCAGGCGCTGGCGGATTTTGCGGGCAAGGATATCACCGAAATCGAAACCCTCTGGCACGGTCTGACGCCGCCCTACACCACGCTTTTTGCATGGCTGGAGGGCAAGTCCGACCGGCCGGTGCTGGCCACACCCGCCATCTTCCATTCGGTCATGCTGGCCACACCGGTGGCCGATGGCGACCTCGATGGGCTGGACCCGGCCGATTATGCCGCCGAATGGAAATGGGACGGTATTCGCGTGCAGCTCTCCCGCGCCGGGGAGACGCGAAAGCTTTACTCGCGCTCCGGCGACGATATTTCCGGGGCATTCCCCGATGTGCTTGATGCGCTTGATTTCGAAGGCGTGATGGATGGTGAATTGCTGATCGGCGGGACAGTGCGCTCCAACAATCTCACGCGCACTTTTTCTGACCTGCAGCAGCGGCTGAACCGCAAGACGGTGACGGCAAAGATGATGGACGATTATCCCGCCTTCATCCGCGCTTACGACCTGCTTTTCGATGGCGAGAACGACGTCCGTGCAAAAACCTATCTGGAACGTCGGGGGCGGTTGTCCGATATCATCGAGCACGCCCCGCATGACCGTTTCGACCTGTCGCCGCTGATCGGCTTCTCCACATGGCCGGAACTCGACACGCTGCGCGCCGCGCCGCCCGATCCGGTGATCGAAGGCGTGATGATCAAGCGCCGCGACAGCGCCTATCAGGCCGGCCGCGCCAAGGGGCCATGGTTCAAATGGAAGCGCGATCCCTATAACATCGATGCCGTCATGATGTATGCGCAGCGCGGCCATGGCAAACGATCGAGCTATTATTCCGATTTCACCTTTGGTGTGTGGGCGGAAGGCGAGGGTGGCGAACAGCTCGTGCCGGTCGGCAAGGCCTATTTCGGTTTTACCGATGCGGAACTCGAAGTGCTGGACAAGTTCGTGCGCGACAACACCGTCGAGCGGTTCGGCCCGGTGCGGGCGGTGCGGGCCACGCCGGATTTCGGCTTCGTGCTGGAAGTGGCCTTTGAGGGCATCAATCGCTCCACCCGCCACAAATCCGGCGTCGCCATGCGGTTCCCGCGCATTGCGCGGCTGAGAGCCGACAAGCTTCCGGCCGAGGCGGACCGGCTTTCGACGCTGGTGGCGATGATCGACGGTGTCGAGGGATCGGTGTGATGGTCTGCGCCAGTCTCGAAATTTACTGTAGCTAGCCCTGCCTCTAGTTCCGTCATTCCGGCCCCGAGCCGGAATCCAGCCGCCGCGCGTCGGCGCGGCGAGAGGGGTTTTTACGCCCAAGGACTTGGGCTGGCTGGATACCGGCTTGAGGCCGGTATGACGGAGAGGGAGCCAGTTATCAGGCAGGAAACATTGCGCCGTCCAGAAATTGCCACGATGGCTGCGAATACATTGTTGTCATTCGCGAATCCGTGATTGGACAGTCTCCCGCCGCAGTGCTGAACTGCTAATACCTCCATCCCCGTCCTCAGAGTGCACCCATGGCCGATAAACGCTTTCTTTCCTCAGCCTTCGGACAGGAAGAGAGCGGCGTGATATGCCAGGGCCTGACGCGGCGCGGCCTGCTTGCCGGCGCCATGGGCCTGTCGGTGGCAGCACTTCTGCCGCAGGGTGCGAAAGCCGGCATTGTCGCCCCCGAGGTTCTGCCGCTGGAACGGCAGGATTACGCGGAGGCCCGCCAACATTTTCATACCCGCTTGCTGCGCAAGATGGCCGCGCCGGAAAAATCCTCGGCGCTTGGCACGCCGCCCGGCGCGGAACGCGTCACCTATCCCGGCGGGCCGGATGGTTCCATCGAGCTCGTCGCCTGGCTCTCTCACTATCAGCCGTCCAAAACACCAAAGCCGGCAGTGCTTTTCCTGCACGGCGGCAATGCCACGGGAGACGGCCACTGGGCGCTGATGAAGCCCTATTGGGAGGCTGGTTTTGTCGTGCTGCTGCCGTCTTTCCGGGGCGAGAACGGCCAGAGTGGTAATTATTCCGGTTTTTACAATGAAACGGCGGATGCGCTGGCGGCTGCCACCTATCTGGAAAACCTGCCCGGCATCGATAAAAAACGTTTCTTCATCGCCGGCCATTCCAATGGCGGCACGCTGACGTTGCTTGCCGCCATGAGCCGCAAATTCCGTGCAGCGGCCCCCATGTCGGCGGGCGTCAATTCATGGCGTTATTTCAACCGCTATTCGGACGAGATCTGTTTCGACGAAACTGACGAGCGCGAATTCATCATGCGCTCCTCGGTCTGTTTCGGCCCCAGCCTCAAATGTCCGGCCCTGTTGCTGCGCGGCGATGAGGAGCGGCCTTTCGATGCCGATCACCAGCTGTTCGTGGATCGTGCCCTGATGTCCGGGTTCAAGGTGGACAAAAAACTGCTGCCCGGCACCCACAATGGCGTGGTTCCGGGCGCAGTGGTGGAAAGCATCCGCTTTTTTAACGGCTTCGCCTAAAACGCGTTATTCTGCCGCCGGGGGCAGCGCGCCCTGATTTTTGACGATCGACGTCTTGGCCTGCTCTTTCCACCATGCGCCATCTTTTTTATCGGCATATTGGGCACGCTTGTTGGTGAATTGCCCTTGGGTACACATTTCCCGGTAATTGCGAACAGGCACTCCGAGTTCCTTGACCACGGCATGCACCACCGTCGGGCCGGTCATATCATAGACGCTGACGAGGGTGCCTTCTTCGATATTCTGGGCAATACGATCGGCAATTAGTTTAAGCGCCGGATGACCCGGTCTGGAGGCCATGAAGTAATTCGTCACTTCGCCGTCTTTCATGGCGATGAAAACGGCTTCTTCGTCTGGGCTGATCGCATCTTCCGGGCGCGCCGCGAAATTGGAATCGATATCAAGATAGATGCCGCCGTCCTGTAAAAGGACCAGAACACGCCAGAAATCCGCCTTTGCAGCGCCGACTTGCAACCGGCGGAAGGCATCGGCGTAACGTCCGGGAAAATGGCGGTCGATATAGGCCTGGCACGCCTCGTCATCATGGTAACGATATTCGAATTCCGGGGTCAGCAAACGATTGAACAGGAAATTCGCATAGATCGGCGTTGTGACGCGGTTGGAGTAATTCGTCTGCCAGATGATGCGCGGAATAGCTTTTTCCGATTTTGGCTGGCGTCGCGCAGGCCGATGATCGGGAAGTGTTTTTCTTCTGCCCGGCCGGAGAAACAAATCGATGGAAAAGATAACCTTGACGATATTTCCGCCGATCTTGATCGCACGATAAGCAATGCGGTTATAGCCATGCTTTGACAAGTTCAGCGCTCCTGCGTGTGGAATCGACTATCACGCGCGTGGGAACGGCGGTACGCCGTATTTATTGTACGCAATTAGTTTGTCAATATGCTGAAAGTTGGACCGGCTGAGCCCGAATGAGGAGGCTCGGCCGGTTTGAACTTGGCTGTGGTCAGGCTTTGCTGCGATTGAAATAACCGAGCAGCCGCATGGCATTGGCGGTCACCAGCACCGTGGCACCTGTGTCGGCAAAGACGGCGAGCCACAGGCCGGAAAGGCCGGTGACGGTCGTGACCAGAAACACTGCCTTGAGGCCGAGAGAAATCGCCACGTTCTGGCGGATGTTGCTCATGGTGGCGCGTGAGAGGCCGATGAGGCGGGCGGCATCGCCGACATTGTTGCGCATCAGCGCCGCATCCGCCGCTTCCATTGCCACGTCCGTGCCGGAGCCGATGGCGACGCCGACGCTGGCGGCGGCAAGCGCCGGCGCATCGTTGATGCCGTCACCCACCATCACCACGGTCTTCTTTGCGGCGAGCTTGCGGATTTCCTCGACCTTGTTCTGCGGCAACAGTTCGCCGCGTGCTTCAAGACCCAGCTTGTTGCCGATGGCACGCGCCGTGCGGGCATTGTCGCCCGACAGCATCAGCGAGGAAATGCCCATCTCCTTCAGCGCCTTGATGCCTTCGGCCGCATCCTTGCGCGGTTCGTCGCGCATGGCGAAGAGACCGCTAGCCACCCCGCCGGCCATGACCACGGCCACCGTCTTGCCTTCGCTTTCAAGTGCCGTGATGCGGTCGGCCAGCTCATTCGAGAGGGTGCCGACTTCGGTTGCAAAGCGCGGAGCGCCGATGAACAGGCGCTTTCCGCCAACGGTGCCCTGCATGCCGCGACCGGAAATCGCCTTGATGTCGGAACCGGGCAGCGGCTTCACGCCGGCCTTTTCGGCGTGGTTGACGATGGCTCTGGCAAGCGGATGGCTCGATTCATGCTCGATGGTGGCGGCTTCGGCGATCAGCCCTGCCTCGTTGCCGTCAAGCGCTACCACGTCGGTCACCACAGGTTCGCCGAGCGTCAGCGTGCCCGTTTTGTCGAAGGCGACAATTTCGGTGCGCGCCAGCATTTCGATGACGGCGCCGCCCTTCACCAGCATGCCGTGGCGGGCCGCAGCCGAAAGGCTGGAGGCTATTGCCGCGGGAACGGAGATGACCAGCGCGCAGGGGCAACCGATCAGCAGCAAAGCGAGACCGCGATAGATCCAGGTATCCCAGTCACCGAGACCGGCAAGCGGCGGCACGACGATGGTCAGAGCCGAAATCGCCACGATCAGCGGCATGTAATAACGCGAGAAATTCTGGATGAAGCGTTCGGTCGGCGCGCGCGCATCCTGGGCTTCCTCGACAAGCGTGATGATACGGGCAATGGTGTTGTCTTCCGGCGCGCGGTCGACACGGATGCGCAGCGAACCGTCATGGTTGATCGAACCGGCAAAGACGCGGGCGCCTTTTTCCTTGGCAACCGGGATGCTCTCGCCGGTCATCGGCGATTCATCGACGCTCGATTCGCCCTCCATCACCACGCCGTCGGCAGCGATGCGGTCACCGGGACGGGCCACGACCACCTGGCCTATGCGGACCTGATCGGCAGCGACCTGACGGAGTGTGCCGTTTTCCTCGACCAGCGCGGTTTTCGGCAGCAATGAGCCAAGCGCCTTGATGCCGGAACGGGCGCGTGCGGCCGCAAAGCCTTCAAGCAGTTCGCCGATCGAAAAGAGCAGCACGACGATGGCGGCTTCTTCCGCCTCGCCGATGAAGATCGCGCCGATGGCGGCAATGGTCATCAGCATCTCGATGGTGAAGACCGCGCCGAAACGGGCGGCGTTGAAGGCATTGCGTGCAATCGGAAACAGCGTCACCAGCGTGGCGACGATAAAGGCATAACCGCCCCAGGCAGGAAAGGTGAGTTCCGCCGCATAGGCGGCCGCGACCAGAATGGTGCCGGTGAAGGTGTTTCGGGCCTTCGCCGTGCGCCACCATGCCCCCTTTTCATCCGCGCCATGGGCGTGTCCCACCTCGGCGCTTGGCGTCACGGCCGCGGGCTGTGCCTTTGCATGCGAATGCCCGGCGTGATCATGGTCGTGGCCGCCGCAATTGGCGTGGTCATGGTCCGCATGATCGTGCCCGGAATGATCATGGCCAGAGTGATCATGGCCTGAATGATCATGATCGCCGTTGCAGGACCCGTGGTCGTGCCCGTTATCTTCCGCCTTGCCCCGCGCCGATTTGTCTTGTGGCAGCAAGGCGGGTTTGAAGCCGAGCTTGCGCAGCGTATCCTCGATTTTTGCGGTCGGGGTTGTGTTTTCGGCAAGCGAGAGGTTCAGTCTTTCCCGCGCAACCGACACCTTGACGTCGGCAACACCGGGCAGGCGGGAGAGCGCGGTTTCGATCTTCGCGGCGCAGCTGCCACAATCCATGCCGCCGACCGAAAAGGTCAGGGCATTGTTGTGCTCGATGCTGGGGGCGGCTTCCGCAGGGTGGTGACCTCCGCACGATGAATGGTCGTGGTCGTGAGGTTCCGCTGCGATCTTTTCGCGCGGAGCCTTCTCCTGCGGCAGCAAAGCGGGCTTGAAACCGAGCTTGCGCAGCGTATCCTCGATCTTTGCGACCGATGTCTTGTCTTCCGCCAGCGACAGGTTCAACCTTTCGCGTGCAACGGACACCTTGACGTCGGCAACGCCGGGCAGGCGGGAGAGCGCGGTTTCGATCTTCGCCGCACAGCTGCCGCAATCCATGCCGCCGACCGTGAAGGTCAGGTCTCCCGATTCCCCGTTCAGATTGCCGCGTGTCGAAATATTCATGGTTTTCGCTCCTGAATTCCAGTCGACAGCCAATCTGGCACCTCTAGCAACTAGAGGTTCAAGGGCAAAAATGCGATTTTTCGATTTTTTTTGAAAAGCGCACACCAGCTTCGCGCCAGCCGCGCGGTTCATCATGCAGCCATATTGGATTCCATGAAGCGGTTCAGATGACAGCACTCTTTATGAAACACTGCCGCCGGGCGGCCTCTCTGGCGGGTCTTGTGGCTCTGCCGCTCCTCAGCGGCTGCCTTTTCGTGACGGATACGACCCGGATGGACCCGGATGTCTTCGTGCGGGAAACGGCGCCGGTCTTCAACTTCAATTCCGTCAGCTCGAACCGTCAGCCGGAACTGCCGCCACAGCCGGGGCAACTTTCGACGCGTCCGCCGGATCTGTTCAGAACCCGCTTCCATCAGGAATACGGCCCGCCGGTGCGCGGGCAGGGCCTGAGCGCGCCGCAGGTGCAGGGTCAGGCCGCACCGCTCGCCCCGGATCGCATGGTGACCTATGGCCTGCCGGTTTCCAATCCGCTGCATCGGGTCATGTATGGCCCGATCCGCGACGAGGACCGTTCTCTTCCCGCTATTCCTTATGGCCGCATCGACCCGCGTTATCTGCGGCAGGAAGTGAGCTATCAGACGGCGGAAGCGCCCGGCACCATCATCGTCGATACCAAACAGCATTTCCTTTATCTGGTGCAGCCGGGCGGCAAGGCGATCCGTTACGGCGTCGGTCTCGGGCGCGATGGTTATGCGTGGTCGGGCCGCGGCAAGATCCAGTGGAAGGCGAAATGGCCGCGCTGGACGCCGCCGGACGAAATGGTCAAGCGCCAGCCGGAGCTTACCTCCATCTCGGCGGCCAATGGCGGCATGACGCCGGGCCTCAACAATCCGCTCGGCGCGCGTGCGCTTTATATTTTCAAGGACGGCAAGGACACGCTTTACCGCGTGCACGGCACGCCGGACTGGCAGTCCGTCGGCAAGGCGACGTCCTCCGGCTGCGTGCGCATGCTCAATCAGGATGTCATTGATCTTTACGAGCGTGTGCCCAAAGGGGCGCAGATTGTGGTTATCTGACCACGTTCTAAAAGAAAGAGATGCGGGCTCCAATCCGCCGGCGCCTTGTGACTGGCTTTTAGCGGTCGGTTAACTATTTTCGCAATACGCATGATACGGAACAAACGACGTACAACGGCGATATAGCCGTTCGAAATGTGGGACAAACCGGCCTTATGACAAGCACCGACACAGATCTTTCCAGACGCACCTTTCTTTCCCTTCTCGGCATCTCCTCCGTTTCGCTTCTGGCGGGCTGCGCTTCATCCGGCACGGGAGACGCCATCCGCCAGCAGGCGAGCGCCATCGGCAGCGATTTCCGCCAGATGTTCTCGCCCGGCGTCAGCGATGCAGAACTGGCCGTCATGTACGGCTCGGTTGAAGATGGCGGTTACGTCATCCCCGCCGTACCCTATCAGAAAATCGACCGGCGTTATTACCGCCAGCGGGTCGTCGACCCGACCGGCGAACGCCCCGGCACCGTCGTTGTCGATACGCGCTCGCGCTTCCTTTATGTCGTGGAGCAGGGCGGCAGCGCCATGCGTTACGGCGTCGGCATCGGCCGCGATGGCTTCGCCTGGTCGGGCGAAGGTGTCATCCAGTGGCGTCAGAAATGGCCGAAATGGACCCCGCCAGACGAAATGGTCGCCCGCCAGCCGGAACTCACCAAATATTCATCCAAGAATGGCGGCATGCCGCCGGGCCTGAAGAACCCGCTGGGCGCGCGCGCGCTCTATATCTTCCAGAACGGCAAGGACACGCTTTACCGCCTGCACGGCTCGCCGGAATGGAACTCCATCGGCAAGGCCGTCTCTTCCGGCTGCGTGCGCCTGATGAACCAGGACGTCATAGACCTCTACGACCGCGTGCCGCAGAAGGCACGTGTGGTGGTTTGGCAGTAGGTCTAACTGGACGCTTTAATAAGGCATCCGGTAAATGAATTGACGAATAATGGCTGCAACACGAAGCGTGTTGTGGCCATTATTTATTTCTAATATATCAATATTGTTTTTAGTGTTGATAATCAGTTCTATAGTATATTTATAAATAACGTGACTCTTGTTGGTTTTTTATTATAATAAACACGGGTTGTTCATGATTATTTACGGAAATGAATTTCCTATATTGCAATCATTCCAATATCTCTGTCGTTAATCGAGGAGTGAATGGCATGACTCTTTATCTCTCAAATAGTTGGCAGGTAGGTACACGTCCCTACGAAATCTTTTACGGTGATCGCTATGGCGTAGCGAGAAACGACGTATTTCAGCTTGGCGGCAGCGAGACCGGCACTCTGGGCGGCATTCGAAATGGTTGGGAAAAGTTTATCGGTGGAGCGGGTGAGGACACGATTTACGTCGCTCCGAAGTACTACTATTCTTGGACTGCTGTGATGATTGACCACAACGGTTTGGATAGTGTCGAGCGCATCGACTTTAACGCCTCTAATTACTGGCCGGTAAAACCAGTTTATTTCGCTGGAATGGCGGATTTTTCGAGCGTGACATACATTTCGCCCGGCGTGACGATCTATGGCCGTGAGAACACCAATATATTCGTCGGGAGTCAGCTTGCGGAACGAGTTGAAGGCGATGGCGGTGATGACTTGCTTTTTGGCAACGCCGGAGACGACGTGGTGTACGGCGATACCACGGAGGTAAATCCTTGGCCGGCGCAATTGAATGCCGCTGGCAATGACTGGCTGTTCGGCGGCACCGGAAATGACTATCTGGATGGTCAGGGTGGCAGCGACAATCTGTCCGGTGACGCGGGCGATGACAATCTTTACGGCGGACCCGGAAGCGACCAGCTTAACGGCGGAGACGGCTCAGACAAGTTGTTTGGTGAAGCCGGAAATGACCAGGTGCGCGGTGGGTCTGGAAACGATGAGCTATTTGGTGGAGATAATGATGATCTTCTTGATGGGGGAGCGGGTAGAGACATTCTTTGGGGCGGTGTGGGCGCGGACACTTTCCAATTTGTGACGCAAGCTGCCGTGACTTTGGTTGAAGACTTTGAAGTCGGGATCGACAAGTTACGTTTTCATAACGCAATCGCCGATGACTTCAGCGACTTGACGATTATCGATAACTCTGCCGGATATGCGAGTATAACTGTCGCCGATGTCGAAGTTATTTTGAACGGGGTTTCATCAGCCTCGTTGAACAATTCGATGTTCGAGTTTGGCGTGTACGCATAAACTACCAGGCTCCTCCGTCACCGGCGGCGGAGCCTGACTGAATTTTTATCAAATGCTGCAGAAGTAGCATCGGTTTTGTGTTTGGAATAAACGTCGAACATGTAGACTGAGAACATACAGCTCACACTTGTTGCAGCAAGCACGCTAGTAAGGTTGAAGTTCTGATTTTCTATAATTTTTTGTCATAATTCCATTTTCATCAAATATTTCCAGCTCACCGTTTTCTTTATAATCAACCATTTTCTGCCCGTTATTATAGTAAATAATACCTGGAGTTACGGATACTTGTCCGTTTTCCCCAAATTTGAGGGCTATGGCAGAGCCGAAAAATTCTTTTAGAGCTTTCTCGCTATAATACATATCGCTGCGTGATGCTTCGCTGTAATAGCCGTTGTTCGCTGTTCTCAGGGCAGCTAAATCCAGCCGGGCCTGATAGGCGCGATCGCTGGTGAAATATTCGACTTGCTTTTTAACCAGAGCTTCGTCTTCACCATTCGCGATGCGTTTTGCGCCCCATTCAGCATACTGCGCATTATATTCGTCACGCGGCAGCACAATAATTTCAGGTACATAACGGGGACTGGCCCTCGCAGCTCTTGTGATCAGGTTGGTTACGATGAACTCCGCGTTTTCCGCGGTGCGCTCAATTGGATTGACGTAATACGACGACATCATATTCGTGGCTGCGGCGTTCATAGCGCTCATCGTCGCTTGCGGAATGGCGGCGGAGACGGTTTGTTTTTTTGTGGCGGTTTCCAGCTTTGCTTTGGTAGCCTGCGAAGCGAGCGTCGAAATCGTTTCGATGGCTTGCGCAGTTTTTTGCTGGCCTCCGGCTACCATTCCGAGGATCGGGGTCGCGGCGTCGTTGCCTGATATTTGGGGGACCGAAAAAGTTTGATTGAGAATGGTCAGCGCCATTGAATTTGCAGAGATCAAAGTCATAGCTATGCCTTTTGAAATCTGCCGCAAAAGGCCTTCACCGGCTTTTGAGGCTGGAAACGCTGCTAAAAGTCATTTTAGCTGCATAAAATATAAATACAACTTTATCGGGAATTGGTAAATAAATACTTTCGACACCCCAGATTTTGAGGGGTATTAAGACTTCGAAAGACCGTCCTTCAACGCGTTCACCCGGTCCCGCAGCTGGGCCAGTTCCTCCAGCCCGCAGCCGGTGGCGCCGCCGATGGCCGCCATGATCTTCACGCCCTCTTTTTTGAGGTCGGCGCCCTTTGGTGTGAGAGCCACCAGCACCTGCCGCTCGTCCACCGTTCCGCGCTTGCGGGTTATCAGCCCTGCATGTTCGAGCCTTTTCAGCAGCGGTGAGAGCGTGCCGGAATCCAGCCCCAGCATTTCGCCAAGCGCCTTGACCGTGGAGGTCTGCTTTTCCCACAGCGCCATCATGACCAGATATTGCGGATAGGTCAGTCCGATCGGGTCAAGCAGCGGTTTATAGGCACGTGTGAAAGCGTGCGCTGCGCCATAAAGGGCAAAGCATATCTGCTGGTCCAGCCTCAACAGGCTTTCCATCTTCGTGTCGTTGCCCTCTGCGCCCATAGTCCTGCTCCAAAATAAAACCGGTGAGGGAACAATCGGCCCCCGCTTTCGGTTCCTGCCACATGGATGTGCGGCGAAATTTCGTGAAAACTATCGCAAAAAACAAAATTTCATTCAACGTGCAAAATCATATTGCACACAATTTAATTGTTCGCTATAAAACACTCAACACCAACCCGAAGGGAGTAAATGCCATGCCTATTCTCTACACGACCAAAGCATCCGCCACCGGTGGCCGTGCAGGTAACGCCAAGTCGGAAGACGGCGTTCTCGACGTCACGCTGACCGTTCCGAAGGAACTGGGCGGTGACGGTGCCCGCGGCACCAACCCGGAGCAGCTTTTCGCCGCCGGTTATTCCGCCTGCTTCCTCGGCGCGCTGAAGGCGGTCGCCGGCAAGCAGAAGGTAAAGATCCCTGAAGACACCACTGTGACGGCAACCGTCGGCATCGGCCCGCGCGAAGATGGCACGGGCTTTGGCATCGAAGTGTCGCTGAAGGTCAACATTCCCGGCCTGGAGCGCGAAAAGGCAGAGGAACTGGTTGCTGCCGCTCATATTGTTTGCCCTTATAGCCACGCCATGCGCACCTCCACGGAAGTACCGGTTTCTGTGGCCTGATATTGCAGTCATGAAAAGCAGGGCCGGGGTTCATCCCCGGCCTTCTTGTTTGTAGAAATAAATATGCTATATTCTTTCCAAGGAAAGGATGTATGCCATGAATATTCACGCCAAGACTGCCATGGATCCTGCAGCGCAGGGCAGGGTCGTCACCAAGGCCGTTATCGCCGCTGCCGAGCGGCTGGGCCTGAATGCCGCCCGCATGGCGGATATTCTCGGCGTTTCCGCCCCCACCGTCTCGCGCATGAAAAGACTGGATTTCCTGCTGGAGCCGGGCGCCAAATCGTTCGAGCTGGCGGTGCTGCTGATCCGGGTTTTCCGCTCACTGGACGCGATTGCCGGCGGTGATGAGGCCGTTGCGAAAAACTGGCTGCGCAATCACAATGTTGCGCTGAACGCCGTACCTGCTGAAAAGCTGACCACCATTACCGGATTGATCGATGTCCTCTCCTATCTGGACGCCCGACGCGCTCCTGTCTGAAAAACGCGCCACATCGGGAAAGTACTGGCGGCTGGTGGAAGCACAGCATCAGGTTTCCACCATGAAGCTGGTGGATACGGTGGAGGAGCAATCGCTGCTGGAAGATATTCTCGAGACGAGCAAGCGACCGTTTCCGCCCGAATGCGCCGGTCTTGATTATCTTCTCGCCACGCCCTTCCGTTATGGCGCCGCTTATCCCTATGGCTCGCGTTTTCGCCGGGCGGGTTTCACCGAGGGTGTTTATTACGCCGCCGCCAGGGTGGAGACGGCGCTTGCCGAAATGGCCTTTTACCGGCTGCTGTTTTATGCCGAATCGCCAGGCACACCGCTGCCCGCCAATCCCGCCGAATATTCCGCCTTCGCCGCCCGTGTCGCCACCGATGCCGCACTTGATCTGACGAAACCGGAGCTGAGCCGTAACGAGGCGCTGTGGACCGATCTCACAAATTACGAGCCGTGTCAGGCATTGGCAGAGCAGGCGCGTGAAGCAAAGGTTGAAGCCATCCTTTACCGCTCGGTGCGCGATCCCGCCGGTGGCCTCAACATCGCAATTTTGTCGCCAAAGGCCTTTGCGGCCAAAACGCCGGTAGAGCGGATGAGCTGGCGCATTCACCTGTCTAAAACCGGGGTGCAGGCCCTGTGCGAATTCCCGATGCGCCGCACGGGGTTTTTGGCCTCGGATTTTGCCAATGACCCGCGTCTGGCCGGCCTGCTGGGCTGAGGTGGCGCTCCGTTTTCTTCTCCCCGCCGGGGAGAAGGTGGCCCGAAGGGCCGGATGAGGGGCAACGGTAGAGATTTACGGAGAGCTTGCCCCCTCATCCCGCTGCAGCGGACTTCTCCCCGGCGGGGAGAAGAAACAGGCGGCATGCCCTCGGCCTGTTCAGGCCCAGCGGTAAGCCTGAGCCCCGCTACTGCTTGCCCACACGGGCGCGCAGCTCTTCCACATGCGCTGCGATTTCCGGCGTTACGACATCGCCAAAGTCTTCCATTTCGAACAGCGGGCGGATTTCGATTTCGCTGCGCTCCAGCATCGGGTTGGGGCAGCGCTTCACCCACGCCACCGCCTCATCCATGTCCTTGACATTCCACAGCCAGAAGCCGGCAACCAGCTCGTTGGTGTGCGGGAAGGGGCCATCAACCACGGTGCGGCTGTCGCCATCAAACACAACCCTCTTGCCCTTGGAGGAGGGGTGCAGCCCATCACCGGATTGCAGGATGCCGGCATTGACCAGTTCCTCGTTGAACTTTCCCATTGCCTCCATGAGTTCAGTCGTGGGCATGACGCCATCTTCGCTGCTCTTGGTGGCTTTTACAAAAACGATTGCACGCATGATCTTTCCTCCTCGATTGTATTTTCCGGGTCGTCGGGTCCTTAGTCTGGTTTTCCAGCACGACGGCGCGATGACATTCTGGCCGATAAAAGTGGCGTCATGCCGTCGTGCTGTCAGCCTAGATCGATAAGATCGCGGCGCAGCCGGTCGGGGTCGCCGCTGCCAATCCTCGCTTCGATTTCTGCATGCGTCTGTTCCCAGATGGGAAAGGCTGCCGCAAGCACTGCCATGCCATCCGCCGTCAGCCGCAGCCGTTTGCCGCGCCTGTCTTTCGGGTCCTGTTCGATGCTGACCAGCCCGCGCCGCTCCAGGGGCTTCAGCGCCGCCGTCAGCGTCGTGCGGTCCATGGCCAGAAGATGGGCGACCGGCCCCATCGGCGGCGGCTCCGGCCGGTTGAGCGACATCAGCAGGGAAAACTGGCCGTTATTGATGCCAACAGGCTTCAGCGCATTGTCGAACAGCCGTGCCAAGGCCCGTGCAGCGCGCTGCGCATGCAGGCAAAGACAGGCGTCCCGCACGAAAAGAGTTGTCGAAAAAGGAATCACGCTGGCGTTTGACATGCGATAAATATGTTGATATCAACCTAATTAGTCAAGCGGAACTTGATGCTCCGCTGATGGTTTAAATGACTTTCAATGCAGAAATAGGCGGTGCCCTCCGGAGGAGCGGAGTGGTGCCGTGGTGAAAGACGGATCCAAGGAGGAAAGATCATGTCTCATCCTGTTGTTTCGAATGAAGAGTGGCTTGCGGCCCGCCGCGATCTGCTGATGAAGGAAAAGGAACTGACCCGCGCCCGTGATCGGCTGAACGAGGCGCGGCGCGCATTGCCCTGGGAAGAGGTGACGAAAGACTATATTTTCGATGCGCCTTCCGGCCCGAAATCGCTGAAGGAACTGTTCGGCGATTGCAGCCAGCTCATCGTTTATCACTTCATGCTGGCGCCTGACTGGGAGGAGGGCTGCGTTGGCTGTTCCTTCTTCGCCGATCACGTCGATGGCGCGCTCGTCCATCTCAGGCATGGCGATGCGAGCTTCGTCGCGGTCTCGCGCGCGCCGCTTGAAAAGATCGAAGGCTACAAACACCGCATGGGCTGGAAATTCCCCTGGGTTTCCGCCGAAGGCACTGATTTCAACTATGATTATCAGGCCTCCTTCCGCGACGAGGATATGGCCAGCGGCGAAATTACCTATAACTATCGCGAAATGGCGCCCTATGGCGACCTGAAGGATTTGCACGGCATCAGCGTTTTCGCCAGGGGCGAGGACGGCAGGATCTACCACACCTATTCCACTTATGCCCGCGGCGCGGAACAGACGCTCGGCACGCTGATGCTGCTCGATCTGGTGCCAAAAGGCCGTAATGAAGACGGCGTAATGGATTGGGTGCGCCGGCACGATCAGTATGAGGACGCGCCGAAAGCGGCAGCCTGCTGCCATTGAAACGGGAAGACGAGGAGGAGACAACAATGGAAATGGAAAGCGTAAAGCCGCAGAAGGAACATGAATTCCTGTCGAGGTTGGTCGGCGACTGGGTGATGGTTGCCGGCCATGAGGGATATAATCCTGATGATCCGAACCAGCGTTTCACCGAAACCGTGCGCTCCATCGGCGGACTGTGGATCATCGGCGAGGGCACCGGCAGGATGCCCGACGGCGACCAGATGACAGCAGTGATAACGGTCGGTTTTGACCCGGCAAAGGGCAATTTCGTCGGCACCTGGGTAGGCTCGATGATGACCCATCTCTGGGTCTACAAGGGCTGGCTGGAAGATGACGGCAAGACCCTGACGCTGGAAGCCGAAGGCCCCGCCTTTGACGGTTCCGGCCGCATCGATACCTATCACGACGTGCTGGTGCTGCATGATGACAATCATCGCAGCTTTTCCGGCAGCGTCCGCCAGCCGGACGGCACATTCAAGACCTTCATGACATCGGAGTTCCGCCGCAAGGGGTAAGGCCCTGCCGGAACTTGCCGCAACGACAAGCGCCGCCGCGTCCTGCGGCGGGCGATCCCAAATATAGACGCCCAAACCTCCTGAGGAGACGAAGATGTCCGATACACATGGAAAATTCATCTGGGTTGAACTGATGACGCCTGACATGGAGGCGGCCGCCCGCTTTTATGGCCATGTCGTCGGCTGGCAGACCAAGGATTTCGGTTCGCCGGAAATGCCCTATCTGGTGCTGGAAGCCAATGGCAAAGGCATGGGCGGCGTCATGGAACTGACCGAGGAACTCAAGGGGCAGGGCATTCCGCCGAACTGGACCGCTTATGTCGCGGTTGACGATGTTGATGCCTCGGCCAGGCAGTTCGAGGAAAAGGGCGGCTCCGTCATGCGCCAACCGCAGGATATTCCTGAAATCGGCCGGTTTGCGGTGGTGACAGACCCCTATGGTGCGGTTCTATGCATCATGACGCCACTGCCGATGGAGAGCGGCGGTTTTCCCGAAGACGCGCAAAGCCTGCCCGGCCATGTCGGCTGGCATGAGCTGATGACGGGCGATGTGGATGGCGCGACCGCCTTTTATGGCGAGGTTTTCGGCTGGACCAAGGACCATGATTTCGACATGGGCGAAATGGGGCCGTATCGCATCTTCGCTGAGCACGGCAAGGCCATCGGCGGCATGATGAAGCGTATGCCGCAGGCGCCCGGCTGTTATTGGGGTTATTACTTCAATGTCGACGGTATTGATGACGCCATCACCCGTGTCAGCACCGGCGGCGGCAAGGTCGTCAACGGTCCGATGGAGGTTCCCGGCGAAAGCTGGATCGTCAACTGCGAAGACCCGCAGGGCGCTTTCTTCTCACTTCTGTCGCAGAAGAAATAATGATGCAGGCCCCTCCCGCCACTGAATTGGCGGGAGGGGCCTTCGTTTTGAGAACAGTCATGCCGAGGCGAAAAATGCTTCCGCATCGTCGACTTCCACCAGCCGGCGTTTGTCGATCAGCCAGAACCGTGTTCCAACCGCCCGCACGAAACTCCGGTCGTGCGAGACCAGCACGCAGCTGGCCTGACGGCCGGTGATTTCCGCCTCCAGCGCTTCCTGTCCCTCAATGTCGAGATGGTTGGTCGGTTCGTCCAGCAGATAGAAATTCGGCTCGGTCAGGCGCAGCGCCAGCATGGCAAGCCGCGCCTTCTGCCCGCCGGAAAGCGTCGCGACGCGACGTTTCTGCATTTCCATGTCGATGCCTGCACCGGCCAGCAACCCGTGCGCGCGCTGGTCACCTATGTCGAACCGGTGTGTGATGAGTGTCAGCGGCGTGCTGGCATCATCGATTTCGGCGAGCGACTGGTCGACATATCCCGCCACCAGCGAGGGGGTGGCCTTGATGCCCTCCGCCACCGGCTCGTCAGCCCTTATTGCCGCCTTCAGAAGCGAAACCAGCCTCGTCTTGCCGACGCCATTATGGCCGAGAATGACGATGCGGTCGCCCTGTCGGATGAATTGCTGGCCGGTGCGAAACAGCAGGGTGCCATCCGGCGTCGAGACGGGAATATCCTCCAGCGTCACCAGTACCTTGGCGTGTGTGCCGCGATTGGCAAGCTGGATCTTTCCGGCAGATCGATCCTGATGGGCGGGGCGGGCTTTTTCCTCCAGCTTCTCGGCGCGCTCGCGCAATTGCTTGGTCTTGATGGTCAGAAGATCGCTGCCCGAGTTGATGCCGATATTGTTGAGCTTCGCCGCCTGCCGGCGCAACTGCTGCACGGTCTTCATGTCACGCTCGAAACGCCGTTCATCGGCGGCATCTTCCTCTTCCAGCGCCCTTCGCGCATGGCCATAGGGCAAGCGGAAGAGCGAGGAATTTTCCGGCCGCAGGAACAGCGTGGTTTTGGTGACATTGTCGAGAAAGGCACGGTCATGGCTGACGATCACCACTGCCGTATCGCGCGGCAATTGTTGAAGAAAACCCTCCAGCACCTTGATTTTTTCAAGGTCGAGATGGTTGGTCGGCTCATCGAGCAGCAACAGGTCCGGCTCGGTGATCCACGCCCGCGCCAGCATGGCAAGCCGCTGCCAGCCACCGCTCAGCGCTTGCAGCGGGCGATGGCGATAACTTTCCGGCACGGCCATCTCGTCGAGGATGATGTCGGCCCGCCAGCTGTCGCTGTCGATCACATCCGCCGGCAGGGCGGATAATACCGCATCCCGCATTGTCCGTGGGAGAAGGGCCGGGGGCAGATGCTGGTGGACGATGGACTGCGTCAACCCGCGCAACCGGGTGATATCGCCGCTGCTGGCATCCAGTTTGCCGGCAAGGCAATTGAGCAGGGTGGATTTGCCGCAGCCATTCGCGGCGACGATGCCGATGCGGTCTCCCGCATGGATGGTGAGGCTGAGACCGGAAAAAAGCGGCTTGCCCAGAATGATTCCGAGGTTTCGAAGCGTGATAAGGGTCATGATGTATCTCTGGCGAAACGGATCAACGACGAAGCTGGCTGCCACATGCGGGCAGGGTTGTTCGGTCGCGATGATCCGTCATGAAAACATGCGTAATGGCAGACGATCTGCGTTCCGCGCGGCCTTTTGGGCAAACCAGAGTCTTGGAAGTTCCGGTCAGCCCTGCAAACGCATCTGCAGGGCAGAAAGGTGGCGGATCTGGCGGTAACGCCAGAAGCAGGAAATATCCATGCGAAGCCTCCTTTCTTGGTACGAGTTGAACGATTTGATGATTAGCAGCGCTGGTGACGGGAGGCAATGGGTTTTGCGGGCGGCCGGGAGAATGGGGTGGGGCGGCAGAAAAATTCCACCAAAAAACGATACTCAACTCGTCAGACTGTCGCCGTTAGCAGATAGGCTGAGAGCCAATAAGAGAGATACGGCTGAAGCTGCGATTACCTGTTTCAGGAATAATTACTTTGTCAAATTGAACCTTATACGGTACAAGGATTTTATATGAAGCGCATCGTGGCGAAATTCTTCGCGACGGATGAGGGAGTAGAGCCTGTTAAAGACTGGCTTATCTCACTCAATAGGGATGACCGCCGCACGATCGGCTCGGACATTGCAACGGTCGAGTTCGGTTGGCCAATTGGAATGCCTACCTGTAAGCCGATCAGGGATGGTGTTCGCGAGGTCCGTTCCAGCATCAAAAATGGAAGTGTTGAAGCTAGAACCTACTTCGGAGTTGATGGTGGGATAATGCTCCTGCTTCACGGGGAAGAGGGCAAAGATGGCCAACAGGACGCGATCAAACTGGCGATCAAGCGTTGGAAAGAACATCAGGAGCGATCCAAGCGACTGAAAAAGATCGATAAAGGGAAAAAGAAATGAGCGATGCGAAACCTTCTGTCGGCGGTACCCTTGAAGATTTCCTTGATGGGCTTGGCGAAAAAGAAGAAATCTATGGCGAGGCGATCAAGCGAGTTTTGGCATGGCAGATCGAAGAAGCCAGAAAGAAGCAATCGCTCACCAAGTCAGAAATGGCTGCGAGAATGGGTACCAGTCGTACCCAGGTCGAGAGAATACTCGATCCTCACAATGTTGCAGTCTCGCTCGATACGCTCGAGCGAGCGGCCCGTTCAGTCGGTAAAAAGCTGAAGATCGAGCTTGTCGACGCCAAGCCGCTTTAGCCGTTACCGCTTCAAACTACCCAAAATCCCGCGCACGATCGCCCGTCCCACTGAGGTCGCCACCGAGCGGGCGGCACTTTTCATCGCCGCTTCGATCACCGTTTCTCGCTGGTAGCCGGTCTTGCGGGTACCGCCATTGCGCGAGCTGGTGGAGGCCGGTGCGGGCTCCTCTTCGCCGAAGCCGGGCAGGCGCCAGCGTCCGGAAGCGTTGTCGGACTGGTTGGCGGCATTTTCCTCTTCCGCGCGCTTGGCGGCTTCGGCTTCCGCTGCCTTCTGGGCCCGGGCAGCGAGGATTTCGAAGGCGGATTCCCGGTCGATATCCTTGTCATATTGGCCGGCGACGGGGCTGAGATCGATCAGCGACTTCCGCTCCGCATCGGTGAGCGGCCCGACGCGGCCGGAGGGCGGCCGCACGAGGGTGCGTTCCACGATGGAAGGCGCGCCCTTGTCATGCAGGGTGGAAATCAACGCTTCACCCGTGCCGAGCGTGGTGATGGTGTCGGCGGTGTTGAAGGCCGGGTTCTGGCGGAAGGTGTCGGCGGCGGTGCGCACGGCCTTCTGTTCGCGCGGCGTATAGGCGCGCAGCGCATGCTGCACACGGTTGCCGAGCTGGGCGAGAACGGTTTCCGGCACGTCGAGCGGGTTCTGCGTCACGAAATAAACACCGACGCCCTTGGAGCGGATAAGGCGCACCACCTGTTCCACGCGCTCGACCAGCACCTTCGGCGCATCGTTGAACAGCAGATGTGCTTCATCGAAGAAGAACACCAGACGCGGCTTTTCCGGATCGCCCACTTCAGGCAGTTCTTCAAACAGTTCCGAGAGCATCCAGAGCAGGAAGGTGGCGTAAAGGCGCGGGTTCATCATCAGCCGGTCAGCCGCAAGAACCGAAACCGTGCCGCGTCCATCCGCGCCGACGCGCATGATGTCGGCAATCTTCAGCGCCGGCTCACCGAAGAAATTGGCGGCACCCTGCTGTTCGAGAACCAGCAGCCCGCGTTGCAGCGAGCCGACCGAGGCCTTGGAAATCAGGCCGAACTGGCTGGAAAGCGCCGATGCGTTTTCGCCCATATAGTTCAAGAGCGATTGCAGGTCTTTCAGATCGAGCAGTGGCAGCCCGCCCTGATCGGCGATCTTGAAGGCGATGTTGAGCACGCCTTCCTGCGCTTCCGATGCGTCCATCAGCCGGGCGAGCAGCAGCGGCCCCATTTCGGCGATGGTGGCGCGTACGCGATGGCCTTTTTCACCGTAAAGATCCCAGAAGATGACAGGCGACTTGCCATAGGAGAAATCGGTGAAGCCGATCTGCTCGGCGCGTTTCTGCACCCAGTCTTTCGCCTCGCCCTCGGCCGCGATGCCGGAAAGGTCACCCTTGATATCGGCGCAGAACACCGGAACGCCGGCCTTGGAATAGCCTTCGGCGAGAACCTGCAACGTCACGGTCTTGCCCGTTCCCGTCGCACCGGTGATGAGGCCATGGCGGTTGCCGAATTTCAGTTCCAGATATTCGCCCTTGTTCAGGCTGTCATCCGGATTGCGGCTGGTCCCGATATAGAGCTGTCCGTCCTGCAACATCGACCAATTTCTCCTGCGGCTGATGCATGACCCTTAAAATCACCCTGGATTTCACAAAAGTCATGTCCGAATTAAAAGCGTAACGAGCGTGCCTTGACCGCTGATGGTAAACGCGGCCTTTTCATAGTTTGGTTGTGATGATCTTATAAGGACAGTTTCAAGGCGCAACAACTGCTTGATGGCGATGAATAAAAAGCGCTTGATGAAAGTTGCCGCACCTATCCGTCGCCGCTTGAATGCGGCATGAGATTGTTTTACGTTGACGTTAACGTCAGTTATTCGATGTTGGCGTCGTTTTTCAACAGGAGGCAAGAATGAACGAAATCGTTGATCAGATCGCTGCGAAGGCGGGTATCGACCCTCAGCTGGCCGAAAAGGCCGTTGGCATGATTCTCGGTTTTCTCCAGCGCGAGGCGGCCGATGGCCCGATCGCCAAGATGATCGAAGCCATTCCGGGCGCCAGCGATCTCGTGGCGCAATATAACGGTGAGGGTACCGGTAATGGCGGCGGCGGTCTGCTGGGCGGACTGATGAGCGCGATCGGCGGCGGCGGCATCATGGGTCTTGGCCAGCAGTTGATGAGCCAGGGCATCGGCATGAGCGAGATTTCCACGCTCGCCAAGGAAACCATCGCCGTTGCCCGTCAGCACGCCGGTGACGAGACCGTTGACCAGGTGATCGCCTCGGTTCCGGGCCTCAGCCAGTTCGCGTAAGGCGACATTAATCCATTGCGGGGCGCGGTGGCTGTTCTTTGAACCGCCGCCGCGCCTCTTCTATGTCCGCATGGTGCGTTTCCGCCCAGATCCACACGCCGCAAAAAGCGCTGCCGAGCGTGCGGCCGAGATGGGTGAGATCATAATCCACATGCGGCGGGATGACGGGATGCACGGTGCGGCGCACCAGCCCGTCGCTTTCCATCTGTCTCAGCGTTTTTGTCAGCATCTTCTGGCTGATGCTGCCGACATGTTTGCCGATCTGCGTGAAACGCAGCGTGCCATGCTCTTCCAGCACCTCCAGAATGAGCATCGTCCATTTGTCCGCCACCTTGGCGATGATATCCTGAACCAGCGCCTCGATGACCGGATCGGTTTCCGTGGGCGGCGGAACCTTGCGCTGGCTCTCGATGGCCGGGTCGGCGGCATGCCGTTTCATCTTACACTCTCCTTCGGGTAAGTATAAATCTTTTGGGTGCCTACTTTCGATTGGGGAGTATAATAGCTAACTTCCTTTCAGCCAACAAGCAAAGGATGCTGCAATGAAAATCACCGGCAACACCATTCTCATCACCGGCGGCGGTTCCGGCATCGGCCGGGCGCTGGCGGAAGCGTTTCATCAGGCGGGCAACAGGGTCATCATTTCCGGCCGCCGTAAGGTCGTGCTCGACGAGGTGACGGCTGCCAATCCCGGCATGGCCTCGATGGTCATGGACGCGACGGACGCCGCAGGCATCCGCGCGTTTGCCGAAGCTCTGGTGAAGGCCCATCCAAGCCTCAACGCCGTCATCAACAATGCCGGCATCATGCGGCCGGAAGAGATCGCCGCCGCGCCGGATTATCTGGATACGGCCGAAGAAACCATTGCCACCAATCTTCTTGCCCCCATCCGCCTGACGGCGGCGCTTTTGCCGCATTTCCTCAAGCAGCCCGCCGCCGCCGTGCTCACGGTGTCCTCCGGCTTGGCCTTCGTGCCCATGGTGTTGACCCCCACCTACAGCGCCACCAAATCGGCCATCCACGCCTATTCGGTCGCACTGCGCGAGCAGCTGAAGGAGACGCCGGTGGAGGTCATCGAAATCGTGCCGCCCTATGTGCAGACGACGCTGATGGGCGAGGGGCAGGCCGTTGACGAAAGGGCCATGCCACTTGAGGCGTTCATTTCCGAAGTGATGGACATTCTCAAGAACCGCCCGGATGAGAAGGAAGTCGTTGTGGAACGCTGCAAGCCTTTGCGTTTTGCTGCGCAGAACGGCAATTTCGATCAGGTCTTCGCCATGATCAACCATATGCATCCTTAAGCGTCGGCGTCTGTCGCACAAGGACATCCTGTGATAGCGTCGCGCTCTTTCCCGTGGAGCGCGCGCTTTCATGGCCCAAGGCCAGTTTCTGATGCCGAAAACCAGCATGCCTGGTGTCGCCGCCGTGGTGGCGGATAGCGATCGTTCCTTTCCGCGCCATATGCATGATCAGTTCGGCATCGGCCTCATTGAGCGCGGCGCGCAGAAATCGCTCTCCGGCCGTGGCATGGTGGAGGCGGGCGCCGGCCATGTCATCACCGTCAATCCGGGCGAGGTGCATGACGGCATTCCGCTCGGGGAGGGTGGCCGCGCCTGGCGGATGCTCTATCTCGACATCGATATCGTTCGCGATGCCGTTGCCGACGTCTGCGAGAAGGATGACGGCGCGTTCGAATTTGCCTATCCCGTGGATGGAAGACCTTTGGCGCAGCGGTTCAACGCTGTCTTTTCCGCCGCCACTGCGAAGGAACGACCGGGCGAAACCCTGCATGGCGATGAGACCTTGCTGATGCTTCTGGCGGGCGCGATGGAGACGGCGGCGAAGCCGCCTGTGGTGACTGCGCCCGACACCATCAGGCGCGCGAAAAGCCGCATCGATGACGACCCTGCCCACCCGTTCCGCCTTGCCGATCTGGCCGGGGAGGCCGGAATGAGCCAGTTCCGCTTCCTGCGGACCTTCGCCAAAGCAACCGGCCTGACACCGCACAGCTATCTTCTCCAGCGGCGCGTGCATGTGGCACGCCATGAACTGGCAAGAGGCACATCGCCCGCCGAAGCGGCCTTCATCGCCGGTTTTGCCGACCAGAGCCATCTGAACCGGTTCTTCGTGCGGCAATTCGGGGTGACGCCTGCGGTTTACCGGGCGGCGACGGGCGGCTGATCGCCGTTCTCTTCCGTCATGCCGGACTAGATCCGGCATCCAGCCACGGCGCGTCTGCGCCGTGAGGGGAGTTTTTCGCGATCAAAGACTTGATCGCGCTGGACCCCGGATCAAGTCCGGGGTGACGGTGTGCGGGTGTGGCGCTGCAATTTCATCCAAGACACCCACCCCACGCACCCTCATGCTCCCGTCCTCCACCCACAGGACACACCCGCATCATGACACCCGAATTCCTCATCACATCCTTCATCGTCGCCGCGTCTCCCGGAACCGGGGTGGTCTACACGCTGGCCGCCGGTCTTTCGCAAGGGGCAAGGGCGAGCATCATCGCGGCTTTCGGCTGCACGCTTGGCATCGTGCCGCATCTGCTTGCCGCCATCACCGGGCTTGCCGCCATTCTGCACACGAGTGCGCTGGCCTTCGGCATCGTCAAATATCTGGGGGTCGCCTATCTCCTCTACATGGCGTGGAACACGCTGCGGGAAGACGGTGCGCTGAAGATCGACGATACGAGGGAGCCCCAGAAGGCCACCCGCGTCATCGGCGAGGCGATCCTCATCAATCTGCTGAACCCGAAACTGTCGATCTTCTTTTTCGCCTTCCTGCCGCAGTTCATCGCGCCGGATGAGGCTCTGCCGACATGGCGCATGGTCGATCTCGGGCTGATCTTCATGGCCATGACGTTTCTGGTCTTTGCGCTTTATGGCTGCTTTGCCGCCTCCGTAAGGCGTCAGGTGATATCACGCCCGGCTGTCCTCGCCTGGCTGAGGCGCAGCTTCGCGGCCGCTTTCGTGGCGCTGGGTGCGAAGCTGGCCCTGACCGAGAGATAAACGGGACCGAATGGCCCCGTCGCCTCAGTCGTCCCAGTCGGGCGCGAGGTGGCCGGGGCTGACGATGCGGCCATTCGGCTTGGCAAGCGCGTGGATCGCCCGCATTTCCTCTTCCGACAGCGCGAAATCGAAAATATCGAAATTCTCTTTCAGGCGGCTTTCCGTCGCCGTCTTGGAAAGCGCCACGATATCCGGCTGCTGCACCGCCCAACGCAGGGTCACCTGCGCGGCGGTCTTGCCGTGTTTCGCGCCGATATCCTTCAGAACGGGATCGTTCGGCACCTTGCCATCGGCCATCAGATAATAGGCCGTCACCGACATTCCGTGCTTGCGTGCGGCCGCAATCACCTTCGTCTGGTCGAGATAGGGGTGATATTCGATCTGGTTGGTGGCAAGCGGCGTATCGGACAGTTTCACCGCCTCGTCAGTCAGCGTCACGTTGAAGTTGGAAATGCCGATATTGCGCGCCTTGCCGGCCTTGCGCACCGCATTCAGCGCGCCCATGCGCTCGACAAGCGGCACGTCGCTCTTCGGCCAGTGCAGCAGCAGCAGATCGACATAGTCGGTCTTCAGTTTCGCTAGGCTTTCATCAACCGAGGCAAGAAAATCGTCGTGACGGTAGCGATCCACCCAGACCTTGGTGGTCAGGAAAATATCGTGCCGGGAAATGCCTGACTGAGCGATGACCTCACCGACTGCGCCCTCGTTCTTGTAAATCTGGGCGGTATCGACATGGCGGAAGCCGAGCTTCAGCGCCTCCGGCAGAATGCGCCTGATATCGTCTTCCGGAATGCGGAAGGTGCCGAAACCGAGGGCGGGAATATTCGCGCCATTCGCGCTGACGTCATACATGGGATGTCTCTCCTGTTTGCTGAAAACATGGCCGGCGGCGGATGCCGGGCGGGAAGCGGTCTTTCATTAACTGGTATCCGCGCGATCGGTTTCAACCCGGCGGGACGATATCACATCAGCACATAATCTACCGGGCGGGGATCGGCCGGCAGATCGGTCTCGCCCATCGCCTCGCGCAGATTGATCTCGATGGTGGTGGCAAGCGCATTGATCGGCAGCGCGTTGAAGCCGGTGCCGAAGGGGTCTTCCAGCTCGTCGGACAGCGCATCGAGACCGAAGAACGTATAGGCGATGAGCGTGCTGGTGAAAGGTGTGGCCCAGCCGAGCAGATCCGTGAAACCGAACGGTAGCAGCAGGCAGAAGAGATGCGCGGTGCGGTGAAGCAGCAGCGAATAACCGAAGGGAACCGGCGTATGGCGAATGCGCTCGCACGATGCCTGCGCGGCCGTCATCTGCTGCACGGTTGCATCCAGCATCTGCAGCTGGATATCGCTGATCTGCCCCTTCGCATTGGCGGAAACCAAAGCACCGGATATTTCGCGCAGCAGCATGTCCGGCTTGTTGCGGCTGCGGGCATAGGCTTCCGAAATGTCCTCGGGAATGAGGCGGGCTGCGGTGGCGGTCGCTTCACCGGGGCGCAGATGCGAGACCAGCGCGTGGCAGAAGGCGATTGCAAGATCGATGATCCGCCGGCGGGCAACGGGATCGGCAATATCCTGCCGGCTCTCCAGCATGGTGCTCTGGCGTGCCAGCGTGCGCGCCACGGTCATCAGCGCCCCCCATTGCTTGCGGGCTTCCCACCAGCGGTCGTAACAGGCATTGGCGCGAAAGCCGAGGAACACCGAAAGTGCGATACCAAGCAGCGAAAATGGCGCGCCATTCAGCGCCGGCACCAGATCCGGCCGGTCTTTGTGCGCCCAGACCACCACCGTCGACAGCAGGAAAACGGCAAGCACCTGCGGAAAGATGCGGACGATGATGGAGCCGCGCAGGATGGTGAAAAGTTGCAGCAGGTTCGGTTTTGGACGAACGATCATGGCGGAGACTCAAAATGCCTGTGATGGTGGCGGGAACGCGAAAATCCCCGCGCATATTTACATGATGGCACATCGGGCTTGTCCACTCCTTTTTGCGCGGTTGCGCCCGGCAGCAGGCGGAGTTACCCCTCGGGTGATGTCGGCGAGATGTCGGCGACACGATCAAAATGGGCGGATGGAAGGAAATGTCGCATGTCACGCTCACAACGGTTGCTTGATCTGTTGCAGATACTGCGCTCCCACCGCATGCCGGTCAGCGGTGCGGCCCTTGCCGCGCAGACCGGCGTCAGCCTGCGCACGCTATACCGCGATATAGCGACGCTTCAGGCGCAGGGCGCGGATATCGAGGGTGAGGCGGGCGTGGGTTATGTGCTGCGCCCCGGCTTCCTTTTACCGCCGCTGATGTTTTCCGGGCAGGAAATCGAGGCGCTGGTGCTGGGTTCGCGCTGGGTAGCAGGCCGTGCCGATGCGGGGCTGGCCGAGGCCGCCCGCGCCGCGCTCGTCAAGATCGCCGCCGTGCTTCCCGATGCCCTGCGCGAAGAACTCGACAATTCCACGCTTCTCATCGGCCCCGGGCAAGCCGTGGCAACCATCCGCATCGATCTCGCCGAAATTCGCGATACGATCCGTAAGGAGAGCAAGGTCGTGATGACCTATCGCGATGAAAAGGGAGAGTTGACGGAGCGGGTGATCTGGCCATTCGCGCTCGCTTTTTTCGATCTGGTGCGGGTGGTGCTGGCATGGTGCGAAACGCGGCAGGATTTTCGCAGTTTCCGGGCCGATCGCATCGAAACTTTCCGGCCGATGGACAGCCGTTATCCCCGCCGCCGGCAGGCTTTGCTGAAAGAATGGCGCGAGCGCGAAAAACAGCGGCGGCGGCCGGATCATGCTGACAAAAACTGACAGCAGGCGGGTCTAGACATCGTTCATCCGCAACACAGGAGAACGACCATGACCCACCCCGATTTCACCATCCTCTATGTCGATAACCCGCCCGCCAGTACGCAGTTTTACAAGGCCCTGCTGGGTACGGAGCCGGTCGAATCCTCGCCGACATTCTCGCTCTTCGTTCTTCAGAACGGCATGAAGCTCGGCCTCTGGTCGCGCCACACGGTGGAGCCGAAGGCATCCGTGACGGGCGGTGGCGGCGAGCTTGCCTTCCGTGTCGAAAACGATGCACAGGTGGATGAGACTTTCGCCGGATGGCGGGCAAAAGGTGTCCCCATGCTGCAGCAGCCCGCGAAAATGGAATTCGGCTACACTTTCACGGCCACAGACCCCGACAACCACCGTCTCAGGGTCTATGCCTTCGCGGGCTGACGCTACTTCTTCACCGCCACCACAAACAGGCGTGGAAAGCGCAGCAGCAGGCGGCCGTCCGTCATCGGCGGATAGGCCGCCTTGATGCGCTGCGTATAATCGCTGAGGAAGGCTTCGCGGTTTTCCTCACCGGCGGCGGCGAGATAGGGGCGCAGCCCCGTGCCCTTCACCCATTCGACAATGCTTTCCGCATCCTTCATCGGGTGATTGTAGATGGTGTGCCACACATCCACGCGGGCGGATTTCGGTGTCAGCGCGTTGAAATAGTCGGATGGCGCGGGCAGGGGTTTGCGCCGCAGCCTGCCATCGGCAAAGGTGTCCTTCCAGGAGCCGTTGGCGCCGGTGTCCTCCATGGCGCGATGTGTCGGTTCCTGCAGATTGTCCGGCATCTGCACCGCCAGAACCCCGCCGCTTTCCAGCTGATCCATCAATTGCGAAAGAACGGCAAGATGATCGGGCACCCACTGGAAAACCGCGTTCGCATAAAGCAGGTCGGCCTTCTGGGTCGGCCGCCATTGCGAAAGATCGGCCTTGCCGAAACGGGTATTCGGCAGCCGGTCGGCGGCCTTTTCCAGCATGTCGTCATCGCTGTCGATGCCGGTGATGACATTGACGCCGTAGCGGTCGGTCAGAAGCTCGGTGGAATTGCCCGGCCCGCAGCCGAGATCATAGCCGTTCAGCACCCGCTCCAGCGGCACCTGCGCCAGAAGGTCCCGGGCGGGACGTGTCCGCTCATCTTCGAATTTCAGATATTGCTGGGCGGACCATGCCATGATTTCCTCCTGCCAGAGAGCTGTAAGACCGGGAGCATCGCACGGGCGAAATGACGCCGCCATCATCCGATGCATGAATTATTGTGATGAACCTATTCAACAACCTTTTGTTTCGCCTCATAAAACATCTTTATCGGGGCGTCGCTTTGTTATTTTCCATCAAAATCCGAGATCGCGGCAATTAAAACTTGACCTCCTCGGGCGACAGGCATTCACTCCGGCCGATTTCCAGAGCATTTCCAATAAAGTGCAAAGCGTTTTGCGCCGGGAATTGCGACAAGACAAAAAGACGGAGCGTTTTCGCCACACGGAAACGCTTGAAAACAGGAGCCTGCCATGAGCGTCGATACCGCACCCCGATCAACCACCTGGACCTATGTTGACGGTCAATGGCTGCCCGGCAACCCGCCGCTCATCGGCCCGACCTCGCATGCCATGTGGCTGGCCTCGACGGTGTTTGACGGCGCGCGCTGGTTCGATGGCGTGGCGCCCGATCTGGATCTGCATTGCCAGCGCGTCAACCGCTCGGCCGTCAATATGGGCATGAAGCCGACAATGACGGCGGAAGAGATCGAGGCCCTGGCGCTGGAAGGCGTCAAGAAATTCGACGGCAAGATGGCGATCTATATCAAGCCGATGTACTGGGCCGAACATGGCATGCCCGGCAGCGTCGTGGCGCCGGATGCCAGCTCCACCCGTTTTGCGCTCTGCCTGTTTGAAGCGCCGATGGATGCCGGCAAGCCGCTGACACTTACCGTTTCGCCGCTGCGCCGTCCTTCGCCGGAAACCGCGATGACCGACGCCAAGGCCGGCAGCCTTTACCCCAATAGCGGCCGCGCCATTCTGGAAGCCCGTTCGCGCGGTTTCGACAACGCCCTGATGCGTGACATGAACGGCAATGTCGCCGAATCGGCCTCCGCCAACATCTTCATGGTCAAGGACGGTGTCGTCCTCACCCCGGTGCCGAACCGCACCTTCCTTGCCGGCATCACCCGTTCGCGGGTGATCGGCCTGCTGCGCCAGGCCGGCTTCGACGTTCGCGAGGCGACCTTGTCGGTCGAGGATTTCCGTGAGGCCGATGAAATCTTCTGCTCGGGCAATTATTCGAAAGTATCGCCGGTCGTGAAGCTCGATGACCGCGAGCTGCAGGCCGGTCCCGTGGCGCGCAAGGCGCTGGATCTCTACATGGACTGGGCGCGTCTCGGCGCGGACGTCTGAGCCTTCAATAACGCTTTTTTCAGAAGCCGCGATGGGTCTTACCCGTCGCGGCTTTTATTTTGAACTGCGAGCCTGAACGGCCTCACCGTGTCCGCACATCCGGCAAGGCAGCGGCAAGCGCCCGCAACGGCGCGGTCATATGTTTGTCGCGCCTGAGCGCCAGCGCGATCCGTCGCTCCAGCGGCGGGTCGAGTGAGCGCCACTCAAGCCCGGATGCCGCACTTTCATGCTCCATGGCCATGCGTGGCACGATGGCAAGGCCGAGACCTGCACCCGCCAGTTTCTTGATGGCCTCGACACTGCCCAGCTCCATGGCCGGCTGCACGGTGCGGCCGCTCGCTGCAAACCATTGATCCACCAGCCTGCGCGTATTGCCGCCCTCATAAAGCAGCAGCGGCTGCCTCGATAATGTTTCGGCATTCAGTGTCTTTTCGCCGGTGCCCCGTGGAAAAACGGCGACCAGTTCGTCGAGATGGATGTCGCTGATATCAAGGCTGCGGCCGCTGGCGGGCAGGGCCACCACGGCTGCATCGATGGTATTGGCCTCCAGAAGCCGCAAAATATCGTGGGTATTGCCGGTCTGCACGACGATGTCGATACCCGGCATGGCCTGGCGGATTTTGCCCAGCACCGGCGGCAGCAGGTAGATGCAGGCGGTGGCGCCCGTGCCGATGCGCAGCCGCCCCGTCACCCCGCTGCGATGCGGCGCAACCGTCTCGATGGCATGCGCCACCTCTTCAGCGATCCGTCTTGCATGGATGAGAAAATCCCGGCCCGCAGCGGTCGGCTGCGCCCGCCTGCCGACCCTTTCGATCAGTCGTACGCCGAGCTGCTTTTCCAGCAACCTTATATGCAGGCTGATGGCCGGCTGCGTCAGCCCCGCCTTGTCGGCGGCGGCGGAAAAGCTGCCGAGATCGGCCACATCCATGAAGCTGCGCACCTGCCGCAGATCGAGGTCCATCATCAAAGAAAACCTTATCGTTTGTATAAGATAGATAATCTTTATTTTGATTGCGCCGCAATGCACAATGATGGCGTGAATGATCCGCAGGACAGCAAGAATGACCCCTTCCACCGTTTCCAGCCTTTTGATCCGCCCCTGTGAAGAGGCGGATATTCCAGCCATTACCGAAATTTACCGGGATGCCGTGCTTTATGGCCGTGCGAGCTTCGAGATCGATCCGCCGACCGCCGAAACGATGGCCGAGCGCCGCGGCCTTCTGGTGGAAGGCAATTATCCCTATCTCGTCGCCGAAGTCGGTGGAAAGGTAGCCGGATATGCCTATGCCGGCGCATACCGTGCGCGCCCGGCCTACGGCGCGGCGGTTGAGAATTCCGTCTATATTGATCCGGCCATGAAAGGCATGGGCATCGGCCGCAAACTTCTCGATGCGCTGATTGAGGAAGCGACCGCGCGCGGCTTCCGCCAGATGATCGCCGTCATCGGTGACAGCGCCAATGCCGCCTCGATCGGCGTGCATCGCGCTGCCGGTTTCGAGCATGTCGGCACTTTCAAATCCATCGGCTGGAAACATGGCCAATGGCTCGATACGGTGCTGATGCAACGATCACTGGGCGAGGGTGACACCACGCCCCGTTTCTGACCGATCAGGGTTTGGTGGAGCCGGGAATTTCCACCTTCAGCGTATCGCCGGCAAGTTCGCTGCCCAGCTCCACGGCCTTGGTCTTCTTGTCATAGACGCAGATATGGCTGACCGTCGCATCCGCGCCCTTCGCCTTGCCGGTGAGGATGGCAAGGCCGTAATTCTCGCTGCCGACGGGATCGACCACCGCCTTGGCATCCTCGATCATGTCCTTGGCGCCCGCAAGGCAGGCGGTCTGCACATCCGCCACGAATTCCTTCCACGCATCATCGGACGATGCAGCGGCAGGCAGTGTCAGCGATGCGAAGGCGGCGACGAAGATAATGTTTCGGGTGGTGAAGCGCGTCATGGAATTTCCTTCCTGCATTTTCGGCAAAAGCGAACCGATAGGGTGGAAAACGGTACGCCAGGGTTGTGAAACAAATGTGGTGGCGGCTGGCCAGAGACGAATTTTCTCTTTTGTCGGAACATTTTGATATTTCGCAGGTTGCCCAAACAGAGGTTCGCTCCTATGGTCCGCTCACACGGTTTCTAGGAGCGGTAACCCGCTGCAAAAAGGAGTAAAAACCATGGCCTTCGAACTTCCCGAACTCCCCTACGACTACGACGCGCTTGCACCTTACATGTCGCGCGAGACGCTCGAGTTCCATCACGACAAGCACCACAAGGCATATGTCGACAACGGTAACAAGCTGGCTGCCGAAGCCGGTCTTTCCGACCTGTCGCTCGAGGAAGTCGTGAAGAAGTCCTTTGGCACCAATGCCGGCCTCTTCAACAACGCTGCTCAGCACTACAACCACGTTCATTTCTGGAAGTGGATGAAGAAGGACGGCGGCGGCAACAAGCTGCCGGGCAAGCTGGAGCAGGCGATTTCTTCCGATCTCGGCGGCTACGACAAGTTCAAGGCTGATTTCATCGCTGCCGGCACCACGCAGTTCGGCTCCGGCTGGGCATGGCTCTCCGTCAAGAACGGCAAGCTCGAAATCTCCAAGACCCCGAACGGCGAAAACCCGCTGGTTCACGGTGCAGAGCCGATCCTCGGCGTCGACGTCTGGGAACATTCCTACTACATCGACTACCGCAACCTGCGTCCGAAGTACCTCGAAGCCTTCGTTGATAACCTCATCAACTGGGACTACGTCCTGGAGCGTTACGAAGCCGCTGCCAAGTAAGGCTTGGCGAACGGAATTTTTTGAACACCCGGCCTTTGTGCCGGGTGTTCTGCTTTTGGGGCATGCCGTTCCGGCCGCTTGTCACAAGCCTGTCATCAGCCGGGTTTATCGCGGCGCATCATGACTGAAAAAACCAAGCCTCTCTTCTCCTTCGGCATCGTCGCCGATCCCCAATATGCCAATGCCGATCCCCGTCCGGACATGGGGCGCTATTACGCCGAAAGCCCGAAAAAGCTTTCCGAAGCGGTGGCCGCCTTCAACCAAGAGGACCTCGCCTTCGTGGTGACGCTCGGCGACATCATCGACCGCGGTTTCGAGAATTTCGATGCGATCCTCAGCGTTTATGACGGGCTTCGCCATCCCTCGGTCCTGTTGCCGGGCAATCATGACTTTTCAGTTGCGCCTGAACATCTGACCGCGATCCATGCCCGCCTTGGCATGCCGGCCCCCTGGCATGACTTCGCCATCGGCAATGTCCGCTTCGCCGTGCTTGATGGCAACGAGGTCAGTCTCTTCGCCCCGCCGCCCGGTGATCCGCGTCGTGCACTTGCGCAGGAGCGGCTGAAGCACCTGCAGGAAGCGGGCGCGATCAATGCCCAGGACTGGAATGCATCGCTGAGCGACGAGCAGTTCGAATGGCTGCAAAGCGTCCTGCAAAAATCGGATGCAGCCGGAGAAAAAGTGGTCGTGCTGTGCCACTATCCGCTTTATCCGGAAAACGCTCACAACATGTGGGATGCGCCGCGCATTCTTGATCTTCTTGGCGCTCATGCTTCGGCCGTTGCATGGTTCAATGGCCATAATCACGAAGGCAATTATGGTGTGCTGGGCAACACCCACTTCGTCAATTTCAAGGGCATGGTGGACACGCCCGACCAGAACACCTTTGCCATCGCAGATGTTTTCGAAGACCGGATCGTCATTCGCGGTTTCGGCCGCGAGGAGAATCGCCTCTTACGGCTGTGAGGATGGACTGCCCGGCTGGTTGCTCTGCCAGCCGCTCATCCACAATTGCCGCAGCTTTTCACCTTCCAGCTTGAAAAAGCTGCCGGTGCTTTCACAGGTCAAAACCCGGTCCGAGCGGAAGTTGCGGATCGCCTGCCGTAATTCGCACCAGCCGACGATATTCACCGTCTCAGAATAATAGATCACGGCAATGGGCCGGATCTGCCGCCGGGTCTCTGCCCCGGTTTCATCGCGATAGCTGATCTCCAGCCGCTCTTCATCGCGCACCGCCCGCCGCACCGTGGCGAGATCGATGCCGGCAGGTGCGGGCGCGACGCTGCCCCAGGCATGCAGGGCATTGGCCGACAGGGTTTTGGACAGGGGTTCGGGCAGGGAAGCGGCAATCTTGTCGCTCGCCTTTTTCGCTGCCTGCCGCAATTCGGTATCACTGGAACGGCCAACCATGGCGAGCGCCAGCACGATCGCCTCGGTCTCTTCGATGGAAAACATCAGCGGTGGCAGGCTGAAGCCGGGGCGCAGAATATAACCGACGCCGCGCTCGCCTTCGATGGGAACCCGCATGGTCTGGAGGGCGGCTATGTCGCGATAGACCGAACGCGACGTCACTTCCAGCTTTTCGGCAATCATCTGGGCGGTAACGGGCCGGCGGGCCAGCCGCAGGATCTGAATGATCTCGAACAGTCTCGAGGCCTTGCGCATTGACATTTCCCCGGCGTTTTTTCAAGACAACCGACATAATGCTGTCAGTTGGCTTTTTCTATAAACGGCAAAACACATTGAGAAACATGCATATTCCTAAATGTGCCATGAACCGTCTGGGGAGATACTGACATGAGTTATGCCGAAAATCTCTGGCTTTTCTTTCTGGTCCTGTTCGGCATCATCATCCTGCCGGGCATGGACATGCTGTTCGTGCTGGCAAGCGCGCTGACGGGCGGCAGGAAAACCGGCCTTTCGGCCGCAAGCGGCATGAGCGCCGGCGGCATCGTGCATTCGCTTTATGGTGCGGCCGGCGTTGGCCTGCTCGCCACCTGGATGCCATCGCTGTTCCTGCCGCTTCTCATTGTCGGAGCTGCCTATATGGTCTGGATCGGCATCGGCCTGATGCGCAGCGCAATTGTCGTGAATGGCGATGAGGCGCAGGCGAGCGCCTCCTCGAAAAAAGCGTTCTGGCGGGCGGTGCTGACCTGCCTTTCCAACCCGAAAGCCTATCTGTTCATGATGGCGGTCTATCCGCAATTTCTAAAACCAGCCTATGGTCCGATCTGGATGCAGGGGCTGGTGATGGGGGCGATGGTGGCGGTAACGCAGTTTACCGTTTATGGCGCGCTGGCGCTGACGGCGGATAAAAGCCGGCAATGGCTGGTTTCTTCACCCGCTGCAACGATCTTCATCGGTCGCGCTGCCGGTTTCATGCTGGTTGCCGCAGCCCTGCTGACATTTTGGGAAGCTCTGTCCTGGAGCCTCGGCGAATAAGAAGAACAGGTTCCACCGCTTGAGGGAGACCATTCCTCGGCAAGCCGCCGAATGCTCTCCTCAGGCCCGTTGTTTTGTCACGGGTTCCTGGCGGAAAACCGCCGGATATTTTTTCGCCTGATACTCTACACTTCTGTTTTCACGGCGGAATTCACCGCAATGTGACTTCTTTTCGCCATGCGGAAAGGGCATCCTCGCGCCGTTCCATCAAGCGTCCGGCACCCGGCCGGAATCAAGGAGAGAGTGTATGAAACTGAAAACCATCGCGGCGGCCATGCTTTTCGGCTGTCTTTGCGCCGGAGCGGTCTTCGCTGCCGGCGAAGTCGAAAAACGCGAAGGCATGATGAAGCAGATTGGCGGTTCCATGGGGGCGCTTGCCGCCATCTCCAAGGGCCAGAAGCCCTTCGACGCCGAGGCCGTCAAGGCTGCCGTGACGACCATCAGCACCAATGCCAAGGCTTTCCCCGAACAGTTCCCCGCCGGCACCGAGACCGGCAGCGCGGCTGCTCCCGCCATCTGGGAAAATTTCGAAGACTTCAAGGCCAAGGCTGCCAAGCTCGGTGCTGATGCCGACACGGTTCTTGCCAATCTCCCCACCGATCAGGCGGGTGTCACCACCGCCATGCAGACGCTCGGCGCAGATTGCGGCACCTGCCATCAGACCTATCGTCTGAAGAAATAATCCCGAATTTCAAAACGCCGCTTCCCGGCGGCGTTTTTTCACTTTGAAAGACACCTGATCAGCTCGGGTGAGAATGGGGAGAGGGGTATGTCTTCCATTTGGACGAAGCTTGTGGGCGGGGCCGTGATCGCAGCCGTTGCCGGCTACGGCATTTTCGCCTGGGTCACCGCGCCGCAGCGTCAGGCGCCCAGCCATTGGGTCAGCCTCGGCGAGCCGGATCTGGCCAATGGCGAAACGCTGTTCTGGGCGGGTGGCTGCGCAAGCTGTCATGCCGCACCGGATGCCACGGGTGACGCGCTGCGGACGCTTGCCGGCGGGCAGCCGCTGAAAAGCCCCTTCGGCACCTTCCACGTTCCCAATATTTCCTCTGATCCGCAGCACGGTATCGGCGGCTGGACGCTGGCGGAATTCGGCGATGCCATGACGCGCGGGGTGGGAAAGAACGGCGAACATCTGTACCCGTCCTTCCCCTACGCTTCCTATGCGCGCATGACGCAGAAGGATGTGAACGACCTCTTCGGTTATCTGAAAACCCTGCCGGCCAGCCAGAATGATGCGCCGGATCACGACCTGCCGTTTCCCTTCAACCTGCGCATGGCGCTCGGCGGCTGGAAGTTCCTGTATTTCGACACCTCCGCCCCGCCGCGCGTCGAGCTTGCCAATGCCAATGCCGAATTGCTGCGCGGCCAATATCTGGTCGAAGGGCCGGGCCATTGCGGCGAATGCCACACCCCGCGCGATGCTCTCGGCGGTTTCCTGAAAGACAAATGGCTGGCCGGCGGTCCCAATCCGGAAGGGGAGGGCCGTATCCCCGATATCACGCCCGGCTCCGAGAGCATCGGCGCCTGGACGGCGGCCGATATTGCCGGCTACCTGGAAACCGGCTTCACCCCGGAATTCGACAGCGTCGGCGGCTCCATGGTCAAGGTACAGCAGAACATGGCGCATCTGACCGCCGAAGACCGCAATGCGATTGCCGCCTATCTGAAGGCGATCCCGTCTCGATAGAGAGTTTGAAGCTCCCCTCCGTCATGCCGGCCTTGAGCCGGTATGCAGCCAGACCAAGCCATTGGGCTGAAAGAGCTTTCTCATCGTTCAGACGCACGTCGGCTGGATTCCGGCTCAGGGCCGGAATGACGGGAGAGTGTTTTTTCGTTCCAGCATCTCACGCGAGGGCGTCGAGTGAGATGCTGCCGGCAGTGCCAAGATCTCGCCGCCATTGACTCCCGCACCCACCCGGCAGATAACATCTGCGTGATGGTTCCTTCCGGGCGTTCCGGAAGGTGAAAAGGGAACACGATAGGGAGCAATCCTCATTCGTGGCTGCCCCCGCAACTGTGAGCGGAGAGCCTGAAACGAAATGCCACTGGCAAGCCATCTCGCCCCCATTCAAGGCGAGGGCGATGCCGGGAAGGTGTTTCAGGTTTTGACCCGCAAGCCAGGAGACCTGCCATCGCGGAAATGTCCATGCCGGCGGGGTGTCCGGAAGAGCGGAATGTCAGGGTCGTCGGTTCGGTACCCCTGTGTCAGTCTCGTATCCCCGTGGTGAAGTGTATCATATGCAGCTGCGCGGCTTTTTTGCCGTTCGGCTGTATCTTATGGCGCGGGGTCGCGCCGGGAGAGGGGTCACCATGTCCATCCAGCAGAATACGGCCAATGCTGCCGTTTCCGCAAAAACGGGCAGCTTCGCGCAATCGCTGACGGCGATCGTGCTGGGCCTGTTCGTAGTCGGTTTTGTCGGCTTTTCGCATGTGGAAGCCGTTCACAATGCCGCGCATGACACGCGTCATGCCAATGCCTTCCCCTGCCATTGAGGGGAAACGACATGTCATTTTTTCGCAATATCGTTTTTACCGCCGTTCTCGTCGGCATCGTTGGCGGTTTGGCCGTCTCGGCCATGCAGGCTTTCGGCACCACGCCGCTCATCCTTCAGGCGGAAACCTTTGAAAGCGCCGGCGGCGAAGCGGCCCACAGCCATGATGCAGCAGCACCCGGCGCTGCGGTTCCCGCCCATGAGCACAATGACGAGGCATGGGCTCCGGCCGATGGCTTCGAGCGCACCGCCTATACCGTTGCCGCCAATGTGCTGACGGCCATCGGTTACGCGCTTGTTCTGACCGGTCTCATCTCGCTGCGTGGCACCGATGCCGGCTGGCGCGAAGGTCTTCTGTGGGGCGTTGCCGGTTTTGCCGCCGTCATGCTCGCACCGATGATCGGCCTGCCGCCGGAATTGCCGGGAAGCCCGGCCGCAGCACTTGAGGCACGGCAGATCTGGTGGCTCTCGACGGTTGTCGCAACCGCGGGCGGCATTGCGCTGATCGCGTTTCGCCGCGAGCCCTGGGCCATCGTTCTGGCTCTGGTGCTGATCGTCGCGCCGCATGTGGTGGGCGCACCGCTGCCGCCGGAAGGCGAACATGCGCTGGCGCCGCTGCCGCTGGAACGGCAGTTCATCGTTGCCGCCACCATCACCAGCTTCGTTTTCTGGGCGCTGCTTGGCACATTGAGCGCGTTTTTCCTGAAACGCTTCCAGTCGGCGTAAATGCATGCAGGACGCAGCGGAGTGGAGTGACGAACTCGATGCGCTGCGTTTTGCCGTTCCCGGTCACGGCGCTTTCTGCGCCGTGCACCGCCTTGCCTTCAAGGCCGCTCTGGGCAAAAGTCCCGATCGTGATGCGGCGCTTGCCTATTTTCAAGACCACGAAGCTGCCTTTGCCGCTGCGGCACTCGCCAAGATCAAACGCTCAAACTTGCCCGCCGGCCGCAGCCTGCATTTGAACAGCCGCGATATCCGCCGCGCGATTGCCGGCGAGGGGCCGGAGTTTGCGGCGCGTGTGTGCCGGGTGCTTGATCGAGAATAGCGCGGGATGATTTGCGAGAGACATCTTCTCCTCGACCGTCATGCCGGACTTGATCCGGCATCCAGCCGCCGCGCGTCTGCGCGGCGGGAGAAGTCTTTTCAGCCCAAGGACTTGGGCTGGCTGGATACCGGCTCAAGGCCGGTATGACGGAGAGAGGGCGGAATAAGGCTCTACGCCTTACCGGTGCTCCGCCGCGAAAATTCCAAGTTCCGCCTCGGCTTCCGGACCAAAGAGGCCGAGGTTTTTCAGAATTTCCACCGCGAAGCTGACCGGTGCGCTGCCGGCGGCCGTGATGACACCGCCATCGCTGACCGCCTTCGCCTGGTCGCGATAAAGACCATCGCCACGATAGCCCGGATAGGCCTTGTGCGAGGCGAGCGAATTGCCGGTATGGGCGACATGGTTCAGGATACCCGTGCTTGCCAGCGCGCTTGCCGCCGCACAGATACCGGCAACCAGCCGGTCCTTTTCGCGAAAGCGCTGCACCAGGCCGCCAAGATCGGCGGCCGTGTCCTTTTCCCAGCTGAGACCGCCGGGAATGACGAGTGCATCGATGTTATCAGGATCAAGCGCGTCATAGGAGGTTTCGGGCGTTACATTCAGCCCGCCCATCGACGTTACCGGCCGCCCGTCCGGGGTGGCATGAACGATCTCGACGCCGAGATAGCTGCGTGCCGCCGCCGCAAGCAGCGCCGGTTCCCAGTCCGCAAAATCCTGCGCCAGCGCAATGGCGATCCGTGTCATGGCCGTCTCCGTCGGTTGTGATCAGGCGATGGACTGCATGTAGCGCATGCCGGTGACCGGGCGCGGCGCGAAATCCATGTTTTCGTAGAAACGATGCGCCGCCACATTGCCGGTCGTGGCGCTGACGGAAAGATAATCGCAACCCAGCCGCTTCGCGATATCGCGGGCGCGGGAAACCAGATGCTGGCCCGTGCCGTGGCCGCGATGGCCGTCACGCACGAAGAGATGGTGCAGTTCAAGCCCGCGCCGGCCTTCCTGCGCCCTGTAGAGCGGCAGAAGCAGCGCGTAGCCGATCAGCGCGCCATCGGCTTCGGCAACAAGACCATGCACCCAGGGCAGGGGGCCGAACAGGTCGCGCTCAAGCTTGGCCGGCGTGATCGCCGCCGCATCGCCATGGTAGGAGGCAAGCAGCGTGATCATCTCGTTGAGCTCGGGCAAATCCGTCTTGCGGGCGCCGCGAATGATGACGACGGGCGGTCTTTCCAGTGTAAGGGAGCTATCTTCGGTCATTTTTTCGGTCCTTTGGTCTTATCTGTGCCGTCAGGACGTTTGAAAACAACAAAGCCGCCTGACGGCGGCTTGTTGACAATATGATCTGTCGAGCCGCCCTTAAAGGTAGGCCCAAAAGTACGAGCAGGAGATGGGTGCGCGTTCGTTGATCATGTCATTGCAATGCGCCCGAATCCGTAATCTGTCAAGCGGCTTCAATTTGCAATCGTGCGATTGCTGAAACAATCGCATCTTCCATCCCGGCATCACCGGTGGAATGCCCCGCTCCACCTATGGCAATCAGTTCGCTTCCCGGCCATGCGGCGGCAAGTTCGTAAGCGGTGACGGGCGGTCCCTGCAGGTCGCGCATGCCCTGGATGAGCATGCCGGGAATGCCGGCGAGCAGGCCGGCATTGCGTAGAAGCACACCGTCCTCCAGCCAGGCCGCATGGTGGAAATAATGGGCGCATAGACGGGCGCGGGTCAGGATATAATCGCCGTCGCGCCATTTTTCCGGAAAGGCCGAGCTGGCCTCCGCACTGATCGAGCCCGCCTCCCACAAATGCCATTCAAGCGCCGCCATCCGGCGGATGGCGGGGTCAGGATCGTTCAAAAGCTGGAGATACGCGCCGACGGGATCTTCCTTCGGCAGATGATCCGGGATAGCTGTGATGAAACGCTGCCACTGTTGCGGCAGAAACATCGCCAGCCCCTTGTAAAGCCAGTCGATCTCCTTTTGCCGTGTGGTAGTGACGCCGGCCAGCACCATCGCGCGCACCCGCTCCGGGTGGCACTGGGCATAGGCCAGCGCGAGTGTGGCACCCCAGGAGCTGCCATAAACCAGCCAGTCATCCACCGAAAGCGCGCAGCGGACGGCCTCCATGTCGTCGATCAGGTGATGCGTGGTGTTATGCGCCAGGCTCTCACTAGCATTCGGCGTGCTTTTGCCACAGCCGCGCTGGTCGAACTGGATGATGCGGTAATGGGCGGGATCGAAATAGCGTCTGGCCGTCGCCGAAAGCCCCGAGCCGGGGCCGCCATGCAGCAGGATCGCCGGCCGCCCCGCCGGGTTGCCGGCAATCGTCACATGCAGCCGGTGGCTTTCGGAAACATCGAGGGAAACAGTCTCGAACGGGGTGATTTCGGGAAATATTTCGGCCATCCGGCATCCCTTCTTCAAGCAGGAGAGAGCGCATACAGGGCGCGGATGACAGTGGAATGTCAGCCCTGTTCCGGATTGTGCCTAGTGTTCGCCGCCGCACATGCCATGGTCGGAGAGCGCACGGATAACGTAACAATCCTCGATGGAATGGCCATCGCAATGGGCGACGATGCGTTCCAGCTCGTGCTCCAGTTTCCTGAGCTTGGCGATTTTTTCGCGCACATCGGCCAGATGTTCGGCGGCTATGCGATCCGCTCCCTCGCACGGCATCTGCCGGTGCTGGCTGAGCGCGATCAGCTCGCGGATGGCATCGATGTTCAGCCCGAGATCGCGGGCGTGGCGGATGAAGGCCAGCCTTTCGAGGTCGGATTTTTCATAACGGCGCTGGTTGCCATCGGAACGATCCGCCTCGCGGATGAGGCCCATCTGCTCGTAATAACGGATCGTCGGCACCTTGACGCCGGTGCGTTTAGACAATTCACCGATGGACAGCATGGCTTTCTCCATATCGCGGACTTGGCAGAGTGCTTCCGCCGCTCATCATCCGATGCTCTAGTCTCTAGAGATATGGTTTTTTTGCCTGCTGTTCAATGGGGTCAGGCCGCTTCGTTCACACCCAGCGCCTCAGCCAATGCCTTCAGAACTTCGTTCTCAATATTGGCTGCGGCTCCAGGCTGGGCGGCGGTCGCCATTTCAAAGGCCGGCTTGGCCGCATCGGAGACGCCGCTGTCGAGATTCCACAATGCGGCGGCAAGGCCGGCCGATACGCTGGCGGCAGCCGGTGCGACCGCGGTGGCGACGCTCTCGGCGCTCGAGATGGCGCGGTGTGCGGCGCGGGTCAACTCCAGCAGGGCTTCGGTGGTGGAGTGGGTTTCCTTGTTCTTCGTCGGCTCAAGGGTCCGGACCGGAGATGCATAATAGCTGGTGGTGGTTGCTGCGATAGTCGTCATGACTGAGTCCCCAAGTTCTGATGGGGTATTTTTAGGGGCCGAAACATTCGCGAGGATTGCGTCGCGCAGGACTTGAACGAAAAATCAACACAATATAATATACCCCCCTATACTATATGAGGTGCTTATGTCCCATACGATCCGCAACAAGGAGAAGCTGCTCGCTCGCATCCGCCGCCTGAAAGGGCAGATGGAAGCGGTGGAGCGGGCGCTTGATGATGCCAAGCCCTGCGGCGAGGTGCTGCAATTGCTGGCTTCGGTGCGCGGCGCGCTTTCCGGCCTGACGGGGGAGGTGATGCAGGAGCATCTGCACGAACATGTGGTGCACGCCGAAAACGAAGACGAGCGGGCGCGGGCAGCGGAAGAACTGGCCCAGGTGCTGAAGACCTACATCCGCTAGCAGGCCCTCCAAAGTATCCGCGACTTTGGGAAAGGCCATGCGTGGAACGACTAGCTTGAAGATCGAACAGGATTAGCGACATGACGACGACATCCGAATTCCCCGCCGCGACCGGCCACGACCATGTTTTTCTCGGCCAGAACCATGAGCGCAATGAAAAGCGCGTGTGGATGGTGATTGCGCTGACCACCGTGATGATGGTGGCCGAGATTGTCGCCGGCCACTGGTTCGGCTCCATGGCACTGACAGCGGACGGATGGCACATGTCCACCCATGCGGGCGCGATGCTGATTTCGGCGCTCGCCTATCTTTATGCCCGGCGCGAGGCGCGCAACCCGCGCTTCACTTTCGGCACCGGCAAGTTCGGCGATCTCGCGGGTTTTGCCAGTGCCGTCGTGCTGGCGGTGGTGGCGCTGCTGATTGCCGTTGAAAGTGCCATGCGTCTCGTCAATCCGGTTGAAATCGACTTCAACCAGGCGATCCTCGTCGCCGTCATCGGTCTTGCCGTCAATCTCGTCAGCGCTGTGCTTTTGAAGGATGACCATCATCATGATCACGGGCATGGGCACGGCTCGCATGCCCATCACGGCCATGGCAGCCACGCGCATCATGGAGACCATGGCGCGGCAAAGGGTGGCAGGGACAATAATCTGCGCGCCGCCTATCTGCATGTGCTGGCGGATGCGCTGACCTCGGTTCTCGCCATCGTCGCGCTGCTGCTCGGCAAATGGAACGGCTGGTCCTTTCTCGATCCGCTGATGGGCATTGTCGGCGGTCTGGTCATCGCCCGCTGGTCATGGGGTCTGGTTCGCTCGACGGCAATAACCCTGGTCGATGCCGTGCCGCAGACGGAATATCTGCCGCAGGAAATTCGTGAAAGCGTCGAGACGGAAGAAGATCGCATCACCGACCTGCATGTCTGGCAGGTGGGGCCGGGGCACCATGCCGCCATCGTGGCGATCCAGTCGCGGGCACCGAAGGCGCCCGATTTCTACAAGCGGAAACTTGCGGCCATACATGAACTGTCGCATGTGACGGTGGAGGTCAGCCCGGCAAGGGCCTGAGAAGAATCGCCTATTCGTATTCGGAATAGGCGCTGCGCACCCACTCGGCCTGTGCTTCCGCCTTGTCCTCGGCGGAAGCCACTGCGGGCGTATCCTGATAGGCCGGCGCGCGGCCATTGCCCACGGCCCACAACACGTTGGCCAGCGAATGTGAAAGAATGGTGCTGGAAACGGTGGGGTTGCCGGGGCCGCGTTTGACGGCCTGCTCCTCCGGCGTGCTCTGCGCGCTGCCGGTTTTTTCGATCTCGCGGATACGTCCCTGATAATTGTATCCGCCGATATTGCTTTCGATCTGCATGTCGGTGATTCCGCGTTCAAAAGTTAACGAAGGGTTAACGGCGGCGACTTGTCTGAAACTTGCGCTTGTTGCGTTGCAGCGACTGTCCCGGCTTGACAGGCGGTGAAGTGGTGCTTCGTTTTTGCGGGAAAGAGGCGAGTAAGGGGAAGTGATCCTGCGTGATCGCGCAACGAAGACGAATAAGGCCACATCATGCCGACATTGTTTCAGGCCTCGCCCCACCCTGCGCGTCATCCTCGCCCTTGAGGCGAGGATCTATTTTCAAGCCCCATGGCGTCCAGCCGTGGATCCTCGCCTCAAGGACGAGGATGACGTGGCGGGTGGGGGAAGGGATGATGGATGAGCAGTGCTGGGTAAGGGGTGAACCCCGGAACTTATCGGACTACGCCGTTTCCTTCTCCACCGGCAAAACCGCTTCCCGCACCTTCGCAGGTTCTTCCACCATCTCGGGCTTCTGCGGCGCGGGTGTCACCACCTCAACCGTTGCCTCCGCCTCCTGCGGGGCGGGTGTCACCATGGCCGCCACCAGCGTATCGAGGCCGATCGAGCCGACAGCTTTGCCGTCCTCATCCACCACATGCGCCTGTGTCTCGTTGGCTTCCGACATATCCCGGGCAATGGTCTCCAGCGTCGCGTTCTCTGGCACCGGCATGCCTTCCGGCTTGCTGTCCAGCGGCTCCATGACCGTGGTGGCCTGAAGCACGCGGCCGCGATTGACGTCGCGCACGAAGTCGGTGACGTAGCCATCGGCAGGGGAGAGAATGATGCTCTGGCCGTCGCCCTGCTGCACCACTTCGCCGTCCTTCAGAATGGCGATGTGGTCGCCGAGCCGCAAAGCCTCGTCCAGATCATGGGTGATGAAGACAACAGTCTTCTTCAGCTCCTGCTGCAGATCGAGCAGCATGGTCTGCATGTCGACGCGGATCAGCGGATCAAGCGCCGAATAGGCTTCATCCATCAGGAGGATATCGGCGTCATTGGCAAGCGCCCGGGCAAGGCCCACCCGCTGCTGCATGCCGCCTGAGAGCTGGTTTGGATAATAATCCTCGTAACCGGCGAGACCGACACGCTCCAGCCAGTAGCGGCCCTTTTCTTCGCTTTCCTTGCGTGGCACGCCCTGGATGTCGAGGCCGTAGACGCTGTTTTCCAGCACGGTGCGATGCGGCAACAGCCCGAATTTCTGGAACACCATTGCCGTCTTGTGACGGCGGAACTTCCTGAGCGCCGAGGTGCTCATGCCGCAGATATCCTCGCCGTCATACAGAACCTCGCCGGCGGTCGGGTCGATCAGCCGGTTGATGTGGCGGATGAGCGTCGACTTGCCGGAGCCGGAAAGGCCCATGACGACGGTGATCTTGCCGCCCGGCATGGTGATGTTGATGTTGTTGAGGCCAAGCACGTGGTTGTGTTTGTCGTTCAGCTCCACCTTGTCCATGCCCGACCGCACCGCTTCGAGATATTTCTCGGGATGCTTGCCGAAGATCTTGTAGAGGTTGCGGATTTCGATGCTTTTAGCCATGGGAGACCTCGCGGTATTTCTGCAGGCGCTTGCCAAAAGCCTGGCTCGCCCGGTCGAACATGATGGCGATGGCGACCAGAGCGAAACCGTTCAGGAAGCCCACCGTGAAGAACTGGTTGTTGATGGCCTGCAGCACGTTCTTGCCGAGCCCGCCGACACCGACCATGGAGGCGACGACGACCATGGCGAGCGCCATCATGATGGTCTGGTTGATGCCGGTCATGATGGTGGGCAGCGCCAGCGGCAGCTGCACGTTGAACAGCTTCTGGCCATTGGAGGAGCCGAAGGCATCGGCCGCTTCCAGCACTTCGCGGTCCACCAGGCGAATGCCGAGGCTGGTCAGGCGAATGACGGGCGGAATGGCATAGATCACCACTGCGATCAGGCCCGGAACCTTGCCGATGCCGAAAATCACCACCACGGGGATGAGATAAACGAAGCTGGGCAGGGTCTGCATCACGTCGAGCACGGGATTGATGAGGCGTTGCAGGCGTTCGGAACGGCCCATCAGGATGCCGAGCGGCAGGCCGATGACGATGGCGATCAGGGTGGCGATGGCGACGATGGACAGTGTCGTCATGGCGTCTCGCCAGAGGCCGACCGCGCCGATCATCAGCAGGGAAATGGCGGTGCCGCCGGTGATCTTGAAGCTGCGCCCGGCCAGATGCACGATGGCGAGAATGACCAGCATCGTGATGATCCACGGCGTCTGGATGAACAGCCGCTCCGAGGAATTGAGGAAGAGCTGCAGCGGATGCACGACGACATCGATCGCATCGCCGTAATTGCGCACGATATCGCGAAAACCATCGTCGATGGTCTTGCGTGCCACACGCATCGTGGAGTTATCGATTGCCGGGAACTTGCAGAGCAGGTCCGGCAGGTAATTGCAGAGGGCCATTATTGTTGTTTTCCCTTTGGGTTAGGGGATGGTGCGGCGGGCGACGGAGGCTGGGATACCCCCCTCTGTCCTGCCGGACATCTCCCCCACAAGGAGGGAGATCGACCTGCGGCAAAGTCTCGCCCATCACACACGTTGCGGATTTGGCAGAAGGGTGCATCCTGCCGATCTCCCTCCTTGTGGGGGAGATGCCCGGCAGGGCAGAGGGGGGTAAGCCACGGTTACAAACCGTAACTTTCCCGCTCTAGTTACCCAATCACATCGAAGCCTTGATCTTCTCCGCCACCTCGGCCGGAACCCACTTCGTCCAGATGTCCTCATGGTTCTCGAGGAAATATTCCGCGCCATCCTCGTTGGTGCCCTGGTTCTCATCCATCCAGGCAAGGATTTCGGCGACCATCTTGTTGTCCCAGTTGCGGGCCTTGAGATAATCCATCGTCACCCCGGCCTTGCCTTCGAAATCCTTGGTGATGACGGTAAAGACATCGGCCACCGGATAGGCGTTGACCTTGGGATCGGCGCAATCGACCTTGGCCGTGCACTCGTCGAAATGGGCGCGGTCGAGTTCGACGCCGTCATCCAGCTTCACCATCTCGTATTTGCCGAGAATGGCGGTGGGCGACCAGTAATAGCCGAGCCAGCCCTGCTTCTTTTCGAATGCATTGGCGATCGAACCGTCGAGGCCGGCGGCGGAGCCGGTATCGACCAGCGTGAAGCCCTTTTTGTCGCCTTCGCGTGCCTTGTAGAGATTGGTGGTGGTCACCTGGCAGTTCCAGCCGGAGGGGCAATTGTGCACGGCGCCCTTGCTGGCGTCCTCCGGGGCGGGGAAGAGCTCGGGATGTTTCAGCGCATCCTCGACGGTCTTGATATCGGGATGTTCATCGGCGATGAATTTCGGGATCCACCAGCCTTCGATACCGCCTTCGGAAAGAATTTTCGATGCTTCGATCATGCGGCCGTCCTTGACGGCGGCGTCAAGCGGCTCGCGTACGGCATTCACCCACAATTCGGGCGCCATGTCCGGCTGGCCCTTTTCGTTCATGGAGGCGAAGGTAGGCATGGTATCGCCGCTGACGACATTGACCGTGCAGTCATAGCCGTTTTCCATGATGAACTTGTCGACGTAAGCCGCGACACCGGCGGATGCCCAGTTCATTTCGGCGATGGAGATGCTGCCGCACTCTTCGGCGGCATTGGCGGAATTTGCTGCACCGGCAGCGATGATAAAGCCCGTTACGAGAATGGTCGAGGCGAGGAGTTTCTTCATGTGTAAGACCCCCAAGTCTGATGCAGTGTTTTCAATTGGCAAAGCGGGAGCACTGCAAAGCCCGGATTGCCAAGGGCGAACTGACATGGCGCATGGAAAAGCCGAAAAAACCGGCATCAAGAATATCCGCAAGACGTGCTGCAGGATTGCCGCGAGAAACGCGGCGGAAAGGCGCATGAATATGTCAACGACCGGCATAATACGGCCAAAAAGTGATATTGCAACGCAAAATGGCGCATCGCAGCCATGCGTTCGATTTTCGGAACATTTTTTCAGGTGGCGTAATACATGAAATGTATTTGAGATTTACTCAAGTATATTATGATTTTTAGTAATACGAAATAAAAATCCACGCAAACGCAAAGCGAAGTTAAAGGAAAAGCAAGAGATGCGTTTTTGTGGAAAAAATATTCAGAAAGAGGTTTTTTTGAAGGTATTTTCGTACTGTTTTGGCTCGGGCGGCGGCTCCGTCGCCGCCCGTTTCGCAATCAAGGTCTCACACGGCGTCCTTGCCGGCCACCTTCAGCGCGAAGGCATATTCGAAGGCGATTTCTTCCAGCCGCTGGAAACGGCCGGACTTGCCGCCATGGCCGGCCGCCATGTTGGTCTTGAGCAGGATCGGCGCTTCCCCCGTCGTCTTTTCGCGCAGCTTCGCCACCCATTTCGTCGGTTCCCAATAGGTCACCCGCGGATCGGTGAGGCCGGAAAGCGCCAGCAGCGGCGGATAGGGTTTTTCGCTAACATTGTCATAGGGACTATAGGCGGCGATCCAGCCATATTCCTCTGCCGATTCCAGCGGATTGCCCCATTCGGGCCATTCCGGCGGGGTCAGCGGCAGGGTGTCGTCAAGCATGGTGGTCAGCACATCCACGAAGGGAACAGCGGCGATGATGCCGGCGAATTTTTCCGGCGCCATATTGGCGACAGCCCCCATCAGCATGCCGCCGGCTGAGCCGCCTTCGGCGATGATGCCCTCATAGGAGGTGAAACCTTCCTGAACCAGATGATCGGCAGCGGCGATGAAGTCCTTGAAGGTGTTCTGCTTGTCTTCCATCTTGCCGGTTTCGTACCATTCGAAACCCTTGTCCTTGCCGCCGCGAATATGGGCGATGGCATAGATGAAACCACGGTCGGCGAGCGACAGTGTGGTGGTGGAGAAGGAGGCGGGAATGGTGATGCCGTAAGCGCCGTATCCATAGAGCAGGCAGGGGGCGGAACCGTCAAGCGCCACATCCTTGCGATAGAGCAGGGATACCGGCACCAGCTCGCCATCATGGGCAGGAGCCATGATGCGGCGCGTGATGTAATCATCCGGATTGTGGCCGGAGGGCACTTCCTGCGTCTTCAGCAGCGTGCGCTCGCGCGTCACCATGTCGTAATCGAACAGCTGGCTCGGCGTCGTCATCGAGGAATAGGAGAAGCGGATGACGTCGGTGTCATATTCCGCCGCGCCATGCAGGCCAAGCGAATAGGCTTCCTCGGCAAAGGCGATCGAATGTTCCTCGCCCGTGCGACGATCGCGGATGACGATGCGCGGCAGGCCGTCGCGGCGCTCAAGCCAGATCAGGTGGCGGGCATAAGCATCGACGGAAAGAATGAGACGGCCCGGCTCATGCGGGACGATCTCTTTCCAGTTCTCTTTGCCGGGCGCCGTGACCGGCGCGTCCACGATGCGGAAATCCTTGGCATCGCCGTCATTGGTGAGGATGAAGAAGACATCGCCGCCTTCGCACATCGAATATTCGATGCCTTCCTCGCGCTCCGCTACCACGGCAGGTTCGGCGGTCAGGTCGCTGGTGGAGAGAAGGCGATATTCGCTGGTCTCATGGTCGTGAATGTCGATGAAGATGAAATCGTCGAGAACCGACGCACCGACGCCCATGAAGAAACCGGGATCCTTTTCCTCATAGACCAGACGGTCCGCCGATTGCGGCTCGCCGATAATATGGTGGAAGACCTTGGAGGGACGGTGGTTCTCGTCCTGCAGCGTATAAAAGAAGCTCTTGCCATCAGGCGCCCAGGCCCCGCCGCCGCCGGTGTTTTCCACGACATCGGCAAGATCTTCGCCGGTTTCGAGGTTGCGAATGCGCAGCGTGAAATATTCCGAGCCCTTGTCGTCGTAACCCCAAATGCCGTGGCTGTGATCGGAGGACTGGTCGAGGCCGGCAAGCCGGAAATAATCCTTGCCCTCGGCTTCCTTGTCACCATCAAGCAGCACATGTTTTTCGCCGCCGCCGCGCGGGGTGCGGAAATAATGCGGCTGCTCGCCGCCGGTCACGAACAATGTCCCGTAAGCATAAGGCCCGTCATTGACGGGCACGGAGGAATCATCCTGCTTGATGCGGCCCTTCATTTCCGTAAACAGCTTTTCCTGAAGCGCCTTGGTGTCACCCATCGCCGCTTCCATATAGGCGTTTTCCGCCTCCAGATGGGCGCGGATGGCCGGGTCGAGCAGGGTGGGGTCCTTGAACATGGCCTGCCAGTTATCGGCCCGGAACCATGCGTAATCGTCGGTGCGGGTAATGCCGTGATGTGTATCCTGAACGGGCCGTTTTTCGGCGGTCGGGGCGGCGGGCAGGTTCTTGAAAATCGGCAAGGGAAACTCGCTTTCCTGTAAAAATCCATGGGCGATACCAGGGTGGCACCAAGATGTAGAGTGACCCTACCGGCCGATCAAGTTTCAAATCTCCACAGGCGTTATGCGGCTTGGGCACAATTTGGTCAGCTTTCGATCACATTTTGGCAATATCCGGCAAATCAGCGATGATGGATGCAGGCCACCCGGCCTGCCGCCCACCACAAGAACAAACGAAAAAACTGACAGGATCCCATGCGAAAGCTTCTTCCCGCTGCCCTTTCTGCCTTTTTCCTTGGCTTGCAGGCCTTTACTCCCGCTTTCGCGATCGACGCCAGCGTCATGCGGCAGCTGAATGCGCTTGCCCCGGAAGAGCGCCTGGAACAGCGTTGCGATATCGAGGCGATGGAGAGGATAGCGACGGAGCAGAAGGGCATGCGGCCGGACAAGGTCATCGCTTATACCTTCGGTGATCCGGAAGTTGGCAAGAACTCCATCAAGGCGCCGGGCGCGGTCTTTAGAAGTTCCGGCGAATGGTACAAGCTCAAATACAAGTGCCAGCTGAAGAGCGACAGCCTCAGCATCCAGTCCTTCGATTACCGCGTTGGCGACCGGATTCCCGAGGAGCAGTGGAAGAAGTTGTATCTTTATGACTAAGCAAGGATTTTTTCTGTTGCGGGCAGGGGTTTAGCCGCCGCTTTTCTTGCCGCTCCGCCACCGGCTCTGTAACCCTGCTTGCCGATCAAAGCGAGGGAGACGGGCATGGCGACACGATTCAAGGGACTTTCGGCTTTTCCGATCACGCCGGCCGATGAGGCCGGGCGGGTGGACACGCAGGCCTTCTCCGCGCTGATCGAGCGGCTGGATGTGGCGGAGGTCGATTCCGTCGGCATTCTCGGCAGCACCGGCATCTATATGTATCTCACACGGGAAGAGAGACGCCGCGCCATCGAGGCGGCAGCCGCCATCCTCAAGGGCAGGCGCATCTTGATGGCCGGCGTCGGCGCATTGCGCACCGATGAGGCGGTGGCGCTGGCCAGGGATGCGGAAGCCGCCGGCGCCGATGCGCTGCTGCTCGCACCCGTCTCCTACACGCCGCTGACGCAGGAAGAGGCCTATCACCATTTCGCCGCCGTGGCCGGCGCGACGGCCCTGCCGCTTGCCATCTATAACAACCCGACGACGACGCGCTTTACCTTCAGCGACGAGCTTCTGGTGCGGCTTGCCTATATCCCCAATATCCGCGCCATCAAGATGCCGCTGCCGGCCGATTCCGACTATGCGGGGGAGCTCGCGCGGCTGAGGCCGAAGCTGGGGCAAGATTTCGCCATTGGTTACAGCGGTGACTGGGGCTGCGCCGACGCCACGCTTGCCGGCGGCGACACCTGGTACAGTGTGGTTGCCGGCCTGCTGCCGGTTCCAGCCCTGCAATTGATGCGGGCGGCTCAGGCCAAGAATGCGGAAGAGGCAAAGAGGATCGATGCGGCCTTCCAGCCGCTCTGGGCGCTGTTCAAGGAATTCGGCAGCATCCGCGTGGTTTACGCCGCCGCCAACATCCTGCAACTGACGGCGTGCGAACCGCCCCGGCCAATCCTGCCGCTCACCAGCGCGGAACGCCAGCGGGTGGAAGAGGCGCTGGACGCCCTGTCCGCGCTGGAAACCGCGCCATAATTCGGGCGCTTTGCGGGCGGATTGCCACGTCCTTACACTTCGGAAAACCAAAAATGCTGCGTCGCCTCTTCATTGCCGCCCTGTTAGTCTCTGCTTCATCCGCCGCATTTGCGGGCAATGGCCTTGTCGAGCCGACGCTGAAGATGACGCCGCAGCATGACGGCAAGGTGCGGGTGGCGATGACGCTGGATGCCTGCATGGGCAAGACCGATCACCGCATTCTCGATACGCTGGTGAAGGAGCGCATTCCGGCAACGATCTTCGTCACCGCCCGCTGGCTGAAACACAATGGCGAAGCGCTTGCCGTGCTCATGGCGCATCCGGATCTGTTCGAGATCGAAAACCACGGCGAAAACCATGTGCCGGCAGTGGACAAGCCGGTTTCCATCTACGGCATCGCCGCCGCTGGTTCGGAAGCGGCGGTCGAGCAGGAAGTGGAGGGCGGCCGCCAAGCCATCGTCGCCGCCACCGGCCTGCAGCCGCAATGGTTCCGTGGTGCGACGGCCAAATATACCAATTCGTCGATGTCCACCATCAACCGGCTCGGCATGCGGGTGGCCGGTTATTCCGTCAATGGCGATGGCGGCTCGCTGCTCGGTGCGGCGATGACGGCAAAACACATCGCCTCGGCAAAAGATGGCGACGTCATCATCTCCCACATCAACCAGCCCACCCATGAGGCGGGCGAAGGCGTGGTGAAAGGCCTTCTGGCACTGAAAGCCCGCGGCGTCATCTTCGCCCGGCTGGACGACCCGTCCTTTGCACCGCCGGGGAACTGACCCGCAAGGTTGCCGCCCATTTCTTCTCCCCGCCGGGGAGAAGATGCCCGAAGGGCAGATGAGGGGGCCAGCTCTCCGCATATCTCTGCCGTAGCCCCCTCATCCGGCGCTGCGCGCCACCTTCTCCCCGGCGGGGAGAAGAAATGGGCGGCCCCCGCTCACTCCGCTGGCGATGTTTCTCCCGAAGAAGCAGGAAACATCATCTACATCCACGCCCGTTTTTCGGCGGCGCAGACCGGAAAATTGCGCTAGCATCCTTCCATGATGCTGTTCAAACGCCCCGACACCGAAACCCTGTATTCCGCCCTTGTGAACAAGGACCCCGCCTATGAAGGCGTGGCCTATGTCTGCGTGACCTCGACCAAGATCTTCTGTCGCTTCACCTGCACGGCGCGAAAGCCGAAGATCGAAAATTGCCGGTTCCGTGAGACCATCGCCGAATGCCTGGAGGCGGGTTTCCGCCCCTGCAAGCGCTGCAAGCCGATGTTGTCCTATGGTACCGCCGACGAGACCGTCACTTCGCTTCTGACGGCGCTGGAAAGCGAACCGGCGCGGCGCTGGTGCGAGGAGGATGTGGTGGCGCTGGGACACGATCCTTCCACCGTGCGCCGCACCTTCAAGCGTCGTTTCGGCATGAGTTTTCTAGAAATCGCCCGGCTGCGCCGGCTGGGAGACGCGGCGACGAGCCTTGCCTCCGGCGAGGCGGTGATCGGCGCGCAGATCGATGCGGGTTACGAATCCGGCAGTGGCTTTCGCTCGGCGATCAACCAGTTCTTCGGCACCTCGCCCGTCGCCATGAAGGGTAAGGGGTTTTTAAAGGGTGACTGGATCGATACGCCGATCGGCCCGATGCTGGTCGTTGCCGACGATCATGCCCTGCATCTGCTCGAATTCGCCGACCGGCCGGCGCTTGCCGCCGAACTGAAGCGGCTGAAGACCCGCACCGGCGCGGATATGGTGCTGGGCCGCACTGCGGTGACCGGCCAGATCGAAGCGGAGCTCAAGGCCTATTTCGCCGGCAGTTCGGCTGCCTTCGAAACCCGCCTTGCCGGCCACGGCACGCCCTTCGAGCGCGATGTCTGGCGCAACCTGCGGGAAATCCCGGTGGGGGAGATCGTCAGCTATTCCTCACTCGCAACCAGCATGGACAGGCCATCCGCCGTGCGTGCGGTGGCCCGCGCCAATGGCGCCAACCAGATCGCCATCGTCGTTCCCTGCCACCGGGTGCTGGGGGCGGATGGCAGTCTGACCGGTTATGGCGGAGGGCTGTGGCGGAAGAAATGGCTGATCGAGCACGAGCGCCGCATGGCGGGCGTGCTGGCGGAGACGCAGGCGCAGGGAATGCCGCTCGCTTCATGAGCGGCGTGGCTTTGTTGGGTTTTGAGAGGGTGTCCGTTGACGGCGGGCGCTTGTGGTTTACCCCCCTCTGCCCTGCCGGGCATCTCCCCCACAAGGGGGGAGATCGACTCGTGGTTAGGTCTCGCCCATCTCAATGTTTGCGAATGAAGCGATGATCGCGCCTCTTGCCGATCTCCCCCCTTGAGGGGGAGATGCCCGGCAGGGCAGAGGGGGGTGAAGCCCCACAAGCGCCCTCCGTCAAAGGACACCCTCCTGACAGCTCAAACCCGGGGCGCTTCGCACTTCCCGCCGGAAAACCGCCGGTCAATCCGGCAGTTTCGGCACTACCCGGCGCGAGGGAAACAGCTCGCGCGTCACCGTCATGGCAATCAGCGAAAGCGGCAGGGCCAGCATGGCGCCGGCCGCACCCCACATCCACGTCCAGAAGATGATCATCACGAAGACGAGGAACGGGTTGATTTCCATGTTGCGGCCCACGACAGCGGGAAAGGCGAGGTTTTCCATCAACAGGTGAATGGTGAAGAAGATCGCCGCCGGCATGAGTGCGAGAATCATGTTGTCATGGGTGATGATGCCGGCCACCGTCAGCGATATCGTCATGGCGGTGATGCCGAGAAACGGCACGAAGCTGGAGAGGAAGGCGAACAGCCCCCACAGAAGCGGCATGGCGAGCCCGCCGAAATAGGCGATGATCACCATCGTCACGCCAAGCCCGGCATAGATCAGCGCTGCCGTGGCGAAATAGGTGCCGAGCACTTCTTCCACCGAGCCGATGATGCGGATCGTCCTGAGGCGCTGGTGGCGGGCGGGAAAGGCCATGATGATCGCCTTGCGCAGCCTTAGCCGGCTATAGAGAAACATCAGCAGCGCGGCGAGGAAGATCAGCCCCTGAATGACGGCGGGGGTGATGTTGGCGCCGAGCACGGAAATGATCTCGCCGCTGCGTGAAATCAGCGACTCCATCGACATGGATCCCATGCTGAAACTGGCTGCCGAGATATTCAGCCATCTTAGACTTTGCAGATAGGGCAGGAAACGGTCGATGCTGCGCTCCACCAGCGCCGGCCCTTCCGACGCGAGCAGGGAAAGCGGCTCGCTCAGTGAATTGACCACGAAGAACATCACCGCCGCCACCAGCGTGGAGAGGATGAGCGCGACGCCGAAGCCGGGAATGCCGTAAGAGCCGAGTTTTTCGGCGGCGATGCCGAGGATCATGCCGACCACGATGGCCATCACCACCGGGATGAGGATGAGCGACAATTCGTGAATGACCGCCATCAGCATGATGAGGAAAATGCCGATCACCGACCAGGCGACAACGACATCAAGCGCTTCGCGGCCGAGCGGCTGCTGGCTGCGCGCATCGTCGCGGCGTGAAGCGAAGGCAGGGGTTTCCAGCGGATCCGCCCTTGTCACCGGCGCGGCGCCGCCGCCGGCCACGTGATGGCCCAAAGTGCCGGTCTTGTCCGGTCTGGCATTTTCATTCATCGAACTGTCCCCCAATAAGGGCACAAACGTTCGAAAAATATGGCGGTTCCGGGGCAGCGCAAATTTTTGGCCGCCCCTTTTTACGTTTATGCGGAAAGCTTTAGTCCGATGCCCCATGGGTCTTTCAGAACGATGCCATCACTTTGCCGCTCGGTCGCGATTTCCAGCCGGTCGAGCGCGGCGACAGCCCTGTCGAGTGCTTCAGGCTCGTTGAATTTCAGCGAGTAACCGGCAAGCCCCGTCATATTGTCCTTGCGCGCCGCAGCACCCCGGCTGTTCCAGATATTGGCGGCCACATGGTGATGATAGGCCCCGGAGCCGAAGAAGCTTGCGCCCGGATACCGCGCCATGATGTTCAGCCCCAGCACGTCACGATAAAATTCATCCGCCTGCGGAATATTGCCGACCTGCAGATGAATATGGCCGATGGCCGTTCCCTCCGCAGCACCTGCGAAAGCGGTTTTCGGCGCGCTGTCGTAAAGCGCCTGAAGATTGAGGGCGAGTGTGGCCATTTCCACCGTACCATCGGGCTGGTAGGTCCATTCCGATGGCTGCCGGTCGCGATAGACCTCGATGCCGTTGCCTTCCGGGTCGGCAAGGTAGATCGCCTCGCTGACCAGATGGTCGGACGCGCCCTGAAGCTGCACGTTGTTATGGGCGGCATGCGCCAGCCATTGCGCCAGATCATCGCGGCTCGGCATCAGGAAGGCGGTGTGGAACAGGCCGGCGGCATTGCGCGGCGCGCGTTCCGCCGTATTGGAGGTGGAAAGCGTCAAGAGCGGCTGGCCATTCACGCCGAGAACCTCGCCGCTCTGGTTCTTTTCAAGGACCGAAAGGCCGATGATCTTCTGGTAGAAATCCGAAATCCGCGGCAGATCGTGGACGACGAGATGAGCCTGGCCGACATAGGCCGGTCGCGTCAGGGCGAATTGTTTGATTTCACTCATCATAATCTCCATATTGAATATGACGCGCCGGAAAGCGGATCGGCGGTCACCGGCATTGGCCGACGCCGCTTTGCGGCGTTTGTCTGTGGTAAATATGGGCGGATTTCGTCGTTCAGCAAAGATCGCCGTCTGGCGATTGACCGTCCACTATTCGTTGACAATGCCCTGTCGCGAGACCCGCACAGCCTTGACTTCGATCAAGGCGGATCAGGCGATAGCAGGCAAATATGAGCTTGAACACGACACGCGAAACGGCGGAATAAGCCAAAGGAGACAGCCATGTACAAGAAGATCATCGTACCGGTAGACCTCAGCGCCACCGACAAGGGGGAAAAGATCCTCGCAAAAGCCAAGGCGCTGCTGGACCCCGATGGCGAGATCGTCCTCATCAACGTGGTTGAGGAACTGCCCGGTTACATGGCGATCGACCTGCCGGTCGACCTTATTGAAAATGCCATCAAGGACGCCAAGGCGAAACTTGCGGAGCTGAAGGCAAAGAGCGGATTTAACGGCAGCCAGGAAATCAGAAGCGGCGCGCCGGCGCGTGAAATCATCGCCGCCGCCGAGGACCACAAGGCCGACCTCATCATCATCGCGTCGCATACGCCGGATTTCAGCAATTATTTCATCGGCGCCACCGCCGACCGCGTGGTGCGCCACGCCAAATGCTCGGTGCTGATCGACCGGTAAAAAGCGGCCATCAAAAGGGTTGCGGGCGAATGGCCGCCCGCACCGGCTGGAGGAAAACACCATGAATGTCGAGAGTTACGAGAAAATCCTGCGCGACCGACAGCGTGAGCTTTACCGCCGCCTGCACCGGATCGAGGCCGATTTCGAACAGCCGCGCAATCCCGATGACGAGGAACGCGCCACGGAGCGCAACAATGACGAAGTGCTGGACGAGATGGGGCAGGTGGGGCAGGACGAGCTGCGCGCCATCGACGCAGCCCTTGACCGCATCACCAGGGGCACCTTCGGCACCTGCGTGAAATGCGGCAAGACGATCTCGGAGGAGCGGCTGAAGGCGGTACCCTATACGCCGTTCTGTCAGGAATGTGCTGCGGCTTTGTGATACGCAACTGAAAAGGGCTGCGAGGTCGCCGCGAGTTTCTTCTCCCCGAGGGGGAGAAGGTGGCCCGAAGGGTCGGATGAGGGGCAACGCCAGCGATGGACCGCACCCTTCCCCCCTCATCCCGCTGCCGCGGACTTCTCCCCGGCGGGGAGAAGAAGCAGGCGGCAACCGCTCGCTCCAAAGGCGTTCGTTGGCTAAAACAGAACGCCACCTCTCCTTTCGCAACAGCCTCGAACGCAATTTGATCGACGTTAACCGGCTGCTGTCTTGTTCCTGTCTAATATTGTCTCCATGCTTTGGTGGAAGCACGCAGACGGGAATGAACTATGAGTGATTTGTGGCGGTTCGGGCGCAAATATGATTTTCACGAGATTGTCGCCGATGGCATCGTCCATGGCGTCGGCATTGTGTTTGCGCTGGTCGGCGCCACGGCGCTGATTTTTTACGCTACCGTCTGGGGTACACTGAGCGCGATTGCGGCCGCGTGGATTTATGGTCTCGGTCTGGTCGCCTGTCTCTCCGTGTCCTTCACCTATAATATCTGGCCGCATTCCCGGGTAAAATGGTTCCTGCGCCGGCTGGATCATTCGGCGATCTTCATCCTGATCGCGGCAACCTACACGCCCTTCCTGATGCGCGGCATCAACGATCCGCTGATCGCCACCATGCTGGGGCTGATCTGGCTCACCGCGCTCTGTGGCATCTTCCTCAAATGTGTGTTTCCCGGCCGATACGACCGGGTGGCCATCGGTCTTTATCTTGCCATGGGCTGGAGCGGCATCATGGTGGTCGAGCCCCTGTCGTCGCATCTCGCTCCCGTCACACTCTGGCTGATCGTCGCCGGCGGCGTCATCTATTCGCTTGGCGTGATCTTCCATGTCTGGGAAAAGCTGCGCTTCCAGAATGCCATCTGGCATGGTTTCGTCGTCACCGCCGCCGCCATTCATTATTTCGCCGTGGTCACCGCTTTCAGCCTTGTTCCGATGGCGTCCTGAATAGCCTCCCCATATCACGCCGCAGACACTGGAGCAGACACTGGACAGGCCGCCGCGTCATCGCTTAAGGCTCGTGAGGATCGCGACCGCAACAGGGCCGGCGCGTATTCCGCAATGAGCGAGGGCGAAGCATAATGACCGTGGAACTGCGTGACGCGACCGTGGATGATCTCTCCGGCATCATGGAGATTTACAATGATGCGGTCGTCAATACGACGGCGATCTGGAACGAGGTGCTGGTCGATCTGGAAAACCGCAAAGAGTGGTTCGCTGCGCGCAAGGCGCGGGGCTTTCCGGTCATCGTCGCCATCCTTGACGGAAAGGTTGCCGGCTACGCATCTTATGGCGACTGGCGCGCTTTCGACGGTTACCGCCACACCCGCGAACATTCGGTCTATGTGCACAAGGACGCGCGCGGCCACGGCATCGGCAAGCGGCTGATGCAGGCGTTGATCGACCACGCTTCCGGCAATGACGTGCATGTGCTGATCGCCGCCATCGAAGCGGAAAACACCGCTTCCATCCGCCTGCATGAAAGCCTTGGTTTCAGGGTCGTCGGACGATTTTCGGAAGTCGGCACCAAGTTCGGCCGTTGGCTGGATTTGACGTGTATGGAGCTGAAGCTCTGAGCTGAAAGCTGAAGGCCACCTGTAGATCGGGCGAGTGTCGCCTTGTTCTTCTCCCCGGCGGGGAGAAGTCCGCGGCAGCGGGATGAGGGGGCAAGCTCTCCGAAATCCGGCAACGTTGCCCCCTCATCCGACCCTTCGGGCCACCTTCTCCCCGGCGGGGAGAAGAAATTCGCGGCACCGTTTGCGACGCAAAGTCGATTAAGAGGTTCTAAACGCCCTCAAACCGGCTCGAACACCATCGAGTGGCCGTTGATACAGTAACGCAGTCCGGTCGGCTTCGGGCCGTCGGGGAAGACGTGGCCGAGGTGGCCGCCGCAATTGGCACAGCGGATTTCGGTGCGCACCATGCCGTGGCTGACGTCGCGGAGTTCCGTCACCGCATCCGGTTTGATCGGCTCGAAATAGCTCGGCCAGCCACAGCCGGCATCGAACTTGGTGTCGGAGAGAAACAGCGGTTCGTCACAGGCGGCGCAGCGATAGAGGCCTTTTTCGGTCGAGTTCCAGTAGGGACCGGTGAAAGGGCGCTCCGTGCCGTGCTCGCGCAGAATGTAATATTGCTCCGGCGTCAGCTGTTCACGCCAGTCGGCATCGCTCTTGTTGACTTTGGGGGGTGTCAGATCGCTCATGGAATGATCCTTTCTGTTCCTGCCAGAAATAGTCATCGTCGTCACGGATTGAAAGAGGACACATCTCAATAACGAGTCCGTTATGCTGCGGACAGGGTGCCGATTTGGGTTGAGATGGCGTTGCCTATGCCTTAACTGAAAATTCGATTTGAAAAAGAGAACGCCAGTCATTGGCGCACGGGGTTGGGGACACCCCAGGCAGATGTGTGGGGGACGCCCCGGGAGATGTGAATGACACCAGATGTCACGCCGCTGACATTCCTGTCGCTGTTTCTGCCGTTTCTGGCAGCGCTTGCCGCACCGGTGCTGGTGAAAAGGTTCGGGCACAATGCCGCCTGGCTGCTGGCGCTTGCGCCGGGGCTGGCCTTTGTCCATTTCGCGCTGATGCTGCCTGACATTGCGGCGGGCGGTGTGGTGACGGGCGGTTACGCCTGGGTGCCAAGCTTCAATCTCAGCTTCTCCTGGTTCATCGACGGCCTGTCGCTCACCTTTGCGCTGCTAATCACCGGCATCGGCCTGCTGATCGTGCTTTATGCCGGCGGTTACATGAAGGGACATCCGCAGCAGGGCCGCTTTCTGTCCTTCCTGCTTCTGTTCATGGGAGCGATGCTGGGCGTCGTGGTCTCCGACAGCCTGCTGATGCTGTTCGTTTTCTGGGAACTGACCTCCATCACCTCCTTCCTGCTGATCGGCTTCGATCACCAGCGTGCCGCCTCGCGCCGCGCTGCGCTGCAGGCGCTGGTGGTGACGGGTGGTGGCGGCCTGCTGCTGCTTGCCGGGCTGATCTTCATCTGGGACATGAGCGGCATGACGCAACTGTCGATGCTGGTGCGCGGCGGGGACATATTGCGCGACAGCCCGTTTTATCTGGCGGCACTGCTTCTGGTCCTCGGTGGCGCTTTCACCAAATCAGCGCAGTTTCCCTTCCATTTCTGGCTGCCAAACGCCATGGAAGCACCAACGCCGGTTTCGGCCTATCTGCATTCGGCAACCATGGTGAAGGCCGGCGTCTATCTTTTGATGCGTCTCAACCCGGTGCTTGGCGATACCGCCGCATGGCAGATCCTGCTGCCTTTCTTCGGCGGCCTGACTATGCTCACCGGCGCGCTGCTGGCCGTGCGCCAGACCGACCTTAAGCTGATGCTCGCATATACGACCGTATCGTCGCTCGGCCTTCTGGTGATGCTCACCGGCTTCGGTTCGAACCACGCTATTGAAGCCGCGGTGCTTTATCTGGTGGCGCATTCGCTGTTCAAGGGCGCGCTGTTCATGGTCGCCGGCATCATCGACCACGAGACCGGCACGCGCGATATCACGAAGCTCGGCGGCTTGCGCAAGGCCATGCCCATCACCTTTGCAGCGGCGCTGGCCGCCGCGATTTCCATGGCCGGCCTGCCGCCGTTTTTCGGTTTTCTCGCCAAGGAAGAAATTTATTACGCGCTGGCGCATGGCAATCCGCGCGCCGTGCTGTTTACCGGCATCGCCATTCTCGGCAATGCGCTGATGTTCGCCGTCGCTTTCGCCGTGGGGCTGAAACCCTTCCTCGGCAAACCGGTGAAAACCCCGAAACATGCGCATGAAGGCCCGCTGCTGCTCTGGCTCGGCCCGGCGCTGCTGGCGCTGAAGGGGCTCACCATCGCCCTCTTTTCCGGCATCGCGCATTTCTACACCTCCACCCCCATGGCGAGCGCCATTGCCGGTGAGCCGCGTCCGGTGGAAATCTCGCTCATTCCCAATATCGGCGTGCCGCTCGGCCTGTCGCTGCTCACGGTCGCGATCGGCATCGTCCTTTATATGCAGCTTGTCCCGCTTCGCGGCCTGATGGACCGCACGTTCAAGGCGCTGGGCGCCGGGCCGGACAGGGGTTTCGATGTCTTCATCGACGCGCTGGTGAAAATCTCCTTCCACGTCACACGGCTCATTCAGCCCGGCCGGCTGGAATTTTATGTCACCGCCACCTTCGCCGTCATCGCCGCCGTGCTGCTTGCGCCGTTGTTTCTTTATGGTGAACTTCCGGCGATGCCCGCTTGGCCGCACGATATTCAGATCCATGAACTGACCTTCATTGCCATTGCGGTGGTGGGGCTTCTTGCGGTGCTGACGGCATCGAGCCGGCTCACCGCTATCATCGCGCTTGGCATTCAGGGCTTTGCGGTGGCGGTCATTTTCCTTCTGTTCGGCGCGCCCGACCTTTCCTTCACGCAATTCATGGTCGAGACCCTGTCGGTGGTCATTCTGACGCTGGTCATGACGCGGCTTCGCCTGTCGCCGTCGGACCATCGCGGGCTTGGCCAGAAGCTGCTGGACGGCACCATCGCCATTGCCTGTGGTACCGGCTTTGCCCTGTTCCTGATGCGGGCGACGCAAGCAAGCTTCGATAACCGCCTGACGGACTTCTACAACACCTATTCCAAGGTCGTCGCCCATGGCGCCAATGTGGTCAACGTCATCATCGTCGATTTCCGCGGCACGGATACGCTGGGCGAAATTGCCGTGGTGATGATAACAGGTCTCGCCATCCTCGCGCTCATCCGCATCCGCCCGGCCGCCGCCGTCAAGGGCCCGGCAAAGACGCCGAAGAAGAAGGGAGTGCGGGCATGAATACGCTCATTCTGCGCACCGTCGCCCCTGTCATCACCAGTCTCATGGTGCTCTTCTCGATCTTCGTTTTGCTGCGCGGCCATAATGAGCCGGGTGGCGGTTTCATTGGCGGGCTGATAGCGGTTTCGGCGCTGGCGATCTATGGCATCGCTTATGGTGTCGCTGCGGTCAGGCGTGCCATCGTGTTTCATCCGCTGTCGATCGCAGGTGCGGGGCTGCTGATGGCGATGCTCTCCGGCTTCGTTTCGATTGCTGCCGGCGTGCCCTTCATGACCGGGCTTTGGGTCTATCCCAGCATGTTTGGCATCGAGGTGCCGCTCTCCACCGTCATGTCCTTTGATATCGGGGTTTACCTCGTCGTGGTCGGCGCCATCACCTCCATTGCGTTGGCACTGGAAGAAAGGGAAAGCGACTGATGGAAGCGGTTTTCTCCATTCTCGTCGGCATCTTCTTTTCGGTGGCGATCTATCTCATGCTGTCGCGCCACAGCATCCGCATGCTGCTCGGCATCGCCATTCTCGGCAATGCGGTCAATCTTTTGCTGTTCACGGCGGGCAGGCTGACGCGCGAGGTGCCGGCGATCATTCCCGCGGGTATGGATACGCTGCCGGCGGGTGCTGCCAATCCGCTGCCGCAGGCGCTGATCCTGACGGCGATCGTCATTTCCTTTTCCTTCTTCTGTTTCCTTCTGGTGCTGACCTGGCGTGCCTTCCAGGAATTGCAGACCGACGACACGGACGAAATGCGCACCGCAGAACCAGCCGGCGAGCCAATGCCGCCGCTCGGTTATTGAGCGGGCGGAGCATAGACAGACATGGCCTCATCCACCCCTTCCGCAGTTACCGATCTTTCCGCAGCGTTCGTCATGGCGCCCGTGGCGCTGTCCGACTGGCTGATCATCCTGCCAGTCGCGCTCTGCATTGGTGCGGGCGCCGTGCTGATGATGATGCGTCACGCCATCCGCCACCACGCGGCCGTTGCCATTGCGGCGCTCTTTCTGCTTGTGCTGCTTGATGCGGCGCTTTTGTGGAAGGTTGCGACTCAGGGTCCGTTCACCATGGTGATGGGCCGCTGGCTGCCGCCTTTCGGCATTGCCTTTACTGCCGATCTGACCGGCGCACTGCTGTCGCTCGCCGCTGCCATCGTGGCACTTGCCGGCGCCATCCATGCCGCCGGCGATATCGACGCCAGCGCCAGGCGTTACGGCTTTTATCCGTTCCTGATGCTGCTGATGGCGGGTGTTAGCGGCGCTTTCCTGACCGGTGATCTGTTCAATCTCTATGTCTGGTTCGAGGTGTTGCTGATCTCGTCCTTCGGCCTCATCGTGCTCGGCTCGACACGCGAACAGATCGACGGGGCGCTGAAATACGCCATATTGAACCTCATCGGCACCACGCTGTTCCTGATCACGGTCGGTTATCTCTATGCCATTTTTGGCACGCTCAACATGGCCGATATCGCCCTGAAGGCGAACGGGCTGCGCGGAACCGCGCCGCTGATGACGCTTGCCAGCCTGTTTGCGCTGGCTTTCGCCATGAAGGCCGCCGCCTTTCCGGTGAATTTCTGGCTGCCCGCTTCCTATCACACGCCGCGCATCGTCGTGTCGGCCCTGTTCGGCGGGTTGCTCACCAAGGTCGGTATCTATTCGCTGCTGCGCGTCATGGTCATGCTGTTTCCTGTCGAGCGCGAGGAACTCAGCATCGTCATCGCGATCTCGGCGGCGCTGACCATGGTGCTGGGCGCGATGGGCGCACTCGCCCAGAACGACATCCGCCGCATGCTGGGTTATATCGTCATATCGGGCATCGGTTACATGATGGCGGGCATCGCCATCGGTACACCGTCGGGCGTGTCAGGCGCGATCTTTTACGCGCTGCATTCCATCGTGCTGATGACGGCGCTTTATCTTGCCGCCGGCCATGCCGCCCGCCTCGGCGGCGGCTTTAGCCTGACGGCGCTGGGTGGCCTTTACCGGCAGGCCCCGTGGTTTTCGGCGCTGGCGCTGGCGCTGTTCTTTGCCGGCTCCGGCCTGCCGCCGTTTTCCGGCTTCTGGCCGAAGGCGGTGCTGGTCAAATCGGCGATCGATATCGGCGCGTGGTGGCTTGCCGCCGCCATTCTCGTCTCCGGCTTCATCGCCACCATCGCTTTCGGGCGGATATTCCTTCTGTGTTTCTGGCGCCCGGCGGCGTCGGCAGGCCAGCCGTCATCACCGGCACCGTCCTCTCCGGCGCTGCCCTCCGTCGTGCCGCTGGTCGGGCTGACCTTGCTCGTGGTATTTTTCGGCCTGTTCCCGGAAAGCCTGCTCAGTCTCAGCCAGCAGGCAGCCGTGGGGCTCGGTGATCCCCAGGCCTATATCCAGTCGGTTTTTTCGCAGGGAGGCAAACCATGAGCCTCTATATCGTCCTGTCGATGTTCCTCGCCATCTGGCTTGCCATAACCGGCAGCGTCACGCCGGCGAACATCGTCTTCGGCATCATCGTCTCCGCACTGGCGCTCGGGCTTATCCGTCATCAGATACCCAGGGGTAATAATCACTGGCTGCGGCTGACGCGGATACTGTCGCTCGTGCTGCTGTTCTTCAAGGAACTGGCACTGTCTGCCTGGAAGGTGGCGGTGCTGGTGACGCGGCCGAAGCTCGACGTGCAGTCCGGCATCTTCGCTTATCCGCTGACGGTGAAGACGGACTTCCAGATCACGCTGCTCGCCAATCTCATCACGCTCACACCCGGCACGCTGTCGGTCGATGTATCCGGGGACAGGAAAACGCTCTACGTCCACGCAATCGACTGTAGCGATATTGAAGCCGCCAGAAACGACATCCGCAACGGCTTTGAAAAAAAGATCATGGAGGCGTTTCAGCAATGACGCCGGAACAAATAGTTTCATTTGCAACTATACTTGCCTCGGTTGTACTCTCGGCAGCCTTTTTGCTGACAGTATATCGTGTCGTCATCGGGCCGACCCTGCCGGACCGGATCGTCGCGCTCGACATGCTGGTCGGCATCGCCATTGGTTTCATCGCGGTCATCGCCATCCGCACCGGCTTCACCCTTTATGTCGATATCGCGATTGCGCTGGGGCTCGTCGGTTTTCTGGCAACGGTGGCCTTTGCCCGTTTCGTTCTGGCGCGCGGCGCAGATGGCGGGCGAAAGTCGAAAGCGGTGCTGGATGGCGAAAGAGCGCGAGAATCTGAAAAAAAATCGCAGAATCAAATTGTTGGTGGAAAAAGAAAGGGCGGAAAATGACCGGCTGGCTGGTGGCTATCCTCGTTGCGGTGCTGACGGTCTCGGGAGCCGCCTTTTCATTGATCGCCGCAATCGGACTCAATCGCCTGCCTGATGTCTATACCCGCATGCATGCGGCCTCCAAGGCGGGAACGGTGGGGTCCGGGCTGTTGCTTCTGGCGGTCGGCATTCATTCCATGGATATGTCGACGCTGGCACGGGCACTTGCCGGTTTCTTCTTCTTCATTCTGACAGCACCTGTCTCCGCGCATCTTCTGGCTATGGCCGCGCATAAGGCAGGTTATCCGCTTCACGACAAATCGGTAGTTGATGACCTCAAGAAAATTTGAAGTTGAAATTACCCCCAATAATAGGGGGTATTCATTTTCAATTGCCACTTGGCATAGTATTTTATTACCCGTAATTTTTTGTATTGCGATTAGACTGTTTTGAACTGAAAAATTCACAATAGGAATTTGACTTTTGCTGTTTTGCTGTTATCCAAATTAAGTGTAAAGTTGCTAATCGCGATTTGCATCTAGCCTCTTCATAGTCGGCATAGGCATTTTATTAATGTCTAATCTATGACCTCTCGGGTCATTGCTGCCCATGTCGCGGGCCATAAGTTGAATCTCGGATCAATACGTTTCCGGTTTTCGCTTGAAATCTAGGGGTAGATTTCATGTTGGTTTCAACAAAGCGAAGGTGGGGCACCGGGTAACTTCACATCGCTCGAAGCGGCGTTCGCTCGCTTCCGGAGATAAATAAACAGGAGATACTTAAATGACGGAAACTGCATACGGTAACGCCCAGGATCTGCTGGTCGAACTGACGGCGGATATTGTGGCTGCCTATGTTAGCAACCACGTCGTTCCGGTAACAGACCTTCCCGGCCTTATTTCGGATGTTCACACGGCACTCAGCGGCACCTCGGCACCGGCATCGGTGGCGGTCAATGTTGAAAAGCAGAAGCCTGCCGTCTCGGTGCGCAAGTCGGTTCAGGACGATCATATCGTCTGTTTGGAATGCGGCGGCTCGTTCAAGTCGCTGAAGCGCCATCTCACGACACATCACAGCATGACGCCGGAAGAATATCGCGAAAAATGGGACCTACCGGTCGACTATCCGATGGTTGCGCCCGCCTATGCCGAAGCCCGTTCGCGGCTCGCCAAGGAAATGGGTCTCGGCCAGCGCCGCAAGGCCAGCCGCTAATCGGATCTGCCTGTTCTTCTCCCCGCCGGGGAGAAGATGGCAGGAAGGGTCAGATGAGGGGGCAAACTCTCCGCATGTCGCCGACGTAGCCCCCTCAATCCGCTGCCGCCACCTTCTCCCCGGCGGGGAGAAGGTGGCAAGCGGAGCCCGCCCGCTTCAAATGTTTCCTTTGAAGCTGTCTTTACCGTCACATGAATGTCCAGCCGGTCCGTCGACCGGCTTTTTTATTGTCGCGTCGAATCTCGTGTGAGGAAAAAAATCCTTTATCGCGCACGGCATTTCTGCAAAAATAAAACTATATCAAGCGCATATTCTTCGCGGCCAAATTCACGCTTCCCCTGGCGAGCTCTCAGGTGTATGAATTAATTCCTATTCGTAGAGGAGTTGCATATGCCGTCGGATATATTGCCCCTGCCTGTTGCCGCGCGGCCATGTGTGCCGGTCGCCGATCGTCATTTTCGCCGTTTTCCGCCTGCCGCCGGGCGGGATGAGATTGCCCGCATCTGCCGGCTGATCCGGCAGCTGACCACTGAAATGGTGCAGTTGACCGGTGAGCGGCTGGGCGCACGCCGTGACAGACGGCGAAGCGAATGCCATGTGCGCCAGATCGCCATGTATGTGTGCCATGTGCAGCTTGGCATTCCCATGTCGGATATCGGCCCCTGTTTCGGCAGGGATAGAACGACGGTCGGTCATGCCTGCCAGGTTATCGAGGACCGCCGTGACGAGCCGGCCTTCGATGAATTCATCGCTGCACTGGAACGATTGGCCGGCAGCATTTTCAACCTGATGAAAGGGGTGCGGGATGAGTGAGGCAAAAGCCACTCCGGTTGATCCGGCCCTGCTGCGGCTTCTGCGTTGCATCGCAGCCGGCCCGGCTGAAATCCGCGAAAAAGGCGGCGATATCCTCCTGCACCCAATGCGGCAGGAGCGTTCGGCACTGCGGTTGCCGGCGGCCTTGATGCAGCTTGCGCTCTCTTCCGGGCTGGTCGAGAGGCGGGAAGACACGCTGTCTGCCGCACCGCCACTCGCCTCTTATCTCAAGCGCGCGATGGCGAAGGACCGAGACGAGGTTTTTCAGGCGCAGCATCGGGATTTGCAGAACATTGTCGTTGATGTCGATGGCGATAAACAACCGGCCCGGCAAAACCTCAACACATCACCTCTCATGGCCTTTTCCCGTCTGAAGGAACGGGATGGCACGGCTTTTTTCCCGGCGGAAGCCTTGCAGGCGGGCGAACGCCTTTCGGCTGATTTCCATCGCGGCCATCTCAGCCCAAAGGTGACGGCAACATGGGAACCGCGAATAGCGAACCGAACCAAAGGGGAGGCGGGCGGCGCGCTTGATCTCACCGAGGCAGCGATGGCCGCACGGGTCCGGTTTGCCCGCGCAGCCGATGCCATGGGGCCGGAGCTTTGCGGCGTCGCCATCGATGTCTGCTGTTTTGAAAAGGGGCTGGAGGCGGTGGAGCGGGAGCGGCAATGGCCGGCGCGCTCCGCAAAACTCCTGCTCAGGGCGGCACTTCTGTCACTTGCGAGACACTACGCACCGCCGCCCGGCCGCGCCAGACGCACAAGCCACCATTGGGGCGAAGCGGATTATCGCCCGCCGATGGCGGCAATGACGGTGACACGGTAATGGATCAGGCGGGTAGTGATCAGGCGGCGAGCAGCCTTGCTTCTTCACGAATGCGCTTGACCATGGAGCGCAGGCCATTGGCGCGCTGCGAGGAAAGATGCTCCACCAGCCCGATCTTGTCGAACACCTCGATGGCATCGAGACCGGCGATTTCGGAAGCCTTTTTACCGGAATAGACGGCAAGGACGATGGCAACGAGACCGCGCACGATATGCGCATCGGAATCGCCTTCGAAGGTCATCAGAGGATCTTCCGCACCATCGCTATGGCTGACGAGCCAGACCTGGCTGGCGCAACCCTGCACCTTGTTTTCAGCGCTGCGCTTGTCTTCCGGCAGATCGGGCAGCGCCTTGCCGAGTTCGATGACGTAACGATAGCGATCCTCCCAGTCGTCAAGGAAGGCGAAGTCATCAAGGATCGTTTCGAGAGAGGCCATTTGCGCGCCGTATCGTCCACTATTGCATGTCTTTGCTACGATATAGGGCAAGTGTGACCGGTTTTGAACCGGGCAGGCCATGAAAAAGCCCACGGAAAACAGGTTTCCGTGGGCAAGTTTGGCAGGCAGTCACGCAGACGGGCATATCCGGCTGCAGAGAAGGGGCGGCGCGGCGATGCGCGACCGGCAAATAATCAGGGGGCAGGACGCTTCTGCGGCAGGGGAATGACGGTGCCGGTCTTCAGCATGTCAGTATTCCCAGGGAATTCGACGCTGATGGCAGGCGCTTCGGCCAGTTTTTCGGTCTCGGCAGCCACTTCAGCGGCGGGCGCGGTCTTGTCACCGGCGGCAAGCTGCGCGTCGAGCAGTTCATAGGCAACCTTGGCGCCTTCCTTTGCCCGCTCACCGAGTGCATGGAAGGTTTCGGCGCCCTTGACGCAGACGTCGGGCTTTTCAATGCAGATGGCGCTGACATAACGATAGGCTTCACCGGCGGCCGAAACGGCGCTGGGAAGATCGAATGCCGAAGGTTCCTTGGTGGGGTCGTTGTAGCTACCGAAATAGGACAGCGCCACCAGCACCAGCGAAAACCAGAATGTTCCTTTGATCAGAAACCACATTGTCAGACACCCTGCCAGATGATCTTTGTTTTGAAGCCCCGCCCGGTTTCGGGTCATTGGCCTTTGTCCCGTTTTTCGGGCTTGGGGAGAAGCTACAGGCGACCGGCGAACAGCCAATTGCAAAAAGCGGCGCAATTTAATTCAAATTGTATCTATTCTCCTCGCATCGGGACGCCTGCCATCAATTCATTCGCATTTTAACAGTCCATGTTAAGCATAATTGCGACAGAGGCCGTGCGTTCCGGGGCAAAGAAGCGGCATGCATTGCCACAAAGGTTAACGCGATGGCAAAAATGAAGCGAAATCCGTCGCTTACCCGTCATTAACCATGATTGGCAAAGCTTCGAATAAATGCCCCGTAATGGGACTGCTGCGCATTTGAAGGCCGTTTGCGGCCATTCTTTTTATCCATTCCTTAAGCCGCCGCCTTCTATTGTCGGGACCATAAGATCCGCCTCAGGGATTCGGTATTGGTATTGCGTAATATGAGAGAAAAAGCGGTCGCACTGGTCGACCATGCCGCGGGCAGATGGCTTGCGCGCATGGAAGAGGACGCCGAAAGGCGCGCCGGAACCGTTGCGCGCCTGCGCCGGCTGATTGCCTTCGGTGCCGTTGGCCTTCTGGTTGTGCCCGCCCTCTTCAGCCTCGTTTTCAGCCCCGCCATTGCGCTGCCCATCGGCGCAGCCCTGGTGCTGGCGCTGTTTCTGTCCGCCGCTGCCCTGTCGATTGCTTTTTCCCGGCCGCTGCGTGGTGCAGCATCCTTCTCCGCTCCTGCGGCTGATGACGACCTTGTCGCAGCGTCGCAGGTGCCGGGCCTCGTGCTCACCATCAATGAAATCGGCCTCGTCGAACGGGTCTCCGGTCGTGACCGTGAGAAATTTCCGGTCGAGCTTCAGGCCTGCAAGGACCATGTCTTTGCCGAATATGTTTATGTCTCCGATCGTATCGAGCTGATGCAGGCCTTTGATCTTTTGCGGCAGGGCGAGGACAAGGCCAGCGCCGAGCTTCGGTTCGAGACCGGCGCAAAATCGCGCCCGGCGCAGTTCATGCATGCCCGTATCGAGATGACGGCGATCCGCAGCACGACCGGCCGGTTGCGCCGCGTCGTCGCCCAGCTTTCCGATGTTACCGAGATGGAACTGCTGCGCCGCGATGTCGCCCGCAAGGCGGCGGAGGCGGAATCGGCCAATGACGCCAAGTCGCGTTTCCTTGCCGCCGTCAGCCACGAGCTGCGCACGCCGCTCAACGCCGTCCTCGGTTTTTCCGATATCCTGGCCGGTGAATATTTCGGCCGGCTGGAAAATGATCGTCAGCGTGAATATGTCGGCTTGATCCGCCAGTCCGGCGCGCATCTCCTGTCGGTCGTCAACACCATGCTTGATATGAGCAAGCTGGAAGCCGGCCGCTACGAGCTGCTGATGGAAAGCTTCCCGATTGCCGAAACCATCTCCTCCTGCGAGGCGATGCTTGGCCTGCAGGCAAAGGAAAAAGGCCTGACTTTGACGAGCCGCATCCAGCGCGGCATCGGCGAAATCTCGGCCGACCAGCGCGCCATCCGCCAGGTTCTCATCAATCTGGCCGGCAATGCCATAAAATTCACCGACGCGGGTGGTGTTGTGTCGATCGACGCCGCGCGTGAAGGCAAGATGCTGAAACTGACGGTCAGCGATACCGGCATCGGCATCGCATCCGACAAGATTGACCTGCTGGGCCAGCCGTTCATGCAGGTTCAGAATGAATATACCCGTCGCTATGAGGGCACGGGTCTTGGACTGTCCCTGGTCAAGGGGCTGGTGGCACTGCATGGCGGCACCTTCGTCATCGCCAGCCAGCCCGGCGAGGGGACGGTCGTAACGATCATGCTGCCTGCCGACGGTTCCGGCATGGCGGGTGGCGAAGACGCTGAAACTGAACGCATGGTGGAATTTCCGCCGCGCATCCGGCAACTTGGCGAAATGGCTGCGATTATGAAGAAGGATGGTGACGATGGCCCCGCGAAAGCGAAAATCGCCTAAGAAAACAACGGCCCAGATTGGCGCCGGGTTTGTTTCCTTGGTGGTTGCGGCCATCGGGCGCGAAGTCCTGCGCCATCCGAAACTGGTTGGCGGCTGCGGTGCTTTCGCTGTCGTCTTCGGCTTTGTCGCGGCCAATGCGCTCTGGTACCAGCCGGGCATTCACCCGTCTCCCTTCCTGCGCACGCGTGATGCGGAAAACCCGAACGGCATCGCCGGTTATCGCCCGGCAGAGCCGCTCGGTACCCACGGCAACGTCACCACCTTTCGCATAGAGCGGCCGGCCGAGACAGAAGCGACGCAGCCACCCGCCGCCGAGACCGCGGCGCTGCCGCCAGCGGAAAGCCAGAAGCCACAGCAGATCGTTGCCGATATCCAAGGCGAACTCAAAAAACGCGGGCTCTACGAAGGCGATGCGGATGGCCGCATGGGACCGAAGACCGCCGCCGCCATAATGTTCTTCGAAGAAACGCTCGGCATGGAACAGACCGGCGAGCCGACGACCCGGGTGCTGGCAGCCCTCAGGATCGACGGCGCCACCGTTGCGGCAATTCCAAAGGACCGGCCGTCCGACGCCAACACCGGCGGCGGAGTGGAAATCGATCCTGTCGCCGCCGCCATCCGCAAGGCGGAGAAGCCGCAGGTCAAGGCCGAACCCGCCTCCCTCAACAGCGCGACCGCTGGCGCAAAACCGGCAAGCAGCGCGCTGATCGCCAAGATCCAGCAGGGGCTGATCAACATCGCCTACGCCGACGTGAAGGTGGACGGCGTGGCCGGCCAGCAGACCCGCAACGCCATCCGTGCTTTTGAAAAACACTATCGGCTGCCGGAAACCGGCGAACCGAGCGAAGCGGTGCTGAAGAAACTGAAGTCGATCGGGGCGATTTGAAGGGTAGGGCAGGAGGTTGCCGCTTGTTTCTTCTCCCCGCCGGGGAGAAGGTGGCCCGAAGGGTCGGATGAGGGGGCAACGCCAGCGATAGACCGCACCCTTGCCCCCTCATCCCGCTGCCGCGACCTTCTCCCCGGCGGGGAGAAGAAGCAAGCGGCAACCTCCTTGCTCTAGTCACCAGTCTGGAAGGCTGCCAATGCGCCTCAAATCCGAAATCTTCGTCTCCGCCCTTATCCGCCGCGTTTTCGCCGCCGGTGGATTTGCGGCCGTCGAAAAGAAGGGTGCGGAGGAGGCTGGTGCGATCTTCATCCGCCAGCGTCTGCGCGATGGCCGTGAAAATCTCTATGGACCGGCGCCACAAAGTTTTGCCGAGGACGAGGAAATCCGCGCCGAGCGCCGTTTTGAAACGCGTCTTGCCGTTGCGGAGGGTGAGGAAAGCGCCGCTCTTTTGGAAAAGGAACGGCGCTTCGACAGCGATCTGTGGATCGTGGAGATCGAGACGGATGAGATCGGCACTCTGCTGACGCTGGTGGACCAGCCGTAGATGTAGACGGCCATTCATATTGTTGTGCGAGGGGTTTTAAGTATGAAGATCAGGCTTGGCGTTTTGGCTGCATTGGTTTTAATGTCCTGCTCAACGCAGGAAAAAAGCGCCCAAAAGCCTTTTTCTTCGGCGGATGTGGGGCGTGAGATGACGGCTTATACGGTGATGGTCGCCAAAGCCCGCCTCGTCCAGCGAAAGTGCCCTGAACTGGAAATGAGTTTCAAGGCGCTGCTCGCGGCTACCGAAAAATATCCGGCCATGCAAAGAATATCCGCAGGTAACAACGCCACCGCTGAGATCGAGAACAGCATCGACAAGACAGCCGTAGTTGACGGTATCACACAGTTCGAAGCTGCCAATGGTCTTCGTGGTGCGGACCAGAAGGCATTTTGCCGTTTTGGCCATGAACAGATAGCGAAGAAGACAGAGACCGGGCGATTGCTTCAGCTGAAAAAGGCCCTCTGAGGCAATTTTCACAAAGCAGGGCGCTGGAACCGACATTGAACTCAACCGAGTTCAATGTCGTAAAATAAGTCTCTTCTGACTCACGTTCCCGTTCTGTGAACGACCGTTACGCTGCGGCTCGGCCGCTCGCGGCCATGGGTATAGCTATCGGCCCTGCGCCAGCTTTCCAGTCGTTCTTCGCATTCGACGATGTCGAGACGGTCGAGCAGGGCTTCGGCGCGGCTCATGTCGCCTTCGGCGGCGGCAAGATGCGGGTAGAAACATTGCAATATGAAGGCAGCCTCGGAAAATTCCATGCCGAGCCCGGTGAGCGTGGTCGCAAGCTGCGCGCCGGAAATATCAAGCATGATACGTTCCGACAGCCAGTAACTGGATGACAGCGAATCCGCCAGCGCCACCGCGAACTGCCGGGCGTTACGCTCGCGGGCGAAACGCACGAGCAGCGCTTCCTGCACTTCGCTCAGGCGGCGCAGACCAAGCACGTCCCCTTCGGGGCGGTTGAGGTGGCGGGCCATCTGCTTGATCCGCTGACGCATTTCTTCTTCGAGCGCGGATACGGCATCAATTTTCGTGGTGGTTTCTGGGGTGGCCACGTCCGCCACTTCCGGTTCGACGGGGGTTGCCACCAACTGCGGTTCGGCGGCAGTCGTCGGCTCATCCGGCCGCTTCAGATCTTCGGCATGCCGCAGGCCAACCAGCGCGTCGATGACGGTGGGGGAGAGGTCTTCGCGGCGCACGATGGCGCGGGCATGCGCGGCACCCTGCGTGCGCGCAATGGTGATCAGCGTTTCGTCGGTGAGGCACTTTGACGCGATAAGGAAGGGCGCCGCAAGCGAAATCGGCTGGCAGGCGATGAAGAAGGCGACGGCGGAAGGCACGCTCGGATGCTGCGACAGGGCGGCAATCGCTTCCCGCTTGGCTTCTTCGGTGGAGGCGTTGAAAAGCGGCATGAAAAGTTCGGCAAACTGCCGAAGGTCCGTTTTTGACGGATGGGAAACATTCTCGAAATTCGTCACCGTGGCCATAAGCACCACATCTTTCTTCCTCACGGCTCTTGGCCTCTCAAGTTCTCGAAACCGGTCGGTCAACGCACTACCCAACAAACGCAAACACAATATCGGCTCAAATTAGAGCAAATCCGTTGACGTCCTGTTAACTATGGGGGGTGGCAAGAGATATTCTGCCTCTATCAACAAGGAAATTTTAAAACCTTCATGACGGAAAAAATGTCATGGAACTTTGCCGCATCGCCTTTGTTTTCAACGGGTGCAGCCCTGTCGGCGATAAATTGCCGTCCAGCGATTAGGGTTAACGGATCATTAACCTCTGTCTGTTTGTAATTTCATGGGCAGTATTAGGATTCCATGTTATTCTGACGTTCGAAATAAAAGCCAAAATGGCGGCGAAATGCCTGAATGTCCGCATAGTCCCGCGCTAAAACCTTCTGCGGTTTTAGGGACATGCGAAAACCAGCCTGTGGGCTGGATTATGCGCAATGTGATGGTGATGAAATTCCCGACGCAAGACGAGGCTTGCGCGGTTCCCATAGGCAACATTGACTCCCGAAGAGGAGAGAAGCATGGCAGACATTATTCCAATTGGCGACGCACGACGAAGCCTGCGTCCCGCCGGCATTGCAGCCAGGGTGATCGGCCCCGCAAAGGTGGTGCTGTTTACCGGCGTGCGTTATGAAAAGCGCGAAACCGAGCCCGCGGGCAAGGTCGTGCGCAAGGGCAAATCCGCACCGGAAACTGCTCTGAAATCCTGATTATATGTAAAAGACCGGCGTTATTTCCACGGCGTCGGCTGGCATTTCGCTTCGTTCAGGAAACGTTCTGCCTCTTCTCCGAAACTTGGCTGCGGCACCAGGGTCCGCAACACCACATATCCTTCCGTCTGATCCGATTCCGCCAGAATGGCCTGTGAGAGCGATGGCGGCTGCGCCTTGCGGATAGCGGCGATCTGCACCGCATCGGCAACCAGAATATCCATCACCCCGCCGGCAGACGTGCGGTCGTTCATGCTGAACACCTCGTTCGAGGCCTTGTCGTAAACCGCGACCGACCAGAAGGGCACAACGCCGACGGCGGTGAGCCGGACGGGCTTTTCCTCAATATTGAACGTGCAGACCGCGACCCGCATGAAGGGATCGCCGCTGGCCAGCGTCTTTTTCTCCGTCGTCTCTTCCAGTAGATGAAAGAGATGCGGCTTTCCTTCCGCGACGGCGCGGGTATAGGCATCGCGATTGCTGAAATGCGGTATCGCCAGAAGAATGATGACGTGCAGCACGGCGGCTGCGACAAGGCCGGTGAGGATGGCGAGCAGGACCCTAAGCATTGCCACACCCCAGCTTGCGGATCTGCGGCATGGCGATGTCGATCAGGCCGGAACTGCCGGCAACCGGCGTGTCGAGCAGCGTCATGACCAGCTTGAATGTCTGGCCCTGCGGCACCGCCAGCCAATTATAGGTCTGGGCGTCGGGGGCGATGGTGATGTCGATGCCGCCATCGGCGCTGCGCAGAAGCGTGCGGGAATTCAGTGCAAACGGCCGCCCGGCATCTTCCGCCAGCACATTGCCCTGCTGATCGGCGGTATAAAGCGTCCAGAACCGCGAAGGCGGCACGGCGCCGGCCAGCCGGTAACGGCATTCGCCGCTGAGCCGCTGGCCATCGCTGTCGACGGAGGCGGTAAAGGCCAGCCCCTCGGTCGTGCCATAAAGCAGCCTGCCGGCATCGGCACGGTGCGATTTGGCGTAAGGGTCGGCCTCGATCGTCTGCGCTTCGGGAAACGCATCCCAGGAACCGATGCGGATCGATCCGAAACCGGATGTCGCCTCAAGCGCCGCCAGTGTCACGGCAATACCGCCGCCAAAGGCGATCAGAAGGGCAATGCCGACAAGGAATGGAACTCGGAACACGCTGTTTTCCCGTTTTTGAACAGGTCGAGGACTATCACTGATTCCCCGTTTGGAAAATGGTGCCCTTTGTTTAGTCTTTGTGAAAATGAGTGGATTTGCGAATTCCGGTTCTCACGCGCCCATGATCAGCTTGAAGGCGATGGCCCACATGGTGACCGCAATGACGCCTTCGAGAATGCGCCAGGCGGAGGGTTTCTCGAAGATCGGCCGCAGCCAGCGCGCGCCATAACCCAGCGAAAAGAAGAACAGCACCGAGCCGGTGGCCGCACCTGCCGCAAAGGTCTTTTCGAAGCCGGGAAATTGCGTCGAGATGGTGCCGAGCAGCACGACGGTATCGAGATAGACATGCGGATTGAGGAAGGTGAGCGCCAGACAAATGGCCAGCGTCTGCCACAGGCTCGCCTCCTGCCGCTCGGCCACCGACAGTGCTTCGGAAGATCGCAGCGCCGAATGCAGGCTTTTGGCGCCATACCAGATGAGGAAGGCAGCCCCGGCATAACGCATGATGGGATCGAGCGCCGGCATGACGGCGCTGATCCGCTGAAACCCGAAAACGCCAACGGTGATCAGCAGCGCATCGGCAATGGCGCAGGTGGCGCAGACCGCAAATACATGCGAGCGGGCCAACCCCTGCTTCAGCACGAAAGCATTCTGCGCGCCGATGGCAACGATGAGGCTGAGGCCCATTGTCAGGCCGGTGAAGAAGATTTGGATGTCCATGCGTGTCGCGGCCCCTGCCTCTTTCCATGTATAATGGCCGAAGGCGCTGCTTTCGGACCGACTGCTTGGATATTTGGGTGGAATGGTTTAATCCAGTTAAATAAACTCAATCCAGATAAGTCTAGCTAATGTCTTGCCATGTCATTTCGCATACTGCTTTTCTGAGGCGCTGCCTCCTCTCAACCCTCATTCTTGTGCTTGTCACAGGAATCCAGCCAACCCAAGTCCTTGGGCTGAGAAGACTCTTCCAGCGTGCAGACACGCGTCGACTGGATTCCTGTGACAAGCACAGAAATGAGGGGAGGAGAGCACGTCAAGAATGGCCTGGAGCGGCGTCCCAACCACATAAATCCCAACCTCCCCATTCGGTGCCCTAATGCTCGATTACCCTTCCATGCGCGCCGTGGCGCTCGTTGCCCAGACCGGCAGTTTCGAAAAGGCCGCGCAGGTGCTGTGTGTCACGCCTTCGGCCGTCTCGCAGCGCATCAAACAGCTGGAGGAGCGGCTGGGCGTGGTGCTGATCGTGCGCGGCAACCCTTGCGTGGCGACGGAAAAGGGTGAGTGGCTCTGCCGGCATATGGACCATGTCGGCATGCTGGAAAGCGAATTGTTCCGCCAGCTGCCGGCATTGGCGGAAGCGGGATCGGGGCAGGAGCGCGTGACGCTCAACATCGCCACCAATGCCGATAGCCTCGGCACCTGGTTTCTGGATGCGGTTTCGAAATTCACCGGCAGCAACGATTATCTCGTCAATATCCCAGTGGATGATCAGGATCACACGGTGGAATGGCTGCGCGGAGGCAGGGTGCTTGCCGCCGTCACCGCCCATGCCAAGCCCGTGCAGGGCTGTCGCGTCACACCCCTCGGTGTGCTCAGATACCACGCGACCGCCAGTCCGGATTTCATGACCCGCCATTTCGCCGATGGCGTCACGCCCGCAGCCCTTGCCCACGCCCCGGGACTGACCTTCAACCAGAAGGACAGGCTGCAGGCGAGCTGGATCAGGCAGGCGCTGGGAGAAGACGTCTCCTATCCCACCCACTGGCTGCCTTCGACCGATGGTTTCGTGAAGGCAAGCCTTGCGGGCATGGGCTGGGGGCTTAATCCGGTGCAACTGGTGGCGGAGCATTTGAGGGAAGGCCGGCTGGTGGAACTCGTTCCCGGCACGCCGCTCGATATTCCGCTTTACTGGCAGGTCAATCGTCTGGCCGCCGACCGTTTGGACGCGCTGACGTCGCATATGGTGGAGACGGCGAGGGCGGTGTTGTTGCGGTGAGCGCTGGGTGCTCGATTTGCAGAGAAGGGGGCTATGGAGTGTGTGGCTCACCCCCCTCTGTCCTGCCGGACATCTCCCCCACAAGGAGGGAGATCGGCAAGACGCTCTACCACTACTTCAATCTCAACGGTTGAGATGGGCGAGACATAGCCTCGGGTCGATCTCCCTCCTTGTGGGGGAGATGTCCGGCAGGACAGAGGGGGGTAAGCCACACACTCCAACAGAACTTTTCAGGCAATGCGCCAGACCTCACCGCCGCGTCGCATCCTCCGCGCCTTCCCGCAGCGACGCATCCGCCACCTTCTGCGTCGTCACGCTCAACGCTGAAGCATCCTTCATCTTTTTGGCGATGGAGCGAATGACGCGTGTCGCCTCTGCTGAAAGCGAACGTGGGCGAGTGAGTGCCGGCATGGCCGGTGTGCTGGCGGATGCGGATGCGACTTCTGCCGAGGGTTGCGGGCGGGCGCCCGTCGGCAGCGGATTCTGGATGCCGGGGATCGGGCGCAGTTCCATGCCCTGATGGGCGTAGTCCATCAGCCGCTTGTAGGTCATGGCGGGAAGCGCGCCGCCGGTCATGTTGTTCATCGGCGTGAACTCGTCATTGCCGAACCAGACGGCGGTCGTATAGTTGCCGGTAAAGCCCACATACCAGGCGTCGCGATAGGCCTGCGACGTGCCGGTCTTGCCGCCGGAGACGATGCCGTTATCCAGCGCGCCGCGCCGGGCCGTGCCCATCACCGGAATGGTCACCAGCATCTGATTCATCTTCGAATTGGCGTCTTCGGAAAGCACCCGTTTGGCGGGCGGCTCGTCATGACTGAAATCGTAGAGAACATTGCCCTCGTAATCCATCACCTGCTCGATGCCGTGGCGGCGCGACTGCATGCCATCGGCCGGGAACACGGCGTAGGCCGTGGCCTGATCGAGAACGGTGACCTCCGAAGTGCCGAGCGGAATGGTCTTGTCGCTGCGCAGTGGCGTGGCCACGCCCATGGCCTTGGCGGTATCGACGATCACCTGCGTGCCGAGCACATCCTTGGCGAGGCGGACCGGCACGGTATTGTAGGATTTGGCGAGCGCCATCTGCAGCGTCACCTTGCCGGCATAGGAACGGCCGTAATTCTGCGGCGACCAGCCGCGCCATGTCACCGGTGCGTCAGAAATCAGCGTTTCCGGCTTCATGCCCTTTTCCATGGCGGCCGAGTAGGTATAGACCTTGAAGGAGGAGCCCGGCTGGCGAAGGGCTGCGGTGGCGCGGTTGAACTGGCTTTCGCCATAGTCACGGCCGCCGACCATGGCGCGCACGCCGCCGCCGTTTTCAATCATCACCATTGCGCCCTGCTTGACGCGGTAACCCTCGCCATATTCACGCAGCTCCATTTCCATCGCCTGTTCAGCCGCCTGCTGCAGGCCGGTATCGATGGTGGTGCGCACGACGACGGTGTGGTCCTTGAACTTGCCTTCGGCGGCCAGCCGCTGCACCTCGTCAAAGGCCCAGTCGAGGAAATAATCCGGCGCTTTCACATCGGCGCGGTCGATGACGGTGGCCGGGTTGCGCCGCGCGCCGATCACCTGGCCCTCGGTCATCAGCCCGCTCTGCACCAGGTTGGAAAGCACGGTATTGGCGCGGGCGCGCGCCGCCGGCAGGTTGACATGCGGCGCATATTTGGCCGGCGCCTTGAACAGACCGGCGAGAATGGCGGATTCCGAAAGCGTCACGTCGGTCAGGTTCTTTCCGAAATAAAACTGCGCCGCCGCAGCAGCACCAAAGGTACCGCCGCCCATATAGGCGCGGTCGAGATAAAGGCTGAGGATTTCCTTCTTCGACATGTTGCTCTCAAGCCAGAGCGCGAGGAAGGCTTCCTTGATCTTGCGCTCCAGCGAGCGCTCATTGGTGAGAAACAGGTTCTTGGCGAGCTGCTGCGTCAGCGTCGAGCCGCCCTGCACCACACCGCCGGCGCGGGCATTTTCGCTCATGGCGCGGGCAAGGCCGATGAAGTCGATGCCGAAATGGTCGAAGAAGCGCCGGTCTTCGGTCGCCAGAACCGCCTTGATGAAATGATCAGGCATCTGGTCGATCGGCACGCTGTCTTCGTGGATGATGCCGCGATGGCCGATGGTGTTGCCGTAACGGTCAAGGAAGGTGACGGCGAAATCGCCGCGATAACGCCAGTCCTTCTTGGTCTCTTCGAAAGCGGGCATGGCCAGCGCCAGAAGCACGACTGCACCTGCCGTTCCGAAGGTCAGCGCATCACAGGTCAGGTTGACGACAAGTTTCTTCCAGCCGCGCACATGCAATTTGCGCGAGGCGATGGTGACGTCTTCCCAGAAATCCACCAGCCGTGCCGCAGCCGTCCACAGGCCGCTATCGATGAAGCTATCGATCCGGAGCAGGATATGCCGCTTTTTGCGGCCGTTTTTATCGTCTTTTTCTTCCTGCACCTGGTGATGTTTTCCTGTTCAACGCAACGCGGCCCGTCGATATGCCTGCCCGATATTCCCGCTCCAACCCATTCCCGACGCAAAAGCGTGGCATGGTTATGTCGGAATTGCTTGACGTGGCGACTTCTTGCGGGCCAATGACCCTCAGCCGCCGCCAATATGCTAAAATATCGTACAAACCAGCCCTTGGCGATACGATATAAAGGATTAGGGACCGGTTAAACACTCCCGTCCAAGAGATCAAAATGAAACGGAAATGTTAACGATGAATGACGCGCCGTTCTGGAAAACCAAATCGCTCACCGAGATGACCGGCGAGGAATGGGAAAGCCTGTGCGACGGCTGCGGCCTGTGCTGTCTCAACAAGCTGGAAGACTGGGACACCGGCGAAGTGGTGTTCACCTCGGTACGCTGTGTGCTGCTTGACGGTGAAAGCTGTCGATGCTCCGACTATGAAAACCGCCGCGCCACCGTGCCGGACTGTATCCAGCTTGACCTGAAGAAGGTGCATGAGATCGGCTGGCTGCCGCCCACCTGCGCCTATGCGCTGGTACGTGATGGCAAGGATCTGTACTGGTGGCACTATCTCGTCTCCGGCGACACGGACACGGTGCATCAGGCCGGCATTTCGGCACGCGGCAGAACCGTCAGCGAGGCCGATGTGGATGTTGACGACTTCGAGGATTATGTGGTCGATTGGCCCCTGACAGTGGGTGAGAGGGCAGGCGAAAAGGAACGGACTTCACGGAAAGTGTGATTTTTCGTTTTGGTCCTATTCCTGCCCCATCAGTCACCTAAGGCATATCGCCCGAAAGTGTTTTGCGGTTTCGGGAAAACGATACGCCTCAAACAATGACCGCTCTCACCATTCAGGCAAATGATCCGCAAAATGCGGACGAGGGACATCAAAACGCATGCGCTACCGGCTGCCCGCCATCGTTCTTTCGTGCCTTGCCCTTCCGGGCTTCCTGCCGCTTTCCGCTTCCGCCCAGCAACAGCCGCAGGCGTTTGAATGCACACTGGTCACCTCCATCGAGACGGGGGCGGTCATCAACCAGCAGGGCGCCTGCGACCAGCGCGTGGCGCCCGCCTCCACCTTCAAGGTGCCGCTGGCGCTGATCGGCTATGATTCCGGCATCCTTCAGGATGAGAAGTCGCCCGCCTGGGACTGGAAACCCGGCACGGAGGCCCGCGCTTCGGACCGCAAGACGGTTGATCCCACCATATGGGAGCAGGATTCGGTGCTGTGGTACTCACGCGAAGTCACCCGCCGTCTCGGCCCGGAAAAATTTGCCGCTTATGTGAAGCGCCTCGGTTATGGCAATGCCGATGTCTCCGGCGAACCGGGCAAGAATAACGGGCTGACCCATTCCTGGCTTGGTTCGTCTCTGACCATCTCACCGGTGGAGCAGGTCGGCTTCATCCGCCGTCTGCTGGCCGGCAATCTGCCTTTTTCCCGCGATGCGCAGGCAAAGACCCGGGCGATCGTGCCAACGTTCGATGCGCCGGAAAGCTGGGCAGTGCACGGCAAGACCGGGACCGGCTATATGCGTGATGAAAAGGGCAATCCCGACCGAAACCGTCCTTTCGGCTGGTTCGTCGGCTGGGCGGAGCGGGAAGGCCAGCACATCGTTTTCGCAAGGCTGCGCGTTTCCGACAAACCATCCAACGAACCGCTCGGCCCCGCCGTACGCGACGCCTTCCTGCGCGATATTCCGCGGCTGGCGGTGCACCGGTAAGAACGGCGCGGCCGAAATGCCCTGAAAAAAGGACATCAGGAAATGTCGAACGCCTCCCGCGATGTCATCGGGCTTTATACCGAACACGGCGCTGATTTCGACAAGGAGCGCGGCCGGTCCCTTGCCGAAAAACCATGGCTGGACAGGTTCGCCTCGCTTTTGCCCGGCGGCGGTTCCATTCTCGATATCGGCTGTGGTTCCGGCGAACCGATTGCCGGCTATTTCATCGCCAATGGCTATGACGTCACCGGCATCGACGCGTCCCTGCCGCTGATCGAACTTTGCCGCAGCCGGTTTCCTGAAAATCTCTGGGCGGTTGCCGATATGCGCGAGCTGGCTCTCGGTCGCCGTTTCGACGGTTTGATCGCCTGGCACAGTTTTTTCCACCTGAAGCCCGAAGATCAACGCCTGATGTTCGGCATTTTCCGCCAGCACGCCAACGACGGTGCTGCCCTGATGTTCACGGCCGGGCCGGGACAGGGCGAAGCGATAGGCACGTTTCACGGCAAGCCGCTTTATCATGCCAGCCTTGCACGCGAAGATTATGAGAGCCTGCTCGCCGCACACGGGTTCCGGCTTCTCGATCACACCGTCAATGACCCGCAATGTGGTGGGGCAACGGTTTATCTCGCCAGACGCGTGGCGGCCTGAGAGGCGAATGCGCGGTTATCGGACACAAAGGTAAACGACGGAAATCCCTGCTTTTATGGCTGGTGCCAGTGCTCACGATTGTGTGTTCAACAAAAAGCTTGCCCACACCTTGACCTTCCCATCATGGGAAGCCCTACATAGGGTCTCGAAAGGGGATTTCCCATGAACGAGACAGTCAGACACGCCCATTCGAACCAACCGGTTTCCATTCCCGTGGAAGGCATGACCTGCGCGTCATGCGTGCGGCGGGTGGAAACGGCCGCGGCCAAGGTGCCGGGCGTTGCATCAAGCTCGGTGAACTTCGCCACGAAGAAGCTCACCGTCGAGCCCGTCGAGGGCTTTTCTGCCAGAACGCTCGGTGCCGCCATCAAGAAGGTCGGTTACAATATCGCACCGGACCGGCATGAATTTGCCGTCGAAGGCCTGCGCACCGATGCGGATGCCGGGCGGTTGAAAACCATTCTGGACGCCGTCGCCACTACTGTCGACGTGAAAGTGGACGCTGCTGCCGGCAAGGTGGCGGTGGAAACCATCGGTGGCCGGCGTGAGCGGGATGCGCTGGTGGAAACGGCAAAGCTCGCCGGCTTTGCGCTGACGACGCGCAAGCCGCACGATCATTCCGCCCATCAAGACTCCAACCAGCACCAAAGCCAACACCAAAGCCAGCACCATGGACATCATCAGGGCCACAGCCAGATGGCGATGGCCGGCGAAAGCGGCGGCCATGACCATATGCAGCATGCAGGTGAAGAGGGCGCGCTGAAACGCGACCTGACGATTGCCGCCATCCTGACCGCACCGCTTTTCGTGCTGGAAATGGGCGGCCATCTCTATGAGCCGATGCATCACTGGCTGATGGGCATCATCGATACGCAGAACCTCTATTACATCTATTTCGTGCTGGCGACGGCGGTGATCTTCGGGCCGGGCCTGCGCTTTCTCAAGACCGGTTTTCCGGCCCTGCTGCGCGGCGCGCCGGAAATGAACTCGCTGGTGGCGCTGGGTGTCACGGCGGCCTATCTCTATTCCGTGGTGGCAACCTTCGCGCCCGATCTGCTGCCGGCAGAGGCGCAATTCGTCTATTACGAGGCGGCCACCGTTATCGTGACGCTGATCCTCACCGGACGGCTTCTCGAAGCCCGCGCCAGTGGCCGCACGGGAGACGCCATCCGCAAGCTGATGAGCCTGCAGGCAAAGACCGCCCGGGTGGAGCGCGACGGTGCGACCATCGATATTTCCCCTGACGATCTGGTGACGGGCGATATCGTCGTCATCCGTCCCGGCGAAAGGCTGGCGGTGGATGGCGAAGTCGTCGAAGGCTCGTCCTATGTCGATGAGTCCATGATTTCCGGCGAACCCGTGCCGGTGGAAAAGACGGTCGGCGCAGCGGTCGTCGGCGGTACCATCAACAAGACCGGCGCCTTCAAGTTCAGGGCAACCAAGGTCGGCGCGGATACCATGCTGTCGCAGATCATCCGCATGGTGGAGGAGGCGCAAGGCTCCAAGCTGCCGATCCAGCTGCTGGTCGACCGTGTTACCGCGCTGTTCGTGCCCGTTGTCATCGCGATTGCCGTGCTGACCTTCATCGTCTGGGCGATCTTCGGTCCTGAGCCCGCCTATACTTTCGCGCTGGTCAATGCGGTCGCGGTGCTCATCATCGCCTGCCCCTGCGCCATGGGTCTCGCCACGCCGACCTCAATCATGGTCGGCACCGGCCGGGCAGCGGAGCTGGGTGTGCTGTTCCGCAAGGGGCAGGCATTGCAGGAACTGCGCTCTGCGCAGATTGTCGTGGTCGACAAGACCGGCACTGTGACCAAGGGCCGCCCGGAACTGACCGATCTGGTGGTTGCGGAAGGGTTTGCCGATAACGAAGTGCTGGCGCTGGTCGCCGCCGTCGAAGGCCGTTCGGAACATCCGATTGCCGAAGCCATCGTGCGGGCTGCGGAAGAAAAGAAGGTGGCGACCCCTGCAGGGCTAGAACCTGCGACCGTCGAGAACTTCGAAAGCGTGACGGGTTATGGCATCGCGGCCACCGTCAATGGCCGCAGGGTCGAAGTCGGCGCGGATCGTTACATGGCCAAACTCGGCCATTCCGTGGAGATTTTCGCTGAAGCCGCCGCAAGGCTGGGTGACGAGGGCAAGACGCCGCTTTATGCCGCCATCGACGGCAGGCTGGCGGCTGCGATTGCCGTCGCCGATCCGCTGAAACCCTCGAGTGTGACTGCCATCAGGGCGTTGCAGGCGATGGGCATCGAAGTCGCGATGGTGACGGGCGACAATGAACGCACGGCGAATGCAATCGCCCGGCAGGTCGGCATCTCCCGCGTGGTGGCTGAAGTGCTGCCCGAAGGCAAGGTGAAGGCGATCCATGAAATGCGCGCCGGCGGCAAGGTGCTGGCTTTTGTCGGTGACGGCATCAATGACGCGCCGGCGCTGGCCGAGGCCGATATCGGCATCGCCGTCGGCACCGGCACGGATGTCGCCATCGAAAGCGCCGATGTGGTGTTGGTTGGCGGTGATCTTCTGGGGGCGGTCAATGCCATCGAGATGAGCCGGGCGACCATGCGCAACATCAAGGAAAACCTGTTCTGGGCCTTCGGTTATAACGTGGCGCTGATACCGGTTGCAGCAGGCGTGCTTTATCCCGCCTTTGGCATCACGCTGTCGCCGATGATCGGCGCGGGCGCGATGGCTCTGTCCAGCGTCTTCGTTCTTGCCAATGCGCTGCGGTTGAAACGGGCGAAGGTCGCTCACAGGGAGGTGACGTCGTGAATATCGGCCAGGCATCGGAAGCATCGGGCGTTTCCGCCAAGATGATCCGTTATTACGAGCAGATCGGCCTCATCACCCCCGCCGCCCGCACCGGCAATAATTACCGGGTCTATGGCGAGCAGGACGTGCACAATCTGCGCTTCATCAAACGGGCGCGCACGCTCGGTTTCTCGCTGGAAGAAACCGAGACGCTGCTGAAACTCTGGCAGGACAAGAGCCGTGAGAGTTCGGCGGTGAAGGAGATCGCGCTCGTCCATATCGCCGATCTCGAGCAGAAGATCGCCGAGATGAAGAGCATGGTGAAGACGCTGTCCCATCTCGCCCATTGCTGCGGCGGCGATAACCGGCCCGATTGCCCCATCCTCGATGATCTCGCCGGCGCTGAAAAGAGCGTCGGCGAGCAGGTAAGAACCCACTGAACTGCAATGACAGCCGGCGCGACCATATCGCTACCGGTCAAAAGGAGAAAAAACCATGACTGCAACCACCTTCCTCGTGTCAGACATGACCTGCGGCCATTGTGAAAAGACCCTGCGCGGCGCTCTCGCTGACGTGCTGCCCGACGCGTCTGTCAGCATCGATCTCGCCACCCACAAACTCACGGTGACGGGCGACGCCGCAACGGCGGAAGCAGCGATCCGCGATGCCGGTTATTCGCCGGAGCGGGTGGGCTGAAAGTCATTGTTGCTGGAATGAATATGGAGGGTGTGCTACTGAGTAGCATCACCCTCCATGCAAAAGGAGTGCCGCAATGTCCGTCAAGGCGTCCGTATCCATTTCCGATCAGCAGGATAGCTTCGCCCGCCGGCTGGTGGAGGAGGGGCGTTATGCCAGCCTCAGCGCCGTGGTCCAGCGCGGGCTGGAACTGCTTCGGCAGGAAACCGAACTAAAGGACGCCGAAATCGCGGCGCTTCGTGACTTGCTGGCTGAACGCGGGCAGGGGGAGTTCATCTCCGTGGAGGATGGCAAGGACAGAACCGCGGCCATGATCGCGGCCAAAAAGGCCGGCTATGGCCTTTAAGGTCCTGCGTTCGACACAGACGGACAAGGACCTCGGTCTCATTCTCGACCATCTCGTCCAGTCCTATCTCGATCTTGGCGATGCTTTGCCGGCCGCATTCACGCGGGCGGCGCGACGGGTGGGATCGATTGAGGCGGATATGGACGCTCTTCACAAAGCGCCGTTTCAGGGAACGCTGACACCAGAATTGCTACCCGGCCTTCGCCGGGTAACGAAAAATCAGGCAGTTTTTTATTTCGATGTCGATGAGGGCGAAAAGACCGTGCGTATTCTTGCCGTCTTCTTCGGCGGGCAGGACCATCAGCGCCATATGCTCAAGCGCCTTGCATAAGGCTCCGGCAGCCCGGGTCAAACCTCGTCGAACGCCCCGCCTTCCCGCGAGGGATTGCGGTTGATCACCCGTTCTTCCGCATCGTCGGGAAGGGCCTCGTCGCTTTCCTGATAGGGGTCATCCTCGCTCTCGGCCTCTTCCTCCTCGATTTCCTGTTCGATGGATTGCGGGATTTCTCCCTTGGCCGGAAGCGCATCGACGTCGAGATCGAGCAGATCCTCGTCCATGGCGTCTTCGTTGAGCGGCATGATTTTCTTGCGGTCCATGACGATATCCTTTCTATCGGTTCTTCAGCAAACGGCCGGGCGGGGGCGGGGTTCCTGCCGGCAGCCAATTCCTTCAAAGCAAATTGCGTGAAAAGCCGTCTTGACCTCAATGGTGCTTGAGGTTCTAGTTTGCCCGCCGTATCGCAAAAATGGAAAGGATACGGCTTTGACGAGTGTGGAAATGACGGAGAAAAACGGCTGGGGCGAATTACTGAGCGGAGCGAACCTCTCGCTTCTGACCGTCATTTCCTCCGGTATCGGCCTGCATGCCTTCAACCAGTTCGCGGTGGTGACGGCCTTGCCTGTCGCCGTCAACGAAATTGGCGGTGCTGCCTATTACAGCTGGGCCTATAGTCTCTATTTCGTTGGTTCCGTGGCGGGCGGTGTTACCGCCGTGCTGTTTCGGGAGCGTTTTGGCGCCCGCGCCGTTTTGCTTCTGTGCTGCCTGATCTTTTCTTTCGGTTCGATTCTCTCCGCAATCGCCGGGGATTTCTTATGGGTGGTCGTCGGCCGGGCGTTGCAGGGGCTGGCCGACGGGTTGATCGTGGCGGTGTGCTACAGCCTTATACCGGCCGGTTTTCGCTCCGGCCTGTTGCCGAAGGTCTTTGCCATAGAGGCGGCGATCTGGGCGGTCGCGTCCTTTATCGGCCCGCTGACCGGCGGTTTCGCTACCGAACACCTGTCCTGGCGCGCCACCTTCCTGCTGTCGGCGCCGCTGATCGTGTTGCTGCTGGCCTACACGACCGTCGCCGTTTCCGCCGAGCGTCCGGTGGCGGCGACGCGCAAACCACTGGTGCCGCTGGTTCTGTGCCTGGTTGGCGCACTTGCCTTTTCCGCGCCTTCCGCCTTCGAGGATGCGAGCCTGCGGGCAATCTCGCTGCTGGCAGGTGCTGCGCTGTTATGGGCCTCGCTGCGGGTGGGCATCCGGCCTTCTTCCGGCCTGTTCCCGAAAGATTCCTTCCGGTTGAAGACGGTGCTGGGCAGCGGTTTCTGGGTATTGTTCCTGATGTCCTATGCCCATGCGCTCGGCAGTGTCTATCTCGCTTATGTCGCCATCAATCTGTGGCACTATGAGCCAACCTTCGCCGGTTTCATCGTGGTGACGATGCCGCTTGCCTGGAGCTTCGTGGCGATGCTGATCGGCAGCTTGCGCTCGATCCGCCTGAGAGAAATTTGCCTGCATTATGGCCCTTACCAGATGGTACCGGGCTGCGCCCTGCTGGGGCTGGGGCTTGCAAGCGGAAACTGGGGCGAGATGTTGCTCGGGCAAATCCTGATCGGGTCTGCCTTCGGCATGTCATGGGCCGGCATCAGCCAGGCCGCCATGGAGGCAGCCCCGGAGGAAGAGCGCAAGATGACGGGTGCATTGCTTCCCACGGTCGCGACGCTGGGGGCGGCGGCCGGTGCGGGTGCGAGCGGCACCGTCGCTGCCGCCACCGATCTCGTTGCGCAGATCGAGCGGGCGGATGTGACGATGCCGATGGCCTATCTTTACGGGCTGGGTGCTGCCGTCTCACTCATTGCGCTCCTTACCGCCCGCGGTCTGAGAAGCGCACGCGGCTGAGCACAGGTTCCGGGGAGGGCGAGGGGGCTAAGACTGCGTGGCGGCGATGGTGATCGCCGCCAGATAAACGACGAAGGACATGATGGCGATCGCGCCGATAATGACGACGATGCCTTTGCCGGCACGTTTTTTCTCCGCCTTGTTTTCATTGGCTTCGGTCGGAAACAGAATGGGGTCGCTGGTATCGCGGATTTTGGTCATGCCGTTTCTCCTTTTGGCGAACTGGTCGGCTGTTGCTGGTCTATCAACCGCCATATCCGCCAAAAGGTTCCTCAGGGTTTGAGCGCCCAGCTGGTCGCGTGCACCACCGCACCGGCAGCCGCCTTCAGCAGCGCCGAACGCACGGGTTCGAATCCCTCGATGCGTTTTGTGCCCACATATCGACCGCGATTGGCGAAGACTTCGATGGAGCCATAATCCAGGAAAATACGGATGCGTGAGGCCCGTGCGCCCTTGGCGATATAATGCGGCGAGGGACCATCGCGCCCGTCTTCATGACGAATCCAGAGGCCGGTTTCATCGGAAACGAGACCGAGCGTGACCGTCGGATGCTCAAGCGCCAGTTCGAATGGCGCGCCAGCCTCGGCAAGCTCGATCAGAATTTCCACCGCGCCGTTGATGAAGGTCACACGTTCGCCGGCGGCAAGGCGCGTGCGGTCGAGAATATGGCTGCGCAGGCTTTCCGCAGCTCCGATGGGCGGGGTCAGAAGCTCGCCGTTGACGTAATGAATCCGGCGCGGCAGCGTCATGGAGGTGGGAAAATCGATCTCGGGGCTGGCATCCGCCCAATTGGCGAGCCAGCCGATGCCGATGATGCTGTCGCCATCCAGAAACGCCTGAAAGGCGTAATTATCGGTGCCGAAATCCAGTTCCTGACCGGATTCCTTGGTGAAGGCCTTGCCGTCGAACCAGCCGACATCGGCCATGGTGAGGTTCTTGCGGCCGGTTTCCGGGTCTTCCGAATGCATCAGCCCATAGATCAGCACCCAGCGGGTGGAGCGGGCATTGGCCGGGCCGTCCAGCGGCAAGAGGCAGGGGCATTCGATCGCCGTGGTCTTGTAGCGCGTTTCCACCCACAGTTTGCCGACATAGGTCCAGCCGGATGCGGCGGTGGGGTCCAGCGTCTCGTAAAGCAGAATGACGCCACCGCCATCGCTCTGGCTGCCAAGCAGCATTTTCCACAATCCATCGGGACCACGAAAGACGTAAGGATCGCGGAAATCCGGCGTCAGCCCCTGTCCGTCCGGGCGTTGGGCGAGAATGACCTCTGCCTGCCCGGCCATGATGAGATCGGCGGAGGTGGCGGTCAGCTGGATCTGCTGTTCGGGAATGCGGTCCTGCACCTGTTCGGTGAAGAAGACGCGGATGCCGGTGCCTTCGACCAGCGGAATGGTGGAGCCGGAATAAGCCCCGCCGCGCTTGTCCGGCCGCGTCGTCAGGTCTTCGGAGGGGAACAGGAAGATCGGCAGATGCCGCCAGCGCAGATAATCCGACGAGACTGCATGGCCCCAATGCATCGTGTTCCAGCGCAGTCCATGCGAATAATGCTGGTAGAACAGATGCGGGCGGCCTTCGAAACGGCCAAAGCCATTAGGATCGTTCATCCAGCCAAACGGCGGGCGGAAGTGATAGCTATCGGGCAGCTCGGGAGCGGCATTGTCGGGCTTGGTATGAACGACGGTGATGCCGGTCTCGAGCACATCGGAAGCGGTAAACCAGTAGATGACGGAAACGGCTGTCGTCACCGTATCGTAACTCAGTTCCACATGGCCGCCGCCGAACACCTGATAGATTCGAAAACCGAACTCTTCCGTGTTGACGCTTGAAACTTCAGCGAATTTTCCATTCTGGTTGGAGAAGGAGACGGCGCCGGGTTCAGCGGTCTTTTTCGCCTTCAGCCAGACATGGAAGGTGGCGTTGACCGGCAGGTCGGTGTGGAGGGTGCGGATGGCGCTTTCCGGCTCGGCGTTTAAGGCTTCAACGACGGTCATTCCCGTTCCTTTCGTTGCTGCAATTCTGGTTCAGAAAACGCAACGAATGGGACGAAAGAAAGTTCAACCGCCGTAGCTTTCGCCCACGTGGGTTATTGGGCCTGTTCCTGCGCTGCGGTTTCGTACTTGCCGTCCAGTTCGAACACCAGCCCATCGGGATGATAGAAGGTGCGGCCTTCACCGGAAAAATAGGCCGCGACGATCTGGTTGGTCAGGCGCGAGCCGAAGCCCGTGCGTGTCGGCGCGCTGACGGGTGGCCCGCCTGTCTCGCGCCAGCGCAGTTCGAAACGGTCGTTCCTGTCCAGCGTCCAGCGAATATCAACACTGCCGCGTTCATTGGAAAGTGCGCCATATTTCAATGCATTCGTGGCCAGTTCATAAACCGCCAGCGACAGGCCGAGCGCCTGTTGCGGGGCGATGTCCACGTCCGGTCCGGAAATCGTCACCCGCGCCCTGTCATCGAGATGAGGATAGACGGAATCGCAGACAAGGGCGGTGATGCCGGCGCCTTTGCCCGACGCGTGCATGAGGTTCTGGGCGTTGCCGAGTGCGGCGATGCGCTTCTTGATCGTGTCGCGCGCTTCTTCCAGCGTCTGGGAATGGCGCATGGTGGCGCTGACGACGGCCGTGGTGATCGCCATGGTATTCTTGACCCGGTGGACGAGTTCGCGCCGTAGCACTTCTTCACGTTTGCGGCCTTCCACCGTCGCCGTCGTCTCGATCGTGATGTTGATCAGCCCGGCGACATTGCCGTCATCGTCATAAAGCGGGCTGTAGGAAAAGGTCCAGTAGGTGTCTTCCGGATAACCGTTGCGATCCATGACGAGATGCAGGTCTTCGGCAAATGTGCCCTTGCCGGACAATGCGGTTTCCACAAAATGTTTCACATCGTCCCAGACGTCGGACCAGATGACATGAAACGGCTTGCCGAGCGCATCCCGTTCCTTGAGACCCAGAAACGGCCGATAGGCATCATTATAGATGATGTTGAGATCGGGGCCCCAGAACAGGCAGATCGCGTGGCCCTGCTTGAGCATGGTCCGCACCGTGGTCTTCAGCGCGACGGGCCATGTGTCCACCGGTCCCGCCGCCGTTGATGCCCAGTCGAAAAGCCGGATGGCTTTGCCCATTTCACTATCGTCATCGGGGAAATGCGGCACGAACTCATCCTGTAGCGCGGGGCTGATTACCCCATCTATGTAGGGACTAATACCCCCCGAGTTCAAACTGAATTTCTCTAAAGCTTGGCGCGGCCTGTCGAATTTGCCGCTGGCACCCTCGCAACCGGGCGCAAAAACCGCCATATCAGGCAAAAGCAGGGAGTTTAACCGTGATCAGATTCGACAATTCCTATGCCCGCCTGCCGGAACGGTTCAGCGCCGCCGTGCTGCCGACGCCGGTGAAGGCGCCGCGCCTCATCGCCTTCAATCGCAAGTTTGCAGACGAACTCCTTCTGGATGTTTCCGGCCTTGACGATGAAAGGCTGGCGGCGATCTTTTCCGGCAATGTCGTGCCGCAGGGGGCAGAGCCGCTGGCCATGGCCTATGCCGGCCACCAGTTCGGCGGCTTCGTGCCGCAGCTGGGCGATGGCCGCGCCATTCTTCTTGGCGAAGTCATCGACAAAAGCGGCAAACGGCGGGATATCCAGCTGAAGGGCTCTGGTCCTACGCCCTTTTCGCGCCGCGGAGACGGGCGTGCGGCGCTCGGGCCGGTGCTGCGGGAATATATCGTCTCCGAAGCGATGCATGCGCTTGGCATTCCCGCCACGCGGGCCTTGGCGGCGGTTCTGAGCGGCGAAAGGGTGCAGCGCGAAGTGGGCCTGCCGGGTGGCGTCTTCACCCGCGTTGCGGCAAGCCACATCCGTGTCGGCACCTTCCAGTTCTTCGCCGCGCGAGAGGATGACGAAGCGATCAGGAACCTCGCGGATTACGTGATCGATCGCCATTATCCCGAGGCAAAAACCGCTGACAATCCTTACCTCGCTTTGCTGCGCGGCATCGCTGAAAGGCAATGCGACCTCATCGCCCGCTGGATGATGGTGGGCTTTATTCATGGTGTGATGAATACCGACAATATGGCGATCTCCGGCGAGACCATCGATTTCGGCCCCTGTGCCTTCCTTGATGAATACCACCCCAACAAGGTGTTTTCCTCCATCGATGCGCAGGGTCGTTATGCCTATAATAACCAGCCGGGCATCGCCCAATGGAACATCGCCAGGCTGGCGGAATGCCTGTTGCCGCTGCTCGATCCTCAAGTGGAAAAGGCCGCCGAACTTGCCAATGCCGTGCTGGCCGATTTCGCCGCTGCCTTTCCCAAACGCTGGCTGGCCGGCATGCGCGAAAAACTCGGCCTGACGCTGGAAGAGGAAGGTGATCTCGATCTCGTGCAGGCACTTCTGGCTCTGATGCAGGCATCGGAAGCGGACTACACGCTGACCTTCCGGCGTCTTTCCCACGCGGCGAATGGCGATGCCGAACCATTTCGCGGCATGTTCATCGATATTGCCGGTGCGGACGAATTTCTCGCCCGCTGGCGGGAGCGCTCCGGCCGCGAGGATATTTCCGATGCCGACAGGTCACGGGCGATGTTATCAGTCAATCCGGCGGTCATCCCGCGTAACCACCGTATCGAGGAACTGATCGAGGCGGCGGTGGAGGACGATGATTTCGAGCCGTTCCACGCCATGCTGACGGCAATCGCGACGCCTTTCGAGGAGCGGCCGGACAATTTTGTCTATATGCAGCCGCCGATGAGCCATGAGCGGGTGTTCAGGACATTTTGCGGGACGTAACCAAAGGTCGATCCCGCAGTGTTGGAACGAGCGGTTGCGTCTTTCGCCTTCTCCCCGACCGGGGAGAAGAAACATGCCGCAACGTTGAGCCTTAAATCACCCCACCCGGGCCAGCGGCTCATGCGAGCCATAATACCGGCCGAACCGGTTTTCGAGGAATTTCGGCAGCGCCACTTCTTCCTGCCGCACGAAGCCCTTCTGCGGCAGGGAACCCTCGGCAAGCAGATCGAGAACCGTGCAGATGCCTGCTGCGGTGGTGATCTGGATGGCGCTCATCATCCGGCCGGAAACAGGGCCGGCATAGACCTTGTTGGCATAGGTTTCCTGCAGGAAACGGCCATTGCGGGTGCCGCAGACGGTGACGAAGACTATGACCACATCCTGCATGGTGCCGGGCAGGGCGTTTTCGAACAGGTCCTTCAGCACATCGCGGCGGTTGCGCAGGTTGAGGTCGTTCAGAAGCGCCTTCATGATCGCCACATGGCCGGGATAACGGATGGTGCGGTAATTCATCGTCCGCACCTTGCCTTCCAGCGTGGCGCACAGGGTGCCGAGACCGCCCGAGGTGTTGAAGGCCTCATAGGTGACGCCGTCGAGCGAAAATTCCTCACGCTCTTCCAGCGCCGGAACGGCGGTGAGGCGGCCTTCGACGATGGCTTCGCAGGGCTCGATATATTCGTTGATCAGCCCGTCCGTGCTCCAGGTGAGATTGTAGTTGAGCGCGTTGGACGGATATTGCGGCAGCGCGCCGACACGCATGCGCACGCTGTCGAGCTTGTCGAAGCGGGCGGCGAGATCGGCGGCGACGATTGAGATGAAGCCGGGCGCCAGACCGCATTGCGGAATGAGCGCGGTCTCAGCCGTTTCCGAGAGCGCCTTGACCTTGCGGGTGGATTCCACGTCTTCGGTGAGGTCGAGATAATGCGTGCCCACAGTGACCGCCGCCTCCGCAATGCCCGCCGTCAGGTGGAATGGGGCGGCGGAAAGCACGGCGAATTTGCCCTTCAGCAGTGCTTCCAGCGCCGGGCGATCGGCGATGTCGACAATCTCGGTATCGACGCGTTCATGTGCCGGCACGTTGGCCAGCTGGTCGGCCGAGCGGTCGGCAACCGTGATGCGATAATCGCCTGTTGCGGCCAGCATCCAGGCTATGGCTGAACCGATATTGCCCGCGCCGATGACGACAATGTTTTTCATGTTTTTGTTCCCCGCAGTAAATTCGCATGCCTTTGCGCAACAAATGCGCCTCAAAGACAGAATGCCAGCTTTTATTGACGATTCGCAGCTTCACTATGTGCAGATAGCGGTCTATTATTGGACAGTTAGACGACAGGATTGATCATTATGGCAATCGCCGACAAGGATCGGGCGCTGCTGGCCCTGCTTTCCGAAAATGCCCGCATGCCGGTGGCGGAACTGGCGCGCAAGCTCGGCCTTTCCCGCACCACCGTGCAGGCGCGCATCGAGCGGCTGGAGGCAGACGGCGTGATTGCCGGTTATGGCCTCAGGCTTTCGGAAAGCTATCTTTCCGGGCTGGTGCGCGCCCATGTGCTGATTACCATTGCACCCAAGGCGCTGCCCGGCGTGACGGCCGCACTTGCCGCCATCAAGGAGGTCACGACGCTGCATTCGGTGAGCGGCACATTTGACCTGATTGCGATTCTGGCCGCCCCTTCGATCCTCGATCTCGACCGGCTGATCGACCGCATCGGCGCGCTTGACGGCGTGGAGCGCACGCTGTCGTCGATCATTCTGTCGACGCGGATTTCGCGGTAGGGATGTTTTGGGAAGTGTAAGGTACGCAAAACCCACTTCCGTCATGCCGGACTTGATCCGGCATCCAGCCGCAGCGTCTGCGCGGCGAATAGAGTCTTTTCAGCCCAAGGACTTGGGCTGGCTGGATACCGGCTCAAGGCCGGTATGACGGAAACAATGTTCTACGCAACGAAGCGGCAAAGGCGCTTGTCCCTCCCATGCTTTTGTCACTACGCGAGGGCGAAGACCATCTAAGCCACCGCCCTCTCGTCATAAGCCCTCTGCGCCGCCATCACCGCATCAATATTGCCCTCTGCCCAATGGGCGAGCGCCGCCACCGTGTCGGTCAGTGTTCGCCCAAGCGGCGTCAGCGAATATTCCACCGTGACAGGAACCGTCGGAAAGGCCTGCCGGTAAATCAGCCCGTCACGCTCGAGCTTCTTCAGCGTCTGCGAAAGGACCTTCTGCGAAATGCCCTTGATCTCGCGCCGCAGCAGGTTGAAGCGCACGGGATCGCGCCGCAGCTTGTCGAGGATCAACAGCGCCCATTTGTCGGCGATCCTGTCCAGCACCATGCGTGTCGGGCAGCGGTCCTCATAAACGTCATAGACATTCGCCATCGATTTCACCCTGTTGTTTCAAGGCCATGCCGGTTTCCGCAAGGAAACCAGATAACCGAAAAGTGCTCTCTTTTCATGATTTCGCAAACGCAGTACCTGTATTTTCGAAACATGGTTTCCATTAGATACTAAGGATATTTGAGATGACAGGCAAGATACTCGTAATCGGTTCCACCGGCACCATCGGCACGCCGCTGGTCAGGGCACTCGTGGCAAAGGGCGAAAGCGTCAAGGCTGCCTCGCGCAGCGGTAAGGCGGCAGATGGCGCCGAAGGGGTGCGCTTCGATTATACCGACCGGGCGACTTACGCCGATGCATTCGACGGCGTGGACCGGCTGTTCCTGATCCTGGCGGGCGGGCGTCTGGACGCCATCGACGCGCTGACGCCCGTTGTCGAGGAGGCGGCTCGTCGCAAGGTGAAGGTCGTCTTCCTCAGCGTCCTCGGTGTCGATGCCGACGATTCCATTCCCTATCGCCAGATCGAACTGAAGATCATTGCGTCGGGTACGCCTTACGTCATCCTGCGCCCCAACTGGTTTGCCGATAATTTTCACAGCTACTGGAAGGCCGGCATTGAGCACGGTCAGATCGCCGTGCCGGCCGGTGAGGGCAAGTCGAGCTTCATCGACGTGCGCGATATCGCCGACAGCGCCGCCGCCGCGCTGACCTCTGACGCCTTTAATGGCAAGGCCTTCAACCTGACCGGGCCGAAGGCCTTCGGTTACGGCGAGGCAGCCGCGGTGATTTCAAAGGCGATCGGCAAGCCGGTGTCTTATGCCGCCGTTTCGGACGAGGTCTTTATCGGCATCCTCACCGGTGCGGGTGTGCCGAAGGATTATGCCTCTTTCCTCGCCTCGATCTTTCATCCCGTGCGTGAAGGCTGGACAGCGGTGGTGACCGGTGATGTCGAGACCCTGACCGGCCACGCGCCGCGCTCGCTGGAAACCTATGTGGCCGACCATCTGGACGCGCTGAGGGGCTGACGCCGGCAAGCGATAGGCCCGCCGCGCTCACGCCGGATCGGTGGAGCCGCGGCGGGCCTTGAAGAACATCTTCAGCCGCTGGATCTCCTCGGCGCTCCAGCCCTCCGGCTGCGTCACCTCCGTCCATGCATCGATGTAATGTTCCGGCGCATAGACATGGCCGTAACCGATCGGTGCGGTGGTGGCGGAGGCAACATCGAGACCGAGCTGCAGCAGCGTCACCACCGGGAACCAGCGGAACGACGTGGAAACGTCAGGCCCGTGATGTGCCATCCACTCTGGACGCCGGTAGAGCGAAGCGGTTTCGAAGAAGGTGATCGGGTCACTCGCATATTGCAGATAGACGATCCGCATCGGCCCCCATTTCGCATCGGGCATATGGGCGGTGGTATACTGGTTGGCAAAACGGATGACGGAGGAATCGCGGAAACGCGGCAGCCATTCCGGCGTACCTTCAACCCGGCCATTGGTGGCCATGCGCCATGTGGGGCTGGAGAACGGCGGGCCGCTCCACAGCGCGCCCTGGAACGGATCGGACAGCACATCGTAAAGATCGGAGGATTTCTGCGAATTGAGCGAACCGAGGCTCAACCCATGCAGATAAAGCTTCGGCCGTGTTTCCTTAGGCAGGGTGGTCCAATAGGCGTAGACGGCTTGAAACAGCGCCCGCGCCGTTTCCACACCGTAGTCAGGTTCGGTCAGCAGCGCGATCCAGCTGGAGAGATAGGAATATTGCACGGCGACGCTGGCGATGTCGCCATCATGCAGATATTCCACCGTGTCCAGCGCTTCGGGGTCTATCCAGCCGGTGCCGGTGGGGATGACGACCAGCAGCACCTTGCGTTCGAAACCGCCGACCCGCTTCAGTTCCTCCAGCGCCAGTTTGGCTCTTGCTTCGGGTGTCGAAGCGGAATTCAGGCCGGCATAGACCCGAAGCGGTTCGCTGGCCGGACGATGGGTGAAGGCGGTGATTTCCTGCGCTTCAGGCCCGCCTGCCACGAATTCACGTCCGCGGCGGCCAAGCGATTCCCATGTCATGAGCGACGCGCTGCTGCCGGTCTTCAGCGGATCGGACGGGCGCGGCACGTCAGGCTCGATCAGCGCATCCACCTGTTTCAGCGAGGAATCGGCAAATTTCAGGCCGATATCGAAGATCAGGCCATTGAGCAGCATCCACGACAGCACGATGGCAGCGGCTATGCCGAGAACATTGGCGAGCCGGCGCGGCAGGAAATGCCGGCTGCGCGCGGCAAAGAACCGGCGGATAAGCTGGAAAAGCCGGCCGGCGGCGATGAGCACGGCGGCGACCAGCACCGCGATGCCGCCAGTCTTGGTGGGGTGGGCGCTTGGCAGCGGATCGAGTTCCATCAGCACGCGGATGGAATTCTGCCAGTCCTTCGCCTGCCACAAAAACGCAATGGCCGTGATGGCGGCGGCAAGCGCGATGAGAAAACGAATGCCGCGCGTGTTGTGTCGCGAGGGTTCAGGCAGTTCCAGATAGGCCCAGACGGCGTGCAGGGCGACACCGATCAGATAACCGATGGCAAAGGAAAACCCGCACAGAACCCCCTGCATCAGCCATGTGCGCGGCAGAAGCGAGGGGGTGAGCGAAGCGCAGAACAGGACCGTGCCGAAGACGATGCCGGTTGCCGAAAGACCCGCAAACAACCGCTCAACCCATTGTTTCACCAACTTGACTTGCCCCTTCTGCTCATTGCCTGGCGCGGAGTGTAATATGCGGCGGGCGAGGGTGCAAATCATGTTGGCAGGATAAAAATCATTAAAATAGGAAAATAATCCTTTACACCGTGACGGTGGTTTGGTAGTGTTTGGCTACAGTCGGAGATTTGCGGCTGACGGCAGAGGCCGGTTCGAAGGGTTGCATTCGGGTTTGATGGCAAACGTCCGGCAATTCTCGATGTCATCCTCGCCCTTGAGGCGAGGATCCATAACCGCCGAAGACGTGGATCCTCGGGTCAAGCCCGAGGACGACGACGGAGCTTGCGGCTTGCCTGCAATTTGAACCCGTTCCGTGTGGCATTCCCACCAGCCGGTGCGTCCTATCGCATTCACATTATTTTCTCTCAGGCCGACCCCATGACGAATTCTGACACTTGCGACCCGGTGCTCTACAGCGCGTGGCCGGAACGGCCTGCCCATGTCGGTGACGACATGCCGGATACCGCGCCTGAGACAAAGTCGCGGGCCGACAAGCTGGCTGCCGAGGATGCGGCGCGTAACGGTGAGCTAAGGCAGATGCTGAACGAGATGACGGAAGAGATGCGGGATCAGTTCCACCTGTACCGTACCCTGCGGCAGGAGAGCGAGGCGGCCCTGTTGGGGGCTGCGGATGACGCTCCTGGCAAACAGGCGCGTGCCGATGTGAAGGCTGCGACGGATCAGCTTTCGCTGATCGTGCGCACGCTGGAGCGCATCGACGCCCTGCAACGGGTGCTGGCGGAAGAGAGGGAAGCGCTTGCCGCTGAGGACGAAACCGGTGCCGAAGACTACGAGGCCGCAGTGGCGCATTTCCTGAGGCGCATCGACGAACTGGCCGACCAGAAATGCCGCGCCAAGCTGGAGGCGATGCTGACGCCGGTTGCATGCCGGGAACCTGATGCATGACGGAGCTTTCGCCCGACCCTCATATCAAGGATCAGGTCTTTGCCCTTTCGCGCGACTGGCGTTTCCTTGGCAACCTGCCGCAGCAGCCGCCTGGGGGTGACTGGCGGACATGGCTTTTGATCGGCGGGCGCGGTTCCGGCAAGACCCGCGCCGGTGCCGAGTGGGTGCACGGCATTGCTTCCGCCGGCAAACAATCGGATTTGCGCATCGCGCTCATTGCAGAAACGCTGGGTGACGCCCGTGAGGTGATGATCGACGGTATTTCCGGCATCTGCCGCATCGCCCGCCGTCGCCGTCCCGCTTTCGAAGTTACGCGTCGCCGGCTCCTCTGGCCGAATGGCGCGATGGCGCAGGTGTTTTCCTCGGAAGACCCCGAAAGCCTGCGCGGCCCGCAATTCCACATGGCCTGGGCGGATGAGCTGGGAAAATGGAAATATCCGCAGGAAACCTGGGACATGCTGCAATTTGGCCTGCGATTGGGCGAAGCGCCCCGGCAACTGGTAACCACGACGCCGCGGCCCATTCCGTTGTTGAAGGCGCTGCTGGCCGATCCTTCGACCCGGGTTGCGCGAATGCCGACCGCCATGAATGCGCAGAACCTGTCTCCCGGTTTCCTGAAGGCCATGCATGAGCGTTATGGCGGCACGCGGCTGGGGCGTCAGGAAATCGGCGGCGAGCTGATCGACGAGCGCGAGGGCGCATTGTGGAAACGCGCCGATCTGGAAGCAATTGTCGAGGTGACGGATGAGCCGCTCTCGCGGATCGTGGTGGCGGTCGATCCGCCTGCCGGCGCTGGTGAAAATTCCTGCTGCGGCATCGTGGTTGCGGGACTTGGCATGTCGGGCAAACTCGCCGTGCTTGCGGATTGTTCGGTGGAAGGCGAAACACCGGCCGGCTGGGCCCGCGCCGTGGTCGCCGCCTTCCGCCGCCACGAGGCTGACCGGGTGGTGGCGGAGGTCAATCAGGGCGGAGAGATGGTGCGGGCGATGCTGCAGAGTGTAGACGCCGACCTGCCGCTCACTCTGGTGCGGGCCAGCAGAGGAAAATTCACCCGCGCCGAGCCGGTCGCCGCACTCTACGAGCAGGGCAGGGTGCGTCACGCGGCGCGGTTTGAGAAGCTGGAAGACCAGATGACGGATTTTGGACCTGATGGCCTGTCATCCGGTCGCTCGCCCGACCGGCTGGACGCACTTGTCTGGGCGATAACGGCGCTGACAACGATGTTGGTGAATGAGCCGAGGGTGCGCGGGATGTGAGGCGAGCGCTCACCGCTTGTTTCTTCTCCCCGAGGGGGAGAAGGTCGCGGCAGCGGGATGAGGGTGGCTACGGTCAAGATATTCGGAGAGGTTACCCCCTCATCTGACCCTTCGGGCGATCTTCTCCCCGGCGGGGAGAAGAAATTTTCAGCACCATATCCGCCCATGATCGGGCGTCGGACAGGTCTTACTTCTTCGGAGATTGCGCCGGTTTCGGCTGGGAGCCGGTTTCGCGCATCTGGCGCCACTCGTTTTCGAGACGGTCATAAACGGTCTGGGGGATTGTCGCTGTCATGGTGGCATTCCTCCTTGAATTGTTAACGCAGCTGGATTGCGCGGTGAATGGAGTTAGCGCGCCAAGGTTCCGGAACTCAAGGAATTTTTTACCCCAAAACCACGGCCTGCGGATTAAAATCGATTAAGGTTTTTTCAAATCGATTTAGTCCTGACGGCCGTCATGTGGAAAAACCGGGCGTCATATCGCCTCTCATTTTCAGGAGCCGGCTATGGCCTATGACGAGGCGCGATTCTTCGCGTCGGTGCGGGTTTCGATCTTTGGTGGCCGCCTGCGCGCCGCGCAACTTGCGGGGACGAAGACCATACTTGCCGGATGTGCAAAGGCCGTGCCGCAAAGCGAAGCGCGCTGGCTGGCCTATATGCTGGCGACCAGCTTTCACGAAACGGCTGCCACCATGCAGCCGGTGCGCGAGACCCTGGCGGCAAGCGATGCGGAGGCGATTGCGCGGCTGGACCGTGCCTTTGCGGCCGGCCGCCTGCCGATGGTTCGCAAACCCTACTGGCAACGGGACACGGACGGAAAAAGCTGGCTGGGGCGGGGCTTCGTGCAGCTGACGCATCGCCGCAACTACGAGGCCATGTCGGCGCTGACAGGCATCGACCTTGTGGAGCGGCCCGAGCGGGCCATGGAAACGGAGGTGGCAACAGCCATCCTGATCCACGGCATGATCGCCGGCAGCTTTACCGGCCGCCGGCTTGCCGATTTCTTCGGCGCGCAGCGGGAGGACTGGGAGGGTGCCCGCGCCATTATCAATGGCAGCGACCGGGCGCGGCTTGTGGCTGGCCACGCACGCGCATTTCATCGCGCCCTTGTCGCGGCGCGGATTGAACCGGGGCGGGCCAGATGATAACCCGTTACGCGCGCCCAGAAGGCCGCCTTCGAATTTTGCATGACAGGTGACACCGTGATCCGCCATATCGTTTTTTTCACCGTTCCCGAGGAAAACCGCGACGCCGTGCGCAAGGGGCTTTCCGGCCTCACCGCGATCCCGCATGCGCTGACGCTGGAAATAGGCGAGAACGTGAAGAAGGACCAATGGGGCAACTCGGTCGATTTCATCGTTTACGGCGAGTTCGAAAACGAGGCGGCGCTGGCGGCCTACAAGGCCGACCCCGCCTATGATCTTTCGACCCGCACGGTGAAGCCGCTGCGCGAAACCCGCGTTGCCGCTGATTTCAACAGCGACACGGCGGTGAAAGCGCCGATCCGGTAATATTCGCCTTCGCCTTCGCCTGCGAAAGCGGGAGGCATATTCGCACCTGGTCTGCTGGCAAGGTACGCAAACCTTTCCTCCGTCATGCCGGACTTGATCCGGCATCCAGCCGCCGCGCGTCTGCCCGGCGAGAAGGGCTTTTTCAGCCCAAGGACTTGGGCTGGCTGGACCCCGGATCTAGTCCGGGGTGACGGCGTGTGAGCGTGCACGGGATCCAACACGCCATTAAAACAAGGACAACTCCATGCGATTTCCGTTTTCCCTGCCGTGGCTGCGCCCGGCGGATGGCAAAGCCGTGCCCGAAAGCAAAATGACGTCGGGTGCCTTCATGGCGGTGGCGAGGCAGGGCGGGCAGGCCTTCTGGTCCGGCCGGTCCTATGCCGCACTTGCGCGCGAAGGCTTCATGAAAAACCCGGTCGCCCACCGTGCCGCCCGCATGGTGGCGGAAGCGGCCGCATCGGTGAACTGGCTGCTTTATGACGGCGACGAGGAAATCGGCGATCATCCGTTGCTGGCGCTCCTGACAAAGCCGGGCGCGCATATGGGCGGGCCGGATTTTTTCGAGGCGCTGTATGGTCACCTGATGCTGGCCGGAAATGCCTATGTCGAACCTCTGATGATCGGCGGGCGTTTAAGGGAATTGCATCTGCTGCGGCCGGATCGGGTAAGCATTGTCGAGGGGGCGGATGGCTGGCCGGTGGCTTATGACTACCGCGCCGAAGGGCGTGCGTCGCGCCGCATCGCCGCCGAGCGCGATGGGCTGGGGCTGCTGCATCTGAAGCTTTTCCATCCGCTGGATGACCGGGCGGGTTTTGCGTCGCTGGCTTCCGCAGGTGCCGCGCTTGATCTGCACAACGCCGCGAGCCAGTGGAACAAGCGCCTGCTGGACAATTCCGCCCGGCCTTCGGGCGCGCTGGTCTATCAGCCGAAGGAAGGCGGCAATCTTTCCACCGAGCAATATGAACGGCTGAAGCGCGAGCTGGAGGAGGGGTATCAGGGAGCGATGAACGCCGGCCGCCCGCTGCTTCTGGAAGGCGGGCTGGACTGGAAGGCCATGGGCCTTTCGCCGCGCGACATGGATTTTCTGGAAGCCCGCAACGGAGCCGCCCGCGATATCGCGCTGGCGCTCGGCGTGCCGCCGATGCTGATCGGCATTCCCGGCGACAATACCTATGCCAATTACCAGGAGGCGAACCGCGCCTTTTATCGCCTCACCGTGCTGCCGCTCGTCAACCGCACGGCGGCAAGATTGTGCGGCTGGCTCGCACCGGTCTTCGGCGCCGGGCTGCGTCTGGAGCCGGATCTCGACAAGATCGCCGGGCTCGCCGGCGAGCGGGATGCGCTGTGGAGCCGCATCGGCGCGGCCTCGTTTCTGAGCGACGAGGAAAAACGCGAAGCCGTCGGTTACTGAGGGGGCTAACCGCGCTTTCACAGCCGTCTGTTTCTGCTGAACCATTTTCTGAAGTGGCGGATTCTCTTTGTGAGGCTTTCCGCCCAAGCTTCTCCGAAGACTCGTGAAATCACCCACCGCAGGCGCGCAAACAGCACCTGCGGGCGACGCGGTGCGTTCGCCCGATTGCAACATCCTAAACCGGAATGATTACCCATGTCTGAATTCGCCAATGAGGCCGGTATCTGGGCCGCCCGCATCACCGGCGCCGTCGCGGGTGCCGGCGTGTCGCTTGTTTATCTGCTGCCGAAAAGCAAACGGGAAGCGGCGAGCCGTTTCATCACCGGGGTGTCCTGCGGCATGATCTTCGGCGGGCCTATCGGCCTGTGGATCGTGCAGCAGCTCGACATTGCCGGTGCGCTTTCCGGCCGGGAAATCATGGTGGCGGGCTCCGCCGCCGCAAGCATGATGGCCTGGTGGGGGCTGGGCGTGATGGTGCGCGTGGCCAGCCACTATGGCACACGCCCGCGCAGCTGAGCCCGCGCCGCAAGGCGGCTTCATTTTCACATCGCAGGAGTTTCCCATGCACGCCTATCGCGGGCCGCGTCCCGCCACGCGCAAATTCGCCAGTCTGGAACTGCGCGGCATCGCCGGCGACGGCACGTTTTCCGGTTATGCCAGCGTCTTCGGCGAGGTCGACCTCGGCCGTGACGTGATCGAGCGCGGCGCTTTCCGCCGCTCCATCGAGGAACGGGGAGCGGCCGGCATCCGCATGCTCTACCAGCACGATCCGGCCGAGCCGATCGGCGCCTGGCGCACCATTCGCGAGGACGAGCGCGGGCTTTATGTCGAGGGCGTTCTGGCGCCAGGTGTTGCCCGCTCGTGCGAGGTGCATTCGTTGATGAAGACCGGCGCGCTCGATGGGCTGTCGATCGGTTTCCGCACGGTTCGCTCGGGCAAGGCCGAACGTTCCGGCGTGCGGCGCATTCTGGAGGCCGATCTCTGGGAAATCTCGGTCGTGACCTTTCCGATGCTGCCTTCGGCGCGGGTGTCCGACGTCAAACATGCCCGCTTTTTCCGTGACCGCGAGACCGAACTGGCGCGCAGCATGCGCCGCGCCGCCCGCTCGCTGTTCGACACCGCGTTCAAACGCTGACTTCCCGACACGTATTTCTGAAACAAGGATGGCGACATGACAGACCAGATGACAAAACCGGCCGCAATGACCGTTGCGCCGCAGGTAAAGGCCGTGCCCGACACGATGACGGCGGCCTTCGACGAGTTCATGGAGGCCTTCGAGGCTTTTCGCGAAACCAACGACCAGCGGCTCAATGACATCGAACGCAAGATGGGTGCGGATATCGTGACCCGCGACAAGCTCGATCGTATCGACAGGGCGCTCGACGATAACAGGAGGATCATGGACGATCTGGCGCTCAGGAAGGCGCGGCCTGCGCTTGGCCGCAGGGATGCGCCCTCGCACGATGCCGAAGAGCATAAGGCGGCCTTCGAGGCCTATATCCGCCGGGGCGAGGAGGGCGCGCTGCGTGATCTGGAGGCCAAGGCCTTTGCCGGATCGAGCGGCGCGGATGGCGGCTTTCTGGTGCCGACCGAGACGGATGGCGAGATTGGCCGGCGCATGACGGCGATTTCGCCGATCCGGGCGCTCGCCACCGTGCGGCAGGTGTCGACGGCCGTGCTGAAGAAACCCTTCGCCGCCGGCGGACTGGCCACCGGCTGGGTCTCCGAAACCGCGGCCCGTCCCGAGACGGCGACACCGAAGCTGTCTGAGCTTTCTTTCCCGACCATGGAACTCTACGCCATGCCCGCCGCGACCCAGGGCCTGCTGGACGACGCGGCTGTTGATGTCGAGGCATGGATCGCCTCGGAAGTGGATATCGCCTTTGCCGAACAGGAGGCTGCCGCTTTCATTGCCGGTGATGGCGTCAACAAACCCAAAGGTTTTCTCGCCTATACACCCGTTGCCAATGACAGCTGGAGCTGGGGCAATATCGGTTATGTCGCGACCGGCGTTTCGGCCGGCTTCGCTTCCGCCGGGCCGATGGATGTGCTGCTCGATGCCATCTATGGCCTGAAGGCCGGCCACCGCCAGAACGGCGCGTTCCTGATGAACCGCAAGACGCAAGCGGCGCTGCGCCGCTTCAAGGACACGACCGGCGCTTACCTCTGGCACCCGCCCGCCGCCGTCGGCCAGCCCGCCTCGCTGATGGGCTTTCCGGTGACGGAGGCGGAAGACATGCCGAATGTTGCGGCCAACAGCTTCGCCATCGCCTTCGGCGATTTCCGCTCCGGTTATCTCGTCGTCGACCGCACCGGCGTGCGCATCCTGCGCGATCCCTATTCGGCCAAACCCTATGTGCTGTTCTACACCACCAAGCGCGTGGGTGGCGGCGTACAGAATTTCGAGGCGATCAAGCTGGTGAAATTCGGGGTGAATTGACCCTCGACGGTGCCGCTCGTTTCTTCTCCCCGCCGGGGAGAAGGTGGCCCGAAGGGCCGGATGAGGGGGCAACGTTGCCGGATACCATTACCCTTGCCCCCTCATCCCGCTGCCGCGGACTTCTCCCCCATGGGGAGAAGAAACTTGTTGCACCCGCTCGCTCATCCAGCCCGTAATTGCGTCATCCCGGAGACCCCATGACCTATGCCCTCATAAATTCGCCGCAGGCGGAGCCGCTGACCCTTGCCGAGGTCAAGGCGCATCTGCGTCTCGACGGCAGCGACGAGGATGCGCTTCTTGCCGCGCTGATCCGCACCGCCCGCGAGCATCTGGAGCGCGTGACCGGCCTTTGCCTGCTGCGCCAGACATGGCGGCTTTATCTCGACCAATGGCCGCAGACGGGTGTGATTCCGATTGCCAAGACACCGGTGCAAACCATCGAAACGATTCTGGTTTTTGGCATCGACGGGCGCGAGACCAATATCACCGCCGCTGATAAGTTACTGGACGGCGCGGCCCGTCCGGCGCGGCTGTGGCTGCGCGATTCGCCGGCCCCCGGACGGATGATGAACGGTATCGAAATCGACTTCATCGCCGGTTATGGCGAAGCCGGGACGGATGTGCCGGATACGCTGAAACGCGCCATGCTGATGCATGTGGCGCAGATGTTTGCCTTTCGCGGCGCCGTTGCCCTGGAAAATCAGCCCGCAGTGGTTCCGGCTGGTTACGAGCGGCTGGTGGCGCCCTTCTGCCGCATGGGGCTTTAAGCCATGAATCTCGTTTTTCTCGACCCCGGCAGGCTGACGGCGCGGCTGGAGCTGGAAATGCGGACGGAGATGCCGGACGGGCAGGGCGGTGCGCTGGAAAGCTGGGCTGTCCTGCGCTCGCTCTGGGCGGCGATCGAACCGGTTTCAGAGGCGTCCCATGAGCGTGCTTCGGCCGAGGGCGTGACGATCACCCATCGCGTTTGGCTCACCTGGCGCAGCGATATCGCGGCCGGCATGCGCTTTCGCAAGGGCCGGCGCATTTTGAGCATTCGCACGGTGATGGATCCGGACGAGACCCGCCGCTTCATCGTCTGCCGCTGCGAGGAGGAAAGCCTGTGAGCGCTGCAAACGCACTTCTGAAGGCGGTTTTTGCGCGGTTGACAGGCGATGCAGTGCTGATGGCTCTGACATCAGGCGGCATCGTCGACCGGCTTTTGCCGCGCGCGCTTATGCCCTGCATCGTCATCGGCGAAATTGACAGCCGGGATTATTCGACCGCGACGGAAAAAGCCGAGGAACATGTCCTGTCGCTGGAAATCTGGAGCGATGCCGCCGGCCGCAAACAGGCCGGCGAAATCACAGAGCGGGTGAAAGCCCTGCTCGATGATGCCGCCCTGCCGCTCGCCAATGTCTCGCTGGTCAACCTGCAACTACGCTCCTGCCGCTCGCGGCGCGAAGCAAAGTCGCGGAATTTCATCGCGGACATGCGTTTCCGCGCGGTAACGGAATGAGCCTCTTTCAGGAAGCCTGCCTGCGCATGGTTTTCCAAAGTACGAGCAGCAGTACAAACGAAATGCCGATCAGCACGGAAGCGATGGTCAGCATGGCCGAGACCCCGCCACGATCCAGCGCCAGCGTGAAGATAACAGGCGCAAAGGCGATGGCGAGGTTCTGCGGCAGGGAAATGCGCGCGGCCTGAAGGCCATATTCTTCCGGCGAAAACACCGCCAGCGGCAGGACCGCCCGACTGACGGTGAGCACGCCCGCCCCAAAACCGAAGAATACGATAAAGCCGATGAAAGCCGGCATGGCCGGTGCAAAGGCCAGCAACAGCAGGAGCGATACGAGCAGCAGACAGAGACCGATCATGGCGGTGACGAACGGGTTGCCGTGTTTGCCAAGCAGGAAATCCAGCCCGCGCGCGGTGATCGCAAGCACGCTGCGGGCGGATGCCAGCTGCACGGCCAGCGATTGTGTCGCCCCCGCCTGCACCAGCAGCAGGGGCAGCAGCGGCGACAGGCCGAAGGTCGTAAACGCGCTGATCGTCGTCATTGCGGCCAGCAGCATGAAGGCGCGGCGTGTATCGACGGGCGGGCGCGAAGCCCCGGCCACCTCCCGCGACCCCGTGGCTTTGCGGTCCAGCCGGCCGGGAAGAACGAAGACGTAGAGGGGCAGAAGCACGAAGAGCTGCAGACCGGCATAGGCGACAAGCGTGCCGCGCCAGCCGAGATGCTGGTCGGCAAGCGCGGTCACCGGCAGGAAAACCGCGGCCGAAAGCCCGGTAAACAGCATCAGCAGCGTCAGCAACCGGCCGCTTTCCGCCCCGACGCGCTCCACCACAGCGGCATGGGCGGCCGTCGTCAGGCCACAGGTGGCGGCAAAACCGATCACGGCCCAGCCGAGCAGATAACTTGCCACACCGCCCGCAAAGGCGAGCACGGTGAAACCGGCGGCAAACAGCAATGAACCCGCCACAAGCACGGGTGCCGCGCCGTGGCGCACCAGCGTTCTTCCCAGAAGCGGACCGCAGAGCGCGCTGATCGTCATCATGACGGTGAGGCCGGCGAAAACCACCTCGTTGGCGATGGCCAGTTCCTGCCCGATCCGTGGGCCGAGCACGGCCAGCATGTCGAACCCGCTGCCCCAGCTGATGATCTGCCCAACCGCAAGCACGCCGATAAGGCGCGCGCGGGACGGGAAGGGAGCGGCTTCGGACATGATGAAAATCAGGGGTGCGGAATGCGGAGAAACAATTGGTAGCAGGACCATTGCGGCCCGGCAACATCAATCGAAACGGTAAGGAGAACAACATGGTGGCGCAGAAGGGCAAGGACCTGCTGCTGAAGATCAACAATGCCGGTTCCTATGTGACCGTGGCGGGACTGAGAACAAAGCGGCTGGCCTTCAACGCGCAGGCCGTGGACATAACCGATGGCGAAAGTGCGGGGCGCTGGCGCGAGCTTCTGGCCGGCGCCGGCGTACAGCGGGCGTCGCTGACGGCATCCGGTATCTTCAAGGATCAGGCGAGTGACGCATCGGTACGCGGCGCGTTTTTTGCCGGCAGCATTCCGGGCTGGCAACTCCTCATCCCCGATTTCGGTACCGTGACCGGGCCGTTCCAGATCGTCGCGCTTGAATATTCCGGTCGCCACGATGGCGAGGTGCAATTCGAGATCGCGCTGGAATCGGCCGGTCCTCTCACATTCGGAGCACTGTGATGCCGCAGGGTTTGCGTTACGGGCGGGCGAACCGCCATCGCGGCGAGATCGAGGCGCTGATCGACGGTGAAAGGCGCATTCTCTGCCTGACGCTCGGGGCGCTGGCCGAACTCGAAACCGCCTTTCAGACCGATGATCTCACCGCGCTCGCTGAACGCTTTGCGACCGGGCGCATGAAGGCCGCCGATATGATCCGGGTCATCGGCGCAGGCCTGCGCGGCGCGGGCAATGTGTTTTCCGACGAAGACGTGGCTGCGGCAACCGTGGAAGGCGGCATCGCCGGCCATGCCGCGATCATCGCCGATCTCCTGACCGCCACCTTCGGCGGCCCGAAAGGAGAAACACAGCCGGACCCTTGAGTGCCGCAGCAGGCGAGGCGAGGCCCCGCCCTTTCCCCTGGGAGGCGGTCATCCATGCCGGCTTCTGCCTGCTGCGGCTTTCCTCCGAAACCTTCTGGCGGCTGACGCCAAGGGAGTTTTTCGCGATGACGGGTGGCGCACGTGCCATCTCCCGCAGCCCCGATCGTCAGGCGATGGAGGCGATGATGCGGCTGTTTCCTGATGGGTGACGGTATCAGGGTATTTTTCGCGGACGGCCACCCTTCGCGCCATTGGCACGGCTGGCCGCTGCCTTTGCCGGCGAGCGGGATTGGCCGCCCTTGCGTTGGGCTTCCATGAATATACGGCTGCCGAAAATGCCGTTCATCAGCCCGCTGATCGTATAGTCGACATCGAGACTTTCCCAATGCAGCCCGGTCTCGCCGAGGAGCTCGACTTCAGCCAGCTGTTGCGCGGTAGCGTCTTGCAAACCTTCCAGCGCCCGGGCCGGAAACATGAAGCAGGCGCCATTGGTGAAATCGACGATGACGCGGGCCGATGCCGCTTCGAAACGCACGGAGACCGGAATAGGGCGTTCCGCACGTTCCTGCTGCCAGCGCTCCCTGGCGGCGGCAAGTTCGGCATCGCTGACGTCAACCATGATATCGTCTCCAGGTTTGCATAAACAGCATCCGGTTCTCCTCAATCACGACAACGGCGCGCCGCACATCCCGGTCCGACATGCCGCCCTGCGTGAGAACGGTGAGGCTGACGAGGTCGATGCGGGCTTCACCCTCTCCATAGACATGCGCATGCGGCGGCTCGTGATCGGCCGTGTAGATGACAAAACGCATGCCATGCTGTCGCAGAACCGTGACCATGAAAACCATAACCCAACAAGCTGGGTTTTTAAAGAGCGTTGGCTGAATAGCTACTTTTTGAAAGCTGTTTCAGCAGCATGCATTCCCCAGTTGAATCAGAAAGGCAAGCGCGATGGCAGGCGAAGGATCGATTGCGGAGAACCGCGAGGAGGCGGAAGCGCTTGCGGATGTGATGGGCGATCTCGAAAAGCGCTCCGAGCGGTTCGGGGTGGCGCTGACCAGCGCCCTGCAGGCCGCAACGACGGGTGGCAGGGGGCTGGACGATGTGCTGCGCGGGCTCGGCGAACGCCTGTCGGGCATGGCACTTTCTGCCGGGTTGAAGCCGCTGGAGAATATGATCGGCAATGCCGTTGGCGGGCTTTTGAACGGTGGCGGTTCCTTGTTTGCCTTTGCCGATGGTGGGGTGCCGGGGCGCGGCATCACGCCTTTTGCTGATGGCGGCGTGGTTTCCAGCCCCGCTTTTTTTCCGATGGGCGGTGGGCTGGGCCTGATGGGCGAGGCGGGAGCGGAAGCGATCCTGCCGCTGAAGCGCGGTTCTGATGGCGCGCTGGGTGTGGCCGCACCGGCGGGCGGTGGTGGTGCGCAGATCGTCTTCAACGTGACGGCCACCGATGCGGCGAGTTTTAAAAAAAGCGAAGGCCAGATCGCCGCCATGCTGGCCCGCAGCGTCGGGCGTGGCCAGCGCGGTTTGTGACGCATCGACCTTTCAACACAGCAAAAAGATTCCTGGAACAACGACATGGCGGCATTTCATGAAGTGCGGTTTCCGCTGCGACTGGCGCTTGGTGTGAGCGGCGGGCCGGTGCGGCGGACCGATATCGTTAATCTCTCAAATGGGCGCGAGAGCCGCAACCAGCGCTGGAAGAATGCGAGGCGCGCTTATGATGCCGGCTCCGGCATCCGCTCGGTGGCTGATCTTTACGAGGTGCTCGCCTTTTTCGAGGCGCGGCGCGGTGAGCTTTATGGTTTCCGCTTTCGTGACCCCGTCGATTGCAAATCCTGTCCGCCGGGCGGGACACCTGCCGCCACAGATCAGAGGATCGGTACCGGCGATGGCACAACCGCACAGTTTCAGCTGGTGAAGACCTATGCCGATGCCGGCGGTGCCTTCATCAGGCGGGTGGAAAAGCCGGTAGAGGGCTCTGTCCTCGTTTCCGTCGAGGGGGTGAAGGTCCCGCCTTCGGATGTGTCGGTGGATCATCTAACCGGCACGGTGACGTTTCGTGCCGGCAAGGTGCCACCTGCAGGTGCGGCGATCCGGGCGGGTTTCGAATTCGACGTGCCGGTGCGCTTTGCGATCGATCGTATCGACGTCAACCTCACCGCCTTCGAGGCCGGCCGCATTCCCTCCATTCCCTTGATGGAAATCCTGCCATGAAAACCGTTCCTCCGGCCCTTGCCACGCATCTGCAGGGCGATGCCACCACCACCTGCCATTGCTGGAAGGTGACGCTGAAGGATGGCGTTGTGATCGGCTTTACCGACCACGATGAGACGTTATCCTTTGCCGGCACGGCCTATCTGGCCGCCAGCGGTTTCGGGGCGAGCGACAGCGACAGCGAAACCGGGCTAGGCGCAAGTGCCGGCGAGGTGGCGGGCGGTTTTTCCAGCGAGGCGATCGCGGAGGATGATCTTGCCACCGGTCGTTTCGATGGCGCACAGGTGGAGCTTTTCCTCGTCAACTGGCAGGCGCTGGATGAGCATGTGCTGCTTTCCATGCGCGAGATCGGCGAGGTGACGCGGGCGGGCGGGGCGTTTCGCGCCGAGTTGCGCAGCCTTGCCCATCGCCTCGGCCAGCCGCAGGGCGGGGTCTATGGGCGGCGTTGCAATGCCGCATTGGGTGACCGGCGCTGCGGCGTCGATCTTTCGCGGTTCACCGGCAATGGCAGCGTGGTGGCGGTGGATGCGACGGGCAACCTGCTGGTCTCGGGGCTTGATGCTTTCGCCGATGGTTTCTTCAGCAGGGGGAAGTTGCGGTTTTTGAGCGGCGCGCTCGCCGGCAGGGGTTTCGATCTCGACGGTCATGTGCGACGCGACGGCGGCGCGCTTCTGTCCTTCTGGCTCGCGCCGGAACGCATGCCATTGCCCGGAGACGGTTTTTCCATCACCGCCGGCTGTGACAAGAGTTTCGCCACGTGCCGAACGAAATTCGCCAATCACCTGAATTTCAGGGGCTTCCCGCACCTGCCGGGGGCGGATTTCGCCTATTCTTACGCCAGCGGCGGCCAGACCCATGATGGCAAGGCACTGTTTCCATGAGTGATACCGTAGAAAAAGTGCTGGCGCTGGCCCAGGGCTGGCTAGGCACGCCTTACCGGCATCAAGCCTCGTTAAAGGGCGTCGGCTGCGATTGCCTCGGCCTGGTCAGGGGCATCTGGCGTGAATTATACGGCGCCGAGCCGGAGCTGTTGCCGCCCTATGCGCCTGATTGGGCCGAACGCGGCGGTGAAGACCGGCTGATGGCGGCGGCGAAGCGCCATTTTTTGGCGGTGCCTGATATGGATGAGGCAAGGCCGGGCGACCTCTTGCTGTTTCGCTGGCGGGCCGATGCAGCGGCGAAACATCTCGGCATTCTCGCCGGGCCTCAGCATTTCATCCACGCCTATGAACAGGCCGCAGTGGTGTGTTCCACGCTGGTGCCGGGCTGGAAGCGGCGCATCGCCGGTGTTTTCCGGTTCCCCGATCCCTGAATTTTCGAGGCAAGCATGGCGACCATAGTTTTTCAGGCGGCGGGTGCGGCGCTCGGTGGCATTTTCGGCCCCGTGGGTGCCATCATTGGCCAGGCGGCCGGTGCGCTGGCGGGCAATACCGTCGACCGTGCCCTGCTTTCCAGCGGCCGCACCGTATCGGGCGCACGGCTTTCGACGGCGCGTATTCCGGGAGCGGATGAGGGAGCGGCCATTAACCGGCTTTACGGCACGGCAAGGATCGGCGGCACGCTGATCTGGGCGACGCGGTTTGAGGAAAGCGTCGAGGTGGAGCGGCGCGGCGGCAAGGGCAATCGCGGCCCGAAGGTGGAGACTTTTCGTTATTTCGCCAATCTCGCCGTCGGCCTCTGCGAAGGTGAGGCTGCCATGGTGCGGCGCATCTGGGCGGACGGCCGCGAAGTTGATCTCACCGGCATCGAGATGCGGTTTTATTCCGGCAGCGAAACGCAATTGCCGGATCCGCTGATCGAGGCGAAACAGGGCAGCGGCAATGCGCCTGCCTTTCGCGGGCTGGCCTATGTGGTCTTCGAGCGCCTGCCGCTCGACGACTATGGCAATCGTATTCCGCTGATGCAGTTCGAAGTCATGCGGCCGGTCGGCCGGCTGGAAAAATCGATCCGCGCCATCACCGTCATTCCAGGGGCAACGGAACATGGTTACGCCACGGCCCCCGTTTCGGAACGCACCGGCATGGGACAAAGCCGGGTGATGAACCGCAACGGCCTGACTGCAGCGACCGACTGGCAGGCGGCCATCGACGAATTGCAGGCGCTGTGCCCCAACCTGCAAAGCGTGGCGCTGGTGGTGAGCTGGTTCGGCACGGATATGCGGGCGGGCGAGTGCCGCATTCTGCCCGGCGTGGAAGTGGCGGCCCGCGATGGCGAAACGGCGCCATGGTCGGTTGCCGGCCTTTCGCGTGGTGAGGCGCATCCGGTCAGTCATCATGGCGGCGGCCCGGCCTATGGCGGCACGCCTGATGATGAAAGCGTGCTGCAGGCGATAGCCGACCTCAAGTCTCGTGGATTGAAGGTCTGCCTTTATCCCTTCGTGATGATGGACGTGCCCGCCGGCAATGGTCTGCCGGATCCCTATGGCAAGGGCGAACAGGATGCTTATGGCTGGCGCGGGCGCATCACCTGTTTTCCCGCACCCGAAAGGCCCGGCTCTCCCGACCGCAGCGTTGCGGCGCGCCGGGAAGTCGAGCGGTTTTGCCACCGCGATGAGGGTTATCGCCGTATGGTGCTGCATTATGCGGCGCTTGTGGTGAGAGCAGGCGGGGTGGATGCTTTCCTGATCGGCTCGGAGCTGCGCGGGCTGACGGGCCTGCGCGATGAGAACGATGCCTTCCCCTTTGTGGAGGAGCTGGTGCGGCTGGCGGGTGATGCGCGCGCCATCATGGGGCCGGCGGTGAAACTTACCTATGCGGCGGACTGGAGCGAATATTTCGGCCATCAGCCGGCGGATGGTTCGGGCGATGTCTTTTTCCATCTCGATCCGCTCTGGGCGAGCCCCGATATCGACGCCATCGGTATCGACAATTACATGCCGCTGTCCGACTGGCGCGACGAGGATGCCGCAAACGGCAATCCTGATGGCATGACTGGCCCGGATGATGTTGACGCTTTCCGACGCGCCATCACGGCTGGTGAGGGTTTCGACTGGTATTATGCCAGCGATGCCGATCGCGTCGCGCGGCGACGCACGCCCATCACCGACGGGCTGAAGGGCAGGCCGTGGGTCTTCCGCTACAAGGACATCGGGAACTGGTGGGGAAACCGCCATTACGACCGGGTGCGGAGCGTGGAGAAACCCACGCCGACACTCTGGGTGCCGGGCTCGAAACCCATCTGGTTCACCGAACTCGGCTGCCCGGCGGTGGACAAGAGCGCCGCGCGGCCGAATGTCTTTCCTGATCCGAAATCGGCGGAAAACGCCTTTCCCTATTTCTCCCGCCGGAACCGGGCAGACAGCCAGCAGCGGCGGTTTCTGGAAGTGCATCTCGACCATTGGGATCAGGGCGATACGGCGATGGTGGATAAAAACCGGGTCTATCTCTGGACCTGGGATGCGCGGCCCTATCCCGCCTTTCCGCAGAATGGCGCGGTGTGGAGCGATGGCGGCAACTGGCGCACCGGCCATTGGCTGAACGGCCGGCTGGGCACGGCGACACTTGCCGATACCATCGCTGCGATCCTGACCGATCACGGCTTTCCCGCTTTCGACGTCTCCGCCGTCAGCGGCGACATGACCGGTTATGTGCAGGGTGATGTGACCTCGGCCCGCGCGCTGCTGGAGCCGCTGATGGCGGCATTTCAGCTGGATGTGGCGGAGGACGGCGGCACCCTGCGCTTCCGCTCGCGTAATACGGCGGTTTTACCCGTCAGAGATATTTCCGTGCTTGCCGATCTCGATGACGAGCCGCTCTGGTCGGAAAATCGCGGCCATGACAGCGATTTTGCGGCTGAAGTCATGCTGACCTCGTTCAACCCGGCGCTCGATTACGAACAGGCGGGCACGCGTTCCCGCCGCATCGATGATGCCGGCAGCCGGGTGATGCGGCTCGACCTCAACGCCGCCTTGCCGGCGGAAGCGGCGGAAGCCGCCGTCGAGGCAGCCTTGCGCGACAACCGTCAGGCGCGGCGCACAGTGCGTTTTGCCCTGCCGCCCGCCGATATCGCCCTCGAACCCGGCGATTGTATCCGACTGCCGGACGGCGCTTTTCCACTGGCGCGGGCAGGCCGGTTTCTGGTCAGCCGCATCGAGGATGGCGCGGTGCGGCAGGTGGAGGCACGCGCCTTTTCCACTGCCGTTTCGGCTTTTGCCGGCGTGGTGGATGAGCGGCGCGTTGGCAATGCAAGTGGTGCCGAGGGTTTCGCGCCGGAAGTGCTGTTTCTCGACCTGCCGCATCATGATGGCGTCGCGCCGGAGCATTCGGCGAGGATCGCAGCCTTCGCAAGGCCATGGCGGCCAATCCTCGTTTCCGCATCCTCCGGCACGGAAGGTTACCGGCAACGCGCCGTGCTCGACCAGCCGGCCATGATCGGCGCGCTGGCGAAGCCGCTTTTACCCGGCCCTTCGGGCCGTTTCGACCGGACGAATGCTGTCCTGATCGACCTGCCTTTCGGCGGGCTCGCCTCGGCAAACGAGCTGTCGGTGCTGAACGGTGAAAACCGCATCGCCATCAAGGCCGCAAACGGCGTCTGGGAGATCGTCGCTTTCGCAAAGGCCGAAGAAATTGCGCCCTCGCGCTGGCGGCTCTCCAACCTCCTGCGCGGACTTGCGGGCACGGAAGATGCGTTGGCTGCCGGTGCGCCGGCGGGCGCACCGGCGGTGATGCTGGATGCGGCGGTGCGGCCACTCGGCCTTGCCGTTGGCGAACGGGGATGGCGGCTGAACTGGATCGTCGAGGCGGCGGGAAAGGCGGGCGCTTCGGCCGGGCCTTTCGCCTTCGAGGGTGGATTGCGGGCGCAGATACCGCTTTCCCCGGTGCATCTTTCCGGCGAACGGAAAAAGGATGGCGTGCTGATCCGATGGAAACGCCGGAGCCGGATGGAGGCCGATGGCTGGGATGCGAGCGACATCCCACTGGACGAGCCTTTCGAGCGATACCGTGTCGAGGTGCTGGAAGGTGAGGCCGTCAAACGCGTGTCGGAGGTTTCCGAACCCCGCTGGTTTTACACTGTCGCAGCCGAACTCACAGATTTCCCGGTCCTGCGGGATCACATTTCCGTGCGTGTCCGCCAGCTCGGCCGCGCGGTGCCTCTGGGAGTGGTGGCGCAAGCCTTTCTCCCGCTCTGACAACTGCCTGAAAAACAACGCAAAGGATGAGAGAATGGACAGTACCAAGGCATGGTATCAATCACGCACCATCTGGGGCGCACTGATTGCGGTTTTTGCGCCGCTTTTCAGCGTCGCCGGCCTCGACCTGCCGGCCGGCCTGCACGGTGAACTGGCGGAAGGGCTGGTAACGGTGGCGGGCGGAATTGGCGGCCTGATTGCACTTTATGGCCGCCTTTCGGCAACCCGCGCCATCCGCTGACGATAATCGCAGCAGCAGAACCCCCGCCGCGGCTCCTGGCGGCGGGGGCAGCATTCATTTGCCATTCAGACGCTTTGCGCTACATATTCGGTCACAATAAGGTTCGAGACGCACCCGGTTTTTGGAAGTTTGTAGAATGGCATCACCTCTCATCATCGCGACGCTTGCAGCCGGGCTTTCCGGTTTCACGGCGCCCGAGGCTGATCAGCAGGGCCACTACATTCTGGCTGCCAGCGATTGCGGCGCAGCCGTCGCCCGTGTTGTGCGCGAAACCGGTGGCCAGCTTCTTTCGGTCTATCCTTCCGGCGACGGTCAGTCCTGTGTCGTCACCGTTCTCGTCCAGGGCAATGGCGAGCGCCCGCGCAAGGTAACGATGCGCGTGCCGATGTAGCTTGCCCGCATCGCCGAAATATCGGAAAACAATCCGAGACACTTAGCATGACCGGAACGCAGGCGGGCCGGGACACAGGAAAGGGCGGACAATGCGTATTCTCGTTGTTGAGGATGATGCCAATCTCAATCGTCAGCTGACCGACGCGCTGAAAGAGGCCGGTTATGTTGTCGATCAGGCATTTGACGGCGAAGAAGGGCATTATCTCGGCGATACCGAACCCTATGACGCCATCGTCCTCGATATCGGCCTGCCGCAGCTGGATGGCATCACCGTCGTTGAAAAATGGCGTGCGGCCGGCAAGGCCATGCCGGTCCTCATCCTCACCGCCCGTGACCGCTGGAGCGACAAGGTGGCTGGCATCGATGCCGGCGCCGATGATTACGTGACCAAGCCTTTCCATGTGGAAGAAGTGCTTGCCCGCGTGCGCGCGCTCATCCGCCGTGCCGCCGGCCACGCTTCCTCCGAGCTGGTCTGCGGTCCGGTCCGGCTCGACACCAAATCCTCCAAGGCAACCGTCAACGGCACGACGCTGAAGCTCACCTCGCACGAGTTCCGCCTTTTGTCCTATCTCATGCATCACATGGGCGAAGTCGTCTCGCGCACGGAACTGGTCGAACATATGTACGATCAGGATTTCGACCGCGATTCCAACACGATCGAGGTGTTTGTCGGACGTTTGCGCAAGAAGCTCGGGGTTGATCTGATCGAGACGATCCGTGGTCTCGGTTACCGGATGCAAGCGCCGGCAGATGCGAAGTAATTCTCTCACCGCCCGCGTTCTGCTGCTCGCGTCCGCCTGGTCGGCGCTGGCGCTGGTGGTGATCGCCGTCGTCATTTCGACGCTTTACCGGCAGGGCGTGGAGCGCAGCTTCACCGATCTTCTCAGGGCGCAGCTTTACAACGTCATCAATTCCGTGACGATTTCCAACGAAAATACGCTGGCCGGCAGCCCGCAGCTCGGCGATCTCCGGTTTTCGCAGCCCGATACCGGCTGGTACTGGGTGGTGGAGCCGCTCGGCAATTTCCAGACTGCGCCGCTGGTGTCTTCCTCGCTCGGCGTGTCGACGCTGCCGGTGCCGAGCATTCTCGACGCCCCCTTCGACAACAGATACGAGCGATTTTATGCCGTTACCGACGAGGCCGGCAACAAGGTGCGTGTGGCGGAAACGGAAGTCGTGCTGGACGGGGAGGGCCGGGCGGCCCGTTTCCGTGTTTCCGGCAATCTGAATGTCGTCGAAGACGATGTGCGTGATTTTTCCAACAGCCTCTATCTGGCGCTGGCAGTCTTTGGTGTGGGCAGTCTGGTCGTCAACGGCCTTGCCATTCTCTACAGTCTGCGGCCGCTCGATCAGGCCCGTGTCGCGCTCGGCAAGATAAGGGGCGGCGAGGCGGAAAGCCTCGAAGGTGAATTCCCGCGTGAAATCCAGCCGCTGGCCAATGAGGTCAATGCGCTGATCGACAGCAACCGCCGGCTGGTGGAGCGCGCCCGCATGCAGGTCGGCAATCTCGCGCATTCGCTGAAAACACCGATTGCCGTACTGTTGAACGAGGCCCGCACGCTGGAGCCGCAGCATGGCGATCTGGTGCGTGCGCAGGCCGACGCCATGCAGGCGCAGGTGCAATCCTATCTCTCCCGCGCCCGCATCGCCGCCCAGCGCGGCTCCATCCTTGCCCGCGTGGAAGCGGAACCGGCGCTGGAACGGCTGGTGCGTGTGATGCGCCGCCTGAACCCCGAAAAGCAGTTCGTGCTGAATTTCGAGCAACCGGGCGCGGTACTCGGCATGGAGCAGCAGGATCTGGAGGAAGTCGTCGGCAACCTTCTGGAAAATGCCGCGCGTTTTGCGCAGACCAGAGTGGTCGTCACGCTTGCCACCGGCACGCATCCTTCCTCCGATGCCGAAATAGGCCGCCGGTCCTGGGTGGAGCTGACGGTGGAGGATGACGGGCCGGGGCTGGAGCCGGAACAGATCAGCGAGGCGATGAAGCGCGGCCGGCGGCTGGACGAGAGCCGTCCGGGCACCGGACTCGGCCTGTCGATCGTTTCCGAGGTGGTGTCAGAATACCATGGCCGCTTTTCGCTGTCGCGCAGCGCCATCGGCGGGCTGAAAGCCGATCTGATTTTGCCGGGCCTTTCAAAAGAGCTTGCGTGATGCAAGAAAAAAGGCAAGAAATTCAATGGCACCATATTGGGTGCAATGCGGTAGAAAAGAGGACAGGGTTTGGTTGACGTGTATGATGGCTGTCGCTCCGTGACGATGCGTTCGCTGGTGTCACGCCCGGCACTTCTCTCGATCCTGTGCGTTTCGATGCTGAGCGCCTGCACCACCACGGGCACGCGCCCGGCGGGTGGCGGCCTGTTCGGCCGCTCGGCGCAGCCTTCGACGCCTTTCCTTGCCAATCTTGAGGGCGGCATTGTCGGGCGAAGCGGCGTGCAGCTCGACAGGGGCGATCAGACCAAGGCGCTGGAGGCGGAATACAAGGCGCTGGAAACGGCGCCTGTCGGCACGCCCGTTGCCTGGAACGGCGATGACGCCAAGGGCCAGGTGGTCGCCAATGCGCCCTATCAGGTGGGCAATCAGAACTGCCGGCAATATTCGCACAGCCTCACCGTGGATGGACGCGAGACCAAGGTGCGCGGTGCGGCCTGCCGCAATGCCGATGGCAGCTGGTCGCCTTTGACCTGACGGGTTTGACGTAAATCAAGGCCACCGACCTCCGGCAATGACAAGAAGAGGCACGGCGGAACGGCCGAAACAGGGCTTGCGGTGCGGCGTGATGTCTCAAATTCACGTCATCCCCGCGCTTCATGTTTCCATGTGCCGCGCATTCGAGTAATTGAGCCTTATGTTCTGGATTGTCGTTGCGATATTGACGGCGGCTGTCGCCGTCGTCCTGATGTACCCGCTGATGCGGAAGACCGAGGCGCCTGAGACGCGCCGCGACGGTGAGGTTGCCGTTTACCGCGACCAGCTGGCGGAACTGGACCGTGAACGTGCGGCGGGTCTGATCGGCGAAACCGAGGCGGATTACGCCCGCGCCGAAATCGGCCGCCGCTTGCTTGCCGCCGCCGAGGCGGAAGAAGAGCAGGGCAAGCAGGACCGGCCACGCCGGCACAATCTCGCCGCGAGCCTCATCACCGTTCTTTTGCCCGCACTCGGGCTCTGTCTTTACGTCTGGAACGGCAGTCCGGAAGTGCCGGACATGCCGCTCGAGGCGCGTCTTGAAAAGCCCGACAATGACATGAACCTGCTGGTCGCCCGCGCCGAAAGGCATCTGGCGCAGAACCCGGATGACGGCGCCGGCTGGGATATTCTGGCCCCGATCTATTTCAAGACGCTGCGGCTTGGTGATGCCGAGCTTGCCTATCGCAATGCGCTTCGTATTCTGGGGCCAAGCGCCGAGCGGCTGACGGGCCTTGGCGAAACGCTGGTGGCTGGCAATGACGGCATCGTCATCGAGGCAGCGCGTGACGCCTTTGCTGAGGCCGAGAAGCTGAAACCCGGCAATCCGCGCGCCCGCTTTTATCTGGCGCTGTCGCTGGAACAGGCGGGCAAGGCGGACGAGGCACGTGCAGCCTTTGCGGCGCTGGAGGCCGATGCACCGGCTGGCGCACCCTGGTTGCCACTGGTTCGCGAACATATCACCCGTACCGGCGGCGAGGCGGCCCCAGCCGCGCCCGGCCCGACCGCGCAGGATATGGCGGCTGCGAATGACATGACGACCACCGACCGGCAGGCGATGATCGAGGGCATGGTGGCAAGCCTCGACGCCAAGCTGAAGGAAAACCCGGCCGATTTTGAAGGATGGATGCGGCTTGTGCGCGCCTATGCCGTGCTGAAGAATGAAGCCAAGGCCGGTGAAGCCTTGAGGGCCGGCCTGCAGGCTTTCCCGCCGGAGGGTGAGCAGGGCCGGCAGCTGCTGGCGCTGGCGAAGGAACTGGGCGTTTCCGCCGGGCCAATCCGCACCAACGGGCAACAGGATGCCGCGCCGCAGGGAGTGACGCAATGACCCGCAAACAGAAACGTCTGGCAATCATCGGCGGCGGCATGAGCTTCATCGTTGCAGCCGTGCTGCTCGTCATGTTCGCCTTCGGCCAGTCCATCGCCTATTTTTACATGCCCGCCGATCTGGAAAAGACGCCCGTCAATCCCGGCACCCGCATCCGTCTCGGCGGTCTGGTGGCGGAAGGTTCGATCAAGCGCGGCGAGGGCCGTACGGTGAGTTTCACCGTGACGGACGGCGAGGCGAATGTGCCTGTCAGCTATACCGGCATCCTTCCCGATCTTTTCCGCGAAGGGCAGGGCGTGGTGACCGAAGGCGTTTTCGATGTCGCGACCCGTGGCTTCGTGGCCGACAGCGTGCTGGCCAAGCATGACGAGAATTACATGCCGAAGGAAGTGGCCGACCGGCTGAAAGACAAGGGTCTGTGGCAGCATGGCGGAGAAGGCGAAGAGCCGTCCGCCGCAACGCCATCGGCCGGTGCCGTCTCCACTGACAAGACCGGAGCGACAAAATGATCAACGAGATCGGCCATTATGTTCTGGTTCTGGCGCTTGGCGTGGGGCTCATCGTCTCGACGCTGCCGGTCATCGGCGCGCGCCGCAACGACCGGGCGCTGATGGATGTCGCCTCGCTTGGCTCCGTCATGATGTTCCTGCTGGTGGGGTTTTCCTTCGCGGCGCTGACGCGGGCCTATGCGGTCTCGGATTTCTCCGTGCGCAACGTCTGGGAAAACTCCCATTCGCTGATGCCGATGCTCTACAAGCTGACCGGCGTGTGGGGCAACCATGAAGGCTCCATGCTGCTATGGCTGCTGATACTGGTGTTTTTCAGCGCGCTCGTTGCCGCCTTCGGCCGCAACCTGCCGGAAACGCTCAAAGCCAATGTTCTGGCCGTACAGGCCTGGATTTCCGTTGCCTTCCTGCTGTTCATCCTGCTCACCTCCAATCCGTTTCTGCGTCTGTCACCGGTGCCGGCCGAGGGGCAGGATCTGAACCCCATCCTTCAGGATTTCGGCCTCGCCATTCACCCGCCGCTGCTTTACCTCGGTTATGTTGGCTTTTCCGTCTGCTTTTCCTTCGCCGTTGCGGCGCTTTTGGAAGGCCGCATCGACGCCGCTTGGGCGCGTTGGGTAAGGCCCTGGACGCTCACCGCCTGGACTTTCCTGACTGCCGGCATCTCCATGGGCTCCTACTGGGCCTATTATGAACTCGGCTGGGGCGGCTGGTGGTTCTGGGATCCGGTGGAAAATGCCTCCTTCATGCCGTGGCTGGCTGGAACGGCACTTCTGCATTCGGCGCTCGTCATGGAAAAGCGCGAGGCACTGAAAATCTGGACCGTGCTTCTGGCGATCATGACCTTCTCGCTGTCGCTGCTCGGCACCTTCCTCGTCCGCTCCGGTGTCTTGACCTCGGTGCATGCCTTCGCCACCGATCCGAGCCGCGGTATCTTCATTCTCGGCATTCTGACCATCTTCATCGGTGGAGCATTCGCGCTCTTTGCATGGCGCGCGCCGTCGCTGAAGGTCGGCGGCCTGTTTGCGCCGATCTCGCGCGAAGGGGCACTCGTCCTCAACAATCTCATTCTCACGGTCTCGACTGCCACGGTGCTGATCGGCACGCTTTATCCGCTCATTTTGGAAACCCTGACGGGCGAAAAAATCTCGGTCGGTGCACCCTTTTTCAACCTCACCTTCGGTCTGCTGATGATCCCGATCCTGATCGTCACGCCGTTTGGGCCGATGCTGGCGTGGAAGCGCGGCGATCTTCTCGGCGCCTTCCAGCGGCTTTATGTGGCCGCCGCCATTGCAGCCCTTGCCGGGCTGACGCTCTGGTACGTGGAAAATGGCGGCCCGGTGCTGGCGGCACTCGGCATCGCCGCCGGTTTCTGGTTGATTTTCGGTGCGTTTGCCGATCTCTGGTATCGCGCCAATTTCGGCAAACTGGCCTTCGGCATCGCATTCCGCCGTCTGAAGGGCCTGCCGCGCTCGGCCTTCGGTACGGCCCTAGCGCATATGGGCGTCGGCATCACCGTGCTCGGCATTGTCATCGTCACCACCTATGAGACCGAAACCGTCCTGGAAATGAAACAGGGCATGGTGGCGGAAGCGGGCGGTTACAGCCTCACCTTTGATGGTATCCGCCACGCTGTCGGCCCCAACTTCACCGAGGATCGCGGCCATTTCACCGTGCGCAAGGCGGGGGTCGAGGTGGGCGACGTCTGGTCCTCGAAGCGGCTCTATACCGCGCGGCGCATGCCGACGACGGAAGCCGGTATTCTGACCTTCGGCCTCAGCCAGCTTTATGTCTCGCTGGGTGACCCGATGACCGATGGCGGCATGGTGGTGCGCATCTGGTGGAAACCCTTCATTCTGTGCATCTGGGGCGGCACGCTGTTCATGATGGTGGGCGGCTTCATCTCGCTCTCCGACAGGCGTCTGAGGGTGGGGGCACCAAATCGCAAGGCGAAGCCAGTCCGACCGGCGGCAATGCCGGAGGCGGCGGAATGAGTGTGGCGCTTTCCTCATTCCTGTGCTTGTCACAGGAATCCAGTCGACGCGCGTCTGCGCGGCGGGAGAGTTTTTTCAGCCCAAGGACTTGGGCTGGCTGGATTCCTGTGACAAGCACAGGAATGAGGAAGATCGTGGCGGGGCTTACGCTTCTTCTCGCACTCCTGTTTGCCCCATGGCCCGCCTTCGCCTTCAACCCCGACGAGGTCCTCAAAGACCCGGTGCTGGAACAGCGCGCCCGCAACCTGACGTCTCAGCTGCGCTGCATGGTCTGCCAGAACCAGTCTATCGATGACAGCAACGCCGAGCTTGCGCGTGACCTGCGCGTTCTGGTGCGTGAGCGGCTGGTTCAGGGTGACAGCGACAAGGCCGTCATCGATTACGTCGTGTCGCGTTATGGCGAATTCGTGCTGTTGAAACCCCGTCTCAGCCTTCGCACCGTGCTTTTGTGGGGCGCACCCGTCGGCCTTACCCTTGCGGGCATTTTCGCCGTTTTCGTCTTTTCGCGCCGTCGCGCAACGCAGGAGCGGCCACAAAAACTGAGCGCGGACGAAGAAGAAAGAATCCGTAATCTCATTGAAAAATAACCGGTTTCCATGTCGGCCCCCGGTTCTTTTTCAACATTACGGATTTTTCATTCGTCAGACACTTCGCCGTAAGGTGTTGCCTCCTATATCTTCATCATCCACCGCTTCTCCCCCGGTCAAACGGGCTCCAGTCTGAATGAAGAAAGAAGGTACCAATGTCTCACTCTCAAAACGGACGTTTCTCGCTGAAAACGGCTCTGAAGGCCACGACCGTCGGCGGCCTTGCCGCGCTGATGCTGTCAACCGGCATCGCCGCACCGATCGCCCATTCGCTTGCAGCACCCGTCGAAGTAACCGCGCCGCAGGTTCCGAGCTTTGCCAATGTGGTTGATGCGGTTTCGCCCGCCGTCGTCTCCGTTCGCGTCCAGTCGAACGTGCAGCCCGCTTCCGATGATTCCAGCAACTTCTCCTTCAACTTCGGCGGCCGTGGTCTCGACCAGCTGCCGGACGATCATCCGCTGAAGCGTTTCTTCAAGGAATTCGGCGGCCCCAATCAGGACCGTTCCGAGCGTGGCCCGAACCGCCACCGTGACGGCAAGGGCCCGCTGCGCCCGGTCGCCCAGGGCTCGGGCTTCTTCATCTCCGAAGACGGTTATGTCGTCACCAACAATCACGTTGTCGATGACGGCTCCGCCTATACGATCGTGATGAATGACGGCACCGAACTCGATGCCAAGCTCGTCGGCCGTGATCCGCGCACCGATCTGGCGCTGCTGAAGGTCGATGTGAACCGCAAGTTCACCTATGTGAAATTCGCCGATGACACCAAGATCCGCGTCGGTGACTGGGTCGTCGCCGTCGGCAACCCCTTCGGTCTCGGCGGTACGGTGACCTCGGGCATCATCTCCGCCCGTGGCCGCGATATCGGCTCCGGCCCCTATGACGACTACCTGCAGATCGACGCTGCCGTGAACCGTGGCAACTCCGGTGGCCCCGCTTTCAACCTCAACGGTGAAGTGGTCGGCATCAACACCGCCATCTTCTCGCCTTCCGGCGGCAATGTCGGCATCGCCTTCGCCATCCCCGCATCGGTGGCCAAGGACGTGATTGCCGACCTGCAGAAGGACGGCAAGGTCGAGCGCGGCTGGCTCGGCGTGCAGATCCAGCCCGTCAGCAAGGATATCGCCGAATCGCTCGGTCTTTCCGAAGCAAGCGGCGCACTCGTTGTCTCGCCGCAGTCCGGTTCGCCGGGCGACAAGGCCGGCATCAAGCAGGGTGACATCATCACGGCCGTCAATGGCGAGCCGGTCAAGGATGCCCGCGACCTGTCGCGCCGCATCGGTGGCATGGCCCCCAACGCCAAGGTTGAAATCTCGCTCTGGCGCGGTGGCAAATCGCAGTCGGTAACCGTGACGCTCGGCGATCTCGCAAGCGACGACGCTTCCAAGGCGACGCCTGCCCAGAACGACGACAAGGGCGGTCAGTCCTCCAGCGAGAAGGTGCTCTCCAGCCTCGGCCTGACGGTTTCGCCCGCCGATGACGGCAACGGCCTTGCCATCACCGATGTCGATCCCGACAGCGACGCCGCCGCCCGCGGCCTGAAGACCGGTGAGAAGATCACCTCGGTCAACAACCAGCAGGTCGCTTCTGCCGCCGATATCGAGAAGATTCTCGAGCAGGCCAAGAAGGACGGACGCTCCAAGGCGCTGTTCCAGATCCAGACGGACGACGGCAGCCGCTTCATCGCTCTGGATATCGACCAGGGTTGATAGGTTGACAGGCGATGCCGGTTCTTTGTGGAGCCGGCATCGCATCTCGCTCTCGAGACGGGGCGGTTGAATATGGCAGGGCGCTACGGCCCGTTTTCTTCTCTCCGGCGGGGAGAAGAAAGGACCGGCAACGCCGGTCCAGGCAGTATCGCGGAGGAAACCTCATGGAAAACAAGGTTCAGGAAATGTCTGTCGCATCTCTTTCCGGTTGTGCGGAAAAGGGCGAGGGCGCTATTGTCCCGCACATGAAGATTCTTGTCATTGAAGACGACCTGGAGGCTGCGGCCTATATGACCAAGGCGTTCCGCGAAGCCGGGATCGTCGCCGATCACGCGAGCGACGGTGAGAGCGGCCTGTTCATGGGCTGCGAGAACGCCTACGACGTCATGGTGATCGACCGCATGCTGCCGCGCCGCGATGGGCTTTCCGTCATAAGCGAGCTGCGCCGTCGCGGCATCGAGACGCCGGTTCTGATCCTCTCCGCTCTTGGGCAGGTGGATGACCGCGTCACCGGCCTGCGTGCCGGCGGCGATGATTATCTGCCGAAGCCCTATGCCTTTTCCGAATTGCTTGCCCGCATCGAGGTGCTGGGCCGCCGCAAGGGCAAGCCCGAGCAGGACATGGTCTACCGGGTCGGCGATCTCGAACTTGACCGCCTGTCGCATGATGTCCGTCGCGGCGGCAAAGAGATTTTGTTGCAGCCGCGCGAATTCCGCCTGCTGGAATATTTGATGAAAAATGCCGGCCAGGTGGTAACCCGCACCATGCTCTTGGAAAACGTCTGGGATTATCATTTCGACCCGCAAACCAATGTCATCGACGTGCATGTCTCCCGTCTGCGCTCGAAGATCGAGAAGGACTTCGAGAAGCCGCTGCTGAAGACCATTCGCGGTGCCGGTTACATGATGAAGGACGAGGGCTGATTGGCGAAAATGGCCCGCCTCAGAATATTGTTCCGGTCGACCGCGGTGCGCCTCTCGGCGCTCTATATCCTTTTATTCGCGCTATGCGCCGCCTTTCTGGTCTTCTACGTCACCGCACTTTCCGAAAAGCTGTTGAACCAGCAGACGCGTGATGCCGTCTTGCAGGAAGTCTCGGATGTGCAGCGCATCTATAATCGCGGCGGCATCAACCCACTGCTCAGGATGATGGAGCGCCGCGCCCGCCAGCCGGGCGCGAGCCTTTACGTCATTGCCGGCCCGAATGGCGAAATCCTTGCCGGTAACGTTGCCTCCGTGCAGCCCGGTGTTTTCGACAAGGAAGGCTGGACGGGCTTTCCCTTCCGTTATGAGCGTTATTCCGAAAGTGGCGACAGCGTGCAGCACCTCGCCACCGCCAATATATTCCTGCTGGATAATGGCCTGCGCATCCTGATCGGCCGCGACCTTGGCGAGCCGACCAAGTTCCGGGCGCTGGTGCGCAATGCGCTGATGGTGGCGCTGGCGATCATGAGCGGCGGCGCGCTGCTCATCTGGTTCGGCATCGGCCGCAATGCGCTGAAGCGCATCGATCGCATGTCGGCGGCGACCAAGAAGATCATGGCCGGTGATCTGTCGCAGCGCCTGCCGCAGGGCCGCTCGGGAGATGAGTTCGATCGACTGTCCGGCTCGCTCAATGCCATGCTCGGCCGCATCGAAAAACTGAACGAGGGCCTGCGGCAGGTTTCCGACAATATCGCCCACGATCTCAAAACGCCGCTGACCCGGCTGCGCAACAAGGCCGCCGCAGCACTTGACGACGATGACGAGACCAAAAGGCGCTCAGCGCTTGAGGGCATCATTGCTGAGTCCGATCAGCTCATCCGCACCTTCAACGCGCTGCTGATGATCTCCCGCGTCGAGGCCGGCTCGATCGCCGCTGAAATGACCGATGTGGACGTCTCGGCAATCGCCGCAGACAGCGCCGAACTTTACGAGCCGGTGGCCGAAGATGCCGGCCTTGTGCTCGAAACCCAGATAGAGCCCGGACTTTCGGTGCAGGGCAACCGCGAACTGATCGGCCAGGCGCTGTCGAACCTCATCGACAACGCCATGAAATATGCCTGCGAAAGCGAAGGCGACAAAAAGCTCGTCGTTCGTCTGGCGAGAGAAGAAGAAGCAATCGTGCTTTCCGTCGCCGATAATGGCCCCGGAATTCCCGCCGACAAGCGCGGCGAGGTGCTGAAACGTTTCGTGCGGCTGGATGAAAGCCGCTCCAAACCGGGCACCGGCCTTGGCCTCTCCCTGGTGGAGGCCGTGATGGAACTGCATGGCGGATCGCTGCTGCTGTCCGACACCGATGCGTCGAATGCCGCCTGCCCGGGGCTGACCGTTTCGATGGTATTTCCCGTCTCAAAACCATAAGCCAAGCCATACGGCGATCTCGTCCTTGCAAGCGAGGGCGTTGCCTTGCGTCAGGCGGGTAACGGTTTGGCGGATCACCGAAATTTGCGCAGACATTCTTTCCCGGTCGAAAAAATAGCTGCCGTGCGAGATTGAATTGAAAGGTGATCGGAAGAATATTCATGAGGATGATTGCTGCACTTAATGCGTCGGTTCGACAGCGATCGACAAGAGGACTTGGCGACAGATGGCAGGCACCACTCCCACAGCCAGCGACCGGCATGGCCCGATCATTCTGTTCGATGCCGAATGTGTGCTGTGTTCCGTGAATGCGCAATTTGTGCTGCGGCACGATAAGGCAGGGTACTTCCGGCTGGCGTCGATGCAGGGAGAGGTCGGTGCGGAAATCTATCGGCGTCAGGGCATCGACCCCACCAATCCGGCAAGCATGCTGGTCGTCGAAGGCGACAGGGTGCGGCAGGACAGCGACGCTGTGCTGAGCATCTATGAGGCGCTTGGCATGCCGTGGCGGCTTGTTGCCATAATGCGCGTCATTCCCGCCTCCTTACGCGATCCCCTTTATCGCTTCGTTGCACGCAATCGCTACCGGTGGTTTGGAAAGCGTGAGCAATGCTGGGTAGCGCCGCCGGAATACAGGGACAGGATCCTTTGAAGATGGCGAAGCCTCTCCACTCACAGCATGCTGTAATCCCGGCATTGAGGCAGATGTGATCGGCGGTTCGATGAAGATACTCATCCTCGGTGGTTATGGCGTTTTCGGCGGCCGGCTGGCGGAGTTGCTTGCCGATATTTCCAGTATTGAGATTCTTGTCTGTGGCCGCAGCCTCGCGCGGGCGCAGACCTTCTGTGAGGGTTGGCGCGGACAAGCGCAACTGCGCCCCCTGATGCTTGATCGTCGCGATATCGTCGAAGCACTGCGCGTCCATAAACCCGATCTCGTTGTTGACGCTTCCGGGCCGTTCCAAAACTATGGCAATGAGTGCTACGCAGTCATAACAGCCTGCATAGATGCTCGAATCGACTATCTCGATTTCGCCGATGCCGCCGATTTCGTTTTCGGCGTCAGCCAGTTCGATGAGCGGGCAAAAGCCGCCGGTATTTTCGTGCTGTCGGGCGTCAGCAGTTTTCCGGTGCTGACGGCGGCTGTCCTGCGCGAGATGGCGAAAGACATGGAGATCGTGACAGTCGAGGGCGGCATCGCACCGTCTCCCTATGCAGGGATCGGTCTCAACGTCATGCGTGCAGTCGTGGGCTACGCCGGTACGCCGGTCAAACTCTTCCGGCATGGCGAACCCTCCCACGGCGTCGGTCTGGCGGAAAGCAGGCGCTTCACCGTTGCAGTCCCCGGCAGGCTGCCACTGCGAAACATTCATTTTTCGTTGGTCGATGTACCGGATTTGCAAGTGATCCCGCCAGAGCACCCATCCATGACGGATATATGGATGGGCGCCGGTCCGGTGCCGGAATTTCTGCACCGCATGCTGAATGTACTGGCGAAAGCGCGTGCGCGGTTTGCCCTTCCCTCATTCGCACCGCTGTCGCCACTATTTCATGCGGTATTGAACCGGTTGCGTTTTGGCGAACATCGCGGCGGCATGTTTGTTCGGGCAGGGGGTCTTGCAGCCGGCAAACCGATGGAGATGAGTTGGCACCTGCTGGCCGAAGGTGATGACGGGCCCTATATTCCTTCCATGGCGATCGAGGCTCTTATCCGCAAGATGCTGAACGGCGAGCGCCCGCTTCCCGGTGCACGCGCTGGCACTGCTGCGCTGGAACTGGCGGACTATGATGGGCTTTTCCGCAGCAAAACGATCTTTACGGGTTTTCGTCGAGATGAGCCCGACGCTCCATTGTTTCGCAGGCTCCTCGGCCCCGCCTTCGATGCGTTACCGCCCCGCCTGCGGCAGCTGCATGGCAGCGGACAGGCACAGGAATGGCGCGGCGTTGCAGAGATACGGCGCGGAGAGGGCGTGCTGGCTCGCATGATTTCCGCTGTTCTCGGCTTTCCGAAGGCGGGAAAGCAGGTGCCCGTCAACGTCAACTTCACACTGGAAAAGGGTAAGGAGCGCTGGACGCGGAATTTCGGCGGCAGGCGTTTCTCGTCCACCCTGTCGGCCGGAAAGGGCAAGGATCAATATCTGCTGGCGGAGCGGTTTGGTATCGTCACGGTCGCCCTGGCGCTGGTGCTGGATGGCGGCCGGTTGGCTCTCATCCCCCGGCGATGGCATGTTTTGGGCGTGCCTTTGCCCGGAATGTTTCTGCCGAAGGGCGTGAGCTTCGAGTCCGAGGTGGAGGATCGCTTCTGCTTCGACGTGGAGATTTCCCTGCCATTCGTGGGGTTGGTTGTCGCTTATAAGGGTACTCTGGACGACCACGGTGAAGCGCCATGTCGCGCTTCACCGGGAGAGATGCAAACGCCGGAACGCGTTTCGTCATCATGAATGTCAGTCGGGTCTTGCGGGCGATGCCGCGCATTCCCGCCAGCCTCAGAACGTATAGGCCACGCCCACCATCGCAAATGGCTGTATGTCTTTTTTCACCACCGGGCTGTCCTTGGCGTCGCCCAAGAGAAAACCGACGCCGCCGGTGCCGGTGATCGTCCAGTTCTCCGTCATCAAGTAGGAGACCGAGGCGCTGGCGTCGATGCGTTTGAAGCCGGCTTTGGCGTCGTAGCGGCGCAGGCCGGAGCGGGCGGATTGGGCCGAGGTGACGCCGAAATAGGATTTCATGTGGTTGTCATCCGCCCAGGTGGCGGAGAGGTCTGCGCCGAGAATGAACTGGTCGATCTTGTGCGAGACGCTGGCGCCGACGGTGGCGGTCAGGCCTTCGCTGCCGCCAATGGTCTTGTCCACCTTGGCGTAGATTTCGAACGGGTCCATGCCGTAGGCGATGACGCCGCCGACCACGCCGCCGGCCTTGATGTCGCCCATCCCGCGCAGGTTCTTCCTGTCGTCCTTTTCCTTGCGACCGCCTTCCCAGCCGCCCTTGATGCCCAGTCTGAAACCGTTCTGGTTCAGAACATTAACGGTGACGCCGCTGAAATCGATGCTCAGCGTATCGCCATATTGCACGGAAACCAGGGGAACGGCGCCGGCTTCCAGCTTGTCGGAGCCTTCATATTTGGGGGCATAGGCCGCGCCGACGCCGAGTGTGATCTTCCAGTCGCTGGAGCTGCTGTAGCGGGCATTGTCGAAATTGCCCTGCGGATCGGCGAGCCTGTCCGATTTGCCGATATCGGCGGCAAAAGCGGGCGTGGAAATGATCTGCGCCATGGGCAGCGCCGTCAGGAACAATGCCATCGCACGCAGGTTCTTTTGCCATTTCACCGTAAAAAATTGTTTCATGATCATATCCGTTGCAGCATCGAGCGTTGGAAAACCGGGGAGTCGGGTTTCGTTGAGGAGGACGCTACGCGGGCACAGTTGCGGAGACATTACGTGGTGCCGGGACTTGCGCTTCGGAGCGAAAAACCGGGGCGCGGCCTTGGAAAACATTGCCGGAAACGGTTTTCCTCATCGCAAAGCGCCTCGCATTTGTTACAACGCCAAGTCTATGCGCCCGAAGGCTTCGGCAGAGGATGACGGCGGGACGGTTTGCGGGGAGCGGCCCGTCCCTGAAAATGCTGCAGGCGGAAGAGCGCGGATGCGAAAGCGGCAAGAGGGAGAGAGACAGTGACGAAACCCCAAAACGCCGAAAGGCGGCTGAGCGAGGTTCTGCCGGGCGTGATCCGCCCCTATACGCAGACGGAACTGAAATCCGTTCTTTCAACGCTGAAGGACATCGGCAAGGTTGAGCCGGCGGTGGCCGCGTTGCTGGCGGACGAAAGCCCGCTTAAGGATTTTATCGCTGCGGCCTTCACCCTTTCACCCTATCTGCGCGACATGGCGGCAGCGGATGAGGGGTTGCTGACGCTGGCGATTTCCAAACCGCTGACGCCGCTGCTCACCGATCTCGTTCGTGACGCGCGCGATTGCTGGAAACCCGGGCAGGAAGGCGGCGTACCCGTCGAAAACGAGGTGATGTCGCGGCTGAGAATCGCCAAGCGGCGGCTCTCCTTCGTCGCGGCGCTTGCCGATCTGGCGCGCATCTTCACCGCCCGCGATACGACACGCTGGCTGAGCGAGATGGCGGATGCATCGCTTTCCGCCGCCATCGATCACCTGCTGCTTTCCGCCCATGAGAGCGGCAAGCTGAAGCTGAAGAACGTCGCCGCGCCAAGCGAAGGCTCCGGCCTGATCGTGCTCGGCATGGGCAAGCTCGGCGCGCGCGAACTCAACTATTCCTCCGATATTGATGCCGTGGTGTTCTTCGAACCCTCGGCTGGCATCATGGACGACCCCTATGATGCCACGGAGAATTTCGGCCGCATGATGCGCCGTCTCGTGCGTATCATGCAGGAGCGTACGGCGGATGGTTATGTCTTCCGCACTGATCTCAGGCTGCGTCCCGATCCCGGCTCGACGCCGCTTGCCATCCCGGTGGAAGCGGCGCTGCTTTATTACGAGGGCAGGGGTCAGAACTGGGAGCGCGCCGCCTATATCAAGGCGCGGCCGGTGGCCGGCGACATCAAGGCGGGTGAGAATTTCCTGCGTGAGCTGACGCCTTTCATTTTCCGCAAATATCTCGATTACGCGGCGATCGCCGATATCCACTCCATCAAGCGGCAGATCCATGCGCATAAGGGCCACGGCGCCATTGCGGTGAAGGGCCACAACGTCAAGCTCGGGCGCGGCGGCATTCGCGAAATCGAGTTCTTCGCCCAGACGCAGCAGCTTATCGCCGGTGGCCGCATGCCGCCGCTCAGGGTCCGCGCGACGGAGGAGGCGCTGGCGGCGCTGACGGAAGCGAAATGGATCGATGCCGAAACGCGTGACAGCCTGACGGAAGCCTATTGGTTCCTGCGCGAAGTGGAGCATCGCATCCAGATGGTGCGCGACGAGCAGACCCATGTGCTGCCGGACACCGAAGCCGAACTGAAGCGCATCGCCTTCATGCTCGGCTTTGCCGATACCAAGGCTTTCTCCGAGAAGCTGGAAGAGGTGCTGCGACTGGTGGAGCGCCGTTATTCGGCGCTGTTCGAGCAGGAGACGAAACTATCAGGCGAGGCCGGCAATCTGGTCTTCACCGGCCAGAAGGACGATCCCGATACGTTAAAGACGCTCTCCACGCTGGGCTTCGAGCGGCCGGAGGATATTTCCCGCGTCATCCGCACCTGGCACAATGGCCGCTACCGGGCGACACAATCGGTGGAGGCGCGCGAGCGGCTGACGGAGCTGACGCCGGACCTGCTGCGGGCCTTCGGCGAGAGCAAAAGGGCCGATGAGGCGTTGCTGCGCTTCGACAATTTCCTCTCCGGCCTGCCGGCTGGCATCCAGCTGTTTTCGCTGCTTGGCAACAATCCGGCGCTTCTGTCGCTCCTGGTAACGATCATGTCTTCGGCCCCGCGTCTTGCCGAAATCATCGCTGCCCGCCCGCATGTCTTTGACGGCATGCTGGACCCGGCGCTGATGAGCGATGTGCCGACGCGCGAATATCTCGCTCACCGCATGGGCAATTTCCTCTCCAATGCCCGCCATTACGAGGATATTCTCGACCGGCTGCGCATCTTCGCCGCCGAACAGCGGTTCCTGATCGGGGTGCGGCTCTTGACCGGCGCGATCCGTGGCGAGGTCGCCGCCCGCGCCTTCACCCATCTTGCCGATCTGGTGATAGAGGCGGCGCTGAATGCCGTGCTGGCGGAAATGGAAGCGGCGCATGGGCCTTATCCCGGCGGCCGTGTCGCCGTCATGGGCATGGGCAAGCTTGGCTCCTTCGAACTCACCGCCGGTTCGGATGTCGATCTCATCCTGCTTTACGATTATGACGATGCCGCCCAGGAATCCACCGGCGCCAAACCGCTTGATGTTGTGCGGTATTTCACCCGCGTCACCCAGAGGCTTATCGCGGCACTGTCTGCCCCGACGGCGGAAGGCGTGCTTTACGAGGTGGACATGCGGCTGCGCCCCTCCGGCAACAAGGGGCCGGTGGCGACGCGGATTTCAGCCTTCGAGAAATACCAGCGTGAGGAAGCCTGGACCTGGGAACACATGGCGCTTTCCCGCGCCCGGCTGATCTGCGGCGAAACCTCGCTGATGGAAGACGCGCGCCGCATCATCGCCTCCATCCTTTCGCAGAAGCGCGACGTGGCCAAGGTTTCCGCCGATGTGCTGGAAATGCGAAACCTCATCGAGCAGGAGAAGCCACCGGAGAACATCTGGGACTTCAAGCTTATCAATGGCGGTTTGGTCGATCTGGAATTCATCACCCAATACCTGGCACTGGTCGGCCCCGTAAAAGGCCTTGCCCCTCATGAACCGGGCCGCAACACGGCCGAGGCGCTGCAGGTGCTGGCCGCACCCGTCATGGAGCCGCAGGCGTTCGACGACTGCATGGCGGCGATGGGGCTCTATACCGAAATCTCGCAGATCGTGCGGCTGTGTATAGATGGCGCCTTCAATCCGAAGGAAGCGCCGGCCGGATTGACCGACCTCGTCTGCCGGGCGGGGGATTGCCCAGATATTGCGACGCTGGAGGGTGAGGTGAAGCGGCTGGCGAAAGCGGTGCGGAAGGTGTTTGTGGGGACGGTGAAGAATGGGGGGTAGGGTTGGTGGGTGAGGCTTCACCCCCCTCTGCCCTGCCGGGCATCTCCCCCTCAAGGGGGGAGATTAGCTAGAAGGATGCTCCCCGGCAAATTCGCAACGTTTGAGATGATCGAGCGATTGCAGCTGGTCGATCTCCCTCCTTGTGGGGGAGATGCCCGGCAGGGCAGAGGGGGGTAAACCACACCCACCAATATTACCCAATCAATGCACCGTCCCGCAATGCCCCGCCACATGCGGGATAATAATCGTCACCACCGTGCCGCGGCCCTCACACGAGCGGATCTTCATCGTCCCCCCATGCAGCTTCACGAGCGAGCGGGAAATGGCAAGCCCGAGGCCTGAGCCGCCCTGGCTCTTGGCATATTGGCTCTGCACCTGTTCAAAGGGCTGGCCGATCTTTTCCAATGCCTGGGTGGGAATGCCGATGCCGGTATCGGCGATGGTGAGGATCATCGCGGCCTCGTGCACGTGGGTGCGCAGCGCTATGCGACCGCCATCACCGGTGAATTTCACGGCGTTTGACAGCAGGTTGAGCATGATCTGCTTCATGGCGCGGCGGTCGCCCTGCATCGTCAGCCCGGCGCAGACCTTCTGCTGCACGGTGATGTTCTTCTGTTCAGCCTGAATGGCGGTCAGGCGCAGGGTTTCCTCGATCAGCGGCGCGAGATCGATGGTCTCGCGGTTGATGCGCATATGGCCCGCCTCGATCTTCGACATGTCGAGAATATCGTTGATGACGTTCAAGAGGTGCTTGCCGCTGTCATGGATATCGCGGGCATATTCGGAATATTTCGGCGAGCCGACCGGCCCGAACATCTCGTTTTGCAGGATTTCGGAAAAGCCGAGAATGGCGTTGAGCGGCGTGCGCAGCTCATGGCTCATATTGGCGAGGAATTCGGATTTCGCCCGGTTGGCGGCCTGGGCGCGCTCTTTTTCGGCAAGGTAATTGGCGTTGGCGTCGGAAAGCTCGGTCTTCTGCCGCTCCAGCTTGTGCTGTGAAGCGGAGAGGTCGCCGATGGTCGCCATCAGCCGGCGCTCGGAATCGCGCAGCCGTTCCTGATGGCGCTTGAGCAACGTGATGTCGGTGCCGACGGAAACGAGGCCGCCATCATGGGTGCGGCGCTCATTGATCTGCAACCAGCGCTCGTCGGCCAGCTGCACTTCCGTGGTCCGCGACAGACCGGACTGGTCGGCATCGGCAACGCGACGCTCCACCACGGGGCGGGCTGCGGCCGCATGCACGGTGCTTTTTTCGGTGCCGGCCACCAGCACGCTGTCAGGCAGGCCATAGGCCTTCTGATAGTGGGTGTTGCACATCACCAGACGGTCATTCTTGTCCCACAGGACGAAGGCTTCCGAGGTGGATTCGATCGCGTCGGCAAGACGCTGGTCGGCCTCGGCGTAACGCTGGGCGAGGCGGTGCTGTTCGGTGACATCCATGGCGATCCCGATGACGCGCGGGCCGTTATTGGTGCGGATGACCTGGGCGCGGGCGCGCAGCCAGACATAATGGCCCTTGGCGTGGCGCATGCGGAAAATCTGGTCGATCTGGCGCAGATTGCCGCAACCGACGGCGCGGGCCAGTTCATAGAGATTGCCGTCTTCGGAATGCATCATTCGGGCGGCATCGGAAAAGGACAGTGGTGCAGCCTTGGGCGGCATGCCCAGAATTTCGTAAAGCGAACCGGACCAGAACATGCGGCGTGAGGAAAGATCGAAATCCCACAACCCGCAGCGGCCGCGCGACAGCGCCGTTTCCACGCGCAGGTTGGATTCGGCGAAGATGTCGTCTGCATCGCGGGCGCGCTTCACCTGCATGTAATAGGCGTAGAGCACCACGAGCAGGATCGAGGAAATGCCGGCAAACAGCGTGACGTTCATGGCGATTTCGCTGCGCCAGAAGGAGCGGATCGGCTGCAGTGAACGCGCCGCGATGACCATCGCGCCATCATCGCCGAAGGGGATCATCGTCGCGTAATGCTGCTGGCCGTCAATATTGGTTTCGATGGTGCCGGGTGCGCCGGGAAAACGCTGTACGATGGCGATTTCCGGAAGCAAAGCGGGAAGCGACGTGCCGATATAAAGCATTGCCTCCTTGCCGGCGCCGGCAAAAATCCGGCCATTGCTGCCGGAGAGCAGCACCATGGTGCCATCGGCAAGGCTGCCGGAGGGTAGCGCCGAAACGAGGCTTGCTTCCGCGCGGGCGCGGTCCTGCGCGGGAAAGACGGTGCCGTTGTTGAGAAGGGCCGCCTTGGCGGTCAGCGCCGTCAGCGCCGTGGAGTGGCGGGCGGCCTCTTCCATGCGGCTATATTCCGCGACGATGCCGAGCATGCGCGAGGCCGCGACGACGACCAGAAAGGCGAGGATGAGAATGGGTATCAGCCGCTTCAACAGCGTCTCGACCTGCGGCGCCGGGCGGTCGGAGCCATTCATCAAACCCATCAGGTCGCTGGAGAGCTTCTCGCCCCAGGCCGCAAGATCAGAAAATTTGGCATACGGCCGCTCATCGCCCGCAGTCGCCCGCCGCACGTTCGTCATTGTCCCGCCTTTGTGATGTCCCCATGATTCGAAGCGCCACCGCTCGAATATGGCTAGTGAATCAAATGCGATTCGCCCTGTCCAGAGGCAAAAGTTAAAAGAATTTTAACCCCTTGAACCGACTCCGTATTTTTTCGGGACGGTTTCTTCCAGCCCTGCCGAACTCGGGAATTATGAGTGAAATCAGTGAGCCGGCGCTAGAATACCGGCTGTCGCGGGAGGCGGGGGGAAGCGGTTTTCAGACGCCGTCGAAAGCGTCGAGAGCCGGGCCAAGCGCTCCGACGACGCCGTTTCCGGCGGCCGGCAGACCGGTCAGCACCGCGCTGATGATATCCTCACGGCTTGCGCCACGCGCCTTGGCTTCCATGACATGAAAGGCGATGCCGCTTTCAAGGCGCAGCGCGGCCAGAATGCCGATATAGATCAGGCTCTGGGTCTTCACATCGAGCGTGGATGCCACACCCAGTTTCTGCACGGCCTGAAGCCATGCTGCATTGTGGGCGGGAGCGTCCGTCATGAAGCGTTGAAACGAAGCGCTGGCCTTGGACATGTCGGTCATCTGCAATTCCTTTCTGCTGCCGGGCCGGTTTTGGCCCCTTGAGACCATCATGTTGCGCAATGCGATACGCCGCCTTGATGGATATCAAGACGGCGTATCGGCATGTTCGAAATGGTGGCGCAGCGAAAGCTTGCGGTTAGCCTTTCAGGATACGCCCGACGATGTCGCTCACATCCGTGGACAGGCCCTTGGCGTCAGCAATCGTCGACAGTGCGGCCTTCGCGTGTTCGGCGCGGCTTGCCTCCAGAGACCGCCATGAACGCATGGAGGTGAGAATGCGCGCGGCAAGCTGCGGGTTGCGCTTGTCGATGGCGATGATCTGCTCCGCCAGGAACCGATAGGCGGCGCCGTCTGCGCGGTGGAAGCCGGTGGGGTTGGCAAAGGCCAGCGTGCCGACCAGCGAACGCACCCGGTTCGGATTGGTGGCGATGAAATGTTTCGATTTCATCAGCGCCTTGATGCGATCAAGCGCGCCGTCGCCGGGAATGGCGGCCTGCAGCGAGAACCACTTGTCGAGAACAAGCGCATTGTCGGCGAAGCGCGTTTCGAAAGCTGTAAGCACTTCTTTCGTCTCGGCACTGTCGGGGAAACGCTGGGTCAATACGCTGAGCGCATGCGCGAGATCGGTCATGTTGGTGGCGTCGGCATAGGCTTTTGCCGCGCGGGCAGGGGTTTCCTCGGCAAAGGCAAGGAAGCTGAGCGCGCCATTGCGAAGCGAACGGCGTCCGGCACTGCCCGCATCCGGGCTGTAGGCCTCGCCGTTACCCGCCGCTTCCGCAAGCTGCCTGAAGGTTTCAAGCCCGGCCGTTGCGATCGCCTTTATCGTGGCGTTGCGCGCCTTGTGAATGGCGTCCGGATCGGTATTGCCACCCAGTTCGCGAGCGATATCCGTTTCGCTTGGCAGCGCCAGCGCCTGTGCGCGGAAAGCGGGTTCGAGCGAGGAATCGCTGACGATTTCAATAAGCGTTGCGATGAGTTCGGCGTCCGTGCGCACTTCACCGCCATTCTGCACCGCTTTGGTGGCAGCAATCAGTGCCGGCAAGGCCAGATCGGTCAGTGCCTGAAAACGGGCAAACATATCCGTCTCGTGCCGGGCGATCTGCACCAGATCGGCGGCGTTCTGCTCGAAATGCAGATTGACCGGCGCCGAGAAGCTGCGATTGATCGACAGCACGGGCCGCGAGGAAATGCCGGAGAAGGAGAAGGTCTGGTTGCGCTCGGTCAGGTGCAGCACGCCATCCCGAAATTCGCCGCCGGTGACTGCCTGTGGCTCGGCGATCTGACCATTGTCGAGAATAAGCGCCAGCGACAGCGGAATGTGCCGTGGCTGTTTTACCGGCTGGCCGGGTGTCGGCGCCACGGTCTGTTCCAGCGTCAGGCTGAACGTCGCCTTGCCGGCATCATAAGCGGAGGAAACGGAGACCAGCGGCGTGCCAGCCTCGGTGTACCATAGCGAAAACTGCGACAGATCGCGGCCGCTCGCATCCGCAAAGCTCTTGACGAAATCTTCAACCGTCGCGGCTTCGCCATCATGACGTTCGAAATAAAGGTCCATGCCCTTCTTGAAATCGTCAGCACCGAGGATCGTGGCGATCATGCGGGTGACTTCGGCGCCCTTTTCATAAACGGTCGTCGTGTAGAAATTGTTGATTTCGCGGTAGGTGTCTGGGCGCGGCGGATGCGCCAGCGGACCGGAATCCTCCGGAAACTGCTCCGATTTCAGATGGCGCACATCGGCGATGCGCTTGACCGGGCGCGAGCGCATGTCGGCGGAAAATTCCTGGTCGCGATAAACCGTCAGGCCTTCCTTCAGGCACAGCTGGAACCAGTCGCGGCAGGTGATGCGGTTGCCGGTCCAGTTGTGGAAATATTCATGCGCGATGATGCGCTCGATATTGGCGTAGTCCGCGTCAGAGGCGGTTTCCGGGTCGGCCAGCACGAATTTGTCGTTGAAGACGTTGAGACCCTTGTTCTCCATCGCCCCCATGTTGAAATCGGATACGGCGACGATCATGAAGATATCGAGGTCGTATTCGCGGCCGAAACGCTCTTCGTCCCATTTCATCGAACGCTTCAGCGCGTCCATGGCATAGGCCGCACGCGGCTCCTTGCCGTGCTCGACATAAATCTTCAGCGCCACTTCACGACCGGAGACGGTGGTAAACGTGTCTTCCACCACGCCGAGATCACCGGCGACGAGCGCAAAGAGATAGCTCGGTTTCGGATGCGGATCGAACCAGGCGGCAAAGTGACGGCCCTCGTCGTAATTGCCGCCGCCGAGGAAATTGCCGTTCGACAACAGCAGCGGGTTGCCTTCCTTCGCCGCGATGATCGTCACCGTATAGGGCGCCAGAACATCCGGGCGGTCGGGGAAATAGGTGATGCGGCGGAAACCTTCCGCCTCGCATTGGGTACAATAAACGCCATTGGTGCGGTAAAGCCCCATCAGCTGCGTATTGACCTGCGGATTGATGTAATTGGTGACGCAGATCTCGAAGGGCGTTTCCGCCGGCAGATCACGGATGGTCAGGCTGTCGGGCGTAGCGTCATATTGGCTGGCAGGGATCTCGACCTGATCGAGCAGCAGGCCCGAAAGCGTCAGCTCATCACCATCGAGAACAAGCGGTGCCTGGGAATCGGCGCCTTCGCGTCGGTGAAAGATCAGACGGGCTTCGACCTTGGTATTCTTGGGGTCGAGTTCGAAGGTGAGATCCACCCGCTCCAGAACGAAATCGGTGGGGCGGTAATCTGCCAGGTGAACGATCTGGCCCGTGTCTGTTCGCATGACTGTTCCTGAATAACTTAGCGTGGTCTTCCCGCCATCATGTCGTCATAAGGCCGGGATGTAAAATAGGTGGAGTATTCGTCACGTTCATGTGCGCATCGGAGGACATTCTGTCCCGCCATAAAGGCTTTACCGGCCATGCAGACGATCCTCCCCCGCCGCCGGACCCATGGACCATCGCAGCAAATGTTGAACGATTACTGAAATTATATTTTATTTTCTTCAAATTTTAGCGCATGTCGCTTTGATCTGACGCGAGGCCGAAAACGCGAAAGCAATTCTTTGCCGTCACCAAATCAACCGAATTCATGGGTGAATAACATTTTTTGATGTAAAGGCCGGGAGGAATGTTCTAGCCTTGCGCAAATCCAATTCCCCTGCGTCGTCCTCCCCGCATGAAAATTTACCGATGGCGTGTTTGCGCAGCCGATATGAGTAACTGCCAATGAACGCCGAACCGACCAATCCCTTCCGCGGGATCAGCATGAAGCTGGTTTCGGTTGGCTTTTTTCTTGTCATGCAGACCTGTATCAAGGCCGCCGGTCCCGATGTGCCGGCCGGCCAGATCACCTTCTTCCGCTCCGCCTTCGCCATTATCCCGATTGTCGTTTATCTCGCCTGGCTGCATGCGCTGACCAGCGCGCTGCACACCAACAATCTTCTCGGCCATTTCAAGCGCGGTTTTCTCGGCATCCTGTCCATGGCCTGCGGTTTTTACGGGCTGACCATGCTGCCGCTGCCGGAATTCATCGCGATCGGTTATGCGTCGCCGCTGCTGGCCGTCGTCTTTGCCGCTTTCATCCTGCATGAGAAGGTGCGCGTCTATCGCTGGAGCGCGGTGTTCGTCGGCATGATGGGCGTGCTGGTGATTTTGTGGCCAAAGATGACGCTTCTGCGCGAAGGCGGTTTTGCCGCCGGTGAGGGCCTGGGAGCGATTGCCGTGCTGTGTGGCGCGGCGCTGGGCGGCCTGGCGATGATCCAGGTGCGGCAATTGGTCGATACCGAAAAGACGCCGACCATAGTGCTCTATTTTTCGCTCACCGCCACCCTGTTGTCGCTGGTGAGCGTGCCCTTCGGCTGGAGCGCGCTGACGATGACGCAGGCCATGCTGCTGATCACCAGCGGCATCTGCGGCGGCGTTGCGCAAATCTTCCTGACGGAGAGCTACCGCCATGCCGAAGTCTCGGTCATCGCACCCTTCGAATACAGCTCCATCGTCTTCGGGATCGCAGTTTCCTACATTCTGTTCGGAGACATCCCCACGCTCACCATGCTGATCGGCACGGCGATCGTCATCCTTGCCGGTATATTCATCATCTTCCGCGAGCATCAGCTGGGTCTGGCAAGACGGGCAGCCCGCAAGGCCTCTACGCCGCAGGGGTGAAGTCGCCATTCCCCCGATATGTTCCGTTGAAGTTGATGGCGACGGGTATTTCTTCTCTCGGCGTCATCCTCGGGCCTGTCCCGACGATCTGCCAACGTATTTGATTTTGTTGAGGTGATTAGATCCTCGGGTCAAGCCCGAGGATGACGTCGCGGGAAACATTCGTCCCTTGCGCCCTCAATTTCGATGTCATGAGCGTGCAGAAATCTGAACCGGACAACACTACGAAAAGCCCGAGGATGGCGTCAGAGTATTTGGCAAGGCTCTTAACCTCGCCGTCTCTCTCAGCAAAACCCACAAAAGCAAAAGGCGCCTTCCCGAAGAAAGACGCCAGCGCGCAATCATATATGTGGACCAGCTTGATACTGGCCTGAATGCTCTCAGCGCTCGCGGAAATCCGCAAAGACAGCCGAAGGACGCGTCACGCGGACCTGCTGCATGGCAGCGCGTGCGGTCATCTGTTCGTTAGCGGCAGCGCCGAAACGATGGTAACCCTGACTGGAGCGTGGGCCGAGGCCCGCCAGACGGAGCGTTTCAAAGCCGGAATGTACCGGACGGAAGCGAGTGGTCATTGCCTTGGTTCCTTAAACCGAATTCCTCCCAAGACACTGCGGTATATCGCAGCGCAGCATGGATTCGGCAAGCTGGCCAAATGCGTCGCTGTTATGCGAATTGCGCATGGCTTTTTTCATAATTCGTTTACACTGAGCAATAATAAGGCAATCAGCCTTGCGTAACCTTGGCCTGAAACGCCAATAAATCCTGCCATGCCAATGACTTGGAGGCAGGCGCGTTTAAAAGTTCCTGCGGGTGCAGGCTGGCCAGCGCCGGCAAAACGAGATGTCCGGCTGCGACATCACGCCACTGTCCGCGCAGCGTATGGATCGTTCCGGTGCCGCCGAAGAAGAAACGTGCGGTGAAGTTGCCGAGAAGCAACAGGTGTTTCGGCTCCGCCAGCGCGATCTGGCGCTCGATGAAGGGGCGGCAGATATCCATTTCCGCCTGCGTTGGCGGGCGGTTGCCCGGCGGCCGCCACGGCACGACATTGCCGAGCATGATGGTGCTGCGTTCAAGGCCGATTGCCGAAAGCATACGGTCGAGCAGAAGCCCGGTCTTGCCGGCAAATGGCAGGCCTTCGCGGTCGTCATCGGCATCCGGCATGGGACCTATGACCATGATGGCGGATGAGGGATCGCCTTCGGTGAAGATCGTGCTGCGCGCGCTGTTCTTGAGATTGCAGCCGCTGAACCCTTCCAGCGCGGTTTTCAGCTCGGCAAGCGACCTTGCGCTTTCGGCGGCAAAACGCGCTGCCGCCACGGCCTGTTCGTCGGGCATCGCAACATTCTGCTGAACCGCGGGGGCGGGTGGCGCACCGCGTGCCGGCGTCTGGCGTTTCGGCTGCTGCTGCGGTGAGTGTTGGGGCGTATTGCCGCTGCGTTCCATCGGCCGCTGGCTTGGCTGGCGCGCGGCTGCGCCCGTCTCCTGTCCCTGCATCGGCCGGGCAGGGCGGGCGGCGGCAAATTCGGCGAAACGGTCGAGCGGCTGGTCTTCCAGCAGCCAGTCCACGCCCGCATCCGCATGAAAATGCAGGAGGGCGGCAAGTTCGGCCGGGGAAAGGTCGTGGGCGGCGATCATGAGTGGAAATTATCCCATGTTCCCCGCCCGGGGAACCCGTAAATCACGCTGTCCAGCGCTGAATGTCACCGCTTTCGCCGATCATCGCCAGACCATGGGCAATCGAGAGCAGCTCGCCGCCGCTTTCGATCCGGTCAGCATCGAAACGCCGGGTGAAAAGCTCCCGCACCGCGGGTACGAAGGAGGTGCCGCCGGTCAGGAACACCTTGTCGATGGCTTCGGGGGCCACCTGCGTTTTTTCCAGCACCTCGTCCAGTGCGCCTTCGATCTTGGCGAGATCGTCGGCGATCCAGCCGTTGAAATCGCTGCGTTTCACCATCTTGCGCCCGGCCTTGCCGAGCGGCGTGAAGTTGAACTCCGCTTCTTCCGCCGAAGAAAGCGCCATCTTGGTGGCGGAAATTGCCTGATAGAGCGGGTATCCCTCGTCATGGTCAACGAGATCGACGAAGAGTTCGAGCTTTTCCGGCTCCAGCGCCGAGCGCACCAGCGATTTGAGCGCGGTGAATTCCTTGGAGGTCTTGAAGATCGACAGCTGGTTCCAGCGGCCGAAATTCACGTAATAACCCGAGGGCACGTCCAGCACCTTGTCGAAGCTCTTGAACTTGCTGCCCTTGCCGATCTCGGGCGAGACCAGATTGTCGATCATCCGGAAGTCGAAATGATCGCCCGCCACACCGACGCCGGAATGGCCGATGGGGGTGGCGGAAAGCTTGCCGGCATGGGTCTCGAAGCGGATCAGCGAATAGTCGGTGGTGCCGCCGCCGAAATCCGCCACCAGCACATTGGCGTCCTTCTTCAGGCTCTGGGCGAAATAATAGGCGGCTGCCACCGGCTCATAGACATAATGGATTTCCGGAAAGCCGGCGCGCGTCAGCGCCTCGTTGTAGCGGGCGAGCGCCAGCGCTTCGTCCGGATTGCTGCCGGCGAAACGCACCGGCCGGCCGGCGATGACGGTCGAGACGTCGCCTGGCCATTCGTCACCCGCATAGGTTTTCAGCTTGCGCAGGAACACCTCCATCAGATCCTCGAAGCTCTGGCGCTTGGCGAAGATCAGCGTGCCCTGAAACAGCGGCGAGGCGGCAAATGTCTTGATCGACTGCAAAAAGCGACAATCGCCGGCATTGTCGATGAACTGCCGGATGGCGGCATGGCCCGCTTCCACATGCAGCGCGGCGGCACCGAGGCCGGCATCCTTCATGAAGGAGAGCGCCGTGCGCATGCTGTCATCCGTGCCGGCGTTGCTGGTGAAACGCATGGAATGGCTGTCACCGCCACCGTTGGAAAGAGCCATGACCGTGTTGGTCGTGCCGAAATCGAGGCCAAGTGCCCGCTTTTGCGTCATCGCCATATCCTTGTCGCCAAAAAAAATACTCGCCCGGCCCTTGGGTGGCCCGGCGTGAAAATAAGGGATGCCTTTGGCGTCCCGATGTCAGAGGAGGGCGGTTGATTGCACAGGGCAGATGGAATGGCAAGCGTCGGCCCGCCGTTTTTCGGCCAATAGCTGCCGGGCGGCCTGTCCCCTTTGTCTGAAGGGGGCTGGGGAAACATCGACAGGGGGAGCGGGTGTAAATGATTTGCTTATGCGCCAATGAAAGAATGCGATAGTTTTCCGCAATATCTTTAGGGGTTTGTGGTTATAATGGCGCAAATCAGAAGATTAGGTGGCGAGGCATATTTTATACTCAAAGAATATAAATCGAAGCTCCCTGTATTGTGTTTCACCTGTTGCCCTTCCCAACCCGGAAAATTTGATGCCCCGCAAGATCACCGACTCCCTCCTGGAAGACGTACCGTTGGACTGTCCCGAGTCGGTGCGGGGCGAGATTGCGGTTTTCAACCGGCAGCTTCTCAATCTCATGGAAGCATCGCAGCAGGGTTATGCGCTTTTTGACGGCAGTGATGAGTTGCGTTTCGCCAATACGGTTTTTCGCAAGGCGCTCGGCATCGGGCCGGCTGATTTCCCGAGTTGGGTGGACCTCATGCGTAGCGGGTATCGAAGCTCCACCGGCACCGCCATTGAAACCGCCGATTTCGAGCTTTGGCTGCGTTCCGCCAGAACACGGCGCGGCAAGCTGCCCTTCCGCACCATTGAGACCGGTCTCAATGACGGGCGCTGGGTGCTGACGACTGAAACGACGTCGCCGGGCGGCTGGATGCTGTGCGTCGTCACCGATATTTCCGAACTCGGCATCGAATTGCGCGATCTCAGACAGGAGCGCGACAGGGCGTTGAAGTCGGCGCTGAGCGACGAACTGACCGGACTCGGCAACCGTCGTTACGCCATGGATAGCCTCAATCACATGCTCGGCCCCAACAAGGCGCAGGCACTTGCCGTCATCATCATGGATATCGATCACTTCAAGTCGGTGAATGATCGCTTTGGACATGCCTGCGGCGATATGGTTCTCAAGGATTTCGCCGCGCGGCTTTCCGCGAGCGTCGGGCGCGATGATCTCGTTGGCCGGATCGGCGGGGAGGAATTCCTGCTGGTCCTCAGCGGTTCGCGGATGCATATCGCCGAGACTGTCATGCGGGGGCTGCTGTCGTCGCTGGCGGATGCGTCACCGCTCGGGGATATGCCGGATTTTCGTTATAGCTGTTCGGCCGGCATCGCCTTTGCCAATCCCGGCGAGAGCGCCAGCGATGTTCTGCGCCGCGCCGACACGGCTCTTTATGAGGCCAAGAACACAGGCCGAAACCGCTTCGTGATCTACGAAACGGTTTCCTGACGGGTGTACGCGTGGCGGCTGTCAGTTCGACTTCGCCGCGCCGCCATCCACCCGCAGCATCGTGCCGGTGATATAGCTTGCCGGCACCGAGCAGAGGAAAGCGCCGGCGGCGGCAAATTCTTCCACCGTGCCGAGGCGACCGGCCGGAATGCTCTTGACCGAAGCTTCACGGATTTCCTCGACGCTTTTGCCCAGGCGCTTGGCATTGGCGCCATCCAGCTCGTCGATGCGGTCGGTGTGGATGCGGCCGGGTAGAAGCAGGTTGGAGGTGATGCCGAAACCGGCCACTTCGCTGGACAGTGTCTTGCTCCAGCCCACCAGCGCGCCGCGCAGGGTGTTGGAGAGCGCCAGATTGGCGATGGGTTCGAACACGCCGGATGAGGCGACGGTCAGGATGCGGCCGAAACCCTGTTCCTTCATCTGCGGTAACAGCGCATTGGTGAGCGTGATGACCCGCAGCACCATCGACTGGAAGAAGGTGTCGAGCTTCTCGGTCGTCATTTCCTGAGCGAGACCCGGCGTCGGGCCGCCGGTGTTGTTGACGAGAATATCGATGCCGCCGAGCTTGTCCTTGACGGCTTCAACCATGGCCTCGACGAAGTTGTCGTCGGCCAGATCACCCCACACCCAGTCGGCCTTGCCCTTGCCAAGCGCGTTGATCGCCTTGCAATTCGCCTCCAGTTTTTCGCCGCTTCTGCCGACGAGAAGAACATTTGCGCCTTCCTTGGCGAGCGCCGTGGCAATGCCCAGCCCGAGGCCGCGAGAAGAGGCGAGAACGAGGGCGCGTTTGCCGGAAATGCCGAAATCCATGGGGTTTGTCCTGTCTTGTGAGGAGTGTCTGTGCTGTTTATAGGAAGGTGGCGTCCGCTTTTGAAGGTCAAATACACGTCATGACAGAACAATCTCTGCTTAAATTCTCCATTGCCGTCACGGTTCTTCTGGCCCTGTTCGGCATCAGTGCGGGTTTGTTCTCCGGCTCCTTCGCCGTGGTTTTTGATGGTGTTTATGCGCTCACCGATGCTTTCATGACGGTGCTGGCGCTGCTCGTGGCGCGACTTATCGCGGCCTCGGCCGCGCCCAAGCCGGGTGGCCGGCTGGTGGAGCGTTTCACCATGGGCTTCTGGCATCTGGAGCCGATGGTGCTCGGCCTCAACGGCACGCTGCTGATGGGCGCGGCGATCTATGCGCTGATCAATGCCATCGACAGCCTGATGGATGGCGGCCGCTCGATCGAGTTCGACTATGCCATCATCGTCACCTTCTTCAGCTTTGCCGTTTCGCTTGCCATGGCATGGTTCGTCAAACGGCAGAACCGCAGGCTGAAATCCGCTTTCGTGGCGCTGGATGCCAAAAGCTGGCTGATGAGCGCGCTCCTGAGCATGGCGCTGTTCGTCGCCTTCGCCATCGGTTACGGGCTGACCGGAACATCGCAGGCATGGCTCGCGCCCTATGTCGACCCTGCCGTGCTGGCGCTGGTCTGCCTTGTCATCATCCCCATGCCGCTCGGCAATGTGAAACAGGCGCTCGCCGACATACTTCTGGTCACGCCGCTGGAATTCAAGCAGCATGTGGACCGGGTGGCGACGGAGACGGTCGAAAAATTCGGCTTCGCCTCGCATTATTCCTATGTCGCCCGCGTCGGACGCGGCCGCCAGATCGAACTTTTCTTCATCGTGCCGAAGAACTGGCCGGCCCGACGACTGGAGGAATGGGATGCCATCCGCGACGAGATCGGCGATGCGCTTGGCGGCGAGGGAGCCGACCGGTGGCTGACGATTGTGTTTACGACGGATGAAGAATGGGCGATTTGAGCGTTCCAGGCCACTGAAGATATCGGCCCAACGGTCTTTACACTTTGTTTTCAGCGCCTGAATTGCATGAGGGAGGCTAATCCATCGATCTGTTGGCGGCAGCCAAACGATTGCGCTCGACCTCGGCAATATTTTGCAGAACCCAGCCGGTTAGCCTTGTAAGAGGTTCCGCCAGAGATTGACCAAGAGCGGTCAAACTATATTCCACCTGCGGGGGAATCGTCGGATAGACTTTTCTGGAAACGAGGCCATCATTCTCAAGAGCGCGCAGCGTTCTTGTCAGCATTTGCTGGCTAATTCCCCCTATAAGTCTGCGCAACTCATTGAACCTCCTTGGGCCATCAAGCAGCATCGTAATCGTCATTATAGTCCATTTGTCACCGATGCGGCCAAGCATCTGGCTAATGGGACGGCAATCCGCACTCGTTCCGGGTTGTGATGGCGGGGTAGGTAGATTCATGTGACCAGGCCCTAAAATTATGCGTTCTTGTGTTGTTCCCAGTCTAACATACATAGCTAGTCACGAAAACATACTGCCATAGGAGATGTTATGACTGACCGGAAAACAATTGCAATTTTTGGATATGGAACCGGGCTCGGCGCGTCCGTCGCGAGACGTTACGGTAAGGCTGGATTCAGGGTCGCCCTTGTTGCTCGCAATGCTCAATCCCTCAGCGAGAGGGTAGACGAACTGCTGGCGCAAGGGGTGGATGCCAGGGTCTTTCCTGCCGACCTCAACGAGATTGAAGCAATCCCGGCTCTGGTCCGTGATATCGAAGATAAGGCCGGTCCCATTCATACCGCGATTTTTGCGCCTGTCGGCAATTTCCGGATGCTTCCAGCGGTCGATCTGACATCAGCTTCGCTGAGAGAACTCACCAATATCCTGACATTCGCACCGGTTGAGGTTGTCAGGGCAGTATTGCCTGGGATGCTCGCTCGCGGCGATGGCGCGATCGTCATTGCGGATGGTCTTTCGGCCGTAACACCAATGCCGGGGCTAAGCGGCCCGGGCCCCGCTTTTGCTGCCACACGCAATTACATTCTTGGCCTTCACGATGAGATCAGGGATCGCGGAGTGTTCGCCGGAATGCTTCACATCGGAGCGATGATTGACAACTCCACGGGACTTCGTGCGGCAGTCGCCAACGGCCTGCCTGTCGGTGACGGGCGTTTTCCAACGATCGATCCTGACACACTTGCCCAGGAGATCTGGTCGCTCACAACCGAGCGGACCCATGCCGAAGCGATCCTGCCTGCGCAACATCACCAGCATTGAAGTGATTTGACTATTGATCGTAGGCAGCGACGATGCTGCTGCCTGCGATCAAGACGAGCTTGGTGGCGAGGGAGCCGACCGGTGGCTGACGATTGTGTTTACGACGGATGAGGAATGGGCGATCTGAGCGGGACACCCGAGACTGGCCACACGCAGTGCTTGAAAATAAGGACATCGACGCCCGAAAATCGGCGGTCGCAACGCGAGGCCGGTGTTAGCAGTTTTCCGGATTGTTGCAGCGGCTTCGGCCGCCTGTAACGACTGATTGGATGAGCAAAAGCTCGGCAATATCGATCACAGGAGAGACCGCGATGAACAGTCAAATCGAACGTGCGGAAATATTCCGCAGCTTGCACATTCCAGGTGATCCCATCGTCCTCTACAACATCTGGGATGCGGGAAGTGCGGTGGCCGTTGCGCGTGGCGGGGCGAAGGCGATAGCCACCGGAAGCTGGTCTGTCGCCGCGGCACAGGGTTATTCGGATGGTGAGGAAATGCCGCTGGATGACGCATTGTCAGTCGTCGCGCGCATAACGAAATGTGTCGATCTGCCTCTCACCGTGGATTTTGAAGGCGGTTATGCAGATGATCCCGCCGCCGTTAGGCAGAATGTTGGCCGCCTGTTTGCCCTCGGCGTCATCGGATTGAACTTCGAAGATCAGGTGGTGCAGGGCAGGGGTCTGCATGACATAGGTCACCAGTCGGATCGGCTTCGGGCGGTCCGCAGCGCGGCAAGTGATGCCGGTATCCCGGTTTTCATCAATGCGCGAACCGATGTGTTTCTGAAGGCGGCGGAAGGGGTGGATCACGCAACCCTGCTGGACGACGTATTCGCCCGCGAGGCCGCCTATGCTGCGGCAGGCGCGGATGGCTTCTTCGTGCCCGGGCTGAAGGATAAAAAGCTGATCGAAAAAATATGCCGACAGACGACGCTGCCGGTCAACGTCATGACATCGGGAGACACGGAAGAGGTTCGCGCATTGGCCTCGCTTGGGGTGGCGCGCATCAGCTTCGGACCCGCTCCATACGCCGAGGTCAGTCGCGATCTGGAAAAACGGGCACGTGTTTTTGTTTGAGAGATGATCCGCATCGGGCGCGGCAAGCAGGTCGCGCTCGTCTTCGCCATTACCGCCTTTGGGAAACGGGCGATCCAAGAGTTGCAAGCACCACGGCCGCTGCCGGCCCTTGGGAAGCCGCTGCCGCAGCGGACTTCTCACCCAGCCTTTTCATGAAACGGTCGGTGTCAACGAGGGCGCGTCGATGTGTTCCTTCGCCGATCAGTCCGGCGTCGTCGCGGCAGGTCACCCTGAAGAGGAGGGATCTCCCCTCAATCTCGATCAGTTCGATTTCGGCGGTAACCGTCATCCCGATGGCCGTGGCGGCGACGTGACTGACATTGACATGCGTGCCGAGGGTGCATTGCCCTGCGTCGAGGAAAGGCCGAAGGCCCTGCACACATGTCTGCTCGATGAAGGCAATCATGATTGCAGTCGCCAGAACCGGCGGCATGTCTTGAAAACCCGGCCAGGAATCGTCGATCTCAGGCACGGTGTGGAGGGGCGCGACGCGCAGCTGTTCGATATGACGCAGTCCGACAGCGGGTCGCGGAGGCGTGATGGTCTGGCTCATAATGTCCCCAATCGCATGTTGATCGGCCATGAAATTGGCAGCCTCCGCGCCGGATCGCCCCAGAGAGCCGAGATGTCGCGCACGAAGTTTTCCAGAATGTCGTCGCGCCCGGCTTCATTGACGCGCCGTACTGCCGACCAGGTCGACAGATAACCCAGAAACTCCCCAAGCTCCCAGACCCGGTCTATCGCCATGTCGGGATAGGGCAGTTCCTCGAACGGAAATTCGATATCGGCATATCCTGAATCGACAAGCTTGCGCTCCGGCGGCCAGTAGGGGCCGATTTCGTCGCGGTAGAATATATCGAACCGGTCCTGAAGCCCTGAAGGCGCCAGTTGCATGATGCCATAGCTGACCAGCGCGATGATTGCACCGTCTTCAGCGATGCGCCGCACCTCGGCATAAAAACGCGGCAGGTCGAACCAGTGGGCCGCCTGCGCCGCCGTTATCAGGCTCACGCTTTTCTCCGGCAGCGGTAGCTTTTCTGCGGGAGCGCAGAGATAGTTGATATTGGTGTGCCGGCGCGTATTCGCAATCTGGTCCTGGCTGGGATCGATACCGATCACCTTGTTGAAATGGTCCGCGAGCTGCCGCGTCAGCTGCCCGTTTCCACATCCGACATCGACGGCACAACCCCGGCCGTCAACGGTTTGCGCGAGAAACCGCGCAAGTCCTGCCGGATATTCCGGTCTGAACAATGCATAGGCGCTGCCGCCCGTGTCGAACCAGTTTTGCGCGGTCATTTCAGTTTTCCTAGTCATGACGTTTTTCTGCTTCTGCCAGCCGATCCGCGAAGCCATGTCGTTCGAGCGCCGCTGCGAGGCTTCCAAGAATTTTCAGAACCGGAAAGCCGATTTCGGCTTCAAGTTCATGGATGGCGCGGAAGGTCGTTTCCCAGTGCGGCTCCAGCTTTTGCAGAAGTTGGAGACCACGCTCGGTCAGCCTCAGACCGCTCTTCCTTCCATCATCCAATGCATGCCGGACAATCAGCCCGTCCTTCAGCATCAGGCCGACCGTCTGGCTGATCGCGCCCTGGGTAAGGCTGCTGGCGGTGGTGATGTCCGTTATCGTCACGGCGCCGGCGCTCAAGGCGCGCAGCACCGGCGTGTAGCGGGGGCGATAGTCGAGATCGAGTGCCCGATAACGCTCGGCGGCACCCTGATCGACAAGTTCTCCGACATAACGGAGGAGTTCGCCCAGACCGGGCCTGTGATTGATAACCATGTGAGGTGATTTACATTAGCGCTAATGTAATTTCAAGTGGGACTCGTCGCGCATGTCGAAGCGTTGGAAGTCGCCGTTAAGCGTTCCGTGCAAGGCGGAAGGAAAGGCGAGTTTGATCCATGATAAGGCGAAACGAATGCGCTTGCTGTTCCTTGACCGGAAGCCGCTGACACCCTTGACGCTTATGCCCGTCGCTTCTATCCTCATAATTACGTGAACGTAAAAGTAATAAAATAGTCGTCAGGTTGTCTGACAATTAAGTGGCGTGCGACATGTTTTGCCGCTATAGAAGCTCGACAAAGGCGTCTTGCTTTGCGAAGACAGGGGAGGCGAACTCCTTGTTGCGCACGGGCTTTTTACCTCGCACCGGCAATGCCCTGCCGATGGTGGAAAGCGGATATAATAACAGCCGGATGGGACCGGCGATCTGAGAGGATGAGATGACGGAAGCGATGGAACTGCCCGAACGCGAAGCGATGGAATTCGACGTTGTGATCGTCGGTGCGGGTCCGGCCGGTCTTGCCGCCGCGATCCGGCTGAAGCAGGTGGAGCCTGAGCTTTCGGTCGTCGTTCTCGAAAAGGGTGCTGAAGTCGGCGCCCATATCCTGTCCGGTGCCGTGGTCGATCCGATCGGCATCGACCGGCTGTTGCCCGGCTGGCGTGAGGAGGAGGGGCACCCCTTCAAGACCGAGGTCAAGGACGACCAGTTCATGTTTTTAGGCCCGGCCGGCTCCATCCGCCTGCCGAATTTCATGATGCCGCCCTTGATGAACAATCACGGCAATTACATCGTTTCGCTCGGCCTCGTCTGTCGATGGCTGGCGGAAAAGGCGGAAGGGCTCGGCGTCGAGATCTATCCGGGCTTTGCCGCCACGGAAGTGCTTTATAATGACGAAGGCGCTGTCATCGGTGTCGCCACCGGCGATATGGGCATCGAGAAGAACGGCGAGCCTGGCCCCGCTTTCACCCGCGGCATGGAGCTGCACGGCAAATATGTGCTGATCGGTGAAGGCGTGCGCGGTTCGCTCGCCAAGCAGCTGATTTCCAGGTTTGATCTGTCGAGGGATCGCGAGCCGCAGAAATTCGGCATCGGCATCAAGGAGCTCTGGCAGGTCAAACCGGAGCACCACAAACAGGGCCTCGTGCAGCATTCCTTCGGCTGGCCGCTCGGTTTCAAGACCGGTGGCGGTTCGTTCCTCTATCATCTCGAGGATAATCTCGTTGCCGTCGGCTTCGTGGTGCATCTCAATTACAAGAACCCCTATCTTTATCCTTTCGAGGAATTCCAGCGCTTCAAGACACATCCGGCCATTCGCGATACGTTCGAGGGCGGCAAGCGCATCTCCTATGGCGCGCGCGCCATCACCGAAGGTGGTTACCAGTCGGTGCCGAAGCTCACTTTCCCGGGCGGCGCGCTGATCGGCTGTTCGGCCGGCCTCGTCAACGTGCCACGCATCAAGGGCAGCCACAATGCGGTGCTGTCGGGCATGCTGGCAGCGGACAAGATCGCCGAGGCGATTGCGGCCGGCCGTGCCCATGACGAGGTGGCCGAGATCGAGGCCGAATGGCGCGAAGGCGATATCGGCAAGGATTTGAAGCGGGTGCGCAACGTCAAGCCGCTCTGGTCGAAATTCGGCACGCTGGTTGGCGTCGGCCTTGGTGGTCTGGACATGTGGACGAACCAGCTGTTCGGTTTCTCGCTCTTCGGCACGCTGAAGCATGGCAAGACGGATGCGCAAAGCCTCGAGCCGGCTTCGAAGCACAAGCCTATCGCCTATCCGAAGCCGGATGGCGTTCTGACTTTCGACCGCCTGTCCTCGGTGTTCCTGTCCTCCACCAACCATGAGGAAGACCAGCCGGTGCATCTTCAGGTGAAGGACATGGAGCTGCAGAAGCGCTCCGAACATGACGTCTTTGCCGGTCCTTCGACGCGTTATTGTCCGGCAGGTGTCTACGAGTGGGTGGAGAAGGATGGCAGGCAAGTCTACGTCATCAACGCCCAGAACTGCGTGCACTGCAAGACCTGCGACATCAAGGATCCCAACCAGAACATCAACTGGGTGCCGCCGCAGGGCGGTGAGGGGCCGGTTTACGCCAACATGTGATGATGGCTAAAAGGGGTGAATTCCCCTCCGTCGTTGTATTCGGGCCTATCCCGTTTCCGTCATTCCGGCCTTGAGCCGGAATCCAGCCGGCGCGCGCCTGCGCGGCGAGAACGCCTTTTCACGGCGCAGACGCGCCGTGCCTGGATACCGGCTCAAGGCCGGCATGACGAAGGCGAAAGCGTTCTTTGCCCCCTGCTTATTTGTGGATTGCTCTTCGATTTCTTACATATAGGATGTTGGGGTGTCCTGCCGTCAACTGGCCCGTGGAATGCGGGATGGAAATGCGGTAACGCCTTGAATGTGCATATGGTCCCCAGGGGCGGCTCACGTTTGCGCCGTCGCTCCGGTGGCAGGGAGTAAGAGAATGCCCGGCTTTCAGAAGCTGAATATCGTGCGGAAGACAAGGTTTGGTGCCGCTTTGGCGGCCGGCGTGGTTATTGCCGTTTCGCTGAGCGGCGGTCCGCTGGTGGCTGCCAGCTGCCGCGCCGATGCCATGGCCGGCATCGACTGGCGCGAATGCAACAAGCGTCTCCTGATGCTGGGTGGCAGCAATCTCGATTCGGCGATGCTTTACGGAGCGGACTTTACCTATACCGACTTGCGCGGCTCGTCGATGAAGGGCGCCAATCTCGAAAAGGCGAAACTCATCCGCACGGCGCTGGGGGAGGCGAACCTGCAGGGCGCCAATCTGACCAAGGTGGAAGCTTACCGCAGCGACTTCAGCGCCGCCGACGCCACCAACGCGAAATTTATCAACGCCGAAATGCAGCGCACCAAGTTCGAAAAAACCAAGCTCGACGGGACGGATTTCACCAAGGCCGAACTCGGCCGCGCTGATTTCGAGGGCGCGACGCTGAACGGTTCGAAATTTTCCCTGACCAACCTGTCGCGTGCCCGCTTCGGCGGCGCAACACTCGGCGGGCCGGTGGATTTCACCAGCGCCTTCCTGCTCCTGACGCGCATCGAGGGGGTGGATCTTTCCACCGCGACAGGGCTGGAGCAAAGGCAGGTCGATATTGCCTGCGGCGATGCCAAGACAAAATTGCCGAGCGGCCTGACCACGCCTGCATCATGGCCGTGCCCTGAAGATCCGGACGACGACTGACAAGACAAAAGCCACGCGAGTTTTTTCGGGCGTGGTGGTGGCACAGGGCGGAATTGGCGCGCCCGCACAGGCGGACGCGCTGTCGCGTCGGTCAGAAGCCTGAAAGCACGATCTTGCCCTTGGCCTTGTTGCTCTCGATCAGCGCATGCGCCTTGATGAGATTTGCGGCATTGATGGTGCCGAAGACTTCCGTCAGTGTCGTCTTGATCTTGCCGGCATCGACCAGTTTCGCAACGTGGTTCAGCAGCTTGTGCTGCTCGATCATGTCAGGTGTCTCGAAGACCGCGCGGGCGAACATCATTTCCCAATGGATCGATACGCATTTGCGTTTGAAGGCCATGACATCGAAACCGCCGGCCGGATCGTCGATCAGCGCGAAACGGCCCTGCGGCGCAATGGCCGCCACGCTGTCGGCGGCGTGAATGTCGCTATGGGTGGTTGAAAACACGAAGCCTGGTGCGCCGAGGCCAAGCGCCTCCACCTGCGGGGCAATCGGCTTGCTGTGATCGACGACATGATGCGCGCCGAGGTCTTTCGCCCAGGCAATCGTTTCCGGCCGCGAGGCGGTGGCGATGACGGTAAGGTCCGTCAGCGCCCGCAGAAGCTGGATGGCAATTGAGCCGACGCCGCCGGCGCCACCGATGACCAGAACGGCGTTGGCCGCGCCCGGAACCGGATCCTTCACCCGCAACCGGTCGAACAACGTCTCGTAAGCGGTGATCGCCGTCAGCGGCAGGGCTGCGGCTTCCTCGAAATTCAGCGATTTCGGCTTTTCGCCGACAATGCGTTCATCGACCAGGTGGAATTCGCTGTTGGAGCCGGGACGGTTGATGACGCCGGCGTAAAACACCTCGTCGCCGGGCTTGAACAGCGAGACCTTGTTGCCGATGGCCTTCACCACGCCCGAGGCGTCGAAACCGAGCACGCGGGTAGCACCATTTTCCGGCGACTGGTTGCGGCGCACCTTGGTGTCAACGGGGTTGACCGAAACGGCCTTCACCTCCACCAGAATGTCGTGCCCCTTCGCCTCCGGCTGCGGCAGGTCGATATCGACAAGCGCATCGCTGGCGGTGATGGGCTGGCTTGTCCTGTAACCGATGGCGCGCATGAACAGTCTCCTTTGCTTGTTTGCGTGCCTCTTACTTGATACATATGAACATCAATCGCAAGAATGCACATTTTGTGATGATACATACAAAAAGGATACTGTGATGTCGCGACCGCGCGCCAAGCTCACCGGCAATTTTCCGGGTTGCCCGGTGGAATCGACCTTGAGTTTTCTCGACGGAAAATGGAAAGGCGTGATCCTTTATCACCTCATCAATGAGGGCACGCTGCGCTTCAACGAGCTGCGCCGCCATATTCCAAGCGTCACCCAGCGCATGCTCACCAAGCAGCTGCGCGAGCTGGAAGAGGCGGGTCTGATTTCGCGCACCGTCTTCCCGGTGGTGCCGCCACGTGTGGACTACGCGCTGACGCCGCTTGGCGACACGATGAAGCCGGTGATTTCGGCGCTGAAAAGCTGGGGCGACGCCCATGTTGTTTGCAAGAACGGCGCGAAATACACACAGCTTCCCCAGGCCGAGGAAAAGGCCGCCTGAAAAATCACGGGTAAGACCACGTGCCGCTTTCCATGCTCGCGATGGTGCGATGCAACATGTATTTGCCCCGATTAATGCATAATGCTGCCATCGTGATTCGCAGCAGGGACATCAAAGCACATGAGCATGGGTTGGATGGAGGCCGGATTTCTCGGCCTTTTGCAAGGACTTACGGAATTTCTTCCGATTTCTTCAAGCGCGCATCTGAGGATAGCCGGGGAGTTCCTGCCCTCCGGCGCCGATCCCGGGGCCGCCTTCACCGCGATTACGCAAATCGGCACGGAAATGGCCGTGCTGGTCTATTTCTGGTCGGATATCATGCGGATCGCCGCCGCCTGGCTGCGGCAGAACCTTCGCCTCGGCCCCTATGACAAGGCCGATGCCCGGCTTGGCTGGCTCATCATCGTCGGTTCCGTGCCGATCGTGTTTCTCGGCCTGTTCTTCAAGGACGCCATCGAACATTCGCTGCGCAACCTCTATATCACCGCCGTGATGCTGATCGTCTTCGGCATCGTTCTTGGCATTGCCGACAGGATCGGTGAGAAACGCTACAAGCTGAACCAGCTGATCTGGCGCGACGGTATCCTCTTCGGTTTCGCGCAGGCCATGGCGCTGATCCCCGGTGTCTCGCGCTCGGGCGGCACCATCAGCGCCGGCCTGCTGCTCGGTTACACCCGCGAGGCGGCCGCCCGTTATTCCTTCCTGCTCGCCGTTCCCGCCGTCTTCGGTTCCGGTTTCTACCAGCTCTTCAAGAGCATCGGTGAGGACAATCCGGTCGGCTGGGGGCAAACGGGACTTGCCACCCTGATCGCCTTCATCGTCGGTTATGCGGTTATTGTCGTCTTCCTCAAGCTGGTCTCCACCAAGAGCTACATGCCCTTCGTCTGGTACCGCGTGGTCATCGGCTTCATCCTGCTGGGGCTGTTGGGGACGGGCGTCATCAGCGCCGGCGGGTGAGGGGAGCCGCACTCGCCGTCATCCTCGGGCTTGACCCGAGGATCCATCTGCGCCGGGTTGTGGATCCTCGGGTCAAGCCCGAGGATGACAATGGCGAGATTTCGATTTGTAAAAGTGAGGCCCGCTCGTTGGAGCGGGCCTTTCGTCTTTTAGAGCAACGTACCGCTCAAGATCACCAGCGCCACCGAGAAGTAGATGACGAGGCCGCTGACATCCACCAGCGTGGCGACGAAGGGGGCAGAGGCGCTGGCGGGGTCGAGCCGCAGGCGCTGCAGCACGAAGGGCAGCATGGAGCCGGCAAGCGAACCGAAGGTGACGATGCCGACAAGTGCCGAAAACACGGTGGCGCCCACCAGCAGCCAGTGTTCGCCGTAGTCGTAAAAGCCAGCCTGCTGCCAGACCGTCAGACGCAGGAAACCGATGGCGCCCAGAATGCAGCCGAGTGTCAGGCCCGTCGGGATTTCCCGAAGCAGCACCCGCCACCAGTCGGAAAGCTTCAGTTCACCGAGCGCCAGCGCCCGGATGATGAGCGAGGTAGCCTGCGAACCGGAATTGCCGCCCGATGACATGATCAGCGGTATGAACAGCGTCAGCACTACGGCCTTTTCCAGCTCGCCTTCGAAATGCTGCATGGCGCTGGCCGTCAGCATTTCGCCGAGGAACAGTGCTGCGAGCCAGCCGGCGCGCTTGCGGATCATGTCCGGAAAGCCGATCGTCATGTAGGGCTTGCCGAGCGCCTCCATACCACCGAACTTGTGGGCGTCTTCCGTTGTGTCGGCGATCATGGTGTCGATCACGTCGTCAACGGTGACGATGCCGAGAATATGCGAGCGGTCATCGACGACGGGCAGTGCCAGAAGGTCGTGCTTGCGGATCAGCCGGGCGACATCCTCCTGCGACATCAGGGGGCTGGCGCAGACGATGCCTTCCTTCGATGCGACGGAGAGGATGGACGCACCGGCTTCGCCGGTCAGCAGGCGACGCAGCGTCACGACGGTGGAAAGCGTTCCGTCCTGCGCCAGCACATAGATGGCATAGACCGTTTCACGCGACCGCTCGACGACGCGGATGTGCGAAAGGGTCTGTTCCACCGTCCAGTCATCAGGCACGCTGACGAATTCCGTGGTCATGATCGAGCCGGCCGTGCGCGGCGGATACCCCATCAGGTGCTTGATGGAGAGAGCCGTCGTGCGGTCCAGCCGGGAAAACAGCTTTGCGCGCGGTTCTTCGGCCATTTCCGCCATGACGTCGGCAACGCGGTCGTCAGACATCAGGTTGACGAAGCGGGCAGCCTGTTCGACAGGAATATGGGCGATGATCGCGGCTGCACCATGCAGTTCGGGCCGGTCGAGAATGGCGACGGCCTTTGCCTGCGGCATGGCGAGCAGGGCGGTTGCGGCTTCGCCGACATCAAGCGTGTTGAGGTGCTCGACGCGTTCGGCAATGGTGGTGGAGCCGGCATTTCCGCTACGAAGAAGACGTGCGGCCTTGCTGGCCCTCTGGGAGAGGTTGTGGAAGTTCATGATTGCTCCCTTTCCGTCGATTCGCCGATAACGGCGAACGCGGTGGTGAGCCGACAGCGGTCGGATCAGTTCACGTTCGCCGGTCTCGGCAAAGGCAATCGACTGCTACTGTCGCTAGACATCTAATGATGCTCCGTTGAAATCCGCGCCGTGCCGCAAGGCATGCGCGTAAGGCCGTGTTGCGCCTGAAACCGAAAAGAGTCAAGCGCCCGATTGTGAAATTTCCGTAAGCTGCGATAGGGCCGGCTCAGGCCGCCTTTTCGCGCCGCTCGACGGTGACGGAAATGAGGAAAACGCCAAGCCCGAGAAGCGACAGAACCGCACCGACATAACCTGTCGAGGCATAGCCATAACCCATGGCGATGACCAGCCCGCCGAGCCAGGCGCCAAGCGCATTGGCGATGTTGAAGGCGGAGTGGTTGGAGGCGGCGGCCAGCGTCTGGGCATCCTGCGCCACATCCATCAGCCGCGTCTGCACGGCCGGACAGGCGGCAAAACCGCAGCCGATCAGGAAGACGCAGAGGCACAGCATGAACGGTTCATGCGCCGTCATGCCGAACACGACCATGACCAGCACGTTGAAGGCGAGCATGCCGCCAATCGTGCCGTTGAGCGAGATATCCGCCAGCCGCGAGCCGACCACATTGCCGACATTCATGCCGATGCCGAATAGCGCCAGCACCATGGAGACGGTGGAAACCGGCATCATCGCCACATCAGTGGTGGTCTTGGCGATATAGCTGAACACCGAGAACATGCCGCCGAAGCCGACAGACGCGATGGCAAGCGTAAGCCACACCTGCACACGGCGAAAAGCGCCGAGTTCGCGCCAGACGCTTGCACCTTCCTCCACCCGGTCACGCGGCTGGAACAGCCAGAGCAGGGCGACGGTCAGAAGTGCTATGCCGCCGACCAGCATGAAGGCGGCGCGCCAGGACAGCAGCTGGCCGAAGAAGGTGGCAAGCGGTGTGCCGAGCAGCGTGGCGATGGTGAGGCCGAGCATGACGCGGCCGACGGCGCGGGCGCGTTTATGGATCGGCGCCATCGAGGCCGCCACCAGCGCCGCAACGCCGAAATAGGCGCCATGCGGCAGGCCGGTGATGAAGCGCAGAACGGTGAAGCTCAGGAAGTCAGGTGCGACGGCGCTCAAGATATTGCCGGCTGCAAAAAGCCCCATCAGGCCGAGGAGCAAAGCACGCCGCGTCATGCGTGCGGCAAGGATGGCGATGATCGGCGCGCCGATGACGACGCCAAGCGCATAGGCCGTGATGACGTAACCCGCCTGTGGCACCGTCACGCCATAGGTCGTGGCGACGTCAGGCAACAGGCCCATGATGGCGAATTCGCCGGTGCCGATGCCGAAGCCGCCGGCGGCCAGCGCCAGTTCGATAAGCGCGATGGCGAACGGCGAGAGCGCCACGGCCGGAGTGTCCGTGTAAACGGTTTCATTCTCCGCTGCGGGACGGGCTTCGGAAATTTTCGACTGGCTCATGATGACCTGAGAAGGGGGAGGACCCCACAGAAAAAAGGGCAAGACCGTATGGGAGCGGTCTGCCCTGACTGGAGATGCGCGGTCATGAAAATGACCTTAAGTGATCCCTAACATGAAATGATGCGTTGCGGTAGAGCGATTCTCGGCAAAAGACGATCTTCACGCGATGGTGTTCGGAACTCTATATGAAGCCAGGCATTTACGCGCGGCTGCGAACGTTACGGGACCGGGTTGGACATGAAGCTCATTGCAATTTTCAATCGTGATGGCGGCACCTTTCGCACCACCGATATGGACGCCTATTGCGACCACGCCCGTGCGGTCTTTTCCCGGGCGGGGCACCAGATCGAATGCCGTCTGGTTTCCGGAAAGGACATTGTCGAGGAAATGCAACGCGCTGCCGATGAGCCTGATATTGAAGGTATCATTGCCGGTGGTGGTGATGGCACCATTTCGGCCGCCGCTGGCATCGCCTGGAAACAGGGCATTGCACTCGGCATCGTGCCGGCCGGCACCATGAACCTGTTTGCCCGCTCGCTGAAACTGCCGCTCGACATTCGCCTGGCGCTGGAAACGCTGGCAAATGGTGAGATCGCCAGCGTGGATATAGCCAGCGCCAACGGCCGGCTTTTCGTTCACCAGTTTTCCGCCGGCCTGCATTCGCGCATGGTGCGCTATCGCAACAACCTCGCTTTCGCCTCCCGCCTCGGCAAGATCAAGGCAAGCATCCGCGCGGCCATCAGCGTCATCCTCAATCCGCCGGTCTTCGAGGTGGAATATACCGTCAATGGCGAAACCCAGCACCGCAAGGTCTCGGCCATTTCCGTCTCCAACAATGAATTCGGCCAGAACTCGCTGCTGGTGGCGGATAATGTATCCGGCGGTCATCTCGGTTTTTACCTCACCGATCCGCTGCGCCCTTCCGGTGTCGCAAGGCTTGCCTTCGACATTCTGCGCGGCAGGCTGAAGGAAAACGCCGCCGTGACAGCCATGACGGTGACGGATGTGGAACTGCATTTTCCGAAGAAACGCCACGATGTGCGCTGCGTCATCGATGGCGAATTGCTGCCGATGGAGCGGGATGTGGCGCTGGAGGTGCATGCCGGCGAGTTGAAGGTGCTGGTGGGGCGGGTGTTTTTCGCATAACGCGAACGGAGTATGTTTGGATTGAGTGATCGCCGCTTGTTTCTTCTCCCCGAGGGGGAGAAGTCCGCGGCAGCGGGACGAGGGGGCGAGCTCTCCGTATACCGCTAACGTTGCCCCCTCATCCGACCCTTCGGGCCACCTTCTCCCCGGCGGGGAGAAGAAACAAGGGGCGATATCCTGCCCCTTCATTACTGCCCCAGGAATGCCAACGTCGCCAAATCGAATCCGCTTCACCATGTTAGAAATGAGCGAATGCCGCTTGTTTCTTCTCCCCGCCGGGGAGAAGTCCGCGGCAGCGGGATGAGGGGGCGAGCTCCCCGTCTCTCGCTGGCGTTTCCCCCTCATCCGACCCTTCGGGCCACCTTCTCCCCGGCGGGGGAGAAGAAACGAGCGGCAACCGCCCGTTCAATGCGTTGGCCCCTGAAAATCACCAGCCTTGCCAAATCAAAGCCGCCCGGCCATGTTCGGCAGGCGCGGTGGCTTGAGCGCCGTCGCCTTTATGGGAGTGCGATCTGTCATGAATGAAGTCTCCAAGCCGATATCCAACCTTGCCGCCATTGATGCCGCCCATCACCTCCACCCCTTTTCCGATATGGGCAAACTGAATGCCACCGGCACCCGCATCATCGAACGGGCCGAAGGGGTGTTCATCTATGACAGCACCGGCAAGAAATATCTCGACGCCTTTGCCGGCCTCTGGTGCGTGAATATTGGCTATGGACGCCGCGAAATCGCTGATGTCGTTCAGAGGCAGATGAACGAGCTGCCCTATTACAACGCGTTTTTCGGAACGACCACGCCGCCCGCGACACTTCTGGCGCAGAAGATCGCCTCGCGCGCCGGGCCTGACATGAACCATGTATTCTTCACCAATTCCGGTTCGGAAGCCACCGACACCTGGTTCCGCATGGCGCGGGTCTACTGGAAGGCGCTTGGCCATCCGACGAAGACGAAGGTCATTGCTCGCCGCAACGGCTATCACGGCTCGACGGTGGCCGGCGCCTCGCTCGGCGGCATGAAATGGATGCACGAGCAGGGCAACCTGCCGATCGAAGGCGTTGCCCATATCGGCCAGCCCTATTGGTATGCCGAGGGCGGCGATCTTTCGCCCGCCGAATTTGGCCTGAAAGTGGCCCGCGAACTGGATGCGAAGATCGATGAACTCGGCGAGGAAAACGTCGCCGCTTTCGTCGCCGAACCCATTCAGGGGGCAGGCGGCGTCATCGTGCCACCGGAAACCTACTGGCCGGAAATCGCCCGCATCTGCAAGGCGCGCAATATCCTGCTCGTATCGGATGAGGTGATCTGCGGTTTCGGCCGTCTCGGCTCATGGTTCGGTTACCAGCATTTCGGCGTGGAGCCGGATTTCGCCCCCGTCGCCAAGGGCCTTTCATCCGGTTATCTGCCGATCGGCGGCGTCATCGTTTCCGACCGCGTGGCGGAAGTGATGTTGTCGGAAGTCGGCGACTTCAACCACGGCTTTACTTATTCTGGCCACCCCGTCTGCGCCGCCGCTGCGCTGGAAAACCTTCGTATCATCGAGGATGAGGGTCTGGTGGAGCGGGTGCGCGATGATATCGGCCCCTATTTCTCCGAAGGCTGGAAAAGCCTTGATGATCACGAACTGGTGGGCGAGGCCGTGAATGTCGGCCTGATGGGTGGCCTGCAGATAACGGCCGACAAGGCAACCCGCCGGCGTTTCGCCAAGCCCGATGATATCGGTACCGCCGTGCGCAACCATTGCCTGGCAAACGGCCTCGTCATGCGTGCGACTGGTGACCGCATGCTGGCCTCGCCGGCGCTGACGATCAGCCGTTCGGAAGTGGATGAGATCATCGAGACCTTACGCAAGGGGCTCGATCACCTGCGTGATACGCGAGAGCATTTTTAGGAAAAGTTGACACCGGTTTTCCGTTAGAGAATGCGAAAAAAGTTTCCAAGGGAGGAATAATCAGATGGCAGGACAGGAACATCATTACGCCGTGCAGGTGAAATGGACCGGCAATCGCGGCAAGGGCACATCCGGCTACCGCGACTATGAACGCGACTACACGATTTCCACCGCAGGGAAAGCCGATATCGCCGGCTCCTCGGACCCCGCCTTCCGCGGCGATCCCTCCCGCTGGAACCCGGAAGACATGCTGGTCGCCTCGCTCTCGGCCTGCCACAAGCTCTGGTACCTGCATTTCTGCTCGGTCAATGGCATCATCGTTGAAGACTATGTCGACAACGCCGAAGGCACGCTTGTCATGGAAAAGGACGGCGCGGGGCAATTCAGCGACGTGGTGCTGAAACCGATCATCACCATCTCGAAGGGCGATGCAGCCCGCGCGGACGAACTGCACCATGATGCGCATGATAAGTGCTTCATCGCCCGGTCGGTGAATTTTCCGGTGCGGGTGGAGGGGACGGTGAAGACTGTTTGATAGTCAGGCGGATTGCAGACCGAGATGATCGGCCATCGGCTGAAAGTCTCGGTCGTTGTGCAGCAGCTTGTGCCCGTACTCGATACAGTAAGTGCCGATGATGAGGTCGTTGCTTTTCCGGATCGTATAGCCACGCGCTCGCAGGAAGCGGTAGTTGGCCGCAGCCTTGATGACGAGTTGAGGAGACATCATTGCAACACAGGGAAATTCGCTGAGCGTCTGCTCAAGATGGCGCGCATGATGACCATCGCGAGCGCCTCTAAGCAGCTCAAGGAGAATGATGTCGCCGATCAGAATTTGGCCCTGCGCCATCAGGGCGCGAAACTTGGCGGAGAGGGCAGGCGTGTCTTTTCGAATGAAAGAAATCCAGGCAGAAGTATCTGCAACGATCATTTGGCTTTCTTTACGTCCCAATCGGTTTCAGCGTCCCAATCTGTCCGCATCTCATCCAGATCACCTTCCCAGCCCATACCCTCCAATGCGTTCATCGCCCGCATCTGACGATGAATACGCACAAGATCGCGTAATGCTTTTTCTACCGTCGCCTTTTTTGTCGAAAGACCGGTGATTTCCATCGCCTCGGCGATCAAGGCGTCATCGAGTTCAATGTTGGTGCGCATCGAAAAATCCTTGGTGTATCGATTTTCGAAACAGTACACCAAGGACACCTTCCGCGATATCTGTTTTTACTGGAACGCTGTCTCGTAAAAGCTTCGAAGCTTGCGCGAATGCAGCGTTTCCGTCGGCATGGCGGCGAGTTTCTGCACGGCGCGGATGCCGATTTGCAGATGCTGGGCGACCTGCGTGCGGTAAAACTCCGTCGCCATGCCCGGCAGCTTCAATTCGCCATGCAGCGGCTTGTCGGAGACGCAGAGCAGGGTGCCGTAGGGCACGCGGAAGCGGAAACCGTTGGCCGCGATGGTGGCCGATTCCATGTCGAGTGCTATGGCGCGCGACTGCGACAGGCGCTTGACGGGGCCGGCCTGATCGCGAAGCTCCCAGTTGCGATTGTCGATGGTGGCGACGGTGCCGGTGCGCATGATGCGCTTCAGCTCGAAGCCCTCGTAACCGGTGACTTCCGCCACGGCGCCTTCCAGCGCCAGCTGCACTTCGGCCAGCGCCGGGATCGGCACCCAGACCGGCAGGTCGTCATCAAGCACGTGGTCCTCACGCACATAGGCATGCGCCAGAACATAGTCGCCCAGCCGCTGGCTGTTACGCAGGCCGGCGCAATGGCCGACCATCAGCCAGGCATGCGGGCGCAGCACGGCGATATGGTCGGTGATCGTCTTGGCGTTGGAAGGGCCGACGCCGATATTGACCAGCGTGATGCCGGCATGGCCCTTTTTCTTCAGGTGATAGGCGGGCATCTGCGGCAGGCGGGCGAGCACGGCGTCCGTTTCCGGTCTGTCGGAACCGGCATTTGTGATGATGTTGCCCGGCTCCACGAAGGCTGTGTAACCTTCGCCGCCATTCTTCATCATCTGCCGCGCCCATGCGGCGAACTCGTCGATATAGAACTGGTAGTTGGTGAACAGCACGAAGTTCTGGAAATGGCTCGCGCTGGTTGCCGTATAATGGCTGAGGCGGGCAAGCGAATAATCGATGCGCTGCGCGGTAAAGGGCGCAAGCGGTGCGGGTTCGCCCGGCACCTGGTCATATTCGCCATTGGCGATAAGGTCATCGGTATTGTTGAGATCGGGCGTATCGAACAGATCGCGCAGCGGCACGTCGGAGAGCGACGATGCGGCCGCCGCCTCGACATAAGCACCTTCGCCAAAAGCGAAGTGCAGCGGAATGGGTGTGGCCGATTCCGACACCGTGACCGGAACGCCGTGGTTCTTCATCAGAAGCCCCAGCTGCTCTTTCAGGTAATGGCGGAACAGCTCCGGCCGGGTAATCGTCGTTGTGTAGACGCCGGGCGCGGTGACATGGCCATAGGAAAGACGCGAGTCGACATGGCCGAAGGTTGCGGTCTCCAGGCTCACCTGCGGGTAGCAGGCGCGGTAACGGCCGGCAATCGGCGCGCCCTTGGCAAGGTCGGTGAAGGAATTGATCAGGAACGCCGTATTGCGTTCGTAAAGCGCGGTCAAAGCCTCGACTGCTTCTTTCGGGTCCGTGAAGGACTGCGGCGCGAAAGGCTCGGGGCTGATGAAGGTGAAGGGCGGAATCGTTCGTTTTGCTATTGTCATGGCCCATTATAAGAGGGCAATTTCGACAGGCAAGCGACAGAAATACGAAGAAACTGAAAAGAAACGGAAAAAGCGGCTGGATCGATGAAGCGTGTGCTAGATTCAGCCGAGCGCGCCGCGCTGCAGGCTCATCAGGAGCACGAAACCGGCGCCCTTGGATGCCGGGCGGGGATCGGCCTTGTAAACCGCAAGTCCTGCTACCGGGCCGAGAAAGATCGAGGCCATCAGCACCAGCCGCAGGGCAGAGAACAGGCCGTTTGAAAAAGTGTTGGTCATCGGTCGGTCCTCAAAGTACGACGGGGCAATTGGCGGCGGGTGCCGGGCTGTGCTGGCAGGCAATTGCCGCACCGGCATTCACCCGCTGAAAACTGCGGTTCGGATTAACGACGAGCGAAGCGAAGGACATGGCGAAGATCGCCATGAGAAACGCGAAGATTGCCAACCGGCTGATCAACTTTGCCATGTCCATTCCCCTTTATTGGAGTTGATGGACAGAGTTTTGCCATACTCGGACTGAACGGACCCTGAGACCCCGGTTCATATGGTGTTCAGGGATGTTAACGGGTGGTGACAGGACAGATTGATGCCGCAATGGCCTCGCTGGAGACCTTGGTCACCCGTCTTTTGATCACGCGGAAGAGGCGGTCACGCGCGCGGCAAGATCGGCCATGAGGGTTTCGAGTGCTTGCGGTTTCGTCACATCGACGACCGGCACGTTATGTTGCTGCGCCGAGGCCAGCATCTCGGTATTTTCCCGCAGCGATCGCTCGATGAAGGCGTCCATGATCCGCCGCTGGCTGGCCGTTGCATCATCGTATCGGGCGTGAGAGCGCATCCTTTCGAGAAGGAAATCATTCCCGGCATGCAGAAAGACGCCAGTGATCGCGCTGCCGAGCAGGGGCGATATGAATTCCGGGCGCAGGGCAGCACCCTCGAAGATCACGGGATTGCCGGTATTGCAGCGGTTGTCGATCAGCGAGCGGATCAGCGGCCAGATGTTCTGGTGATGAACCTTCAGAAACCAGTGGATCGTGTCTGCCGAAAGCTGCGTGTAATATTCCTCCACCGGCGCCGGTATGCCCGGCCAGGGCCTGCCGGGGTGGCGGGCGAGGCTGTCGGTCGATATCGCCTCACAGCCGAGCCGTTCGCTCAAAAGACCGGCAAGGGTGCTTTTGCCCACATGCGAGGTGCCGGCAATCAGGATCGTTGAAAAAGCAAGGGGCATTGGCTTCTCTAAAGTTTTCTATAGTCAAATCCTGCGTATGGCTTATTAAAAATCATGTTTATACCACCGCACATACCGATAAAAACACTCACGAACTGATTCGGATGGGTGAAATTTGCTTCATATTTATTCGTTTCATATTCAGATTCAGGATTAATTGGGATTTCGTATTTTTTTATCTCCCAAAAGCCATCTTCTGCTTTCAAGCCGACAGCATCATGCGGGAATAAAAATCTCAACCCAGTTGTCTGAATTTCATCTATGACAATCTTGCGTATTTCATTGTCCGATAACTCTGTGCCGCATCTCTCCTGCGGGAAATAAGGTATAAGGAGAGACAAAAGTAGTGGGTCGGCCGAAATAAAAAATATTATTGCGACAAATAACGCCGATATTATGGGTGCATAAAATTTATTGTTCATATTACGTCGATTTAATGAAGTATTATATTCAAATACATATATATAGATGACGAATAATATTCACAACATATACTGTTTTTAGGCGATTAAAATGAAAATGTTCTGTATCAGCGTCGATTTTGCGAAGATGTTATTTGGCTGTGGTCAACATACATCAAAGGCAAAACCGTGCCACGCGGCATGGGTTCTGTTACTGAAACCGCCTCACGACGCCGCGCCGGCTGGATGACTGGCTAGCTGGCGGAGAGCCGAAAGCCCGCCGCCTCGCGCTGTTAAAGCCGTGTCCAGGTCTGCGATTTGCACAGAACCTTCAGCACGCAGCCCTTCATGCTCAGTGAATTGCCGGAAACGGTGCCGGAACCGCTGTAGGTCTTGTCGTTGGCGGGATCGGTGATCTCACCGGCATAGCTGTTTCCCTTGCCGGAAAGCTTGCCGATCTGTTTTCCGGCATGTTTGCCGGTCTTCAGCGTCACGCAAAAGGCCGTGCCGCAGGGGCCGATCACGGCGGTTTCGCCGCTGGCCGTTTTCCAGTTGCCCTCGATGGCTTCTGCGGCAACAGCAAGGTTGCTGCCCATCATGAGGGCAGCGGCAATCATCATTACGCGCTTCATAAAAACTCCTCCCGAAATTTGCGCAGACCCTTCCGAACCGCACCGGTCATGAAGAACGTATACGCATTAAACCCTGTCCTGCATTGCCGATGGTGTGGCGTCCTGCGACGCGGTCACCTTTGGGCCATGCTATCCTTTGCCTGCCTCATCCTCATAAAACAGACAGCCGGATACTATTTTACGTTAACGTAAAAGGAAACAGAAATTTGCCGCGCTAGAGAGGCGTTTGCGACTGTTTGCGCAGTGGAGACGGTCGAATTTGAAAATCGATGTTTTTATCGTGGTGAACGAAGGGTTTAAATCCAGATGTAAACTTTTCGTAAAAATCGCCTGAAAGTCCTTAATTTCCGCACCTCGTGATATTTAACAAAAACCCAATTTTACCAATCGTTTGCAGTTTGTTTGCGGCCCATTAATCATGCCTTTTAAGCGCCCGTTGAAAGGCTTGCGGCATAGTGAAGTCATCAAAAGCGCAGGGAAAACCTGCCGGCCCGAAGAACAAAAAAGCCGCATAAGACGGCGGTTCTGAAGGTTAGCCTCGGAAAGAAGGCGATTGATGAAACAGGCAGAAGACAGGGATTAAAACGATGGCACGCTTTGAAATTCGCGATATCGAAATGGCAGTTGCCGGTGGCGAAACCCGCGCCGACACCCTTTGCAATCTCGGCCTGGTCTATGCGACCGGCCGGGGCTGCACGGTGGATCTGGTCGCGGCCCACAAATGGCTCAACATCGCCGCGATCCGTGGATCGGAAAGAGCCGCTTCTCTGCGTGCGGATCTCGCCCGCAACATGACCAAGGCGGAACTGGCCGAAGCGCTGCGTGCCGCCCGCGACTGGATGACGATGCACTGATCCATCCAGTTTATCAGTGAGATTTCCGGTCCGGCTCCCTCCAGTCCCGATGACCGGTGCAAACGAAAGTAAACCCGAAGGGGAACGCGGCGAGGGCTTTGAAAAGAAGCTTTGGCGCTGACACATCAAACCGCGACCGGCAGGAACAAGGCCGGCGCGGTTTTCTTATGTCTGGACGTCTCGTCCGGAAAACGATTCGCAAACAGTGGTTTGCGGGGTGGCTTTGAATCGCATTCGCAGCATATGGCTCGAGGCCGGCATGACGGAGGCAAGGAACCAGAGTTTACCCGATCGCCTTGATAACCTTCGGCAATGCCTGCTCGAAAAGATCGAGCTTGTCGTCCGGCCCGACACTCACGCGAATGCAGCGGTTGAGCGGCGCGACGCCCGGCATGCGGATGAACACGCCATGTTCCATCAGTCCATCGACAATGGCGCGGGCATAAGCGCCGTCGCGGTGGCAGTCGATCGTGACGAAATTGGTGGCCGAGGGCAGCGGTGCAAGGCCGTTATCGCGGGCGATTGCGGAAATGCGGTCGCGGGCATCGGAAATTTTACCAACGACCTCATGCAGATAGGCCTGATCCTTCAACGCTGCCAAAGCACCCGCGACCGAAATGCGCGCCATGCCGAAATGGTTGCGGATCTTGTCGAAGGCTTCGACATTGCCGAGCGTGCCGATGGCATAACCGACACGCGCGCCGGCCAGCCCATAGGCCTTTGAGAAGGTGCGCATGCGCAGGATGTTCGGCTGGCCAATCAGCGCATCGATTGCCGGCACGGCACTGGCGGGCGCGGTTTCGCAATAGGCCTCGTCCAGAATGAGCAGGCAGGTTTCCGGCAGCGCGCGCGCAAAGGCAACAACTTCGCTCGCTTCCCACCAGCTTCCCATCGGATTATCCGGATTGGCGAAATAAACGAGCGGCGCATTTTCCCGTATGACGAGATCGAGAAGGCCATCGAGGTCTTCGTGATCGTCCACATAGGGCGTAGTCACGAGTTTCCCGCCAAAACCGTTCACATGGTAATTGAAGGTGGGATAACCGCCGAGCGAGGTGACGACAGGCGTGCCGGGCTCGACAATCAGCCTTGCGATCTCACCCAGCAATCCGTCCACGCCGCTGCCGATGGCGATATTGCCGCGTGCAACGCCATGATGGATGGCAAGCGCTTCCTTCAATTCGAAATTTTCCGGGTCGCTATACATCCAGGTATCGGCTGCAGCATCCCGCAGGGCCAGAAGCACTGAAGGGGCGGGGCCAAAGCCGCTTTCATTGGCGCCGATCCGCGCTTCCACCTTCAGGCCGCGGTTCCGTTCGATGGCTTCCGGGCCAACGAAAGGAACGGTTGAAGGGAGCGAGACGGCAAGCGGGGTGAGGCGTGAAAAAGCGGACATTGGCTGAAAGTTCCGGTAGCTGTGTTTGAAAACCCGGCTCACAATAGGTGCAAAAAAACCGGACGCAAGCCGCGCCCGGTTATCCGATGACTGTTTTGGAACAGTTTTTCCGCCCCCGTGCCGCCCGTCGTGCCCGCTCAGGCGCTGGTTTCGAAACTCAGCCGGCGCACATGGTGCAGGAATTCCGCATCGATCAGCATGTTGAAACCGATGGTGACCTTTTCCTCTTCCCGGCGGATCAGCGTGCAGCCGATCTCATCTCGAATACCCAGAATTTCCAGATAGAAATTGGCGGGCATTTCCAGGTGGGGGCTGACCTCGATCTCTGCGCCATAAAGAGAAATGGTGCGCACGAGGCAGCGCAGGGTGTCGCTGGCGCTGAGATGATGCCCGATGAAGGTGATCTTGCCGGGCCGGTCGATCTGAAATTTCTCGTACTTCTCGTCCTGGGGGACGTTCTGACGGGGATCCATATGCAAAGCCATGACAACCTCCCGGATTGCCTCTCCTGATGCTGATTTTAACGCGGCTTCCTTGCCAGGTCGTGAAGGAAATCGGCGCAATTGTCTGTTGTCCGTCTCGACATGGGCCAATCTTCCTTTCGCAAGCCGATGTTTCCCTTGATAGAATGCGCTTGGCTCGGTCCGGTTGCAGGCGTGTCGCAGCCTGTGCTGATAATGTGTCATGCTTGCACCGGGCTGGCGTCGCAGCGTGGTTGACGCGGGCCGTACTTGGCGTTACGCCTGATCCGGCAATATGGCTTCGCGAGCATGGCAGGGTTGGTCCATCGCGATTCGTGTCTGGGAGTGGAACGTGACGGGAAGGCTGGTAATCGTCGGGGCGGGGCAGGCCGCTTTCGCGCTGGCGGCAAAGCTCCGGGCGCTGAAGGATGAGCGTCCCATCACCATCATCGGCTCCGAGGATGCCTATCCCTACCAGCGGCCGCCGCTCTCCAAAAAATACCTTCTCGGCGAGATGAGTTTTGACCGGCTGATGTTCCGCCCGCAGGAGTGGTACGCGGACAATAATGTCGATATCCGGCTGTCCACCTGGGTGGAAGATATCGACCGCAGGGCCAAAACGGTGCGCATGCAGGATGGCAGCACGCTTGCCTATGACAAGCTGGTGCTGGCGACCGGGGCCGCACCCCGCCTGCTGCCCGCCAGCATCGGTGGCGATCTGGAAGGGGTCTTGACCGTTCGCGACAAGCGCGACGCTGACCGGCTGATGGAAGAAATGAAGCCGGGCCGCCGGCTGCTGGTGATAGGCGGCGGTTATATCGGCCTTGAAGCGGCGGCGGTTGCCCGCAAGCTCGGCCTCGATGTGACGCTGATCGAAATGGCCGACCGTATTCTCCAGCGCGTGGCGGCGAAAGAAACCGCCGATATCATGCGCGGCATCCATCAGGCGAACGGCGTTTCCATTCGCGAAAAGACCGGCCTCGTGCGCCTTGTCGGCATGGATGGCCGGGTGGCGGCCGCCGAACTGTCCGATGGTTCGATGCTTGATGTGGATTTCGTCATCGTCGGCATCGGCGTGACGCCGAATGACCGGCTTGCCCGCGAATCGGGCCTCGATGTCGGCAATGGCATCGTGGTGGATAATCATACCCGCACATCCGACCGGGACATTCACGCGGTGGGCGATTGCGCCCTGCTGCCATGGCGCGGCCAGCACGTGCGTCTCGAATCGGTCCAGAATGCCGTCGATCAGGCCGAGGCGACAGCTGCCGTGCTTGCCGGCACTGAAACCGCCTATGAGGCGAAACCCTGGTTCTGGTCGGATCAATATGAGGTGAAGCTGCAGATCGCCGGCTTCAATCTTGGTTATGACGAGACGGTATTGCGGCCCGGTGCCCGTGAAGGCAGCTGGTCGGTCTGGTATTTCCGCGACGGGCGTTTCGTGGCGGTGGATGCCGTCAACGATGCCAAGGCCTATGTCGCCGGCAAGAAACTGCTCGATACCGGTGCGGAACCGGATCGCGCCATCCTGGCGGACGCATCCGCCGATCTGAAATTATTGCTCTCCTGAGGACATCATGCCTGCTCCCGAAAACCGTTTCAAATCCGCCATCCATGCCGGCAAGCCGCAGATCGGCCTCTGGCTCGACATGGGCGAGGCAATCGCGGCGGAAATCGCCGGAACGGCGGGTTTCGACTGGCTGGTAATCGATGGCGAGCACGGGCCGAACGATCTGCGCAGCATCATCGATCAGCTGCGCGCACTTACCACATCGTCCGCCGAACCCGTAGTGCGCGTGCCAGTGGGCGAAAGCTGGATGATCAAGCAGCTTCTGGATGCAGGCGCACGCACGCTCCTGGTGCCGATGGTCGATTCGGCAGCGCAGGCGGAAGCTTTGGTCAGCGCCATGCATTATCCGCCGCGCGGCATTCGCGGCATGGGGGCAGCCGTTGCCCGTGCGTCGGCCTTCAACACCATAACCGATTACGCCGACAGCGCCTCCGATAGCGTCTGTCTGCTGGTGCAGGCCGAAACGCGCGCCGCAATCAACGATCTCGACAATATCCTTGCCGTGGAAGGGGTGGATGGCGTCTTCATCGGCCCGGCGGATCTCGCTGCCGACATGGGTTATCTCGGCAGGATCGACGAGCCGGAAGTGCAGGCGGTGATCGAAGCCGCGATCGTCAAGATCGTCGCGGCCGGCAAGGCCGCCGGCATTCTCACCTTCAATGAAACCTATAATCGCCGTTATCTAGAGCTCGGTGCGTCTTTCGTCGCCGTCGGCGCCGATGTCACGGAATTCGCCAACGCCCTGCGCGCCCTGTCCGGCCGCTACAAGGGTGGGGCAGCGCCGGCGCCGTCCAGATCGGGCTACTAAGCCTCAATCGTCGTTGCTGGCATTCAGCTTTTCGGGCGGAATGCCTTCTTCGCCGGAAGGGAGGTAACCGCTATTGATAAGGGCGGCGCGGACGATGCGCTGGAGGGCCTCGTCCCTGTCGATGCCATGATCTCTGGCAAAATCCCCCAATGCCTCTTCAAGATCGTCGCTGAACAGCATTTCTGGCCCCCGTTCTGGTTGTCTTTAAATCAATGCAAAAAAGGCAAGGCGGGACTTTGCCGCCTTGCCTGAATTCTAACGCTCGTGCGGTATTCAGCGCCAGCGATAAAGGCTGCTGTTCGACGAGTTCTGCTGCGTGCCGGCACCAACCGCATAACCGATTGCAAAACCGAGTGCGCCGACGATCGTCAGCAGCGAGGTTGCCGTGCCGGGATTTTCCTTCACCGCTTCCACCACATTCTGGCCCTGGGCACGGACATTGCTCGCAGCCTTGCGAACGCGGCCGCGTGCCTCGTCCAGAAATTCGGATGCATCCTCACCCACGCCTTCAGCACGGGCGGAAACGGACTTGGAAAGCGACGAGATTTGCGAGCGCAGCTCGGCAATCTGGTTTTCGATCGTGTCTTCGACAACATTCAGTTTGGTCTGAGCCATTAGAAACACCTCTTTTGTTACCGAAGCGAGAACGTGCCGGCCTTAAAGAAGTTCCCGAATTGCCCGCAAAGTTTCGCGCGCGGCTGTTCAGCCAACAGGTTTTTCGGCTTCTTGGCGAAAAAGCCTTGCATTCATTTTTTTTACGCAATAATCAGGCCGCACCGGAGAGGTGGCCGAGTGGTCGAAGGCGCTCCCCTGCTAAGGGAGTATACGTCAAAAGCGTATCGTGGGTTCGAATCCCATCCTCTCCGCCATCAAATTTTCCCAGGACTTATATTGTTGGACAAAATCAGGCTGACTGGTTTGTTGTTCATTTGTCTGTGCATTGCAGGCCGCCTCCAGGTTGCAGCCACGCTTCGCCTTTTTTATCGTAAAGCCGAATGCGCGTTGATGGTCCCTCCAGTAGTCTGGAGTGGGGCCCAGCTGCTCGATCACGCATATTTTAGAAATTTGATCCGGTGTTTTGCGCGGATGATCAAGGATACATCTCGTTCTTTGACAAAGAGCACCTATCTAGGTTTTTCAGGCATGCGAAGGAGATTTGATGATCGACGAATACGGCCCCTACGTGCAGATGGGCACGCTTGCAGAGCAGATGGCCACTCGGTTCCAGATGGACGCGAATCTTGAATTGGGATCGCATCTGTCGCACTACATGGATGAGGTCGAAGTGAACATCGCCGCCGACCGCTTTGACCATGTGGGTTTCATGAACAAGATCCGCGGGCGATTGACAATGACGCTGGCGACAGCCGCCGAGCCTCGCCGCCGGGAGTTCCTGCACGCCGTTGTGGTCGCGCTTCAAGAGCGCATTGATCGACATTCGCTCGATGTGGCCGTGGACAGCGTCTAGGTGTTGTGACCGGCTCGTTCTGGGCGCAGGGGGCCGGTCGATCTCAACGGTTGATTTCCGAGGCTGGGCCAGTCCGTAAATCCGGGTGGCATCTCGGCGCCCAGAGGAGCAGCCGCAATGGCGAGATCGCCAGGACGGAGGCGCAAAAGGAAAGCGCCTGCGTCAACAAGGTGCAGCCGGCGCCGAGAGCAAATCGGTTTGCCAAATCGCCGACATCTTCCGCTGCTCGAATCGTTATCGGGTGAATCAGTCATCGGGCGAAGGGTTTTTCCTGCCGTTTGCTGACAGATGCATCCGCGTGGTGTCATGTGCCACGATAGATCAAAGCAAAAATTTCTCCCACATGCCGCCGGCAGAGCAACGCATCACTGAAAAGGCCAGTGATTTAGAAAGACCTTGTTAACTGCGCTAACTAACGGATTTTCAAGGAAATTCTTAACGTATTGTAAAAGCCTCTGTCGGTCGCTGTGGCGCTGTGTGTTGTTTCCGCAACAAACCGAAATGAAGCATATACGTAAATGCTATTTATCGGACGTTCGCGATTGCAAGCGGCGAAACCTTTTGTATTTTCACGACCAGAAGCGAGGCGGTGGATCGTTTGGCTTCTAAGAACACGGGAATGGGGCAGGGAATGCTGTCCTTCAGCAAAAGAACCCAGACCCTTTTAAAAACTTTGACTGGAGGTCAACCATGAACATCAAGAGCCTTCTGATCGGCTCCGCTGCGGCTCTCGCAGCAGTATCCGGCGCCCAGGCTGCTGACGCTATCGTCGCTGCTGAGCCTGAGCCCCTCGAATACGTTCGCGTTTGCGACGCTTTCGGCACCGGCTTCTTCTACATCCCCGGCACCGAAACCTGCCTGAAGTTCGACGGTTACATCCGTTTCCAGACGGACTTCGGTCGCAACCAGTCCGGTTCTTCTGACTGGAACTCGTTCACGCGCGCCCAGTTCAACATCGACACCCGCACCGACACCGAACTCGGCGCTCTGCGTGGTTACATCGGTCTGCGTGGCCAGGCTAACAACGACAGCGCCCGTGGCGTTGTTGTCGACCAGGCTTTCATCGAGCTCGGCGGCCTGAAGGTTGGTTACTACTACAACTGGTGGGATGATGGTCTCTCTGGCGAAGTTGATACCCTTTCTTCGAACGCTACCCGTCTGAACGCTATCCGTTACACCTACGACGCTGGCTCGTTCTACGTAGGCGTTGCTGTTGAAGAACTCGACGCTGCTCGCGGCTCTTCCAACATCTCCAACTCCCTCGTAAAGGGCGGTTCGTTCGAAGGCCCGAACAACGTTGGCGTATCCGGTATCATCGGTGCTAACTTCGGCGCCGTTAAGGCTAACCTGCTCGGCGGTTACGACACGGACCAGGAAAATGGTGCAATCCGTGCAATCGTAACGGCTGACATCGGTCCGGGCACCTTCGGCATCTCCGGTATTTGGGCTTCTGGCGCCAACTACTACTACGAAGAGTCCGAGTGGACGGTTGCTGCTGAATACGCAATCAAGGCAACCGACAAGCTGACCATCACCCCCGGCGTTCAGTACTTCAGCAAGATCGATATCGGCGCTGACAACGACTTCGTTGGCGATCGCGATGCATGGCGCGCTGGTGTAGCTGTTGGCTACAAGATCACCCAGGGCCTCTCCACGCTCGTTTCGGTTAACTACCAGGACGTCGACGGCACCGAAGGTGTAAACGGCGGCGGCGACAGCTGGGTTGGTTTCGTTCGCCTTCAGCGCACGTTCTAATCTGATCTGACATTGTCAGTGATGGAAAGCCCGGCAGAGATGCCGGGCTTTTTCGTTTGAGGCAAGACTGAAAGGGAAACGCAGGAGAACGGGGACAAGCGTCCTTTGGTTCTGCGCTCCGGTTGCTGCTCGGCATCATTTGCCGATTCGTTGAACGTTCGGCGGCTGAGTCGTCAAAAACCGGAAACTGAACAATCGCCTCCGAGTCGATTCTTTGTCGGAGACAAAAGTCCTTTCCGTGCCAGGTGCAATCGCTTTTCGGACATTTTGCTGTGGCCCGGTTATGTCAGGAATTCGGCGGCGAGCGGAGCTTTCCGCCGGCGGATTGGCCCGCAAGCTTATTAAGTGTCTGAAAACCATTGGTTATTAACGATTCATTAAGAAACGTGGGCCTGTCTGTTAGAATTGTAGCTATTTCGCAACATCTAAAAACTAAGGACACCTTACTGTCTTCCTCTTGTCATGATTGCGATTGCCTCTCCGTCCGGTTTTGGCTCTAATCAGCTTCATAAGCGGCACGCATTTATATGTGTTTCCCACTGGCTGCTTACGAAGATTAAGCGTTTGACTGGAGGTCAACCATGAACATCAAGAGCCTTCTCATCGGCTCCGCTGCGGCTCTCGCAGCAGTATCGGGCGCTCACGCTGCCGACGCTATTGTCGCTGCCGAGCCCGAGCCCCTGGAATACGTTCGCGTTTGCGACGCTTTCGGCACCGGCTTCTTCTACATCCCCGGCACCGAAACCTGCCTGAAGTTCGATGGTTACATCCGTTTCCAGACGGACTTCGGTCGTAACCAGTCTGGCACTTCTGACTGGAACTCGTTCACGCGCGCCCAGTTCAACATCGACACCCGCACCGACACCGAACTCGGCGCTCTGCGCGGTTACATCGGCCTTCGCGGTCAGGCTGACAACGACTCCAGCCGCGGCGTAAACGTCGACCAGGCTTTCATCGAACTCGGCGGCCTGAAGGTCGGTTACATGTACACCTGGTGGGATGACGATCTCTCCGGCGAAACCGACATTCTGTCTTCGAACACCACTCGTGGCAACGCTCTGCGTTACACCTACGACGCTGGTTCCTTCTACGCTGGTATCAGCGTTGAAGAGCTCGACTCCGTACGCGATGGCACTTCCAACCTCGGCGTTGCCAAGGGTGGCTCCTTCGAAGGCCCGAACAACGTTGGTGTATCCGGTATCATCGGTGCCAAGTTCGGCGCAATCACCGCCAACCTGCTCGGTTCCTACGACACGGACCAGGAAAACGGCGCAATCCGCGCTATCCTGTATGCTGACATCGGTCCCGGCACCTTCGGTCTCTCCGGCGTTTGGGCTTCTGGCGCAAACTACTACTACGAAGAGTCCGAGTGGGCAGTTGCTGCTGAATACGCAATCAAGGCAACTGACAAGCTGACCATTACGCCTGCTGCTCAGTACCTCGGTACGATCGACATCGCTCCGGACGGTGACTTCACCGGCGACAACGATGCATGGCGCGCTGGCCTGACGGTTGATTACAAGATCACCCAGGGTCTGGACGCCAAGGTTACCGCCAACTACCAGGACGTCGATGGACCGACTGGCGACAGCTGGACCGGTTTCGTTCGCCTTCAGCGCACGTTCTAATCTGATCTGACATTGTCAGTGATGGAAACCCCGGCAGAAATGCCGGGGTTTTTCGTTTGAATGCTTCACATATCGAAGCGTTCGCTACTCGGATCTGGAAAATAAAAAAAAGCACCGGGCCAGCCGGTGCTCGAATGCTCTGGGATGACCTTCGCCGGTTATACCGGTTTACCCCGCACGCCCATGACGCAGGTCATCGACAATATCGGCCTGTTGTCCAAGCCGGGTCTTGTAGACCTGATAATTCTCCATCACCCGCTGTACATAATTGCGCGTTTCGGGGAAGGGGATGCGTTCGATCCAGTCCACCACCTCATCGATAGGCTTGCCGCGCGGATCTCCGTAGCGGGTAATCCATTCCGGCACGCGTTTCGGACCGGCATTATAAGCGATGAAGGTGAGGATGTAGGAACCGCCGAAACTGTCGATCTGCTCGCCAAGATAATGGGCGCCGAGCGTCGCGTTGTAGCCGGCATCGCTGGTCAACATTGCCTGTGTGTAGGGCAGGCCGTGGCGCCCGGCCACGCCCTTGGCGGTTCCCGGCAGCAATTGCAGCAGCCCGCGGGCATTTGCAGCGGAGACGGCGGCGGGGTTGAAGGCGCTCTCCTGCCGGGCGATGGCATAGGCGAGCGCCTTGCCGGAGCCGGCAATATTGGCGCTGGCGGGAATGACGCCGAGCGGATAGGCAAGTGCTGCCGCATCGATGCCGCGGCTGAAGGCCGTCTTGCCGATCTGCAGCGAAACCTGATGATTGCCGTTGCCTTCCGCCCTTGCCGCCAGAATGGCAAGCTCGCCGGGGCTGTCCAGCTGGTCGGCCAGCGAGCGGTAAAGACTGTCGGCCCGCCAGCCATAACCGGCGGCCTCCAGCCGGTCGATGGCGCGCACGGCCTCACGACCGGCGAAGCGTTCACGGTCACCGGTGCTTGGGCTCGGATAGGTGACGTTTAGCGTCGTGGTGCCGATTCGCGCAGCGGCCAGCTGGCCATAAAAGGTGCCGGGGTGGGCCGCGGCCTTGGTGAAGAAGTCACGGGCATTGCCCGGTCCACCCGCTTCCGCCGACCGCCCGAGCCAGTAATAGGCGCGTGAGGCGGAAAGCGGCCGGTTCGAGGTCTGCAGCAACGTGTCGAAGTGACGTGAAGCTGCCGCCGGATCGCGCAGCGCTCTCAGCGCATACCAGCCGGCATGGAACTCCGCATCGGCGATATCGACGGGCGAGGTGGCCGAATGATTGGCGACGATGCGATAGGCTTCGGCAAAATCGCCGAGATCGGCAAGGCCGCGTGCGATAATACGCCGCTCATTCCACCACTCGCCGGCATTGACGAGTTTGGCCGCCTCTTTGGGGGCCTGCCGAAGAAGGGCGGCCGCTTCAGGGTATTTCTGCTGGTTGCGCAGGTTTTCTATGCGCGCGAAGAGAAAAGCGGGATCGCTGCGCCAATTGGCGTCAACCTTGCCCAGCAATGCGCCGGCAGTGGCGGATCGCTGTAGAACGGCGGCCCAGGCATTATAAAGCGACTGCGCCTTGCCGAGATCGCCGAAACGCTTCGCCTGGCCGATGCGGCTGCGATACATCAGATAATCCATGCGCGCCTTGTGATCGGCGGGCGTCAGATAGGCGGGAAACTCGGCAAGAACACGGTCTTCCATGTCCTTGTCCATGCCTTCGCTAACCCAGAGCTGGCGAATGAGGCGCTGGGAGTCGACCACCTTGCCGGAGGAGGCGAGTGCCTTGGCGAGAACGACGGTGCCCTCGGCCGTTTCCGGCCGGCTGCTGCCGAAGGCGGCGAGCACCTGAGGTACCGGTGGATCTTCGCGATAAAGCGCTTTTTCAGAATTGGCCCGCAGGGTGGCGGCACCCGGCCAGCCGGAAAGTTCGCGCTGGGCGGCGGCAATTTCGGATGAAGGCACATCCTTCTGGCCGGAAACGGCAATTGCCCAGCTGAGAATATGCCGGTCCAGGCTGCCGGTCGGCATGGCATTGCGCAACGCAATCGCCCGCGTCGCATCGCGGCTGGAAAGCGCGTCGAGGCCGGCCTTCAGCTGGCCTGCATCATCTGGGCGGTTGAGGCGCGGTATGGCGCCAGTGATTTCGGGTGAGGCGGGCATGAAGGCGGGAACGGTCGGCGCATTCGGCTTCACATACGGAAGCGGCACCGCGCCTTCCGGCAGCGGCCCGGCCAGCGCGTTCCAAACGGTTGCGGCAAGGCCCGCCGCCATCAATCCCCAAACTGTTTTTTTCATACCGTTCTTCATCGCCAGACGGAAACAATCGACCTTCTTGTACTGTCGTTCTTGTATTGTCGTTTCATTGCAGCGGGATTGCGTAAATCGCTCAAGGCGTGGCCTCGTATTCCGCTCTCGTGTTCTGCATTGAATCTACGGAGATTGAGATTAACGAAACCTTAACCGCCCCCCGCGCAATCCCATCAACTTTTATTCACCGGCCCGCGAGCGGCCTGCAATTTCACCGCCGCGATTTTTTAACTGTGGTGTGACGTTTCCGGACTGTCACACTTCCGACAATTTCGGACAAAATAGGCTGCCTTTGCGCTTGTCGGCGCCAAGGGCTGGCACTAATGTGTGCCGGTTTTAACCATCGAATGCGGCCGAAGCATGAACCGGCTCGGCGCCAGGAGCTTTGCATGTTCAAGGGATCAATTCCCGCCCTCATTACTCCGTTCACGGACAATGGTGCCGTGGACGAACAGGCCTTTGCCGCCCATGTGGAATGGCAGATCGCCGAAGGCAGCAAGGGCCTTGTGCCCGTGGGTACGACGGGGGAATCCCCGACGCTTTCCCACGACGAGCACAAACGGGTCGTTGAACTCTGCATCGAGGTTGCGGCGAAACGGGTTCCGGTCATTGCGGGCGCAGGCTCCAACAATACCGACGAAGCGATAGAGCTTGCGCTGCACGCGCAGGAAGCTGGAGCGGATGCGCTGTTGGTTGTTACTCCCTATTACAACAAGCCGACGCAGAAGGGCCTGTTTGCCCATTTCTCCGCTGTTGCCGAAGCGGTGAAACTGCCGATCGTCATCTACAATATCCCGCCGCGCTCGGTGGTGGACATGTCGCCGGAAACCATGGGTGCGCTGGTCAAGGCGCATAAGAACATCGTCGGCGTCAAGGATGCGACGGGCAAGCTCGACCGCGTTTCCGAACAGCGCATTTCCTGCGGCAAGGATTTCATCCAGCTCTCGGGCGAAGATGGCACGGCACTCGGTTTCAACGCCCATGGCGGCGTCGGCTGCATTTCGGTTACGGCCAATGTGGCGCCGCGCCTCTGTTCGGAATTCCAGGCAGCGATGCTGGCAGGCGATTACGCCAAGGCTCTGGAGTATCAGGATCGCCTGATGCCGCTGCACAAGGCGATCTTTATGGAGCCTGGTGTCTGCGGCACGAAATATGCGCTGTCGAAGACACGGGGCGGCAACCGCCGGGTTCGCTCGCCCTTGATGAGCACGCTGGAGCCGGCGACCGAAGCAGCCATCGACGCGGCGCTGAAACATGCCGGCCTGATGAACTGAGAGACGCCTGAAAGCCTTAAAGGCGCGCAACGGGCCCGCTTCGCGACAGAAGCGGTTCCGCGCGCCTTTTCTTTTTACGGCGACGATACTAAATAGAGCATGTCTCCCAAAAGTGGGCACCGGTTTTGGGACAAAGACGTGCGGAAAAGCAGGAACTATATCTCGAAAACCGCTCCGGCCGGCAGGCTGCGGCGCAATAAGAAAAACAAGGGATTGAAATATCATGGCCCCCAAAGGCAGCCAGCGCGTGGTGAACAAGATCGTTGCGGAAAACCGCAAGGCTCGCTTCAATTACGAAATCATCGACACCTATGAGGCAGGCCTCGTGCTGACCGGCACCGAGGTCAAGTCGCTGCGCGAGGGCAAGGCGAATATTGCCGAATCCTATGCCTCGGATGAGGGCGATGAAATCTGGCTGATCAATTCCCACCTGCCGGAATATCTGCAGGCCAACCGGTTCAATCACGAGCCGCGCCGCCGCCGCAAGCTGCTTTTGAGCAAACGCGAAATCAGCCGCCTGCGGGCCGGTATCAACCGCGATGGCATGACGCTGGTGCCGCTGAAGGTCTATTTCAACGAAAAAGGCCGCGCGAAGCTGGAACTGGCGCTCGCCAAGGGCAAGAAGCTGCACGACAAGCGCGAGACCGAGAAGGAACGCGACTGGAACCGGCAGAAGTCGCGGCTGCTGAAGGGTAACAACGCCTGAGCGGCAGGAAATTTCGCGGCCTGGAGGGTTGCGGCCTTTCGCCACTTGTTCTTCCGTCATGCCGGACTTGATCCGGCATCCAGCCACAGCGCGTCTGCGCTGTGGAACGAGCCCTTTCAGCCCAAGGACTTGGGCTGGCTGGATCCCGGCTCAAGGCCGGGATGACGGGGTGAAAGTAGTCTTGTCGTAGTTCAAGCAGCCCGATACGTCCGCTCGACATGCGCCCTCGAAGCCGAGACGCTGAACCGGCTGACAAGCGCTGCGAGATTGGCGCTGACATCGCTCAGATTATGCGTGGCCGCATTGGTTTCTTCCACCATGGCCGCATTCTTCTGGGTTAGATTGTCCATGCTGTTGATCGCAGCGCTGATTTCCTGAATGCCGACGGACTGTTCCTGCGCCGCCTTGGTCAGCGAGGCGATATGTTCCTGAATGTGATCCACCTTGTTGCCGATCGTATTCAGGGATTCGCCTGTCTTGTTGACCAGCGAGACGCCCTGCATCACATCGTCGGAAGATTTGGCGATCAGCGTCTTGATTTCCTTGGCGGCGGTGGCCGAACGCTGGGCCAGTTCGCGCACCTCTTGGGCGACGACGGCAAAACCCTTGCCGGCCTCACCGGCGCGGGCGGCCTCTACGCCGGCATTCAGCGCCAGAAGATTGGTCTGGAACGAGATCTCGTCGATGACGGAAATGATCTGGGTGATCTTCTGCGACGATTCCTCGATGGCGCCCATCGCCTTGACGGCTTCCGTTACCACATCGCGTGAGCGCGCCGCCTCGACTGCCGAGCTTTCGACGATGGCCTTGGCCTCTTCCGAGCGCTGCGCCGAGAGTTTGGAAATGGTGGTGATTTCCTCGACGGCTGCGGCGGTTTCCTCAAGGGCAGCGGCCTGCTGTTCGGTTCTGCGGGCCATGTCGTCGGTCGCAGAGGTCAGCTCGCGGGTGTTGCCGGAAATCTTGTTGGCCTCTTCGACGATCTGCCCAAAGGCGCCGGAAAGATTACCGACCGCGGCGTTGAAATTGGCGATCAGCCCTTCAAATTGCGGTGCGGTCTTTTCCGTGATGCTGGAGGTGAGGTCGCCATTGGCCAGCTTGTTCAGCGCATTGTTGAGCAGTTCGAGAACGTGCTCCTGTTCCTTCTTCATCTGCGCCTGTTCAGCCTCCACCTTCAGCCGCTCGGCGGCCAGCACGTCGAGATAGACGGAGATCGAATAGTCCATGTCGAGAAGAGCGGCCTTGATGGTGGCAGACAGCCCATCCTTCAGCTTCCTGGCCTTCTTCTCCATGAAGAGGCCCTTCAGTTCGGATTCGATGACCGCCTTGACGATGCCGTCAAGCATCAGCGCATAACCGCCAATATACCAGCGCGGCTCCAACCCCAGCCTTGCATGGGTGCGGCCGATGGCGGTGACGGCGTCGGTATAATCGTCGTTGAACGTGCCGGAGGCGATCCGCGCCCAGTGTTTCAGCTGCATGCTCTTGGCATGGTGGATATGCGCATCGTTGGCGAAGAACTTTGCCGTTTCCGGCACCGCGCGAACCTTGGCATAAAAACGGTCGAGCGAAGCATCGAGCGAGCCGGTGATGACACCTTTCATCTCGGAGAGATTTTGCCGCTGTTCGTGGCCAAGTCCCAGAAAATTCAGTCTTTCATCGAGCTGTCGGTCGGTTTTTGCTTGGCCATGCATGTCTAAACATCCTGATTTGGCACCCAAATCATATCGTTGGTGCCCTTATGTCTTTTAGACACGTCTAAAATTAACCAAGTTATAATTTCGACTTACCGAATTTGATGTTTGTTAATTCTAAAAAGAATTTTTACCTCGCCGGTGGAGCGCAAACAGAAACGCGCCCGTCTTTTCAGGACGGACGCGTTGATGGTTTTGTCGCAGCAAAAACCGGGATCAGATCGTCTCGGGGCTCTCGACATGCCGGGCAGGGCGCTCGTTCGGGTCGCGCCCGATCTCTGCCTTCAGCGTCATCAGATCGATGAAGTGATCCGCCTGCCGGCGCAGGTCGTCTGCAATCATTGCGGGCTGCGTCGCCATGGTGGAAACCACGGACACCTTGCGGCCCTTGCGCTGCAGCGCGTCCACCAGCGTGGTGAAATCGCCGTCGCCGGAGAACAGGACGAGGTGGTCGACCGTTTCGGACTGTTCCATGGCATCGACCGCGAGTTCGATATCCATGTTGCCCTTGATCTTGCGGCGTCCGAGCGCGTCGGTGAATTCCTTCGCCGGCTTCGTCACGACCTTGTAGCCGTTATAATCCAGCCAGTCGATCAGCGGACGGATCGAGGAATATTCCTGATCCTCGATCAATGCGGTGTAATAATAGGCGCGCAGCAGGTATCCACGCTTCTGAAACGCCTTAAGGAGCTTGCGGTAGTCGATATCGAATCCCAGGCTTTTCGATGCTGCATAAAGATTGGCTCCGTCTATGAAGAGCGCAATTTTCTCCCGTGGATCGAACATTCCATCCCATTCCTTTTTTTGGAAAGGCCATTATCTGGCTTTTATATCCGGTCGATAACGCAAAAAGACATGTGGTATCAACGAGCTTTGCGCACCGCCGTTGCGTTTTAAGTAAGCTACCTTCCCCCGTATTCCAAGACAATTCTTCTAGACATTTTGTTCATCAGACGCCAAACATCGGCAATAAGGTGCCAAAAGACGCCAAAGACAGGAAAAACTTGAATTCCGCGGCCAATGGCTGTATCGGAAGCTGGAAAGCTTCGTCGCGCGAAATCCTGAATGTTTTTCGCAGGGCACGAAGCGCAGATTCAATAGGTTAGAGCATCCCTTGTGCATCCCGAAGAAAGCACGGCGCTCTGATCCACGACATTACGACACGCAAAGGACAGGCAATGGCCCGCGTCACAGTTGAAGATTGCATTGATAAAGTAGACAACCGTTTCGAACTGGTGCTTCTCGCCAGCCACCGTGCGCGCCAGATTTCTCAAGGGTCCTCCATCACGGTTGACCGCGACAACGACAAGAACCCGGTTGTGGCGCTGCGCGAAATCGCTGACGAGACGCTATCGCCTGACGACCTGAAGGAAGACCTCATCCATTCGCTGCAGAAGCATGTGGAAGTGGACGAGCCCGAGCCCGATCCGGTCACGCTTGCCGCCTCCACTGGCGCCGATGGCGAAGACGACGACCAGCCGGAAACCGTTACTTTCGACCAGATGTCGGAAGAAGAACTGCTGGCCGGTATCGAAGGCCTTGTGCCGCCGGAAAAAAATGACGACTATTGATCTAAGTTTATGACGCCATTGGCGGGCGGTGGTTACCGTCTGTCAATATTTCCCGTCATAATCTGATCCCTATTGATGCAGCATTGTGCGCCGACCCCAAGGTTGGCGCGCTTTCTTTTTGTGGAATATCGCATGATGCGGCAATACGAACTCGTCGAGCGGGTTCAAAAATATAAACCGGATGCGAATGAGGCCCTGCTGAACAAGGCCTATGTTTATGCCATGCAGAAACATGGCCAGCAGAAGCGGGCCAATGGCGACCCCTATATATCGCATCCGCTGGAAGTTGCCGCCATCCTCACCGAAATGCATCTCGACGAATCGACCATCGCGGTGGCGTTGCTGCACGATACGATCGAGGACACCACGGCCACCCGCGCCGAAATCGACGAGCTCTTCGGCGAGGACATCGGCCGGCTGGTGGAAGGGCTGACCAAGCTCAAGAAACTCGATCTCGTCACCCGCAAGGCCAAGCAGGCCGAAAACCTGCGCAAGCTGCTGCTCGCCATTTCCGATGACGTGCGTGTTCTCCTGGTCAAGCTCGCCGACCGCCTGCACAATATGCGCACCATGGAATATATGCCGGCCGACAAGCGCAGCCGCATTTCCGAGGAGACGATGGAAATCTATGCGCCGCTCGCCGGCCGCATGGGTATGCAGGATATGCGCGACGAGCTGGAGGACCTGTCCTTCCGGTATCTCAACCCGGAAGCCTATGGCACGGTGACGAACCGCCTGCAGGAACTGGAAACGCGCAATGAAGGGCTGATCAAAAAGATCGAGGACGAGCTGCGCGAGCTTCTCGTGGCGAATGGTCTGGTCGGCGCCTATGTCAAAGGGCGGCAGAAGAAACCCTATTCGGTGTTCCGCAAGATGCAGTCGAAGTCGCTTTCCTTCGAGCAGCTTTCCGATGTCTACGGTTTCCGCATTCTGGTGGATGATATTCCGTCCTGCTACCGGGCGCTGGGTGTCGTGCATACGCGCTGGCGCGTCGTGCCGGGCCGCTTCAAGGATTATATCTCGACACCCAAGCAGAACGACTATCGTTCCATACACACCACCATCGTTGGCCCGTCGCGCCAGCGTATCGAGCTGCAGATCCGCACCAAGCGCATGCATGAGATCGCCGAATTCGGCATCGCCGCCCATGCGCTTTACAAGGATGGTGAAAACGGGGAGGGCGATCTGCTCTCGCCGGAATCGAACGCCTATTCCTGGCTGCGCCACACCATCGAATCGCTGGCCGAAGGCGACAGCCCGGAAGAGTTCCTCGAGCACACCAAGCTTGAACTCTTCCAGGATCAGGTGTTCTGCTTCACGCCGAAGGGCAAGCTGATTGCGCTGCCGCGCGGCGCGACGCCCATCGATTTCGCTTATGCCGTTCATACCAATATCGGTGACACCACGGTTGGCGCCAAGATCAACGGGCGGATCATGCCGCTCGTCACCCGGCTCAACAATGGCGACGAGGTGGAGATCATCCGCTCCGGCGTGCAGGTGCCGCCGGCCGCTTGGGAAGAGGTGGTGGTGACCGGCAAGGCTCGCTCGGCCATCCGTCGCGCCACCCGCATGGCCATCCGCAAGCAATATTCCGGCCTCGGTTACCGCATTCTCGAGCGCACCTTCGAGCGCGCCGGCAAGGCTTTCTCGCGGGAAGCCCTGAAGCCCGTGCTGCATCGTCTGGCGCAGAAGGATGTTGAAGACGCCATCGCCGCCGTCGGTCGCGGTGAGGTCTCCTCGCTCGATGTGCTGCGGGCGGTCTATCCGGATTATCAGGATGAGCGCGTCACGGTGAAGATGACCGGCGATGATGGCTGGTTCAACATGCGCAGCGCCTCCGGCATGGTCTTCAAGATCCCCGGCAAGTCGCGCTCCGTGCTTGAGGACGATGGCGCGGCCGAGATGCTGGATGGACCCGACCCGCTGCCGATCCGCGGCCTTTCCGGCAATGTCGACGTGCATTTCGGTGCCGCCGGCGCCGTTCCGGGAGACCGCATCGTCGGTATCATGGAAAAAGGCAAGGGCATCACCATCTATCCCATTCAGGCGCCGGCGCTGCAACGCTTCGACGATGAACCGGAGCGCTGGATCGATGTCCGCTGGGATCTCGATGAGGCCAACAAGTCGCGCTTCATGGCGCGGGTGATGATCAATGCGCTGAATGAGCCGGGCACGCTCGCCTCGGTGGCGCAATCGATCGCGACGCTGGATGTCAATATTCGCGGGCTGAACATGGTCCGCATCGGTACGGACTTCTCCGAGCTGGCGCTGGATGTCGAAGTCTGGGATCTGCGGCAGCTGAACCAGCTTCTGTCGCAGCTGAAAGATCTCGACTGCGTATCAACAGTGGCACGTGCCTTCGATTGAGGCATTTTTAGTCGCCATCGTAACTCGAAAGGCCGCTGTTATGCGTTGGATGCATGGCAGCGGCCTTTTCCTGTCTCTGGTCGCAGGCAGGGTTTGAGACTATCTTCCTTTCAGAAATTGAAGACGGGAAACGCGGCGTGCCGGTGGGATTTACACCGATGAGAAACGCCACTCCCAAACCGAAAGGACCGAAAATCATGTTTACTCCGCTTCGCAAGATCGCCCGTGCCGTTCGTGGCAAGACCACGCAGGAACGCGAATTCGAATATCTCAGCGGCTCGGTATCGAATGTCGACCTCGAGTTCCGCCAGCGCGAAATCGACCGCGGCATGTTCCGCCGGTAATGCGTTCAGCGCATGGCAGCCCTTCGCCATGCGTATGAGACTTGGAGGGTGCACGGCCGTTGTTGGCACGCTCGTCCCTGTATCTTGCAAAACCATGTGAATGCGCGCTTCAAGCGGTTGTCCCAAACTGGTTGACCAATACGCCGCAAAAAATCCCGGTTCAGTCCCCTGTCGCAATAGACGACACTAAATTGGGACTGATATCGAATGCTCGATATTCACTGTATTCGTGACATCCCGCGTCCGTCATGCCGGACTTGATCCGGCATCCAGCCCGCCCGAGTCCTTGGGCGGGAAAGAGTCTTCTCGCCGTGCAGACGCATGTCGGCTGGGTTCCCGCTCAAGGCCGGAATGACAGAAGCGGAGAATACACCTGCAAAAGAAATCCCTGCGTCGTCTATGATGCTCTTGGCTGCGCCCGGGCGATGAAATAGACTGTCTCCATGCCGTTTCGCCGCCGTGAACCCGTTGGTTTTTCAGAAAAGATTCGTGACCTCTTCTGGCCGCGCACGGGTTTTTCCCGTTCGCTGCGCTATATGAAGCTGCGTCTTCTCAGGCTTTCCGCCTCTCCACATTCGGTTGCTGCCGGTGTTGCCCTCGGTGTCGGCGTGGCGTGGACGCCGTTTCTCGGCGTTCATATTCTCATAGCCATGGCGCTCGGTTTCCTCACGCGCGTCAATCTGGTTGCGGCTGCACTTGGCACCACATTTGCCAACCCGCTGACATTTCCCTTCATCTGGGCGTCCACCTGGGAGATCGGCCACTTCATTCTCGGCCGGCAGAAGATGGAAAGTGCCGAACACGTGGATTTCGTAGCACTGTTCAGTCATCTCGAATTCCGGCAGATATGGACGCCGGTGCTGGAGCCCATGACCGTTGGCGCACTGCTTCCAGCCGCAATCAGCGCGGTCATCGTCTATTTCGCGGTTTATAGCCTGATCAGCGGCTTCCAGCGGCGAAAGATGGAAAATCTTGCCCACCGTGCCGCAAACAGGAATGCTTCTCTGGAGATGTTGAAATGATCATTGGATTGGGCAGCGACCTGATCGACATTCGCCGCGTTGAAAAGTCGATCGAGCGTTTTGGCGAACGTTTCACCCATCGCTGTTTCACCGATATAGAGCGCGCCAAATCCGACGGCCGCAAGAATCGCGCCGCCTCCTATGCCAAGCGTTTCGCCGCCAAGGAAGCCTGTTCCAAGGCGCTTGGAACCGGGCTTGCGAATGGCGTCTTCTGGAAGGACATGGGCGTCGTCAATCTGCCGGGCGGCAAGCCGACCATGCTTCTGACCAATGGGGCAGGGGAAAGACTGGCGGCCATGCTGCCCGCCGGCCACCGCGCCAATATCCACCTGACGATCACGGATGATTTCCCTTATGCTCAGGCATTTGTGATTATCGAGGCACTTCCCGTGAATGGCTGAGACCCGGTGCGGCCGCATTGGCGGCCTATTTGCAACCGTGTCATAGAAGCGCTTCCCTTCGGGCTGGAAAGGTTCTAGAGAAGTCGCAGAAATATGAAAGCGTTGCCGGCTGTGTGAAGACTGCTTCATGCGGCGCAGGCACGACAAAACAACGGCCCCGATGCCTTCGTCAAACCGAAGAAGCCGGGAAACAATCAGGCAGGTCTTTAAGTGTCCGAAAAAGCTGAGAAGAAGCAGAACGCCCTCTGGGAGAACGTCAAGGTCATCATTCAGGCGCTGCTGCTGGCCATGGTCATCCGCACCGTTCTGTTTCAGCCCTTCACGATCCCATCGGGCTCGATGATGCCGACGCTTCTGGTTGGCGACTATCTTTTCGTCAACAAGTTCTCCTACGGCTATTCGAAATATTCGCTGCCCTTCTCGCCGAACCTGTTTTCGGGCCGTATTCTGGAATTCAGCAAGCCCAAGCGTGGCGATGTCGTCGTGTTCCGCCTGCCGCCAAATCCGGAAGTGGATTACATCAAGCGTCTCGTCGGCCTGCCGGGTGATCGCGTTCAGGTGACGAACGGCGTGCTGTTCATCAACGGCCAGCCGGTGCCGAAGCAGCCAGACGGCACCTTCACCTCGGATTACCGCGCCGATCCGGGCGCCAATGTCCCCGTCTTCCGCGAAACGCTGGATAACGGCGTCACCTATGACACGCTTGACCAGTCGCCCGACTCGCGCGGCGACAACACCCGGGAATTCTTGGTGCCTGAAGGCCATTATTTCATGATGGGCGACAACAGAGACAATTCGCTCGACAGCCGATTCGATGTCGGCTTCGTGCCGGAAGAAAACCTGATCGGCCGCGCCAGCGTCATCTTCTTCTCGCTGGGCAATGACACGCCGTTCAGCCGCATTTGGGAATGGCCGGCCAACATGCGTTGGGATCGCCTCTTCAAGGTTGTGGAATGAGCAAGACCAAGCCGCTTTCGGCGGACGAGATTTCGCGTCTGGAAGCGTTGATCGGATATGAATTCAAGGACAAGGCCCGGCTGGACCGGGCCTTGACCCATGCCAGCGCGCGCTCCGCCGCCGCCGGCAATTACGAACGGCTGGAATTTTTAGGGGATCGTGTTCTCGGCCTCTGCGTGGCGGAGCTGCTGTTTTCAACCTTCCGCAATGCCACCGAGGGTGAATTGTCCGTTCGCCTGAACCAGCTCGTCAGTGCCGAATCCTGCGCCGCGATCGGCGACGAGATGGGCCTGCACAATTTCATCCGCACCGGATCTGACGTGAAGAAGCTGACCGGCAAGGCGATGCTGAACGTGCGCGCCGATGTGGTCGAGAGCCTGATCGCCACCATCTATCTGGATGGCGGGCTGGAGGCATCCCGCCGGTTCGTTCTGAAATATTGGCAAAGCCGGGCGACACGCGTCGATGCCGGGCGGCGCGACGCCAAGACCGAGTTGCAGGAATGGGCGCATGCCAGATTTGCGACGACGCCCGCTTACCGGGTTGACGATCGCTCCGGACCGGATCACGATCCAAGCTTCACCGTGACGGTGGAAATTCCCGGCGTGAAGCCGGAAACCGGCGTCGAGCGCTCCAAGCGCGCGGCCGAACAGGTGGCGGCCACCAGATTGCTGGAGCGCGAAGGCGTCTGGCAGAAAAGCCCCACCAAAAACTGAGCACCCACCTTAGGGTGCCAAAATCGAGCGCATGGCGGACCCGCGGGCCGCATGTTGAATACCTCTGACCTTGATGGATAACATGACCGATCACGAAAACCCCGCCATTGAAGGCGAAGACAACAACCTTCCGACCCGTTCCGGCTTTGTGGCCCTTATCGGCCCGACCAATGCCGGCAAGTCGACGCTGGTGAACAGGCTGGTTGGCGCCAAGGTTTCGATCGTCAGCCACAAGGTGCAGACGACGCGCGCCGTGATGCGCGGCATCGCCATTCACAAGAACGCGCAGATCGTTTTCATGGACACGCCCGGCATCTTCAAGCCGCGCCGCCGGCTTGACCGCGCCATGGTCACCTCCGCCTGGGGTGGGGCAAAGGATGCCGATCTTATTCTGCTGCTGATCGACAGCGAGCGTGGCCTGAAGGGCGATGCCGAGGCCATTCTTGAAGGGCTGAAGGACGTTCCGCAGAAGAAGATCCTCTGCCTCAACAAGATCGACCAGGTGAAGCGCGAAGACCTGCTGAAGCTTGCCGCCGCCGCCAATGAGACGGTGGCTTTCGATCGCACTTTCATGATTTCGGCCACCAATGGTTCGGGCTGCGAAGACCTGATGGATTATCTGGTGGAGGCGCTGCCGGAAGGCCCGTGGTATTATCCGGAAGACCAGATTTCCGATTTGCCGATGCGCCAGCTCGCCGCCGAAATCACCCGCGAGAAGCTGTTCCTGCGCCTGCACCAGGAACTGCCCTATGCCTCGCATGTCGAGACGGAAAAGTGGGAAGAGCGCAAGGACGGCTCCGTACGCATTGAGCAGGTGATCTATGTCGAGCGCGACAGCCAGAAGAAGATCGCGCTCGGCAAGAACGGCGACGCGATCAAGGCGATCTCCACCGCCTCGCGCAAGGAGCTTTCGGAAATCCTCGAGCAGCCGGTCCATCTCTTCCTGTTCGTCAAGGTGCGCGAGAACTGGGGCGATGACCCCGAACGCTTCCGTGAAATGGGACTGGAATTTCCGCGGGGGTAACGCGCAGGCGCGATATGCGCAATGCGAAAACACACCCGCTTCCGTCATTCCGGCCTTGAGCCGGAATCCAGCCAGCCCGAGTCCTTGGGCTGAAAAGAGTTGTCCCGCCGCGCCGACGCGCGTCGACTGGATTCCGGCTCAAGGCCGGAATGACGGGCGGGAAATGTCGCGAACCGACGAGAACGTCGAGGTTGCCCAAGCCCTTCGCTTTTGTGTGTTCGAGGGGCGCGCGACGCAATCCTTGAACGAATTGAATATCTTCAGCCACCATCGGGAACCGAATGCGTTCGGGCGGGTTGTTCCAAAACAATTGGGCGCAACCTTTTTTCGATGACGGATATTCATGTCGCCAAAAAAACCGAACGGGATTTCCACAACGCCGTGCCAGCAATGTCCCCTGCGGGACCTGCCGCATTTCAGGGATTTCGCCCCTTCCGAACTCGATTTCGTCTCCCGTTTCAAGACGGGGGAGCTGGCGGTGGAAAGCGGCTCTGTCATTTTGATGGAAGGGTCGCACAGCGCCCATCTTTATACCGTGCTGCATGGCTGGGCCTTTCGCTACAAGACGCTGGAAGATGGCCGGCGGCAAATCCTCAACTATGTCATGCCGGGCGATCTCGTTGGCCTGCAGGGCACGGTGATGGGGGAAATGCAGCATTCGGTCGAAGCGCTGTCACCGGTAACGCTGTGCGTTTTTGAACGATCGCGCCTCAACAACCTCTTCACCGATCACCCGACCCTTGCTTATGACCTGACCTGGATTGCTGCGAGCGAGGAACGCATGCTCGACAGTCATCTGCTCAGCATCGGCCGACGCACTGCGCTGGAGCGCGCCGCCTATCTCATCGCCTTTCTTTACAGCAAGGCGAAGGCTGTCGATCTCATGCGCGGCGAAACGCCTATTCCCGTCACCCAGCAGCATGTGGCCGATACGCTCGGCCTTTCCATCGTCCACACCAACAAGACCTTGAGAAAGCTTGTTGATCGCGGCCTCATCCGCTGGACGGACAAGGGCTGTCTGGTGCTCGACAATACCGGATTGAGCCATGTGGCCGGCTGGGAAAGCGACGAAAAACGGCAAAGACCCTTCATCTGATCTTCTTTTGACATGTCTTTTTTAAATGACGGTGGGGTCGCAATTTGCGACTGCTAAGCCATGGCGCTGGAACATCACGTTGAAGGGAGCGGCGCGCAGCCAGTTGGCTGCCCCTCCTGTTGAAAGAAGAAAACATATGGTGCCACAACGGGTTATCATCGTTGAGGATGAATATCTGGTGGCGCTTGATGTCGAAGCGGTCCTCCAGTCCATGGGTGTAGAAACCATCGTCATCGCAACGACGCTTGCGCAGGCAAGGCAGACCGTCGAGCAGGACGGCGCGGATTGCGTGCTTCTCGATGTCAGCCTTTCCGACGGCATGAGTTATGATTTTGCGCGCCAGCTGCGCGAGGCCGGCATTCCCTTCGGTTTCGTCAGCGGTTACGGCGATACGACAGGGTTTCCCGACGATCTTTCGCATGCGCCTCTGCTCGGCAAGCCCTTCGGAGAAAATGAAATTATGGATTTCGTTCTCGGCCTTCTCGGCGTTTCGAATGACGCCGTAAAAGAATAACGTTTCGTCGCCGGATCGGTTATGATCCGGCTTGAATCGAAATTCGGACAGGTTTCATGCAGTGGCAGGATGAGGCAATCATTCTCGGGGTAAAACGCCATGGCGAGACGAGCGTCATCGCTGAGGTGATGACCCGTACGCGCGGCCGCCATCTGGGCATGGTGCGCTCCGGTCGCTCCCGCAGCATGCAGCCGGTGTTGCAGGCGGGAAACCGGGTGGATGTCATCTGGCGGGCGCGACTTGACGACCATCTTGGCGAATACCGCATCGAGCCGCTGCAATTGCGCGCCGCACAGCTGATGGAAACGGCGACCGCCGTTTACGGCGTGCAGGCCATGGGCGCGCTTCTCAGGCTTCTGCCGGAACGTGATCCGCACCCGCATCTCTATCAGGCGCTCGACATCATCCTCGACAATCTCCACGATCCGGCCGATGCCGGGGAATTGTTCGTGCGGTTTGAACTCGCGGTGCTGAACGATCTCGGTTTCGGGCTTGATCTTACCGAATGTGCGGCGACGGGGCTGCGCACTGATCTCATCTATGTGTCGCCGAAAACCGGCAGGGCGGTTTGCCGCACGGCAGGCGCGCCCTATGCGGCCCGGATGCTGTCATTGCCCGCTTTTCTCGGTGAGGGCCAGTCGAAAGCTGCCGATCCCGAAAGCCTCGCGGCGGCCTTTCGCCTGACGGCCCATTTTCTTAACCGGCATGTCTATGATCCGCGTGGCTTGAATGAAAACGCCGCCCGCGACGGTTTCGTGCAGGCGGCACTGAAGGCGCTGCAGCGCAGGGCGTCACCGCCCGCGCTCGATGAAGCCGTGTAGTCTCAGGCCATGGCCGGGCGCGGCGCGGGTCGCTCCTGAATGGGCCAGTGCACGATGGCCGCAAAAATCCCCATGCCGACGCCAAGCCACCAGACGAGATCATAGGAGCCCAGCCGGTCGTAAAGGAAGCCGCCGAGCCAGACGCCGAGGAACGAGCCGATCTGGTGCGACAGGAACACGACGCCGCCGAGCATGCCGAGATGGCGTGTGCCGAACATGATCGCCACCAGCGCATTGGTGGGCGGCACGGTGGAAAGCCATAGAATGCCCATGACGGCTGCGAAGAGGATGACCGAAAGCGGTGATTGCGGCAGGAGCAGGAAGGCCGTCACGACAACCGAGCGGGCGATATAGATATAGGCCAGCATATAGGGTTTCGAATAACGCTGGGCGATGACGCCGGCGGCCAATGACCCGATGATATTGAAGAAGCCGATCAGCGCCATGGCAATGACGGCGTAGCGCGGCTCGATGCCGATATCGCCGAGATAGGCCGGGAAATGCGCGGTGATGAAGGCCACCTGGAAACCACAGACGAAGAAGCCTGTCGTCAACAGGATATAGCTCTTGTGGCCAAGTGCTTCCCGCAGCGCTTCGCCCGCCGTCTGCTGGAACTGCGTCTGTGACTGGCTGCCGGAAGAGGAGTTGCCACGCATCGGGAAGGCGAGCAGCGGCACCAGCATCATCATCACGGCAAGCCAGACGAGGCTGTCCGACCAGCCATAGTTGGAGATCAGCCCCTGGCTGATCGGCGCGAACAGGAACATGCCGGCAGAGCCCGCCGCCGTGCCGATGCCGAAGGCAAGCGAGCGCTGCTGCGGCGTGACGTGGCGTGCAAAGGCCGACAGGATAACGCTGAAGGAGCCGGCGGCGATGCCAAGCCCGACAAGCACGCCGCCGCCGAAATGCAGCCAGAAGGGCGAGGTGCCGAAGGACATGCAGATGAGGCCGGCGGCATAAAGAAAGCCTGAGAGCACAAGCACGCGGCCCGTGCCGTATTTATCGGCGATTGCGCCGAAGAAGGGCTGGCCGAGGCCCCAAAACAGGTTCTGCAGGGCCATGGCGAGGCCGAAGGTGGAACGATCCCAACCGGTGTCGGCCAGCATCGGCAGCTGAAAAAAGCCCATGGCCGAACGCGGACCGAAGGTCATGACGGCAATCAGCGACCCGGCGGCGATAATCAGCCAGGGCATGGTCTGGCGTGTGGCTTGCGACATGAAATTCTCCTGCTGCAGCATGCGCCTTGGAGATGGCACAAATCTTCTGCAGATTCCCTCTGATCGGGATGAATATTAGCTTTTGTCAGCCGTCCCCACTAGCGACTTTTCTTGACCCCCATTATTCATGGGATTGATGGGATGCCCGCACATTATTGCCGGAATTCCGGAGAGATGACGATGAAGCAGAATATTTACGACGACGCCGGGTTCTTCGAGCGCTACAGCGCCATGCCGCGCTCCGTGGAAGGGCTGCGGCAGGCCGGCGAATGGCACGAGCTGCGCGCCATGCTTCCGCCGTTGCAGGGCCGCAACCTTCTCGATCTCGGCTGCGGTTTCGGCTGGCATTGCCGTTATGCGGCAGAGCAGGGGGCGACCCGTGTCGTCGGCGTTGATCTTTCGGAAAACATGCTGCGCCGTGCCGCCGAAATAAATGGCGGCCCCGGTATCGAATATCGTCGGGCGGCAATCGAGGACATCGATTTTCCGCCGGAAAGTTTCGATGTGGTGCTGAGTTCTCTTGCCCTGCATTATGTCCGCGATCTCGACCTGGCATTCGCGAAAGTTTCCGCCGTGCTGAAATCCGGCGGTGAGTTCATCTTTTCCATCGAACATCCCGTTTTCACGGCGCTGGAAAAACAGGACTGGTTCTATGACGAGAAGGGCGAAATCCTCCACTGGCCGCTCGACGATTACCAGAACGAAGGCGTGCGCCATTCCAACTGGATGGCGGATGATGTCGTCAAATATCACCGCACGGTGTCAGGCATTCTCAACAGCCTGCTTTCTGCCGGTTTTGCCCTGACGCGTCTGGCCGAGCCGAGGCCCGATCCCGCCTTGCTCGCGGAGCGACCGGAGATGAAGCACGAAGATCGCCGTCCGATCTTTCTGATCGTCAGCGCTCGCAAGCCGTGATCGATTCCATCCTCTCCTCATCCCTGTGCTTGTCACAGGGATCCAGTCGACACGCGTCTGCGTGGCGGAAAGAGTCTTTTCAGCCCAAGGACTTGGGCTGACTGGATTCCTGTGACAAGCACAGGAATGAGGGAGCTGGCGGCGGCGTTGGGAACATCCGCGTCCCTTGGGTTCGATCTGACCTGGACCGGCCTACCGCCTCTTGATCGCCCAGCCTTCCGGCCGTTCCTCGACCACCTTGGCCACATCGCCGACCGACAGTCTGCCCTGACTGCGCGGTGTTACGTTCCAGCCGAACAGCGGGCCGGGTACGCGCCGATCACCCGACATGCGGATGCGGCCCATGGCTTTCATGGGCGAGGGCACATCGCGGGAGCCGGTTATCTGGTCCTGCGTGGTCATGATGCAGCGGGCACAGGGTTTGACCAGATCAAAACGGATGCCGCCGATCTCGATGGCCGCCCAGCGGTCTTCCGCCCATGGCTCGTCCGTATCCAGCACGATATTCGGCCGGAACCGCTCCATGCCGACGGCATCCTCGCCATTGGCGCGCATATTGTCGTTCAGTGCGGCAAGCGAGGCGGTGGTGGTGACGAGGATCTGGTAGCCATCCGCAAAGGTGACGGGTGTTTCGTTGCCGGTCCATTCGAGGCTTGCAACGCGTTTCGAGGTATCATCGAAGAATGCCAGCTTCACCTCGCGCCCCAGCCATGCCGAAAGCGTATCGTTGGTCTCGTCATCGGCGATGTTGGCGCTGACGATCGATTTCCACACCGCCACATCCATGCGCTCTCCGGACGGTCTTGCGACGATCTTGTCGTCCTTTTCCCGCGCAAGCGCCATGCCGCCATCCTCATGCCGCGCCAGAACCGTGGCGAGAGCAGGCAATTCGCGCTGGGTGATGAAATGGCCGGAAGGGTCGATCAACATGGCGCGACGGTCGCCGGGCAGGCCCTCGGCCGAAACAGCGCTCTCGGAGAGGGGAATGCCGCGCGCGCTTTTCAGCGGATAGATGTTGAGTTCGGTCACACGCATATTGGATATCCTCAAATCTCGTCGAGAAACAGCTCGAGTATCTGTTGCAGCCGCTCATGGCGGGCTTTGGCCATCTGCCGCCCCGTCCCGGTGCGAAAGCCGTCCGCCAGTTTGAAGAGCTTGGTTTCGAAATGATCGATGGCAAAGGCGCGGTCGTCAAGTGGCCGGTCCTTCGCGAGCGGATCGACCGGATCGTAAAGCGCCGAGCCCATGCGTCCGGCAATGTAAAAGCAGCGGGCTGCCCCCACCATGCCGATGGCATCCAGCCGGTCGGCATCCTGAAGGATTTTTGCCTCCAGCGTCTGCGGCTCGATATTGGCTGAAAAGCTGTGGGTGGTGATGGCGTGTGCGGCGGCGTCGATATCTTTCTGCTGCCAGCCGAGCCCGGCCAGAATGCCGGAGGCCTTTTCTGCCGCCAGCCGCGAGGCCTGCGCCCGCAGCGGCGAGTTCTTTTCCACCGCCACGCAATCATGCAACAGCACGCTGGCCGCCAGCACGGTTCCATTGCCGCCTTCGCCCGCATGGATGCGCATGGCGTTGCGGAAGACGCGGTGAATATGGGCAAGATCATGCGAGCCGTCGCCAGCATCGGCGGCATGCGGAATCAGATCCTGCGCAAGCGCCGCATAGGGCGCGAAAGCCTCGGCCGCGATCATGCCTGCGGCTTCCGGGTCAGGATTTTCTGGTAGAACAGGCCGATGCCGATCAGCACTGCGCCAAGCCCGATGAAGGACAGGGCTCTCAGCACGCCTTCAAGGTTGCTCATGTCGATCAGGAATGCCTTGGCGACAGAGATCAGCACGAAGGCGGCCGATGCCAGACGCAGGCTGCGGGCATTAAAGCGCGAGCCGAGCACTAGCAGCAGCACGCCGATCAGCAACCAGACCACCGAATAGCTGTAGGTCTCGCCCTGCATAAAACCCTTCCAGTCGGCGATGTTTTCGCCCTGCCAGAACCGGCGGACCGAAAGCGTTGCCCAGGCAAAACCGAGTGCCGCACCCGCCACCGCCAGCATGCTGACATAGGGCGGCGGACGTTTGCCGCGCGCGTAATAGGCAAGGCCGCCATAGGCGAGCGCCGGCAGGAGGTAACCGATCAGCAGCAGGTTGAGGACCGGAATGCGCCCGGTGTTTTCGCCGGTGAAATAAGGGTTGAGCGTGAAGAAATGCATCGTCAGCACGTTGATGACGGCGATCACGCCGGCAATCATCGAACCGTAACGGAAGACGGGGCTGGGGCTCTTGAGATCCAGCGTCATCAATACACCCGAGAAGCCGATGGTCAGCAGCGTGTAGATCGACTGTTCGCCAAGCGTCGGCACGCTGTTATCAAGCGTGCCGCCATTCATCGCGTGGCGGATGAGGATGGCGACGGCGAGAAGCCCCATGACGCTGGCAATCGCCTGCAGGAAGTTTTTCGCCCTGACCCCCGGCCAGTCGCGCAGCAGCCAGGCCGAGGCGACGGCCAGCAGTGCGGGAATGCCATAACCCGGCAGAAGCGCGTTGAAGACTGGTGTGGTCCCAAGATTTTGCGGCCCGACAATGGTGGGTTCCCAGGCAATGCGGCCGAGAACGGCAACACTTGCCACTGCCATGACCCAGGGCAGCACATCCCAGTTGCGGTAACGGCTGGCCAGCACATAAACAAAGCCGATGACCGAAAGCAGAACGGTTGTCGCGAGCCCTTCCGTCAGCGTGTGCAGGCTGAGCGCGAAGGCGGCAAACGAGCCGAGCACGAGAATGTTGAGCGGCTTGCGATAGACCTCTTTGTCCTGCCGGTGCAGCCACTCGGCCCCGGCAATCAGCACCAGGCCGAGGCCGAGACCATAGGCGGCGTGCAGCCAGTCGCGGCCGAGATTGCCATATTCAACGAAGCTTGCGGTTGCCAGCCAGACCGGGAACAGCGCGGCAATACCTGCCCACAGCTGGGCAAAATCCGCATCGTCAGCGCCCTTGCGTTTCAGGAAGGAGAAGGCGCAGAGCACGAAGACAGCGCCAAGACCAAGCGCCATGGCGATTTCAGCCGTATAGCCTGTTCCGACGGGCGGAAGGGTTACGCCGGTATCGTTGATAAGGCCGATGAAATCGATGCCCTGCCGCGACATCAGCGCAACCGCCGTCTGCGCGCCGAGTGCTGCGATGATGGCCGGCCACACCGCGTAGTGGCGGGCGGTACCAAGGGCCGCAAGCGCTGCGATGAGCGCCGAAACGATCAGCGCCGGGTGGGTGTCGATGCCGCCACTGGCGAACAGGAAGCCGATGGCCGGCAGGATGACGGCCATCGATACGGTGAGGTTGATGGCAAGTGACGGGCGCAACAAAAGCCTTAGGGCACGGATGGCGCGCCGCTCCGGGGCTGCGGTTTCGCCGGTTTCTACCGGCGGTGTATCGAGGTGTTTTCCGGGCCACAGGAAGATCGTACCGGCCAGCATGACGAGCAATGCAAGTGTTGGTGGTTCGGCATTGATCGTCTCGGAAAAGCCGATATAGCCGAGCGCCCAGAGGCCAAGGCCGACATTGGCAAGGGACGGAACCACGGTCCAGCCCTGCCTGCGCGCTGCGGCCGCGGTCGCCAGCCACGAGATGGTCAGGAAAACGAACAGCGCCCAGATATTCGGCGTTTCGCTGGAAATCAGCGCCGGCGTCAGCATCGAGCCAAGAAGACCGAGACCGGCCAGCGCCTGCCCATGCAGAAGCGACAGGCCAATGGTGGCAAAGGCGACAAGCCCGAGCAGGATGAAGGCGGTTCCGGAGCCGATATAGTCATAAATTCCATAGGCCGCATAAACCACGCCGAACAGCGTTAATGCGCCGGCCGCCGTCAGCACGCCGGGTACCATCGCGTTGGAATAGGCGGTGGCGATGCCCGGCACCGCCTTGCGGCGGATCGCTTCGCCGGCAAGCCCGAGAACGAGGCCGAAAATGGCGGCAAGCGAAAGCCTGACCGCTGGGCTCAGCAGCCCCGATTCGATCGAATATTTGACGAGGAAAATGCCGCCCAGCGCCAGCGCCAGCCCGCCGGCCCAGACCGCCCAGCGTGCGCCGAGCAGGCTTTCGAAGCTTTCTTTCGTGGCCGGCGCGGACGCGGTCTCGCTGGCAAGCGCCGGCGGCGCTTCTTCACGGGTTATGTCCCCAGCTTCCACTATCGCGGCGGATTCTTCCGGCTTGGAGGTGTATTCAGCTTGGGAAGCCGCTGCTTCGGGCAAATCTCCGCTTGTCTCTTCCGCCTCGAAATCCGTCTTTTCCGAGGATTCCGCGCTTTCAGCCCGTGCAGCCAAGGGAGACGTGACCCCGGCAGCCATCAGCCGCTTGAGGCTGAGGACCTCACGTTCCAGCGACTTGATTCGGCTTGAATTACGGATGCTCGCGACCAGCGTGTAGATAAAGGCCGCGATGAGGGCGAGGATGAGAAACGGGATTTCCAAACGGGCTCTCCAATTACGAAGCTGTTTTTAAAGCCCTTTTGGCGAATTTATGCAAGGCCCGGTTGATGTATGGCAGGGGGTAACATGGAGCGAGCGGGTGTCACTTGTTTCTTCTCCCCGCCGGGGAGGAGTCCGCGGCAGCGGGATGAGGGGGAAAGGGTGAGGTCCATCGCTGGCGCTGCCCCCTCATCCGACCCTTCGGGCCACCTTCTCCCCGGCGGGGAGAAGAAACAAGCGGCACCTGCTCGTTCCAATGCTGCAACCTTGAATCAGGAAGCCGCCGCCAGCCAGAGCCGTGCCGCTTCTATATCCGCAAGCCCCAGTTCATGCCCGTCATCCAGCATTTCCACCCGTGCCTCTGCGCCGCTCGCCGCAAGCCGGCCTTGCAGCTCGGTTGCTCCGTCGCGATATTTGTCGCGTTCGCCGGCGACGAGCAGGAAATTGCGGCCGGAAAGACCAGTTTGCGGCCATGTATCGAGAACCGGCATGGGCCGGTAGAGCAGGGCGTCTCCGGCAAGGTCGGGATAAAGTGCGGCAAAGGCCGCATAGAAATTTGCACCATTCGAATGGCCGATAAACCGCAGCTTCGAACGATCAACACCGTAGGAACGGATTGCACCTTCGACAAAGGCGGCAAAGGCCTCTGCTTCTGCCGCAATATCAGTCTGGTCGAAGCTGAAATCGGGGAAACGCCGGAACCAGCGGGCGATCTCTTCTTCCGTGCTGCGGCCACGCACGCCTAAAAGTGTCGCGCCGCGCGCGGCCCTGTGCGCCAGCGGCATCAGGCTCGTTTCGCTGCCGCCCGAGCCGTGCAGCAGGATGATGGTGCTGCCATCCGGTTCCTCCGGCGTATAGAACCGGTGCACGAAGGGCAGGTCGCGATAAATGATGCGCTCCTCGCCCGGCATGGAAAATTGCGGCAGGGCGACGCGCACATCCGCCTCGTCCTTCATGAACAGCGGCGGAATGAACAATTGTTTGCCGAGCGCTTCCAGCGGTTCGTCGATCGTCATGCCGGGGCCATCGGTTGCCATTTCGATCAGCACGCCGCCCGGTTCGCGGACATAAAGCGAATGGAAATACTTTCGGTCATGGGCATTGGTGGTGCTGGAATTGAGCGATTTCAGCCCGGTGAGCACCGCATTCAGCTCATCGATATCCTCGGCGCGGAAGGCGATGTGATCGACCGTGCCGGTGCCCGGCGCGCTGGACCAGAAGCCGGTGGCGTCGCGCACGTCGATGATGTCGCCGCTGTCGGAGACGAGCCGGCGGATCGCGCCGGTCTGGCTTTCCTGACGGTAGCCGAAATGTTTCTCCAGAAACGCCACGGTTTCTTCCGGTACCTCGCTCAGCATCGTCGCACCATAGATGCGGCGAATCGCGTCCTGCGCAGAAATGTCGTCCGTCACATGTGGCGTCGCATCGGCAAAGGCATGGGTGCCGACCAACTTGACGATCAGGCCGTCAGGATCTTTCAGCCGGATGACCGGCTCGCCGAATTCGTCGGATGGCCCCTCGGCGCGGATGCCGAATTTCAGTGCCCGCGTCAGCCAGAAGCCGATCGCGGCCGGATCGATCGCTACCGAGACTTCCAGTGTCTGGCCGTAACCGACGCGGCCCTGGCCGCCATCTTCCCAGACGAGAAATGTCAGAAGCGAACCGGGCGAGGCGATGTCGTCGCCATAAAGCAGGTGAAGCTGCATGGCGTCTTCGAAGCCGGCGGTGCGCTTGACCAGCTTCAAACCGAGAAAGCCGGCGTAGAAATCCACATTCGCCTGCACCTTCCGGGTGATCATGGTGATGTGGTGTATGCCCAGTGCAGAATTCATCTTGCCGTCCCGTCGTTTCGCCTGCTGTTCGTGGCCCTATTTGTCCTACGCTGCGCCTGATCCGCAACCCCGGCAAATGAGAACGCTGTGTTCTCTGCGTGAACGATGTTGCTTCCGCTTCGTTGCACGCACGCTGCGCAGAAACCGGGCTTTTTGCCTCCATATCGATCTAAGTTGCATATAAAATGAGCATACACAATAATGGCTATTTTGTATGCAATTTTATCTTGCCTTGCGGGTGGGAATTGGCTCTTATGCAACCAATCCAACAAAACCATCAGGGGGAATAGATGATCTTAACGCGCAGGTTGTTGTCCAAAGCGCTAGTCATTGCTGCCATCGGCGTTACGGCCGGAATGGTGCTGCCGGTGACGGGCGCTTATGCCGAAACGCCGGTCAAATTCACGCTCGACTGGAAATTCGAAGGCCCGGCCGCCGGCTTCCTGCTGGCGCTGGACAAGGGTTACTTCAAGGCGGAAGGCCTCGACGTCACGATCGACAGCGGCAATGGCTCGGTGGAAGCCATTCCGCGCGTGGCAACGGGCGCCTACCAGATGGGGTTTGGCGATATCAACTCGGTGATGAAGTTCCTCGACGAGGATCCGAGCCAGAAGATCAAGGCCGTTTACATGGTCTATGAGCGCCCGACTTTTGCCGTTGTCGGCCGCAAGTCGCTTGGCGTCACGGGTGATCCGAAGTCGCTGGAAGGCAAGAAGCTCGGCGCGCCGCCGCCGGATGGCGCCTTTGCGCAATGGCCGGCCTTCAGGCAGGTCGCAGGTCTTGATGAGAGCAAGATCAAGATCGAATCGATCGGTTTTCCCGTGCGTGAACCGATGCTTGCCAAGGGCGATGTCGATGCCGTCTTCGGTTTTGCTTTTTCTGTCATCCTCAACCTGAAGAAGCAGGGCATTGCCGATGACGACATCTCGACCATCCTGATGGCCGAGCACGGCTTGAATCTCTATGGCAATGCGGTGCTGGTAAACACTGATTTCGCTGAGAAAAACCCTGAAGCCGTCAAGGGCTTCCTCAAGGCACTGGCCAAGGGCTTCTCAGATTCCGTCAAGACCCCGGAAGAGGGCGTGGCGGCGGTGCTGAAGCGCAATGAGACGCTCGACAGCGCCATTGAGCTGGAGCGCCTCAACATGGCCAACAGCATGAACATCAAGACGCCCTATGTGGTGGAAAACGGCATGGGCGGCGTCGATCCGGCCCGGCTTGCCGCCTCCATCGAGACGTTGAAGGTTTCCATGGGCCTGAAGGGCAATGTGAAGGCGGAACAGGTGTTCGATGCGACCTACCTGCCAGCCAAGGAAGAACGCATGCTTCCCTGAAGGATAAAACGAGCGGGTGCCGCTTGTTTCTTCTCCCCGCCGGGGAGGAGTCCGCGGCAGCGGGATGTGGGGGCAAGGGTGCGATCTATCGCTGACGTTGCCCCCTCATCCGACCCTTCGGGCCACCTTCTCCCCGGCGGGGAGAAGAAACAAGCGGAACGGTTTTGCCATGCTCTTGAAGCCGTAGCCTCCGCAGGACAATCGAATGGGCCGAGTGGGCGCCGCTCACTTCTTCTCCCCGCCGGGGAGAAGTCCGCGGCAGCGGGATGAGGGGGCAAGCTCTAGGCCTATCGCTGACGTTGCCCCCTCATCCGACCCTTCGGGCCACCTTCTCCCCGCGCAGGGAGAAGAAACAAGCGGCGATGGCGGTAGCGCATCTAGCAACTGAAAACGGGGACTGCGATGTCACATCTCGTGGAAATAGACAATGTCGACATGCGTTATGGCGGGTCGGCCGGCACGCTGGCCGTATCCGGTTTGAACCTGACGGTCGACAAGGGTGAATTCGCCGCCGTGGTCGGCCCGTCGGGCTGCGGCAAGTCAACGCTGATGAAACTGGTGACGGGGCTGCATATTCCGCAAAAGGGCAATGTCATCGTTGCCGGGCGGCAGGTCACGGAGCCGGTCTCCATCGTTGGCATGGCGTTTCAGAACCCGACGATGCTGCCCTGGCGCACGACGTTGGAGAACATCCTGCTGCCGCTGGAAATTGTCGAAAAACACCGCCGTCGTCTGCGCGCCCACAAGGCGGAATATGTCGCAAAGGCCGAGCGCCTTCTGGAGATTGTCGGCCTGAAGGGTTTTGGCGCCAAATATCCATGGCAGCTTTCTGGCGGCATGCAGCAGCGCGCCAATCTCTGCCGCGCGCTGATCCACGAGCCGGATTTGCTGATGCTCGATGAGCCATTTGGCGCACTGGATGCCTTCACCCGCGAGGAATTGTGGTGCGTCATCCGTGACCTGCACGCCGCGCAGCGCGTGACCATCATTCTGGTAACCCACGATCTGCGCGAAGCGACTTTCCTCGCCGACAAGATTTTTGTGATGAGCGCAAGGCCGGGCCGCGTCCTGGCGGAACACCGCGTGCCGTTTGCCCGTCCGCGCCAGCTCGATCTTATGTATGACAAGGGTTTCAACGACATGGTGCAGGCACTGCATGGCGAAATCGCGCAGGCGAGGGTGGCGGCATGAGCGCGATCATGGAAAGCACCGTCACGGCCGAGCCGCGCAAGCCGCTGATTGCCCGCGTCAACTGGGTGAAGGCCGCTCCCTGGCTTTATACGCTGGCGCTCTTCGCGCTGTGGGAACTCTTGGTCTACGCGCTGAAAATGCCGCCCACCATCCTGCCGTCGCCGGTAAGGGTAGGTCAGGCCATCCTGCAATATTGGTCGCCGATCTGGAAGAATTCGCTGCAGACGCTTTATACGACGACGTTGGGCTTTGCCATCGCTGTTGTCGCCGGTCTTGCAATCGGCCTGTTCATCGGCTGGTCGAAAACCATTTATGCCGGGCTTTATCCTTTGATGATCGGCTTTAACGCCATCCCCAAGGTGGCGCTGGTGCCAATCCTCGTTATCTGGTTCGGCATCGGAACTGTTCCCGCGGTGTTGACCGCCTTCCTGATTTCCTTCTTCCCCATCGTCGTCAATGTCGCCACCGGCCTTGCCACCATCGAGCCGGAAACCGAGGACGTGCTGCGGGCGCTTGGCGCGAAGAAGATGGATATCATGCTGAAGGTCGGCATTCCGCGTTCCATGCCCTATTTCTTCGGCTCGCTGAAAATCGCCATCACGCTCGCCTTCGTCGGCTCGGTCGTCTCGGAAACCGTCGCCTCCAATTATGGCCTCGGCAACATGATGAGTTCGGCACAGAGCCAGTTCAACGTGCCGCTGGTTTTTGCCGGCCTCCTGATGCTCGCGGTGGAAGGCATCGTCATGTACGCCATCATGGCCTGGCTGGAAAAACGCATGACCGGATGGGCGCATCGCTCGACCATGGGTCAGTGAGGCTTTCTTCTCCCCGCAGGGGAGAAGGTGGCCCGAAGGGTCGGATGAGGGGGCGATAGCAGAGATATGCGGCGAGCTTGCCTCCTCAACCCGCTGCCGCGACCTTCTCCCCGGGGGGAGAAGGCGAAAGAGGCACGCGCTCGGCGTTCCTCACGCTCCGGAAAGCCGTGAGCCTGCTAGGGCTCAATGCGCCGCCATTTCCTTGACGATATCCGCGCCGTCCATCAGGAAGGGATAATAGGTCGGCCAATTGGTGACTTCGTCCAGCAGGGCCTTGCGGTCATTCCCCCAGTAGAGGTGGTAATGGCCGGCCTTTACCGGAGCGATGGAGTGGTCGCTGAACTGGATGAACTGCGGAGCGGCCTCGTCGCCGGCGGTCTTCTTGAAGATGTATCTTACGCCGCGATTGCCCTTCTTGTAGGTCAGGATTTCCTGGCCGTCACTGGCATAAGTACCCTCGACCGGTTTGCCTTCCTTGTAGAAAGCCACGCTGTCGCCCTTGATGACGATGCGGTTCACATCCGTCTTGTAACCGATGTCGTAATAGGCGCGATATTCTGCGGCCGTCTTGTCGCCATGGGCGGCTTTTTCGGCCATGACGGAATCAAGCGAACCGTTCAGCAGGTAAGGATAAACAGACTGCCAGTCGCCGTCCCAGTCGGAAAGCGTGCGCGGCTTCACCTGGGCATCCTCGAAATAACCGCTGTAAATCTTCTTTTCCGCCTCGGTCATCTGGTGCCCGTGATCGTGCCCATGGTCATGGCTGTGGGCGGCGGATTTGTTGCCGCCGGCGGCCGTGGCAGCGGCTGCCACCAGCAGCATGGAACCAAGCGCGACCGCGCCTGTGACGCGGATGAGTGTCTTCTGCATTGTTTGGCCCTCTCATATCTGTCGTCGAAAAGTCAGTTACGTAATAACATTACAATCCGACCTATAGAGACGTCTTTTGCAGGACGCAAGGCCGCGAGCTGGCGGGCGGTGATGAAAAAAAGCGCGATGGCCGGGAAAGCCACCGCGCTTGAGACATGGAGGTTGGGAAGAGAGTTTCGAGGCCTCAGGCGGGCTGTGCGCTCACTTCCGCTTTGCGTTCATCAAAGGCAAGCTTCATCGCCTTCGTCACATCGCGGGTCGTTACGAAATAACTGTCGCTGCGCACCCAATAGCGCAATTTGACCGTCGCGCTGTCGGCGCTGACGGAATCAACGAAGGTGACGGGGGCAGGGTCCAGCAGCACCCGGCTTTCGGAGCGCACCACGCGCATCAGCATATCCTGCGCAGCAGCCAAGTCCTCGTCATTGTTCACCGTCAGGCTAAGCTCGTGGCGGCGCGAGGGAAAGCGGCTGTAATTGGTGATCGGTACGTTCCAAAGGGTGGAATTGGGCGCGAGGCGATAAAGCCCGTCACTGGTTTTAAGCTCGGTGGCAAACAAACCGATTTCCACCACGGTGCCGCTGACCGTGCTGGTCTCGATATATTCACCGACCCGGAAGGGGCGCAGCACCAGAAGCATGATGCCGGCGGCAATGTTCTGCAGCGTGCCCTGCAGCGCAAGGCCGATGGCGAGACCTGCGGCACCCAGCGCCGCGAGAATGGAGGCCGTCTGCACGCCGAACTGGCCAAGCACCATGACCAGCACCAGAATAAGCACGACGTAGCGGATCGCGCCCGCGAAGAAACCGGCGAGCGTCGCATCGAAACCGCGAATGCGCGACAGGCCCTGAAAGGCCCATCGCTGCAGGAAGGTGGCGGCCAGCCAGCCGACGATCAGCAGCAGAAGCGCGCCGACGATCGAAAAGGAATATTGCACCGCCAGCGCGCTCGCCTGCCGTACGGCCGCCTGCGATGCGACGATGATATCCGTTGCCTGTTGTTCCATGAATTATCCCGTGATTTTCATTGCTGTTCAGGGTTGGTAACGAATGGGTGCCGCAGGGGTTCCGCCAAAAATCGGGCGTCAGCCGGCAAGCGGCAACACAAAAGGCACATTGCCGTCGGTATCTGCTCCCCTGCCGATCGCCTTGATTGCCTTGACCAGCCGGCCGTCACGCGCCAGCAGCCGATCGCCGATGGCGATGATGCGGGCATTGGGGGTGACATAGGGCGAGACGGCGCGCAGGCGAAGCGCAAGCGCCATTTCGTCCTGATCCGGATAAAGGCAAAGTGCGGCAATGACGGCGGCGGCCGGCGAGCGCGAAATCCCCATCCAGCAATGGATGAGCAGCGGTGCGGACTGATCCCATTCCCGGGCAAAATCGATGAGTTTCAGCACATGCGCATCATCAGGGGCGATAAGATCGCCGGTGCCCTTGAAGGCGATGTCGTTCATGGCAAGCGTCAGATGTCGGTCGGCGGCAATCACCGCCGGGCGGTGAAAATTCTGCTCCTTCGCAATCAGCGTCACCATTTCGCGGGCCTTGTGCTTCACGGCCATTTCCGCGATCCGCGACAGCGGCGATACCACGATTGCCGTCATGTCGTGCTCCCGGTCCTCGTTGCGCGCAGCGCCTCGATTGCTTCGAAACGTTGGATGAACAGTTTCTGTGCTTCCGTCGAGGGCAGGGGCGTGATGGTGAACATGTCGCGGGTGATGCCGCGCGGCAGGCCGAAGAATTTCTGCGCCTCGGCAGTGGAAAAACCGGCAAGCTCCGTCGCCTCGAAAAAGGCGGCAACCGTATCGGCCTTCTTTATGCGGTCCTTCAGATCGCGTGATGCATGCGGCGGCAGGCCGAACCGTAGATGCACGGCGGCCTCCAGCCGTTTTTCCACAGTCTTGTAGCCGCCGCCGACCACGGATTTGAACGGTGAGATCATGTCGCCGATGACATATTCCGGTGCATCATGCAGAAGCGCCATCAGCATGTCGCCGGGCGTCGCATCCGTGCACATGCGGCAGAAAATCGTCTCGACGATGAGGCTGTGCTGGGCAACGGAAAAGGCATGATCGCCGCGCGTCTGGCCGTTCCAGCGGGCAACGCGGGCAAGACCATGGGCGATATCGGCGATTTCCACGTCGAGCGGCGAAGGATCGAGCAGATCGAGCCGTCGACCGGAAAGCATGCGCTGCCAGGCGCGCGGACTTTTTGCGGGAGCCACGCCTAGTCCTCCGCCCGCGCTGCCGGATCGGCGGCCGGGAAGGAAAGGCCACTCCAGGCCGGCAGGGCCACGGTTACGGTGACATCTTCCGCAAGAAGCGGGGTGCCGGAGGCAAGCGCATCGGCAATGCGATCGATCCGCACGATGGCGAGCGCTGTGCTGCCGCAAACGGTCCCCAGCGTGCCGACCGGTTTTCCATTGGTGGTAATCTCTGTCCCGCTATCTGGAAGCGGACCTTCGGCGGAAACGGTAACGACGCGCCGCCTTGCGGTGCCGCGATGTTTCATGCGTGAGACGACTTCCTGGCCGACGAAGCAGCCCTTCTTGAAGGAAACGCCGTCATTCACATCCATCAGCACATCATGGGGAAATGCATCCTGCAGCGCGTAGTCCCGGCCGGATTCGGCAATGCCGTATTCGACGCGCAGCGCCTCATAGGCCGCAGCCTCACCGGAGGCCGAGGCGCCCGGCAGGCGGAACAGATCAACGCCGGCCTTGGCAAAACGCCCATCCCGGATGCCTGCCTCGGGCGCTTTCTCGTTCCAGAAAACGCTGACACCTTCGGCCGCTTCTGATTTCAGGTCGACGGGCGCGCGCAGCTTGTACATGGTCAGGCGGCGCAGCAGCGCATCCTGCTCGGCAGCACCCGTCTCGATCAGGTAATCCGTTCCATCGCGCGCGATCAGGAAATCGAACAGGATCTTGCCCTGCGGCGTCAGCAGCGCCGAAGCGCGGGCTTCGCCCTCGCCCAAATTTTCAACATCGGCGGTGATGAGATTATTCAGAAATTCCTCGGCGCCTGTGCCGGAAACTCTGATCAGGCGGCGGTCGGCAAGAAAGGCGGAAGGCATGGCGTCACCGTTCGGTTCATCGAGACTGCGCGATCTCCGGCAAAATGCAGATGCACTTCGCCGGACGGCTCATTCCGCACAGTTAGGATTTTTACCGGAGAACGGCAAGCACTTGGAGGCGATCAATCGCCGGCGGTGAAGAACTTCCACTTGCCATCAGGCGAAATGCCGATGCGGTAAAAGCTGTAATTGCCATATTCCTGCATATCCGCCAGATCGCCCGCCGTGATGATACGCAGCAGTTCCACCTTCTCCGGTGGTGTCAGCGTATTCAGCGGCTTCCCGGCGAAATAGGGGAAGACGTAGGCTTCGTCCGGCGTGCCGGCATCGATATGGGCATAACCAGTCGACAGCAGGTCGATGATGATCGCCAGCACTTCCAGCCCGTCGGGATCACCGGAATAGCTTTTCAGCGCCGCGATCGGGTCTTCGCTGTCACTACCGTCGATGCGGAATTCGTTCTCGCCGGCGGCGATGAAGGGCCGCAATTTTTCGATATCACCCGAAGCGGCGGCGTCGATGATCTGCTGGCGCAGCTTGCGAACGGCTTCCGGGGCCTTGGAAATGTCGTGCTCGATGACGACGGACATTTCCGGAGCATTGTCCGGTTTGGAGGATTGCTGTTTGGTCTGGGCAGCGGAACGGTCGACCAGGGGGTCGGGCAGGGGAATGCCTTCCGAATCGCCTTCGATTTCGTCCGGCTCCGCGGGCTGGGCCTGCTGCGGCTGATCGCCGTTCTGGGCCTGCGGCTCGCTTTCGGTGTTTTGCGCCGGTTTAAGCTCGGAAAGGGCGAAAGCGCGGTTCGGCAAGCCAATCGACCCGGCGGTCAAAGCAAGCACGATGGACAGCATGGCGGAAGAGCGCAAAAGCCCCTTGCTCAGGCAAGACATGATAGACCCCGGCTTTACTGTATCACCCGCTGCGGAGAAAATTCGCCTTCAAGCATACGCTGGCGCAGCGATTCCAGCATTGCTTCCGCACCGGCTTCGCCATGCATGCGGATGGTTTCGCGCATGGCCAGAGCAATGGCGGCATCGGCGATGATCTCAGGCTCGATGCCGTCGGCCATGCCGTCAGCCCATGCCTCGTTCTGGTGTTCCAGAGCGACCTGCATCTTTTCATGCACGATCATATCGTCGATTTCGTTACGGCTCGTCTGCATTTTTCATCCTCGACAGGGCGGGCAAGTCCTTACCACCCTGTTAACAACACTAGCAGCCTTTTATCAAAACGGCACGGGCTGCGGCGAAAAGAGGTTAACAATCCTCTAATTTCCGAACCTGGACGCGATTTCCTGAGCGAGTGTTGCCCCTTCGTTACGGTAGTTCTCTTCTGCCATGACGGCGGCGCGTGTGCAACTGGTGTGGATGGCCGCAAAGGAGCGGTATCCACGGTTGAATGCAGCCGTCATGCGCTGGCGTCTTTCGGGTTCGTTGGCCGTGTCCGCAGCCAGAAGATCGCTCATCGATCTGCGCCAGTCCTCCGGACCGGAAGAGGGGCACAGGGTTCTCAGATATTGCACCGCGCCCAGTATTTCGGAAAGCCGTGCCAGCTTGTCGTCATAGGGAGCGGGTTTGGGCGGCGTCACTTCCGCAGGGCGCACTTCCTTGGAAGCCGCCTTTGAAGGCTGCGCATAAGCGATGCCTTCTTGCCTGGCCGGCAACATGGCCAGGAAAAGAGACAGGAAAATGGTTGATCGTATCAAAATTCTATTCTGCCCCACACATACGCGTGAACTGCTGGCTGGTGAACATCCGGCGGGCGGACATGCCCTAAATAATCGCGATTCTTGCTGGCTGGCAATCATGCAAGCAGGCGCTCGGCGCATTCGACGACGCTTTCAGGCGCCGGCAGCCGGCGGATTTCCGCCAATGTGTACCAGCCCGCATCCGCCGCATCGTCGGCCGCCGTCACTGCCGGATCGGCATCCGTTTCCACTGTGAAGACCGACAGGAAATAATGGCTGGTCAGCACGCCGTCTGCGTCGCGCGACGGCAGGTCATATGTCGCGAAAAGTTGCGGTTTGCGCGCGAGGATGCCGGTTTCCTCATGAAGTTCGCGAATCGCCGTCTCCGCCGGTGTTTCCCCCTCTTCGCCGCGCCCGCCCGGAAAAGCAAACATGTCCTTTGACGGCGGATTGGCGCGGCGCACGAGAAGCAGCCGGTCGCCATTCCTGACGATGGCGGAGGAGGCGGGGCGGGGCTTGATGCGAAGGGTCATAAAGGGTTTCACTCGTTTCGGCCGTCTGGGGCCTGTCTGCATATTGTGGTGCGAGAGCACCGATGCGCCCTTTCGGATGAGGCGCGGAGGCTCTAACCTGTTGCGAACAACACGCCCCATTGTGCACGCAGAAGACGGTGGAATGAAGGTCTATCTTATCTATGTATTGGCGGCACTTGCGGAAATCGCCGGTTGCTTTTCCTTCTGGGCCTGGCTGAAACTCGGCAAGCCTGTCTGGATATTATTGCCGGGCATGCTGTCGCTTGCCGCTTTCGCCTGGCTATTGGCACTGGTGCCGACCGAGACGGCGGGCAGAGCCTATGCCGCCTATGGCGGGATTTACATCGCCGCATCGCTTCTCTGGCTCTGGGGCGTTGAAGGGCAATTGCCGGATGAATGGGATGTCGCCGGCGGCGCCGTTTGCCTCGCCGGCACGGCCATCATCCTGTTCGGTCCACGCGCCTGAGGAGAAGAAGATGTGCGGACGTTTTGTCCTGAAGGCGACGCCGGAAGAAATCGCCGATTATCTCGATCTGATCGGGCTTGAGGATTTTCCCGCCCGTTTCAACATTGCGCCCACCCAGCCGGTTCTGGTGGTGCTGGAAGGCGAGCGGCAGGAGCGCGGCAGCAACCTGCCCAACCGCCGGGCGGTGCTGGTCCGCTGGGGCTTTCTGCCGGGCTGGGTGAAGGACCCCAAGGATTTTCCCCTGCTGATCAATGCGCGCTCGGAAACCGCCATCGGCAAGGCATCCTTCCGCGCCGCCATGCGCCATCGTCGCGTGCTCATTCCCGCCACCGGCTTTTACGAATGGCGACGGCCACCCAAGGAAGAGGGCGGCAAGCCGCAACCCTATTTCATCCGCCCGAAAAACGGCGGCATCGTCGCCTTTGCCGGCCTCATGGAAACATGGTCTTCCGCTGACGGATCTGAAGTTGATACCGGCGCAATCCTGACGACGGCCGCCAATGCCGCAATCGGCCGTATTCACGACCGCATGCCTGTCGTCATCGCGCCCGAGGATTTCAGCCGCTGGCTGGACTGCAAGACGCAGGAACCGCGCGAGGTGGCCGATCTGATGCGGCCGGCCCAGGACGATTTCTTCGAGATGATCCCGGTGTCCGACAAGGTCAACAAGGTCGCCAATGTCGGCCCCGATCTCATCGAGCCGGTGCCGGAAAGCGCGCCGCTGGCCAAGATCAAGCCGCCGAAGGACGAGGGGCAGATGTCGCTGTTCTGACGTGATTCCCAAGGCCCGTGATTCCAAAGGCCAATGACTAGGGCCGGACGTTGCTGCTTGTTTCTCCTCCCCGAGGGGGAGAAGGCGGCCCGAAGGGTCGGATGAGGGGGCGACGCCATCGAGAAACCGAGAGCTCGCCTCCTCATCCCGCTGCCGCGGACTTCTCCCCCTCGGGGAGAAGAAACAAGCGGCATTCGCTCATTTCTAACATGGTGAAGCGGATTCGATTTGGCGACGCTGGCATTCTTGGGGCAGTAATGAAGGGGCAGGATATCGCCCCTTGTTTCTTCTCCCCGGTCGGGGAGAAGGTGGCCCGAAGGGTCGGATGAGGGGGCGACGCCAGCGAGAGACGGAGAGCTTGCCCCCTCATCCCGCTTCCGCGGACTTCTCCCCGGCGGGGAGAAGAAATATGCGGCACTCGCTCGGCCCATGACCCTGTCTACGGGAAAATCTCAGCCGTTCTGCCCCATCTTCTGCAGGCCTTCCTGGATCATCACGTCGGAATACACCCGGTTGCGGCCATTCGCCTTGGCGAGATAGAGCAGCTGGTCGGCGGCATTCAGCTGGTTGTCGAAAGGTTCGCCCTTTTCGATTTCCACCACGCCGAGCGAAATCGTCAGCGCTAGGCTGCTGCCGCTCAGCTGGCGGCCGTTGTTTTCAACGGCGCAGCGCAGTTCCTCGCAGAACTGATAGGCGGCATGGGCATCCAGCCCACGCAGGAACACGGCGAACTCTTCGCCGCCGAGACGGGCGGGAATATGGCGCTTCTCATGGCACATGTCGTGCAGCAGTTCGGCAAGCTTCTTCAGCGCCCGGTCGCCGGCATCGTGCCCGAGCGTGTCGTTGATCTTCTTGAAATGGTCGATGTCGAGAATGGCGACCGCGCCGTTTTCGTCGTTGTCGTTGATGATATCCATCAACGCCCGGGTACGCTCGAAGAAGGAGCGGCGGTTCGGCAGGCCGGTCAGATGGTCTCGTTCGGCCAGTTCGCGCAGGCGTTTCAGCTGCTTCAGCGTTTCGATATTATTGTCGATACGGCACTGCAACTCTTCCGGCACGAAGGGGCGATAAACGAAATCGGATGCGCCTGCCTTGAGGAAACTGGCCGAAAGCAGCCGGTCGGTGGAGGACGAGATGCCGATCACCCGCAGATCCTCCGAGGAACGGCTGTCGCAGATGCGGCGCGTCAGCTCATAACCGTCCATGTCAGGCATATGATAATCGGTGATGACGAGCTGGATTGAGGGATCCTGTGACAGGATTTCCAGCGCCCGGTTGCCCGAATGGGCCTCGCTGACCTTGAAATTCTGCCGTTCCAATATTTCCACCAGGCCGGAACGCGCCGTGCGCGCATCATCGACCACCAGAACGGAAAAGCGCCGGTTGGTCAAAATCCGATCGACGGTCTTGACCACCGCATCGACGGTGCGATGCCCGTCCTTGACGATATAATCGATGATCTTCTTTTCGGCGTAACGTTTGCGCGCCTCTTCATCCACCGTTGCGGTGAAGACGATCGCCGGCACCTTGCGCTCGGAAAGAAGGCCTAAAATCTCGCCCTTCGGCGCGTCGGGCAGATTGAGCCCCGTCAGCGCCAACGTAAAATCATGGACGCTCAGAAGGGCATCGGCGGCAGCCATGCTGTCACAATGAATGACCTCAGCCTCGGTCTCTTCCGAGAGCCGCGACTTCAGCAGCATGGAAAGAGCAACGGAATCTTCAATCAGAAGGATTTTATCCTGCATGGCCGTCCCAAGCCCCCCTGGCCTGTCTTCACAATCTTTCCTGAACACCGGATATTCGTCATCCGCATGTCTGCGGATTTGGAAGTCGGCTTATGCATTGTTTTGGAAAAAACTGCGAAAAATAGAAAATTCTTTGTTATTCACTAGTCTATACGTTTGCGCTCGTACAGACGTTTCGTAGAGGCCGCGCTTTTTACTTCATTTTCGTTGCGGCTTCGTTACAAAAAGTTCCTGAATTTATGAATACCGGTCGTTCATGCTGCATGCCAGATAAAAAACGGCGCCGTTAAAGGCGCCGCGCGATTGCTGAAGTTCTGCCGGGGAATGTTGATTCTTGACCCGATGCACCAGATGATCCGAAAACCGCTGGCCAAAAAAACTTAATGTTTTCAGGCGGGTTTGACGGCTGGCTTGCGCTTCAGCATCAGGGCTGCGGCCGCGACGGCCTTCAGTCCAAGCGGGCGGTAGTGGCTTTTGAGGTCCGGCTTCGCCTGCGGCTGTGCCTTCGTCTCGTTCGTCATTTCTTTTCTCCATAATTCACGCCATTCGCCGGTGCGAAGCGTGTGAAGCCCCTTTCTCGGGGGTAATCTTGACGGATTCGAGGCGAAAAAAAATGAAGCCGGCTTTGAGGGATGCGACATTTTGTGCCACATCCACCGGCAAGGTCCTGCAGGAAAAATAAACCTATGGTTTCAAATACCGCGATCGAGGCCGTTTCCGCCATTCGCCTCATCATGCGCGTCTTCTTCGATGGTCAGCGTGCCATAGCGGCGGTGCCACAGGCGGGCGCTGATGGGAATGAAGACGAGATAAGCGGCAACGGTCAGAACCAGCACTTCCCAGGTGAAGCTCATCAGCATCGCCACGTAGAGCACGACGACGAGGATCATCGGCAGCACCAGATCGCGGCGAATGCGGCTGGTGCCTGATTTTCCCGACCAGACCGGCAGGCGGCTGATGAGGAGGTAACCGATCAGTACGGTATAGGCGGCGGCGACATAGGCGAAGGGCTTGTCCGGCTCCACGCCGAGGAAGCCGAGATAGACCGGCAGAAGCACCAGCATGGCGCCCATGGGAGCCGGAACACCCACGAAGAATTCGTTCTGCCAGGGCGCTTTCACCGGCCGTTCGATCATCACGTTGAAGCGCGCCAGGCGCAGGCCGGCGGCAATGACATAGATGAGCGCGGCGATCCAGCCGATGGAGCGCGCCTGATCGAGCAGATAGGCATAGACCACGAGGGCAGGGGCGACACCGAAATTGACGATGTCGGCCAGACTATCCATCTGTTCGCCAAATTTGGAGGTCGCCTTCATCATCCGGGCGATGCGCCCGTCGATGCCGTCGAGGAAGGCGGCGAGCAGCACCATGCCGACGGCCAGCTCAAAGCGGCCTTCGATGGCGAGACGCACGCCGCTCAGGCCCGCACAGATGGCCAGAACGGTGATGAGATTGGGTATCACGAGGCGGAAGGGAATTTCCCGCAGACGTGGACCCCGGCCGCTATCCTTGCGGCCCTCCTGTTTTCCGTTCTGTTGCGGCTCGGCGATCGGCGTTTCCATGGCGCATGCCCTTCCTGATTGTCATCAGCCGCGGCGGCTGATGACCGGGCCTTTGGCGGAGCCGAATTCGGCAAGTACGGTTTCACCGGCAACGGCCGTCTGGCCGACGGAAACGCGTGGCTGGAAACCTTCAGGCAGGAAGATGTCGAGACGCGAACCGAAGCGGATAAGGCCGAAACGCTCACCGGCATCAACTGGTTCATTCGGCTTGACCCAGCAGACGATACGACGGGCAACCATGCCGGCGATCTGCACCACGCCGACCTTGCCATGCGCCGTCTCGATGACGAGACCGTTGCGCTCATTGTCTTCGGAAGCCTTGTCCACTTCCGCATTGAGGAAGAGGCCGGGGCGATAGGCAACATTGACGATGCGGCCGCGTACCGGCGCGCGGTTCACATGGCAGTTGAACACGTTCATGAATACCGAGATGCGCACCATCGGCTCCTTGCCGAGTTCCAGCTCCAGCGGCGGAACGACGGTCTGCACGGCGGAAACCTTGCCATCGGCGGGGCTGATGATCAGGTCGTCATCCTGTGGTGTGACGCGCTCGGGGTCGCGGAAGAAATAGGCGCACCAGGCCGTCAGTATGAGACCGACCCAGAATAGCGGTTCGGAAATCCAGCCGAGCACCAGCGATGCGACGAAGAAGGCCGCGACGAAGACGTAACCTTCCTTGTGGATCGGTACGATGGTGTTGCGAATGGTGTCGAACAGACTCATGAGATTCCTTGCTCCGGTTTCCGTTGTCGCGTCTATATGTGGTCGTGATACGACACGATCCACACGGCAATGCGACAAATTTTGCCTAGCTGGTTACAGCCAAACGACCCGCCCGGCAATGGCCCGGTGGATATGCGACCCCGGTTGTCAGGGGTTTATGCCCGTCAATGCGCCGGTTCGCCGCGGTCCACGACGCCGAGATCGTCGGTTTCGCGAACGTGGCGCAGCATCTCTTCCGCCCGGATGGCTTCGCGCTGGCGGCTCCACATCGAGGCGTAGAGGCCGTTCTGCGCCATCAGCGAGGCGTGTGTTCCACGCTCGGCGATCAGCCCTTCCTTCAGCACGATGATTTCGTCGGCGTGGATGACGGTGGAGAGGCGGTGGGCGATGACCAGTGTGGTGCGGTTTTTCGAGACGATGTCGAGCGCGCTCTGGATCTCCTGCTCGGTATGCGTATCGAGCGCCGAAGTCGCCTCATCGAGAATGAGGATCGGCGGGGCTTTGAGAATGGTTCGGGCAATCGCAACGCGCTGCTTTTCACCACCCGACAGTTTCAGGCCCCGTTCGCCGACCATGGTCGCGTAACCCTCCGGCAGTTTGCCGATGAAGGCGCTGATCTGCGCCGCATCCGCTGCGGCCATCACCTCCTCCTGCGTTGCCGAGGGGCGACCGTAACGGATGTTGTAGGCAAGCGTGTCGTTGAACAGCACGGTATCCTGCGGCACCATGCCGATCACCGAACGCAGGCTCTTTTGCGTCACGTTGCGAATATCCTGCCCGTCGATTGTGACGGCGCCTTCCTGGATATCGTAGAAACGATAAAGCAGCCGCGAGATCGTTGATTTTCCCGCACCCGAGGGCCCAACGATCGCCACCGTCTTGCCGGCCGGTACATCGAAGGAAACACCCTTCAAAATCGGCCTTTCGGGATCATAGGCAAAATGCACGTCGCGGAACGAGATGGCGCCTGGTCCGGCGCCAAGCGGTTTCGCATCCGCCCGGTCGGTAACCTCGGCCTCGACCTCGAGAAGGTCGAACATCTGCTCTATGTCGGTCAGACCCTGACGGATTTCACGATAGACAAAACCGATGAAGTTCAGCGGCACGGAAAGCTGCAGCAGCAGCGCATTGACGAAGACGAAATCGCCGATGGTCTGTTCGCCGCGCTGCACGGCGAGCGCCGACATCACCATCATGACGGTGGAACCAATGCCGAAGATCACGCCCTGGCCGAAGTTCAGCCAGCCGAGCGAGGTCCAGATCGAGATCGCCGATTTTTCGTAACGCTCCATCGCAACGTCGAAGCGCTTCGCCTCCATCTCCTCGTTACCGAAATATTTGACGGTCTCGAAATTCAGAAGCGAGTCGATTGCCTTGGTATTGGCGTCGGTGTCGCTGTCATTCATGGCGCGGCGGATGGAGATGCGCCAGTTGCTGGCCCGGACGGTGAACCAGATATAGGCCCAGACGGTGATGACGGTAACCAGCACATAGGAAAAACCGTAGGACGCCCAGAAAATAACCGCCGTCAGCAGGAATTCGATGAAGGTCGGCGCGGTGTTGAGAATGGTGAAACGGACAATGGTTTCGATGCCCTTGGTGCCACGCTCGATAACCCGCGAAAGCCCGCCGGTCTTGCGTTCCAGATGGAAACGCAGGGAAAGCCGGTGCATGTGCACGAAGGTTCGATAAGCCAGCTGGCGCACCGCATGCTGGCCGACGCTGGCAAACAGCGAATCGCGCAGCTGGTTGAGCCCGACCTGTATCAGCCGCGTCAGATTATAGGCGATCACCAGTGCGACCGCGCCAAGCAGGAAGGCCGGAACCAGCCCTGCCATGTCTAGTTTGCCGTTCAGTGCATCCGTTGCCCATTTGAAGAAATAGGGAACGGCGATCAACACCAGCTTGGCGACGACAAGGAACACTGTTGCCCAGATCACCCGCATCTTCAGGTCCCATCGGCCCTCCGGCCACATATAGGGCCAGAGATTGATCAGGGTCTGGGTCGGATTGCTGGAATCCGCCGAAATGGTTTTTTTCTTCGTGGCCATCATTCTCTCCGGTCACTGCCGGAAGCCGACAGCATGACGGCGGCTTTCGCCGCCGTGCTTGTCACAGATGGGATTGTCGCGGCTTAACCGCAACCTCTTCGGCGCTTTAGGAGCCGCCCTTCAGCCGTTTGCGGTGGAGTTCTTCCGCATTCGGCAGGGCCTTTTCCGGTACACCGAAAATCTGGCCGGGCTCGATGAGGTCAGGATTTTTGATCTGGTCCTCATTGGCGAGGTAGATCGTCGTGTAACGCACGCCCTGTCCATAAACGCGCCGGGAAATCTGCCACAGCGTATCGCCGCGGCGGATGATGACGCTGTTCTGGCTTTCGGCAAGCGGTGCCTGCTCGAAGGTCTGCGGGCCGGCAGGTGCCTGCGGCGCGGGCGCGGCTGGTGCGGTAATGTGCAGTTCGGTCAGCCGGCTTGCGAGCGATGCGATGCCCTTGCCGATGGCCGCCACATCATTCGGCCATGCCTCGACCGATGCCAGCAGATCGCGCGCCTTGGCGGTGATGCCACCTGCAAAGGCGGTGAAGGCCGGCTCTGTTGCCGCGGCGGTGCGGAACTCGGAGAGCGATTTCAGGGCAATCACCACCGCGGAGCGGCCGGCAATCGCCTGATCGAGCGCCGGTGTCGCCTGATCCCTGTAGAGATTGGAAAGAATGCCGAAAGCCTTGGAAACGTCGTCACGCAGCTTTTCAAAAGCGGCGCGGTCGATTGCCGTGCTCTGGTTTTCAGCCGGTGCGGCTGTGGTGGCGGCGGGCGAAGCGGTGGGCGCCTGCATGGCAACGGTTGCCTGATCGGTCTGTGGCCGCTCGAAGGGAACACGAACGCGCAGCTTCACCGTGCCGTCGGCATTCAGTTCCTCGACGGTGATGATATGGCTGCCAACGGCAAGATCGACATCACCTTCGACGACGAAATGACCGGAGGCTTCCGTAATGCTCTTGCCGATTTCCCGGTCATCGACCAGCGCACGCACCGTCGAACCGGCAGGTGCGGAACCGGCGACGAAAATCTTCGATCCCTCAAATTCCACGGCTGTGACCTGAACGGTCGAGGCAGCAGCCTGACCCGGAGTGGAACCGGCCGCAGGGGGAGTGGCGGCATTGCCGGTTTCGGCGGTTGTCGCTGCGGGCTGTCCCGATTGTGCGGTCTGCAGTGCAGGAGGTGCGGCCTCCGGCATCGCCAGCACGCGGCTTGCCTCGCCGGGCTTGGAAACCATCGCCAGAAGTTCGCCGGCCTTGCCGTTGGGCACCGAGACGGTTGCCACTTCTTCGGATTGTGTCGCCTTGCCGCTGGTGTCGGTGGAACGCAGCACCAGCTCATGGTCGCCCGGCGGCAGGGGATTGTCGAAAACCGCGGCGAAATCGCCGGTGCCGTCGATGGTCGTCTGGGCGATCACCTTGCCGTTGCTGAGAATTTCGAGTTTGGCACCCGGCTGCGCCTTGCCGGCGACCACGGCCGAACCATCCGGCTCGACGCGCAACACGTCAAAGGTCGGCACGCCGGGCGTTGCCTGCGCAGCCCCGGCAGGAGCCGTGGTGGCAGGTGCAGCGGCGGGCTGTGCCGGCTGCGCTGCGCCATCGTCGGTGCCGGCGAAAACACCTGCCAGGCGGCGGATCTGGGCCGCTGCCGCTGCCGCATTGTCGGGCAGACCGCGCAGGAAGGCCGTGGTGCGCTCGGCCGCCGTGCGCGCGGTGGTGATCAGCCGCGAGGTCGTTTCGTCCAGCGATTCCGGGATTTCGATATTGGTCAGTTCCTTGAGCGAAGCTTCGACCTTTTTGCGCGCCGCTGCGAAATCGGCGTCGGAGGGAACCTTGCTGTCGGCGAAAAGCGTTGTCAGATCCTTGATCGACTGGGTTGCAGAGGCCGCCAGCCGCCCCACCTTGTCGGCGATATTGGCGGTTTCCTCTGCGGCGTCGGACAGGATGTCGCCCGCCTTGTCGCCACCCATTTCAACGCTGTTCTTCACCGCATTGCCGGCGTCATTGATGGCCTCGCCGATCGGTTTGCCGTCGTTGGAAATCCTCGGCAGGACGAAAAAGATCATGAGCAGGGACGCAATGCCCAGCACGATCAGCGCCAGCAAACCGGCTTTATTGTTTTTCATCCTGGAATCTCCGGGTATTTCAAGCTTTTCACACGAGTTGAGATTGCTAGCGTCTTACCTGGCGGCAGACAAGCGGTGTGTGGCCAAAAGGCCATATTTACAAGGGATTTCCCAAATTTTCTTGACGTGCAGCATCCCGCATAGTTCCTTCCTCTCATGACGGACAAAAATACAGCGATTCGATCCATCTGCGTTTATTGCGGCTCCCAGCCCGGACGTGATCCAGCTCACATGGAAGCAGGCCGCGCGCTTGGAAAATCCATTGCCGAAAACGGCATCCGCCTCGTTTATGGCGGCGGCACCAAGGGCATCATGGGCGCGGTTGCCAGCGGCGTTCTTTCCAACGGCGGCGAAGTGACGGGCATCATACCGGAATTTCTGGTCGATATGGAGGCAACGCGCCATTCTCTCGGACAATTGAACGAGCTTGTCGTCACCAAGGACATGCATGAGCGCAAACATATGATGTTTGAGCGCTCGGATGCCTTCGTGACCCTGCCGGGCGGTGTCGGCACCCTGGAAGAGATCGTCGAGATCATGACCTGGGCGCAGCTTGGCCGTCACGCCAAGCCGATGGTCTTTGCCAATATCAACGGTTTCTGGAACCCGATGCTGGAGCTGGTGCAGCACATGCGCGACCAGGGTTTCATCCATCGCGCCCACCTCTTGAACCCGCTTGTCGTCGACGAGGTGAAGGACATCGTGCCCGCCATCATCGACCGGGCGCTGGCGCAGCAGAACCCGGAAGGCGACCCTTCGGTCATTTCCCGCCTCTGAAACATGTTGCCGGAAAACGTGCGGCGTTTTCGGGAGAACGGCATGCATCACGTATGGAAAAATCGTTAATGAACCGCCGCGCGGTTCATTATAATTTTAAGTGTATATTAATACAGATTTAACAGCGGCATTGCTCCGCCCGCTCTTTTCATGGCCCCGCGACTGATCCTGTGCCAGCGTCACCAGGACGTTGGCCGTCGCGGAATCTCTTTTCGCCGCCATGAGATTGGGTGCATCAGGAAATGATTGCTTTTGTGGTGCGGCTTAAAAGCCGGGCGCATTTCATTATTCAGAGAAGCCCGCTGCGGGGCAGGGAAGGTGTGCTTGGTTCCGCCGCCCGCCGCCGGGTGGATACGCGAATGCGCCTCGGTATCCTGATCGCCGTTTTCGTCGCCATCTATGCCGTCGTGGCTGCGCGTCTTGTTCAATATGGGCTTGCGCAACCCGTCGCAACCGCGTGGATCAACACCGGCGCCACCGCCGTCGCGTCGCGGCCGGATATCGTCGACCGCAACGGCAAGCTGCTGGCCACCGATCTCAACATGGTGTCGCTTTATGCCGATCCGCGCCGGGTTGTCGATCCCGACGAGGTGGTGGAGAAGCTGGCGACCGTCATCCCCAATCTCGACTGGCGCGACACACATCGCAGATTGCGTTCGGATAGCGGTTTCCAATGGCTGCGACGCCAGCTTACGCCCCGTCAGCAGGCGGATATCCTCAATCTCGGCATACCCGGCATCGGCTTCCGGCCGGAAAAGCGCCGGTTTTATCCGGGCGGCCCGACAGCCTCGCATATTATCGGCCACGTGAATGTCGATAATCAGGGCCTTGCCGGCATGGAGCGTTATCTCGACCAGCAGGGGCTCGCCGATCTGCGCGCCACCGGTCTTGCAAGCGGCGTGGCGCTGGAGCCGGTGAAACTGTCGATCGATCTGCGGGTGCAGAACATCGTCCGTGAGATCGTCATGAAGGCGAAAACCGACTATCAGGCGGAAGCGGCGGGCGCGGTGATCCTTGACGTGGAGACGGGCGAGGTGCTGGCCATGGCCTCGGTACCGGACTACGACCCCAACGAACCGTCCCGTACGCTTGCCGATGGCAGCATCGACAGGGAGTATGAAAAGGGCTGGTTCAACCGCATGAGCAACGCCACCTTCGAGATGGGCTCCACATTCAAGAGCTTCACGCTCGCCATGGGGCTGGAGGCGGGCGCGATCACGCTGAATTCAGTGGTCGATGCGTCGCGGCCGATCCGCATGGGCGGCTTCACCATCAAGGATTTCTGGGGCAAGAACCGACCGCTTTCAATCGCGGAAGTGTTTCAATACTCATCCAACATCGGCACGGCGGCGGTTGCCGACATGGTCGGTGTCGAAGGCCACCAGCAGTTCCTGACGAAACTCGGGTTGTTGTCGCGCATGGAGACCGAGATGCCGGGCGTGGCCACGCCAACCCAGCCGAGGACGTGGAAGAAGATCAATTCCGTCACCATTTCCTTCGGGCACGGTATCGCCACCACACCGTTGCAGACGGCGGTTGCCGCCGCAGCGCTCATCAATGGCGGAAACCTGATTTCACCCACCTTCCTGTCGCGTTCAAGGGAAGATGCGGCAACGGTTTCCCGTGCCGTCATCAAGGGAAAGACCAGCGCCGATATGCGTTATCTTTTCAACTGGAATGGTATCAAGGGCTCCGGCAGGCGTGCGCAGGTCGAAGGATTTCACGTCGGCGGCAAAACCGGCACCGCTGACAAGGTCATCAACGGCCGCTACGCCAAGGATATCAATTTCAACAGCTTCGTCGCCGCCTTTCCGATGCATAAGCCGAGATATGTCGTGCTGTCGATGATCGATGCGCCGAAGACGGGTGAGAACGGCGGCCGCACGGCAGCCTCCACCGCAGCGCCGATGATCCGCGAAATCGTCGCCCAGACGGCAGCGCTCCTCGGTGTCAAACCGCGTTTTGGTTACGAAGCGGATCCGCAATTGCTGATGGATTATTGATGTCCGCCTCTCCTCGTTCCCGCAACGGGCACAGGAACGAGGGAAGGAGCCGGATTACCGCTTGAACCGCATCAGGCTTGAGCCGGTATAGATCGCCAGCGCCACCCAGATCATTGCAAACGCCGCCATCCGCACCGTGTCGAAGGGTTCCTTGAAGATGAAGATGGCGATGAGGAAGATCATCGTCGGCGCGATATATTGCATGATACCGATGGTCGAAAGCCGCAGCAACTTGGCGCCATTTCCATAGAGAATGAGCGGAACGGCGGTGATCACGCCGCTTGCTGCCAGAAGCCAGGTGTCGGCGGAATTGCCGCCCATGAAATGCGCCTGTCCGCTGAAGCCCAGCCAGGCCATGACCAGCACGGCGGGAATGGACAGCAGCATGACTTCCAGCAGGAAGCCCTGCGTCGCGCCAATTGGCAATGTCTTGCGGAAAAAGGCGTAAAAGCCCCAGGACATGGTAAGCGCGATGGACACCCACGGCAGGCTGCCCGCATGCCAGGTGAGGATCGCCACCGCGACCGCCACGAGGCCAATGGCGGCGATCTGCGCCGGATAGAGTTTCTCCTTCAGCAGCACGGCACCAAGAAAGATGCTGAACAGCGGATTGATGAAATAACCGAGTGCGGCATCCAGCGCACGGCCCGCGCCGATCGCCCAGATATAGATGCCCCAGTTGATGCTGATGAGGGCGGCGGTGAGGCTCGCCATGGCCAGCATCTTCGGGCTTTTCAGTGCCGAGCGGATTTCCGTTGTCCGGCCGAGCGCAATCAGCACCGCCGCCGCGATCGGCACCGACCAGATGACGCGATGCACGATGACCTCGATCGGCGAGATATGCGCAACCGCCTTCATGTAGATGGGGAGGAAGCCCCACAAAAGATAAGCGGAGAGCGCGAAAGCAAAACCGCGCGCGCTGTCGCCGCCCTCTTGGGCCGGGAGCGATTTGTCGAGTGCCATGGGGAGTACCGCCAAAATTGTTCGGATGGCGTTTTATAGCGGATCGTCACAGGGGCGGCCAATTCATTTCCGTGAAGGGTTCATGAGAAAAACTGCATGAATAACAGGCGCTTTGCTCTTGAAATAAGCTGCCATCGTAACTGTCAGGGTGCTCCACGCGAAAAAATCCCGCGTGGAGCCTCATAGGCATTCCATATGAATCATTGTCTCAACCGGCCGTTTCAAGCCGCTGAAAAGACTCTTATTTCCCGGCAAAGCGATCGTTGGCGCGGATCAGCTGGTCGAGAATGCCGGGTTCACTCATCGCGTGTCCCGCCGCCTCGATAATGTGGAAATCCGCCTTCGGCCAGGCCTTGGCCAGCTGCCAGGCATATTTCAGCGGGCAGGGCATGTCGTAACGCCCATGCACGATGACGCCGGGAATATCCCTGAGCTTGCTGGCATCGCGCAGCAGTTGCCCTTCTTCCAGCCAGCCGGCATTAACGAAGAAGTGGTTCTCGATGCGCGCAAAAGCGATGGCATATTTATCCTCGCCGAAATCCTCGACGCGGTCAGGATCGGTAACGAGCGCGATGGTCGCGCCTTCCCACTGGCTCCATGCCTTGGCGCATTCAAGCTTCTTTGCCTCGTCAGCGCCGGTGAGATAGCGATTATAGGCCTGCATCATCTCGCCACGCTCGGCTTGCGGGATGGGCGCGATGAATTTTTCCCACTGATCCGGATACATTTCCGAAACGCCGAACTGGTAGTACCAGTCCAGTTCCGGCCGGGTAACGGTATAGATACCGCGCAGGACAAGTTCGCTGACGCGGTTCGGATGGGTCTCGGCATAAGCGAGTGCCAGCGTCGAACCCCAGGAGCCGCCGAAAACCAGCCATTTTTCAAAGCCGCAGAGTTCACGCAGCCTTTCAATGTCGGCGACCAGATGCCAGGTGGTGTTGGCCTCCAGTTCCGCATGCGGCGTGGAACGGCCGCAGCCGCGCTGATCGAACAGGATGACGTCGTAAAGTGCGGGATCAAAAACGCGGCGATGCGTGGGGTTCACCCCGCCGCCGGGGCCGCCATGCAGGAAAACCGCCGGCTTCGCGCCGCGTGTGCCCACCCGTTCCCAATAGATCACGTGCCCATCACCCACATCGAGCATGCCGGTCTCGAAAGGTTCGATCTCGGGATAAAAGCCGCGCAGTTCTTCGGTCATGGATTACTGTCCTCTGATGGCCATTTGGCCGTGTCGTGGTCCGGATGCTGCCGGCTGTTCACCGGCGCGGGCGCGTCATCCGTTGCAGGTTCCGGCTCGACCGGCAAGCCGTCAAGCTCGGAAAACCAGTGCATCTTGCTGGCAAGATTGGACTGCGCCTCCGGTTTTATCCGCTCTGGCTCATCCAGCGAACCAAGGGTAATATTGATGAAATCGGCGCCCGTAACGTCGTAAAAAAGCGGCGTGCCGCAGCGGCCGCAAAAACCGCGGCGCACATGGTCGGAAGACTGGAACCATGATGCTTCGCCGCGGGTCATCTCAAACTGCGTGAGGGTACTTGCCGAAAGCGGCATGAAATAATTGCCCGATGCCTTCTGGCACATGCGGCAATGGCACAGATGCGGATAACGCAACCCGCCCTTGACCTGATAACGCACTGCGCCGCACTGGCATCCGCCACTGAAGTCCGTCAGCTCGCTCATCAGCGGCCTTCTTCCGGCGGCCAGACCTGTGTGTCGTGATCCGGGTGCTGATAGGAGTTGATCTCCGCCTCGTCCACGCCCTGTTCCACGGCCGGTTTGGAAAACAGCTGCTCGATCCACGGCATGCGCTTGTGAAAATTGACCTGTACCTGCGGCTCGAGCCGCTCCGGGTGATCGAAAGCGCCGATCGCGATCTCCACGCCTCCCGGATAATGATAGGTCAGCGGCGTGCCGCATTTGTTGCAGAAACCGCGATGGATCTTGGTCGAGGAGCGGAAGAGGGCAGGCTGGCCGCGTGTCCAGACCAGATGCGCCTGATCGGCGCTGACCAGCGCGCCGAAGAAATTGCCGAAATGTTTCTGGCACATGCGGCAATGGCAGATGGAGGCCCGGCCAAGCTTGCCAGCGTGAAAACGCACGGCGCCGCACTGGCAGCCGCCGGAAAAGCCCGCTTCACTCATTTTCCGCTCTCCGGTGGCCAGCTTTCGGTGTCGTGGTCGGGATGCTGATAGGAGACGAGGTTGGTGAGATAATCCACCGAGGTCAGGTCGTCTTCCGTGGGAACGGCAGGCAGCGTGTGGATGCTGTCGACGAAATCGATCTTGCGCTCCACGCCCCACTGAATGGTCGGCGGCAGGGCGGCGGGATCGTCGAATGCCCCCGCTGCCACCGCCACGCCATCCGGCGCCTCATAGGTCAGCGGCGTGCCGCATTCCGGGCAGAAGCCGCGCTTGACGACGCTGGAGGACTGAAAGCGCTTCGGCTCACCGCGCGTCCATTCGAATTCGACCTCACGCACGGAGACCAGCGGCGCATAATAAGCCCCGAAAGCCTTCTGGCACATGCGGCAATGACAGACGGAGCTGTCTTTCAGATCGCCGGTTGCGCGAAAACGGATCGCGCCGCACTGGCATCCGCCGGTATGGGTAGTCATGCTTGGTTCTCCTTTACCGTTCGGATAATGTGGAGACAGACATTATCGATGTCTTTGAGGATATCATCGTTCCAGAAACGGAGGACGGTCCAGCCGTCTTTTTCAAGCCGCACGGTTCTTTCACGATCGTAGTTTAACGCTGCCTCAGATGTATGTTGAGAGCCATCGAGCTCGATAATAAGTCGATGATCCGAACAGGCGAAATCGACGATAAAACCGGCAATCGGCATTTGCCTGCGAAAACTCAATCCTTCAAGGCGATGGGCGCGAATAGCGTTCCAGAGCTTAAGCTCGGCGTCCGTCATTACTTTCCGCATCTGCTTCGCATATTTGCGATGCATCGGGTCTATATCTGCATGCGGCATGATCTGGCTCGCCGTTTAGTGCCTCGCCTTAGATTGGTTGAGCAAACTTAAAATCGCAAGCGGATTGTGGTGAGCGAGGATACCCCCCTCTGCCCTGCCGGGCATCTCCCCCACAAGGAGGGAGATCGGTATGACGCGCCTGCGTCGCTCCATTTCGACCGAAGAGAAATGCGGGGCCTAACCACGAGTTAATCTCCCCACCTGTGGGGGAGATGCCCGGCAGGGCAGAGGGGTAAGCCGCGAGTCGCAGCTTACCGCTTAATCTCCCAAGTCGTCGTCCGCTCGCCCGTTTCCTTGTCCTTGCCATCCTTCAACTGAATGCCCTTCTCCGAAAGCTCGTCGCGAACACGATCCGCCTCCGCAAAGTTCTTCGCCTTCAGCATCTCGAGCCGCAACTGCACCAGCGCATCGACAGCCGAAACGATTGCCTCATCCATTTCCGCCTTCTTCGGCAAGACACCAAGCAGTGCAGCGCTGGCGGCAAAGGCCGGCAGCCTGGAAGGGTCCACATTGGCGGCGTGGGCCAGCGCGTGCAGCGCCTGGACGGCGGCGACCGTGTTCAGATCGTCGGCAAGCGCCTCGAGCACGGTTTCATCCGGTGCCGCATCGGAGACATCGGCTGCAGGCCACTTGGAAAGCAGACGTTCGGCCTCTTCGAGACGCTTCACCGAAAAATCGATCGGTTCGCGATAATGCGTCATCAGCATGGCAAGGCGCAGAACCTCGCCCGGCCATTGGCGGCCGCCGAATTTCTCCGTGTGCAGTAATTCGTAGATGGTCACGAAGTTGCCCTCGGACTTCGACATCTTGCGGCCTTCCACCTGCACGAAGCCGTTATGCATCCACACATTGGCCATGACATGCGTGCCGTGGGCGCAGCGCGATTGCGCGATTTCGTTCTCATGATGCGGGAAGATGAGATCGAGCCCGCCGCCGTGAATGTCGAAGACCTCGCCGAGGTAGCGACCGGCCATGGCCGAGCATTCGATGTGCCAGCCCGGACGGCCACGGCCCCAGGGGCTTTCCCAGCCCGGTTCGTTATGCGAGGACAGTTTCCACAGCACGAAATCGCCCGGGGTCTTCTTGTGGGCTTCCACTGCCACGCGTGCGCCCGCCTGCTGCTCGTCCAGAGGCCGCTTCGAAAGCTGGCCGTAATCGGCCATCGAGCGGGTGTCGAACAGCACCTCGCCGCCCGCCGTATAGGCGTGGCCGCGGGCAATCAGTTTTTCGATGAGATCGATCATCTCGGCAATATAATCGGTGGCGCGCGGTTCGACGGTTGGCGGAAGGCAGCCGAGCATGGCCACATCGTCGTGGAACTGGTCGGCGGTCTTTTTCGTCACCGCATGGATGGCGTCGTTGAGCGGCAGATGCGGATAGTCGCGTAGCGCCCGCGCATTGATCTTGTCATCGAGATCGGTGATGTTGCGAGCATAGGTCACGTGGGTCTCGCCATAGACGTGACGCAGCAGCCGGTAGAGAACATCGAACACGATGACCGGGCGCGCATTGCCGATATGGGCAAAATCATAGACCGTCGGGCCGCAGACATACATGCGCACATTATCAGCGTCGATTGGCGCAAATTCCGCCTTTTCGCGTGTCAGGGTATTGTGGAGTTTGAGGCGCAAGGACATGCGGGTGTTCCCTAAAGGCAGTCAATTGTCCTGACCGGACCGTTTGTCTGTTGGACCTTGCGGGGAGACGAAAACGATCTGGCCGGCGGCGAACCAGCAAAATTTATTCAGCAGCAGGTGCAGATCGTTGTTTTCATGTCTTGCCTTATGGCGCGGCGGTGCCGTGCGGTCAAGAGCATCCGTGGTGACCGCATCGGCTGCCGAGGCATGAAACAGTCACTCCGGCTGGCGGTAGTCGACGAATTTCCTGTCACGCACGACAAAGAGCTTGCCGGTTTCGGTAAGCTCCGGCGAGGCAAGCGGAAGAATGGCGGCGGCAACCTCTGACGGATGCGGCACGGTGGCCGGGTCCTCGCCGGGCATGGCCTGGGCCCGCATGGCGGTGCGTGTGGCGCCGGGATTGATGCTGTTGATGCGCAGCGCGCTTTTTTCGGTCTCTGCAGCCCAGGTGCGGGCGAGTGCTTCGACTGCCGCCTTGGAGGTGGAATAGACACCCCAGAAGGGGCGACAGCTATGGGCGGCACCCGAAGACAGGATCAGCGCGCGGCCGGCATCCGATCTCAGCAGCAGCGGCTCAACCGAGCGGATCAGCCGCCATGTGGCGGTGACGTTGATGGTCATCACCCGCTCGAAAACCTTGGCCTCGATATGGCCGACCGGCGAGATGACGCCGAGAACGCCGGCATTGGCGACCAGAATATCAAGCTTGCCCCAGCGCTCGAAGATATTGGCGCCCAGCGCATCGATGGCGTTCATGTCGGAAAGATCGAAGGGAACCAGCGTCGCAGTGCCGCCAACGGCCTTGATGGCGTCATCAAGCTCCTCAAGGCCGCCGACCGTGCGGGCGCAGGCGATGACATGCGCGCCGGCCTTGGCCAGTTCCAGTGCCGTGAAATAACCGATACCGCGCGAAGCGCCGGTGACGAGCGCGATCCGGCCCTTGAGATTGATGGTCATGTTGCCCCTCCGAAATGATTGCGCCTCCTTTTACGAAGCCACAGCGGCCGGCTGCAAGCGATTAAATCGTCGCATGGGACGGCCTGAACAAAAGGCAAGAAAAAAGCGGCCCCCGGAAGCCGGCGGCCGCTTGTTCATTCGGGCTATCAGCCGTTGCTGGCCAGCATGGAAATCTTGCTGCCCATCGCCTCGCCATTCTGGTCGAGAAGGCGGGTCGGATAGTCGCCGGTGAAATAATGGTCCGTGAACTGCGGCCGCGCATGGTTGCGGTTCTCGCCGCCGACGGCGCGGTAAAGTCCGTCGATCGACAGGAAAGCCAGCGAATCGGCACCGATGAACTTCGCCATCGCCTCGACATCGGCATATTGATTGGCGAGCAGCTTGTCGGCGTCAGGTGTGTCGATGCCGTAGAAATCCGGATGGAAAATCATTGGGCTCGCAACGCGGATATGAACTTCCTTGGCGCCGGCTTCGCGGATCATCTGCACGATCTTGACCGAGGTGGTGCCGCGCACGATGGAATCATCCACCAGCACCACGCGCTTGCCTTCGATCATCGCCCGGTTGGCAGAGTGCTTGAGCTTGACGCCGAAAGCGCGGATCTGCTGCGTCGGCTCGATGAAGGTGCGGCCGACATAGTGGTTGCGGATGATGCCGTACTCGAAGGGAATGCCGCTTTCCTGCGCAAAACCGAGTGCTGCCGGCGTGCCGCCATCGGGAACCGGGACAACGACGTCGGCTTCCAGCGGCGCTTCCTTGGCAAGGTTTATGCCCATGTTCTTGCGTGTCGTATAGACGTTGCGGCCGCCGACGACGGAATCGGGGCGGGCGAAATAGACATATTCGAACAGGCAGAGACGCTCCGGCTGCGGCTTCGAGGGCTTGCGCGCATCGATGGTGATCGAACCGTCAGGCTGGATTTCGCAGATGATGACTTCGCCGTTTTCAACGTCGCGCACGAATTTCGCGCCGATGATATCGAGGGCGCAGGTTTCGGAGCAGAAGATCGGCTTGCCATCAAGCTCACCCATGACCAGCGGGCGGATGCCGATCGGGTCACGCGCGGCGATCAGCTTGGTGCGCGTCATCGCCAGCATCGAATAACCGCCTTCCATCTGCCTGATAGCATCGATGAAACGATCAGCGGTGGAGGAGTGGCGCGAGCGGGCGATGAGGTGGAGAACGACTTCGGTATCCGATGTCGACTGGCAGATTGCGCCGGTGGCGATGATCTGGCGGCGCAGCGTCAGGCCGTTGGTGAAGTTGCCGTTATGGGCAATGGAAATACCGCCTTCTTCCAGCTCGGCAAACAGCGGCTGCACGTTGCGCATCGCCACTTCGCCAGTGGTGGAATAACGGGTGTGGCCAATGGCGATGGAGCCGGGCAGGCGGGCAAGCGTTGCGGGATCGGTATAATGATCGCCGACGAGGCCCATATGGCGTTCCTGATGGAAACGCTTGCCGTCGAAGGAGACGATGCCCGCTGCTTCCTGGCCGCGATGCTGAAGCGCATGCAGGCCGAGCGCGGTCAGCGCCGAGGCGTCGGCATGGCCGAGAATGCCGAAAACGCCGCATTCTTCATGCAGCGTATCGCCGTCGATCTCTTCCTTGAAAGTGGCCCCAGGGAACGGGGAATGCGAAAGCGGCTCAATCATCCGGCTTGCCCTTGCTCTCTACCGAGAAAAAAGAAAGACCTCTCCGGTGAGCGTGTCTCCCGGTTGGCCTGTCTGTGTCGTGCTTGATATTTAGCACAAATAGCGCGCCTTGCATGCATTGCAAGGCGCACCCTCGTGTCAATTATTCGTTGCTGGCGGATTTGTTGCCGGCACATCTTCCGCAGGGGCCTGCGCGGCCGTCGGTTCCTGCGGTTTTCCAAGGATACGGGCGCGAATCTGCGGCTCGATATCGTCAGGCAGAACCGCCTCCAGCTTGCCCACCAGCCCATCGAGGAAGGGCTTGGACTTGGCCTGCGTTACCCACTCCGGCTGCGTCTTCACATCCACCAGCCAGTTCCAGAAGGCGACCGCGACGACCAAAAGCAGAATGCCGCGCGCCGCGCCGAACAGGAAACCGAGCGTGCGATCCAGCGCGCCGATGCGGCTGTCGATGATGAAATCGGCAATGCGCGAGGTGATGAAGGAGATGACGATCAGCGAGACGAGGAAGACCACGCCCGCAGAACCGGCAATGGCGATCTTGTCGTCATCGGTATAGTTGCGCGCATAGGGCAGCAAAACCGGATAGAGATAATAAGCGGCGGCGACCGAACCCGCCCAGCTCGCGATCGACAAAATCTCACGGGAAAAGCCGCGCACCATCGCAAGAACGGCGGAGAAAAGAACAACGGCGATGACGATGCCGTCGAAAATTGTAATGGGCATATACCAACTCCGGAGGTGCGACGCCTTGTCAGACGCTGCCTTGCCAATTTTGCGATCCTCTTACACCACTGTTTCCCTTGGCGAAAGGATCAATATTCGTCGTCCTCAACCTGTTTGAACCGGTTGCCGGAGCCGGCGATGCGCGCCACGAGGTCCGGAAGGCTTTCAATTTCCGTCCAGCGACCTTTGCCCGCTTTCGGCAATTCAGCTGAACCAGACGGCAGAAGTGCGGCGGAAAAACCAAGTTTTTCGGCTTCTTTCAATCGCTGCACCGTGTGCGCCACCGGACGTACCGCACCCGACAGGCTGATTTCGCCGAAATAGACGCAATCGGCGGGCAGGGCAAGACCGGCAAGCGAGGAAACCAGCGCCGAGGCAATCGCCATATCCGCCGCCGGTTCGGAAATGCGGTATCCGCCGGCCACGTTCAAATAAACGTCATGCTGGCCGAGCTTCACGCCGCAATGGGCCTCCAGCACGGCAAGGATCATGGCAAGCCGCGAACTGTCCCAGCCGACCACGGCGCGGCGTGGCGTGCCAAGCGAGGTGGCGGCGACCAGCGCCTGCACTTCGACGAGCACGGGGCGGGTGCCTTCGATGCCGGCAAAAACCGCTGCACCGGGCGATTTTTCGTTGCGCTCCCCCAGAAACAGTTCGGAGGGATTGGAGACTTCCCTGAGGCCACGATCCGACATTTCAAAAACGCCGATTTCATCCGTCGGTCCGAAGCGGTTCTTGACGGTGCGCAAAATACGGTAGTGGTGGCCGCGGTCACCCTCGAAATAGAGCACGGCGTCGACCATGTGCTCGACCACGCGCGGACCGGCAATCTGGCCTTCCTTGGTCACATGGCCGACAAGCACCATGGTCGCGCCCGTCTGCTTGGCAAACCGGATCATCGCCTGCACGCCGGTGCGCACCTGCGTCACCGTGCCGGGCGCGGAATCGGCCGTGTCGCTCCAAAGCGTCTGGATGGAATCGATGATGATGAGATCGGGCCGTTTGCCCTCGGAAACCGTCGCCAGAATATCCTCGACATTGGTTTCAGCAGCCAGCAGCACATCGGTTTCCGCCGCTTCCAGACGCTGGGCGCGCAGGCGCACCTGCGCCACCGCCTCTTCGCCCGAGACATAGATGACGCGATGCCCGCGCCGCGACAGGGCCGCCGCCGCCTGCATCAGCAGCGTCGATTTGCCGATACCAGGATCGCCGCCGATCAGGACCGCCGAACCGCGCACGAAACCGCCGCCGGTCGCCCGGTCCAGTTCGCTGATGCCGGTCGGAATGCGCGGCGCTTCCTCGATCTCGCCGGAAAGCGAGGTGAGCGTGACAGGTCTGCCCTTCTTCGGCACCTTGCCCGGCCCGGAGCCGATGCCGCCCATCGGATCCTCTTCGACGATGGTATTCCACTCGCCGCAGCCTTCGCATTTTCCCGCCCAGCGGGTGTGAACCGTGCCGCAGTTCTGGCACACGAATTGGGTCTTGGCTTTGGCCATCTTATGTCAGTTTTCTTCTTGTTTGAAATCTTTGGCGGAAATGTCCTGATGGCCGTGCAGCACGCGCAGAACGGTAAGCTCATTCTCGTCGACACGAAAGAAAATGACGCGCTCACGATAAGCGATGCTGCGAAGCCCGGCTCCATATCCGCTTCTTGAGACACCGGATAAGCCCAGTGCCGCTATCGATTCGATTTTATTGAAGATATCGAGGACGAGGCGATCGGCAGCAAGGGGATTTTCAGTCTCGATATAGGCGTGGTCTTCGGCAAGGTCGCGCCTTGCGCGCGTGGTCAAGGTTGGAGTCCGGATTTTAATGGCCGGTCCCCGTTTTTAGCCGCGCGGAAACTCTTTTGATATCGCTCAGAAACTCGTCCTGTGAGGCATAACGGTGAACCCGGCCCGCCTCGGCGTCGTCGATGCCCTCCTGGATCAGCAACTGAAGCGCGGCTCTTTTACCTTCCTCACTGCTTAACAATTGCAGGCTCGCATGAATGACGGCATCCGCGTCGCTGTAAATACCAGCCGCCACCTGCTCCTCGATGAACTTCTCGTCCTGCTCACTCAAATGGATTTCGGGCATTTCGATCTCCTTTTGTTCTCTTTTAGCACAGGTCATATCGGCTTTCCAAGAGCTAAAGGCAGCTCTCAGTCGTCGGCCATCAGATATTGCCGCTCGTAGCGCAGGCCAAGCCCAGTCAGCATTTCATAGCCAATGGTGCCGGCCGCCCGCGCGGTCTCATCGACGGGCACGTTCGGGCCAAAAAGCTCGATATAGTCGCCGCTGCGAATGGCGTTAACAGGCACATCCGTGACGTCGAAAATGGTGAGGTCCATTGTCACGCGGCCGGCAACGGGCACCTTGTAGCCATTCACAACGCCATAAGCGCCGCCATGGCCCATTTCGCGCAGCGGAATGCCGGAGCCGGACAGCGAACGCTGGTACCCATCCGCATAACCGACGGAAGCAATGGCAAGCCGGCTTGCGCGCTTGAGCAGGAAGCTGCCACCATAGCTGACGGTCTGGCCTTCACCCGCCTCGCGTATCTGGATGATCCGCGCCTCGGCCTTCGCCACAGGCCGCATCGGGTTGGCCACATCGTTGACTGCCTCGCCGCCATAGAGGGCGATGCCGGGGCGGGTGAGGTCGAAATGATAATCTGAGCCGAGGAAAATTCCGGCGGATGCCGAAAGGCTTGATTCGATACCTTCGAAAGCAGCGCTAACCTTCCGGAATGATTCGAGCTGAACCCTGTTCATCGGCGAGGATGGCGTGTCGGCGCAGGCGAGATGCGACAGAACCAGAACCGGGTCGAAACTCGCCGGTCGCGTCACGTCGTCGGCAAGGAACAGCGCGTCGTCGAGCGGCAGCCCGAGGCGATTGAAACCGGTGTCCACATGCAGCGCGCAGGGGTGGTCGCCCCGCTCGGTAACTGTCGCCATCCAGAAGGACAGCTGTTCCTCGGAGGCCAGCACCGGCACCAGATCATTGTCGAAGACCTGCCGTTCCTGGCCCTGCCAGATGCCGGAGAGCACGAAGATGCGCGCTTCCGGGGCGTAGGAGCGCAACGTCGCGCCCTCGGCCACCGTCGCCACGAAGAAATCCCGCGCACCGGCATGATAGAGCGTCGCGCCGCAATCCTCGATACCGAGACCATAGGCATCGGCCTTGACGACAGCTGCTGTCCGCGCTTTGCCGGAACGCTTCTTCATGTCCCGCCAATTGTCGGCCAGCGCGCCGAGATCGACAGTCAGCCTCAGCGGCGCGTGTTCGAATGCGTCGGTTTCGTTTTCAGCAAATGTATCTTCGAAGTCGTCTGTCATGCCATGCGTCCGGTTGATTTTGGAACCGGCCAGACCCTAGCACTTTTGTTCAAGACGGTAAGGATCGAATGCTTTAAACTCGGCTCATGCACAATGTTTCGCAGGAACAGGCCATAGATGTCATGCCGATTGCCGCGGCGGAAACGACGCGTTTCTGGCGTGATCGACGTTTCGGCGGCATGGAATGTCTGAGCGCGACGTTTCTCACCCATGAATATTCGCCGCACGCGCATGACACTTTCTCGATCGGCGCGATCGAAAGCGGCTCGCAGATTTCCACCATTCAGGGCACCACCGAACAGACGGGGCCGGGGCATCTTTATCTCATCAACCCGGATGAGATTCACGATGGTGCGCCGGGCGGCGGCGGTTATCGTTATCGGATGATCTATCCCGACAGCTTGCTGCTGCGTGACGTCATCGAGGATGTCACGGGCAGGGCTTTTCACGGCACGCCATCTTTCCCAAGGTTTCTGCCGCGCGACCCGCAGATGGCCGCAGCCTTCCAGATGGCGCACCGGCGGCTGGAGGCGAAATCCGGAGCGCTGGAGGCGGATGAGGGCATGTTTTCGGTTCTTGCAGCTCTCTTCGGCAGGCACGGCAGCGCCATTATCCTTCCCGTCGAAACCCGCGAAAAAACGGCGGTCTATACCGCCCGCGACTATCTTTCCGATAATTACGAAACCGATATCGGTCTCGAAGAGCTGGCATCCATCGCCGGTCTCAGCCGCGCCCACCTCATCCGGGCTTTCCGGAAGGAGTTTCACATTACCCCGCATGCCTATCTGACGGATGTGCGCATCCGGCAGGCGCGCCGCCTTCTGCGCGCCGGCGAGATGCCGGCCGAGGTGGCGGCACTGTGCGGTTTTGCCGATCAGGCGCATTTCACCCGGCATTTCAAGGCGCGCACCGGCGTCACGCCGGGGCAATTCCGGACGGCTTGATCCGCTGCCCTGTTTTCCTGCCCGATGTCACTTTCATTCAAGACCGGATGACTTTCCAGGCGTAATCGCACTCTTCTGAAAGGGAGGATGGGATGTCCGTATCGGAAAAGCGTGCCGAATTTACCGTGGGATTGAGGGCTGCTGCCCCGCTGCTGGTTGCCATGGTGCCGATTGGCGTCGTGTTCGGCGCGGTCGCCATCGGCAAGGGTCTGTCGCCGCTCGAAGCGTTGCTGATGTCGCTGCTGGTCTTTGCCGGCGGCTCGCAATTCGTCGCCATGGATCTCTGGACCCATCCGGCAAGCTGGAGCGCACTCGGTTTTGCCGCGTTGCTGGTCAATCTGCGCCATGTGCTGATGAGCGCTTCGATCGCCGGCAAGCTGGATGATTTTACCGGCTGGCGAAAATATGCGGCGATGCTGGTGCTGACGGATGAATCCTGGGCGCTGTCGGAGTTTCGGGCGATGACTGCAAATTTGACCGCGGCCTTTTTTATCGGCGCGGCGCTGCCGATCTATCTGCTCTGGAACTTTAGCACACTTGCAGGTGCGCTGCTTGGCGCGGTCATGGGCGACATGTCGATCCTCGGTCTGGATTTTGCTTTCCCGGCCGTCTTCATCGTGTTGCTCATGGGCTTCTGGAAGGGCAGGGAGACAGGCTTCGTGTTGCTGGCAAGCGCAGCTGCTGCCTGTCTCACCCATGCGTTGGTTCCGGGCGCCTGGTATATCGCAGCCGGTGCCCTGGCGGGGCTTGCCGTCGCCGCCTTCAGTCACGAAGAACAGGCGGAGCAGCCGGCATGACGCTTGATGCAAATACCCTGCTGACGATCCTTGCCATGATGGCGGCAACAGTCGCCACCCGGCTTGGCGGCCTGCTGCTGGTCAGTCATTTCACCCTGACGCCGCGCCTGAAGAAGGCGCTCGGTGTGGTGCCGCCTGCCGTTCTGATGGCCGTTGTCACACCGACAGCACTTGCGAGCGGGCCGGCCGAAACCATCGCCTGCGCGGTAACGGCGATTGCGGCGCTGCGTCTTAGCCTGCTGCCGGCAGCCACGCTCGGCGTCGTCACCGTGGCGCTGCTGCGCGGAATCGGATTGTAAGAAAATCCTGCCAAGGCCCTGAAAAGACTCCATCCGTTCCCACATTGAAATGCGGGAGGTTGCGAGGGCGAAAACCGTTTCGCCCTCACCATCCGGTTCGGATCAATGCTCTTCGTACTGGCTGAAGGACGGGTCGGCCAGATCGGCAAAGCGGGTGAATTCGGACTGGAAGGCGAGCTTCACCGTGCCGGTCGGTCCGTGACGCTGCTTGGCGATGATGACATCCGCCGTACCCTTCACCCGGTCGAAATGGTTTTCCCATTCGGCATATTTCGGGTCGGCCGGGTCGCGTGGTTCCATGTTCTTGACGTAATATTCCTCACGGAACACGAACAGCACCACGTCGGCGTCCTGCTCGATGGAGCCGGATTCACGCAGGTCGGAAAGCTGCGGGCGCTTGTCTTCACGGCTTTCCACCGCACGGGAGAGCTGTGACAGCGCGATGATGGGAACGTTGAGTTCCTTGCCAAGTGCCTTGAGGCCCGTGGTGATCTGGGTGATTTCCTGCACGCGGTTTTCGCCGCCCTTGCCGCCGCCGGTCATCAGCTGAATATAGTCGACGACAAGGACATCGAGGCCGCGCTGGCGTTTCAGGCGGCGGGCGCGGGCGGAAAGCTGGGCGATGGAGATACCACCCGTCTGGTCGATGTAAAGCGGCACCTTCTGCATCATCTGGGAGCAGGCGACGAGCTTTTCGAAATCCGCTTCGGTGATGTCACCACGACGGATTTTCGAGGATGACACTTCCGTCTGCTCGGAAATGATACGGGTGGCCAGCTGTTCGGACGACATTTCGAGCGAATAAAAGCCGACGACGCCGCCGTTTTTCGCCTTGAACGAGCCATCAGGCTGCACTTCCTGATCATAGGATGCCGCAATGTTATAGGCGATGTTGGTGGCCAGCGAGGTCTTGCCCATACCCGGACGACCGGCAAGCACGATAAGGTCGGAGCGCTGCAGGCCGCCCATGCGGGCGTCGAGCGAGTGAATGCCGGTGGAAATGCCGGAGAGATTGCCGTCACGCTCGAAAGCGGCGCCCGCCATGTCGATCGCCAGCGCCACCGCATCGTTGAAGGACTGGAAGCCGCCGTCGTAACGCCCGGTTTCCGCCAGCTCGAACAGACGGCGCTCGGTGTCTTCGATCTGCGCCTGCGGCGGCATGTCCAGCGGCGCGTCGAATGCGATGTTGACGACATCCTCGCCGATCTGGATCAGCGCGCGGCGCAAAGCTAGGTCGTAGATCGCCCGGCCGTAATCCTCGGCATTGATGATCGATACGGCTTCTGCGGCCAGGCGCGCAAGATATTGCGCCACCGTCAGGTCGCCGATCTTGTCGTCGGCGGGCAGGAAGGTCTTGATCGTCACCGGATTGGCGGTCTTGCCCATGCGGATGATATCGCCCGCCACCTCGAAAATCTTGCGATGCAGGGCTTCGTAAAGATGCACGGGCTTCAGGAAATCCGACACACGGTAATAGGCGTCGTTATTGACGAGGATGGCGCCCAGCAGCGCCTGCTCAGCCTCGATATTGTTCGGCGCTTCGCGGTAATGCGGTTCTGCGGGGGTGATCTTTCTCACAGCGTCGTTCATGGTTTGCGCGATCTCCCTTGCCTTGTCCTTAAACCTTGGGTTTGGCTTCCTGGGGCATGGCAGTCAATGATATTGTTGCAACACTATACGGCAGGCTGACGTCCGCTCTGTAAAGCTGGATCACATCTTCAGTTGTCCCCAGCAATCCACAGGCGGGTGGGGACGGGGTGCCGGAATTTTCCGGCAACGTGATTCGCTGCCATGAGTTTACCGCATGGCAGACCCGGCATGAAAGAAACTTGAAAATCGTCAGGCTTACGAATAAGTAGGTAGTAAATAAGTAGTGTGCTAATTATAAGGCTTGCTGACATGTCCCGCGAGACCGACAAGGAACAGCTTCTCGATGAAGTCTCCGCTTTCACCCGCAAACTGCGCGCGTTTTTTGATGCGCGGGTAGGGGAAAGCGGCCTGACGCTGGCGCGTGCCCGTGCGCTTTTTGCCCTGTCGCGACGCGGCCCGCTGACGCAGACCGAGCTTGCAGAAGAAATGGAAATCGAAACTCCGACGCTGGTGCGGGTTCTCGATGGCATGGAAAAACAGAACCTCATCGAACGTCGCTCCGACGAAAACGACCGCCGCGCCAAGCGCATCCACATGACGGAAGAGGGTGAGAAGACCTCCGGCACGGTGCAGGCGGTGGCGAAGACGCTTCGCTCGAAAATAACCGCCGATATTTCCTCTGAGGATCTGGCCATGGCGCTGGATGTGATGCGCCGTCTTTCGGCCAATCTGCAAAACCTTGCGGCGGGGAGGGGGCAATCGTGAGCACCGGGTTGCCGCAGACCACGGACGAGGCTGCCTCTGAAAAGGATGTGGCTGTTGCCAGGCCAGAGGGAGCCGTGGCTGCCTCCCAAACAGTGAGCGATGCCGATGGTGGCGAGATCGCGCCGGAACCTGCTGTTCCCGCTGCACCGCAGCCGGTTGAGCGGCCGGTGTGGCTGCGGCTGTGTTTCATCTTTGCGGGCCTGTCGTTCTTCATAACCCAGGGTCTGGGCATGAACCTCGTCATGGCCAATATCTACCAGTTACAGGGCGAATTTTCCGCCACGGTGGCTGAGGTGGCATGGCTTTCCGCTGCCTATATGGCGCCCTATGCTACCTTCTCCATCGCGCTCTTCAAGATCAGGGCGCAATATGGCCTGCGGCCCTTTGCCGAACTCTCGATCATCGCCTTCGTGGTTGCCTCCTGTCTCAACCTCTTCGTGACGGACCTGCATTCGGCAACCGTGATCCGCTTCGTCAGCGGCATGGCCGCCGCGCCGATCTCGTCACTCGGATTCCTTTATATTCTCGAGGCCTTTCCGCCGGCGCGAAAATTCTCGCTCGGTTTCAGCATCGCGTTGACCGGTACGTTGCTGTCGGCACCCATCGCGCGCATCGTTTCGCCCTCCCTGCTGGAAATCGGCGGCTGGAATGCGCTCTATTCCATGGAGGTGGGTTTTGCGCTGATCTCCTTCGCCATGATCTATGTGCTGAAAGTCACGCCGCCGCCGCGCGCCAAAGTCATCGAGCGCGTGGATATTCTGAGCTATCTGCTGTTTGCCGGCGGTCTCGGCTGTCTGGCGGTCATGCTGACGCTCGGCCGGTTCTACTGGTGGTTCGAAACCTGGTGGCTGGGCGTGCTTCTGGCGACGTCGATCGCGCTTCTGACGCTCATGGCCTTCATCGAATTGCCGCGCAAGAACCCGCTGCTCGACCTGCGCTGGATTTTCTCGAAAACCAACCTGCATATCATCGCTGTCCTGCTGGTTTACCGCGCGGTTTCCTCCGAGCAATCCTCGACGGCAGTCGGCTTTTACCAGCAGCTTGGCCTGCTGAACGAACAGACGACAACGCTTTATGCACTGGTGCTGCTGGCGACTGTGCTTGGCGGCGCGGCCTGCGCCTGGCTGATGCTGACGAAATATGTCGATACGGCCCATGTGATCGCACTGACGCTGATTGCCGCCGGCTCGTTCATGGACAGCCAGTCCACCAATCTGACGCGGCCGGGTGAAATGTATCTCAGCCAGATGATGATCGCCTTCGGCGCCGCCATGTTCCTGCCGCCCGTCATGTCCAAGGGTTTTGCCGCAGCGCTTGCCAGAGGCGCTCCATATCTGGTGAATTTCATCGCCATATTTCTGTTCACTCAGATCACGGGTTCGATGCTGATGACCGGGCTGCTCGGCAGTTTCGTGACGCTGCGCGAAAAATTCCATTCCAATGTTCTGGTGGAAAATATCCTGCTTACCAACCCCATGGTCGCCCAGCGCGTATCCCAGCTTTCCGGTTCTTACAGCCATGTCATCACCGATCCGGCGCTGCTGAAGGCGGAGGGGCTGTCGCTTCTGGGACAGCAGGTCAGCAGGGAGGCCTATGTGCTCGCCTATAATGACACGTTCCTGCTGATATCAGTTGTTTCGGCGCTGGCACTGGCCGCGCTTTTGCTCCACCTTGCCTGGATGCGCATCCGTCCATTCCTTCTCCGGGATAATGTCGATGCCGCACCGGCACCACAGTCTTGAACCTTCCAAGAGTGACAAAATGCTGAAGAAGTTTTTTACTCCCGTTTCCATTCTCGTTCTGCTCGGCGGTCTCGCCGGCATAGCACTCGTGCTTTACGCCTGGCGGCTGCCGCCGTTCCTCTCCACCGTCGAAATGACCGACAACGCCTTCGTGCGCGGTTACGTCACGACCATGAGCCCGCAGGTCAGCGGTTATGTCGTGGATGTGCCGGTCAAGGACTATCAGGAGGTCAAGCAGGGCACGTTGCTGGCAAAGATCGATGACCGCATCTACCGCCAGAAACAGGCGCAGGCGGCTGCATCGCTCGATACGCAAAAGGCAGCCCTCGATAATTCCCGTCAGCAGGAAAACGCCGCCAATGCCAATATTCTCTCCAGCCAGGCGGCTGTCGACAGCGCCGAGGCCTCGCTGAAACAGGCGCAGCTCGCATCCGACCGGCAGGATAATCTCATCAAAAGCGGCGTCGGAACCTCCAGCCTGCAGGAAGAGGCGCATGCCGCGCTTGAAAAGGCCCGGGCCTCCCTGTCGCAGGCGAAAGCCGCGCTCGAAGTGTCGCGTCAGGACTTGCAGACCATCATCGTCAATCGCAGTTCGCTGCAGGCGGCGGTCGCCAATGCTGAAGCTGCTGTCGAACTCACCAGGATCGATCTCGACAATACCGAAATCCATGCGCCGGTGGACGGCAGGCTGGGTGAGGTCGGCGTGCGCACCGGCCAATATGTCACGGCCGGAACACAGTTGATGGCTGTCGTGCCGCATGATGTCTGGGTCATCGCCAACTTCAAGGAAACCCAGCTTGCCGGCATGCAGGTTGGCCAGCCGGTAACGGTCTCAGTCGATGCGCTGCATCGCCGCAAGCTCAACGGCCGTGTCGAGCGGTTCTCGCCGGCCACCGGATCGGAATTCGCCGTCATCAAGCCGGACAATGCGACCGGCAATTTCGTGAAGATCGCCCAGCGCCTTGGCGTTCGCATCGCCATCGATGCGGATCAGCCACTGGCGGCGGAACTGTCGCCGGGCATGTCGGTGGTGGTGCATGTGGATAAGAGCGCGGCGCCGGAGGGGGCTGAGACGGCGGCGAGGTAGTCGGTAAAGGTTGGAGGGGGTAAACCTCTCCACACACTCAACATCCCAAAACACAAAAAAACCCGGATGCTTCCATCCGGGGTTTTCCTATGGCCGTTAAGCGAGATATTATTCGTCGTCGCCGTTGCCGTCAGCTTCCGGATCGAAGAAGTCTTCCGGACGCAGTGCGTCTTCGTCAACGCCGTAGATGGCGTCGGCGGAGGTGAGGCTTTCGCCCTTGGACTGGCGTTCGGCTTCTTCGGCGGAACGGGCAACGTTCAGTTCGACCTGAAGCTCGACTTCGGCGTGCAGGTGCAGGGTAACGTTGTGCAGGCCGATGGTCTTGATCGGCGTGTTCAGTTCAACCTGGTTGCGGCCGATGTTGAAGCCTTCTGCGCCGAGGATTTCGACGACGTCGCGGGCAGCAACAGAACCGTACAGCTGACCGGTTTCGCCAGCCGAACGGACGACGATGAAGGACTTGCCTTCGAGTGCCTCGGCAACCTTCTGGGCTTCCGACTTGCGCTCGAGGTTACGGGCTTCAAGCGTTGCGCGCTCGGTTTCGAAACGGGTCTTGTTGGCGGCGTTGGCGCGCAGCGCCTTGCCCTGCGGCAGCAGGAAGTTACGTGCGTAACCGTCGCGAACCTTGACGGTTTCGCCCATCTGGCCGAGCTTGTTGATGCGTTCGAGAAGAATAACGTCCATCTTCTTGATCCTTTCTAGTTGTTGGTTTCGTTCGAATTGTCGGTTTTCCGTGCAGGCGTCAGCGAGATCGTGCTTCGCACGTCGCTCAAGCCGAGCACGAGAATGATGAACAGCGGAAAGACAAAGACCGCCGAGAGATAAGCGAGGATGAGAACCGGCAGACGCCAGTCCTTTCCGCGCGCTTTTTTATGCAGCGAGGCATAACCTGCCATCAGGAAGCCCGCGCCGAAGGTGCCGCAGATGACGGCACCAACCATGGCAGCGACGCCCCCGAAGAACATGGCGACGATGCCGCCGAGAAAGATGAAGATCGCGTTACGGTGCATGCGCAGCGCCGAAGCGATGTCCTCGCGCGGGCGAAGACCCTTGCCGAAGGAACCGACCAGCCGGGTTGCGAAATAATAGGCCGCAAACAGCAGGATGACCCACAGGCCGCCCTGAACGATCGGCAGCATCAGCACCAGCAGCGACTTCGTCTGGGCCAGCGCTTCGGCATTGGGCTCGAACAGGGGTTCGCGGTTCTGCACCGAGGTCATCATGATATCGACCATGCGGGCAACGAGATCAGGGCCGTAGCCGATCATCCAGCCGAGAATGATGACGGCGATGCAGACCAGAATGCACAGATGCAGGACGATGCCGGACAGCGGATACCAGGCGAGCAGGTCATCCGGACCGCCGAGTTCGGAGGCCGGGCGCGCCAGATTGGCAAGATGTGAAAGCCAGCCCGCCGGAATCAGCGTGAAAATGGCGATGGTCAGCGCAAAAAGCGGCGACATGACCAGCGCGCCGATGATGGCCGTGGTGATGATCGCGACGATGGCGGCGCGATTGCCCCAGCCCATCCCGGCGATGAAGATCGGCATGGCCGACCCGGCATAAAGCAGGAAGGAAAAGGACGACTGTGCCGTTGCGCCAAGCGTCAAAAACGCGGCGCATATGCCGGCGAGAACGCCGGAGATCAGCACTGTCTGGTTCAACTTTTGCACTTCGCTGTCCTGCTGAAACTTGAGCAGTTAGAGGACCGTTCCTTAAGAAGCGTCGTCCCCAACATGGGTTTTTTAAGTATCGATCCGCGCCCAACGCGGAAGGACGAGTATTTCTCGATAGGCTGGTTTGGAGCCAGCTGCTTCGAGGAAAAACGAGGCCGCGCCAAAGCGCAGCCTCGCTTCAATTCATTACGCTACGACGTAAGGCAGCAGGCCGAGGAAACGGGCGCGCTTGATCGCCTGGGCGAGTTCGCGCTGCTTCTTCTGGGAAACGGCCGTGATGCGGGAAGGAACGATCTTGCCGCGCTCAGAGATGTAGCGCTGCAGCAGACGAACGTCCTTGTAGTCGATCTTCGGAGCGTTGGCGCCGGAGAAGGGGCACGTCTTGCGACGGCGGTGGAACGGGCGGCGTGCCTGGGAAGAGGATGTATCAGCCATTGGTCAATTCTCCTTATGCACGGTCTTCGCGCGGACGGCGCGGACGGTCTTCGCGGTCGCCGAAGCCTCCTTCGCGCGGTGCGCGGGGGCCACGATCTTCACGCGGGCCACGGTCCGGACGGTCGCCGTCACGGCGCGGACGGTCGTCGCGATCGCGCTTCTGCATCATCGCGGACGGGCCTTCTTCGTGGGCTTCGACGGCGATGGTCATGTAGCGAAGAACGTCTTCGTTGATGCGCATCTGGCGCTCGACTTCATGAACTGCAGCCGCCGGAGCGTCGATGTCCATGAGAGCGTAGTGAGCCTTGCGGTTCTTCTTGATGCGATAGGTGAGGGACTTCAGACCCCAGTTCTCGACGCGTCCGACTTTACCGCCGAACGATTCGATAACGCCCTTGTACTGCTCGACAAGTGCGTCGACCTGCTGGGCAGAAATATCCTGCCGGGCAAGGAAGATGTGTTCGTAAAGAGCCATTTAAGCTTTGCCTTTCTTGCGTTTCGTCCTTCACCCGGCAACGGCGCTAAGCCTCAACGACTGCTCTTGGGTGAGGCCGTGAGGCCTTAAAGCAAGAAAAGCGTTGTTCGAGACGGTCGAGAGCGGAGACACGGGAGGCCGGAAAAACCTTATGGTTCCTGCTGTTTCGTTACCGAAACCAGCCCTCCGTTCAGCCACCAGCCAATTGGACCGGGTGTTGTGAACAGCGCGCTTATACCCATTTTTGCCCGGAATGCAAGGACACAGGGTAAAAAAGCGCGCCGTGATGGTGTCAGATCGCCATCGGATACTTGCGATGGATCGCCGCGATCCCTTTGAGAACGTCCTCCGACAAGGTCACGTCGGCGGCGGCAATATCCACCTTCAGCTGTTCCATTGTTGTTGCGCCTATGATGGCTGCGGCCATGAAGGGGCGGGTGAGGCAGAAGGCGATGGCCATTTGTGCCGGGTCGATGCCATGCTCGGCGGAAAGCTCCAGATAGGCTTTGACCGGCGCTTCCTGATGTGGCTGCAGGCGGCCGCCGAGCTCCCTGTTGATGGTGCCACGGGATCCCGCCGGGTAGGCGCCGTTCTGGTACTTGCCGGTGAGAAGCCCGGCCGCCAGTGGCGAATAGGCGAGCAGACCGACATCCTCGTGATGGGCGACTTCCGACATGTCCAGATCGAAGCTGCGATAGAGCAGGTTATATTCGTTCTGGATGGTGGCGACACGTGGCAGGCCGCGGGCCTCGGCGATGTCGATATATTTCTGCGTGCCCCAGGCGCTTTCGTTGGAAAGGCCGATGGCGCGGATCTTGCCGGCTTTCACCAGTTCGCCAAGCGTATCGAGCTTTTCGGTGATCTCGGCGAGCGTGCGCTCCTTGTCCTGACCGGAGGCATCGAAACCCCAGGCGCCGCGGAAGTGATAGGTGCCGCGATTCGGCCAGTGAATCTGGTAAAGGTCGATATAATCAGTCTTCAGGCGCTTGAGGCTGGTATCGACGGCCTCGCGGATGGCGGCGGCATCGATATCGCGGCCACCGCGAATGTAATCGCGCCCCGAGCCGGCAACCTTGGTGGCGAGCACGACCTGATCACGCTTGCCGGTCTTTTCGAACCATGTGCCGATATATTCTTCCGTCCGCCCTTGGGTTTCGGCGGAAACGGGGGTGGTGGGGTAAAGCTCGGCCGTATCGAAGAAATTGACTCCATTCTCGATGGCGTAGTCCATCTGCCCATGGGCATCGGCTTCGGTATTCTGCGTGCCCCACGTCATGGTGCCAAGGCAAATTTCGGACACGGAAATACCCGTGCGGCCCAATAGTCTCTGTTTCATGGAAATGTCCCGGTGCTTGGCGAGATGTTTTGAAGGGTGGCATGAAAGTAATGGGGAATTGCCGCAGTGCAAGAAAAAATATGACTAAAAGAAAGGCCGAATAGGGTGGCAAAACCCTGCGGATGCGCCTGCCGCAGGGCGTCAAGTCTTGACACCGCTGGCCGGAATGTGAATGGAAGTCGCTGGAATAAAGGCAAGCCAGACAAGAAGGACCACATCCCATGGGTATTGCATTCACATTTCCCGGTCAGGGAAGCCAGGCCGTCGGCATGGGCAAGGAGCTTGCCGATACCTACGTCGAGGCGCGCGCCGTGTTCGAGGAAGTGGACGAGGCGCTTGGCCAGAAGCTTTCCGATATCATGTGGAACGGCCCGGAAGAGACGCTGACGCTGACGGCAAACGCCCAGCCGGCACTCATGGCCGTGTCCATGGCGGTCATGCGGGTTCTCGAAGCGCGCGGTCTGAAGCTTTCCGACGCTGTCTCCTATGTCGCCGGCCATTCGCTTGGTGAATATTCGGCGCTCTGTGCTGCCGGCACGTTTTCGATTGCCGATACCGCGCGGCTTCTGCGCATCCGCGGCAACGCCATGCAGGCCGCAGTGCCGGTCGGCGAAGGCGCCATGGCAGCGATCATCGGGCTGGAACATGATGCGGTTTCGGCAATCTGCGAGGAGGCCGGCATTCTCGGCGTCTGCCAGATCGCCAATGATAATGGCGGCGGCCAGCTGGTCATCTCCGGCTCCAAGGCCGCTGTCGAAAAAGCCGCCGCGATCGCTTCCGAAAAAGGCGCCAAGCGCGCCATCATGCTGCCGGTTTCCGCGCCCTTCCACTCGGCGCTGATGGCGCCGGCTGCGGAAGCGATGCGCGAGGCGCTGGCCAAGGTCGAAAAGAAGGCGCCCGTCGTGCCCGTCATTGCCAATGTGCGCGCCGCGCCGGTTTCCGATGCCGACGAGATCGCCGCCCTGCTGGTCGAACAGGTGACGGGTCAGGTGCGCTGGCGCGAAACGGTTGAGTGGTTTGCCGCCAACAATGTCACGCAGCTTTACGAGATCGGCTCCGGCAAGGTGCTGACGGGCCTTGCCCGCCGTATCGATAAGACGGTGAACGGCGTTGCCGTCAACGGCGCGGCCGATATCGACCAGCTTCTTGCCACGCTTATCGGCTGAGACGGGCTTCGCCCGGCAACGGCTTTATTTTTGACAATTCCCGACGCAGAACCGCAAAAAGCTCCTGCAGGATTTGCTCTAAAGAAGGAACGGACCATGTTAGATCTGACAGGCCGCAAGGCTCTCGTAACCGGCGCGACCGGTGGCATCGGCGAAGAAATCGCCCGCCTTCTGCACAAACAGGGCGCAACCGTCGGCCTGCATGGCACGCGTGTCGAAAAGCTCGAGGCGCTGGCGGCGGAACTTGGCGATCGCGTCAAGATTTTTCCGGCTAACCTTGCCGACCGCGCCGAGGTCAAGGCTCTCGGCGAAAAGGCCGAAGCCGAGCTGGAAGGCGTCGATATTCTCGTCAACAATGCCGGCATCACCAAGGACGGTCTCTTCGTGCGCATGAGCGACGAGGACTGGGACAACGTCATCGAAGTGAACCTGACCGCGATGTTCCGCCTGACGCGTGAGCTGACGCATCCGATGATGCGCCGCCGTTTCGGCCGCATCATCAACATCACCTCCATTGTCGGTGTCACCGGCAATCCGGGCCAGGCCAATTATTGCGCCTCCAAGGCCGGCATGATCGGTTTTTCGAAGTCGCTCGCGCAGGAAATCGCCACCCGCAACGTCACCGTCAACTGCGTGGCTCCGGGCTTCATCGAAAGCGCCATGACCGGCAAGCTGAACGACAAGCAGAAGGACGCCATCATGGGCGCCATCCCCATGAAGCGCATGGGCACCGGCGCTGAAGTCGCCTCCGCCGTTCTTTATCTGGCTTCCAATGAGGCCGCCTACATGACCGGCCAGACCCTGCACGTCAACGGCGGCATGGCGATGATCTGACGCGCTTCCAGCCGTCATGAAAAGGAGTGCGGCGCTATTTCAGCACCTTCTTGGGTAGCTCGCGCCGCAAGGCTCCGCCGACCGGTTTCCGGCTAAATTGCCTGTCATACGCTGTGCTTAGCGCGTTTTCAGGCTTTTCGACCGATTGAAACCGTGTTAAGCGGGCCAAGACTGTGAACAGTCGTCCCGGAGAGACAGGAAGCCGTTGCGATTTTGCGTGACGATGTCTAGCTTGGACCGGGTTGAACGGGTTTGCCAGCGGTGCCGGATTTGAACGGCGCATGAGGGCTTCTAACAGGGCAGGGTGCCGCAAGGCATTCCCTTCAAAATAAAGGTCGAGGAAACCGACATGAGCGATATCGCAGAACGCGTAAAGAAAATTGTAATTGATCATCTTGGCGTTGACGCCGACAAGGTTGTCGAAGGCGCCAGCTTCATTGACGATCTGGGCGCTGATTCGCTCGACACCGTTGAACTGGTCATGGCTTTCGAAGAAGAATTCGGCGTTGAAATTCCCGACGACGCAGCGGACTCGATCCTGACCGTTGGCGACGCCGTCAAGTTCATCGAGAAGGCCCAGGCCTGATCGACCTTCATGGGGGAGGTGCAATATCCTCCCCATCTTGGCCCGGCTCGTCCGGGCCAATGTTTTATAGAGAGACGGTACGTGCCCAAACCGGCGCGCGTTCCAGGCTCCGCATAAGCTCCCCGGCCGGAAACGGTGCGCGGCGAAAATTATGCGGACATTTGAAATGCTGCAGCGTCTCGCAAACGTCAGTCCATGGCGTCCGGCATTGCAGAAAAGACCGATGATTTGGATAAGGGCGGAGCATTGGCGATGAGGCGTGTCGTTATCACCGGTACCGGCATGGTATCTCCTCTTGGATGTGGAACGGAAGTCACCTGGGAAAGGCTGCTCGCCGGCCAGAACGGCGCCCGTCTCGTGACTGAATTCGAAGTCGAGGACCTGCCCGCAAAGATCGCCTGCCGCATTCCCGTCGGTGATGGCTCCAACGGCACCTTCAATGCCGATGACTGGATGGAGCCCAAGGAACAGCGCAAGATCGATCCTTTCATCCTGTACGGCATGGCCGCCGCCGACATGGCGCTTGCCGATGCGGACTGGCATCCGGAAACGGATGAGGACCAGATTGCCACTGGCGTTCTGATCGGCTCCGGCATCGGCGGCCTGGAAGGCATTGTCGAGGCGGGTTATACGCTGCGCGACAAGGGCCCGCGCCGCATTTCACCATTTTTCATTCCCGGCCGTCTGATCAATCTCGTATCCGGCCAGGTTTCCATCCGCCACAAGCTGCGCGGACCGAATCATTCTGTGGTAACGGCCTGCTCGACCGGTGCGCACGCCATTGGCGACGCTGCCCGGCTGATCGCGCTTGGCGATGCCGACGTCATGGTTGCCGGTGGTGCCGAATCGCCGGTCTGCCGCATCGCGCTTGCCGGTTTTGCCGCATGCAAGGCGCTTTCCACCCAGCACAATGATGACCCGCAGAAGGCATCCCGCCCCTACGACCGCGACCGCGACGGTTTCGTCATGGGTGAGGGCGCAGGCATCGTCGTTCTGGAAGAACTGGAACATGCCAGGGCGCGCGGCGCGAAGATTTACGCCGAAGTCGTTGGTTATGGCCTTTCCGGTGATGCCTACCACATCACGGCCCCGTCCGAGGACGGCGAAGGCGCCTATCGCTGCATGTTGATGGCGCTGAAGCGCGCGGGGCTTACGCCTGATGATATCGACTATATCAACGCCCACGGCACCTCCACCATGGCCGATACGATCGAGCTTGGCGCAGTCGAGCGGCTTGTCGGCGATTCGGCCTCGAAGATCTCCATGTCTTCCACCAAGTCGGCCACCGGCCATCTGCTGGGTGCGGCGGGTGCGATCGAAGCGATTTTCGCCACGCTCGCGATCCGTGACAACATCGTTCCGCCGACGCTGAACCTCGACAATCCCGATGTCGAGACGAAGATCGATCTGGTGCCGCACAAGGCGCGCAAGCGGCAGGTCAATGTGGCGCTCTCGAACTCTTTCGGTTTCGGCGGCACCAACGCCTCTCTCGTGCTGCGTCGTTACGAAGCATAATTGCGGCGGCGGCTTGCCGCCGCCGGCGCCCTCCCACCGGGTGCTGACAAAGGACGTTCTTTCCTTTGAAGAACGCATTGCGGCTTGCGAAAGCCATTCCGGTTTTCGCGCCGATATTGTAGTCGTTTATGGGAAGCGTTTGCCGGTTCGGGGTGATTTCCGGCCGCAGGCTGCTTCCTCCATCGGCTTTGTCCGAAACGATGTTCGTGAAGCGGAATAGCAAGCCTTCACGATATCTCTATGTGGTGCAGGAAGACATTCCGAACCTGTTTTTGCCGCATTACCTGCGCAAAAAGCGCTGACAACGCCGAACTGAAAAGGACCGACGGTGAGCGACACGAACCAGAACAGCCAGGGACCATACGGACAGAACGGCGCGGGCGAATCCAATCGCGGCCCGATCATTCCGAAATCCCCAACCGAGGCGCTGCGCCCGGAAAAGGTGCCGGCCCCGCCGAAGCGCTCCCGCAAGGCCCATGGCCAGCTGGTGATCTTCCTGAATTTTCTGATGACGCTTGCGGTTGCCGTCTGTGTCCTGGCCATTGCCGCTTTCTATTACATGATCAATGCGTTCCAGGAGCCCGGTCCGCTTCAGACGAACACACATTTCACGGTGCGCAACGGCGCTGGCATTATCGAGATTGCCAATAATCTCGAGCGCAACGACGTCGTTTCGAATGCCCGCATTTTCCGCCTGATGACCGGCAGCTACCTGCAGAAGGACCAGACGCTGAAGGCGGGTGAATATGAGATCAAGGCCGGCGCATCGATGAAGGACATCATGATGTTGCTGGAATCCGGCAAGTCGATCCTTTATTCCGTGTCGCTGCCCGAAGGTCTGACCGTCAAGCAGATGTTCGCGCGCCTTGCCGCAGACGAGGTACTGGATGGCGAATTGCCCTCCGCCCTGCCGGAAGAGGGTAGCCTGCGCCCCGACACCTATCGCTTTACTCGTGGTACCAAGCGCGAAGAGATCATCAACCAGATGAGCGCGGCGCAGGACAAGCTGATCGACATGATCTGGGAACGGCGCGACCCCGACCTGCCGATCAAGACCGTCGAGGAATTCGTGACGCTCGCCTCGATCGTCGAGAAGGAAACCGGCAAGGATGACGAGCGCGCCCATGTCGCCTCCGTCTTCTATAACCGCCTGAAGAAGGGCATGCGCCTGCAATCCGACCCGACGATCATCTACGGTCTGTTCGGCGGCGACGGAAAACCCTCCGACCGGCCGATATACCAGTCGGACCTGCAGAAGCAGACGCCGTTCAACACCTATGTCATCAAGGGCCTGCCGCCGTCTCCCATCGCCAATCCGGGCCGGGCAGCACTTGAGGCGGTTGCCAATCCGTGGCGTACCGACGACCTTTATTTCGTTGCCGATGGCACAGGCGGCCACGTCTTTGCCAAGACGCTGGACGAGCATAACGCAAATGTCCGCCGCTGGCGCAAGATCGAGGCGGAAAAGGCGGCAGCCGGCGCCAATCCGGATGTGGCCGTGGATGGCCAGCCGGGCGGCGCGGAGGCGGAAAAACCGACCAATAACTGATTGATGATCCTGACCGGGCCCTGCCAAACGCAAGGCCCGGTTTTGTACGGCATGACGGGGGGCTTCCAGATATGACATTGCAATCGATGACCGGCTTTGCGCGCAGCGAAGGAACATCCGGCCGTTACCGCTGGGCGTGGGAACTACGCTCGGTAAACGGCAAGGGGCTTGATATGCGCCTGCGCCTGCCGACCGGTCTGGAAGCGCTGGAAACGGCCCTGCGGGAAATTGCGGGCGGGCACCTTTCCCGTGGCAACATCCAGGCGGGATTGACGCTGGCCATTGCGGAAAACCGGCTGGAGGCCGTCATCAATCGTGATGCTCTCGCCGCTGTTCTGGCGCTCAAGCAAGAGCTTGGCGATGTCGTGGAAGACAAGCCGCTGAGTTTCGATACGCTGCTGTCACTGCGCGGTCTGGTCGATTTTCGCGAGGCGGAAGATGACGCTGAGGCGCAGACCGCACGCAACGCCGATGTGCTGGCCGGTTTCGCAGTTGCCATCGAGAAGCTGAAGGACATGCGCGAGCGGGAAGGCGCCTCGCTGTTTGCCATCCTGTCCGGGCAGATCGACAGGATCGAGACGCTTGTGGAGCTTATTGAAAATGATCCTTCCCGCCAGCCGGAACAGATCGCGGCAAGGCTTGCCCAGCAGATCGCCCTGATCGGCGAGGGCATGCACGGGCTCGATCGTGATCGCCTCCACGCCGAGGCGGCGCTGATCGCCACTAAGGCGGACCTGCGTGAAGAGCTGGACCGGCTGCGCGCCCATGTGCAGGCGTCGCGCGAGCTTTTGACGATTGGCGGGCCTGTCGGCCGCAAGCTCGATTTTCTTGCACAGGAATTTAACCGCGAGTCGAATACAATCTGTTCCAAATCGAACGCCAGTGCGGTAACCGCAGCAGGCATAGAGCTGAAAGTGGTTATCGACCAGTTCCGCGAGCAGGTCCAAAATCTGGAGTAGACCCATGGCCCCGGTGAATGATTCTCCCGTCACGATTGCCCGCAGAGGGCTGATGCTGGTGATTTCTTCACCATCGGGCGCAGGCAAATCCACGATTGCCCGCAACCTGCTCGACAAGGACAAGAATATCGGTCTGTCCGTCAGCGTCACGACGCGCCCGCGCCGCCAGAGTGAGATTGACGGCATCCACTACCATTTCATTTCCAAGCGTGAATTCGAGCGCTTGCGGGATAGCGATGCGCTGCTGGAATGGGCAGAGGTCCACGGCAATTTTTACGGCACCCCGCGCGGGCCGGTGGAAGATGCCATGGCTGTCGGCCGCGACATGCTGTTTGACATCGACTGGCAAGGCGCCGAGCAGCTGCAGGACAAGATGAAGGCGGACGTCGTCTCGATCTTCATCCTGCCGCCGACCATGACCGAACTGCAATCGCGCCTGCACCGCCGGGCAGAAGACACCGAAGAGGTCATCAAGACGCGCCTCGTCAATTCCCGCGCCGAAATAGAGCACTGGCGCGATTATGACTATGTCATCCTCAACGACGACCTGCAGGCGGCCTTCGAAGCCGTGGAGGCCATCGTAAAAGCCGAACGCGTCCGCCGCGACCGCCGTCACGGCATGTTCGATTTTGTGCGGGCGCTGCTCGAGGAAGAGCCGCAGCTCTGAGAGGAGTATCCCAGCGCAAGCGGTCTGATTAAATCTTTTTGCATTTCGGGAGGGGCATGTGAAAGAGTGGCAGACGCACTGGTTGGAGGCATCCGGGGACCTCTCACAACAGCGCGGTAACATAACCGACGGTTTGTCACACGTTTATCGCGCATTGGTCGATTGGGGCGAGATACCTCATCTCGATATTCTTATTCGGAAAAATGGAGCTCTTTCCGGCGGTGAGCTAGCAGTATCCGGCTTCAGCTACGGTCCGGCACTATTCGAGATAAGTCTCGACCCTGAAGCGGAGCACAAGCCGGCCCGACTGCGCGCCGAAGTTGCCCGCACAGCTCTGCATGAAATCCACCACTGCCTGCGAATGAGAGGACCTGGCTATGGTGAAACGCTCGGTGAAGCGCTGGTAACGGAGGGCCTAGCCGGCCAATTCGTTCGACATCTCCTTGCGACTGAACCTGAGCCGTGGGAAAGGGCACTGCGCCGTGACGCACTCCGCAGCAGCGACGTTCGGGCAGAGACCCTCGCCTCCTACGAGTATTCCCACCCAGAATGGTTCTTTGGACGGGGAGAGCTTCCCAACTGGTTTGGATATTCGCTTGGCTATCAGATGGTCGAATCATGGCTTCGCACCGTCCCGCCTATCGATCGGTCCAGCTGGATAAACGTCGATGCGGAAGAGGTGATTGACGCGGCCATCAAAGATGGCTTGATCCAGCGATAGACCGCTTCTTAGCAGCGTCTACAGCGCGTTCGCCAAAGTGACGAACTCCTCCACCGACAGCGTCTCCGCTCGCCGTGTGGGATCGATCCCCGCTCTTTCCAGCAACGTTTCGCCGCCAAGGCTCTTCACGCTCTGGCGCAACATCTTGCGCCGCTGGCCGAAGGCGGCCTCGGTCACTTTTTCAAGCTTGGCGACATCGCAAGGCAGCGGTTTATCCTTGGGCAGCAGGTGCACGACGGTGGACGTCACCTTCGGTGGCGGGCTGAAGGCCTGCGGCGGCACGTCGAAGGCCATTTCCGATACCGTGCGCCAGCCGGCGAGAACGCCAAGGCGGCCGTAGTGATTGTCGCCTTCTTCAGCCACGATGCGCTGGCCGACTTCCTTTTGGAACATCAGCGTCATGGAGAGCCAGAAAGGCGGCCACGCTTTTGGCAGAAGCCAGTTGACCAGCAATTGTGTGCCGACATTGTAAGGCAGGTTGGCGATGATACGCACCGGTTCACCGGCGGGTATCATCGCCTCGAAATCGGTCTTGAGGGCATCGCCCTCAATCACCTCGAGACGCCCGGGATAATGCGCTTCGATTTCCGCCAGCGCCGGCAGGCAGCGGCTGTCGCGTTCGACGGCGATGACCTTTTTGGCACCGAGCGAAAGAATGGCGCGGGTGAGGCCGCCAGGTCCCGGGCCGACCTCAATCACCGTCACGCCTTCAAGCGGCCCCGCTGTCCGGGCGATCTTCTGGGTGAGGTTGAGATCGAACAGGAAGTTCTGCCCAAGGGATTTCTTCGCATCGAGCCCATGGCGCTGGATGACATCGCGCAGCGGCGGCAGTCCGTCTATGGCCGCCATTATGCGACGGCCCGGCTGCGGGAGGAAATTTCCGCCGCCATCTTCAGCGCCGCCACAAGGCTTGCCTCATTGGCGATACCCTGACCGGCAATGCCAAAGGCGGTGCCGTGGTCCGGCGAGGTACGGATGAAGGGCAGGCCGAGCGTGACATTGACCGAATCGTCAAAGCCGAGCGCCTTGGCCGGAATGAGTGCCTGATCGTGATACATGCACACGGCGACATCATAGCGCTTGCGGGCTGCGTCATGGAACATGGTATCGGCGGGCAGGGGGCCGAAAGCATCGATCCCGTCTTTGCGTAGCCGCATGGTCGCCGGATGAACCACGTCGCGGTCCTCGGTGCCAAGCGCGCCGTCCTCGCCCGCATGCGGGTTAAGCCCGGCAACCGCCAGACGCGGAGCTTCTATTCCGAATTTCTGCCGCAGATCGGCATCGATGATACGGCATGTCTCGACGATCAGCTCTTCGGTCAACGCCGCCGGCACGTCTTTGACGGGGATGTGGATCGTGACCGGAACGACGCGGACTTTGGGACCGGCAATCATCATCACCGGCATCACCTGCTCACCCTTAAGGCGCAAAGCGAGATCGGCTAGAAATTCCGTATGACCCGGGAATCCGAAACCCGCTTCGTAAAGCACGGATTTTGCAATCGGATTGGTGACGACGGCTGCAGCCTTGCCCTCAATAGTCAGGGAAACGGCGGTTTCTATCGCCTTGATCGTCGCATGCGCCGCTCCCACGTGTGGCTGGCCCGCCTGAACCTCGAACCCGACCGGAAGCGGCAGGATTGGGAAAGCGCGATCGAAAACGCTTACGGCATCCGCCACATCGCAGGTCTCGATATTGATCGGAATGCCGATCAGTGCCGCACGGCTGGCCACCACGTCGGGATCACCGATAAAGATAAACGGCGGCAGACCGTTCTCTTGACGCCTGGCCCAGGCGGCAATGGCGATATCGGGGCCGATACCGGCTGGATCTCCCTGTGTCAGGGCAAGCGGCAGGGATGCATGTGTCACGGAAAGACCCGGCTTTCGTATCAGTATCAGGTGTTGACGATCTGCGCCTTCTTGCGCAGCTCATCCATATACTTCTTTTCGTTCGGGTTTTCGCCGTCCTTGGCCTTCATCAGGTCTTCGGACTTGAACACCATCTCCGCCGCATAGTCGTCGGAAACCTGACGCTGCTTGCAGATGGCCAGATATTCGACACCCTTTTCGGTCACGCGCGTTCCGGTGGTGCCGCCTTCCTTGGTCTTTTCAACCAGCGCCTTCCAGTCTTCCGGCAGCTCAGGCGCGAGAATGCGGCCAAGATCCTTGATCGCCACGTCGCGCATGGTTGCTGCAAAGGTCATGGCCTGGTCGCAGCCGGGATAACGCTTGCGCGAGGCTTCAGCCTCGGACTTACGCTTGCCGGTAATGGAATTGCGCTTGGACTCCGGGATGACGAAGATGACCTGCTGCAGGAAATATTCGGTCGTAACCGGCTTGTTGCCACGTTCCTGCAGGCGGGTAACGAGGTCCTGGTTCGACATCTTGCCGCGTGCGCCATAACGGGCGTTGACAAGGCGAGGCCAGCTCATCTGCACGGCGATGAAGGCTTTGAAATGGTCAGCGCCGACGCCCGCCTGTGCCAGCACCTTCGACAATTGATCCGGTTTCATCTTGTTGTTGCCGGCAAAACGCGCAAAAGCGGCATCGACCTCATCGGTGCTGACCGACATTTTCACCCGGCCGATTTCCTCGCGTTTCAGTGCCTCATCGACCAGCTGCTCGCGCGCCTTTTCATTGAGATTGCCGGACTGGCGCTGCAGCTTCAGGAAGGCGACGCGCTTGGCGATATCGTCGTTGGTGATCGGTGTCTTGTTGACGACGATCTTGACCGTGGCATCGGCGAAAGCCTGGCCGGTATAGGGCACGGCGGCCATGGGAACGGCAAATATCGCAAAGGCGAAAGCAGCGCCACGCAAAGCCGTCTTTCCGAAATTCATCATGTCCTTCTCCCTTTCGTCGGGCAGGGGCCTGTCTCCCTGTCCCGCCAGTCTGTTCTGCCTGACGGTGGAAATTTCGCATTCCCCGGCCTGTCAGACCTGCATTTGCGCGTCCGCGCCGCGATTTCGCCACGTATATATCATCGCGATCCGCAGGACGGCAATGTGTCGGTTTGTTGAAAGAAAACCCGATAGAGGTTTATACCCGGCCGACACTGGCGTGTTGTTGCGGCAAAACCGTGACTTTTACTGGCTGAATGGCAAAAAGGCGGGTCACGATGCTGCGTGACCCGCCTTTAAACTCAGTAATTATTCGGCTTCCAGCCGATATCCATATCGGCCCAGTCTTCATTTGCGGAGCCGACACTGATATCGCCGAGCGTGCGGAACGCCAGACGGGCGTTGATCGACCAGTCATTGGCGGCCTGCCGAGTGGAATTGATGTTGCCCTCGTTGGAATAGCTGACCGTCAAGATCGTGCATTCGTCCTGGTAGGCAATGCCGATGCGGCGCTCGGAGGCAAATTTTCCATTCAGATCGTAATTGATCGAGCCGAAGAGCGACCAGTTGTCATCCATGCGCAGCATGCCGGAAGCCTGAACGATGTCGCGGTCTTCGTTATAGCCATATTTTGGCTGCGCCTTGACCTGGGTATAGCTGACCTTGCCGGTGATGCGGCGGTCAGAATAGCTGAGGCCTGTCTCCGACCGGTTGACGTCGAAGTTGTCCTTGTCGAGACGCAGGCTCGATGACAGCGAAAGGCCGATCGGTGCATCGAAGGCGGCCATGGCGACGTAATCCGAACGGTCGGATTCGAGGCCGGAATCAGCACCGACATTCGCCAGATCATAAGAAGCGAAGGAGTTTTCGCCCGCCAGATGGAAAGACTGGCCGACAACGGCGCGAACGCCGTAACCGTTGTCGAACGTGCCATTGTAGCGGAAGCCAAGATTGGCGCGCGTGCCGCCTTCGATCCGGTCGAAACCGGAGAATTTGTCACGCTCGAACAGATTGGTCGCATCGAACACGAAAGCCTGCGCATCTTCATTGGGAAGACGGCCGGAATATTGCTCATTCGGACGTACGAAGATCTGTGCGATCGGTTCGATCACGTGGCTGCTGTTAAGCGCCGTGAAGAGCCAGGGATAACGCACCTCAAGACCGCCGGTGACCATGCCGCGGAACGCCGCGTCATCATGCATCATGCCTTCATAGGCATAAGACGTGCCGCCAGAGGTGAAGCTTGCCGGCGACATGTCCGTCCACAGCGCATCGCCACGCGCGGCGAGGATCGGTGTGATCTGCAGGCCGCTATCCATGGTGAAGGTGCGCTTCCACTCGGCTTCGGTGGAAAGGCGCGTATAGTCACCCTCAAGTCCGTTAAAGCGCGAATAGCCACCAAGAGCATATGCGTCCTGCTTCAGGCGGGTGATGCTGGTCAGGTTGGTGGTCAGCGAAAGCTCGCCACCATAGATCGGATCCGGAACGAAATAACGGTAATCGACAACCGGATGAACGATCGCCTGCTTACGTTCCTGAGATTCGGTATCGTCCGTATTCTGAACGTTGAAATAATAACCGCGGGCGTCGAAGCTGTTCCGTTCACTCGCGCCGCTGAGGTAGATCTGGTTGGTCTGGACGTCGTTCTTATAACCCTTCAGCCCGTAGGTGCGTGAAAAGTTGTTGTCGGTCTGCACCATGGCATCCCAGCCGAATGCCCAGCGCGGATTGATGTTGAAATCGCCCTTGCTGGCGATCATGCCGCGATTGTCGTTGAGCGCGTCGCTGGTTCCGGCCGTGAAGGTTTCGGATTTCAGCTGGCTGATGCCGGCGATCGTGACCGTATGCATGCCGGTTTCGAAACGCTGGCGCAGCTCCGCCTGCAACAGCAGACCCTGCGTCGTGTAATAGGTCGGCGTAACCGTCACATCAGATGTATCGGACAGGACCTGGAAATAGGGAACGCCAATGCCAAAACCGAGATTGTCGGTAATGCTCATCTGCGGGAACAGAAAGCCGGACTTCCGCTTCACCGTATTGTCCGGAACCGTCAGGAACGGCACATAGGCGATCGAATGGCCAAAAAGCTGCAGGCGGGCTTTTTCTAGCCGGATCGTATGGGTCTTGCCGTCCTGGATGACGCGCTCGGCCTTGACCTGCCAGAGCGGCGCCTTTTCAGGTTTTGCGGCGCAGGGCAGACAGGCGGTGTAGACGCCGTTGTTGAGGACCATCAGGTCGCCTTCGAGACGCTCGGCGCTTTCACCCGCGATGCGGGTATTATCAGGGGTCTCGACGCGCAGCGCGTTGACGAATCCCTGGCCAAAATCGTCGGTAACGTCCATTTCGTCGGCATAGATCTTGTTGCCGCCGGGCTCGATCAGCTCGATATTGCCATGCGCGATCACACGGCCGGTCTGCTGATTATATTCCACTTGCTGGGCCACCATGCGGTAGCCCGAATATTTCATGCGAACCACGCCCTTCGCGATGACGCGCTGGGAGTCGCGATTATAGGTCAGTTCATTTGCTGTAAGCAGGAGTTTCGAATCGTCTTGGCTTGCAGACGCAGGCAACCCGCCCTGGCCAAAAGCGACCGGGCTTGATGCCAAATACGCGCACACAGCGGCACCCGTCAGAAGGGCCGTCCAAAGCCGCCTGATATTCCCGCGGTCATATACCGCCACTAGCCGTCCTCCTGATGAAGCAGAATGGTTGCCCCCAAAGCCAACGCCACGACGACTGGAACCCAGACCGCGACGGTGGGAGGGACAACACCACCACTCCCGAATGCCCTTACGAGCACGGTTACTACATAAAGCACGAAGCCGGAAACGATTCCACCCAGAATCACGGAACGCGATTGGGCGAAGCGGCTGAACTTTAATGAAACGGTCGCGGCGATCAAGGTCATCGCAACCAGAAGCAGGGGCGTCGATAGCAGGAAATGATACTGCGTCTCAAGCGCTTTTGAAGACAGTCCAAAAGACTTTGCAACTTCGATCTTGTGAGAAAGGTCAAAGAAAGCAACGGTTTCCGTCTGTGTCATGCGTTCCTGCACGAATTCGCGTCTCAGATTGGTACTGATCTGCGTGCTCTCTTGCCGAACTGGCACATGCCCGGCGCGCGTTTCCGTCACACCGTTAAGAAGCCAGTAACCATCTTCCAACTTTGCCGACTTGGCATCCTGCCGCGAGACGATGTTTCCGTCCTTGTCGAGGTGGATCAGAACCACATCGAGCAGCATCGTTCCGTTGTCCTCGAAGCTCTTGGCGCCGATGATCGTGTCCTGGCCGCCGCTTGCCTGACGCATCCATGGAATGATCTGCTGCTGGCGGCCGCCATTGGCTTCGTTGCGCCATCCCGCTTCCATAGCCAGCGACCGATTCTGGCCCCATGCGGCGATGGGGTTCAAAACGACAACGGACAGAATGCCGAGAAGGACGGATCCGAGGACGAAGGGAAGGATGAATTGCCAGGCGGAAACACCTGCTGCGCGCGTGACAACCAGTTCGTAACGTCGATTGAGCGAGATCAGCGTCGTCATGCCCACGAAAAGGGCGATGAAGGGAACGGTTTGCTGCAGAATCAGCGGCAGGCGAAGTGCTGTCAGGCCAAGTGCACCCGGAACCGAATAGCCCGGCACGCTGGACATGCGCCGTGCCGTCTCGCTGAAATCCGCGAGATAGATGATCGACGATACGCCAAGCACGAACCAGACGGCCGTCATCAGATATCGTTTCAGGAAATATCGGGCGAGGGTGTTGAAAATCATGCGTTGCCGCTCCCCGAATTGCGTGCCAGCCGGCTGGAGAACAGACGGCGCATCCGGCCCGCCGCATCCGCGATAATCTTCGGCATCTTCGGTTTGCGACCGGTTAGCAGGATGAAGGCGGCCGCACCGCCGCTGAGACCCGGCACGGCATAGACCAGCGGAATGAAAGCCGCGCTCTGCTTGACCTGGTTGGTGACGTAAAAACCGAGCCAGCGCAGCATGAAGGCCGTTACCAGCGCGGCGACCATGGGATGCATGCGCGCCTCGCGATGCGAACGGGCATCGGCGGCGATGACCAGCGAGATCAGTGCGAAGGCAAAGGCGAACATCCAGTCCGACAGGCGCTTGTGCAGTTCGCTGCGGAAGTTTTCCGGCGACCGTTTGTAGCTCGCATTGTTCTCGTCAGGCGACAGAAGGAAACCGAGGCTGGCATCGCCCGGAGACAGCGAGGGTTCGGAATCCTGCTTTTCCGACATGGTCGAAAGGTCGAAGGCGTAGGACAGGAACTTGACGATCGACACCTTGCCATCAGGCGTCTTCTGCTGCACTTCGCCGTCGCGCATGGTCAGTGACGTGCCGCTCTCATCGATCATGCCTTCCTTGGCATAATAGATGAGATCGAAATTCGGATCGCGCCGGTCGGCGACGAAAAGGCCCTTGAGAATCCGGCCCTGCCTTTGGGCGATCTGCACATAGAGACCGTCCTGAATGGTACGGAAGGTCTTTTCCTCGATCACCGAGGACAGGAGGTCGGCATAGGCCGCAGCCACCATCTGCCGGGCGGAGTTACGCGCCGGCGGCTCGATGAAATTGGTGATGGTGAAGGAAAGGGCGCTCAGAACGGCGGCCAGAATGAGAACCGGGCGAAACATCACTGAGCGCGGCGATCCGGCCGCATCGATGATGGCAAGCTCGGAATCATTGTTCATCGCCGTGAATGTCTGGGTGATGCCGATGACGAGGGCAAAAGGCAAAACAACGGGGATCAGCGTCGGCAGGATCAGGGTCGCGAGCGCCATGAAGGAGCCCATCGACTGACCGGTGTCGGTGACGAGATTGATTCTCTGGAGAACCTGGATGGTCCAGATGATGGCCAGCACCGGCAACAGCGCGACCAGAAACATCTGCGTTGTCCGCCGCAGGATATAGTTCTCAAGAAGCTTCATACGGCCCTGTTCGACATTGTTTTCCCGTGCGATTGCCCGCCGGATTTCCGCCTATCTAATCGCATCGTTTGCAATTGGCTATTCCGGCGTGCTCACAAATATGTTTTGCACGACGATTTTTCCATCGCCTGTGTCTTTTTGTGGAACAAGCTGTCGGTTTCATGACGTAATCGGCCCAGCCGCAAAAATGTCATTCCTTTAACGAATGTGGACCTTTAAGGAATGTCGGCCTTTAAACAAATCAGGCCATAAAAAATGTAGTGTTGCGCCGGGGGCTGAAAAGGCCATGATCGTGCGCATCATGCAATTTGACCATGAAGAGCAGGAAAACATGTCCGCCAAATTCGATATTTCTTTCGCCAATTCCGCTTCGCTTGAAAACTCGCTGGCCGTTGTGCTGCAGGCCTCCGGTGAGGCGCAGGCCGCCGCCGGTGCTTCCGAGGCCGATCCGGGTGGCGTGATCGAGAGGGCGGCGAAGATTGCGGGATTTGCTGCCAAATCCATGACGACGCTCGATGTGATCGCGCCGCAGGGCTCGAGCGCCGACCGATTGCTCGTCATCGGCCTCGGCAAGCCGGCGAAACTTGTTGCGCATGACTGGCTGCGCGCCGGCGGCACAGCCGCCGCCAATTTCCGCAAGGCAGACAAGGTTGCCATCTATCTCGACGCTCCGGGCGTCGAAATCAGCGCGCAGGCCGCTGCGGATTTCGCACTGGGTCTTCTGCTACGCGCCTATAGCTTCGATGCCTACAAGACCAAGAAAAAATCCGACGACGAAAAGACACCGAAGAAAGTCGAGGTCGTCATCGTCACGGCCGTTCATCAGGAAGCGGAAAAGGCTTTTGCCGTCTCCGAGGCTGTTGCGGGCGGCGTTCTGCTCGCGCGCGACCTCGTCAACCTGCCGCCGAACGTCTTAGGCCCCGTCGAATTCGCCGAAAAGGCGGAAGAGTTGCGCAAGCTGGGTGTCGATGTCGAGATTCTCGGCGAAAAGGACTTGAAGAAGCTTGGCATGAACGCGCTTCTCGGCGTGGCGCAGGGCTCGGCCCGTCCGCCGCGGCTTGCCGTCATGCAGTGGAACGGTGGTTCCAAGAAGGATGAACCCATTGCTTTCGTCGGCAAGGGCGTCGTTTTTGATACTGGCGGCATTTCGCTGAAGCCCGGCCTCAACATGGAAGACATGAAGGGCGACATGGGTGGCGCCGCAGCCGTCACCGGCCTGATGCATGTGCTTGCAGCCCGCAAGGCGAAGGCAAATGTCATCGGCGTTATCGGTCTCGTGGAAAACATGCCCGATGGCAATGCCCAGCGTCCGGGCGACATCGTCACTTCCATGTCCGGCCAGACCATCGAGATCATTAATACCGATGCCGAAGGTCGCCTGGTTCTGGCGGATGCGCTCTGGTACACCAAGGAGCGTTTCAGCCCGAAATTCATGATCAACCTCGCCACCCTCACGGGTGCGATCACGGTTGCGCTCGGCAATCTTCAGGCCGGCCTTTTCTGCAATGACGACGAGCTTGCGACGCGCCTCGCCCAGGCTGGTGACGCGACGGCGGAAAAGCTGTGGCGCATGCCGCTCGGCAAGGATTACGACAAGATCATCGATTCCAAATTTGCCGACATGAAGAACAGCTCGGGCCGTCTGGCGGGCTCCGTCACCGCCGCGCAGTTCCTCAAGCGCTTTGTGGGTGAAACGCCGTGGGCGCATCTCGATATTGCCGGCACGGCGATGGGATCGCCCATGACCGAAATCAACCAGTCCTGGGGATCGGGTTATGGCGTGAGGCTTTTGAACGAACTCGTTCGCGCCCATTACGAAGATTGATGCGAGCGGAGTTCGAAGTCTGCGGATGACCGAAATTCTGTTCTACCATCTGACGGAATCGAAGCTCGAGGACGCGCTGCCGCCTTTGCTCGAAAAATCGCTGGAACGCGGCTGGAAAGTCGCGATCCAGACGGTGGACGAGGAGCGCCGCGATTTCCTCGACGCGCATCTGTGGACCTTTCGTGACGACAGTTTTCTGCCGCACGCCACGGATGCGTCTCCGGCACCGCAAAGCCAGCCGATTCTGCTCACAGCCTCGGAAGTCAACGGCAACGGCGCAAATGTCCGCTTTCTGGTGGATGGCGCCGAACCGCCGGCGGTAGAGGCCTATGAGCGCATCGTCTTCATGTTCGACGGATATGATGCCTACCAGCTCGAAATGGCGCGAAATCACTGGAAAAGGCTGAAGACTGAAGGTCATGCACTGACCTATTGGCAACAGTCGCCAGAGGGGCGCTGGCAGAAAAAGGCGTAGTTGCCGGCAGGTGTCGAGACCGGCCGCCTGCGGAAGCCCACAAACAGACCGACAACAATTCGCATGTGGCGCCGCATATCGGTTTTTGCATTATGTGCCGGCCGGACGAGGCTTCATATGAAATAGCAGAAGGACATCATCATGGGACAGGCGATATCACGACCGGAAGGGGAAACGGAGCGTCTGGTCGCGGTGAGGTCCATCATGTCCTTCAAGAATGCGGAAATACCGGAACTGAAGGTGCTTTCTCAGCTGGGGCAGGGCGTGTTCGGCGTGCCGCGCGCCGCCGTTCATATCGTCGATGAGGATTGGCTGCATATCGCCGAACAGGTGGGAATGCAGCTGTCGGAATGCCCGCGCGATCTGTCCATCTGCAACCGTGTCATTACCAGACGGGATGTCGTGGCCATTTCCGATCTGACGGAACACCCGGATTTTCGTTTCATGTCCTATGTGAAAGGCGGCCCCGAACTGCGTTCTTATGCCGGTGCGCCGATCGAACTGGAGGCGGGCCTCGTTGTGGGAGCCTTTTGCCTCGTCGATACGGTGCCGAGAAAATTTTCCCGCGCCGAAATCGACAATCTCAGGCATTTCGCGCTGCTGGCGGCGGCGCTGTTGCGTCTCCAGAAAGCCAATTTCACCATGAGTCTCGCCGAGCGCGAACTGCGCGACGCGGCAATGACCGATCCGCTGACCGGGTTTTATAACCGCAAGGCGCTGGAGGCGATCGTTGATGGCCAGCTGGGTGCGGCACTTCAGGCAAATGAAACCTTTGGTGTTCTCTATCTCGATCTGGATGGCTTCAAGACGATCAATGATACATTCGGCCACCCGGCGGGCGACTGTGTGCTGACTGCCGCTGCCGGACGTATTCGCGATGCTATCCGCAGTGAAGATATCGTGGTCCGCATGGGCGGCGATGAATTTGCAATCTTCATACCGCATCCCAACTCGTCGGTGTTGATGAACGGATTGGCCGACCGGCTTCTGTCCGCCTTTCGTGAACCTTTCGATGTCGATGGTCATGAGGTCACGGCGCGCCTCAGCATCGGCGGTGCGATTGCCCCGCAGGCGGGGGCGGATCGCGCGGCGCTGTTGAGCAGCGTCGATGAGGCTTTGTATCAAGCCAAAAAATCAGGGCGCGACCGTTTTGTCAGCCGCGCCCTCTGAGAAGTTCTGAAAACGGCCTTTTTGTCAGTCGTAGAAGGAATCCACGAATTTGTGGCGGCCGAGCAGGAAGGCGTCGGCCACATGGGTCAAGGGCGCCAGATCCACATCGGAGCGGCCGGCCTTGATGATCTCCGCGAAACGCTCGTAAAGGGCGGGATATTCCCGCTCAGGCTGGGAGAGCTTCTCTTCGCCGTTGATCGAGAGTTTGGCACCGCCTTCCGAAAGCACCATCCGTCCGCCGGCCGTTTCGGCGATGATATCCCAGCTCTGCTTGCCGGTCTGGCGCCAGTCGAACTCGGCCCGCATAGGCATTTTCGTCACGTCGGAAAAATGCAGGTCCGCAGCGATCGGCGCATCGCGGTTTTCCGGGAATTCCAGCGTCGCCTTGGTCAGGAACAGCGCGCGGGGCAGGATATGGGTGATGATCGAAAGTGCGTTGATGCCGGGGTCGAAGACACCAAGGCCACCCGCCTGCCAGATCCATGCCTGGTTCGGATGCCAGTGGCGCACATCCTCCTTCCAGATCACATGCACGCTGTCGATTTTTGTGGAAGCCAGAAATGCCTTGGCCGCTTCCACCGCCGGCGCGTAACGCGAATGCCAGCTTGCAAACAGCGAAAGTCCCTTCGAATCCGCAAGGCGGACAAGATCCTGCACTTCAGAAAGCGTAGCACCCGGCGGCTTTTCAAGGAAAACATGCTTGCCGGCATTCAGAGCCGCATAGGCTGCCTCGTAACGAAACTGCGGCGGCATGCACAGGGACACGGCCTCGATCTGCGGAACCGCTTCCAGCATTGCCTCGATGGTGCCATAGGAGGCAACGCCATCCACGGTGCCATGCCGGCTCGCCGTGGCGATCAATTCGAAATCCGGATTGCCCGCGATGGCTGGAAGATGCTGGTCGCGAACGATTTTACCGACGCCGACGATGGCAAGCTTGGTGGCTGACATGGAGAGGTACCCGTGTGCGTGCTTCATGAAATAAAGTGTGACTTTATAAGTTTCTAGCAGAAATGGCCGAAGGGGCAAGGTGATCGTCCCGGCCGGGAATGGCTTTTTTAATGAACAGTACCGGAAAATAAAACGCTGAATATGTCGTTTCGGAATAAAGTAATATTTTGAATTAAAGGTGATGTTTTAAGTTTAAATCATAAAATCGGCTTTTCAATATTTTTTAATGGTAGTTTTGTATTTGTTTTGAATAATTGCTGAAATTTGGAACTTTATTTTTTTCTTAAGGGTGTATCAAAGAGTAATTGGATGGTATTTTTATTTGAAGATGACCGGTCTTCCGGGTTCATTCGTAAAATCAATGAAAGCAACCATCGGTTCAATACGTGTGGATTAATTTCGGCATGGTTGTCTATAATCGGTACCTGTTTGTCAATACGAACTGGGTGCCGGAGATTATCTGGCTGGATGTTGCCGTCCGGTTGTTTGTTGTCGCACCGCTCCTGTTCCTTTATTTCCCGGCGCGGCATTATGCGGTGCTGGTCGCCCCACAGGCGGGAGCGATTGTCGCTCCGGAGAATTTTACCGGGATGCGAACTGCGGCAGCGATATGGGCCGGCCGTGGCAGCGGGCTCTGTGTTATAGTCCGTACCTCGCAGATACGGGAATTGTGAAAGGCGGACGCCGGAACTCCGGCGGCGAAACAAATAATAACCGGGGATTCGCAGATGATGGAATTGATCGCCGTTCAGGCAGCGGCCGCTGCCGCCGAGCTTCCATTCCTGCTGCTCCAGGCAGCTGCGGTGATCGGCATGGTATCCGTGTTGATCCTCATGCGCCGCAAGATCGCCCTCGATGACCCGCGTTATAAGATTTATTACGGTATCATTTTCGGCGTGGCCGGATTTCTGCTGACGCTTCTGGTTTCCGAGTTTATCCAGCTGCCTTCCAAACCCTATATCCGCTCGGATCTGCTGTTTCTGGCGGGGCTTCTTGGGTCATGGCAGGGTGGCGGAATAGCGTTGCTTCTCGTTGCTGCCGGGCGCTACGTGATCGGCGGCCCCGTGCTGTTTCTTGCCGCTTTTCAGGACATGGTCGTCATCTCGGCTTTCGGGATATTGATGTATGGCTGGATGCGCCGCCGGCGTCTGACCGAACTGGGGCTGCGCGATATTCTCGCCGTTTTTGGTGTGCGGTTTGTTGCGGCGCTGTTTGCCATCTCCGTGTCGTTCGGTCTGGGTCTTGTCGATCAGTCGGTGTTTTTAAGCGCGATAGGGCGTCGCACCCTGGGGGCGGTCGTTGTTGGTCTGCCGATGATCACCTGCCTGTTGCTTGTTCTGCGCAGCGAGGCGCGGGCGCGGGAGGAGGTGAGGAAGCGTGATATCGTCGCGCGGACGGATTCCCTGACCGGCCTGCCTAACCGTCGCGCCCTCAAAGACCATATCGAAACGATGGCACGGCGGGAGCCGCCCGTGCCACACGCGCTCCTTCTCATAGAAATCGTCAATATTGCCGATGTCGCCGCCTGTGAAGGCGAGGACTGGGCCGATCTTTTCTGGCCGCGACTGGCGCGGGAAGTATGTGATGGTGATAGCAGCCTGCTGTCGCACTCCAATGCGCCGCGCAGCTTCATGTTCGGCGATACGACACTTGCGGTGGTCATCGAAGGCGTCTCGCTGGAAAAGTCGGAAAGCGCACGGCTCATGATGCATCTGCATGACGGGCTGAGCGCATTTTGCCGCTCCGCGGAGGCGGGGCCCGCCCCGCATCTGAAGATCGGCGCGGCCAACCTGGACATGCTTTCCCGGCAGAACGTGGCATCATTTCTCAGGCATCTCAGCCTGGCGCTGAGGAGAAGCGAAAATCCGGTGCAGATTTTCCCCTTCTCCTTTGCCGAAAAAGCCAGCCGCGACGAGGGTGTTCGGCAGATGCTGGTCCATTGGGTCAAATCCGGCAGGCCGCCAATATGCTACCAGCCGAAATTTGAAATGCACAATCGCCGCATGATCGGTGCGGAGGCGCTTCTGCGGGCAACAGATGCGCGCGGGCAGGCGCTTTCGCCCTATTATGTGCTGGAAATTGCCGAGCGCCACCGGCTGCTGGTGGAATTCGAGTGGTCGACGATCGAGGCGGTCGTCCGCGACCTCAGCAATCTGCGGAGCCTCGAGCCGGATTTTCATTTGTCTGTGAATATTTCCGCCTCGTCATTCTCGACCCCACGTTTCGGAGACCGGGTCGTGGCGTTCCTGAGTGAAATGGGGGTTCCGGCGCATCGGCTGTCGATCGAGGTGACGGAGATGAGCCGTGTACCGGCCATCGATGTCGTGCAGCAGAATTTCGACAGGCTGAGCGAAGCAGGCGTGCGGCTGTCGCTTGATGATTTCGGCACAGGTTATGCCGCGCTTACCCTGCTTGCGAGGTTCCCCTTCGAAGAGGTCAAGATCGACCACTGGATGACGTCCCGGCTCGATCAGTCACGCTTCAAGGACGCCATCGCGCTCGCATTCGAAAGCGCCGAGCGTTACGGCGCCAAGCTGGTGACGGAAGGCATAGAAACGGAGGAGCAGAGCCGGCTTCTCATGCAGATGGGCATCCGTTTCGGTCAGGGTTATCTCTATTCGCCCGCTGTGCCGCTCGATCGCCTGCAGCCCCGCAGGGAATGCGCCTAGAGCGTTTGCGGCGAGCCATGTCACACCGCTCTGTCGCCGCGTTCTGGCTGCGTTGGCATCGAAGCTGGCGTCTTCCGGATTGAATCTTTGCCCGGTCTATGCTGAGGAGGTGCTTTGAAGAACCAGAGTTCCGACCGTGTTTTCCGGTCAGGCGAGCGAACCAATGCTTGAAAAAAACGACGCAGGGAACAGACGAGCCGGAATATCCGGGCAATCGCCGTCAGGGGAAAGCGCGGCAAGGGCGGGTAGCGTCACGCAATCGCTGCGCACCATCGCCGATGCCGTATCCGGCCATAGGCCATCGTTGGGCGATCTGCGTCCTGCGCCCGTATTGTCGTTTTTCCGGGTGTTTGCGGTCTGGGCATTGTTGATGGTGGCGGTCGTGTCCGCCCTGGCGGCCTATCAATATGGTAGCCTGCTGGGCGAGCTGGAGCGGCAGAGCGACGCCTTGCAGGCCGAGGCTACGCGCCGGGCGGATCAGCATGATGCCCATGTGACGGCGCTGTCTGCGGTGGCGCAGGCGGAGCAGGGATCGGATCACGGCCTGCTGCTTGCCATCGCCGCACCCATTCTGCAATTTTACCCGCGCATCGATGAAGTCCAGCTGGTCTCGTTGACGGAGGGGGGTCCCGCAGCCGGCACCCGACCGCTGGAAAATGAACTGGCGGCGGATATCCGCAACGCGTCATCGGTGTTTACGGGCAAGCCCGCATTGCTGGCAAGTGCGCTGAGGCCCGGCCACTATCTCATCGTCAAGCGCAGCCCCAATAGCGAGACGGCACGGCAGGCGCTGGTGCTGGCTGTCGATGCGGCACGGCTGCTGGCATCCGATTCCCCCTTCTGGTCGGCGCAACGGGCAGTGATCCGTCTGAAGATGCCGGATGGCACCCTGTTATACGGCCCGCCGCAACTGCCCGTGGAGCCGCAATATGCCCGGCAGCTGAGCAGTGACAGCCAGCCTTTGCTTCTGGAGGTGGCGCTTCCCATCACCTGGCGGGAACTTCTGCCGGGCGGCGCCCTGCTGGCGGCGCTGGCCGGTGCCAGCGTCATTTTTGTGTTCGGCATCGTGATGGCAAGGCAGAGAACACGTATACGCGCCGCCGAAAGACGGGCAGAGCTAAGCGGCATGGAGGCGAGGCTGACCCACGCCTCGCGCGTCAATGCGCTTGGAGAAATGGCGAGCGGCCTTGCCCATGAACTGACCCAGCCCCTGACGGCAATCCTGGCGCAGGCGCAGGCCGGGCGGCGGCTTCTTGCCCGTCAGGATGTCGCAACGCTTTCCGGCGCGCTGGACGATATGATCGAGCAGGCGCGATGCGCCGCCAACATGCTTGACCGTTTCCGCAACTGGTCGCTGCCGCACCGCCATCCGGCCACGGCCCATGATCTGCGCGTTGCGCTGCGCAATGTCGATGCACTTCTGACCGGCGAGGCGGCGCGCCAGCAGGTCGTCATCGATATCCGCCAGCCAGAGGTGCCACTTCTGGTTCGGGTCGATCCGGTGGAAATGGAGCAGGTGATGTTCAATCTGCTGCGTAATGCCCTTGATGCGCTGGCCGGTGCCGACGAGGGCAAGGGCGTAATCACCGCAACGCTCACCCGCGAGGGTGATCTTGCCCTGTTCGAAGTCGCCGATAACGGCCCCGGCGTGGAGCCGCAATTGCGCGACCGGCTTTTTACCCCCTTCGCAACCACCAAAAACAACGGCATGGGACTAGGTCTCGCGCTCAGCCAGCGGCTGGTGGAGCGCGCCGGCGGCGAAATCCTCTTTATCGAGCAGGATAATGGCGCCTTGTTCCGCGTTGTCCTGCCGGTCACCACGGAGGTAACGAAGCCATGACGTTGCCCGTCTATCTCGTTGATGACGACGACGCCGTGCGCAAGGCGCTGATATTGCTTCTGTCCACGGTCGGCATCAAGGCGAAGGGATTTGCCGATCCAACGGCTTTCCTCAGCCATTTGCCGGGTCTCGAGCCGGGCTGCCTGATCTTCGACATCCGCATGCCCGCCATTACCGGCCTCAAGCTTCAGGAAAAGCTGGTGGAGGAAGGTATCGACTGGCCGGTCATCATCATTTCCGGCCATGGAAATATCGAGGCCTGCCGCCGCGCCTTCCGTAACGGTGCCGTGGATTTCCTGTCGAAGCCCGTGGATGAGCAGGATCTCATCGACGCGATCCAGAAGGCGCACCAGACGCTTGCCCGCACGCTGGATGCACGGGCATTGCAGGCGGAAACGGTGGCGCTGCTGTCGCTTCTGACCGCGCGTGAGCGTGAGATACTCGAGCGCATCGCACTCGGTTTCACCACCCGCCAGATCGCCGATGGGCTTGGCCTGTCACCACGCACGGTCGACAGTCATCGCGCCGCCATCGGCCTCAAGCTCGGCACCACCTCACAGGCGGAAATGACAAGGCTGTGGCTGGAGGCCGGCGAAGATCGGTAGAACTACTGACCATCCGGCAAGGCTTACGGATTCGCAGCCGTGTTTTATTTGCCTAGGTTGAAGTCCTCATCAAGCAAGAGGACCTTTTCATGATCCGCAATCTTCTCATCGCGTCCGTTCTGATCGCCCCTTCGGCTGCATTGGCCCAGACGCTGCCGACCGCTCCTTACCTGCCGCTCGAAATGGCTGAAAAGGCGGCCAAGGCAGCGCTTCAGGCTTGTGTCGCAAAAGGTAGCGCCGTCACCGTTGCCATCGTCACCCGCGACGGTGCCACCAAGACGGTCTTGAAGGCGGATAATTCCGGCCCGCATACGGTCTCCAGCGCAACCGGCAAGGCTTTCGCCGCCGCATCGCTCGGTCGTGATAGCGGCGAAATCGCGGATTTCATCGCCTCCAAGCCTGCCAATGATGGTCTGCGCAATATGGACGAACGCATGGTCATCCAGGCCGGCGGTCTGCCGATCAAGATTGGTGAGGCTCTCGTCGGCGGTATCGGCGTCGGCGGTGCGCCCTCTGGCGCCATTGATGTGGAATGCGCCCGTGAAGGCCTCAACGCCATCGGCGCCAAGTAAGCAGCATCAGATAAATCCGGCGGCTTCTGAAAAAGCCGTCGGAATTGGGCCCGCGCTGGCGCGCATCACCCCGCCATTGCTTCCTCATATTCGCCGGAAAGCATCAGCCATTGCTCTTCGGCGTCGGAAAGTTTGGCAGCTGCCTCGCCACGTTCCTTGACCTTCTGTGCGGCCTTGGCGGGCGCCTTTTCGTAAAGGGCGGGGTCCGCCAGTTCCTTGTCGAGCGCCTGAATCATTTTCTCAAGCTTCGCCGTCAGGGATTCGATTTCGTTGATCTTTTTCTTGAGCGGCGCAAGCTGGGCGCGCTTTTCCGCATTCGCCTTGCGTTGATCTGCCTTCGACGCCTGATCGGACGCGGCCTCGGTCTTGTCTTCCTTTTTCTTGCCGGAGGAAACGACGATGTCGCGATATTCCTCCATGTCGCCTTCGAAGGTTTTGACCGTGCCATCGGCGACGAGCCACAGCCGGTCCACCGTCGCTTCGATGAGGTGACGATCGTGCGAGATGAGGATGACCGCGCCGTTATAATCATTCAGCGCCTCGATCAGCGCGCGGCGGCTATCGATATCGAGATGGTTCGTCGGTTCGTCGAGGATCAACAGGTTCGGCGCGTGGAATGCGGCAAGCCCCATCAGCAGACGCGCTTTCTCACCACCGGACAGATCCTTGGCCGCCGTCGCCATCTTCTCCGTCGCAAGGCCCATCTGTGCGACGCGTGAGCGCACCTGTGCTTCAGGCGCCAGCGGCATCAGCTTGCGCACATGTTCGACCGGCGTTTCATCCGGCACCAGATCATCCAGCTGGTGTTGCGCGAAGAAACCGATCTTCAGGCCGGGGGCGGTGCGAAGATCGCCCGCCTGCGGGGCAAGCCGGCCGGAAATGAATTTCGCGAAGGTGGATTTGCCATTGCCGTTGGAGCCGAGCAACGCAATGCGATCGTCATTGTCGATGCGCAGATTAAGCTGCTTCAGGATCGATTTGCCCGGTTCGTAACCCACGGCACCGCCATTGATGGCGACGATGGGCGAGGCGGGCTGTTTTTCCGGCTCGGGAAATGTGATCGGCTGAACATGGTCCTCGATAACAGCGGCAACCGTGCCCATGCGCTCCAGCGCCTTGATGCGGCTTTGCGCCTGCCGGGCCTTGGTGGCCTTGGCACGGAAGCGGTCGATGAAGCTTTGCAGATGTTTGCGCGCAGCGTCGCTCTTGACCTTGGCCTTCATCTGCAATTCGTCGGCCTCGGCCTTCTGGCGCTCGAACTGGTCGTAACCGCCGCGATAGAAGGTCAACTTCTTCTGGTCCAGATGCACGATGGAATTGACGGCATTGTTCAGAAGGTCGCGATCGTGGCTGATGATGATGACGGTATGCGGATAGCGGCGAATATATTCCTCCAGCCACAGCGTGCCTTCGAGGTCGAGATAGTTGGTCGGCTCGTCGAGCAGCAAAAGGTCCGGCTCGGCAAACAGCACGGAGGCGAGCGCCACGCGCATGCGCCAGCCGCCGGAGAAGGAGGAGGCGGGGCGAAGCTGTGCCTCGTGGTTAAAACCGAGACCGGCAAGAATGCTGGACGCGCGGGCCTCGGCCGAATGCGCATCGATATCGACGAGCCGCATCTGGATTTCGGCGATCCGGTGCGGATCGGTCGCGGTTTCCGCTTCGGCCACAAGGGCGCTGCGTTCCTTGTCGGCGGAAAGCACGATTGATATCAGCGATTCTTCCGTTCCCGGCGCTTCCTGTGCCACCTGGCCGATGCGCGCCTGTTTGGGAATGCTGACCGAACCGCTTTCGGCGGAAAAATCGCCGGTAATCACCTTGAACAGGGTGGATTTGCCGGCGCCGTTGCGGCCAACGAGACCCACCTTCACGCCGGCGGGAAGCGCCACGCTGGCATGGTCGAGAAGCAGGCGCCCGGCGATACGGGCGGAAAGGTCGGTAATCGTAATCATGGCGCCGTTTTGGCCGAACTGCGTGGCCAAGGCAAGAGCGCCTGCGCCACATCGGATCATATATGGCGTTTGAAGCGAGTCGGTTTAGGCGGAATTGTCGCGCGTGCGCGCAAACTTTGGTTTTGCGCGTTTTTCGGGCGCAAGACCGCGATGCATTTTCACTGGAAGTGCTTTAACAGCCGAGCTGCGCCAGATAGCTGCTGCGGCTGTGCTGGGCCAGGTCCCGGGAATAGCCAACAACGCAGTTGCGCGTGCTGCAGCGTGCCGAAAGCAGGGCAAGTTCGGCATGGCTGAAAAATTCGGCGGGCGTGGCGGTGCCATCCACCGCCGCAACGCCGATCGAAACGGTCAGATGTTCGCCTTCGCCTTCACTGGTCACGAAGCGCAGCGCCTCCACACTTTGCCGCAGCCTTTCGGCAATCGCTTCTGCGGTATTTTGTGAGACGTTGGCAAACAGAAAGGCAAATTCATTACCGCCGACGCGGGCAACGAAATCGTCCTTCTTGATGGTCTTGCGGAAAAGTGCCGCAAACCGCCGAAGCGCCTTGTTGCCGGCGCTGGCGCCATATTTGCCATTGATTTCGCGGAAACGGTCAATGTTGAGCAGCATCAGCGAGGTGGCGGACGCGGCCTGATCGCCGGCGAAAAGGTCTGCGAGTTTTTCGAGGAAAGCCGCGCGGTTGGGAAGCGCCGTCAATGCGTCCCGCAGGGAACTTGCCTGCAGTTCGGCCCGGCGTTTTTCAACTTCGCGGATTTTCATCAGCCCCATGGCGATGAAGTGCCTCAGGCTCGTCTGTTCCTCGTGAATGTCGCCCATCAAGCGGGCGAGCCGCTCGGTTGCCGGCGGCTCCGGATGATTTTCCTCGGCAAGGCTGGCGATGAATGTCTCGGCCCGCTGCACGCCGGCTTCCAGCCGCGCTGAGATCTGCTTCAGCGTTTCGAAGGCCTCGTTGGCCATTGCCTCGGCCTCGATCTTCGAAAAGCCGGGCAGATTATGTCTCTGGCCGATAATATCGATTTCATGCTGCTGCGGCGCGTTGCCAAGCGCCAATATATCGCGCCCCATGGCCGGGTTGTGCCCCGACAATATTTCATAGATCAATTCGTAATTGCGCGGCAGCGGCGCAATATTCATCTTGGCGATGAATTGCGTGATCTTGGTAACGACAAGACCGTTTTTTGACTGTTCGCGTTTTTTATCGCCAGCAGATGTCGTCACCGTCAGCCCCAAAAAGATAGTATTTATGGATTCATCGAAATATTCAGTATCCGAATGCGACTATTCCTACACGCCACGGTTTAAAATAGACTAAACTCCTGGGATGTTTTTGTCGTCTTGATGCTGGAATTCACGTTTGGCGGGGCGGGGACGGCTTTTGATCGATAACATGATTAATGCTGATTTGATTTCAGGCCATTGCCGTTCTTATATCGTTGTATCGATATAGCCAAAGAAGGTGCTGCCCATGACGAACTCCAGAACCTTGTACTCGCTGTGTGGAAGCGACATTTCCCGGCCGTTTTCTCCCCATTGCTGGAAAACCGTGCTTTCGCTGGCGCATAAGGGGCTGGATTTCGAGGAGCGCCCCTTGCCCTTCACGGTCATACCGACGGTTGAGGACGGTTTTTCGAGAACGGTGCCGATCCTGCGTGACGGAGAGCAGCTGGTGAGCGACAGTTTCGAAATTGCGCTTTATCTGGATGACGCCTATCCGGAGCGGCCGTCGCTGTTTGACGGGGAGGGCGGCAAGGCAATGGCCCGCTTCGTTGAAAGCTGGTCCCAGACGGTGCTTCACCCGGCCATCACCCGTATCGCCCTGCTGGATATCCACAATATGCTGGATGAGCCGGATCGCCGTTATTTCCGTGACAGCAGGACGAAAGCGCTCGGCCGCCCGCTTGAGGATGTAGCGGCGAACCGCGAAGCGGAAATCGCGGCCTTTCCGGCATTGCTGGCGCCGATCCGTCGCATGTTGAGCTTCCAGCCCTTTATCGGCGGCACGTCGCCGCTTTTTGCCGATTACATCGTGTTCGGTGCGCTGCAATGGGCAAGGATCACCACCGGCGCCGATCTGTTTTCCGATAATGACCCGGTGCGGGACTGGTTCGAAGGCTGCCTTGATCTCTATGATGCAAGAGGCCGCAGTGTGACAGCGGCGTGAAATGTCTCGCGCCGTTACCGCAATATGGTCGATCCCCCTTGTTTTCGGGCCTTTGGGCGGGTAAAGACCGCCCACTTTCTATATAGGAAAAGGAAACGGACACATGGCGATTGAACGCACATTTTCGATGATCAAGCCGGACGCAACCAAGCGTAACCTGACGGGCGCGATCACCAAGGTATTTGAAGATAACGGCCTGCGCATCGTCGCCTCCAAGCGCGTCTGGATGAGCAAGCGCGAAGCTGAAGGCTTCTACGCCGTTCACAAAGAACGTCCTTTCTTCGGCGAACTCGTTGAAGGCATGACCTCCGGCCCGACCATCGTTCAGGTTCTGGAAGGCGAAAACGCCATCCTCAAGAACCGCGAAATCATGGGCGCCACCAACCCGGCCCAGGCCGCTGAAGGCACCATCCGCAAGTCCTTCGCGCTTTCCATCGGCGAAAACTCCGTTCACGGTTCCGACGCTCCGGAAACCGCCGCACAGGAAATCGCCTACTGGTTCGCCGAAACCGAAATCGTCGGCTGATTCAAAATATCAACGGCTTGAATCGCCCTCTCAGGCGAATGCACGAAGCCGTTGAAAAGACTCGAGGAAACGGAGCCGAAAGGCTCCGTTTTTTGTTGGTAGGGAGCTTACATGCCGAAACTCCCCGCGACCCTCATTCCTGTGCTTGTCACAGGAATCCAGCCGACGCGCGTCTGCGCGGCGAGAGGAGTCTTTCAGCCCAACGACTTGGTCTGGCTAGATTCCTGTGACAAGCACAGGAACGAGGTAAGCAAATCACGACGCCGGACACCCCTGGGCCGGCCGCATATCCGTCGTACCGTCAGGTTTGAACACCTCCGGATTGGGCGTGTAGAGCGGCCCGACCACCAGCGGTTTGGCGGGAAGAAGCGATTGGTCCGTGTCGGAGTGGATCGTGGTCTCTATCGTCTGCAGAATATCGCCCTCCGGCCCCTTGATGCGGATGGTGACTTTATAGGGCCGATCCTGCTTGACGCACTCGACCGGCGGGCTCTGAACGGCGATCTTTTCGTCGGCTGGAAAAATCCTGTCGCTCGTCGTCAGGTCAGGACCACCACGGGGATTTTCGAATGAGCCCTCCACCGTGCTGCCGTCGGCGATGGGCGCGACGCGCTGCAGGGTCACCAGATAGGTGGCGATCGCCACGCGGTAATTGAAGACGAACATGCGGCCTGAAATCTTCGCGACCTCGCGCGGTTCGTCGCGCTGACAGCTGGAGAGACCGAGCGCGGCCATAACCGCAAGCAACGGAAGGGCAATCCTGTTCATGCCTGCGCCTCCTTTGTCCGGTGGTAGTGCCGGCTGGCTTTTTGCCGGTTGCCGCACACCGCCATGTCGCACCAGATTCGGCTTCTATTCTTGCTGCGATCGATGAAGAGCCAGCCGCAATTGCCGCAGATCCGCAGCCGTTCCCGTGTCTCCCGCGCAAGCAGCGACAGGGCGGAATGGGCCGTGGCGTTGCCGAGGCTTTCGGCCGCCGGAAAGGTGCGCAAGGCGGTGCCGCAGGCGAAAAGAAGGTCCGCCAGCCTGGCGTCATCACCGCCGGCGCCCAAGATCGACGAGCGAAAACAATCGTCGATCGCCTCTCGAAGATTGAGAAGGATTGGCCGTTGCTTCGCTTCGGGTGCGTTGAGCGCGGGAAACCTGTCGCGCTCCGCGCCAAGCCGTGTCGATGCCTCGGCAAAAGTGGCGATCTGTTCGGGCACTGCAAAACGGTCAACCGATTTTGCGGCGTCCGAGCGCAGGATCACACTATTGGCGACATCAAGCGCCAATGCGCCGCCTGCGAAACGATGAGCTGTCCAGCGAAAGGTCATGCCGCATATTATAACTGTCAAAACGTATTTTAACAGTTATAATAATAGTGGGAGGACGCGCATGGCTTATTTCCTGCAACAATTGCTGAATGCCGTGCCGGTCGCAGCCCTCTATGCGGTTCTGGCCTTCGGTTATGCCATCGCCTTTTCGGTCACCAAACGTGCCGATGTCACCTATGGTGCCATATTCGCCTTCGCCGGCCAGACCTGCCTGTTATTTGCCGATTTCGGCTGGAACCGGTTATGGCTGGTTCTGCCGGCCACACTGGCGCTTGGGGCCGGGGCAGGCCTGTTCGGCGGGTTGTGGGCTGCGGGTTTCGTCGGCAGGGCGGTGATGCGGCCGCTGGCGAAAGCCTCTCCCAATGCGGTGACGGTCGCCTCCATCGGCGTGCTGATTGCGCTTACCGAAAGTGCAAGGCTCGCCGCCGGCACAAGGCAATTATGGCTGCCGCCACTTCTGTCGCAACCGGTGCGCTTCTGGAGCGATGGTGGCTTTGCCGTGACCCTGACGCCGATGCAGATGCTGAACACGGCGGCGTTTGGACTGCTCGTCCTCTCAGGATCCGTTTATCTCGGCCGTTCCGCTTTCGGCAGACGATGGAAGGCCGTATCGGATGATCCGCTTGCGGCATCGTTCTGCGGCGTAAATGCGGGCCGGGTATTCCTGCTATCCTATTGCGCTGCAGGATTTGTCGCCGCCATTGCCGGTGTGCTGGCCACTTTTTATTACGGAACCATGGATTTTGGCGCCGGCCTCGTCTTCGGCCTCAAGATCGTGCTGATTTCGGCAGCGGGCGGTTATGCCAGCCCGCTTATCTGCGGTTTGGGGGCGGCTGCCGTCGGATTTGCGGAAACCCTGTGGGCCGGTTATGGCCCGGTTGTCTGGCGTGATGCGGCGGTGCTGGCGCTTCTGGTCGGCTGGTTGATTGTCATGCGCAGCAGGGCGGAGGCGCCTTGAGGCATTTTCGGGAAAAGCGGACTGCGGTTCTCCGCCCGGAAATGCGGGAAAAGGTGATCGGTTACCGCCACTTGTCCTTCGCCGAATCGTCGGTCGTCTTGGCTGATACCCAGTCTCGCACCGCTCCGTCCTTGCCATGTTCCTTTTTCCAGAACGGGGCGGAGGTCTTCAGATAGTCCATCACGAAATTTGCGCCGTCGAAGGCCGCCTGCCGATGGCTGGAAGCGGCAATGACGAGAACGATATTCTCGCCGGCAGCGATCTTGCCGTGGCGGTGGATGGCGGTGAGGCCGAGAAGGTTGAAGCGTTCGATGGCGAGTTCGGCGATGCGGGTAATTTCGGCTTCGGCCATGCCTGGATAATGTTCAAGCTCCAGCGCTGCCAGTGTTCCGCCGTCGTCGCGGCAAAGCCCGGTGAAGGCGACGACCGCGCCGATGCTTTTGTCGCGTTGCGTCAGCCGCCTGGTTTCGTCCGCGGCATCGAAATCCTCACTTTGCACACGGATCGTCGGCTGCACGGCTTTCTGCATCCGCTCATCCCCCGGTCATCGGCGGAAAGAGACCGATCTCGCGCGCACCGACGATGCTTTCGTCATGTTCGACATGTTCCTGATTGACCGCAACGCGGATCACATCTGGAAATTCGAAGGCCGCCTCGTAATTTTCGCCACGGGTTATGAGCCAGGCGATCAGTTCACCGGCCGTGGTGACGGAGGAGGGGATATCCAGCTCTTCCTCATCGGTACCGATCTTCTCACGCACCCAGGCGAAATAAACGATGCGTGTCATCAGTCTTCGTCCACGATGTGCTTGAGGCCGGCCTTGAAGTAATCATAACCGGTATACATGGTGAGCGCAGCCGCAAGCCAGAGAAGCGTAATGCCCATCTCTGTCGTATAGGGCAGGACCTTGTCACCCGCCGGACCTGCCAGCAGGAAGGCAATGGCGACCATCTGGATCGTCGTCTTCCACTTGGCGATGCGGGTAACGGGAACGCTGACCTTCAGCGCCGCCAGATATTCGCGCAGGCCGGAGACCAGAATTTCACGGCAGAGAATGGTGATGGCGGCCCAGAGCGACCAGCCGGCGATGGTGCCGTCCGCAGCCATCAGCAGCAGCACGGAGGCGACCAGCAGCTTGTCGGCGATCGGGTCCAGCATCCGGCCGATATTGGACGTCTGGTTCCAGATGCGGGCCAGATAACCGTCGAGGAAATCGGTTAGCGAAGCAATGATGAACAGCCAGAGCGCCGTCCAGCGCGCGAAATCCGAGCTTTCCAGCTTGCCCTCGATGAAGAAGCACAAAACGATGACAGGAACCGCCAGAATGCGGCCATAGGTCAGAAGATTGGGGATGCTGTATGCGCGCGAAGCCATGGGAAACCTGTCAGTCAAAGATCAGCTGTCTTGATGCCGCCCCTGACGCATAGGGTCAACATGTGATTATGTTTTTTTAGCAGTTCGCCACGACGGTTCGGTATCAATCGCCGCCGCTCTCGTGGAAGTGATTGTAGATTTGCCGCGCCACCGCTTCGGAAATGCCTGTCACGTTCATCAGGTCGTTGAGACCGGCGCGGGAAACCGCCTTCGCCGTGCCGAAATGCTGCAGCAGGGAGCGCTTGCGGCCGGGGCCGATCCCCGAGATTTCATCGAGCGGATTGCGCACCATTTCCTTCTTGCGCCGCGCCCGATGAGAACCGATGGCGAATCGGTGCGCCTCGTCGCGCATGCGCTGTACGAAATAAAGCACGGGATCGCGCGGCGGCAGGGAGAAATCGCTGCGTCCATCGGCGAAAAAGCGTTCGCGTCCGGCATCGCGGTCCACACCCTTGGCGACGCCGATGGCGGTCACACAGTCACGAATGTCGAGTTCATCGAGGATGGCACGCACCGCCGTCATCTGCCCCTGACCGCCATCGATCAGGATCACGTCCGGCCAGCTGGGGAAAGGCATGTCGGCCGCTTCCTCCGGTGTGGGTGTCCGCTCGCGGTCCGGCTTGCCCTCTTCCTTCAGCAGGCGTGAGAAACGGCGGGTCATCACCTCGCGCATCATGCCGAAGTCGTCACCCGGGGTGATGTCGGTCGATTTGATGTTGAACTTGCGATACTGGTTCTTCACGAAACCTTCCGGCCCCGCCACCACCATGCCGCCCACGGCATTGGTGCCCATGATGTGCGAGTTATCGTAGATCTCGATGCGGCGCGGCACATAGGGCAGGCTGAAGGTTTCTGCAAAACCTTTCAGAAGCCGTGCCTGCGAAGAGGTTTCCGCCAGCTTGCGGCCATGCGCCTCGCGGGCATTGGCAAGAACATGGTCGGTAATGTCCTTCTTCTCGCCGCGCTGCGGCACGCTGATCGTGACCTTGTGGCCGGCTTTTTCGCCGAGTGCTGCGGCCAGCAACTCCTGTTCCTCGACGGTTTCGGACAGCAGGATCTGCTTTGGCACCGGCTTGTCGTCGTAAAACTGCGCAAGGAATGCGTTGAGGATTTCCGAGCCGGGCAGGGAAGGGTCCGCCTTCGGGAAATAGGCGCGGTTGCCCCAGTTCTGGCCGGTGCGGAAAAAGAACACCTGAATGCAGGAAATGCCGCCTTCATGATGAATGGCGAAAACATCCGCTTCCTCAATGCCGGCCGGATTGATGCCCTGATGGCTCTGGACATGCGAAAGCGCCGCCAGCCGGTCGCGATAGACGGCGGCGCGCTCGAAATCGAGATCCTCGGCCGCCTCGTTCATCTGCCGCGCAATGGCGGTCTTGACGCTCTGGCTTTTGCCGGACAGGAAATCCTTGGCTTCCTTGACGAGTTCCGCATACCCCTGATCGCTGATCTCGTGCGTACAGGGGCCGGAACAGCGCTTGATCTGGTACAGAAGACAGGGACGCGTGCGGGTCTCGAAAACACTGTCGGTGCAGGTGCGGATCAAAAAGGCGCGTTGCAGCGAATTGATCGTGCGCCCCACTGCGCCGGCCGACGCAAAGGGTCCGAAATAATCGCCCTTGCGTGCCCGTGCACCCCGGTGCTTAAAAATCGCCGGGGCGCGATTGTCGGCGGTGATGAGAATATAGGGAAACGATTTGTCGTCACGCAGAAGCACGTTAAAGCGCGGCCGCAAGCGCTTGATGAGATTGGCTTCCAGGAGAAGCGCCTCTGTCTCCGTGCGGGTGGTGACGAATTCCATGTGGGTGGTGAAACGCACCATCTGGGCGATGCGATTGGAATGCACGCGGCCCTGGGCATAGTTGCCCACACGCTTCTTCAGCGAGCGCGCCTTGCCGACGTAAAGAACGTCACCCGCCTCGTTGAACATGCGATAGACGCCCGGCGAGTTGGGCAGGTGTTTGACGAACTCGCCGATGAGGTCCATGCCCTTCAGGCCGGATTCATTCTTCCAGCCCGCATTCCAGTCCATGCCCACGGCGTCGCGCGGAGCCTCCGCCACTTCTGTCGCGGCAAGGCTTGCATCGTCGTCTTCATCGTCGGTTTCATCGAAGAGAATACCGCCATCAGGCAGCTTCTTTCCGTTCATTCAGGTATCTCCGCCACGTCAGGGGTTTCCCAGCCAAGGTGCTGGCCGCCGTCGAGCGCGATCATTTGTCCGGTGACCGACGGCGTATCGTAAAGAAAGCGAATCGTCCGCCCGAACTCATCCGGGGCAGGACCACGCTTTAATATAAGGCCGTCGATCTGCGCCTGAAAGTCCTCGGGCGCCTGTCTTTCGCTTTTGAAGGAGGGACCCGGCCCGATGGCGTTCACCCGCACACGCGGCGCAAAGCTCTGCGCCATCGTTCGTGTCGCAGTCCAGAGGGCGGATTTCGAAAGCGTATAGGAATAGAAACGGGGTGTGAGCGCCAGCACGCGCTGATCGATGATATTGACGATCAGACCGGATTTGTCCTTCGGCAATTGCCCGACAAAAGCAGCGGCGATGAGGGACGGTGCCCGCACATGCACGGAAAAATGTGCATCGAAGATCGCCGGATCGGGTTTGTCCGCACTGTCCTCCAGAAAAACCGAGGCATTATTGACGACCACGCCGATGGGGCCGAGGGCGGAAGCTGCCTGTTCGACAAGCGCCATGGTTGGCGCAGATTGTGTCAAATCCGCCTGAACGGCAACGGCCTTGCCACCGTTTTGCCTTATTTCGTTAGCGAATTCCTCCGCCTGCGCCATCGATTCATTGGCATGGACGGCAATCGCAAAGCCATGGGCGGCCATATCGGTGGCGATTGCCCGTCCAAGCCTTCGGGCGGCTCCGGTTATCAAGACTGTCTTTTGTATATCTTCTTTCACGGCGGACCTGCATTTGCTCATACATGCCCTATGTGCTGGATATAAATGCAAATCGCAAGCTGTCCGTCAGCCCTAAAAGAATTGGGCGATTTTTTATTCGCAATGCAATTTTGATTTAATTTAAATATAACTAAGTTTAAAGCCGATCTATTGCTGATTAGGCTTCTGTTAGGGTTAATAAAACCCTTGTGGCAATTAGGCAACGTCTAATTCTAGTCACGTGTCTGCCCCAAACAATTCACATTTTGGCTCTTTGATCTCCGCATTCTCCCATCAAGTTCAGTTTCCAGAGGGGCGATTAACCCGACGATTTTTACACCGCGTCTGAAAACAATGTTTTGAGTGCAGAGCGGTCCTGAAAGGAGAATAGCATGCGTATTTTCGTAGCAACCCTTATGGCTTCGACCATGGCAGCTGCCGGCTTTTCGGCTGCTCACGCCGCTGACGCCGTAAACGAAGTGCCCCAGGCACCGGTGTCCTACGACCAGCCCGCACCGGTCAAGGATTGGTCTGGCGCTTACCTCGGTGGTACGGTCAACTATGACTGGGGCCGTTTCAGCTCCAGCAATGACGGCCGTGACGCCAAGGGCTTCGGTGGCGGCCTGTACGGTGGTTACAACATGCAGAGCGGCCAGATCGTTTACGGTGCGGAAGCAGACGTGAACCTGGGCGACGAGAAGGGCTCTGCCGGTACGGTTGCCGGTCGCGCCATCGAAGGCAAGCAGGGCGTCAACGGCTCGCTGCGTGGCCGCGTTGGTTACGACATGAACCCGTTCCTGCTCTATGGTACGGCCGGTCTTGCTGTCTCCGACAACAAGGTTCGTGACGCGACCTCCAAGGACAGCGCCACCGCCCTCGGTTACACCGTTGGTGCCGGTGTTGAAGCCATGGTGACCGACAACATCACCGCTCGTCTGGAATATCGCTACAGCGACTACCAGAAGAAGGACTACGGTCTCGACTCCGGCGCATTCTCGCGCGGTTTCGACGATCACTCCGTCAAGGCGGGTATCGGCGTCAAGTTCTGATCCTTCACGGATCGGTCAAGGAAAAGCCGGGGCGCAAACCCCGGCTTTTTTGTTTTTGTTTTTGTAGACTGTCGAGAGCGCCCGGCGACCTGGCCGGGCACTGTTCCGCTTCGCCTCAGGCGGCTGCCTTCATTTCCGCATAGGCTTCGAAACGCTTGCCGAAAATCTCCGGCCATTGTGCCAGCGCATCGCGGCCTTCGGCCCATTCACCGGCAAAACGCAGGTCGAGATAACCGATCATCGCTGCCAGCGCGAAATGGCCGCCATGCAGCTTCTTGCCGGTCTTGGGCAGGTTGGCGTTCAGATGGTCGAGGCCCCGGACCACTTTTTTCCACTGCTTGTCGATCCACGGCTGATGGATCTTGTCCTCCGGGCGAAAACGGCGCTCGTAAACGATGGCCAGGAGACAATCCATGATGCCGTCGCAAAGCGCTTCCAGAATTTCCGCTTCCGTGCGCTTGCCGTCCTTTTTCGGGTAAAGCTTGCCGCCCGAAAGACGGTTGAGATAATGCATGATCGCCACGCTGTCATAAACCGAGCCGCCGTCATCCAGCAGCAGGACGGGGATCTTGCCGAGCGGATTATTCTCCATCAGCGTTGCGGGCTCGGCGCTGGCGTCGACGCGCACATCGGTAATCTCCATGCCGAGATGGCGGGCGGCCATGCGCACCTTGGCGGAATAGGGGGAGGCGGGCGAATAGAGCAGTTCCATGGTTGGGTCCTATGGGGTTGAATTAGCGTATCGGGATGATTTCGGTGGAGCCGGCGCGGCAGCCTTTGCGGTCAAGCTCGGGGCAGTCGCGAAATGTCATGTCCCTGTTGAGGCAGATGCGCACTTCTTCCAGGCGCTTTCCATCACAGCTGATCGAGATGCCGCGTTTCGACAGGCCGGGATTGGCGTCGGTGAAGGCGGTTTCGATGGCGTCGGCGGAAAGGGTGGCGGCTTGCGCGCCCGAGGCGATCTTGCCCGGCAGCGTCACGGCTTCAAATGCGGTCCGCGTCACTGAAAAATAATCTTTCTGCGACAGGCCGGAACAGGAGCCGTGTTTGCGCCACTGGTGGCCGATCAGACCCATGGAGGGCATGATATCGAACATGCTGCGGCCGAGCGCGTCCGGCACACGGTCCGGTTCGCCGCTTTTGCAGAATTCGGGATAGCCGTTTTCGTTTTGCGGCCAGAGCCCATGCACGACGAAACCGTAACGCCTGTCGCTGCCACATTGCTGGCGATTGCCGGAACCTTCCGAACTGGCGCAGAATGCCGGCGACCAGGATAATGATAGCACGTAAAAATCAAAACCCGTGCCGCGAGGGGCGGGGTTGTTGCCTGCATGCTGTTGGGATGCATCGCGTCGAGGTGCGTCTGGATTTCCAGCGGGCTGTGATTGCGATTGTGTCTGGCGGTTCGGATTGGAGCTGGTGGGAACGGTTTGTTCCTGCGCAAACCACAGCGCGGCAAGCGACAGAATACCGAAAGCGATGAAACCGGCATAACGATTCATTCCGTGCACGCTCTCCGGAAAGTGGATGACCTCACATCGCCTGAAGACGACAAAGCGGTCTTACATCAACTTGTGAACGGGGCAAATGTTGTTTCGTGTGAGCTGCCAATACTTCCCACAATCCCTCAGCCGCCCATCTGCGCAATACGTCGCGTCATCCAGTTGACGTAGCTGGTGCGCGTCATCTTGCGTCTGGTGGACTCCTTATCAATGAAATCGAGAACGTCGGCGTCAAGCATCATGTTGGCACGCACGGGTTTTCCCGCAAGACGAATGAGTGGCACACTCGTCAACATGCTTCCCCCAGGCACGGATACCTCTTCGAGCGCGCTGGGTTCCGCCAGAGGCGCGTTGTCTCGGTCCATTTCAAGCGCGTAATCGCGCAGGGCTTCTTCGGCGTTGATAATCGCTTCGTCTATGGTTTCACCCATGGCGACCACGCCGTCCATATCCGGAAAGACCACGCCATAAGCGCCTTTCTCTCCATCTATAAGTGCGGGATACCTGACAGTCATTTCGCAGTTCCATAGGTCGTTGAACATTGGTTTTTCGCGACGGGAACGTTAAGCGTTCCACCCGGCCTTCTTCGCAATGGAACCCGCCACGCCGGGACTGAGTTGACGGTGCCTCGGCACCTGTACAAATCCCTTTTCGGGGTGGCGATAGATGTCGTGGGCAGCTCCATGCCGGTCGAACGCCCAACCTTCTTCTTTCAGCCGCTTGATGACTTTAGCAGCATTTGTTTCCATTAAATCTCCGCTGTGCATATATTTGCACTCGCAACAGGAAAGGTCAATTTCTGCTGTGCATATATTTGCACGATTACAGCCTTGTGAATGCTGCGTGAGGACCACGTGGGGTAGGAGTGTGACACGGCAACAAAAGGTGACAGGCAATTTTTTGTGAAAAGGTTGAAAGCTTCGCCGCATAACGAATAGACTCCGGCGAATCTTCCGCGAAAGACGGAAGGAGGCTGGGGTGAAGCTGGAGGAAATAGGCGGCATGACCGCATGAGATTTAAGAAATATATCTGGCCTGTCGTTGGTCTGGCGACGATCGGGTTTTCAGCCTGGCTGCTTTATCATGAGCTGCGCGGTCTTTCGCTTGATGATCTCTGGGAAAGCTTCATGGCCATCCGTGTGCGGGACTGGGTGTGCTCCGGCATGGCCACACTGCTGGCCTATGCCGCGCTTGCCGGCTACGACCGCATTGCGCTCCAGCATCTCGGCCGCAAGGTGAACTGGTTCTTCATCACGCTCACCTCGTTTACCACCTATGCGCTTTCCCACAATGTCGGCGCTTCCGTGTTTTCCGGCGCCGTGGTGCGCTACCGGGCCTATACGTCCAAGGGTCTGAGCGCTGCCGAGGTCGGCGTTCTCGTTGGTCTTTGCTCCTTCACCTTCATCATCGGAACCATCATGCTCATCGGCATGGTGCTGCTTTACGAGCCTGACATCACCGAACGCTTCACCGGCATCCTTCCCGTCGAGGCCTCCACAACAACAGGCATCCTGCTGCTTGTTATCGTCGGCCTTTACGTGCTTGGCAGTCTGCTGAAGCTGAAACCGCTGAAAATCCGCTCGTTTTTCCTGCCTTATCCGGCACCGAAACTGGTGGCGCAACAGCTGGTCATCGGGCCGATCGAGCTGATCGGTGCGGCGGGCATCATCTATTTTGCGCTGCCGGAGGCCGGAAATCCCGGTTTCATGATCATCCTCGGGATCTTCCTGATTTCTTTCTCGGCCGCGCTGATTTCCCATGCGCCGGGCGGGCTTGGCGTGCTGGAACTGGTCTTCGTCACCGGTCTGCCGGATATGAACCCGGCGGACGTGATCGCGGCGCTGCTGGTTTTCCGGCTGTTCTACCTCATAATTCCGTTCATCATGGCCCTGTTCGTGATCCTGTTCTTCGAGCGGTCACAGCTTGCAGAGGCGCAGAAGCGGGAAGGGCTGAGGTAATCCTCAGTCCTCCTCCGACTTTTCCTCGCCGCGCAGCCAGAAGGCGCGGTGCGAGGCGTAGCGGTCCTGCGCCATCACCGTTTTCAGGAAGGGCAGGAGCGTGTGCAGCTCGTCCTTCAGCGTATAAGGCGGGTTGACGATGATAAGGCCGGAGCCGCTCAGGCCTTCCAGCCGGTCGCTTTTTACGGAAAGCTCGGCGCACAGCATTTTCGGAATGTCGAAGGATTGCAGCCGCTCGTGAAAATCCTTGATCGGCGCGCCTTTTTTGAGCGGATACCACAGGCAATAGGTGCCCGTGGAGAAACGCCGATAGGCCTTGTTCAGGCCATCGGCCAGTCGCTGATATTCGTTTTCAAGCTCGAAAGGCGGATCGACGAGGATAAGGCCACGTTTTTCCTTGGGCGGTAGATGCGCGCCGAGCGACAGCCAGCCGTCCAGCTCGGTCACACGCACCTGATAATCGCCCTCGAAGAGACGGGATAAAGCCCGGCTATCGTCCGGATGCAGTTCCATGGCCGAAAGCCGATCCTGCGGACGAAACAGCATGCGTGCGAGTTTCGGCGAGCCGGGATAAAATTGAATGCCGCCTTCCGGATTGAGCTCCTTCACCGCGGTGAGATAGGGTTCGAGCAGTTCGGCGATGGGGGCGGGCAGGTCGGCCTCCACCAGCTTGCCGATGCCGGTCTGCCATTCGCCGGTCTTCTGCGCCTCTTCCGAGGTAAGGTCATAAAGCCCGATGCCGGCATGGGTATCCAGCACCCGAAACGCCTTGTCCTTGTTCTGCAGGTAGCGCACCAGGCGGGCAAGAACCGCGTGTTTGAGAACATCCGCGAAATTGCCGGCGTGATAGATGTGGCGGTAGTTCATGGATGTGTCTCGCTTGCAGATGGCCAGGATGAATATTCTTGATGGACGTCACTTCGGCCTTTTGGCCGCAACATTGATGCAATATACAAAAGCCATGAACGTTGCGACCCCGATCTCCGCTGAAAAAGCCGCCACCAAGGCCGAACTCCGTATCGGCCACACCGTCTGTCCGCATGACTGTCCGAGCGCCTGCGCGCTGGAGGTCGATATCAACGCGGAAGGCCGTATCGGCCGCGTGCGCGGCGCCAATAGCAATACATACACCGCCGGCGTCATCTGCGCCAAGGTGGCGCGGTATTCCGAACGCATCTATCATCCCGGCCGTTTGCTGACCCCGAAGCGCCGCAAGGGCGAAAAAGGGGCGGGTGACTGGCAGGAGATTTCCTGGGAAGCGGCGCTGGACGAGGTGGCGGATGCTTTCGTCAAGGCGGAGGCCCGGCATGGCGCCGAGGCCATCTGGCCGTATTTCTACGCCGGAACCATGGGGCAGGTGCAGCGCGATTCCATCGAGCGGCTGCGCCACGCCAAGAAATATTCCGGCTTCTTCGGCTCGATCTGCACCAACATGGCCTGGACGGGTTACGTGATGGGCACGGGTGCGCTGCGTGGCCCCGATCCGCGCGAGATTGGCAAGGCCGATGTCGTCGTCATCTGGGGCACCAATGCGGTCGCCACGCAGGTCAATGTCATGACCCATGCGGTCAAGGCCCGCAAGGAACGCGGCGCAAAGATCGTCGTCGTTGATATCTACGATAATCCGACGATGAAACAGGCCGATATGCGCATCGTCGTTCGCCCCGGCACGGATGCAGCGCTCGCCTGCGCCATCATGCACATCGCCTTTCGCGATGGTTATGCCGACCGCGATTATATGGCGCGCTTTGCCGACGATCCGGCCGGGCTGGAAGCGCATCTGAAGACGAAGACGCCGCAATGGGCGTCGGAGATTACAGGCCTTTCCGTCGACGAGATCGAGGATCTCGCAAGGCTTGTCGGCACGACGAAAAAGACGTTTTTCCGGCTGGGTTACGGTTTTGCCCGCCAGCGCAATGGCGCGGTCGCCATGCACGCCGCCCTGTCGATCGCCACCGTGCTCGGCTCCTGGCAATATGAGGGCGGTGGGGCGTTCCACAATAACGGCGATATTTTCCGGCTCAACAAGGCGGAACTGATGGGCACGGCCTATGCCGACCCCGATGTGCGCCAGCTCGACCAGTCGCAGATCGGCCCCGTGCTGACGGGCGATGCCAATGCGCTGCGCCACGGCGGCCCGGTGACGGCGCTGCTCATCCAGAACACCAATCCCGTCAATGTCGCGCCCGAACAACGGCTGGTGAAGCAGGGTTTCCTGCGCGACGATCTTTTCGTTGCCGTGCACGAGCAATTCATGACCGAGACGGCTGATGTGGCCGATATCGTGCTGCCGGCCACCATGTTCCTCGAACATGACGATATCTACCGCGCCGGCGGCCAGAACCATATTCTGCTTGGGCCCAAACTTGTCGAGCCGCCGGAAACGGTGCGCACCAACCTCTTCGTTATCGAGGAACTGGCGAAACGCCTCGGCGTCGATCATATGCCCGGTTTCGGCCTTTCGGCCCGCGAGCATGTCGACCGTATGCTGAAAGTCAGCGGCTGGGGTGATTTCGACACGCTGGCGGAGGAGAAGTGGATCGATGCGCAGCCGTCTTTCGAGGTGGCGCATTATCTCGAGGGCTTTGGTTATGGCGACGGAAAGTTCCGGTTCAGCCCGGACTGGGCAACGGGGCCGTCTCCAAACAAACCGCCGAAAAATATCGGCGTCATGGGGCCGGTATCCGAGTTTCCGAAATTCCCGGATCAGGTGGATGTCATCGAGACCGCCGACGGGGATCATCCCTTTCGGCTGGCGACATCGCCGGCCCGCAACTTCCTGAACTCCACCTTTGCGGAAACCAAGACCTCCGTGCAGAAGGAAGGCCGCCCGGAATTGATGATCTGCGCCGAGGATGCCGCCGGTCACAGTATCGCCGATGGCGACATCGTCCGCATTGGCAACGCACGCGGCCAAGTACGCCTCCATGCGAAGATTGTTGAGGGCGCCAGGTCAGGCGTGCTGATTGCCGAAGGGCTGTGGCCCAACAAGGCGCATCTGGATGGCGAGGGCATCAATGTTCTCACCGGCGCCGATGCCGTTGCCCCCTATGGTGGCGCGGCTTTCCATGACAACAAGGTTTGGCTGCGCAAAGACTGACGGGACATGGAATGAGCAAGTTCGACAATGTGAAGATTGAAATTCTGAAAGACGAGACGCTCTCGAAGAACTGGTATCATCTCCGCAACATCACCTATGATTACACCAATTCGAAAGGTGAAACGAAAGTCATCCGGCGTGAGGCCTATGATCGCGGCAATGGCGCGACCATCCTGCTTTACGATCCGCGCCGCGAGACGGTAGTGCTGGTGCGGCAGTTTCGCGTGCCCACTTACGTGAACGGCTATCACGGCTGGCTTCTGGAAGCGCCCGCCGGCCTGCTGGATGGTGACGACCCGGCCGAGGCCATTCGCCGCGAAGTGATGGAAGAAACCGGATACGTCGTGAAAGACGTGCGGTTTCTGTTCAAATCCTTCATGTCGCCCGGTTCCGTGACCGAAATTCTGCACTTTTTTGCCGCCATCATCGATTCATCGGATCGGGTGGAGGAGGGCGGCGGTGCCGCACATGAGGACGAGGACATCGAGGTTCTGGAGTTTTCACTGGCGGATGCCATGAAGATGATAGAAACTGGCGATATCTGCGATGGAAAAACGATCATGCTGCTGCAATGGGCGGCCCTGAACAAATCGTCCCTCACCCTGTGACGGAATTGCCTGCGGAGTGACTATGGACCGTTCATTGAAAATGACTGCTGCCGGCGAGGCGGACAGAATACGGCTGGTGGAAAAAGAGACGGTCTGGAAGGGCTTCGTGCATATGCAGAAGCTTATTTTCGACCAGCGCATGCCGGATGGCAAAACGATCCGCATCGTGCGCGAAGTGCACGACCACGGCAGCGCCGCGGCCATTCTGCTTTACGATAAGAAGCGCGACAGCGTGGTGATGGTGCGGCAGTTCCGTCCCGCCGCTTTCGTAAACGGCGATCCAAGCTTCATGATCGAAGTGCCAGCCGGCCTTCTCGATGACGACAATGCGGCCGACGCCATTCGCCGCGAGGCGATGGAAGAATCCGGTTACGCGGTCGAGAAGGTCGATTATCTCTTCGACATGTATGCCAGCCCCGGAACCTTGACGGAAAAGGTCAGCCTCTTCGTCGCGCATATCGATCTCGACGTGCAGGCCGGTAACGGCGGTGGTTTGGCGAGCGAAGGCGAGGATCTGGAAGTTTTGACCTATGGTCTCGACGAAGCCTTTGCGATGATCGCATCCGGCGAAATCACCGATTCCAAGACGATTATCCTGCTGCAATGGGCAATGCTCAACCGTCACAGCCTTTAATATTAAAGGCTGTGCGAAAACAGGGAATGTCTTTCGAACTATACTCTAAATTACTTTAAATTCAATTAAAAATTGTTGTTGATTAATTAATCAACCCCGGTAAGCTTGGTGTGTCTAGGTTCACAAGCGGCTGGGGGGCTGGCTATGATTTTGGAAAAGGGTTCGCGCGGCAGTGCCGTGCAGGCGATCCAGGAAATTTTGAATTTTCTGCATTTCGAGGGGCGAAAATCGGCCTCGGCCGATTATGAAAGCCTCGAGACGGACGGCGTCTTCGGTGCGGATACGGAAGAAGCCGTACTGTCATTTCAGGCGGACAATCAACTTTATGAAGATGGTCGCATAGGGCCTGTAACGCTCGCTGCCTTGCAGCAGGCATATGAAACACGGCAGCGGGAATTGGTCTCGCCGCTATCACTGGCAGGCGATGCGAGCTACAGCATCGAGATAGGTGAGGCGGACCTTTTCGGAACGGGAAAGGAAAAAGGCTATCCGCGTGTCAGGCTGCGCAGCGACGTCATGTCCGCCTATAAGCAGGTCTACAAGGAGGTTCGTCGCCAGGGTGGATTGATGACCTCTTCCGGCGGCGTCCGCGATTTAAACGCCACGGTCAGCAAAAACCGCAGCGCCACATCTTTTCACTACTCAGGCCGGGCGCTCGATCTTTTCATCTGGAGCGGCATGCAGGATCCGGCGACCGACGCCTATGTCGCCCAGCGGATCGGCGAGAGACGCTACAATGTTTATGCCCGTTGCTGGCAGGATAGGGCTGAAAAAGGAGCTTTGCCGCCGCAGCAGACGATCCCCGATGTCGTGACCAACAAGAACCGCGTCAAGGGAGTTTCCGTCACGGGCCATTTCCTCGACTTGACGGCCCTTTTTGCCAAGAACGGTTTCAAACCGATCCGCGCACGCGCAGCCTTCGAGAAGGGTGGCGATTATCTCGGCGCGGAATGGTGGCATTTTCAATGGGAGGTCGGCCTTGTTCCCGGCGCTTCAACCTTCGGTGCCGAATTGTTGAAGATATATTCCAAGGCAACCTTGGCCAACACGCCGCCATGGGCCTACCGTGATTATATCTGGCAGCAGGACTGGTTTTAGATACTGATTGGGCAATGTGCCCATAAATCAAAGCCGCGCCTTTAACGAGGCGCGGTTTTCTGGGCAGCCCTTATTGGGTGTCAGAACCGGCCCTTGATACCGGCGCCCACGAAAATCGACTGCAGGTCGCCGCCGCCGGCATTCTTTTCCGAAGTCAGGTTTCCGGCACCCGCGCCGCTATAATGCGTGTCCCCGCGCCCCAGGCTGGTATATTCATAGGCGCCATCTATGTAGATCGAGGCATTCTGGGTCAGGTCATAGGCAACACCCGCCTTCACCCCGAACATGCCGGCAACATCGAATTTGTCGGTAAAGCGCATATCGCGCATCCAGTGATCATCCGTCGCTTTGGCAAAAACCATCGCGCCGCCCTCCAGGCCGGCATTGAGCGACCAGTTGCCGAATCTCTGGCCGCCGGTCAGGTTGCCGTAGAAGGCGGGGATTTGCTGGCGATAGGTAATGCCCTTTTCACCGTCCTTGAACCTGATGTTCAGATCTCTTCGAGAGAAAAGGCTGTAGACGGCGCTGCCGCCATAGGCCGACCATTGCACATCCGTATAACGAAAACCGACGCCGGCGCTGAGATATTGCTGGGGATCATCCAGCAGCATGCGGTTAAGCTCGAAGCTTCCCGAAAAATAGTGATCAAGTCGCGTATCATCGTGTTGGGAGCGATGGCTCCAGTTGTTTTTGGAGCTGTCTCTGGAAAAAGGCGCTATCCAGTCATAGTCGGTCATGTAGCCGTCGCCTTCAAAACCGACGCGGCCTTCGGCTTTCACGCGCCAGCCGGGTGCGAGCTCAAGCCCGAGAGAGCCGCGCAACGCCATGCGTTTTTGGTTTCCCATTCGAGTTCGCTCAGCTTGCTGCCGCCAATATGAACGGTTTCCGTTGCCCGGAGATTGAGAACGCCGGCATCCAGCGAGGCGGTAATGCCGCTTTGTTCCGCGGCGAGCGGCAGGCTGGTGCCCATCAGCAAAACTGCCGTAAGCGGCAGGGAATATCTCGAAAATGGCATAATCGCTCCTGACTGACCGGAGGGCCCGAAATACGGGCCGTTGCAGGCATTAGAGATGATTATGGTAAATGATCGGTTTATTTTTCCGGAAATACCACTTTAAGTATTGTTGTACTTTAGTGATTTCTTTATCAGAAAGTGGAAATCAGACTAGAATACTCGGATTTACTTTCGTTGTCCGTGAAGACGGCCTTGCCGCCTTCCATCCGCACTTTGCCTTCTGCAAGTCGCTTCAGGGCGAGTGGGTAAAGCTGGTGCTCGACGCTCAGAAGCCGCGCCGCGAGTTTCTCGGCCGTATCGTTGGAAAAGACCGGAACAGCGCCCTGAGCAATGGTCGGACCTTCATCCATGCCTTCGGTCACGAAATGCACGGTGCAGCCGGAAATCTTCATGCCGCTGTCGATGGCGCGCTGATGGGTGTTGAGACCCGGGAAAAGCGGCAGCAGCGACGGGTGGATATTGATGATGCGGCCTTCATAGGGCGCGATGAAATCGCCTGATATCAGCCGCATGTAACCGGCAAGGCAGATGATGTCGGGTGCGATTTCGCCAAGTGCGGCCAGAATCGCGCCTTCATGCTCGACCTTGCTGGCATAGGTCTTCCGCTCGAAGACGAGCGTCGGAATGCCGAGATGCTGGGCTTTTTTCAACCCGCCCGCAGAAGCCTTGTCGGAGATGACGCAAACGATTTCAGCCGGAAAATCTGCCGCCTGGCAGGCTTTCGCCAGCGACACCATGTTGGAGCCGCTGCCGGAGATGAAAACGACGACACGTGTGCGACCGGACGACAGGGCGGCGCGCATCATAGGCCGAGAGTACCCTTGTAGATCGTGCCGTGTGCGCCCTCTTGCCGGGCGACCATGCGGCCGAGCGGGAACACTGTTTCGCCTTCCGCCGTCAGCGCATCGGTAACCTTGGCGGCATTTTCAGCCGAAACCACCACGATCATGCCGACGCCGCAATTGAAGGTGCGCAGCATTTCCTTGGCCTCGACGCCGCCGGTCTTTGCCAGCCACGAGAAGACCGCCGGAACCTTGATCGCATCGAGATCGATCTCGGCGGCGAGATGTTTGGGCAGAACGCGCGGAATATTCTCGGGGAAACCACCGCCGGTAATGTGCGCCAGCGCCTTCAGCGCGCCGGTCTCGCGGATCGCCTTCAGGAGCGGCTTCACATAAATGCGTGTCGGTGTCAGCAGTGCTTCACCAAGCTTCTTGCCCTCGGTAAAGGGGGCAGGAGCGTCCCAGCCTAGACCGGAAACCGAAACGATCTTGCGCACCAGCGAAAAGCCGTTGGAGTGAACGCCGGAGGAAGACAGGCCGAGAATGACGTCACCTTCGGCAATGTCGCCGGCCGGCAGAAGCTGGCCGCGTTCGGCCGCACCCACGGCAAAGCCTGCGAGATCATAGTCACCGTCGGAATACATGCCGGGCATCTCGGCGGTTTCGCCGCCGATCAGCGCACAGCCGGATTCGCGGCAACCGGCAGCGATGCCGGAAACGATGGCCGCACCTTGATCCGGGTCGAGCTTGCCGGTGGCGAAATAATCGAGAAAGAACAGCGGCTCGGCGCCCTGAACGACGAGATCGTTGACGCACATGGCAACGAGGTCGATGCCGACCGTATCGTGATAATCCGCGTCGATGGCGATCTTCAGCTTGGTGCCGACGCCGTCATTGGCGGCCACCAGAACCGGATCGGTAAAACCAGCTGCCTTCAGATCGAAAAGGCCGCCGAAGCCGCCAATTTCGCCATCTGCGCCGGGACGCCGTGTCGAGCGCACCGCCGGTTTGATCTTTTCGACCATCAGATTGCCGGCGTCGATATCCACACCTGCGTCACTATAGGTAAGACCGTTCTTGCCCGACTGGCTCATGGCTCTCGTCTCCGCTGGTTCCTTTGGCGTCGCCATTCGCACGGGACGGGGCCTGATGCAAGGGTTTGAGTGGCAAAAGCTCCGGTTTTTAACGGCTTTGGCAGGGCTTGCGGTGTGAGACACTCATGATGCCGGCGAAGCGACACGACAGACGAGATTAAGCAACCCGTCATTGGACGTATCGGAGTTTTCCTCGATCGGCCGGCCGTTCTCGCCGAAACGGGCGACGATTTCGAAACCCGCCGCTTCCAGCTGGCGGCTCTGGGCGGCAAGGTCGATGAAATAAAACAGGCCGCTCCAGCGATGCGCCTGATCCACCAGAATGGCGTATTCAGGTGTCTGCCGGGTGGCGGCCTGCAGGCGCAGATAGTTGATCCAGCTTTGCGGATGCAGCGAATTCACCACTTCCCGCGGGTGCCAGGATCGCCGGTGCAACGGCATGCCGCCGGCCCGTTTCCATTGCCGGTTATGAAATGAGAAGATGAAATAACCGCCGGGCGCCAGAATGCTGCTGATGGCATGGATGATGGCGAGCCGATCCTCATGGCCGAAGGCGCTTAAAATCGCGAGCGCCCCGAGCACGCAGTCGAAACGCTCCGCACCGAATTGCCCGATCGCCCGCACATCCATGTCGAGAAAGGTGGCTGCCGGAAAATTGCGCCGCGCCAGCGCCAGCATGGGTTGCGAACGGTCGATGCCGATATAGTCACCCACCAGCGGCAGAAGCGGCTTCGTCGTCCGGCCAGTGCCGACCCCGAGATCAAGCAGTCGTTTGCCGGCATAGGCATGGCGAAACTGGTCTAGAATAATGCGTTCGGCCGGGTAAAGCTGCTGGTTGTCGTACCACTCGGCAATGTCGGGGTGATCGAAAAGACCGGCGTTATGTTCCGCGATGCCATTTTCACTGGTGCCTTGCATCGTGCCTCCGGTCGCCGGACATCACAGAGCGCTGCGGGCTCGCCCGACTATTATTTGATATTTGTCTAATATTGGCGGTCGGTCAACCTGCCGTTGCGACCCAAAGCCCCGGAAAGGCGGGATTTTGCCGACTGGACGAGTTTGCATTGGAAAAAGATAACCAGGCCTGGGTGCTCCGGCGGCCCGTGCGCAGCCGCGGCGGTCTTGACCATAAGCATATGGGCATCCTATCTCCATCTTGGGCGGTGACGGCACGGCGACAAGAGGATGAATGAATGCAACCCCATGTAAGCGGCATGAGCCTGCGCCGGCAGGTATTTTTCTGGATCGGCGTGCTTGCCGTCTTTGTCCTTTTCCTGATGGTCTTCAGCTCCATTCTGCTGCCCTTCGTGGCCGGCATGGCGCTTGCCTATTTTCTTGACCCGGTTGCCGACTGGCTGGAGCGTCGCGGTCTCAACCGGCTGATGGCGACGGTCGTCATTCTCGTCTCCTTCGTGCTGATCTTTGCGCTGTCGCTCATCATCATCATTCCGCTCATCGCCGCCCAGGCCTCGGAATTCATCACCCGTATCCCGCAATATATCTCGTCCCTGCAGCAGTTGATTGCCGGTGCCGATACCAACCTGCTGCCGGACTGGGTCAGCAACCAGATCGATGCCGTGAAGGAGAATTTCTCCAAGCTCCTCACCGAAGGCGCCGGTTTCATCGGCACGCTGCTGACGCAGATCTGGAACTCCGGCAAATCGCTGGTCGATGTGGTGTCGCTGCTGGTCGTCACCCCCGTTGTCGCCTTTTACCTGCTGCTCGACTGGGACCGGATGATCGACAAGGTCGACAGCTGGATACCGCGCGACTACGTGCATACCGTCCGCCAGATCGCCCGCGACATGGACAAGACGATTGCCGGTTTCGTGCGCGGGCAGGGGTCGCTCTGCATCATTCTCGGTGTTTATTATGCCGTTGGCCTGTCGCTGGTGGGCTTGAATTTCGGCCTGCTGATCGGTCTTTTCTCAGGCCTCATCAGCTTCATTCCCTATATCGGCTCCATGGTCGGCCTCATCCTTGCCGTCGGTGTCGCCATCGTGCAGTTCTGGCCGGATTACATCTATGTGTTTCTCACACTTGCCGTGTTCTTTTCCGGCCAGTTCATCGAAGGCAATATCCTGCAGCCGAAGCTCGTGGGCAAAAGCGTCGGTCTGCATCCGGTATGGCTGATGTTCGCATTGTTCGCCTTCGGCGCATTGTTCGGTTTCGTCGGTCTTCTGGTCGCGGTTCCGGCGGCTGCCGCCGTCGGCGTGCTTGTCCGCTTCGCATTGTCGCGGTATCTTGAAAGCGATCTCTACCACGGACACGCTGCCAACCTTCCCTGGGACGCCAATCCTGGCCTGGAAGAAAATGAAACGTCCTCCGCCAAGGTGGATGGTCAGGGCTGACGATGACTGACCCAATCAAAACCGATAACGCCCGGTCGAAGGCCGAGCAGCTGCCGCTCGCATTCTCACACCAGGCCGCCTCCGGCCGGGACGATCTCCTCGTGTCCGCGTCACTTGCGGCCGCCGTCAGCCTTGTCGATGAATGGCCGAACTGGCGCGCGCCGGTCGTCGTGCTGGCCGGGCCACCCGGCTCGGGAAAATCGCATCTCGCCAATATCTGGAAAAACATTGCCGGCGCCCGGGATATCCACCCGCAGGCCGGCGGTGATGCCGCGCGTGCGGCCGAGAACGGACCCGTTCTTTTCGAGGATGCCGACCGCCGCGGTTTTGACGACACCGAACTCTTCCATGTCATCAACAGCGTGCGCCAGCACGGCACGACGCTTTTGATGACAAGCCGGCAATGGCCGGCCGCATGGCCGGTAACGCTGCCGGACCTGCGCTCGCGCCTGAAGGCCGTGACGGTGGTGGAGACGGGTGAGCCAGATGAGGGGCTGCTGGCGCAGGTGCTGGTAAAACTCTTCGCCGACCGGCAGCTTTACATGGATGACAAACTCATAGGTTACATCGTCAATAGAATGGAGCGCTCGCTCGATACGGCCCAGACGATTGTGCACCGCATCGACAGGCTGGCGCTTGCGCGCGGAACGAGAATAACCCGCCCGCTGGCAGCGGAAGTCCTCAATGCGATGGACAGCGCCGCGGCGGGCAGCGAGCTGGACATCGATTGACGACTGTCACAGTTCCGTCGTCAAACTGTTATACGGGCAAGAAGGACGATCACGCGATGCAACAGGATCACGGGACGGAAATTGGTCAGGGGATGGAACAGGGCATGGACGCAGTAGCGCAGGACAACTTCGACAAGGTTCAGCCGGTGACCGAGGGCGAGAGCCTCTGGGATAGCCCCGCCCGTTTCGTCAACCGTGAATTCTCCTGGCTCCAGTTCAACCGTCGCGTTCTTGAAGAAACGCTGAATACGGATCATCCGCTTCTGGAGCGGCTGCGTTTCCTCTCCATCTCTGCCGCCAACCTCGATGAATTCTTCATGGTCCGCGTCGCCGGCCTCGAAGGCCAGGTTCGCCAGAAGATCACCGTGCGGACGCCGGATGGCAAGACGCCAGCCGAGCAGCTGGAAGACATTCTGAAGGAAATCGACAATCTGCAGATGGAACAGCAGGCCTCGCTCGCCGTGCTGCAGCAATATCTCGCCAAGGAAGAAATCTTCGTCGTGCGGCCTGCCGCACTGTCCGATGCCGACCGCACCTGGCTTGGCACCGAATTCGAAGAGCGTATCTTCCCGGTGCTGACGCCGCTGTCCATCGACCCCGCGCACCCGTTCCCCTTCATTCCCAACCTTGGCTTCTCGATGGGCCTGCAGCTCGACAGCGTCAACGGCCGCGAGCCGATGACCGCGCTCCTGCGCCTGCCACCCGCACTCGACCGCTTCGTGCGCCTGCCGGATGACAAGAACGCCATTCGTTACATCACGCTTGAAGATGTGGTCGGCCTGTTCATCCACAGGCTTTATCCCGGTTATACGGTCCGCGGCTTCGGCACCTTCCGCATCATTCGCGACAGCGATATCGAGGTGGAGGAAGAGGCGGAAGATCTGGTCCGTTTCTTCGAAAGCGCGCTGAAGCGCCGCCGCCGCGGCTCCGTTATCCGCATCGAGACCGACAGCGAAATGCCGCAGTCGCTGCGCCAGTTCGTGGTGCATGAGCTTGGCGTGCCGGACAATCGCGTCGCGGTTCTGCCGGGTCTTCTGGCACTCAACACCATTTCGGAAATCGTGCGTGCGCCGCGCGACGACCTGAAGTTCGAGCCTTACAACGCCCGTTTCCCCGAGCGCGTGCGCGAACATGCCGGCGATTGCCTCGCCGCCATCCGCGAAAAGGACATGGTGGTTCACCACCCCTATGAAAGCTTCGACGTGGTCGTGCAGTTCCTGCTGCAGGCAGCGCGCGATCCCGAAGTTCTCGCCATCAAGCAGACGCTTTACCGTACTTCCAATGACAGCCCGATTGTCCGTGCGCTGATTGATGCGGCCGAAGCCGGCAAATCCGTCACCGCTCTGGTGGAATTGAAGGCCCGCTTTGACGAAGAAGCCAACATCCGCTGGGCGCGCGATCTGGAGCGTGCCGGTGTGCAGGTGGTGTTCGGCTTCATCGAACTGAAAACCCACGCCAAGATGTCGATGGTGGTGCGCCGCGAGGACGGAAAGCTCAGAACCTATTGCCATCTCGGCACGGGCAACTATCACCCGATCACGGCCAAGATTTACACCGACCTGTCCTTCTTCACCTGCAACCCGAAGATCGCCCACGACATGGCGAATATCTTCAACTTCATCACCGGTTATGGTGAGCCGGAAGAGGGCATGAAGCTGGCGATTTCGCCCTATACGCTGCGTTCGCGCATCGTGAAGCACATCAATGAAGAGATCGAGCACGCCAAGCGTGGTGCGCCGGCGGCGATCTGGATGAAGATGAATTCGCTGGTCGATCCTGAGATTATCGATTCGCTTTACCGCGCCAGTGCGGCGGGTGTGGAGATTGATCTGGTGATCCGCGGCATCTGCTGCCTGCGCCCGCAGGTGGCCGGTCTTTCCGACAATATCCGCGTCAAATCCATCGTCGGCCGCTTCCTCGAACACAGCCGGATTTTCTGCTTCGGCAACGGTTTCGGGCTGCCGTCCGACAAGGCGCTGGTCTATATCGGCTCGGCCGACATGATGCCGCGCAACCTTGATCGCCGTGTGGAAACGCTGGTGCCGCTCACCAATCCCACCGTGCACGAGCAGGTTCTTTCACAGATTATGCTGGGCAATCTCATTGACAACCAGCAGAGCTACGAGATACTTGCGGACGGAACGTCGAGGCGCATCGAGGTGCGTAAAGGCGAAGAACCGTTCAACGCGCAGCACTATTTCATGACCAATCCCAGCCTTTCCGGACGTGGTGAAGCCTTGAAATCCAGTGCGCCCAAATTGATTGCCGGGTTGATTTCTTCCCGCAAGAAACAGGCTGAATGACTCGATCAGAAGCACAGGGGCGGCTGACCGGCCTTGCCCCCGTTTCCGTCATAGATATTGGTTCGAACTCCGTTCGTCTTGTCGTATATGAAGGTCTCTCCCGCGCGCCCGCGGTGCTGTTCAACGAAAAGGTCCTTTGTGGTCTTGGCAAAGGACTGGCGCTGACGGGCCGCATGCATGAGGAAGGCGTCAGCCGGGCGTTGATGGCGCTCAGGCGTTTCCATGCGCTTTCCGAACAGGCGCAGGCACAGGAACTTTACGTGCTGGCGACGGCGGCGGCGCGTGAAGCGGAAAACGGTCCGGATTTCATCCGCGAGGCAGAAGCCATTCTCGGTTGCGAGGTCGAGGTGCTGTCAGGCGAAAAGGAAGCGCTTTATTCCGCTTATGGAGTGATCAGCGGTTTCCATGATCCGGATGGCATTGCCGGCGACCTGGGCGGCGGTTCGCTCGAACTCATCGACATCAAGGGCAAAAGCTGCGGCGAGGGCATTACCCTGCCGCTCGGTGGCCTGAGGCTTTCCGAGCAATCGGATGGTTCGCTCGAAAAAGCAGCGACCATTGCCAGAAAACACGTCAAATCCTTTGCAAAGCTGCTGACGGCGGGTGAGGGGCGCACTTTTTATGCCGTGGGCGGCACATGGCGAAACATCGCCAAGCTGCACATGGAAATCACCGGTTACCCGCTGCATATGATGCAGGGATATGAATTGCCGCTGGAGGAAATGCTGAATTTTCTGGAGGAGGTCATTCTCTCCAGAGACAGCAAGGATCCCGCCTGGCAGGCGGTTTCCAAGAATCGCCGTTCGCTTCTGCCCTTCGGCGCCATCGCCATGCGCGAGGTTCTGAAGGTGATGAAGCCGGCAAAGATCGCCTTTTCCGCGCAGGGCGTGCGCGAAGGTTATCTCTATTCGCTGCTGACGGAAACGGAGCGGGATCTGGACCCGCTGCTGGTCACGGCCGACGAACTTGCCATTCTGCGTGCCCGTTCGCCCGAACATGCGCGTGAACTGGCGGATTGGAGCGGCCGCACCTTTCCTGTCTTCGGCATCGACGAGACGGAAGAAGAAAGCCGTTACCGCCAGGCGGCCTGCCTTCTCGCCGATATCAGCTGGCGCGCCCATCCTGACTATCGCGGCCTGCAGGCGCTCAATATCATCGCCCACTCCTCCTTCGTCGCAATTACCCATCCCGGCCGAGCCTATATAGCGCTCGCCAATTATTATCGCTTCGAGGGACTGAACGACAACGGCACCACCGAGCCGCTGGCGGCCATGGCAGGTGACCGGCTGCTGGAGCTCGGCAAGTTGCTCGGCGGCCTGCTACGCGTCGTTTACCTGTTCTCGGCCTCGATGCCGGGCGTTGTCGACCATCTGAAATTCCGCAAATCCACCAATCCCGATCTCGATCTGGAATTCGTGGTGCCACACGATTATTGCGATTTTGCCGGCGAGCGTCTGGACGGGCGTTTGCAGCAGCTGGCGAAGCTGACGGGCAAGCGGCTGGCGTTTGTGTTCGAGTAAGCCGTCTAAAGTCGCCGGCTTGCGACATCGGCCGGCATAATTTCATAACAACGATTTTTCTGAATGGCTGCCGTCGATCAATAAGATCGGCGGCTTTTTGCATTGCTGCACCTGGATCGCAGATCACATAACCAGTGGTTGATTTTTTTATTGCAACCCATGGAAGAAGGATTAAGATAAGCCACGAAAGTTTATTTGATCGTTTCTTCGGGGGAAGTCTTTCATGAAAATATTGTCTGCTATGGTAGTGTTTACTGTCGCTGTTTTTGCATCGAGTTACGCTGTCGCCCAATCGAAATGTGAAGGGAAAACTACGCGCGACATAAAGGGACTGAGTTCCGCAAAGATACTCAATGATAATGGAGTTGTCGGTTATTCGAAGGTAAACATCAATATTGATGGATACGGAAAAGCGTATCATCCAAAAAATGCAACGGCAGGTGCTCTTATTCATCTGTGCAATGCAGGCCAAGTATATCTGCCTGGTGGCGAAAAATACCATGGTTCGACCGACAATGCGACCTGCACCGAGAGGTTTATGAGCGACGTCGCGCGGATTGGTAAGGCAGGCTGGAAAGATAAATCCGTGGGCGTGGTACGCTGGTATGGCATACTCGGCAAAGACGAGGTTTCCATGAAGGGCGAGCTTGTGCGCGGAGTCGTTCCTGTGGAGCAATCGGACGGTAGCGGTTTCTTTGTCTCGCCAACAAAATTTGCCGATCAAAGCATCAGGGATGAAGCCGTTCAGCGTCGTTACGTCAACCCTCTGAGAATTCCCGCCGGCGTCATTCCAGAAAGCACCATTCTTGCTTCCAATGGCATTGTCATGGGCTCCTTCGGAGTTGCCATCCGCAAGGATAAAAAAATTGCGGTGCCTTTCGTGGTTGGGGATGCCGGCCCGAGAGTTGGAGAGGGAACACCCGCCCTTGCGCGATCACTTGCCGGTCTGCCAATCACCGACAATGTCACGCGTAACAACAGATTCGCCGGTCAGGTGGAGACTGCAGATGTCCTGTGGGTGTTTTTCGGAAACAAAATACCGGCGGTCAAATACGATGCGAGCAACGAAAACGCCCTGATTGTCGCCTCAAAGAAGGCATTCGCCGATTGGGGCGGCCAGCAACGTCTGGATGACTGCCTGAAATAGTACCCTATTTCAGGAAAATCAGCGACGACGCTGGTTTTGCACATCGCTTGATTTCATCGTTGCGCGCGCGCGGCTCCGAACCTGTTTCGGGGCTGGGGAAACTGGCTTGCCTTCGTTTTAGATGAGATCAACCGTGCCCCAGCGCCTTCCTGATGCAGGCGCTGAGATAGGCATATTGCAGGGGTGTGATCTTTGCCATCGCTTCGGTGCGGGTGGCGGGCCTGTCCTGATAACCGACGGGAATATCAAACTGGGCGAAGGTGAAATCCCAGCGAATGTCATCAACGATATTGTAGAAATGGTCGGCGCCGCTGACGGCGGTTTTGGCGATCTCACCGCCGAAAATATCCTGAACCACCAGAGCGGTGACGCTGCCCTGTCCACGGGCGGGGTTTTCCCGCGACCACAGGCTGCTGGTCTCGCCCGACCAGCTTTTCCTCAGCGCATAATAAAGTCGTTCGGCATGATCCTGCATGAAGAGGTCTTTCCCGTTTCGGAGCCGGGCTCCGGGTCAGGCATGACTGGAAAAAAGCGGAGCGCCGCGCCTCTTCTGGAGGCTGCAAGGACGCTCCGCCCTGTTGAATATGCGCAGTCGCGCGGGTGGTGCCGGAACCAGTTCCGGCACCGTTTTACTTACTTGGCGTCGAGCAGGTCCTTGACTTCCAAGAGGACGAATTCGTTATCGTCAGCCTTGTCCAGCGCACGACCTGCCGAGAAGGGCAGGTTGTTGTCGTTGCCGACGATGATATGCGTGGCGTCGACGCGGTCGACATTCTCGATGGTGACAAAAGGCATGTCGTAATAGCCGTTGCCGCCGCCCTGACGTTTCTTGTTGTCAGGATCGGAGATCTTCAGAAGATCGATATAGCCGATCTTGCGGGCGGCCTTGCCGACATTGGCGTCATTGAACTCGATCTTGTAGATGCGCTTGACCTTGGAAGGCACGGCAAAGCAGTTTGCTTCCGGCTTCTTCGGATCGGCGCACGCCTTGTCGGCGGTGCCGGCGCCATTGTCACGTTCGATGACCAGCGCCGTGCTGTCATCAAGCATGTTGAAGTCGCCGATGGCTTCGCCGCCCTCTGCCAGCGGATAGAGCCAGGTGCGGCCGGTCCATTCCTTCTTGGCGGTGTCGAGTTCGATGATCCGAAGGCCGGTCGAACCGTCTTCGGTTTTCTCCACCTGGCCATCGGCGGTGTAGAGCGGGCCTTCCAGCAGACCGTAGAGCTTCGAACCGTCCTTGGAGAGCGCCATGCCTTCATAACCGCCGGAGCGTTTCAGGTTGAAGGCAGGCATTTTCTGCGTCGGGTTGCCGGGCAGGGCCAGAGTCGGATGATCCGGCGACTTCACGTCGATGTCACCAGCCTTGGTGGCAATGACGTCGGTCAGCTTGCCGTCACGGGTGAATTTCAGGACGTAAGGACCGAACTCTTCGCCCACCCAGAAACCATCGGCTACAGGCTGAATGGATTCGACGTCGAAATCGGCGCCCGTCAGGTAACGCTTGCTCGATCCTTCGAGAACGAGCGGGAAGGGCGCTTTCATGTCAGGGTCGGAGAGAAACACGGTTTCAAGCGCGTTGACCTTGCCGGCGTCCCAGTCGAACTTCAGATGGTGAAGCATGAGCATGGCGTCGCTGGAATTCAGCTTGGAACCGAAGCCGTTGTCGGAAAGGCTCCAGAAGCTGCCGTCGGCCATGGCCTTGATACCGGAAAAGCCCTGCATCGGCTGGCCGTTGAACGGCATGGAAAGACCGGTCAGGCGAACGCCGTCTTTGCCGGGCACGGTGCCGAGGCCCTCGGCGCGCTTGCGGTCGGCCGTCGTGAACTTGGCGGAGGTCTTGAGGTGCTCCGGCGCATCTGATGGTGCAGGGATGATGGTGTTGGCCGGCAGAATGGCGTGGGAGACCAGCTTTGCCGGAAACTCCTTCTCGGCCGCATAAGATGTGGTGGCAAGCGCGAGAACTGCGCAGGACGCGAAAAGAATGTGCTTCATGGATAAGACCCCTCGATACCTGTTGAAGACAGGATTGAGGCGATAGGGGCGCTCCATGACAGGCAGGTGATTGTCGTTTGAAGCTTTGATGAATTTTGATGACGGCTGCCGTCTCCAAACGGGACAGCACGGCTTCTTCCAGCCAATTGCCCTTATGCGGCAGGGGCCTGATACTGGCTGAGCGTGCATACACCCAGTGTCTGGCCACGGCCCTTGACCGCATGTTCACCGAGATATTCGCTGCGCACACCCTTTGGAAGAACCAGCTGATGGGCAAGGTCTGCGGAAATCAGCACCGGGTGGCCGAGCATCTTGCTCAGTGATTCGAGGCGCGAGGTCGTGTTCACCGTATCGCCGAAATAGGTGATCTTGTGGTGATCGACGCCGATTTCCGCTGTTATGACCGGCCCGCCATGGATGGCGAAGCGCAGGCGCGGCACTTCGCCGAATCGGGAAATCCACATGTCGCGTTTTTCCTCGATGGTCGCCAGAATATCGAAGACACAGCGCACGCAGGCCGCCCGCCTGATTGCCATGTGATAGGGCCAGGTGATGATGGCGGCGTCGCCAATATAGTCATCGATGACGCCGCCATGTTTCCGGACCGGTGCGGCATAGCTCGCGAAGATTTCGCCGAGAAACTCCTGGGCCTTCAGGTCGCCATTGGTTTCGGCAAATGAGGTGGAGCCGACAAGATCGATGAAGATGAAGACGCGGTCTTCGCTGACCGGTCGGCGATAGCGCCCGAGAATGAGATCGATGAAGATGTCGCGGCCGAGAAGCTCGCGCACCCGCATGATGAAAACGATGATGCCGCAGACGATGAGGGTGAAGACGAGCGTCTGCACTTCGGCATGCACTGCCCGTTTCCAGGTGCCGGGAAATATCCCGCTCAGCCACAGGATGGTGCCGCCAAGCCCGAAGCCGCAGAAAACGAGAACGGCATAGATGATCAGGCCGACGGCGATATAGACCGGTGTCGGCAATGCGCTGACCCGCCGCGACAGGCCGGGCATGATGTAACCGCGCTCAAAAGCGAGAATGGGTGCGCAGGCAAACAGTGCATAGGTCGCGCCGATCAATGCGCCGCCGCCATATTCCAGAAATGCGTAGGCCACCCCGGCGCCGGCCACGGCAACGAAGAGCACCACGTAATCCAGAATGGGCAGCAATTTTCTCATGTCGGTTCTTGGGTCTCGGGCAGGGAAGGCTTGGCCTCGGGAAGGAAGAACTGGCCGCTCCCGTCGGCGAAGCTTCTGTTGCGGTCATATGCGACATTAATGTGGAAAATGCGCTGCAAAAAGTGACCTTTCGGTAAGGTCACATGAAGGATTGGAAAGGTTGTTGCCCTGTTGCCGCAAAACGGGCGCACAGGTGGCATTACGTCTAATATGATGTTCTGTAATAGACAGTTTCAAGCGGGGATTGCGGCCGGTCATCCGGCGAACGGTTCGACCATTTGACCGGAAAGGCGGCAAAACGCAGCCGCTTGCCGTCGATCCATGCCCGGTCGAACAGGGTTTCTCCCTTGTGGGCAAAGGTGATGGCTGCACAGGTCCGGCCATCGACATCAAAGGGAACATTCTCCTTCCAGCCGTTCAGGCCGCAGCCGGTGCCCTTCGGGTCGCCGTTGTAGTGGGCAACGACGTCGGCGTCATTCGGTGTCATGGTAATCGCGGTGACGGTATGGGCAAAGAGCATGCTGTCATGGTCTCTCAGGCCACCATCAAGCGTGCCTTCATAACGTACCTGCACCGTGGGTTGCTGGCAGCCATTGCGGGCATAGATCTGCGAGACGGCGTGCATGCGATCACCGCGTATCGTGATGCGTGTGACGATGCCATGCCGGTCGTTCTTGCCGATCTTCAGGCAGTCGGTCGTCCATTCGCCCTGAAGATCGACCTTGCCGTCATCGGCGCGCGCGGAAAAAGGGGCGGGGAGAATGCCTGCGGCCGCCACAAGGGCGGCCAGCAGCAGGATGCGGGCAGGTTTCATCACAAGACCCTCAAAGCGCAACGATGTGCACAGGGATGGACCGCGATACGGGCAAAATTGGGGTTAAAAGCGAGGGGTTACTCGCCGCTCACCGCAACCTCAACCGCCTCGACCTTCTTGCCGGCAAAACGCAGCGCCACTTCGCCGTTGATGAGTTTCAGCGCCACATCGCCGAAGAGTTCGCGCCGCCAGCCGGTCAGTGCCCCCACGGTCGCGTTTTCACCTTCAGCGGCGATCTTGTCCAGATCGTCGCTGTTGGCGATGACCTTGGCGGCAACGCCGTGCTTGTCGGCCGTCAGCTTCAGCAGAACCTTCAAGAGTTCCACGGCAGCACCGGAACCTTCCGGCGCGTGGCTGTGGCGCGGCGCCTTGGGCATTTCCTCTTTTGGCAATGCCAGCGCAGCATTTACGGTTTCGATGATGGCGGTGCCCGAAGTGGAGCGTTCCCAGCCCTTCGGGATCGTACGCAGGCGCGACAGCGCCTCGGCATCCTTTGGCTGCTGCTGGGCGATTTCGAAGATCGCATCATCCTTCAGGACGCGCGAACGTGGCACGTTGCGCGAGCGCGCCTCACGCTCGCGCCAGGCGGCGACGAATTTGAGGATGGCGAGCTCGGTCGGCTTGCGCAGGCGCGATTTCAGCCGCAGCCACGCATCGTCGGGATGCATGTCATAGGTGTCACGCGATTCCAGAATGTCCATCTCTTCGGTCAGCCACAGCGAGCGGCCTTCGCGCTCCAGCTGCGACTTCAGCGAGAGATAGACGTCGCGCAGATGGGTCACGTCGGCCAACGCGTAATCCAGCTGTTTTTCGGTCAGCGGGCGGCGGCTCCAGTCGGTGAAGCGCGAGGATTTGTCGATCTGCACATTCTTGATCTTCTGCACCAGCTGGTCGTAGGAGATCGAATCGCCGAAACCGCAGACCATGGCGGCGACCTGGGTGTCGAAGATCGGGTGCGGAATGAGCCCACCGAGATGGTAGATGATTTCGATATCCTGCCGTGCGGCATGGAAAACCTTCACGACAGCAGGATTGGCCATCAGCTCGAAAAGCGGCGTGAGATCGAGACCCTTGGCGAGCGGATCGACCAGCACTTCAAGCGTCGGGCTTGCCATCTGCACGAGACAAAGCTCCGGCCAGAAGGTCGTTTCCCGCAGGAACTCGGTGTCGATGGTGATGAATTCCGATTTCGCCAGTTCCGTGCAGGCTTCGGCGAGGGCGGCAGTCGTTTCAATCATTGCAAATGGCCACTCGTGAAAATTATCCGTCTTACTTTCCCTTTGCCGGGCGCATGTCAATACAAAGCCCGCCTTTGAAGGCTCAAGGATCGTTTTTCTCGGGCGGATTGGGCTCCGTCCCGTCCTTTTTGGGCGGCATGGGGGCTGCGAGCTTCTGAAAATAGGCTGACGTGCGCAAAAGCGAACGGAACCGCCAGTTCCTCTCCTCCACGGGAACACCCTCGCGCACCCGCAGCCGATATATGGTGTAGGCGATGAAAACGATCTGGATCGCGGCGGTGTAGCTGAACAGTGCCTTCGGGCCGAACTGGTCGATGAGAACGGAAGCGAGCAGGGGGCCGACAGTCGCACCCACCGACCAGAAGAACAAGAGCCCGGCCGAAACCATCGCATGTTCGCCTTCCTTGGCATGGTCGTTGCCGTGGGCGGAACTGAGCGAATAAAGCGGCAGGGCGAATGCGCCGAACACGAAGACGCCGATGATGTTGCTCCACTCGTCGGTGCCCGCGAAGAAGGCTAGAAACAGGCCGACGATCACCGAGCCCGCGGTGGTGGCGAGAATGATGATGCGTCGGTCATAACGATCGGAATAGACACCGAGCGGATATTGGAGCACAACGCCGCCGATGATGCCGGCGCTCATGAAGGTGGCGATCGCCGTTACCGAAAGGCCGATCTGTTCGGCGTAGATCGGGCCTATGTTGCGAAAAGCCGCCATGCTGAGACCGACGGCGACGCAGCCGACCACTGCAAGTGGTGAAATGCGCCAGACGGCGAAAAGATTGAAAGGTATCTGTTTCGGCGGGGCGGGGTTGGATTTGTCGGCAAGCGAGATCGGCACCAGCGACAGCGAAAGCGCCATGGCGATCAGCGAAAACACCACCGGGCCATCGATGCCGGCGACGGGTATGATGTATTGCGCCAGCGTGACGGAGCCGAGATCGACGAAACGATAGATGGAGAGTGTCCGCGCCCGGTTGGAATTTGTCACCTGCGCATTGATCCAGCTTTCGATGGCCGCGAAAAGACAGGCAACCGCAATGCCGATGATGAAGCGCATCGCCAGCCAGAACAGCGGATGCAGGATGAGCGGCATGGCAATCGACGCGGCCGACGCCACGGCCGCCATGGTGGCAAAAGTGCGGATATGGCCGATCTTGCGCAGCAGGCGTGTCACCGAAATGCAGCCGAGCGCGAAACCGAGACTATAGGCGGCGCTGATGAGGCCGATGGTGCTGGCCGAAAACCCTTCGGACAGGCCGCGCAGCGCGATATAGGTTCCCTGCAGGCCATTGCCGCCGATCAGGATGCCGGCGGTGACGAGAAGCGGGATAAGGGGTCTGATCTGGCTCATTGCGGGCCGACTCGGTTTGGCGGGCTGAATAAGCACTATCTAAAGCCAAGGCGGGGGAAAGGACAGTCAGGAGGCGACAATCTTGCGCTTTGCCTTGACAAATCAGGCTGGTCATGCGTTTTTCCGGCCAAATTCGACAGTGCGGCTGATCTGGCCCACGACACGTTCCAGGATATAAAAATGCATCGTTACCGCAGCCACACCTGTGCCGCTCTTCGCAAGTCCGACGTCGGCGAAACCGTTCGCCTTTCCGGTTGGGTTCACCGCGTGCGAGATCATGGCGGCGTTCTCTTCATCGACCTTCGCGACCATTACGGAATCACCCAGGTGGTGGCCGATCCCGATAGCCCGGCCTTCAAGGTTGCCGAGACGGTGCGCGGCGAATGGGTGATCCGCATCGACGGTCTGGTCAAGGCGCGTTCAGAGGACACCATCAACAAGGGCATGGCGACCGGCGAGATCGAGCTTTACGCGCAGGAAATCGAGGTTCTGGGTGTTGCCAAGGAATTGCCGCTGCCCGTCTTCGGCGAGCCGGAATATCCCGAGGACGTTCGCCTCAAGTACCGCTTCCTCGACCTGCGCCGCGAGACACTGCACAGGAACATCGTCAAGCGCACGCAGATCATCTCTTCCATGCGCAAGGGCATGGGTGAACTGGGCTTTGCCGAATACACGACGCCGATCCTCACCGCATCCTCGCCGGAAGGTGCACGCGACTTCCTCGTTCCCTCGCGCATCCACGAAGGCCAGTTCTTCGCGTTGCCGCAGGCGCCGCAGCAGTACAAGCAGCTTCTGATGGTGGCCGGTTTCGACCGCTACTTCCAGATCGCTCCGTGCTTCCGCGATGAAGACCCGCGTGCCGACCGTCTGCCGGGTGAATTCTACCAGCTCGATGTCGAAATGAGCTTCGTGACCCAGGAAGATGTCTGGACCACGATGGAACCGATGATGACGGCCGTGTTCGAACAGTTTGCCGACGGCAAGCCGGTGACGAAACAATGGCCGCGCATTCCCTATGACGAATCGATCCGCAAATACGGCTCCGACAAGCCGGACCTGCGCAACCCGATCGTCATGGAAGCCGTGACCGAACATTTCGATGGTTCGGGCTTCAAGGTCTTCGCCAACATGATCGCTTCCAACCCCAAGGTTCAGGTCTGGGCAATCCCGGCCAAGACCGGCGGCTCGCGCGCTTTCTGCGACCGCATGAACGCATGGGCGCAGTCTCAGGGCCAGCCGGGCCTCGGCTACATCTTCTGGAAGGAAGAGGACGGCAAGGTCGGCGGTTCCGGTCCGCTTGCCAAGAACATCGGCGAGGAACGCACCGAGGCGCTACGCCAGCAGCTCGGCCTGGAAGCGGGTGATGCCTGCTTCTTCGTCGCCGGCGATCCCGCCAAGTTCTACAAGTTCGCCGGCGAGGCGCGCACCCGCGCCGCCGACGAGCTGAACCTGATCGATCGCGACCGTTTCGAAATGTGCTGGATCGTCGATTTCCCCTTCTTCGAATACAACGACGAAGAAAAGAAGATCGACTTTGCTCACAACCCGTTCTCCATGCCGCAGGGTGGTATGGAAGCGCTGGAAGGGCAGGATCCGCTCTCCATCAAGGCGTTCCAGTATGACGCGGTCTGCAACGGCTTCGAAATCGCCTCCGGCTCGATCCGTAACCAGTCGCCCGAGCTGATGGTCAAGGCCTTCGAAAAGGTGGGCCTCAGCCAGACGGACGTGGAAGAGCGCTTCGGCGGTCTCTACCGGGCCTTCCAGTACGGCGCGCCTCCGCATGGCGGTTGCGCATTCGGCATCGACCGTGTGGTCATGCTGCTGGTCGGCGCCAAGAACCTGCGCGAAATCACGCTGTTCCCGATGAACCAGCAGGCGCAGGATCTCTTGATGAACGCCCCGTCGCCGGCAACGCCGACGCAGCTTCGCGAACTGGCGCTGCGCGTTATTCCGTCCAAAAAGGACTGATCTGGATTTATTCAGGTTCAAACAAAGGGCTGGCGGCAACGCCGGCCCTTTTTGTTTTTGCAACGAACGCGGCAAAGTCACAATTTTACCGCGAGTTAAACCGAATTCCGCGCACAATCAGCCGAAATCCACTTCCAGTATAGGCTCCGCGTTCACCTGGGGGACGCAAGACTATTTGGGGTTTTAAACTTGGGACAGCGCCGGCCGAACTTCGCTTTCGGTTTCGGCGCGATCATATTTATAAGGATTTCAGAATGGTACATGAAACGGAAAAAGATATCGCGCCGGCGGGTGGATATGCACCTCCAGCCCCGCCGCGCGGCAATTTCGCCGTCAGCCTGCGCTCGCCGGGCGCCAAGTTCCTGATGATCGGCTTCATATCCATGGTTCTGCTCGTGCCGCTCCTGCTTGTCTGGGGGTTGACGGAAGAGCGCGCCTCGCGGGCGGAAGATGTGTCGGGGCGAATTGCCAATGGCTGGGGCGGTGATCAGGTGGTGAACGGTCCCTATCTTGCCGTGCCTTTCGACGTGGACCGCCGCCGCGAGGTGAATGGCCAGAGCATCGTCGACCGCACGACGGAATGGGTGCTGGTCATGCCGGAAACGCTTGATGTCGCGGCCGATCTGAAGACCGAGGAAAAGCAGCTGTCGATCTACAGCCTGCCGGTCTATAACAGCAACATCGCGCTGAGAGGCCGCTTCGGTTCCGGCATCCTGCAGGACCTCGCGCGCTTTTCCGGCACGCCACGACTCGAAAACGCCATTCTCGTCCTCAGCATACAGGATATGACCGGCATCCGCTCCAGCGCCGGCGTCAAAATCGATGGCGGCCCGGTTCTGCCCTTTGATCCCGGCATGCGGGATATTTCGGTGATGACCAACCGCGCCGGTCCAGAGGTATCGATCCGGTCCGATGCCGGTGTGCACAGGCCGATTGAGAGAAACCTCATCGAAACCGGCTTCGCCTTCGATATCGCCTTTTCCCTGAATGGTTCAGGCAGTTTCGCCGTGGCGCCGGCCGGCCAGACGACGAGCTTTGCGGCAAACGCCGATTGGCCACATCCCGGCTTCGAAGGCCTGTTCCTACCCGAGCAGAAGACCGTCACCGCTACGGATTTCAAGGCGAACTGGACCATTCCTTATCTTGCGAGAGGCATAGACCGGGTGGTCGAGGGCACGCGTCTGCCACTGTCGGGCAGCCTGATGACGATCAACCTCGTCGAACCCGTGAAATTTTACCAGATCATCGCCCGAACGCTGAAATATTCGATCGGTTTCATCTCACTGGTCTTCCTTGCCGTCTTCATCGTTGAACTCAAGGGCGGCACTGTCGTGCACTGGATACAATATGTGCTGACGGGGTTGGCGCTGATTATTTTCTACGTGTTGCTGCTGGCGCTCTCCGAGCATACGGGCTTCACGGTTGCCTATATCACGGCATCAACAGCGACGGCGGCGCTGATCGCGTTTTATCTCGGTAGTGCAACCAATAGTCGCAGGAATGGTGTGGCGTTGTTTACCGTATTGGCGGTCGCCTACGGCGTCATGTATCTGGTTTTGAACGAAGACGAATATGCGTTGCTGGCAGGTGCTGTGATCTCCTTCATTGCTATAGCCGCAACCATGTACGCCACCCGCCGGGTCGATTGGTCGGGGGCAGGCGCTTCGCAGATGCGCAACTCCGCAAACGAGGTGGCATAGTCTAGCCTGCTCCCACGGGATTGATCTCAATCGACGTAACTCCCTGTTTTTCCTTATCCGGCTTGGAGTCAGATGAGAAAAGCAGGGAGGCAATACTGAGGCGGGAAAGCAGCGCTTTCCGCCTCCTGTCTACTCTGTTTTCCCGACAAGTATCTTTATCGTGCAGGCTTTTTGCTTGCCGGGATCTCCTGTCTATTCCGCTTAACCTGTGGATTGTCATAAAAACTTAATCAAACTGACAAATCCGGTAGAGAACTTCTTAAGTCTTGTCGATCATTCATCGCCCCCATGAAATTTCACAAATGAGGGTTGAATGTTTTCGCTGGTCTCGACGTTCAAAATAGCGCATCGCGTGTCCATGCTGGCGCTGGCTGCGCTGTGCGGTATCGCCGTCATCTCGGGCATGCTGTTGTGGCAACGGCAGATGGAGGAGCGTTATCGCATCGCCGAAGACACGTTGATCCAGAGGGACGGGGTGTTGACGACGCTTGTGGACGCTCTGCATGAAAGCCGTCTTCACCAGAGGGACTTCCTGCTTTCCAGGGACATGAATTCCGTTGCGCAGTTCGACCAGACGATGGGCAAGGTTGGGCAGTCCGTCAATTCTCTCGAAGGCAGCGCCACGCCGCAGGCCCGCGTGAAACTTGATGCGCTGGCGCAGGGTGTTGCTGCCTATGGAGAACGCATGAAAGCGCTGGTTTCCAAAAATCAGGAGCTGGGTCTCACCCCCGCGGAAGGTCTTGAAGGCGCGATGCGCAATGGTGTGCATTCCATTGAAAAACACATCGACACCGTTGCCAATGCCGAAATCCGGGCCAGCATGTTGATGATGCGCAGGCACGAGAAGGATTTCATCCTGCGGCGCGACGAAACCTATGCGACAAAACACGCCGCCGAGGTGGAAACCTTCAAGGCGCTGGTGAAGCTGGAGTACCGGCCGGGCGTCGAGCGCCAGCGCATCATGGACGCGCTGGAAATCTACACCGCCTCCTTCCGCTTTTATGCGCAGGCGGTGCTGGAGGAGCAGGCGGCACGCGAGACGGTTGCCACGGCCTATACCGCATTGCTGCCGCTCGTCGCCGATATTTCCTCGGCCTATCGGCAGGAGCGGCAGGCAAGCGCGCTGCAGAACAAAAATGCGGCGGAAACCACGGTTTCGATCGTCGTCGCCCTCATTGCCCTGACCGTCGTGATCCTTTTTGCCGGGGTCTATCTCATTGGCCGTTCGATAACCCGCCCCGCGACCTTGATCACTGGTGCGATGCGTCGCCTTGCCGAAGGTGAAACCGAATTCGACGTTCCCGGCCTGCGCCGTAAGGATGAATTCGGCGCCATGGCGCAGGCGTTGGAAATTTTCCGTCAGGCCGCCATCGCCAAGATCGAACTGGAGAACCAGACTTTTGCGGCCCGGCAACAGGCGGAAGACCAAAAGGCCCGTTTCCAGCGCGAGGCGGAGGCGGAGGCACAGGCGCGGCTGATGCAGGCGACGAGCGGTCTTGCGGCAGCGCTGCACCGTCTTGCCGCCGGTGATCTCTCCTTCGAGTTGAACGAGCCTTTCGCTCCGGATTTCGAGACGCTGCGCCACGATCTCAACCGCACCATCCGCCAGCTGGATGCCGCCATGTCCGGCGTCGTGCAGTCGAGCGTGGCAATCGACGGCGGCAGCCAGGAAATCAGCCAGAGCGCTGCCGATCTTGCCCGCCGCACCGAGCAGCAGGCCGCCTCGCTGGAAGAAACTGCCGCCGCTCTCGATGAGCTGACCGCGAATATCCGCATCTCGGCGGAGCGTGCTGTGGAAGCCCGCACGGTCGCCCATTCTGCCGATGAGGATGCCAGCCGCACGGCCGACCTCGTCGTCGATACGATCATGGCCATGGAAAAGATCGAACAGTCATCCGGCAAGATCGGCAGCATTATCAGCGTCATCGATGAGATCGCCTTCCAGACCAACCTTCTTGCGCTCAATGCCGGCGTCGAGGCAGCCCGTGCGGGCCAGGCGGGACGCGGTTTCGCCGTCGTCGCCCAGGAGGTGCGCGAACTGGCGCAGCGCTCTGCAAAAGCCGCGGCCGAGATCAAGGTGCTGATCCGCAACTCCAGCACCGAGGTGAAGGATGGTGCGCGTTTCGTGCGGGAAACCGGCGCAGCCCTTTCGCGCATCGGCGGCTCGGTCAAGACAATCAACGGCCATATCGAAGCCATCGCCGTTGCGACAAAGGAGCAGTCGCTCGGGCTTTCCGAGATCAATACCGCCGTCAACAATCTGGATCAGGGCACGCAGCAGAATGCCGCCATGGTCGAGGAAAACAATGCCGCCAGCGCCATGCTGGCGAGCGAGACGGGCCGCCTCAAGGATCTGGTCTGTCAGTTCCGGCTGAGCGATATGGATGTGGAGGAGCATGGCTTGCGCGAAGCGGCCTGATACCTCATTTTGCTGCATCGAAAAGCGGGCGCGCAACTTGCCGCCCGCTTTTTTGCTGTTTATAGGTGGGGTACTCACCACGGACCCGGTGAAATCCCGGGTGGCTCTTCTGGCCGCCGATCCGCCAGACAACGCAAAGCACCGACATTCCTTTTCAATCTACCGGACATGGCTCCGGCCGGTGCGTCATTCTTTGCGAAAAAATCAGATGAACAGATTTCAGACTTACATACGTGAGTGGTTTTCCAATATTCGCGGCGATCTTCTTTCCGGCATCGTCGTGGCGCTCGCCCTTATTCCCGAAGCCATCGGCTTTTCCGTCATTGCCGGTGTCGATCCCAAAGTGGGGCTGTTCGCCTCCTTCGCCATCGCCTGCGTTTCGGCCTTCACCGGCGGCCGGCCGGGCATGATTTCGGCGGCAACCGCAGCCACAGCCGTGCTGATGGTCACGCTCGTCAAGGAGCACGGGCTGCAATATCTCTTTGCCGCCACCATTCTCATGGGCGTGCTGCAGATCGCGGCGGGTTTTGCGAAACTCGGCCGGGTGATGCGTTTCGTGTCACGCTCTGTCATGACCGGTTTCGTCAATGCACTGGCGATCCTGATCTTCATGGCGCAATTGCCCGAACTGATCGGCGTGCCGGTTGAAACCTATGTCATGATCGCGGCCGGTCTTGCGATCATCTATCTCTTTCCGCTGGTCACGAAGATCATCCCATCACCGCTGGTCGCCATCGTTGCCCTGACCTGCGTGGCGGTGTTCTCCGGCATGGACATCCGCACGGTCGGCGATCTCGGTGAGTTGCCGTCGACACTGCCGATCTTTGCATTGCCGCAGGTGCCGCTGACCTTCGAAACGTTGCAGATCATCTTTCCCTATTCCGTGGCGCTCGCCGCCGTTGGCCTGCTGGAATCGCTGCTGACGGCCCAGATCGTCGACGACATGACGGATACAGGCAGCAACAAGAGCCAGGAATGCATCGGGCAGGGGACGAGCAATATCGCATCTGCCCTCATCGGCGGCATGGGCGGCTGCGCCATGATTGGCCAGTCCGTCATCAATGTCAGCTCCGGCGGTCGTGGTCGCTTGTCCACTTTCGTCGCGGGTGCGTTCCTGCTGTTCCTCATTCTGGTGCTGGATGATCTCGTGCGCATCATTCCCATGGCGGCTCTGGTGGCTGTCATGATCATGGTGTCCATCGGCACCTTTTCGTGGCGTTCGATCCTTGATCTGCGCCGCAACCCGCCATCGTCAAGCATCGTTATGTTGGTAACCGTCGGCACGGTGCTCGCCACCCATGACCTTGCAAAGGGTGTGCTGGCGGGCGTGCTTCTTTCCGGCGTGTTTTTCGCGGGCAAGGTTTCCAAGCTCTTCCATGTCCGACCGGAGCTTTCAGACGATGGTCGCGAGCGGATCTACCGCGTCGATGGCGAGATTTTCTTCGCTTCGACGGAAAGCTTCATCGCCGCCTTCGATTTCGCCGACGAGGTGGAGGCGGTGACGATTGATGTCTCGGAGGCGCATCTGTGGGATATCTCCGCAGTCGGCGCGCTGGACAAGGTGGTCCTGAAATTCCGTAAGGTCGGCAGGCGGGTCGAAGTGATCGGCGTCAATGAGGCGAGCGCCCACATGATCGACCGTTTCGCCCTGCACGACAAGCAGGGTGCGGCGGCAGCCCCGCTGCATTGAGTACAAATAAAAAGCCCCGGCAGAACCGGGGCTTTTTTGTTTATTCGTTTGCCGTCACCGTCACGCCGAGCATTTTCGGCAGGGTGTTCGGTGCGCCCATCGCAGCGCCCATGATCATCGGGAACGGAACCGGCTTTTCCGGCTCTGCGGTGATCGAGAAGTTCTTCGGATTGTCGATATAGGTGTTGATCGCCGTCGACACCATGTTCTGCAATTCCGGTACGTTGAGCGAGGCCATCATGATCGGGGCCATGCCCTTGATGGTCTGGGCGAGCTGGTCGCTCGTCATGCCCTGCTGGCTTGCCGTGTAATCGATGGCGCGCTTGGTGATGCTGGCATCTTCGAAGCTGATCTCGGCATTGACGAAGGAAAGCTGCTGCATCAGGCCGAGCATGGCAAGGCTGGCTGCCTGGTCTGCCTGTTCCTTGTTCGGATTGGCGGCCTGCGCCTTCACCGTCTCCTGCATCGACTTGATGAAGGCAAGCGTGTAGCCGGAGAAGCCGAACGACATGTTGAGGCGGCCGACATTGTCGAGGTTGATGGCATATTCCTCGACATCAACGGTGCCGGAGGCAACTTCCCAGCTGCCGCTCATGGTCATGTCGCCGGAAAGGGCCTTGAGTTCGAGCTTCTCGATCGCGTCCTTCGTGGCCGGGTCGGTGACTTCGCTGAGATCGGCCTTGAAGCCGGATGCATCAAGTTCGAAACCGATCGAGGCCTTGTCATCGCTGACCGACATCGTCGCGGTGCTTTCCTCAAGTGAGAAAGCCGGCTTGCCGTCGATGGAAACCGAAACCGGGCCGCTATGTGCTTCGTCATAGAACATCAGCGCATCCACGGTGCCCGTGGTCGCATCAGCGGGAATGACGAGGCCCGACATGTAGATGTCGCTTGCCTTGATCTCCACGTTTTCCTGCTTGTAGTCGATATTGTCGAAACGGGCGTTCTTGATCGTGTAACCGCCGTTGTTTTCCTCGACGCCTTCAAGCGTGATGTTGCCGACCGGGATTTTCTTGGCGGGATCGGCGGCTGCGTTGAAGGTCACGCTGTTCAGCGTCACCGTCGAGCCGTTGACGGCAACCGAGCCGGCGGCGATCTCACCGCCCTGGGCGGCATAGGCTGCATTGATCTTCTTCAGCACATCCCCGCCGTCCAGCGCAAAAGCCGGTGCCGAAAGCGTAAGAAGCGCGGCACTCGCGAAAAGAACCTGCCGGGTGGATTTCAATCTCATGATGTTTCTTCCCTCAACGTACGGATGTGCACCCTGTCAGAATGCTAATGGTGATACTTATATTCACGATTATTCAAAGGTCTACAGAATTTAGATCGATTCCCATGACGGCGGCATTGCGGCATTTAGATCGCGGTTAACAAAAAACCTCACGAAAGAGGTGTTTTCATCCACAGGGCAGACCCCTGAATTTCTTGCCGGGAATCGGCATTTCCGCTAGTCAAGCACCATGGGAAAAAATCTTGTACCTCCGTCTGGCGGAGACGATAACATTCATCCGGTCGATTTGAAGGCGGCGCTTGAAGAGCGCTACCTCGCTTACGCCTTGTCCACGATCATGCATCGTGCGCTGCCGGATGTGCGTGACGGCCTGAAGCCGGTTCACCGCCGCATCATTCACGCCATGAGCGAAATGGGCATTCGTCCCAACTCGGCCTTCAAGAAATGCGCCCGTATCGTCGGTGACGTCATCGGTAAGTTCCACCCGCATGGCGACCAGTCGGTCTATGATGCGCTGGTGCGTCTCGCGCAGGATTTCTCGCAGCGTTATCCGATCGTCGACGGGCAGGGCAATTTCGGCAACATCGATGGCGACGGCGCTGCCGCCTATCGTTACACCGAAGCGCGCATGACCGATGTGGCGGCGCTGCTGCTGGAAGGCATCGGCGAGGATGCGGTGGATTTCCGCGCCACCTATAATGAAGAAGACGAGGAACCGGTGGTCCTGCCGGGTGCTTTCCCGAATCTTCTGGCCAATGGTGCCTCTGGCATTGCCGTGGGCATGGCGACATCGATCCCGCCGCACAATGCCCACGAACTCTGCGATGCGGCGCTGTATCTCATCAAGCATCCCGATGCGACGGTCGAAAAGCTGGTGGAGTTCATTCCCGGGCCCGATCTACCCACGGGTGGCGTGATCATCGAAAGCCGCGAGAATATTCTCGATGCCTACAAGACCGGCCGCGGCGGTTTCCGCGTGCGCGCCAAATGGGAAACGGAGGATCTCGGTCGCGGCGGTTATCAGATCGTCATCACCGAAATTCCCTTCCAGGTGCAGAAATCGCGGCTGATCGAAAAGATCGCCGAACTTCTGCTCGCCCGCAAGCTTCCGCTGCTGGAAGATGTTCGCGACGAATCCGCCGAAGACGTGCGCATCGTGCTGGTGCCGAAGAACCGCACCGTCGATGCGACGCTCCTGATGGAATCGCTGTTCCGCCTGTCCGACCTCGAAAGTCGCCTGCCGCTCAATATGAACGTGCTGTCGCTTGGCAAGGTGCCGAAGGTCATGGCGCTGAACGAAGTGCTGAGCGAATGGCTGGCGCACCGCAAGGACGTGCTGGTCCGCCGCTCCCGCCACCGTCTGGCCGCCATCGATCGCAGGCTCGAGATTCTGGGTGGCCTGCTGGTCGCCTATCTCAATCTGGATGAGGTAATCCGCATCATCCGCGAGGAGGACGAGCCGAAACAGGTGATGATGGCCAAGTGGTCACTCACCGACAACCAGGCCGAAGCCATTCTCAACATGCGGCTGCGCAATCTGCGCAAGCTCGAGGAATTCGAAATCCGCAAGGAGTTCGATGAACTCAGCAGTGAGAAGGCCGAAATCGAAGGTCTGCTCGCCTCCGACGACAAGCAGTGGCAAACTGTCGCCTGGGAAATCGGCGAGGTCAAAAAGAAATATGCCAAGGCAACCGAGATCGGCCGTCGCCGCACGCAGTTCGCGGATGCGCCGGATGCCGATATCGAGGCCATCCAGCAGGCGATGATCGAAAAGGAACCGGTCACCATCGTCATTTCGCAGAAGGGCTGGATCAGGGCGTTGAAGGGCCACATGTCCGATACGTCGACCCTGACCTTCAAGGAAGGCGACGGCCCGAAGCTTGCCTTCCCGGCGCAGACCACCGACAAGCTGCTGCTTTTGACCACCGGCGGCAAGGCCTATACGCTCGGCGCCGACAAGCTGCCGGGTGGGCGCGGCCATGGCGAGCCGATCCGCATCATGGTCGACATGGAGAACGATCAGGACATCCTGACCGCCTTCGTCCATGATCCCTCACGCAAGCTGTTGCTCGTCTCCACCGCTGGCAACGGTTTCATCGTGGCGGAAAGCGAAATGGTTGCAAATACCCGCAAGGGCAAGCAGATCATGAATGTCTCCATGCCTGACGAAGCCAAGCTGGCGGTGCCGGTGACGGGCGACCATGTCGCTGTCGTCGGCGAAAACCGCAAGCTTTTGGCCTTCCCGCTGTCGCAAGTGCCGGAAATGTCACGCGGCAAGGGCGTGCGCCTGCAACGCTACAAGGATGGCGGCGTTGTCGACGTTAAATGTTTCGCGCTTGCCGAAGGCTTGTCCTGGTCCGACACGGCCGGGCGTCTCTTCAACAAGGTGGGTGAAGAACTGCGCGAATGGCTGGCCGACCGTGCCACCGTTGGCCGCACCGTGCCGAAGGGTTTTCCACGTAGCGGGAAATTTGGCGGGTAATATTGAAGTGGCGTCCCGGAAGTTTATTCGGGACGTCTTTCGTGTGTTTTTGCTATCCGAATTGAATAGGACGTGGCGACCCCGTTATTCTTCGTCAGGGTGATAAACCTCCCACCCGCGCGGCGTCAGATGTTCCTGCGGGTGATAGCGGGTCTTGTAGCCCATCTTTTCCGAACCATCGACCCAATAGCCGAGATAGACATGCGGCAGGCCAAGCGCGCGGGTGCGGGTGATGTGGTCGATGATCATGAAGGTGCCGAGCGAGCGCTTTTCGAGATCGGGATTAAAGAAGGAATAGACCATCGACAGGCCGTCGCTCATCACGTCGCTGAGCGCCACGGCCAGCAACTCGCCGCGTTTGCTGGAATCAATGCCGGAGCCCGGTTCGCGCACGCGGTATTCGATGATGCGGGTGTTCACATGCGTGTCTTCGACCATGATCGCATAGTCCAGCGCCGACATATCGGACATTCCGCCAGACTGATGGCGGTGGTCGAGATAACGGCGGAACAGGGAGAACTGCTCGGTGGAAGGTTCGGCGGCGTGAACGGTGGCGACGACATCCTTGTTGATGGATAACACGCGCCGCATCGATTTCGTCGGCTGGAACTGCTCGGTCAGGATACGCACGGAAACGCAGGCGCGGCAGTTTTCGCAGGCCGGGCGATAGGCGATGTTTTGCGAACGCCTGAAGCCGCCCTGGGTCAGAAGGTCGTTCATTTCCGAGGCGCGCGGGCCAACCAGGTGCGTAAAGACCTTCCGCTCCATCTGGTTCGGCAGATAGGGGCAGGTGGCCGGCGCCGTAAGATAGAATTGGGGGGAGGGCGTCGCCTGCGTGTTCATCGAACCGTGATCGCCTCCTGCGTCTGTTATGAAAGCGCGCCGCGATTTCACGGGGTTGGCGGCGGCGCTTCAAGCGACATGCATAATGTCACAGAATGGCAAAATGACGGAAAACGTCAACTGCGGGATGAGGTATTTACCGCCTTTAAAAGCCACGTTTTCGTGGCTTTCCTCGATATCAGCGTGTTCTGACCATGACGGTGCCGAGCAGGAAGTCGTGAACGAGGCGCGAGCGCTCGGTAAACAGGCCTGCGAGCAGTATCAGCGGCGTCAGAACCGAATTGATGACCCAGAACAGCACGATGTGCACGGTCGCCAGCAGAAAATCGATTCGCCGTCCATCCATGCGCGCCATGGCGATGCCCATCGCCCGCATGCCGGGTGTGGCCTGCGAGGGACCGCCGAGTGATACGCCGAAATAAAGCACCGCGACGATGACGAACAGCGCCGGGTAGAGGAAGAAGCCGAGGCCCAGCGTGATCACGCCAAGAAAGAAGACGATCACGGCGGCCGGAATGCAAAGCAGCAGAACGATCGCGTAATCGATCAGGAACGCGAAGACGCGCCGGCTCAGGACGCCGCTATAGGCGCGCCAGTCGTCCGGTGCGGCATAGGTGGGGTTCTGGTCGAGGCTCATCGGTCGTTTTCTCCTGAGAAGGTCTGACAGCGCGGCATATATGCCGTGTCAGCAGACAATATGGGAAGAAAACGACCGAATACAATAAGAGATGGCCGTCAGCCCTTTGCGAGTTTGCGTGCAGCCTCGATGGCAAAATAGCTCAAGATGCCATCGCAGCCTGCACGCTTGAAACAGAGAAGCGTTTCCATCATCACCCGTTCGCCGTCGATCCAGCCATTCATGGCCGCCGCCTTGATCTGGGTATATTCGCCGGACACCTGATAGGCGAAAGTCGGCAGCCCAAAATTCTCCTTCAGCCGCCAGCAGATGTCGAGATAGGGCAGGCCGGGTTTGACCATCAGCATATCCGCGCCTTCCTCCACATCGAGCGCCGCATCACGGATCGCTTCCATGCCGTTGGCAGGGCTGATGTAATAGCTATTCTTGTCGCCCTTCAGCAGGCCGGCCGTGGAGATGGCCTCGCGATAGGGGCCATAATAGCCGGAGGCGAATTTCGTTGCGTAAGCCATGATGCCGACATTCTGGTGCCCGGCGGCATCAAGGCCGCGACGAATGGCGCCGATGCGGCCATCCATCATTTCCGACGGAGAAATAATGTCCGAACCGGCCTCGGCCTGCAGGATCGCCGCCCTGACGACCTGATCGACCGTCTCGTCATTGACGATCTCGTCGCCGCGCAAAATGCCGTCATGCCCGTGGCTGGTGAAGGGGTCGAGCGCGACATCGGTGATCATGCCGATATTTGGAACGGCTTTTTTGACCGCGATCGTCGCCTGATTGATGAGATTGTTGGCCTCGAGCGCATTAGAGCCGGTCTCGTCACGCAGATCCATCTCGATATTCGGGAAGGTGGCGATTGCCGGAATGCCGAGGTCGGCGGCTTCCTTCGCCGCTTCGACGAGCTTGTCGATACTCATGCGGTTGACGCCGGGCATCGCCGGAATGGGATCGAGGATATTGCTGCCGGGTACGATGAAGACCGGCCAGATGAGATCGTCGACGGTCAGGCGGTTCTCCTGCACCAGACGGCGCGTCCAATCCGCCTTGCGATTGCGCCGCATGCGGCGATGGCCGGTGATCTCGTCGACCAGATGCGTTTTGTCCTGCATGTCAGAATGTCCTTCGGTCAAATTTCGCAAGCTGCATAACATGAAGCATGCGCCGTGCGAATGCGACAATGTCGCCCTGGCTTTCCCTCTTGCCTGCCTTGCCGGGAAGCGATGCTTTGACAAGGTAGACCACCGGATTCAATATGGGCTGGTCGCCCGCCCGTCGAGACCGTATCTTCCGGCCATGGAACCTGATTCTCAACCTCTGCCGAAGCGTCCGCTTACGGAAATCCTCTTTCTGGTCTTCATGAGGCTGGTCGCGGTCTCCTGTTTCTGGTTCGGCCTGCAATATTGGGCAATGCTCACGGGGTACTCGCTGGGCGGGCAGGGGCGGTTCGATATGCTGAACCTGCCCTGGCGGGTAGCGGGCAGTGCACTGGCGGTTATTTTCCCGGTTGCGGCACTCGGCCTCTGGCTTGGCGCCTCTTGGGGCGCTGTCATGTGGGTCATGGGGGCAGGCGCGCAGATCGCCATGTATAAGGTATGGCCACATATCTTCGGCGCCAACACGCTGGTACCCGTCATGCACGGTCTCGTGGCAACCATTTATATACTATTTCTGGTCGCTTTCTGGCTGGATCACCGCCAGAATGAAGAACGCGCAAGAATTGATTTACCATAAGAATAAAGCAATGCGGCCTGTTTTCAGGCCGTTTTTTATCCCTAAGTCATTGATTTATAATGCATGACCTCTGGCCATTCCCGCTTCGCCACAAGTTGGGTCCTCCAGGGAAAATGCAGGTAACCATTTGTTAATCGTAGCTTTTAAGTAGAATTTTATGCGCATTGATTAGGTTCTCACTCAAGGCGGGAGACAAACAAACACACCGCCAAACAAAACAGTGAGGCAGTCATGATCAATAGCAAAGTTAAGCCGCAGGCCGTTGTTGCCGACGCACACGAAGATACCATCCGTTCGCTCTACATGGAGTCGCTGCATCTGGTGGAACGTCTCCACCGCCGCCTCCTCGATGTCATCAAGGACGAGTTCGATCGTCAGGGTCGTGATGACGTCAACGCCGTACAGGCTCTCCTGCTGTTCAACATCGGCAATTCCGAATTGACGGCCGGTGAACTTCGCTCCCGCGGTTATTACCTCGGCTCGAACGTTTCCTACAACGTCAAGAAGCTGGTCGACCTCGGTCTCATCAACCACCAGCGTTCGCGTGTCGACCGCCGCTCGGTCCGCATCAGCCTGACCGAAGAAGGCCAGGCCATCGCCGAAACGGTTGCCCGCCTTTATGAACGCCACGTCGGCTCGATCGAAAAGGTCGGCGGCATCGGCACCGGCGAGTTCTCTGAAATGAACAAGCTGCTGCAGCGCCTCGATCGCTTCTGGAACGACTCGATCGCTTATCGTCTCTAATATCCGCGACGGTTTCACTGTTTAAGCCGGGGGCATCGCTTTGCCTCCGGCTTGCGGATTCCGCGCAACGCCGGCGCTTGTTTTTCATGTCAAGCCCGTTGCCTTATCCGAGCCTTCGCCTTTGTTTTCAGGCAACACAGCTTTGTGAGAAAAGGCTCGTGACACGAATTGGCCATATTGATATGGGACCGGCAAGGGTGAGGGAGCCGGCTGTTTCTCCTGCTGTCGCGGCAAGTCCCGACTGTTCCGCCAGACTGTAGCGCCCAGACCCTGGGCCTCGAGCATTACCGGCCGGCAGGCACGTTGTACGTGTTTGTTAATCATATTGATTTAGGCATTGTTGAGAATGCCGAAGAGAGTGGCTGGTAGGTAGAATGACAAAGAAATCCGTTTCCGATTCCGTATCGCGCCGCGCGCTTCTGCGCTCAGCCGTTTCCGTTGGTGTTGCAGCACTTGCCGCGCCGGCCTTGGCGCAAAATGCGCTGAACGACCTCATGGGTTCGTCACGCCGCGGCAACTGGGATGACCAGTTCGACGCCAATACGTCGCGTTCCGCCGTCGGCGTCGTTTCCAACAATCCGGTTCTCGGTCGGGAAGCACCGGTCTACATGCAGCAGGCGATCATGCAATATCAGCAGATCGTCCAGAATGGCGGCTGGCCGGATGTGCCCGTCAGCCAGCAGCGCCTTCAGATCGGCGTCTCCGACCCCTCCGTACAGGCGCTTCGCCAGCGACTGATGGTGTCCGGCGACCTGCCGCGCGAAGCCGGCATTTCGAGCGCCTTCGATAGTTACGTCGATGGTGCGCTGAAACGCTTCCAGGCCCGCCATGGTCTTCCGGCCGATGGTGTCAGCGGTGAATATACCACCAAGGCGCTCAATGTTTCGGCCCAGATTCGTCTGGCGCAATTGCAGACCAACCTCGTGCGCATTCAGTCCATGTCGGGCGATCTCGGTCCGCGTCACCTGATGGTCAATATTCCGGCCGCTGCCATCGAAGCGGTGGAGAATGAACGCGTCGTCCTGCGCAACACGGCCGTCGTCGGCCGCGCCAGCCGCCCGACGCATGTCATCAATTCCAAGATTTACGAGGTCATCCTCAACCCTTACTGGACCGCGCCGCGCTCGATCATCGAGAAGGATATCGTGCCGCTGATGCAGAAGGACCCGACCTATCTGGAGCGGAACAATATCCGCCTCATCGATGGCAAGGGACAGGAAGTGCCGCCGACTGCGGTCGACTGGTTCGCGCCGAAGGCCCCGAACCTGATGTTCCGTCAGGACCCCGGCAAGATCAACGCCATGTCTTCGACGAAGATCAACTTCCACAATCCGAACAACGAATATATGCACGACACGCCGCAGCAGGGCTTGTTCAACAAGCTGATGCGTTTCGAATCCTCCGGCTGCGTGCGCGTGCAGAATGTGCGCGACCTCACAAGCTGGCTGCTGCGCGACACGCCCGGCTGGTCGCGTCAGGAAATGGAACGCGTCATCGCCACCCGCGTCAACACGCCGATCAAGCTGGCGCAGGAAGTGCCGGTTTATTTCGTCTACATCACCGCATGGTCGGCGAAGGACGGCGTGGTGCAGTTCCGCGATGACATCTATGAAAAGGATGGCAACGCCGAACTGGCGCTCAACACCACGAGCGGCATGGAGCAGCCGGCCGGCGCTGTTGATGACGACCTTCTGCCGCGCAACTGATCGGCGCTTTTATCGATGAAAACAGGCCGCATCTTCGGGTGCGGCTTTTTTCTTGATGATTTTCTGAGAACAGCTGCCGTTTTTTGTCGCAACGTCGCGTTTTGACGGGCAAATCTCGCACCTCGTATTGCTCTTGTCCGGGCGGAACGCTAAGACGCCATCGCATTACTGTTTCAGGAGCCTTCACCATGTCGAACACAGATGCTTTCTTCTCCCGTCCGCTTGCCGAAGTTGATCCGGATATTTTCGGCTCGATCGAGAAGGAACTGGGTCGCCAGCGCCACGAGATCGAACTGATCGCCTCGGAAAACATCGTTTCCCGCGCCGTGCTTGAAGCGCAGGGTTCGATCATGACCAACAAATATGCCGAAGGTTACCCGGGCAAGCGTTATTACGGCGGCTGCCAGTTCGTCGACATCGCTGAAGAGCTTGCCATCGAGCGCGCCAAGAAGCTGTTCGGCGTCAACTTCGCCAACGTCCAGCCGAATTCCGGTTCGCAGATGAACCAGGCCGTGTTCCTCGCGCTGCTGCAGCCGGGTGATACCTTCATGGGTCTCGACCTGAACTCGGGAGGTCACCTGACCCACGGTTCGCCGGTCAACATGTCCGGCAAATGGTTCAACGTCGTGTCCTACGGCGTGCGCGAAGGCGACAACCTGCTCGACATGGACGAAGTGGAGCGCAAGGCCAAGGAAACCCGGCCGAAGCTGATCCTCGCCGGCGGCACCGCCTATTCCCGCGTCTGGGACTGGAAGCGTTTCCGCGAGATCGCCGATGAAGTCGGCGCTTACCTGATGGTCGACATGGCCCACATCGCCGGCCTCGTTGCCGGTGGCCAGCATCCGTCGCCGTTCCCGCATTGCCATGTTGCAACGACGACGACGCACAAGTCGCTGCGCGGCCCGCGTGGCGGCATGATCCTCACCAATGAAGAGGATCTGGCCAAGAAGTTCAACTCGGCCGTCTTCCCCGGCCTGCAGGGCGGCCCGCTGATGCACGTCATCGCCGCCAAGGCCGTCGCCTTCGGCGAAGCGCTGAAGCCCGAGTTCAAGGACTATGCCGCACAGGTCGTCAAGAACGCCAAGGCACTGGCCGAAACCCTGATCGAAGGCGGTCTGGATGTCGTTTCCGGCGGCACGGACAACCATCTGATGCTGGTCGACCTTCGCAAGAAGAACGCCACCGGCAAGCGTGCGGAAGCAGCGCTCGGCCGCGCCTACATCACCTGCAACAAGAACGGCATTCCTTTCGATCCGGAAAAGCCCTTCGTCACCTCCGGTGTCCGTCTTGGCACGCCGGCCGGCACGACGCGCGGTTTCAAGGAAGCGGAATTCCGCGAAATCGGCAAGCTGATCGTCGAGGTTCTCGACGGCTTGAAGGTTGCCAATTCGGACGAGGGCAACGCCTCCGTCGAAGCTGCGGTACGTGAAAAGGTCGTCGGCCTGACCGACCGTTTCCCGATGTACCCGTACATGTAAGGAAAAAAGACGATGCGCTGCCCATTTTGCGGTTCCGAAGACACACAGGTCAAGGACTCGCGTCCGGCGGAGGACAACACCTCCATCCGCCGGCGGCGCATCTGCCCCGATTGCGGCGGCCGCTTTACGACCTATGAGCGCGTGCAACTACGTGAGCTGATGGTCATCAAGAAAAGCGGCCGCAAGCTGCCCTTCGACCGGGAAAAGCTGGTGCGATCCTTCGAGATCGCGCTGCGCAAGCGCCCGGTTGATCGCGACCGGATCGAGCGGGCCGTGTCAGGCATTGCCCGTCGTCTCGAAAGCTCCGGCGAGACGGAAATTCCCTCGGAAGAAATCGGCCTGCAGGTTCTCGAAGCGCTGAAAAGCCTCGATGACGTGGCCTTCGTGCGTTATGCCTCGGTCTATCGCGATTTCAGCCATGCCGAGGATTTTGAAAACGTGATTGCCGAAATCAACGCCAAGATCGCCCGCGACACGGACGCCGGAGTCTAGCCGTGACGAGCCGTGCCGATGACGAAAGGTTCATGGCCCGCGCCATCGAGGTTTCGCTTCGCCACCAGGGCCAGACGCTGACCAACCCCTCCGTGGGCTGTGTTCTCGTCAAGGACGGGAAAATCATCGCCGAAGCGGTGACTGCCATTGGCGGTCGCCCGCATGCCGAACGTCAGGCGCTGGAAATCGCCGGCGAGGCGGCCCGTGGTGCTACCGCCTATGTGACGCTCGAACCATGCTCGCACTGGGGCAAAACCCCGCCATGCGCCAATGCCCTGGTGGAATACGGCGTCGCCCGTGTCGTGGTGGCAGTGGATGATCCGGATGAGCGTGTTTCCGGCCGTGGTTATACGATTTTGCGCGATGCCGGCATTGTCGTGGAAACCGGCCTGCTGCGTGATGAGGGTAAGAGGGCGCTTGCCGGTTACCTCACACGCCAGATGAAAAAACGCCCGCATGTGATTCTGAAGCTTGCCGTTTCCGCCGATGGCATGATCGGCAGGAAAGGCGAGGGGCAGGTGGCGATCACCGGTCCCGAGGCCCGCCATGCCGTGCATGAGCTGCGGGCGCGTTGCGATTGTATTCTCGTCGGCATCAGGACAGCGATTGCGGATGATCCGGAGCTGACGGTGCGGATCACCGGCATGGAGCAGCGCTCGCCGGTGCGCATCGTGCTGGACCGGCAGTTTGAATTGCCGTTGACGTCGAAGCTGGTGCGGAGTGCGCGGGAGGTGCCGGTGGTGGTTGCGGCTTTACTCCCCTCTGCCCTGCCAGGTATCTCCCCCACAAGGGGAGAGATCGACGGAGCGCCGTCTAGCCCGCTTTCCAACGAAGGCGAATGGGAAACCGGGAAAAAATTTACGCGAGCGGCTAGCCCCTTGCCGATCTCCCCCCTTGAGGGGGAGATGCCCGGCAGGGCAGAGGGGGGTAACCGCGAGTCAAAGCGCCAACTCCTCACCAACGCCGGCGTCCAGATCCTCGAAGCCACAACCCTCGAAAACCTCCTCCACGTCCTTGCCGATAGCGGCATGTCGGAACTTCTGGTCGAAGGCGGTGCCTTTGCCGCAAAATCATTCCTTGAAGCCGGGCTGGTGGACCGTATCATTCTGTTCGAAAGCCCTGTCGTGATCGGTGAGGGCGGCATTGAAACGCCGCTCCGCCGTGCCGATATCACGGGCGATTATGCTTTGGTCAGTGAAACCGCCTATGGGCCGGATCGCTGCTTCGATTATGAAAGGCCGATTTGATGTTTACCGGAATTGTCACCGACGTTGGAACCGTTTCCGAGCTGGAAGCCCTGGCTGAAGGCATTCGTCTGCGGGTGGCGACGAATTACGATCCCAAGACCATCGATATGGGCGCATCTATCTCCCATGGCGGTATTTGCCTGACGGTGACGAGGCTGCCGGAAGACGGCAGCAACGAGCGCTGGTATGAGGTCGAGGCCTGGGAAGAGGCGCTGCGCCTGACGACGATTGCCGGCTGGAAACAGGGCACCCATGTCAATCTGGAGCGGGCGCTGAAGATCGGCGACGAGCTTGGCGGTCACATCGTCTCCGGCCATGTCGATGGCAAGGCGGAAATCCTGGCCGTGGAGCCGGAAGGCGAAGCGGTACGTATCCGCCTGCGCGCACCGGACCATCTGGCGAAATTCGTGGCGCCCAAGGGTTCCGTGGCGCTCGACGGCACTTCGCTGACCGTCAATGCCGTCGAAGGCACCGATTTCGACGTGCTGCTCATCCGCCACACGCTCACTGTGACGACGTGGGGCGAGCGCCAGCCCGGCGATTTCGTCAATTTCGAAGTCGATACGATGGCGCGCTATGCCGCACGGCTTGCGGAATTTCCATCGGCGTAAGCTGGCGAGGCTCGGCGCTTTATTATGTTCGCGGACTCTTCCTTCTCCCGTCATTCCGGCCTTGAGCCGGAATCCAGCCAGCCCAAGTCCTTGGGCTGAGAAGACTCCTTTCGCCGCACAGACGCGCGTCGGCTGGATGCCGGATCAAGTCCGGCATGACGGAGGAGGAGCAGCGAGTTTGATCGTGATCGGTGTTGGTCGCCGCCACACTTCCGGTCGAACCGGAAAGATTGTAAAGACGTCATTCAGCCGTTTGAGATCGACTGCGCGCCAAACAGGGTAGGGAACATACATCATGCCGTCTTTTGAACTGCTGACAGCCTTTTTCATAACCACCGCCCTGTTCGCCTATATTCCCGGTCCGGCCATGCTTTACGCGGCGGCACAGACCATGGCGCGGGGTCGGTTTGCCGGGCTGATGGCGGTACTCGGCATCCATGTCGGCTGCTATTTTCATATCTTCGCCGCTGCGGCCGGTCTCTCCGTGCTGTTTCAGGCGGTGCCATGGCTTTACCTCGCGGTGAAGCTGTGCGGCGCGCTTTATCTTATCTGGCTGGGTTTCTCGATGCTGCGCAGCAAGCTGGAAGGCGAGGCGGTCAATCTGACCATCGAGCCGAAATCGGCGCGTCGGGCCTTCATCGACAGTATCATCGTTGATGTCCTCAATCCGAAGACGGCGCTGTTCTTCTTGGCCTTCCTGCCGCAATTCGTCGATCCGGCGGCCGCTTTTCCGGTCTGGTTGCAATTCCTGATCCTCGGCATCGCCGTCAATTTCATTTTCTCCTCCGCTGATCTCGTCGGCGTGCTTCTGGCGGGCGCCATGGTCGGGCGTCTGAAGCGGTCGAGCGCCGTGCAGGCTCTGGCCCGGCGCGCCGCCGGAACGGTGCTGATGGGGCTTGGCGTGCATCTGGCTTTCCAGAAAAGCTGATTTTTCAGCCGCGCCGCATAGACATCAAGCCTTGCGGGATACCCCGCAAACGGGCCATGCTGCGTGGGCGATGCATGAAAATACTTGCCAAGAACGGCCAGCCGTGGTTTGACCGCCGCAAAAGCCGGTATGATCCGGCGTAAAGCTTTTCGGGAAAATCCCCAGGAACCCTCACATGTCCAAACCTCATCTTCTTATCGTGGAAGCACGTTTTTACGACGATATGGCGGATGCCCTTCTCGAAGGCGCGAAGTTCGCGCTTGATGAGGCCGGCGCCACCTATGACGTCATCACCGTTCCCGGCGCGCTGGAAATTCCCGCCGCCATCGCCATGGCGCTTGATGGCGCCGACAATGACGGCACGGAATATGACGGCTTCGTCGCACTCGGCATGGTCATTCGCGGCGAGACCTACCACTTCGATATCGTCTCCAACGAATCCTCCCGCGCCCTGATGGATCTTGCCGTCAGCGAATCGCTGCCGATCGGCAACGGCATCCTCACCGTTGAAAATGACGAGCAGGCCTGGGCGCGCGTGCGTCGTTCCGACAAGGACAAGGGCGGTTTTGCCGCCCGTGCGGCGCTGACCATGATCGAGTTGAAGAAGAAACTGGGTGGCTGAGCGCATGTCGAATGTTGATAATGGCGGCGAACCGCGCCAGCCTTCGGTAAAGCCGGCCAACCAGCGCGGCGCGGCCCGCCTTGCGGCCGTGCAGGCGCTGTACCAGATGGATGTCGGCGGCACCGGCGTGATGGAAGTGGTGGCCGAATATGAGGCGCACCGTCTCGGTCAGGAAGTCGATGGCGATACCTATCTGAAGGCCGATCCGTCGTGGTTCCGCTCCATCGTCTCCGGCGTCGTCCGTGACCAGACGAAGATCGACCCACTGGTGCGTTCCGCCCTTCTGGAAGACTGGCCGCTGTCGCGTCTCGATGCCACCGTGCGCGCCATTCTTCGCGCCGGCACCTTCGAGATCCTTGAGCGTAATGACGTACCGGTCGCCGTCATCGTCACGGAATATGTTGAAATCGCCCGCGCTTTCTTCGAACACGACGAGCCGAAGCTGGTGAATGCGGTGCTTGACCGCATCGCCAAGCAGGTGCGCGGCGAGGCAAAACGCTAAAATACATTATGTGAGGAAGACATGAGCGCCGTTTCCGTCCCCGGACTTGAAGTTCAACTGGGCGAGGCCAAGCGCAACGTCTTCCTCCTCACCATGGCGCAGGCGATCATGGGGTCGGCCGCGCCCTTAAGTTTTTCAGTCGGTGCGCTTGCCGGTTATCAGCTGCTCGGTGCCGACAAGTCGCTGGCAACCGCGCCGCTCACCGGCTTCAATATCGGCGTGGCGCTCGGTGCCATCTGCGTTGCGGCGGCATCCCGTTTCCTCGGCCGCAAGGCCGGTTTCATGGTCGGCGCGCTGATGTGCTCGATCGGCGGTGGCATCGCTGCGGTGGCTCTCTTCCGCACGGATTTCTGGCTGTTTGCCGTCGGTCTGCTGCTGATCGGTATCTCAGGCGGCTTCACGCAAAAAATCCGTTTCGCCGCAGCCGATGCATCGCCATCCTTTTACAAGCCGAAGGCTATTTCCTGGATTCTGGCAGGCGGCATCATTTCGGCCATCGTCGGGCCGCAACTGGCTATCCTCGGCAAGGATATGCTCGCACCGGTCACTTTTGCCGGCGCGTTCATCGCACTGGTGCCGCTCGGCCTTGTCTCGATCGCCATTCTGGCTTTTCTCAAATTGCCCGACCCGAAGGCAGCATCTACCCATACGGAGGCCGCGCGTCCGCTGTCGGAAATCGTCCGCACCCAGCGTTTCATCACCGGCATGATTTGCGGTATCGGTTCTTATGCGCTGATGACCTTCATGATGACCGGTGCGCCGCTCGCCATGGTCGTCGGCTGCGGTTTCCCCACAGAACTCGCCACGCTCGGCATCCAGTGGCACGTTCTGGCCATGTTCGCGCCGAGCTTCTTCACCGGCATGCTGATTTCCCGATTCGGTGCGGAAAAAATCGTGGCATTCGGCCTCATCGTGCTGATGGCCTGTGCCGTCATCGCCCATATGGGCATCGAATTGTGGAACTTCTGGGCCGCGCTCATTCTGCTCGGGCTTGGCTGGAATTTCGGTTTTATCGGCGCAACCGCCATCATCACGTCAAGCTATCGCCCGCATGAGGCGGACAAGGTGCAGGGTTTCCACGATATCGTGCTGTTCGGTACGGTAGCGCTCTCGTCCTTCTCTTCCGGCAAGGTGTTTACGGCATGGGGCTGGTCGGTGATGAACCTCGTCATCTGGCCGGTTGCGGGCCTTTGCCTGCTGCTCGTCCTCTCCCTGCTGCTGAGGCAGCGCAAAACCGCCGCCTAAGGTCGCGCTCCTTCTCTACCCCTTTCATGTTTCAGGCAAATTTGTGGGCTTGACGCCGCACCTTTCGCCAACGCAATCTTGCCGCGCAGGTCGTTTTTCCTTGGGAGGGGAATAAACGACCCCGACAGGACTTGGTGCGCGTGTGAACGCCCATGTCCTTGCACATGGTTCGCCGCGCCGGGGAGGGAGTGAGACCCGGCCTTTTGGGAGGTAAGTGCGCATGACCGTAATACCGTTAGTGATTTTATGTGGGGTCCTGTCCGTGGTGTACGCGGTGTGGACGACCAAGAGCGTTCTCGATGCCGATCAGGGCAACGAGCGTATGCGTGAAATAGCAGGTTTTATCCGTGAAGGTGCGCAGGCTTATCTCACCCGTCAATATCTCACCATCGCCATCGTCGGATTGATCGTCGCCGTTCTTGCCTGGTATCTGCTGTCGGCCATCGCGGCCATTGGTTTCGTTATCGGCGCGGTGCTGTCCGGCGTTGCCGGTTTCGTCGGCATGCATGTTTCCGTGCGCGCCAATCTGCGCACCGCGCAGGCCGCATCCCACAGCCTTGGCGCCGGCCTTGATATCGCCTTCAAGTCGGGCGCCATTACAGGCATGCTGGTTGCCGGCCTCGCGCTGCTTGGCGTTTCCATCTATTATTACATCCTGACCTCGGTCCTTGGCCATCCGCCCGGATCGCGTGCGGTCATCGACGCGCTGGTGTCGCTCGGCTTCGGCGCATCGCTGATTTCGATCTTCGCCCGTCTCGGCGGCGGCATCTTCACCAAGGGCGCCGATGTCGGCGGTGACCTTGTCGGCAAGGTCGAGGCCGGCATTCCGGAGGATGACCCGCGCAATCCGGCAACCATTGCCGACAATGTCGGCGATAACGTCGGCGATTGCGCCGGCATGGCGGCCGACCTGTTCGAGACCTATGCCGTCTCCGTTGTTGCGACGATGGTTCTCGCCGCGATCTTCTTTGCCGGAACGCCGATCCTGGAAAGCGCCATGGTCTATCCGCTGGCGATCTGCGGCGCCTGCATCCTGACTTCGATTGCCGGTACCTTCTTCGTCAAGCTTGGCACCAACAATTCCATCATGGGCGCCCTCTATAAGGGGCTTATTGCCACCGGCATCTTCTCGGTCGCCGGTCTTGCGGTCGCAACCTATGCAACGGTTGGCTGGGGAACGATAGGCACGGTCGCCGGAATGGAAATTACCGGCACCAACCTCTTCCTCTGCGGGCTGGTCGGTCTGGTTGTCACGGCGCTGATCGTCGTCATCACCGAATATTATACCGGCACCAATAAGCGCCCGGTCAACTCCATCGCCCAGGCATCGGTTACCGGCCACGGCACCAATGTCATCCAGGGGCTTGCCGTCTCCCTGGAATCGACGGCGCTGCCGGCCATCGTCATCGTCGGTGGCATCATCGGCACCTACCAGCTCGGCGGCCTGTTCGGCACCGGCATCGCGGTCACCGCCATGCTTGGTCTTGCCGGCATGATCGTGGCGCTCGACGCCTTTGGCCCGGTCACGGACAATGCCGGCGGCATTGCCGAAATGGCCGGCCTTGATCCGGACGTGCGCAAGGCGACCGACGCGCTGGATGCCGTCGGCAACACCACCAAGGCGGTGACCAAGGGTTATGCCATCGGCTCTGCCGGCCTCGGCGCGCTGGTGCTGTTTGCCGCCTATGCCAACGACCTGTCCTATTTCGCCGCCAATGGCGATACCTATCCCTACTTCAAGGACATGGGCGAGATTTCCTTCAGCCTCGCCAACCCCTACGTCGTTGCCGGCCTGCTGTTCGGCGGCCTTATCCCCTACCTCTTCGGCGGCATCGCCATGACGGCGGTGGGCAAGGCGGCAGGTGCCATCGTCGAGGAAGTGCGCCGTCAGTTCCGCGAAAAACCCGGGATCATGGCGGGCACGGAAAAGCCTGACTACGGCAGGGCGGTCGATCTGCTGACGAAAGCGGCGATCCGGGAAATGATCATCCCGTCGCTTCTGCCGGTTCTTGCCCCTCTCGTCGTTTATTTTGGCGTGCTGCTGATCTCGGGCTCCAAGGCGTCAGCCTTTGCCGCACTCGGGGCATCGCTGCTCGGCGTCATCATCAACGGCCTGTTCGTGGCGATTTCCATGACATCGGGCGGCGGCGCATGGGACAACGCCAAGAAGAGCTTCGAGGATGGTTTCATCGACAAGGACGGCGTGCGCCACGTCAAGGGCTCGGACGCCCACAAGGCGTCGGTGACGGGTGATACCGTCGGCGACCCCTATAAGGACACCGCCGGCCCCGCCGTCAATCCGGCCATCAAGATCACCAATATCGTGGCGCTGCTGCTGCTGGCAATTCTTGCCCACTGAAAGCTTGATGCCTGACAAACGAAAAAGGCCCGAGGAGCAATCCTCGGGCCTTTGATTTTGCGAATGCTTTTGCCTGCCGGTCAGGGCGTGTTGTTGCCCTGGCCGAGAATGCTCTTGGCGATGTTGGCGCCCGAGGTGCCGCCGGAGAGCAGCTGCTGCAGGAAGGTGAGATCCTTGCCGCCGGTCGGCGTGGTGCGCGAAATCGTGTCGAAGACCTTGCCGTCCTGCAGCGCGTAATTGGCCTTGCGCTCGATCACGCCATCCTTGTTGAAATAGATAGCGAGAATGTTCTGCTCGACCAGCGTCGGCTTCATGAAGGCGGCGCGGCGCACGCGCTTCTGCGAGATGTAATAGAACACCTCGTTGCCGAAGGTCGCCGTGGTGGAGGGCGTGCCCATGGTCAACAGAACCTGTTCGCGGCTGGAGCCTTCCGGGATCAGCTGGAGCGACTGCTCGTCCATGACGTAGCCGTTGTGGAACACGTCGGTGGTGCTGGTGCAGGCGGAAAGCAGGCCGGATGCGAGCACGATTGCGATGGCCGTCTTGCTCAGAATTTTGCCGTGACTTGCGGATTTCTGCTTGCTCAACTGCTTTTCCCCGACTGCGATCATGAATGGCACCTTCCGGCATTGCGTGGTGCACAGTGTCTGTGCACATGATTGTGTCAATCCGGGGACGGAAAATCCCGATCACCCCCCAAATTCAATGCTTTCCCGGTCTTTTGGAACTCCTCCGGTTCTCTTCGACTGTTTCAGCGCAAAGACGAACGTGACCGCGACAGCATTGCAATTCGTGGATGCTTCGGTAAACCAGCTTTGACGATCATGCAACAAGTGCGAGGGGCGGTAAGTGAATTCACCGGTCACGTTCGGAAAAAAACGATGATATTCGGGCTGTTCAGACAGAAAAACAACAATCGCGCCATAGTCGACCGGCAATATGAGACCTTGACGGCGGCCGCCCGCACGCCCGGTTTTTATCTCGATCTCGGCGTTCCCGATACCGTGATGGGCCGTTTCGAGATGCTGTCGGTCATCATGATTCTCTATTTCCGTCGCACCAAGTCCTCCGGGGTCAGCGGTCAGGAGATCGCGCAGGAGATCGTCGACGCCTTTTTTCAGGATATCGATCATTCCATCCGTGAACTCGGTATCGGTGACCAGGGCGTGCCGAAACGCATGAAGAAATTCGCCGGCATGTTTTACGGGCGGCTCGAATCCTATGCGGCGGCGCTGGATGCATCCGACCCCGTTGCCCTTGCCGCAGCGCTTCGGCGCAATATATATCCGCAGGCAGACGAGACGGCGCCGGCGCTGGACGGGCTGGCGGGCTGGATGATGGAAGCCTCTTCGGCCCTTTCCGCCGTCTCAGAAGAAACAATAGCAACCGGAAGCCTGACGCTGCCCTTGCCTGGACGATGAGGTTCACCATGAACACGCGACACGCCGCAAATGACGACCTGCCTTTTTCCTATCCCGTAAAGGTAGGCCATATTTCCGCCAATCCCGTCAGGATTGGTCTGGAAGCCAACGCCGAGGAGCTGAAGGCGCTGGCGAAATTCTGGAATGTGGTTTCTGTCGAGTATCTGAAGGCGGAATTGCAGGTTACCCGTTGGAAGAAGGACGGCGTGAAGATCAAGGGCGAGGTGCATGCGGCCGTGACTCAGTCCTGCGTCGTGACGCTGGAGCCGGTCACGAGCAAGATCGACGAGCCTGTTGAGCATATTTTTGTGCCGGAGGGATCGAAGCTGGCGCGGATGGTCACCAATGAGGAAGGCGAGATCGTACTCGACCCCGATGGTCCTGACATTCCCGACCAGTTCACCGGCGACAGCATCGATGTCGGCGCTGCGGTTGCCGAATTCGCTGCCCTGGCGATCGACCCCTATCCGCGCAAGCCGGATGCGGAATTTCCAGAAACCGCAGACAAGGAGCCGGAAGAAGAAAAGCGCCCGTCGCCTTTCGCCGCGTTAAAAGATTGGAAAAAAGACTGAATGGCCCGGTTGGGCTGAAATAATTTTATTGTAACAAAAGCCGGAAAAGGTATTTTCGCGCAAAATCCGCTTGAGTGGCGGCAAAAAGGATAAGGGACGAGTGATCAGAATTGCAATTGACGTCATGGGTGGCGATTTCGGCCCAGATGTTGCCATACCCGGTGCCGCCAAGGCGCTTGAACGGCACAACGATGTAACTTTTCTGCTCTACGGGCAGAAGAGCAAATGCGACCCCATTCTGGCACAATATCCCGCGCTTCGGGAAAAGTCGGTCTTTCACGATTGTGAAGTCTCGGTCAGCATGGACGAAAAGCCGAGCCAGGCGCTTCGTCGCGGCCGCTACGTCTCCAGCATGTGGCGCGCCATCGAGGCCGTGAAGCTTGGCGAGGCGGATGTCGTCGTCTCCGCCGGCAATACCGGCGCGCTGATGGCCATGGCCAAATTCTGTTTGCGCACCATGGCGCGGGTGGAACGTCCGGCCATCGCCGGCATCTGGCCGACTTTGAAGGGTGAGAGCATCGTTCTCGATGTCGGCGCAACGATCGGTGCCGATTCCCAGCAATTGCTGGATTTCGCCCTGATGGGTGGTGCCATGGCGCGTGCGCTGTTCGATATCGACCGCCCGACCGTCGGCCTGCTGAATGTCGGCGTCGAGGAGGTCAAGGGTCAGGAAGAGGTGCGTGAGGCCGGACGGCTGATCCGCGAGGCTGATCTCGGCACCATCGACTATCGCGGTTTCGTTGAGGGTGACGATATCGGCAAGGGCACGGTGGATGTGGTGGTGACCGAAGGTTTCACCGGCAATATCGCGCTCAAAGCCGCCGAAGGCACGGCACGCCAGATTACCACGCTGCTGCGTGAGGCGATTTCCCGAAGCTTCTTTGCCAAGATCGGTTATGTCCTGGCGAAAAGCGCCTTTGACGTGCTCAGGGAAAAGATGGACCCGCGCAAGGTCAATGGTGGCGTGTTTCTCGGCCTGAACGGCATTGTCATCAAGAGCCATGGCGGCACTGATGCCATCGGTTTTGCCTCCGCCGTGGATGTCGGCTACGACATGGTTCATAACGGCCTGACGGCCAAGATTGAAAATGATCTGAAAATTTACCACGCAAGACGGCTTCCGCCCCCGGCGCCCGAAGCTCTCGTGGCTGACGAGGAATAAGGGAATGATCCGCTCTATAGTCCGTGGTTTCGGGGCAGCGCTTCCGAAGCGTGTGATGACCAACAGCGAAATCGAAGGTGTCGTCGAGACATCCGACGAATGGATCGTGCAGCGCACCGGCATCCGGCAGCGCTATATCGCCGGCGAAGGCGAAACGACCGCTTCGCTCGGTGAAGCTGCGGCCCGTGCTGCGCTCGACAATGCCGGCCTGACCCCTGATGATATCGACCTCATCATTCTGGCGACCTCCACTCCGGACAACACCTTTCCGGCAACGGCAGTGAACATCCAGAATCGTCTCGGCATGACCCATGGTTTCGCCTTCGACATGCAGGCCGTCTGTTCCGGTTTCGTCTATGCCGTCTCGACCGCCGATCTTTATATTCGCGGTGGCATGGCCAAGCGCGTTCTGGTCATCGGCTCTGAAACATTCTCGCGCATTCTCGACTGGAAAGACCGCACCACCTGCGTTCTGTTCGGCGATGGTGCCGGCGCTCTTGTTCTGGAAGCTGGCGAAGGCGAGGGGACCTCTGACGATCGCGGCATCCTGACCGCGCAGCTGCGGTCCGACGGTTCGCACAAGGAAAAGCTTTATGTCGATGGCGGACCGTCCACGACAGGCACCGTCGGCCATCTGCGTATGGAAGGCCGCGAAGTATTCAAGCATGCCGTCGGCATGATCACCGACGTCATCGAGCAGGCTTTCGAAGCGACGGGCACGACGGCGGATGATCTCGACTGGCTGGTGCCGCACCAGGCTAACAAGCGCATCATCGACGGATCGGCGAAGAAGCTCAACATCGATCCGGAAAAGGTTGTCATCACCGTCGACAAGCACGGTAATACCTCGGCAGCATCCATTCCGCTGGCGCTGGCCGTTGCGGCAAGCGACGGTCGCATCAAGAAGGGCGATCTGGTCATGCTGGAGGCCATGGGCGGCGGTTTCACCTGGGGTGCGGTGCTGCTGCGCTGGTAACGGTAAATTCATTGCGCGGGCAGGCGTTGACGCGAAATCGGTTGTGTTTTTCGCAGTCGAGGCCTGATCCGTTGCGCCTGAGCACCCTGTCGTTGCGGCAAATCTGCACCAAGCGCCCTAAGCCCTTGCACTGATTGCCGAAAGCCTCAAATGAATCTGGAACAATCCCTTGACCGGTCGCCACAAGGGAAATAATCTCGGCGGCTCCTAGAGAAAAATTCAGACACGGTTTGTGGGGAAAAATGGCCGGGAAGACAGTGACACGCGCAGATCTTGCAGAATCTGTGTTTCGTAAAGTCGGGCTGTCCCGCACCGAATCCGCAGAACTGGTCGAGACGATCATCGACGAGATTTGCAACGCAATCACCCGTGGTGAGGTCGTCAAGCTTTCGTCCTTCGCGACCTTCCAGATCCGGGAAAAGAACGAGCGTATCGGCCGCAACCCGAAAACGGGTGAGGAAGTTCCGATTTCGCCGCGCCGGGTGATGACCTTCAAGGCGTCGAATGTGCTGAAGCAGCGTATTCTCAAGGCGCACACGGCCCGCAAGGCCAAGCAAAAGGGTCAAAAGGCCGGGGCGTAAGCCGGCTGCGGCACGGCATTTTTGCCATATGGCAAGCCCTTTTCCCCATTCTTCTTGTGAACATGCTTGAATTTCAACGTGCAAGCCGTTGAAATCCAGTCGACTCGCATCATAATCAATTTTAGTAATTGGTATCTTGCCGTAACGGGCATCGGCGTGAAGATCGGATACGGTTTTCGCGACGGTAGAATGTTCGGCGGGTGATAGGCGTTCTGTTCAGCACCGGCTGGATGCATGGCGCTCCAGGTCCGGATGGGAGTGGAAATTTGGACAAAAGCCCCGACGCGTTTCGGACCATCAGTGAAGTGGCGGATGAGCTGAACCTGCCGCAGCACGTGTTGCGTTTCTGGGAAACACGCTTTCCGCAGATCAAGCCGATGAAACGGGGCGGGGGCCGCCGTTATTACCGCCCTGACGATATCGATCTCCTCAAAGGCATTCGTCACCTTCTTTATGACCACGGCTACACCATCAAGGGCGTGCAGAAGCTTTTGAAAGCCAATGGCAACCGTTTCGTGGCGGCCATTGCCTCGGGTGATCTCGCAACCATGGAAGCCATCATGGCGGCGAGTGGTGAAAAGGAAGTCGCCGAACCACGCGTCATCGATACCGATGGTGACGAGGTCGTCGGCCGTCCGAAGGCCAAGCCAAGCGGTCGTTTCTTCGGCTTCGGCGGCGGCAACAGCGATGCGGAAATATCGGTTGGCAAGTCGGGCATCGGCAAGGATGATCAGGCGCTGCTTCAGGAAGCCCTGTTCGATCTGCTCGAATGCAAGCGGCTTCTCGATCAGGTTCGCTGATCGTTTATCCACAGGTCTGTTCGATCATTTCCAGGAAAAGTGGATCCCGGTTTTCCGTCCGGAAATACGCCAAAACAAAGAGTTAGAGCGTTTTCGTGATTCGAGGAAAGCGCAAACCCTCTAAAATGCCAACCTTTCGGAAACTCCTTTGGCCGATAATGCGGCTCCGTAAAGAAGGAGTCCGATCGTGAGCAATCGAAAATCGACAGGGCGACGCCGCACGGCGAAGAAATCGGCTGGTGGCAGCGTCTGGCCCTGGGTGCTGATGCTGGGCGTCGTCGCCGGTGGCATTCAGGCTTACGAATATCGCGACAGTCTTCTGCCGCAACGCCATGTTGCGAAGGCGACATCCGCGACAGCGAATTCTCCAAAACTTGCAACTGCAGCAAAACGCGAGGCGGCCGCGCCGGAAAAAGTGGCGAGCATTCGGCCCGTAGCACCGGTTTCGCCCGGCAACGGGCCGGTGCCGCCACGCTCCATCGCCATGCCATCCACGTCGTCGCAGAGCCAGATCGCTGCCATCCTGCCGGAAACCCGTCCCACGGTCGAAAAAATCTCGATCGGTGAAAAGAGCGGTGCCTTTGCCTTTTGTGGCCGCTCCGGGCTTAAGAATTGCGTGGCTGATGGCAACACCTTCTGGATGAAGGGCGTGAAAATGCAGCTTGCCGGCATCGAGGTTCCGCAGATCGACCGGGCGCGCTGCATGGAAGAACGCCAGCGCGGTTTCGTCGCCAAGGTCAGGCTTCGCGACATGCTGAATGCCGGTACCTTCGATGTTGCCTCTTCCGCAGGTGCCAGCGGGCAAGCCATGGAACGCAAACGGCTTTCGCGTTCGGGTGTCTCCTTTGCCGATCAGCTCGTACGCGAAGGACTGGCACATCCGGCATCTGCAAAAAATCAGTCCTGGTGTGGCTGAGGCCCCGTTGACCGCAACCGTTCTGCCTGTGTAGATGAGGCGCTGTCGGCATTCGGGATCGGAACTATTTAATCCTGCACCGAATAATGACGAAGCAAGTTGCAGCGCCGGAGCCAGATTGGCAGGCGGCGCGGCAATGCGGACGTGGCGAAATCGGTAGACGCAGCAGACTTAAAATCTGCCGACCATTGGTCTTGCGGGTTCAAGTCCCGCCGTCCGCACCAAACTAAATAAAAAAGCCCGCAAATGCGGGCTTTTTGCTTATTTGGCCGAGATTTCATACACGATCCCGCACACGAATCGCTTGGGCGCGTTTGGGCTGGTTAGGGCTAAGGCCCAGCATCCACAGGCATGCCGCCGGATATTGTGGGCGGTAGACCAAGGCTCTCCTTACACACAGTAGAGTTGAAATTGAAACAGCACCCGCTAAGCTTGCGACTCGGTAAAGTGCAGCGACACTAATCAATAACGCATATTCGGGGGGCAAATGGCAGATTTTCCTTACACACAAGTGACCGGTAAAGTTTCTGGGCTATTAGCGAAGATTAGGTCGACGGGAGTCCCGATTAAAGCCAATGGGGTATGGCTCAAGACTGTAGGGTTTACATCGAGTAACGACGCATCTTTGGTAGGTGTTCTCAAATTCGTTGGCTTTATCGATAGTCAAGCGGTCCCCCAACCCTTATGGAAAGAGTACCGAGGAGCTAATTATAAAGCCGTTCTAGGCGACGCTATTAAGAAAAGCTATGCGGAACTCTACGCTGTCTACCCTGATGCACACGCTCGCCCAAACGTTGACCTTGGCCACGTATTTTCAACTAGCTCGTCGGCGGGCCAGCAGGTTATCCAGAAAACGGTAAACACCTTCAAGGCGTTGGTTGCTGAAGCCGAATTTGACAATTTACAAAACGGATCAGATACGAACCTGCACGCTGGCCCACTTCATGCTCCCCCGGCCGACCATGCGCCCACATCTCCGCAACGCCCGACCTCAAACGGCGGACCGGCTCTTCACATAGACATACAAATCCACATTTCTGCGGAGTCAACTCCCCAACAAATCGATAAGATTTTTGAAAGTATGTCAAAACATCTCTATGGTAAGAAAGACTAATAGTCATGTCGCTTCATAACTTGGTCGCGACAGCTAAAGCGATTAGCGCTGATTTAGCCGACCATTTACTGCCTCCGGAGGAAGGATTACATTCAAAAACGCAACCGGTCGTGTTTATCTCGCTGGTGCGCGGAACTCGTCAATACATTGAGAACATTGCAAACCAAGCCAACGGTGCTTACGAAAACGGCTGGTATGACGCCTCAGCGGTGATGCTTCGGCGACTTGTAGAGACACTGATAATCGAGGCTTTCGAACACTACCAGATTGATAGCAAGATCAAGAATTCGGAGGGGGACTTCTTTTTTCTCCGAGATCTGGTAACGAAGACTCTGGCTGAGACGAAATGGAATCTCACCCGCAACGCCAAGCAAGCGCTTCCCAAGTTGAAAGACCTTGGAGACAAGTCTGCACATAGCAGGCGATACATCGCGCAGCGGAGAGATATTGAGCCCCTGCTTCCAGAAATTCGTACAGTGGTTCAGGAGCTAGTCTTTCTCTCAGGCTTAAAGAAATGAGGACAGCAGGCCAGTTAGTTTAAGGCCTGTTCCATCTTCGTTGCTGAGGTTACGCGCCCCGGCACCGTCGTGGCACGGTATGTAAAATCTTAGCCGGAAACCGGGCTGATTTTGTTATCTTTGTGTACGGCTGGGTGCCTTTGGGTTCCTTTGGGAAGGCGTAAAAATGCGCGCCGTCCGCACCAACTTCCCTTTGATTTATCCCACTACCTCAAGTCCTGAGCCGGCGTAAAAACGCCCGTTCACGTGCGCGTCATCTCTTCTTGAAAATCATCAAAAAGAACCTATTGACCTTGCCACGATGGGAAGCCCTATCTTTTTCGATATAAAGAAAAGAGGGATCATACGCATGTCACAAACAGAGATCCGGGCAAGCCATCAGATTGCGATCGATGGCATGACATGCGCCTCCTGCGTCGGTCGTGTCGAGAAGGCGATTGCCAGGGTGCCGGGGGTTCTCAAGGCCTCGGTCAATCTCGCTACCGAGCGCGCCGATATTGCCTTTTCCGGCCCGCCCGATGTGATGGCTGTTATCGCAGCCGTGCGGAATGCGGGTTATGGCGTCGACGAAAAAACCATCGAACTCGATATTGAGGGCATGACCTGTGCCTCCTGCGTCGGACGCGTGGAGAAGGCGCTGAAGACTGTCGCCGGTGTCTCCGGTGCAAGCGTCAATCTGGCCACGGAACGTGCCACCGTCCGTGTTGCCGGCAATACCGTCTCTGCCGCCAGACTGGCCGAAGCAATCAGCCAGGCTGGCTACAAGGCAAGCGAAATCGCCACGGACAAAGCCAAGGGTGATGAGCCGGACCGGCGCAAAGCCGAATTGCGCGGTCTGAAAATCAGCCTCGCCGTCGCCGTTGCCCTGACACTGCCGGTCTTCGTGCTGGAGATGGGTTCGCATCTGGTTCCCGCCATCCATGATTTCGTGATGGAAACGGTCGGCATGCGGGAAAGCTGGTATCTGCAATTTGCGCTGACGACGCTTGTTCTTTTCGGACCCGGTCTGCGCTTCTTCAAAAAGGGCATACCCGCACTTCTGCGGCTTGCACCCGACATGAATTCGCTTGTCGTGCTGGGCACTGCCGCCGCCTGGGGATTTTCGGTGGTCGCGACTTTCCTGCCGGAAATCCTGCCGCGTGGCACGGCCAATGTCTATTATGAAGCGGCGGCCGTTATCGTCACGCTCATCCTGCTCGGCCGTTTTCTCGAGGCGCGCGCCAAGGGTCGCACCAGCGAGGCGATAAAGCGGCTGGTTGGCCTGCAGGCCAAGTCGGCCCGCGTCCTGCGCAATGGCGAAACCGTCGATGTGCCGTTGCAGGACGTACAGACCGGTGACGTGATCGTTGTTCGTCCGGGCGAAAAGGTGCCCGTCGATGGCCTGGTAATCGATGGCTCCTCTTATGTCGATGAATCGATGATAACGGGTGAACCGATCCCGGTGACCAAAGCGGCGGGTTCCGAGGTCGTCGGCGGCACGGTCAACCGTAATGGCTCCTTCACCTTCCGCGCCACCAAGGTGGGTGCAGATACGCTGATCGCCCAGATCATCCGCATGGTCGAGGAAGCGCAGGCCGACAAGCTGCCCATTCAGGCGCTGGTGGACAAGGTGACCAACTGGTTCGTGCCGGCGGTGATGCTGGCTGCACTCGCCACCTTCATCGTCTGGTTCGTGTTAGGGCCGGACCCGGCTTTGACCTTCGCGCTTGTCAACGCTGTTGCAGTCCTCATCATCGCCTGTCCCTGCGCCATGGGCCTTGCAACGCCCACCTCTATCATGGTCGGCACCGGCCGCGCTGCCGAGATGGGGGTGCTGTTCAGGCGCGGCGATGCGCTGCAGACTCTGCGTGATGCCGATGTTATCGCCGTCGACAAGACCGGTACGCTGACACTCGGCAAGCCGAAACTGGTGCATTTCACCACGACTGAGGGGTTCGACGCGGATGAAGTGCTGCGCCTCGTTGCTTCACTCGAAAACCGTTCCGAACATCCGATCGCCGAGGCAATCGTTGAGGCTGCGAAACATGGCGGCCTGACGCTTGCCGATGCGGAGGGCTTCGAGGCCACCCCCGGTTTCGGCGTGGCGGCGATAGTCGATGGCCGCAAGGTCGAAGCGGGTGCGGATCGCTTCATGACGAAGCTCGGTTACGATGTTTCCATGTTCGCCGGCGATGCTGAACGGTTGGGCAGGGAAGGGCAGTCGCCGCTTTATGCCGCCGTCGATGGCAGGTTGGCCGTGATCATTGCTGTTGCCGATCCGGTAAAGCCGACGACGCCGGAAGCAATCGCGGCGCTGCATGCGCTGGGTCTCAAGGTCACGATGATTACCGGCGACAACCGCCGCACTGCCGAAGCCATCGCTCGCCGTCTTGGCATCGATGAGGTGGTGGCGGAAGTGCTGCCGGACGGCAAGGTCGAGGCCGTGAAGAGACTGGCCGCTGGCGGGCGACGCGTCGCCTTTGTTGGCGATGGTATCAACGATGCGCCGGCGCTTGCTGCGGCCGATGTCGGCCTTGCCATCGGCACGGGCACGGATGTCGCGATTGAAAGCGCCGATGTGGTGCTGATGTCGGGCGATCTTCGCGGCGTTGCCAATGCCATCGCGCTCTCCAAGGCGACCATCCGCAATATCGGCCAGAACCTGTTCTGGGCCTTCGCCTACAACGCTGCACTCGTTCCCGTCGCGGCCGGAATATTGTATCCTGTCAACGGCGTTCTGCTCTCGCCTGTCCTTGCCGCCGGAGCCATGGCGCTTTCCAGCGTATTTGTCCTGACAAATGCGCTGCGCCTGAAAAGCTTCCGTGCGCCGCTGGTGGACAAAGCGGCTGGCATGCAGCTCGCAGCGGCCGAATAGGAGGGCGGATATGATGACGCCTGGCAACACAATCTATCTGCCGCAGATCGGACGCAGCATCATGGCGGCGCAAGGCGAGACCGTGCTTCAGGCCGCGCTTGCGGCAGGCATCACCTATCCGCACGGCTGTCGCATGGGCCGCTGCGGGGCCTGCAAATCGCACCTCGTTTCGGGCGAGATCGATCTTCTCAAGCACACGCCATTTTCATTGACCGAAGAGGAAAAGGCGGAAGGCCTGACGCTCGCCTGCCGCGCCGTGCCGCTAAGCGACGTGACGATCGGCTGGCTCAACGGTGAGGACGAATTTGCCGATATTCCGACCGGCCGCTTTGAGGGCGTGGTGGCGGAAGCCGTGGATGCGACACATGATATCAAGCTCATCCGCATCAGGCTCGGCGATCGCGCGCAGTTTACCTTCAAACCCGGTCAATATGTGCGCCTGCTTTACCCGGACTGTTCGCCGCGCGACTATTCCATCGCCAGCCGGATCGACGAAGAGTTGATCGAATTCCACATCCGGCATGTGCCGGGCGGCCTGACAAGCGGCCATATATTCGCGCAGGCCAAGGCGGGCGATCCTGTCACTTTGGTGGGGCCTTTCGGCTCGTCATTCCTGCGGGAAAAACATTGTGGGCCAATCCTTGGCATTGCCGGCGGCTCGGGTCTGGCACCGGTCAAGGCGGTTGTCGAGGCTGCTCTCGCAACGGGGGAAATGACGGGCCGGGATCGCCCTGTCCATGTCTATTTCGGCGCCCGCGCCCTGCGCGATCTTTATATGGTCGAGTATTTCGAAGCGCTTACCGCGCGCCACGGCAATCTGAGTTTCGTTCCGGTTCTCTCCAATGAGCCACATGCGCAGATGCGGTGCGGTTATGTCGGCAACGCGGTGGCGGATGATTTTGACGACCTTGACGGCTGGAAAGCCTATCTCGCGGGCCCGCCGGCGATGATCGAGGCAACCGTGCAGCAACTGGTGGCGCGGGGCATGCGCACCGCCGACATTCATGCAGACGTGTTTTTCACCCCGGACAGATAGGAGCAGGATCCATGAATATCGGCACAGCCGCCACCGCCTCAGGTGTTTCTGCGAAGATGATCCGTCATTACGAGATGATCGGTCTGATCAAATCGGCAAACCGCACGGATTCCGGATATCGGGTCTATACGGCCAATGATCTGGAGACGCTGCGTTTCATCAGGCGTGGACGCGACCTTGGTTTCTCGATCGAAAAGATCAGGCAGTTGATGACGCTGTGGCGCGATCCCGGTGGTGCGTCCTGCGATGTAAAACGCATCGTCATGGAGCATGTCGTGGATCTGGAAGCGAAGATGCATTCGCTCCGCGACATGGCCGACACGCTTCGAAATCTCGCAACCTATTGCCCCGACAATGGCGAGCCGGATTGCCCGATCATTCAGGATCTGGCGCAATCGGAAGATCCTGATTTTGTTCCGGTGGCGGTTGTACCCAAGCGCTCCGGAATGCTGAAGGGCACCTCCGGCGTGGCGACGGAATTGTCGCGTCTCATGAAATAAACAGCCGTTCCCATCGGGAATTGATCGTCGATTGCAGCAAATGCCAATTGTGGTGAAGGAAACCGGGCCATGTGGATACAGATATTGCAACGCTTCCTTATTCTGTGCCTGATGCTGACGATCGTTTCCGTCATCGCGTTTCTTTTGCCCTATATGGCGGGTGGCGATCCGGCCCGCACCATCCTGTTTTCCCGCATGCGCGATACCGCGCTAGATCCGCATGCGGTCGAGGCGCTGAGAGTAAGCCTCGGGCTCGACCGGCCGCTCTATGTGCAATATTTCGCATGGCTCTCAAACGCGCTGCGCGGCGATCTGGGCTTTTCCTTCACCAGCAGCCAGCCCGTGGCCGGTGAGCTTCTGCGCTCCCTCGGCGTTTCGGTAACGCTGGCGCTGACGGCGCTTGCAATCGCGGTCGCCGTTGCTTTGCCGCTCGGCACGCTGGCGGCGATGCGCCCTGGTGGACGGCTCGACAATTTCGCGACACTGATGATCCAGACCTTCGTTGCGACGCCGGAATATTGGTTCGCGCCCATGTCGGCGCTGGTCTTTGCGCTCTATCTCGGCTGGTTGCCGTCGGCGGGTTGGGACAGCTGGCGATCGCTGGTGCTTCCCGCCTTGACCCTGACGCTGCGCCCGCTCGCTTACTTCACGCAGGTGACACGGGCAGCAATGGCCGAGGTTCTGCGCGCGCCCTACATCACCGCCGCCCGCAGCCGGGGTCTCGGCATGCATAGCACGGTCCTGCGGCACGGTGTCCGCAACGGCTCGCTGCCCGTCGTCACCTTCTTTGCATTGTGGCTCGCGGGCCTGCTCGGCGGCTCAGTGGTCGTGGAAGTCATCTTCGCCATTCCAGGCATGGGTCGGCTTCTTTATGACGCCGTGGTCAATCGCGACATCCCGATGCTGCAGGGTGGTTTCATCTGCATCGTCGCCCTGTCCATCCTGATCAATACCCTGGCCGACGGCTTTTATGTCCTGATCAATCCAGCAATGCGAGGTCACAATGACCATTAGCCAGTTCCCGAGCGCGCCGGTAGCCGCCTTGCCCCTGAGCAATACGCCCATGACCAACACGCCAATGACCGCCACCCCCAAGCGCCCGTCGGCCTTCAGCCGGTTCACGAACTTCATCAGCCGGCGGCATTGGACCTTCTATGCGGGTTCGGCGATCTTTCTCGTCATCATCCTGTTGCTGGTCATCGCGCCATGGATATCGCCCTATAATCCCGCACAGCAGAATCTTCGCCTGCGGCTGAATGCGCCAGGCGCCACCTACTGGCTGGGAACCGACCATCTCGGTCGCGACGTGCTCAGCCGGTTGCTGATCGGCGGCCGTTTCACGGTCACGATTGCCGCCATCACCGTCATTCTCTCGGTCGCCATCGGCACCTTTGTCGGCATCATCAGCGGCCGCAGCCGCGGTATCCTCGACGAAGTCCTGATGCGCGTGGTCGATCTGCTCATCGCCATTCCGGACGTGGTGATTGCCATCTTCCTCGTCGCCATCTTCGGGCCGGGATATGGAACCCTGATCGCGTCGCTGACGATTGTCGGCTGGACACCCTTTGCGCGTCTGGCGCGCGGGCTGACGCTGTCGATCAATTCCCGCGAATATATCCGCGCGGCGGAAGTGCTTGGCTGCACGCGGCGCTTCATCATCTTCCGGCATATCATTCCGAATACGATCTGGCCGATTGCGGCCGTGGCGTTCCTGCGTTTTGGCCACAAGCTGATCACGGTGGGCGGCCTGTCGTTTCTGGGTCTCGGCGTGCAGCCGCCGGCCGCCGACTGGGCGCTGATGCTCGCCGATGCACAGGCCTATGCGGAGCGCATGCCCATTCTCGTCATCGCACCCGGTCTGGCGATTTTCCTGTCGGCGCTGAGTGTGACGTGGATCGGCCACGGGCTGAACCTGGAGACCAAAAAACAGAATGGTCATTGACGCCTGTCGGCAGGTAATGGCCGGCTTGATCATCGTCAAACATAGCTGAGGCAAAGGAACTGGAAGGAGAGTAATATCGTCTGAAGCCGCATGAAAATACGCAAATGCCTCCGATTCAATAAAAATAAGGGGAACTCTTATGAATATCGAAGGACAAACGCATGCCATTACGGCCCTGTCTCCCGAATGCGCACCGCTTCTGGAAATAGAGGACCTGCACGTTTCGGTGCCGGCGCAAAATGGCCGAAAATTTGTCATTTCTGGCCTCACGCTTTCCGTCAATGCCGGTGAAGTGGTCGCGCTCGTCGGCGAATCCGGTTCCGGCAAGAGCATGACGGCCCTGTCGCTGATGCGGCTTTTGCCGCAGGGTGCGGAAATCAATTCCGGCCGCATTTCCTTTGCCGGGCGCGATATCCTCGCGCTTTCATCGTCCGAACTCGATGCGCTGCGTGGCGCCGATATCGGCATGCTGTTCCAGCAGCCACAGGCCATGCTTGATCCGACCAGCCGGGTGAAGACGCAGGTTGCCGAGCCGCTGTGGGTCCATCGCAAGATGAGCCGGAGTGCTGCGCTCAACCGGGTCGTCGGCCTCCTGTCGGATGTCGGCATTCCAGACCCATCGGCGCGGGCGCAATGTTTCGCGCATGAGCTTTCCGGCGGCATGGCGCAACGTGTCATGATTGCCGCGGCACTCTCGGGCAATCCGCAACTGCTGATCGCCGATGAGCCGACGACGGCTCTTGATGTCACCGTCCAGGCACAGATATTGCGCCTGCTTGATGACGAACGCCGCAAGCGTCGGCTCGCCACCCTGTTGATCACCCATGATCTGTCGGTGGTTGCCGCTTTCGCAGACAGGATTGCGGTGATGTATGCCGGCCGCATCGTCGAGGAGGGGCCTACACAGGCGATCCTCAAGGCGCCGCAACATCCCTATACAAAAGCGCTGATCAGCTGCTCGCTTCTGACCACCGACAGCGAGGGACAGTTGCTGACGATCCCCGGATCAAGCTCGCAGGCCCATGACATGTCCTGCGGCTGCCGGTTTCATCCGCGTTGCGCGCTTGCCAAGTCGGAAGGCATGGGCAGCCGGTGCATGGCGTCGGAACCGGATCTGAATGCATTGCCGGAAGGGCGCAAGGCGCGGTGCTGGGCAGTCGGTGAGGATCATGCCGGCGACCATACCAGCCACGCGGTCTGCTGAGGGAGGGTATGATGCAATTGACAGCTGTAAAACAGACCCCGCCATCGGTCGATAGCGACACTCGCCCCTATGTGGTCGCGAAGAACCTCTGCAAATATTATCCGATATCCGGCCTCGGTCACCGGGTGGTGAAATCGGTCGACGATGTGTCCCTGACCATCGGCGAAGGGGAAGTGCTCGGCCTTGTCGGCGAATCCGGATGCGGTAAAAGCACCGTCGCCGGGCTGATCACCCGGATGACCCACGCGACCAAAGGCGAGGTCAGCATCGGCGAACGCGACATTCTGCACATGCAGGGCGAGACGCTGCGGCGCATGCGCCGGGTCGTGCAGCTGGTGTTTCAGGACCCATATTCCGCGCTCGATCCGCGCATGCGCATCGGGCAAAGCATGGAAGCGCCGCTCGCCCAGCACGGCATCGGCACCCGTGAAGAACGCACGGCGCGTGTGTTCAGGATGCTGGAAGAAGTCGGTCTCGATGCATCGTTTTTCGATCGTTATCCGAGCCAGTGTTCCGGCGGTCAGTTGCAGCGCGTCGTCATCGGGCGCGCACTTCTGCTCAATCCGAGCTTCCTTGTCTGCGACGAACCGACTTCGGCGCTCGATGCTTCCATGCGCACGCAGATACTCAACCTGCTGATGGACATGAAACGCCGCCATGGTTTGACGGTTCTGATGATTTCCCACGACCTGCGCGTGGTGCGTTATCTCTGCGATCGCATCGCGGTGATGTATCTCGGCCGGATCGTTGAAATCGCCGACCGGGAAGAGCTTTTTCGTGCGCCGAAACATCCCTACACCAAGGCGCTCATCGCCTCATCGATGCTGGATGAAACCGGCCTTTATGCGCCGGAAATGCTGCTGGACGGCGATTTGCCGAGCCCGCTCAATCCTCCAGGCGGCTGCAAATTTCACACCCGCTGCAAATATGCGACGCCGATTTGCGGTGAAAAAGAGCCGGTTCTGGAGGGAGTTGCGGGCGCGCATTTCGCCCGTTGCCACCATTGGCGTGAATGGGGTTGAAGCATGAAGCAGTTGCGGTTTTGTGCTTTGGTAAAAACAGATGAATCGTGTGTCTGAGGTTTAATATCGGAATTAAATTCCGAGTATAGAGCAGTAAAATAAATGATATTCAGATGGATATTCGTCGAGTATCCACTGGATATTCTTTTGTCTTCTGACTTGAGAAAATTTAATCGGGAATTTTATGAAAATAAGTGAATTGTGAGCGTTATCATCAAAAATAAAAGGGGAATATTCTATGATGAAGCACGCACTTTTGGCGACTTGCGCCATCGTGACTGCGTTTGGAGCCGATGCGGCTAAGGCCGGCACGATTACCTATGACGATAATTTCGGGGTGAAGACCGGCTGGCAGATGGCATCCGACGATGCCTATCTCGGCTCCCGTGCAGGTTGTTTCGAAAGCCTGATACGTGTCGGCTACGACATGAAGCTGGAGCCGAGTCTGGCTGAATCCTGGGCGCAGACCGGCCCCAAGGTATGGGAATTCAAACTGCGCAAGGGCGTCAAGTTCCAGAACGGCGAAACGCTCGATGCCAAGGCCGCGGTTAATGCGCTTACCAATCTTTTGCAGGCCCCGGTTCCGGCCCGTGCCTTTTCACCCAAGCTGATTGCTGCCGTCGAAGCGGCCGGCGATGATACCGTGAAGATAACGACGATCGAGCCATCGGTGTTGCTTCCGGCGCAGATGGCGAGCCCCGCAACCTCCATTCTTGCGCCATCAGCCTATAAGGACGGCAAGGTCGATCCAGTGGGAACCTGTACCGGACCTTTCAAGATCACGGAGGTCGATCCGAGCCAGCATATGATGCTGACCGCTAATCATGATTATTGGGGCGGCATGCCGAAACTTGCGGGTGGCCGCGTGAATTTCGTGCCCGATGCCGACACCCGCGCCACCCAGGCAAGAACCGGGGAAGCACAGATTTCGCGCCTTGTCCCGCCATGGACCGTCAAGACCATCGAATCGACCGACGGCGTCAAGGTCGCGCCCATCCCGTCGCCCCGCATCACGGAGCTGTTGCTGAACAATTCCAGGCCGCCTTTCGACAATCTCAAGGTGCGGCAGGCAATCCAGGCCGCCATCGATACCGGTGGCATCGCCGACAGCATCTATGAAGGTGCGGTGAAAGGTGCCGCCATGCCCTTTGCCGCGGGTGAGCCATGGGCTGCAAAAGAGGGCAAGCCTGCCTATGACGTGGAAAAAGCCAAGGATCTGCTGAAGGAAGCGGGCATTGCACCCGGCAGCCTGAAGGTGACGCTGCTTGCATATACGGCAAAGACGGAACTGAAGGATGTCGCGGCGATCATTCAGGCGCAGTTGCAGGAACTCGGCATCAAGGTTGATGTTCGCGTTGCCGATTACAGCGCTATCGAACCCGACCTTCTGGCCGGCAAGTTCGATATGGCGCTGCTGTCGCGTGGTTATGCCACGGATGTTGCCGAACCCGCCGGTTTCCTGAATGCCGATTATACCTGCGGCGGCAGCTATAACATCTCGCATTATTGCAATGAGGCGACCGACAAGCTGATCAAATCCGCCTACGCGACGGCCGAACCCGCCAAGCGTTATGAGATTTACAGCGAAGCGGCGCAGAAGATTTACGACGAAGCCGTCTCCGTCTTCCTTATCCATGAGACGGTCTTCGACGCCTATTCCGCCAAGCTCGAAAATTACAAGCCGCATCCGCTCAACTACTTCGTCATGACGAGGGATCTGGCGACGAAGTAAGCCGGTGTGGTGTTAATAAAGATGGACTCGGCTCGCAGGAGCCGGGTTTTTTTATGAGAAGGCTGGAAAGTCTTCTCACCTCGGATGATTTCGCTGGAATTCCTGCTATTCATCTCTCGAGTTTTCGTCCGAGGAGGCCTTTGTGACTGACGCAGCAGAGATTTTACCTGAAGAGCCTTGGTACAAAAGGTTCGAGGTTCTTTTGACACTCGGTCTCTCTATATCGATCAGCCTGCTGACTGCGACGTTCTTGCTTGGTCAGTATTTCGGAGAGAAAGACCTTGAAGTCTACAAAAGCCTAAGCAAGCTAGATCTTCCTGCAGCTACAGCCGAAACACGTGCTGCAACAGCTCAGCTCATAGAAACATCAGCCGCTTTCAAAGAAATGTTGGTCAAAACGTCTTCATATCAGGACATGAAGGTGGAACTGGATTCAGCCAAAACGGAGGTGGCGGAGTACCAACGCCGATCTGAGGCTACCCAAAAGGAGCTTTCCAACCAGATTCGCGATCTTGCACTCCTAAACCAAACGATAATAGAACTTACGCCCAAGGGGGAAACACATGTAATATCCGAGGGTGGCTCGATACCTTTCGTGGGCAACGTTTCAGTCGGCCTCACTGATTGGTTTGCCTCATCCGTGTATCTGAATGTAGCGGGCAAAAATAACCGTCAGATCGTGGCCGATGTCATCGACTATGAAAGCTCGCTGGTTAAGTGCACTATAACCTTGCAGAAAATTTCGAAAGACAAGACCGCTACCGTTCTTGTTGATTGTTCGCCCATAGGAGATTTTGCTTCCCCAATGTTGGGGGCAAATAGGTAGCTACTACGTTTGCAAGTCGGGGGCCGCAATAGGCGGCGTTTTATGGCCCCCCAAAACCCGTCACACATTCAGTACGAAGTGGAAAAATCCGGCGGCAGCTGCGATAAAGCGCCGCCGGTGTCTCTTCGGTTCAGGCGCGTGCTTCCGGCGTATAGCCCGCAGCGGTGATGATTTCGGCAATACGCGCGACATCGGAGACGCCACCGACCACAACGGTGCGGCTTGCAGGATCGGCATGCACGGCAGCACCGGGAACGGTCTTTTCGATCGCGCCCTTGATCACACCGGCGCAGTGACCACAGGTCATGTCTTCAACGTGAAAGGAAAGATCTGTGCCGACAGGGGCAGCAGTGGTGGTTTCTTGGTGGTGCTGATGGCCATTGCACATAGGCTGTTCTCCATGGTTTGGAATTCTAACAGGGAGAGCCTGGACTATTCCAACGTGGGAAGGTCAAGCGCTTTATTTGCGCTGATGCAGCGATCTCAGCTCTTCCAGAAAATCGGCATCAGCAGCACCAGAACGGTGAGGATTTCCAGACGTCCGAGCAGCATCATCACTGAGAGTAGATAAAGCGCCGGGTCGCTGATCGTGGAGAAATTGCCGACAGGCCCGATGATCGGGCCAATGCCGGGGCCGACATTGGCAAGCGCTGTTGCAACACCCGAAGTGGCGGTGAGGAAATCATAACCCATCAGGCTCATGGCAAGGCTGCCGGCGATCCACAGGGCGATGAAGCAGCTGATGAACAGGAAGATGGTGCGGATTGTTTCCGGATCGACCACCTGCTGGCCGTATCGCACCGAATAGACGGCGTTCGGGTAGATCAGCTTCTTCAGCCCGGCCCGCGCCACATTGAAGATGATGAGAAAACGATAGGCCTTGATACCGCCCGCCGTCGAGCCGGAACAGCCGCCCATGAAGGTGGCGAAAAAGGCGACAACGACAACGAAGGGACCCCAGAGCGTATAATCGTCGCTGGCAAAGCCGCCGGTCGACAGGATCGAGGTCATGTTGAAGAAGGAATGGCTGAGCGCTTCATCCAGCGGCACGCCGTTTCTAAGGTGGTGATAAACGCCGACCGCAATAGAAATCGCACAGAGATAACCGAGGAAGACGGCGATCTGTGGATCGCGCAGCGTCTCCAGCCGGCGACGCACGGCAAGCAGGATCATGACAGAAAAGGGCAGGCTGCCGAAGATCAGGAAGATGGTGGCGATCCACAGCAGCGCGGTATTGTCGAAATAGGCGAAGGAAGCGTCATGGGTGGAAAAACCACCGGTCGCGACGGTCGACATGGCATGGTTCAGCGCATCGAAATGCGACATGCCGGCAAAGTCGAAGGCAACCGTGCAGGCAATCGTCATGACGATATAGATCGCCACGAAAGCCTTGGTGAAGCTTGCCAGCCGCGCAAAGGGCCTGTCGTTACCGGTGTCGGAGGATTCCATGCGGAAGAAGGTCATGCCACCGACGCGCAGCAGCGGCAGGATGAACAGGCCGAGCGCGACGATACCGATACCGCCGAGCCAGCAGAGCAGTGACCGCCAGAGAAGAATGCCCTGCGGCGCATTGTCGAGGCCGGAAATCGCGGTCGATCCGGTGGTGGTGATGGCGGAGACGGATTCGAATATCGCCTGACCGAGCGTCAGGTCGAGCTTGGAAAGATAGAGCGGCACGGCCCCCACCAGCGAAAACACCAGCCAGAGAAGGTTGACGAGCAGGAAGCCGAAACGTTTGTTGAAAGAGGCGATCGGTCCGCGGGTCGCCAGCGCGCAGGCCAGCGCAAAGCCGCCGCACATGAAGCCGGAAAGCGCAAACACCATCCAGTCGTCATTGCCGTAATAAAGATCGGTAAGCGCCGGCAGGAACATGGCCGTTGCAAGGTAGAGCCCGAAGATGGACGCCACATAGATGACGGAGCGCAGAAGGTTGCTGTTCAAGAGATGAAACCCAGAGTTCGTGGCCGCGCTGAAATGAGTCTTTGTCTCCGACGCCTTCCTATGGCATAGCGGGTGCCATTATGAATTTCAATGGATTGACTATCGTGGACAAGCAGCTTGTGGAAGCAGCGCGGCGGGAAGTGCGGGAAATATTCCCGGAAACGCCGTTGCAGTTGAATGAACATCTCAGCCGTCGGTATGGCGCGTCGATTTGGCTGAAGCGTGAAGATCTGTCCCCGGTCCGTTCCTACAAGATTAGAGGCGCATTCAACTTTCTCCGCAAGGCGGTGGCCAAGGCCGGCAAGGATAAGGTTTTCGTCTGTGCGTCCGCCGGCAACCACGCCCAGGGCTTTGCTTTCGCCTGCCGCCATTTCGGCGTCCATGGCGTGGTTTTCATGCCGGTGACGACACCGCAGCAGAAGATCGAAAAGACCCGCATCTTCGGCGGAGAATTCATCAAGATCCGGCTGGTGGGCGATATATTCGACCAGTGTTATGCAGCCGCGCGTCAGCATGTGCAGGACAATGACGGTTACATGGTGCCGCCGTTTGACCATGAGGATATCATCGAGGGTCAGGCGACGGTCGCCGCCGAGATCATGGATCAGCTTCCGGAAGGCACGAAGCCGGATATCGTCGTCATGCCGGTTGGCGGCGGCGGGCTTTCGGCCGGCCTCACGGGTTTCCTCGCCGGCACCGTCAGTAAGGAGAACTTCGTGTTCTGCGAGCCGGAAGGCGCGCCGAGCCTGAAAAAGAGCCTTGAACGCGGCGAACCGGTGACGCTGAACAAGGTCGATAATTTTGTCGATGGTGCGGCCGTCGCCCGCATCGGCGATCTGAATTTCAAGGCGTTGAAGGATTTTCCGGCCGAGCAGGTCATGCTTATCCCGGAAAATGCCATCTGCGTGACGATCATTGAAATGCTGAACCTTGAGGGTGTGGTGCTGGAGCCCGCCGGCGCACTGGCGATCTCCGCACTCGAAAAGCTTGGCCGCGAGAGGCTGGAAGGCAAGACGGTCATCGCCGTCGTCTCCGGCGGCAATTTCGATTTCGAGCGCTTGCCGGATGTCAAGGAACGCGCCATGCGTTACACCGGCGTCAAGAAATATTTCATCCTGCGCCTGCCGCAGCGCCCCGGCGCCCTGCGTGATTTCCTCAACCTGCTCGGCCCGGATGACGATATCGCCCGCTTCGAATATCTGAAGAAATCGGCCCGCAATTTCGGCTCGATCCTGATCGGTATCGAGACCAATGCGCAGGAGAACTTCGCAGGTCTTCTGGAACGTTTCGAGGCTGCAGGCCTTGGCTATGAGGATATTACCGAAAACGAAATCCTGTCGAACCTGATCATCTGATCGGGGACGAACGACAGGGAAGGGCGGAGCATATCCGCCCTTCAAACGCGAGATAGATCAGGGAGTGAAAACCATGGCATCGTTTTTTTCCAAAATCCTTTCGGCCTTCGGCTCCGGCCAGTCGTCCGACGCACCGCAGAAGACGGCGCAGGTGGAGCCGCATGCGCATGGCGACTATCTGATCTATGCGACTCCATTGAAGGAAGGCGGCCAGTTCCGCTTGGCTGGCCGCATCGAGAAAAAGGCTGGCGAGGAAGTGCTTGTGCATGAATTCGTGCGTGCCGATGTCTTCAGCAGCATGGATGATGCGGTGGAGTTCACGATCCGCAAGGCTAAGCTGATCATCGACCAGAACGGTTCATCGCTTTTCCCAGGAAAATGATGACGTTTTCTTACTCTCTAAATTAAGATTCCGTTGGTTGCTTAGGCCTATCGTCCTTGAAGGGCATGGAGTTGCGCCGATAGACCGGCGTGATGTGGATCGATAGGGCGTGTGCCGATGCAATGGGCAAATCTGGCCCTCTTCCTTACGGAGGCCATCGTCTATTTTTCGGTAATGACGGCATTCCTTCATTACCGGCATATTCTCGGCATCGGTGTTTTTCTCACCGCGCTGGGTGTCATGCATTTCATGGAAACCTATCTGGCCGCCGTCTTTTATGTCGGCCTGCCTTTCGGCGTGGCCTCGCCGGGTTCCTCCATCCTTTTTGCCGGCAAATTGATGATGATCCTCATGCTTTATATGCGTGAGGATGCGGCGGTTGTGCGCCAGCCGATCTACGGCCTGCTGCTCGGCAATATATTGACCGTCATCATGGCGCAGATCATCCGGTTTCATCAGACGGTGGCGATCGTCCCCGGGCAGTCGGTCGATACCGGCTTTCTTGATGAGATGGGCGTGCTGATGGTCTGGGGCACCAGCATTCTTTATGTCGATGCCATCGCCATCATCCTGCTTTACGAAAAGCTGGGGCGGTATTTGCAGCGCCACATCGTGCTGCGCTTCGCCATCTGCGGCGTCGTCATCTTAAGCTTCGATCAGGCGGCTTTTTACGGGGCATTGCGATATTTGTTCGATGCGCCGGTCAATGTCTTCTACGATGGCTGGAAGGCGAAGATGGCCGCGGTTGGCATCTATTCGGTCTTGTTCGCCCTCTATCTCGGTCTGACATCGACCAAGGGGCGTTTCCTGACACGCCGCAGCGTTGCCGATGTCTTCAACGACCTCACTTTCAGGGAACGCTATGAGGAGCTTCTGTCCCGTTCGGGGCGCGACATGCTGACTGGCGTGTCGGATCGGGCCCGCATGGAACTCGATGCGCCGTCGGTCGTCGTGGAGTGCCTGGAGAAACAGCGGCCGGTCAGCGTGCTGATCGTCGATATCGATCATTTCAAGACCGTCAACGATACCTTCGGCCACCTGCAGGGCGACGAGATATTGCGGGACTTCGCCGCCGTGCTGAAACGCAGCGTGCAGCCGCATGGACATCTATACCGCTTCGGTGGCGAGGAATTCGTGGCACTCCTGCCGGCAATGGCGCATGAGGCGGCGCTTGCCTTTTCCGCGGGGCTGCGGGTGGCGATCCTGGCGGATCTGCGCCGTCCTGACGGTTCGCCGCTGACGGTCAGCATTGGCGTCGCCACGGCCTTTGAGGACGGGCAGCTTTTCCGCGCACTTTTATCGGAAGCCGATGCGCGGCTATATGCGGCAAAAAATAACGGCCGGGACCAGGTCCACGGCCGTTTTGGAATGTGGGTCGGCTGAGACCGGCAGTCCTGCCGGCATCAGCCTGCCATTCTCGATGCCTCAGGCGGCCTGTGCCAGTTCGGCAACCTTGGCGCCGGCGGCGGCAATGGCCTTCTCGACGGCTTCCGGGCCGAATGCCAGACCTTCGACATAGATCACTTCCACATCGGTCATGCCCATGAAACCGAGAACGGTCTTCAGGTAAGGAACGGCATGGTTCATCGATACGGCCGGGCCTTCGGAATAAACGCCGGCAGCAGCAAGCACGATATAGACCTTCTTGCCCTTGGCGAGGCCTTCCGGACCGGTTTCGGTGTAGCGGAAGGTCTGGCCGGCGCGGGCGACATTATCGATCCACGACTTCAGGCCGGAATAGATGTTGAAGTTGATGAGGCCGGTGCCGATGACGACGGTGTCGGCAGCCATAAGCTCGGCAACCAGCTTGTCGGAATAGTCAGCCGCAACCGCTTCTTCAGCGGTACGCTGGTCGGCCGGCTTGCGGATTGCAGCCGTCTTGACGGTGTCGAGGTGCGGAATGGGATCGGCGGCGAGATCGCGGTGGACAAGGGTATTCGCCGCCGACTTGGCCTTCAGCTTGTTCGCGAGTTCACCGGAAAACTTGTTCGAAACCGATTCGTCGCCACGCGGGCTGGAGGTGATGAGCAGAATGTTGGACATGGTCTTTTCCTTGCATGCAATGGGTTTGACGGGGTGCCTTGGGAGGGCGTGAAACAGCTACGGGCGCTTTCGTGGCCCCTATATGAAAAATTACGGCCATCAAGAAAACTGTGATAATGTGGAAGTAATCTATCGATGAAATGGATGGGACATGGACGCGAACCCCACACTCGACCAGTTGCAGGTATTTTTGACCGTTGCCGAAACCGGCAGTTTCTCCGCCGCGTCGCGCGCGCTTAATCGCGCCCAGTCGGTGGTCAGCTACACCATCGCCAATCTCGAGGCCCAGCTGGAAGTCACCCTGTTCGAGCGCAGCGGCGTGCGCCAGCCGAAGCTGACGGATGAGGGCCGTGCCATGCTGGAGGATGCAAGGCGCATTGTCGCCGGCCTGCAGGAAATGCGCGCCCGTGCCAAGGGGCTGAAGCAGGGGCTTGAGGCGGAGCTGTCCGTTGCCATCAGCACCATGGTGCCGGCAGAGGCTGTCGTCGCGGTGCTGCGGGATTTTCGCCAGCAGTTCCCCACCGTCACCCTCAGCCTCAATGTCGGTGAACTGGGTATGGTGATGGAGATGGTGCTCTCCCGCAAGGCGGGCATCGGCATCGGCGGGGCGCTGATGCGCCAGGATGATGAACTCGTCGTCGAAAAAGTCGGCCATTCCTTCATGCTGCCGGTCGTCGCTGCGGATCATCCGCTGGCGCAGATCGAGCGACCGCTGACCCTTTCGGATGTGCGTGAGGAGGTCCAGCTCGTCGTCACCGATGCCTCCGGCCTCACGAAAGGACGCGATTTTAATGTGCTCTCCTACAAGACATGGCGGGTGAGCGATATCGCCACGAAATACCAGCTGATCAAGGGCGGTCTGGGCTGGGGCGGCCTGCCCGCATCAATCGTCCGCAACGACCTGACCAATGGCAGCCTGAAGGCTCTTGAACTCGAAGCCTATGAACAGGGCGAATATCCACTCTTTGCGCTGCGGCGGGTGGATTCACCCGCAGGTCCTGCAGGTCAGTGGCTCGCCGAGGCGTTCCAGCAGCGCCTGTCGGCCTGCCCGAACCACAAGGATTTCAGTGGGATGCTGGAAGCGAACAAGCAGAGGAATATTGCTGTCGCCGCAGAGTGATATTGGCTATTGCATGTGGAGCGAGCGGGTGCCGCGAGCTTCTTTTCCCCGCCGGGGAGAAGGTCGCGGCAGCGGGGTCATGAGGGGAAAGGGTGCGGTCTATCGCTGGCGTTGCCCCCTCATCCGTCCCTTCGGGCCACCTTCTCCCCCACGGGGAGAAGAAACGGGCGGCAACCTCGCGTTACACCACGATAGGGCCAATTGACGGCAACGAACGGTCTGCCTATACGTAAACCACGGTCAGCAGTTCACCGAGGCATCGCCGTCCCGCAAGGGAAGCTAAACCTGCATCTCGAATAATTGACAGCACTTATCCCGTGCCTTGTCGGAAGCCGGCGATCAGCGACACCTCTTCGGAATGGCACGCGAGGATAAGTCATGCCACGTTCGATCCTTTCCATTGATATCGCCGACCTCTCGACCTTTGCCAAATCCGTTCGCGAACAAATCGGCAGGCTGGAGCGCCAGCCAAGCCATGTGGAGATGCTCAATCTTCTCAGCCGGGCCGCCGGGTTCCGCAATTTCCAGCATCTGCGCGCTGCACGCACATCATCCGCCGAAAGCTGCACTTCGCCGCCGCAGATAATGCCGGCTGCCAATGAGGGCAGGGTGCTGAAGACTGCGCGGATTTTCGATGTCGCCGGCAGGCTGATGCAATGGCCTGCCCGTCGCTCCCAGCAGGAACTGTGCCTCTGGTACCTATGGGCGAAAATTCCCGCCGGGCGCAGTTTTTCCGAACGGGAATTCAGCAGCTTCCTGAATGATCTGCATCTGTTTGGCGATGCCGCGATGTTGCGTCGCGACATGGTCGGCCTGAAGCTCATCCGCCGCAACCGCGATGGTAGCGACTATCAACGCATCGAGCAGAAGCCGCCGATGGAGCTGCCGCTGCTGTTGCGCGCTGTGGGTGGGCGTAATTGAGAAATAGTCAGCAATGGGGCGACAAGCCTTCATCACACTCGACGTCATCCTCGGGCTCGACCCGAGGATCCACACCCACGGGAGCCGATGGATACTCGGGTCGAGCCCGAGGATGACGTTGAGCTGATGGAGACGTCGTGAATAAGTCGGCCCTCCCGGCGATGTTTCGCCGGGAGGGCCGAAGCCCTCAAAGAACCAGACGGAACTTTGCGAAGCCTTCCGCGCCGTCGCCGGCATCTTCGATCTTTGCGCCCTTGATCTCGGTGGCGTAATGGCGGCCTTTCGGACCCGTCTCGAAGATTGCCGAGGTATTGGCCACCGGCGCGAAGGACCAGTTGGCATCCGCGGACGGATTGATGGTGCCCTGATCGACGATATAGCGGACGATCACGTCGCGGTTGGTGTCGGGCGCCACGAAGATCACCTTGTCGGCAGCGATGTCAGGGAACTTGCCGCCGCCGCCGGCACGGTAATTATTGGTGGCCACCACGAATTTCTGCTCGGGATCGATGGGTTTGCCATTGAACTGAAGGTTGACGATGCGGTTGCTGTCAGGATTGACCGCCTTGCCGTCCTTGTCGAACTTCGCCGGCTTGGAAATGTCGATCTGATAGGTGACACCGTCGATAACGTCGAAATTATAGGACGGGAAATCGGCGTTCAGCAGCGGAGCATCCTTGGCGCCAGCCTCGACCGTGTTGAACATGCCGGCCGACATTTCCAGCCAGTTCTTCACCTGCGCACCATTGATCAGCACCGCCTGCACCGTATTGGGGTAGAGATAGAGGTCCGCGACATTCTTGATGGCGATGTCACCGGCGGGGACATCGGTATAATAATCCGCGCCGCCACGACCGCCGGACTTGAAGGGCGCTGCTGCCGAAAGCACGGGCAGGTCCTTATATTCCCCTTCTTTCAGCATGTCCTTGATGTACCAGGTCTGGGCGTTGGAGACGATCTGCACGGAAGGGTCGTCTGCCACCAGCGCGAAATAGGAATAAAGCGGCGCGGAGGTCTTGCCGACCGGGCGGCGGACATAGGCGAGGGCTGCTTCGTGATCAGCCTTGGCGGCGGCGATGACTTCCGGCTTGTCCGTGAAGTCGGCAACGATCTTGCGGTTTTCATCGCGGTGGTAGATCGGCCGTGCTTCGGAGGTGAAGTCGACGATCTTCCAGCTCTTGCCGTCCTTTTCGAGCAGCAGGTCGATGAGGCCCATATGCGAGCCCCAGAAACCGGCCATCACCGCCGGTTTGCCGAGGAGCGTGCCCTTTGCCGCGTCCACGCCCTCAATGCCGTCCCAGGTCTTCGGACCGGGGAAAACGAGATGCTGGTGGCCGGTGAAGATGGCGTCAATGCCTTCGACGCCCGCCAGATAAAGCGAGGCGTTCTCCATGCGGTCACTCTGGCCCTTGCCATCGATGCCGGAATGGGAAAGGGCGATGACGATATCGGCGCCTTCTTCCTTCATGGCGGGAACCCAGGCCTTGGCGGCCTCGACGATGTCGCGCGTCTGCGCCTTGCCTTCAAGGTTCTTGGAATCCCACATCATGATCTGTGGCGGCACGAAACCGATGATGCCGACCTTGACCGGGCTGATGACACCGCCGCCGTCGCGGATCTGTTTTTCAAGAATGATATAGGGCTTGAAGAACAGATCGTCCTGCTTGGGATCAGACGCCAGTTGACCCTTGGTGAGGTTGGCGCAGACGAAGGGAAAGCCGGCGCCGGCCAGCGTGTTCGACATATAGTCGAGACCGTAATTGAACTCGTGGTTGCCGAGCGTGCCGCAATCATACCCCAGCACGTTCATGGCATTGATCACGGGGTGCTTGTCGCCAGCCTTCATGCCGCGCTCATAGGCGATGTAATCGCCGAGCGGGTTGCCCTGCAGGAAGTCGCCATTATCCACCAGCATCGAGTTTCCGGCTTCGGCGCGGATGGCGCCGATGATCGAGGCAGTGCGCGCCAGACCCATCGTGTCGTTCGGCTTGTCGGCGTAATAATCATAGGGAAAGACGTGAACGTGGATATCAGTCGTTTCCATGATGCGCAGATGCGCCTGATTGGCGGCCGCACGGGCGGCGAAGGGGTGCAGCAGCACCAGCGCCGAAGAGGCCGCAATGCCGCCGAGCAGCGAACGGCGGGTAATGGGGTGGAGAGCGAGAAGCGGCGACATGGGAACTCCTTCGGATGAAGCTTGCTCTGTCTTGAGAAGCGGACAGGGTAGAAGCAATCGCCGAGGAGTCCATCACCAAAATGACAAGCCGGTGACAGATAGGCCTGTTTTCAACCGTTTGATAAATTTTTTGTCATTGGAGCGTGATGCGCACACTTCCACATCGGGAAAGGCGCCTCGTCCGGGCAGCCCATTCCGGCTTTGGGGAAAAGCAACTCAGCGGGCGAGCGTCGGTTTCACTTCTTCATGGAAGAAGCGGAAATAGGATGAGAGCTGCGCCAGCGTGTTGGTGGAAAGCTTCAGCTGCAGGCCAAGGCGGTTCTGGTGCTGCCATTGCACAACGCCTTCGATGAAGCCCAGATCCTCGCTCTGCACCTTGACCCGGCTGCCCTTGGCGGCAGCGAAAGGTCCGTCCAGCTCCAGCGCCATGCCCGTGGCCGAAAGATCAAGGACACGGGCTCTGGTCGACTGGCTGAAGTAGTGCACGGTCGCAAAAATCCTGGTCTTGCTGCGCGGCGCGGTGCGGGTCGCCATATTGAGGTTGTTTGCCATTTTGCTGCTCAAATCAATTGTTTCCGACAGGAGCACCATAGGCTGCAAAAGTTTGAGACCGGTTTAGTTGTTCGGTTAAAATTCTAGACAATGCTATAATTATGCTTTGGCGATACGGCACTGATAACAATTGTTGCGGGCGGAACGGACATGCACATAAGCAACGTCTGTGCGCTCCAGAAGATGTCGTGCGCGAGACGTGATCTCGTTCGTCGCTGTTACAGCGCCTGTACCGTAAACGATGCGGTTGTCGGCGCCATATCCGCGCACGATGTAATCCGGGCTGTTGAGCATCGGCGGAACGGTCTCCGTTTGCGGATAGCGCTCGCAGGCTTCGGCATGCAGAAACACAGGTCCCGTCTCCGCATAGGGCTGCAGCGACGGAAACGGCCTGTAGGCGAGGATCAGCATGCCTTCGCCTTCACCAATCTGGGAAAGACAGTGGCGGCAGGGCATGCCTCCGGGAGAAACGCTCCGTTCGGGCGGATTGCCATAGGCGTCGGCAGCGCCTGCCCGGAAGGCTTCGGCTTCTTTAGCCGGCATTGCAATAAAGACGAGATCGGTCATGGCGGGTTCTTTCCGGTTTGGATCGGCGTTGCTTCTTTGCAGCTATGATCTCCAAACAGAGTGCTATCCACCCGATTCTTGCCAGGTGATGCAACCAGCCCATTGCGTGACTCGTTTGCATCGGGAATCAGTGACGCTCCTCGTTCCCGGAAGGTCTGATTTTATGTTGCGTCGTTTTCTGGCCGCCATTCCGCTGGCTTTCGTTTCGTTGACGGCCCCGGCCCAGGCACAGACTGCCGCCGGTCTCGATGGCCTGTCCGACGACCAGCTGCAGCAGGCGGTCAACTTCGTCATCGGCAACGCCATCTTCGCGCTTTATCACGAGGGCGCGCGCATGCTGATTTCGGATTTCGGAACGGTGGAGACCGGCAGTGCGCAGGCCCCGGCGGACCAGCTGGCGGGCACGCTCATTCTTCAGGCCAACGAGGAATGGCTCGATACCGCGCTCGTTAACGCCACAGACAGCTGGTATCTGGGACGCGAGGCGGAAACCTTGCCAGAGCACGAAGCACCAGTCTTTTCCGCGCTCATCCCCGACAAAAGCCGTGACCGCAACATGGCCTGCCTGATGGTCGGCCGCGACAAGGATGGTTATGGCGATCTGGCCGCCATGATGGGCCTGGACAATGCCGAATTCGACAAATGCGCTGCCGCCTATCCGCGTGTCGCTTCGGCCTGGGAGAATTTTCTGAGCCCGCATCGCAGCCAGACGCCGTCCAAATTCACCGTCAGCTACATGCCGCCACGCGATCCCGAGCTTGAACCCTATGCCATCATGATCAGGGAATCGAAGGTTCTCGATCTCATCAGCCGCAGTTTCGGCGCTTACGATCTGAAGGGTGACGTCAAGCTCACGGCCAGGACCTGCGGCCGTCCTGATGTTTACTGGTCGGCTGAAAAGCGCGAGATCACCTATTGTTATGAGCTTGGTAAATTCCAGGCGGAGCTGATTGCCGATCATCTTCTCAACACCGTCACGGAAGACAAGGGCGCCGCCGGCGGGCAAATTCCAACGGCGGTCAATCTGGAACGGGAAATCTGAGGTCGATTGCCTGACGCCGGCGATCTGGCCTCCTGAACGGGAGGAAAGTGCCATGCCCAAGGTTGTCGTTCGCAATTTCTCCATTTCGCTTGATGGATATGGCGCGGGGCCGGACCAGAGCCTGCAGAGCCCACTGGGCGTGAACGGCGAAGAGCTGCATCAATGGGCCTTCAAGACCCGCACCTTTCACCGCATGTTCGGCAAGGAAGGCGGCGCGACCGGTACGGATGAGGATTTTTCCGAAAAGAGCTTCGAAAATATCGGCGCATGGATTTTAGGCCGCAACATGTTTGGCCCCATCCGCGGCGCATGGCCGGATGAAAGCTGGAAAGGCTGGTGGGGCGAGGAACCGCCTTATCACGTTCCGGTTTTCGTGCTGACGCACCATCCGCGCCCGTCCCTTACCATGAAGGGCGGCACGGTGTTCCATTTTGTTACCAACGGTATCGAGGCGGCCCTCGATGGCGCGCTCGTCGCAGCGAATGGCAAGGATGTCCGCATCGGCGGCGGCGTTTCCACCATCCGGCAATATATGGCCAAAGGCATGATCGATGAATTGCATCTGGCGCTGGCGCCGGTGTTTCTCGGCAAGGGCGAACAGCTTTTCAAAGGGCTGGATTTACCCGCACTCGGTTATCGCTGCACAGGAACGGTGGCGGGCGAGGGTGCTACCCATCTGATTATCGACCGGGCATGAATGCTGCGCCGTTAAAGGTATCCCCACCAACATTGCGCAGCGGTTCCTGCGCTGACATTTCCCTCACTCCCTCATTCCTGTGCTTGTCACAGGAATCTAGCCGACGCGCGTCTGCGCGGCGAGAGAGTCCTTTTCAGCCCAAGGACTTGGGCTGACTGGATTCCTGTGACGAGCACAGGAATGAGGCAGTGGGAACCAGACACTCCCTATCGGCGAATGGCACGCGTTGCTCTCAATGGCGCTACTCAATTACGCAGCGAAATTTCCAGAAGCTCGGTATCGGACAGCGGCTCCACCCAGGCCTCATAGGTGCCGACGGGCGAGAAGCCCATCATCTGGTAAAGTTGCAGCGCACGCGGATGATCGAGCGTATTGGTCGTGACAGTCACCCGTTTCGGATTATCCTGCCAGGCCGCGTAAAGCGCCTGCAACAGGAACCACTTGCCGACGCCAGCGCCAATCGCCTCTTCGAGCAGGCCGAAATAGGAAAGCTCGGTCACCTCGTCGCTCGCCTTGTGCAACTCGAAGAAACCGGCAGGCGCACCGTTCATATAAAGAACCGTAACGCTGTTCTTCGGGTCCTTGAGGACGGCTGACAGCTCCGCATCGCTCATGCGCATGCGCTTCTGCCAATGCCAGCGTTTACCCACCCGCCAGTAAAGATAGCGATAGAAGTGCAGGGGAATATCGGTGACCCGCATCAGTGCCGTCTGGATGTTGACGGGGATCGGCAGACTGACCTTCGGTGGCGACGTCATTTCCAGCTGCGTTACATGCGCCTTCAAAGGCCCATGCGATACAACGGGAACAGGCTCGGCGGGTCCGGGGGCGACAGGCGGGTCTTCCAGCCCGCCCCCTTCCGACCAGGAACCGTCATAGAGCGAATTATCCTGATGGCCGAGCGATTCCAGCGCCAGCGTGATGACGGCGGCGGGAACGCCCGAGCCGCAGCTCGTCACCACCGGCTTGCCAAGATCGATGCCCGCATCAGTCACCATCTTGCGGATCGCGGTCAGGTCCTTGAAGTGACCGTTCTCCGAAAAGGCTGTCGCCGGCAGGCTGCGCGCGCCGGGCATATGACCGGACCGCATGCCGGCACGTGGTTCGGCTTCATCACCGGTGAAGCGCCCCGCGCCGCGGGCATCGGCAATCTGCTTTTCGCCGCTATCGACAATGCCGCGCATGGTCGACAGCGATGTCACGCGTTTCTCGTTGAAGTCAGGCGTAAAGGTCGCAGGCTCGATGTCCGGCGTACCGGTTTCAAGTGGCCGGCCTTCGCGCTTCCAGCCATCAAGGCCGCCATCCAGCACATAGGCCTTGCGCACGCCCATCACCCGCAGCATCCACCAGACGCGCGGTGCGGAAAAGAAACCGGGGCCGTCATAGACCACGATCGTATCATTCTCGCTGAGACCAAGCTCACCGGCCTCCTGCGCAAAGAATTCCGGCGAGGGCAGCGAGTGCGGCAGACCGGTGGTGTGATCGGCGATCTTGTCCTGATCGAAGAACACTGCGCCGGGCAGATGGCCGGCCGCGAATTCCTCCGCGCCATTGCGCTTGTGCGCCGGCAGATACCACGAGGCATCAACGAGACGAAACCGGGCTGTGCCAAGCTGTTTTTCCACCCAGTCCGCCGAAACGACGAAACGGCTCTTATCCGTGCTCACGATGTCTCTCCCGATCTCAGGCAACAGCTTCAGGCACGCCGAAACGAATGCGGAACCGCCTGTTCTCCTTGCCCTTCTTTTCTATCTTGGCAATGTGAATATCGCCCACTTCCTGCGTTTCGGAAACATGGGTGCCGCCGCAGGGCTGGCTGTCGATGCTGGAATTTTCGCCGATGCAGACGAGGCTGACACGGCCAAGGCCCATCGGCGGGCGCACATTCTTGGATTTGACGATGCCCGGATTGGCAGCCAACTCCTCGTCGGTAATCCATTGCAGGAAGACGGGATGGTTGGCTTTCACCAACTCCATCAGCTTGGCCGTGACCTCATCCTTGTCGATGGTTTCCGACATGTCGAAATCAACACGCGATTCTTCCTCGCCGACGGCAGCGCCGGTGATTGGCCACTGGCAGACGACGGAGAGCAGATGGCAGGCCGTATGCATGCGCATCAGCTTGTAGCGGCGTGGCCAGTCCACATGCAGGGTCAGCTTCTCGCCAACGTCGGGAGAAGGCTGGCCTTCGAGCGGCACATGGATGATGACGCTCTTGTCGGCACCGTTCTTGGTGACGCCGAGGTCGATGCGCGAACCATCCGCCCGCTCGAGAAACCCGCTATCGCCCGGCTGGCCGCCGGAGGTGGCATAAAAGCAGGTCTGGTCGAATTCTATGCCACCATCCTCATGCACCGCCGTGACGATTGCTTCTACGGTCGAGAGATAAAAATCGTCACGGAACAGGGCATTCACAGGCATTTCGGCATGTCCTCAAACGGTTTCGTACGGAACCGCAATCTCGCTTTTAGTCGCCAGCCATTGCGGAATCGGCAGCCCCTTGGAGCGCAGGAAATCCGGATTGAACAGCTTCGACTGATAACGATTGCCGTAGTCGCATAGTATCGTCACGATTGTATGCCCCGGACCAAGCTCGCGGGCAAGGCGGATTGCGCCGGCAATGTTGATGCCGGAAGAACCGCCGAGGCAAAGCCCTTCCTTCGTAACGAGATCGAACAGCACCGGCAGCGCTTCCGCATCCGAGACCCGATAGGAAAAGTCCGGCGTAAAACCTTCCAGATTGGCGGTGATGCGGCCCTGCCCAATGCCCTCGGTGATGGAGGAACCTTCGGACTTCAGGACTCCGTGCTTGTAGAATTCGTAAAGAGCCGCACCTTCAGGGTCGGCAAGGCCGATCTTGATATCAGGGTTGAAATCGCGCAGGCCATCGGCCACGCCCGCCAGCGTTCCGCCTGAACCGACCGAGCATATGAAACCATCGACCTTGCCATCCGTCTGGTCCCAGATTTCCGGGGCGGTGGTTTCGATATGGGCCTGACGGTTGGCGATATTGTCGAACTGGTTGGCCCAGATCGCGCCGTTTTCATCGGTTGCGGCAAGCTGTTTTGCCAGCCGGCCGGAAACCTTCACGTAATTGTTCGGATTGGAATAGGGGGCGGCCGGAACTTCGACCAGCTTGGCGCCGAGAAGCTTCAGCGCGTCCTTTTTTTCCTGGCTCTGCGTCTCGGGAATGACGATGACCGTCTTATAGCCGAGTGCATTGGCGACCAGCGACAGGCCGATGCCTGTATTGCCCGCCGTGCCTTCGACGATAGTGCCGCCCGGACGCAGCTGCCCGCGCCGCTCGGCGTCGCGAATGATGTAGAGCGCGGCGCGATCCTTCACCGACTGGCCGGGATTGAGGAATTCCGCCTTGCCGAGGATTTCGCAGCCCGTCGCTTCAGAAGCGGCTTTCAGACGGATGAGTGGCGTGTTGCCGATAGCACTGAGCGCAGAGGGATGAATGGTCATGATTGAGCCTTCTTGTCTGAGCGGAAATTAGGTGCCGTTATGTCCCGTTACAACCGCCTTTAGGCAAGAAATTATCTTCCCGGCTTTGGCTTCGCCACGCAAAATTTTGCCGATACCCAGTTTTATGCGTTGTTCTTCACCGCAGCATAGGCCGCAAGTGCTCTTTCCCGCGCCTTTGCATGGTCGACGATTGGCAGCGGATAGGTTTCACCAAGCGTGATACCCGCTTTTTTCAAGACGTCTTTCGGCGCTTCGAACGGCTTGTGGATGTATTTCCGCTCGAGCTTTTCCAGCTCCGGCACGAAGTGGCGCACATAATCGCCATCACCGTCAAATTTTTCGCCCTGCAGGATGGGGTTGAAGATGCGGAAGAATGGCGAGGCATCCGCCCCGGAACCTGCCACCCATTGCCAGTTGGCGGCGTTGGAGGCCGGATCGGCATCGACAAGCGTATCGCGAAACCATTTCTCGCCTTTCCGCCAGTCGATCAGCAGATGTTTGATGAGGAAGGAGGCCACGATCATACGCACCCGGTTGTGCATGGTGCCGTGCTGCCACAATTGTCGCATGCCGGCATCGACGATGGGATAACCCGTCATGCCGCGCGTCCAGGCCTTGAAGGATTTCTCATCGTCCCGCCAGCCGAAGGCGTCGAAACTGTCGTTCCAGTTTTTCTCGTCCAGTTCAGGGAAATGAAACAGCAGGTGATAGCAGAATTCCCGCCAGGCGATTTCCTTGCGAAAACGGCTGATATCGTTTGAGGCGAGGTGGCGGGAAAGCCCCTTCGTCGCGTGCCAGACGGTGGCGGGCGATATTTCCCCCAAGGCCAGATGCGGCGAGAGCATCGAGGTCGCGTCCTTTGCCGGAAAATCGCGGCCTTCTTCATAGCCTTTCAGGGCGCCATCGATGAAGTCGTCGAGTTTCTCCTGCGCGCCGTCTTCGCCGGGCGCCCAGATATCGCTGAAGTGCTTCGCCCAATCAGGCCTGACGGGCAGCAGCTTCCAGCCATCAAGCTTTTCCGATGTCGGCCATGTCTTCGGTGCCTTCAGGCTCTCTGGCGCCTCCGCCGGGGCATGCGGCTCCTCGCCACCCTCCAGTGCCCGCCAGAAGGGCGTATAGACCCGGTAGGGGCCGCCGGATTTCGTCTTCAACCGGGAGGGTTCGTGCAGAAGATGGCCGGAAAAGCTGCGAACCGTCAGACCATCGTCGCGAAGCTTCTGTTTCAACGCCCTGTCCGTGGCCATGCCGGCCGGATCATACCGGCGGTTCCAGAATACCGAGTCTGCGCCGGTTTCCGATATCAGCTTCCGCAGCATCTTTTCGGCATCACCGCTTAAAAGCAGAAGGCTGCTGCCGGTTTTTTCCAGCGCGGCGGAAAGCGCGGCAAGCGAATGGTGAAGCCACCACTCCTGCGCACCGCCCAGCGGGCCAGAGGACTTTTCCCTGACATAGGCGGGGATGATGGGGCCGCCGTGGTCCACAGCTGCGAGGAGGGCAAGATTGTCCGAAAGGCGCAGATCCCTGCGGAACCAGACGATGACGGGGGAGGCTGTTGTCGGCATGAAAGAACCCGGTTCACTTCCGCTTGAACGAGTGTTGAAACGCTTTGTTCCGCAAATCGACTAGAATGGAAAGATGGGGCACATGGTTTCTCGAGGGTTATTTTTTCGCTCTTGAAACAGCAGGTGAAGGGAACCAACTGGAGGAGCCGGCGTTTGTCGCGGGTTAATAGAGCATGGAAGTGCAATCAATGTTGCTGAAAGACGTTAAGTGGGAAAAGCCCGTTACCATTTCCCTTGAAAACGGTGCGCCCCGAATTTTCAACGGCGTTTACGAAGCCTTCGATTTTCTGCAGCACGAATGGCCAGAACGCGGCGACAAGGCGCATGAGCAGGCGCTTCGTCTGTGCCGCGCCTCGCTGATGGGTGATGTGGCGGGTGAAATTGCCCGCACGGCCTTCGTTGCGGCCAGCCGGCAGGCGCAATGCCTGATGGAGGACAGGGCGGAGACGCAGAATAAAATCGCATCCTGAGCTGTTTTTCAGGACTGGCATGGAAAAGGCCACCCGCCGAACCGGGTGGCCTTGTTTTTTTTCAAGATCAGGAAACGGGTTGTTTCGGACGCAGGATATGGCATCGTGTGCGCCCGAAGCGGATGAATGAATGCGATGACCAACCACTACGGCTATATTGTTTTTCCAACCGCGCTTGGCCATTGCGGCCTTGCATGGGCGGGGCGCGGCATCGCCCGTCTGCAATTGCCCGCTGCTGATGCAGGGGAAACCGAAAAGCTTCTCCTTAAACGTGTTCCGTCGTCCACGATTGCGGTTCCCGATACACGCACGCGTGAAGTGATCGCGATGATCACCCGCTATTTCGCTGGTGAGGCGATCGATTTTACCCCCGTCGAACTGGATCTCTCCGGGCAGGAGCGGTTTTTTCTCGATGTCTACGATGTTGCACGCCAGATCGGCTGGGGCCGCACGACGACCTATGGCGGCATCGTGAAGGATCTTGGCCTCGGCATGGAAAAGGCCCGCGATGTCGGGCAGGCGATGGCGAAAAATCCGGTGCCGCTCATCATTCCCTGCCACCGCGTTCTGGCGGCTGGCGGCCGGCTGGGCGGCTTCTCCGCGCCGGGCGGAACCACCACCAAATTGCGCATGCTGGATCTCGAAAACGCCGGCCGCAGCCGTGCCGATGAGGCGCAGGGCAGCCTGTTTTAAAGCAATGACAGATCAGGCCGCATGAATAGGCGTCTGATTTCTGCCCATTTCTCGTCAAATTGTCGCTAAATTGTCACAATACACGGACGCCCTCCAACATAAGGGCGAGACGTTTGAGAGTATCCGCGTTAATTCTATCCGCTGCCTTGGCTTTTACAGTCGCGGCGCCGGCCTCTGCCGGCATGCTGAACCAGGCAGAAAAATACACCGGGCTGCATGAGTCCAAGAACAATAAGAGCCTGAAGAATATTCTCGGGGCAAATCCCCGCAGCACCCCCTGGTGTGGCCTCTTCCTGCATGCCGTCGCCAGCAAGGCCGGCCGGCAGTCGCCGAAATCCTACGGATTTGCGAAGTCCTGGACCTCTTTCGGTTACGCCGTTCCCGTCGGCCAGGCCAAGCCCGGCGATATCGTCGTCATCCGCAACGGTCGCGGTTATCACGCCGGAATTCTGAAGAGCATGAGCGGCAAGACCGCCCAGATCCTCGGCGGTAACCAGTCTGGCCGGGTGCAGGTATCGAATTTCAACCGCAAGGCCATCGTTTCCGTTCGCCGTTGAAGACCATACAGCATATATTCTTATAAAGGCGGGCCATGACCCGCCTTATCCATTTCAAGGGGCCTATGGCTGCTCCCTGGTGCCGGGTGCGGCGTCGCGCTGGTCATCATCCTCAAGGTCGGTGGCAACGATAAAGGCGTCCTCATGCTGGCGGGCTGCCTGCCGACGGGCGCGCAGGCTCATTGTCTCATCCGGATAAATCTCACCGTCTTTCGATTTGAGCTCGCTGTCGGTTTCGAAACGCGCCACATCCTCGTCGCGAATATCGAGCGGTTCGTTCTTAGGCTTTTTCGGGGTGCTCATTGAGTAATTCTCCTGCGGGTTTCCGCGGGGCAAACGATCCCGCATCCATGACGGTTCCCTTTTTCGAAGAAATGCTCATTCACAATCGGTCTGCGAGGAACAAAGTCTGGCTTTTTCTGTTTTTTCAGTGGCACAATCAAAACCGGTGCAACGCAAAGAGGGAGGCCTGTTATGAGCCATGATCGCGAAGCCGCAATCCGTGAAAAAGCGCGCGCAATATGGGAGAAGGAAGGCAGACCTGACGGGCATCATGAGCGCCACTGGATCGAGGCGGAACGGGAAGTCTCCGCCGGTGCCGGAGCCGCAAAGACGACGGCCAAGAACGGCGTGAAAAAATCCGCAGCTGCCAAGATCTCTGCAGACAAGACATCGACGGACAAGGCGCCTGCGAAGAAAACGCCAGCGAAGAAGGCTCCGGCAGCAAAGGCCAAATCCCCGGCGGTAAAATCGCTTGAGAAGGAGCAGAAGTCGACGGGCAAGGCCAAAGTCGACGATCTCACGGAAAGCCTTGAGGAAAGTTTCCCGGCCAGCGATCCGCCAGCGCTCACCAACGCCGCAAAGGCAACGAAGCGCGCCGTCAAGAAGAGCTGATTACTGGAAGGCCCGCCAGTCAGGTGGGCGAAAAATGCCACGAACCGGATCGGGCGAATGCAGCTGCACTTCGCTCTTCAAAACACGTTTTTGAGAGAAATGGCTCCCCGGGCCGGATTCGAACCGGCGACCTGTCGATTAACAGTCGAATGCTCTACCGCTGAGCTACCAGGGAACGTGCGCTGCTTGGCGCGGTGTGAGCGGGGTAATACAAATGCTTTTCCGATTTGCCAAGCGGTTTTTTCAAAAAAAACGCATTCCTCTTGTTTTATCCCTCTGAAGTCCCGATTTTCCGGGCTTATCGACGTTCAAAAAATTATCCACAGGCCAGACGCTGAAGGGCAGGATGGAATGAAATTCGGAATGAACCACAAGACGGGTCGCCTCCATGTCGGAAAATGGAGCCTTGCCATGCCGCGTTCGCGGGTTGGCAGGATCGCCACCGGCTCCGCTCTGGTGGTTGGCGGAACGTTGGGGTTTTTGCCCGTTCTCGGTTTCTGGATGATTCCGCTCGGTCTTGTCGTACTTTCGCACGATCTGCCGGCGGTGCGCCGCAGGCGGCGAAGGCTCGCGGTCTGGTGGGCATCGCGGCAGAACGGCCGCGAGGCCCGTCGCAACAGGGGTCAGTAGGCGTTTATCCACCGATCGAGCTGCTGATGCCCTGTCCGGCCCAGAAGGCGGCATAGGCAAGCGCTGCGAAATAAATCGCCGTCAGGCCGAGAAACAGATAACCGCCGAGCACGGTGACGCCGTCTCTTTGAATCATGCCCGCAGATAAAAGCAGGATGGCGACACCGGGCAGGGTGTTGGAAAAGGGAATGAAGCCGAGCGGCATCATCAGCAACACGCCTGCCGTCATCAGCGCCAGGCCGTTTATTCTGTTGGCGACAATGCCTGTGGTGAGCGCCGGTACACGCGGGCGAATAAATCCATCCAGCTTGGAAACGATGGCGACACCTTTTTGAAGCGCCGGTACCAGCTTTGCCGTTTCCATCTGCCGGTCGAGAATCTTCGCCGGCAGCCATGGCAGGCGGTTCAGCGTGATTGCGAGGCTGACGAGGATGATCGCCGCGCCGAACACCGTGCTGACGCCGGGAATGGAGACCGGAATGAGAAAGGGCAGGGACGCAATTGCGCAGATAAGCAACAGGCCCTGTTCGCCGATTGCTTCCATCAGTTCGCGCAACGTGATCGTCTGGCCCTGCAACTTGCCTATAAGCTTCTCCAGCGTGGTGCTGAGCTTTTCAGACGTATCAGTGAATGCGAATTCGTTCGTCATGCCGCTTCCCGGAAGTTGTTTTAACTCCGGGTTTGATAACATTCATCCGGCCACATGCCTATCGCCGATAGAAATCGGCATCGTCATGGTTCGTCGTATCTTTCGCTTTATTAGTGCGAAACCCAGTGGCTATAGGCGCCGGCGAGAAGAACCACCAGCAGGATGGCGAGTATCACCGGATTGATCGACGTAATGAAGTTTACATAGTCCATGATAACTTCCTCCACTTCTTACGTCTTTTATTCTACAGCAAAAAGGCGAGTTCATCTACCGCAGGGTGAAATTTCGCAGCGCAGCAACCGCATGCCGGTGTGGACTGGAATTGCTGGCATTTCCCATTTTTCGCGATGCAAAAATAAATCTTCCAACATTTGCCATTCTCTTGCGTTGTGTCTAATCCTGCTGCGGCGCTGGCTTTTCTCCGTTCGCTGCGCGCCGCCGTAAATCGCCTCAATCACCGCTGAGATGCCTCGGCACTCCCGCCTTGACTTCGCTCCACACTCTTCCCCGGGGACATGAAATGCTGAAAAACATCTATGCCTGGACGATGGCGCTTGCGGCGCGCAAAACCGCCGTATGGTGGCTGGCGATCGTCGCTTTTGTGGAAAGCTCCGTCTTCGTCGTGCCCGCGGATGTGCTTTTCCTGCCCATGGTGTTGGCCAAGCCGAAAAAGGCGATGTTTTACGCGTTTGTGGCGACGGTCGCCTCGGTCCTCGGCGGCATCGCCGGCTGGTTCCTCGGCCATTATGCTTTCGAGAGCATCGCGCGGCCCATCCTCGAATTTTACGGCAAGCTCGACAGTTTCGAACAGCTGAAGAACTCGGTGGACTACGAAACCATCGTTCTCTTGCTGGTGACATCGGGGCTGGCGCACCTGCCGCCGATCAAGGTGGTGACGATCCTTTCAGGCGCGGCCAATATCAGCCTCGGCCTCTTCATTCTTTCGGCCGTCGTCACACGTGGCGCCCGCTTTTTCATTCTTGCCGGATTGCTGCAGAGATATGGTGATTCAGTGCGCCATTTCATCGAAAAACGCCTCGGCGTCATCACGGCCGCAGCCGCCGCGGCGCTCATCGCGGTCTATGCGGTTTACGTTTTCGTGCGTTGATCGAACGCAATTTTTTTACTCTTACAATACTGTCGCATAACTTTCAGCTTGCTGTCAGAATCCGTCTGTATCGGTTCTCTTGTCGAGTAAGGGAACCGTTTTATTATGCGAAGATTTTGGAAGTGCTCCTTTGGGGGCATGGGCTTTGTTGTGCTTGCGGCAGGCGGATATCTTTACGCCATCCAGCTCCTCGGCAACTTTCACGAGGTGGTGGCCGGTCAGCTTTACCGCTCCAACCAGCCAAGCAATGAAGAGCTTGTCCGCTACACCAGGGATCACGGCATCAAGACGGTCATCAACTTGCGCGGACCGAATGAATCCCAGGCCTGGTACCGGGACGAGGTCGAAACAGCGCGCGAGCTTGGGTTGAAGCACATCGATTTCGGCATGTCGGCCAGCCGGGAACTCAACATGGATCAGGTCAACCAGCTCGTCGCGATCATGCGCGATGCGCCGAAACCGATCCTCATCCATTGCAAGGCCGGCGCTGACCGGACAGGCCTCGCAACCGCTCTTTACCTCAGTCGCGTCGCGCGTCTCGGCGAGAAAGAGGCGGAAAGCCAGCTTTCGGTGCGTTACGGTCACATCGGCATTCCCTATCTCTCGGCAACCTATGCCATGGACAGAACCTGGGAGAATGTAGAGCACATGCCCATCACCGACGACTTCGCCATCGCCTCAAACGAGTTCTGAGGGCGCTTCAAGCTGATCCTGCGTAAATCATGGATCGTTCCCGGCACAGGGATTTGTCTTCCGTTTTGATTGCCGATGCGATCAGGCTGCACGCAATTCTCGGTGCGGGCTTGCTCAATTGCCAAGGCCATAACAGGGGCGGAGCGATGACAAGGCGGATCAGGATCCGGTCCGTAATCGACCCGACCCGCAACGCACTATCTTGTCGAAAATATCTTGCGGGAGGGCGATTCTGGCAGGTGCGAGCTCCATCCACATCAAAGGCATGGTCCGTCAAAGTTACGGTCTCATCATCCGATAAACCGCATCCAGCAACAGCAGGCTCAATCGCCTGCCATATCCGGCGTCCAGCCGCGCGTATATCCTTTGCCCATGATGGCAACCGCAAGGGAAAGCTGTTCCTGCAAATGCTCGATTTCACCAAGCAGCGTTTCGACGGCCGCTCTCGCATCGCCATCGTGACACTGGATGACGTATCCGGCTATGTCGTCAGGCCGTACAGGGGTGGTTTTTGCAGCATCGGACATCTCGGTGACCTCTCTTTTGTTCACTAAATGTTCTAATTTTAGCGAAGAGTCAACAAAGCAATGCGCGCAATCATTCTCTTTGACGAAAGGCGAGTGGCATGAACAAAGGGCAAATCGCCAACCTGTTGATTACTAGGCATTCCTGGCTACCGGACTGAACGAATGGCGGCTGGTGAGCGCCATACGGCAGTGGATGGCTGAGGCATGACGCAAGCGCCCCGGATGAAACAAACGGGGCTGGGCTGCGTCAAAAAGACCGTGCTTGCGTGCATGAATGAAGTTGCTGAAACAGCAGTTTTGACGTAGCTCTAGTCGCGGGAGATTATGTCAAGAATAGACTGGAAATATTCAAAATGACGGATTGGAATTGGGTGGATTTGTTCCCTATAGTCTTCTTCCCGTTCAAGATTATCGTATTGGGTACAGGCATGTACTTCGCCATCAAATGGCATCACGATCAGGCGAAGAAGGAAAAAGAAACCAGCGGATCGTAAACGCCCGCCGGGCACACTCGTGACGCCTCAGATTAACCCGGCCAATATCGAGTGATGCGGCAGCAATGCGCGCAACAGGGCAAGGCCACACGCACCTTCATCTCAAACACCTGTTCCAGCAACTGCCGCTCGAAAATCATTCTGATCACGTCAGCCGCTCGCTGTCATCGCTATGCGTTGACTTATAAACGCTAGTGCCGCGACTGAATCCCCGTAGTCACCACAATGGGCTATCTTTGCGTTTGATAAGTTTCGAGGGGCAATCACCACTCCATGGCGAAGCAATAGCTGCGACCGACGCTAACGCCGAAAGCCCTTGTCCTCCGCAGGGTGGTGAATACGGCTGGTGGCCCCACAATTATCCTGCGACGTGGTTCGTGGGGGCAGACCCTAATGGACTGCGGGATCCTCGTCTTCAAGAAAGCTACGAATGCCGTCCTTTTCGCACGTGGCAAGGAATTCTTCCCATGCATCTTTATCGGTGGCGAACGGTTCGTCCCAGGTGGTGACAAGGTCATTTTCGCTTATGACCTCAAGCTTCCAATCCTGCTGCGTGCCGGCCGATCGGTAAATATCGACGAGGACCGTGATGCCGTCATCTTCGAATTCGCCTGAAAATTCGGAGTGTTCGATTTTTGATTTCTTCGTCACGTCAATGTCCTTCAGGCTCAGGCTTCGTCAGGGTGCTGGGGGCGTACTTGAACACGATAACCGTCAGGGGGACGGCGATGGCGGCAAGAACAAATTTGGTCTAGCGCTCAATCAATCAGCCTCCAGCAAATCAAATGCGCGCCGTCAGGACGGGAAAGAACCAAACACCACGCAAAGCCTAAAGCGCAGTTGCGAGAGTGGACCCGAAGGCTGCAATGTCGCTAAAACAAATATAGCCAGCTCTGGGGGAACTGGCTATCTATCTGATTTTTATGGTCGGAGCGGCGGGATTCGAACCCACGACCCCTTGACCCCCAGTCAAGTGCGCTACCGGGCTGCGCTACGCTCCGAACCTGAAAGCCGTTTATATATAAGCCTGTTAGGGCGCAAGCGGAAAATCGCCTTTTCTCAAAAAAAGGAACAAAGGGTGTGGATGGCGGGCAGGGGACAGACTGTCGTTTCGCTCTCTGCCGGTTGCTTCCGTCAAACGCATGACACATCCTCTTTCCATCATGGCTGGAACCTGCCGTGAACTTCAGCGTTCAATTGCAGCGGAATTGAAACTCAGGGAGATAAATATGTCCGAACTCGTCGTTGTTGGTTTTGATGGAACGGAAGAGGCCGACCGCGTTCTTCTGAAGCTCGCCGGCCTGAAAAAGGAATATCTGGTCGATCTGGAAGACGCCGTGGTCGTTGTTCGTGATGAAAACGGCAAGGTGCATCTGAAGCAGAGCGTCAATCTGACGGCGCTTGGTGCAAGTTCCGGTTTTCTGTCCGGCGGCCTCTGGGGCGGCCTTGTCGGCCTGCTGTTCCTCAATCCGCTGGCGGGCTTTGCAATTGGCGGCGCAATTGGTGCCGGCACGGGCGCGCTGGCGGGTTCGCTGACCGATTTCGGTATCGATGACGATTTCATCAAATCCCTTGGCGAAACCATCCCGAATGGCTCTTCGGCACTGTTCGTGCTGATCCGCAAGGTACAGCCGGAAAAGGTTCTGGCGGAACTGGAAGGGCTGCGCGGCCGGGTCATCAAGACCTCGCTGTCTCCGGAGCAGGAAGCGCAATTGCAAAAAGCTCTGTCGGGTGAAACCGCGCAAGCGGCTGCGCCCGTCGCTTGAATGGCAGGAACAACGCTGCGGCATGATCCATGCTGCAGCGTTTTGTCCAGATGGGTTCGGAAGCGGCCGCTTAGACGGTCAGCGTGCCGGGTTTGGCCTGCGGCCAGGTGAGATAATAATAGCGGCTGCCGACGCTGCCGAAAAACGCGTTGTCGCCGGAGATCCTGTCAACATAAGCGCCGCTGGCGCTCTTGCTATAGGCTGAGCCGTCGCGTTTGAGGTGATCCTTCAGAAAATCGCTCCAGCCCGTCGTGGCGATCTCGGTTGCCGGTTTCGAGGTGGTTTTCGAATCGGCCTTCACGTCCCACGCCTTGATCTGCGCGCCTTCGGATGGATCGGATACGGTGAGCGTGCCGGCGGCCAGTGCTTCCAGCATCGCCTTTGCCTGCGAGGCCTTGTCCGGGTCCTTGGACAAATCCTCCAGCATCGCCTTCAGATCCTTCATGAAACCGGCCTGCGTAATATCGCCGGATGAAGCCTGAGGTGTAGTCTCTGTCTGCGTCTCCTCGCCGGAGGTCTGCGCATATTGCGCCAGAAGCTGTGTCAGCCTCGAATTTGTGGAAGAAGAAGACGTATCGACGCCATAGGCGCCAAGCAGCGCTGCCCGCGACGAGGAAGATGAGGTCGCGGTGGAGTTGTCATCCTGCTCCTTGATGGCCTTGAGGGCTAATCTGGTGGCGGTGAGGCGGGTGGACAGGTCGACGGAGGAGACCATTTCGATAACTTTTCCATGATCAGCCCGATACGCATCATTCGTACCGAACCGGCTTGGCGCGGATTGTTGATCCCGCCTTTCGTCTCCTCTCATAAGAAGACCGGGTGCGTCCCACGCCGCTTGGGCTTGGGGTGCACCCGGTCTAATGAAGGAAGTTTGCGCGACGCTTGCGCCTTAATTTTCCTGAACGGAAACGCCGTTCGGGCCGATATTCATCTCGATGCCCTTCGGCTTGCTTTCCTCGTGCCAGACATAGGCCCCAAGGCCAACAAGGACCACCAGGAGTGCGCCAATGATGAGATAGAGATTATTGGTCTGCGTCATAAGATGTCTCCCCGTTTGACGATCATAATCGCGGGCTAAACGCATGAAATCGCGCAGGGTTCCGTAAGGGCAGGTATTTTAGGCGTGGCTAGTGCGGCGGCGCAGGTTTTCGCGTTTTTCCAGCGCCATACAGCCCCACAATATGCCGAGCAGCAGGAAGAAATGCCGCCAGTGATCGGTATCGATGACGGCGCCGATCATGACGTGGCCGACAAAGGTCACCCAGGAAATGATCAGGAACGGCTGCCACGGCCGCGGCCGCAGCAGATGCCGGAAACCGGCAGCGATCGTCCAGCAGATCAGCGTCAGATAGATCACGAAACCGAACCAGCCATGCGTTGTCAGGCTTTTCAGCCAGATATTATGTTCGGCGGCGGGAAAGATATTGTCGAACACCATCGGCCCGATGCCAAGTGGATGTTCCATCGCCAGCAGGAAACCAAGATAGTGACGGGCAAAGCGCCCCAGATGCCCACCATCATAGGATTGCACCGCAGAGGCGCGGCTGAAGAACAGGTCGGAGACCTGTTTGAATTGCAGCGCGATGATGACGGCTGCGACCATGAGCGCGACCGCAACGAGAAACAGCACGAGAATTTTCAGCCGAAACGCGGCAGTGCGCTCCTTCAGCAGCATGACGAAGACGAGCAGGAGGGCGGCGAACAGAAACAGGCCCCATGCCGCACGCGAAAACGACAGGAACACGCCAAGCGACAGGATCAGCAGGCCGAGGATACGCCAGGGCGCATGCATCGCCTTGCCGGTGAGCAGGCCATAGATCAGGTAAAGCGATGGTGTCACCAGGAAGGGACCAAAGACGTTCGGGTCCTGAAACGCACCCTTGGCGCGATCATAAAGCGTGAAGACCTCGAAGCCGGGAAGGGCATGAAAATATCCGATGATACCGAGCAGCGAGGTGATCAGCGCCGCGGCGAGCCAGGCGCGAAAAATCAGCAGCAGCCGCTGATATTTATCCTCGATGATTGCCGCGTAAAAAACCGAGGTCAGCGCCAGAAAGGTCGAGACGGCGAGGTAAAGCGGCCCCTCGTCCAGGTCCGCCATGGTGGTGAGCGAAAGATAACCGCCAACATTAAAGGCAAGCAGCAGGCACAGCAGCAGCACGACGGTGCGGGAAAGGCGCAGGCCCAGCAGGAACCAGATAGCCACTTGCCCGACCATCATCAGTTCGTAGGGCGCAGGTTCGGAGATGACGAAGCCGGAGAGGAACACGCCGAAGGCAATGAAGAACGAACCGACGAGCCGCATGGCGGCCAGAGGCGCATCAAAACCCGGTGCGTGCTGGTAACCGACGTGGGTCAATAGGCGTTTTCCGATTTGAGCAGCCGTATCGGCGTCAGGAACAGGATCTTGAGATCGAGGAAAAGCGACCAGTTCTCGATGTAATAAAGATCATATTCGGTGCGGAACTTGATCTTGTCGCCATGGTCGATTTCACCACGCCAGCCATTGATCTGCGCCCAACCGGTCACGCCAGGCTTGACCTTGTGGCGCGCGAAATAATGCTCCACCACTTCGGTATATTTCAGATCACCCGTCTGGGCATGGACTGCGTGCGGGCGCGGGCCGACCAGCGAGAGATCGCCATAGAGAACGTTGAAGAGCTGCGGCAGCTCGTCCATCGACGATTTGCGCAGGAAACGGCCGACCGGTGTGACGCGCGGGTCGTTCTTGGTGACAGCCTTCTTGGCGGTGGGATCGCTGAGTTCCGTATACATGGAACGGAACTTCCAGACATTGATCGTCTCATTGTTGAAGCCGTGACGCTTCTGCTTGAAGAGGATGGGGCCTTTGGACGTGGCCTTGACGGCAATCCCGGCTCCCAGCATCACCGGCCAGAAAAGGGCGATGCCGAGGAGGCTGAAGGTGATGTCGAATATCCGTTTCGCCACCGAATCCCAGTCGCGGATCGGCTTGTCGAACACATCGAGCATCGGCACATTGCCCACATGCGAATAGGCGCGCGGACGGAACCGCAATTTATTGGCATGTGCGGCGATGCGAATATCGACCGGCAGCACCCAGAGTTTGCGCAAAAGCTGAAGAATGCGGGCCTCTGCGCTCAGCGGCAGGGCGATGATCAGCATGTCGAGCTTTGTCAGGCGGGCAAATTCCACCAGTTCGGCAAAGGTGCCGAGCTTGGGATAACCGGCGACGACATCGGGAGAGCGCTCGCTTTTCCGGTCGTCGAAAATCCCGCAGATGCGGATATCATTGTCCGACTGCTGCTCGAGCGAACGGATGAGGTCTCTGGCAGCATCGCCACCACCGACGATGACGGCGCGGCGTTCCATGACGCCATTGCGGCCCCAGTGGCGAATGGCAAAGCCAAGGATCAGCCGTCCGGTGAAAATGGCTACCGCGCCAATCGCATACCATATGCCGAATGCCGGCCAGGAATGCAGCGCATTGGGAAAAACCACGAGTAGGAAACAGGCGGCGCCCACGAAAGACAGACAGACGGCGCCTTGAATGCGGGCAAACATTTTCAGCGGCGTGCGCAGCGTCGGTAACTGATAACAGTCGCCCGCCTGCAGCAGGAACACGCAGAGTGCCGCACCCAGCACGCCGGCGCTGAAAACCGCCAGAAAGGTTTCGAGACCCCGATCGGCGGCGATGCCGTTGACGATGGCGGCGATGACCACGAGCATCGTGAATTCCAGCAGCCGCAATTGGCCGATCACCATATTGGGTGAATGGTTGCCGGCACGCAGCTGGTTGGCAATCTGCCGCGCAAGCGGATTGAGAACGACGGTCTCGGACGGCGAAGGCTCACCGGCTTCGCGCTCGGAGATTTGCTTGCGCAACGACGCCAGATCGAATTGCAGTCTGTCCTTGTCAGCCTTGGTCATTACTTGGTCCGCACCCTCTAGCGGATCGGCCCGAAAATCGAAATCGATTTTCGATGGGAACGATGCGCAACTTCAAAGTGGTAAAGCGTCCTTGCGTAGCGTCCGAACGGACACACGCGCTCTACGAGCAGGAAACTAGCCGAAACATGCTAAGAAACGTTTATGATGCTTTTCTACAGGATGGCGGAATATACAATTAAAAATCGTGTTTTTAAAATGTCTTTAGACGTCAGGTGTGCTTTAGCGTGAAAGCAGGTCGCGATAGAGCTTCATCATGTCATCGGCCATGACAGGCGTTGAAAACTTCGCCTTAAAGCTGTTTGGTGGGGGCATCACCCGCTTTGACCAATCGCCGTCTTCAGCGTCCCTGACCATGATCTTCGCCAGCGCCTCGGCGTCTCCTGCCGGAACCAGCGCCTCGCTGTCTTCTCCCAGAACCTCGGGAATGCCACCGACATGTGAGGCGATGACCGTCTTGCCCGCCGCCAGCGCCTCAAGCACGATATAGGGCATGGCTTCGGCGCGCGAGGGCACCACCACGGTCTCCGCCAGCTCGAAGGCCTGTCTGGCGGGCATGGCGGCATGCATGGCAATCCGCTGGGAAAGCCCAGATTTGTCGATCATATCAGCATATTTGTCCCTGTCCGGCCCGTCACCGACGATAACGCCGGACATGGGGTGGCCGACGCTGCGCTCCATCCTGGCGAAGGCCTTGATGAAGACGTCAGGCCCCTTGAGGTCGCGCAACATGCCGATATAGAGGAAACGGGCGGCATCTTCGCGGGCCGGCACGGTTTCGAACTCGCTTTCCTGCACGCCGTTATAGATCATCGCCGTCCGGGTGCGCGGCTTGCCAACCTTGGTTTCATAGGTTCGCTGTTCGAAATTACAGACAAAACAGAGCGCGTCGGTGAAGTGTTCCTGAAACCGTTCGAGCCGCAGGAACAGCTGCCCCTTCAGGCTCTTGCGGTCATAATGCAGGCTGCCGCCATGCGGCGAGTAGAGGCGGGCTACGCGATACCTGTTCGCCCGCAACAATGAGCCGATAAGCCGGGCAAGAGCGCCACCCTTGGCGCTGTGCCCGTGCAAGATGTCCGGCCGCAAACTTTTTATCTGCTTGTAGGATCTCCAGAGTGCCGGCAGGTCACCCGGGCCGATGGAGCGCCTGATGGGCAGGCGGGTAAGCCCCAGCTCCAGCATCGGGGTGATCTGGGCGAAAAGCCGTTCCTCATGTGCGCCACCGGTCGAACTGTCGCAGACGATGCCGACCTTGTGGCCCTGTTTGACATGTTCTTCGATCAGGTCGCGCACATGGCGGAAGACACCGCCGACGGGGGAGCGGAAGCAGTGAATGATGCGCAGGGGAGGGCCGTCATCCGACACGTGTGCCACTCCGTTTTCAGAAGAAGCGTTCACGTACATAGACCGTATCGCCCGCAAGAATGGGTGCGGTGATGCCGATCCGGCCGGTCATTACTTCGGCGTTGATCTTGCGGGTAAGATCGACATCGGCCTGATTGGCGCGCGGGGTGAAGCCGCCGGCGATGGCGATGGCGTTCTGCACCGTCATGCCGGGCACATAGGAATATTGGCCGGGACGACCAACTTCACCCATGATGAAGACGGGGCGATAACGGTCGATCTCGATCGTCACGTCCGGATCGCGCAGATAACCCTGGCGCAATTTCGCGGCAATGGCGGCTTCGAGTTGCGGCAGCGTCTTGCCGCGTGCAGGAACCTGACCGACAAGCGGGAAGGCGACATAACCGGCCTGATCGACCGTATAGGTATTGGTCAGCCCCACCTGCTCGAAGACGTTGATGCGCAGCCTGTCGCCGCTATCGACATGATAGGGTTGCAGGGCCGCCTCATTGAATGAGCGCGGCGCGGGTTGATATGCCGCGCAACCGGAAAGGGCCGTCAGAACGGCGAGCGTCAGTGCGGTGACATGTCGTGATCCGGCGAGCGGCATCTCATCTGGCTCCGAGTCGATCTATGAGCATTCTTATCGTTCTGTTAGGGTTAATGCGCGGTAAACGGTCAGTCCGGAGTGTCGCAATATCCGATTTATTTTGTCGGATTCGCCGGGATTAACTGTTGTGTTACCGCCAAGACTTACAATTCGCGAAAATTGGCCATCTATATTTGAGCGCCCGAGGTTTGTCTCGGTTACGGAGCCCACATGAACGGCGATCGCATGGACGACAGGGATGTGGATATCGATCTGGCACAGCTTGTTGCAGCCATATGGCGGCGTAAGGGCCGGATCGCGGCCGTCACGCTTCTGGCCGGTGGCGCCGCCTTCGTGATCGCCAGCATGATGGCGCCCGCCTATAAGGGTGAAGCGCGTGTCCTCATCGAATCCCGCGCGGCCTCTTTCGGTGCTTCGCAGCAATCCAATGCGCCGGCCGAGCCGGTGCTTGATGAATTGACCGTCTCCAGCCAGGTGCAGATCCTGCAATCGGTCGACCTCATCAAGCAGGTCGCGAAAAACATGAAGCTCTATGAGCTGGAGGAGTTCGATCCGGAGGCGCGTCCTTCGCTGGTGTCGGGCCTGCTGGTTGCCGTAGGTCTCAAGAAAGATCCGCTGCAGGTGCAACCCGAAGAGCGGGTGCTGAAGGCCTTCCGCGAGAAATTGCAGGTCTATCAGGTCGAAAGCTCACGCGTCATCACCGTTGAGTTTTCTTCTGAAGATCCGAAGCTCGCCGCCGCCATCCCCAACGAGATGATGAAGGCCTATATCGCCCTGCAAAGTGGTGCGAAACTCGACACGAGCACGGAAGCGGCGCGCTGGCTGGAGCCGGAAATCGCCAATCTGCGCGAAAAGGTGCGTGAGGCGGACAGGAAGGTCGCGGATTATCGCGCCTCATCCGATCTCCTGTCGGCCGGGCAGGGCGAAACGCTTGCCACCCGCCAGCTCAGCGATATCTCGACTGAACTCGGTCGTATTCGTGGAGAGCGTGCGAATGCGGAAGCGCGGGCGGAAGGCGTGCGCAATGCGCTTTCAAGCGGCCGCCCTCTCGATACCTTCCCGGATGTCGTCGGTTCTCCGACGATCCAGCGGTTGAAGGAAAACGAAACGGGTATCCGCAGCCAGATTTCCGATCTGACCTCCTCGTTGCTGGAAGGCCATCCACGTATCAGGGCGCTGCGCAACCAGTTGGAAGGCATACAGCGGCAGATTCAGGAAGAAACCCGCAAGGTGCTGGCAAGCCTCGAAAACGAAGCCAATGTTTCCCGCCTGCGCGAACGGCAACTGGTGCAGCAATTGAATGTGCTGAAATCCGAAAGCGTGCGCGCCGGGGAGCAGCAGGTTGGCCTGAACGATCTGGAACGCGAGGCTTCGGCCCAACGCCAGCTTCTGGAAACCTATCTTGCCCGTTACCGCGAGGCGACCTCGCGCGCCGGTTCGGTGGATTCCACGCCCGCTGATGCGCGCGTGATCTCAGGCGCGGTGGAGCCGCGTGAGCCCTATTTCCCGAAAACCGGAGCCATCACCATCGTCGTCACGCTGGCGACCTTCCTGCTCTCCTGCATCGTCGTCATGCTGGTGGAACTCTTCACCGGGCGCGCCTTGAAGCCTGTGGGCAGACATCAGGTTCCGCCGCTCTCCGATCCGCCCGCGCCGACGCGTAAACCCGCCGACAGGAACGAGACCACGGATTTGCCGGAGCAACCGGTTGCCACCCATCATGAGTCCTCGCCGCCGGCTGCCCAGGCCATGCCCGCTGCCGCCTACCAGCAGCAACCCATTGTCGAAGAGGTGCGGCCGTTACCGGTCGTTGCCGCCACCGCTGCTGCTGCTGCTTCGGTTTTGCCGGTGGAAGAGGGCGCACCTTTGAAAGAAGAGGCGACGAAGGAGGAGATCGAAACCTCCGACGATTTCTCGATCGATGCCGTTGCGGGCTTTCTGGCCACCCGTCTTGCCAAACCCGTCGCCGCCGTCGTGTCTCCAGCCGGAGATAGCGGTTCGACCACCACCGTCATGCTGGCGCGTGCCCTGTCTGAAATGGGCCGCTCGGTCGTTCTCGTGGATATGACGGCTTCGGCCTGTCCCACGCGTCTTATGGTGCCCGAGGCCGGGCTGCCGGGTGTCATGGATCTTCTGGCGGGCGCTGCTGCCTTTGGTGAAACCATTCACGGTGACCGGCTGTCCGATGCGCATATCGTGCCGCGCGGCAATGCGCAGCCGCGTGAGGCCATGCGGGCCATCGATCGGCTGACGATGATTCTAAGCGCTCTGTCTGACGCCTATGATACGGTTCTGGTTGAGTGCGGCGCGGTGCAGATTTCGAGCCTTGAAAAAATGCTGCGCAATCTGCCGGCGGAAATCATCGTTTCGGTGCCCGGCAAGGATGGCGAGATGCTGGAAAAGACGCTCGGTGAACTGGTGGCCCAGGGTTACGAGCAGGCATTGCCGATGACGGGTATGCGCAAGCCGGGTCATCTGAGCGCCGCCTGACGGACGGAAAACCCTCTCAGTCAGCAACAGACATGGCGTCCGTTCTTGGCCGTCCGGCGCGAAAACGCTGGATCAGCGCATAGAGCGCCGGATTGGACTTGATCAGGCTTTTCGTTCTGGCGATGGCGACATAGGCCGAGGCCGCTGCGCGCCCCTTCAATGTCACCGGCAGGAATATATCGTGCTGGGCGGTGGAAAGCGGGCACCAGCTGCGTTTGTAAAGCTGGTCGCCGACGCCGAAATCGAAGAGTGCGGCTTTCTCTCTGCAGGCCCGTTCGATCATCAGCCAGAACAGCAACTCGCCGGGGCTGAGTTCCGAAACCGCCTCATCGATCGAGCCGAACTGGCAGATGATGTGGTCCTGCTTGCGCGAAAGCCCGGATATGGCGGCAATGACGCCCTCGTTTTCGCCATGCAGTCGAATGGCGTGCAGCTCCAGAAGACTGTCCGTGCCCGTTTCCGGGAAGTTGGCCAGATCGTAGAAAAAATCCTTCACCGATTGGCCTCGAAAAACATCCGGTATGCCCTGAGAGGCGAAGCGGGTGGCCTTTTGCCGGAAGAAGGCTTGCAATAACTCGCATTTTTCCTGTGGTGAACGGGCAATCACATGGCTGTAACCGCCCATTTCCTCGGCTCTTCGGCTCTGGATACGGAATTTCTTCCGCCGTCTCTTGGCATTGACCTGTCGCAGGGTGCTTTCAAAACTCTCCAGCAGCGGCAGTTGAAAGGCCGGGTTCTGGTTTTCGACGGAGGCCAGATAGGAAAGCGGATTGGTCCTGCCGCGCCAGCTGAGCGGTATGTTCTGCAAGGCCAGAATATCCGCCCGGCCATGCAGCAGTTTTCGCGCCTCGCGGGCAATCGCCGCCGCCGTCTTATGTTCCGCCTGTTCGGCAAAGGACGGATCGAAAAGCCCGGTATTGATATTGTTGAAACGGCCGCCCGGAAAACGTGCCTTGCGGATGCCGCTCTCCTGCACGATTTCAAGCGGCAGCAGGAAGACCGTCTTTGCGCTTTGTCTGCCGCGAATGATGAGCAATGGGCTTTTCTGGGTCTGTGCCCAGATGGAGCACCAGCCGAACCCCTGATGCAGGGAGTTGAGCGGGTCGCTCTCCATCCGCTCCCAGTCGGCGCGGATGGTGGAAATATCGTCGACAAGATCGATCACCAGACGGTCGGCACCCCGCCGCTCGCCTTGCATGGCGCTCGACGCTTTGCCCTCGCTGACTGTGACCGGCCCCTCAGCCGCCATCCACTCTCTCCGGTTGTTTCGGTGGGACTATATCGCTGAGCGGCAAACAATCAGTTTATAAAATTGCGACCTCAGGGTGTTGCGCAACGGTTGGCGCTTATCCCTGCTTTTTGGGGCCAGCCATCCATTTGATGATGAGCATGGCCGGCAATATCCACAAAAGCCCGCTCAGCACGAAATAGACCAGATGCACCCACCAGGGCGATTGCGCCAGCGTCGCCGATGCGATGGCAGTCGCCGCCACGGCGTAGATGACGACGAGGCAGATGATGACGATGGTGCCGATAAGCGATCTGAGGCGAGGGGGCATGAAATCTTCCATCATGAGCGCATGTCTCCCAAAGTGTCATCGGTTTGGGAAAAAGACACGCGTAAAACAAAAAAATTAGATCGTCTTGGCGATTCGAAGAAGAGGCAGGACGATCTGATATGTAAGCGCGACTATACCGCCGCGACCGGATGCCGCAAACCCTGAGGCCTTGTTTTGTGGTGCCGGTTGGGGCTAATCAACATGACTGTATGAGGGAGACCTGAAAAGATGCGTTCGAGCAGCATGACGATGGCAAACGGTTCCGCGGAAATGGTGGTGGAGGCTGCCCTGCAGAAGCAGGAAAAGAACCGCCGCCTGCTGCGCATCTGGCTGCGCGTCGTTCTCTTCACGCTCTTCTGTCTCGTGTTGGTCGGCGGCGCCACGCGGCTTACCGAATCCGGCCTGTCGATCACCGAATGGAAGCCCATCCACGGCGCTATCCCGCCGCTTTCGGTTGCCGAATGGGAAGAGGAATTCCAGCTCTACAAGCGCATTCCCCAATATCAGGAAATCAACAGGGGCATGTCGCTTGATGAGTTCAAGACGATTTTCTGGTGGGAATGGGCGCATCGCCTGCTTGCCCGCGCCATCGGTCTCATCTTCGCCCTGCCGCTCGCCTTTTTCTGGTTGACCGGCCGTGTTGAAAAGCGTTTGCGCCTGCCGCTGGTCGGTCTTCTGGCACTTGGCGGTTTTCAGGGCTTCATCGGCTGGTGGATGGTCTCTTCCGGTCTCGTCAATCGCACGGATGTTTCGCAATATCGCCTCGCCACACATCTGACCATCGCCTGCCTCATCTTCGCCGGCTGTATGTGGATATTGCGCGGCCTGTCGCATCATTCGCCTGAGGCGGCTGACGAAAAGACGGGCAGGGGCTTTGCCGGCCTGTTGACGGTCCTCTGTCTGTTCCAGATCTATCTCGGCGCGCTGGTGGCGGGGCTGAATGCCGGCCTTTCCTACAATACCTGGCCGCTGATGGACGGCTCACTGGTGCCGGGCGATCTCTTCCTGCAGCAGCCCTGGTGGATCAACCTCTTCGAAAACCCGAAGACGGTGCAGTTCATCCATCGTCTTGGCGCCTACACGCTTTTCGCCGCCACGCTGTGGCACATGGTGTCCATTGCCCGTGCCCTGCCGAATACGCCACACGCCCGCCGGGCCGTGCTGTTCTTCGTGCTCGTTTCCATTCAGGCGGCGCTCGGCATCACCACGCTTCTCATGCATGTGGATATCCACGTGGCGCTCGCCCATCAGGGCATGGCATTGATCGTGCTTGGATTTGCGGTCGCCCACTGGCGCGGTTTCATTGGCGAATATCCGGCGCCTGTCGCCGTCGAAGTCCGGGACTGAGCGCGTTCAGAACTGCTTCAGCACCGTTTTGACAGTAGCTGCGACAGCGAGTTCGTTGTCGCGCTCTTCCGCATTGCTGTCCTCTTCGTGCCATGCGGCCGAAAGGCAGCCATAAGCAAAGGCATATTGCAGCAACACCCGTTCATCCCGCTGCAGCGCCCTGGAAAAAATCACCGCCATGGAGGCGATACGTGCCTCGCTGCGCGTCAGATCGAAGCGGTCGAGTGGATTGGAGAACATGTTGGCGACATCAAGCGCCGCATCGCCAATCAGGCCCGCCGGGTCGATGATGATCCAGCCGCGCCCGCTGCGCATGATGTTTTCGTGATGCAGATCGCCATGCAGCGGCTTCACATCCCGTTGCCGGTCAATCAGCTCCTGCGCCATCGCGGCGGCGTCGATATAGATGCTCTCCACGCCGCTGGTGCGATCCTGCTCGGCCTTGCGGAACAGGCTTTCGAAATAGAGAGGCAACGTCAGCAGGCTTGAGGGCGGTGTCTGCTGCGATGGCTGATGGTATTGCAGCAGAACATCGGCGGCGATTTCCGTGGCCGCATCGTCGTCGCCGTCGCGGAACAGTACATCGCGCAGGGTTTCCGCGCCGGCATGTTCCATCAGCAGAATATCATCGGAACGCTCAAGCAGCTCCACGCATCCGACACCCGCGCGCCACGCGATGAAATCCGCACCGCGAAGGCTGTCCTCAAGCACTTTCTTTTTCAGGACTTTGGCGACGGCTGGGGAGCCGTCACCACGCGTCACCGCGTAGACCACCCCGGCCGGCGTATCGGCAATCTGTTTTGCGGCCTCGATATTCCACGAGGCCGGAAAAGAGGGGATGGTTCGACTCATGCAAAAAACCTCATGCCGACAGCATCAGTTCCATGTTCTGCACAGCCGCGCCGGATGCGCCCTTGCCGAGATTGTCGAGCAGCGCCACGAGGTTGATATGTTCGCCGCCCGGCGTGCCGAAGACGAAGAGCTTCATCGTGTCCTTGCCCGCCAGTTCCTCGGCATCGATGCGGGAAAGCCCCTTGCTTTCGGCAAGTGGCACCACACTGACGATGTCCTGGCCCGCATAATGGGCGGTGAGCGCGGCATGCACCGTCTCGATGCTCGTGCCTTCCTTGAGGTCAGCGGCAAACAGCGGCACCTGCACGATCATGCCCTGCGGGAAGCGACCGACGGAAGGCGCAAACAGCGGCGCACGGTCAAGCTGGCCGTGAATGGTCATTTCCGGCACGTGCTTGTGGGAAAGCGTCAGGCCATAGAGGAAATTATTGGCGCTGATCGCGTCGTCGCGGCTCTGATCTTCCATCTGCGCAATCATCTGCTTGCCGCCGCCGGTATAACCGGAAACCGCATTGACGCTGACCGGATAACCATCGGGCAGGATGCCGGCAGCGCGCAGGGGGCGGATGAGGCCGATAGCGCCTGTCGGATAGCAGCCCGGATTGGCGACGAAGCGGGCGGAACGAACCTTCTCGCCCTGCTCGCTATCCATCTCGGCAAAGCCGTAAGCCCAGTCCTTGTGGACGCGGTAAGCGGTCGAGGTATCGATGATGCGGACATTGTTGTTGCCGGCCACCATCGAGACCGCTTCCCGGGAAGCATCATCCGGCAGGCAGAGGATGGAAATGTCGGCGTTGTTGAGCATATCCTCGCGCATTGCGGCGTTGCGGCGCTCGGCTTCGGGAATGGACAGCAGGTCAATATCGCGGCGACCAGCAAGGCGCGTGCGGATCTGCAGACCCGTGGTGCCGTGTTCGCCATCGATGAAGATCTTCGCTGTCATGTCCTTGTCCTGACTTTTCAAAGGGTTGTAAGGGTATTCGGAATCAGTTTGGTAGGTGCCGTTTTTGTGTCAGCCGGCCTTGGCCAGCCGTTCGGCACGCAGGCCAAGCATATACATTGCAACGGTGGCTCCGGCAATGGCGGTAATATCCGCATGATCGTAAGCGGGTGCCACCTCCACCACATCGGACCCGCGAATATCAAGCTGGCCAAGGCCGCGCAGAACCGAGAGAATCTTGGCGCTGGTCGGTCCGCCGGCCACAGGCGTGCCGGTTCCGGGCGCGAAGGCCGGGTCAAGGCAATCGATGTCAAAGGTCAGATAGGCCGGCATGCCGCCCGTATGCTTGACGATCAGCGAGGCGATGTCGCTCGCCCGCATCTCCTCCACCTCGTAGCCGTGGAGAATGCGGATGCCGAAATCGTCAGGGGCATGGGTACGAATGCCGATCTGGATCGAGCGGTCCGCATCGATCAGGCCGTCACGCACGGCGCGGGCCACGAAGGAGCCGTGGTCGATGCGTTTGCCATCGTCGAACCATGTGTCCTGATGCGCATCGAACTGCACCAGCGCCAACGGCCCATGCTTGGCCACATGCGCCTTCAAAAGCGGCCAGGTAATGAAGTGGTCGCCGCCGAGCGTCAGCAGATAATCCGTCTTGGAGATGATGCTGCGAGCTTCCTTCTCGATCGTATCAGGCGTCTTCCAGTGGTTGCCGTAGTCAAGCAGGCAGTCGCCATAATCGACGGTCGGCATATGGGCGAAGGGATCGCGCGCGAAGGGATATTGCGGATCGTTATCGAAAATCGCCGAGGCCCGGCGGATGGCCTGCGGCCCGAAGCGTGCACCCGGCCGGTTGGACGTCGCCGCATCGAAGGGGATACCCCAGATCGCCGTCGAGACGCCCTTGAGGGTCTTGGTATATTTGCGCCGCATGAAGGAGAGCACGCCCGCATGGGTCGGGTCGGTGGCGGCCGATGTCAGCGTGGTTGCGGTAAAGGCATGGTCGATGGTTTTGCCAGCCATTATTTTTCCGCCTTTTCAGCAAGATCGGCAAAGTTGCGAATTTTGATCGCGCGGCCGTCAAAGCGGGCGACGATTTCCAGTTCGCCGCCCATCGCCTCGATAAACCGGCGCAGCGTTCCGACATACATATCGGCCCGTTTTTCCAGCTTGGCGACCGAGCTTTGGCCAATATCCAACGCCTGCGCTATTTCGTCCTGTGAAAGCTTCAGTGCCCTGCGAACATCCGCAAGATCCATTTCCTCTTCCAGACGATGGGCTTCGGCTTTTGACTTCATACGTGCATCATCCGACATTCGGTCGCGCAACTGTGCGAAACTGTGCCTACCGCTCATGGTGCTTCTCCTTTTCAAGCTCCGTCAGATGCTCGTCATAAAGTGTATCGGCAATCGGTATCATGCGATCATAGAACCGTTTGTCACCCGTCTTGTCGCCACCGATCAGCAGGATTGCCATTCGGCGCGGATCGAAGGCGTAAAATATCCGCAGCGGTTTTCCTCCGCTCTGGATACGTAATTCCCGCATATGCGCATGCCGTGATCCATGAATGCCGCTCGAATAAGGAAACGGCAGGCGAGGACCGCGCTCCTCCAGTTTCCGAACATAAGCGTCGATGCTGATGTGCTCGCTTTCCCCAAGCGTTTCCCACCATGCTCCGAATTCATCTGTATACTCGACAACATAGCTCATACGGCAATATTATTCCCTTGAGGGAATAATTCAAGATGCGGCCGGTCACCAAAATAAAAAAAGGCGGAACCGAAGTCCCGCCTTTCGAAGTTCTGAACGAACCGTTCGTAGAAGCGATTAGCGCTTGGAGAACTGGAACGAACGGCGGGCCTTGGCCTTACCGTACTTCTTACGCTCGACGACGCGGCTGTCGCGGGTCAGGAAGCCACCCTTCTTCAGAACGGAGCGCAGGCCCGGTTCGAAGTAGGTGAGGGCCTTGGACAGACCGTGACGAACGGCACCGGCCTGACCGGACAGACCACCACCGGCAACGGTGGCGATGATGTCGAACTGACCTGCGCGGGCAGCGGCGACCAGCGGCTGCTGGAGGATCATCTGCAGAACCGGACGTGCGAAATACGCGGAGAAATCGCGGCCGTTGATGATGATCTTGCCAGAACCGGCCTTCACCCATACGCGGGCTACGGCGTTCTTGCGCTTGCCGGTCGCGTAGGAGCGGCCGAGGGTATCAACCTTGCGGACGTGCACGGGAGCCGAAGCTTCCGATGCCGGGGCGAGGTCTTTCAGAGAGGAAAGATCGGCCATTATCAGGCGCTCCTTACGTTCTTCTTGTTAAGCGCGGCCACGTCGAGAACGGTGGGCTGCTGTGCTTCGTGCGGATGGTTCGAGCCGGCGTAAACGCGCAGGTTCTTCATCTGGCGACGGCCGAGCGGGCCGCGCGGGATCATGCGCTCGATGGCCTTTTCAACGACGCGCTCCGGGAAGCGGCCTTCGATGATCTGGCGAGCGGTGCGCTCCTTGATGCCACCCGGGTGACCGGTGTGCCAGTAGTACTTCTTGTCGGAGTACTTGTTGCCGGTGAAGGCAATCTTTTCCGCGTTGATAACGATGACATTGTCGCCATCATCGACGTGGGGGGTGTAGGTGGCCTTGTGCTTGCCGCGCAGGCGGGTTGCAACGATGGTGGCGAGGCGACCAACAACGAGGCCTTCGGCGTCGATGATGACCCACTTCTTCTCCACCTCAGCAGGCTTCTGAACGAAAGTAGACATGAATTTCACTTTCTAATGTGGACCCGTCATCCTCTTGATTGAATAAGAGCATACGGGCGTTTCTTGTTGCTTGGTTTGGTTGCCCTGAGGCTAACCGCAAATGACCCTATTCCGGCTGGAATCCGATCTGGCGCGCTTATACGGTGCGCCGGGGAATGCGTCAATATGACGTTTTTTGAAGGCCTTAAAAATAACCAAGCAAAAACAATAGTTTATTGGTGTGGTAATATTTTACCCCATAAAATCGGCCTGTTTTAGCCCAGTCTCATGACCAGAACGCCTGCTGCTATGATGCCGCCGGCGAGATAACGCCAGATGCTGGCGCGTTCTTTCAGGATCACGACGGAGATGACAAGCGCAAACAGGATGGAGGTTTCCCGAAGTGCGGCGACGACCGCGACGGGGGCCTTGGTCATGGCATAGAGCGCCAGTCCGTAAGAGAAGATGGAGCCGCCGCCGCCGATCAGGCCGCGCCACCAGTTGCGCCGCACATGCGCTGCAACAGCGCTCACGCCGCGTTGGTAAAAGGCGAAACCGAAAAGCAGCACGGGCGGCAGCAGCGACATCCACAGCGTATAGGAGATGGCGTTGCCCGAAAGCCTTGCGCCGACGCCGTCGACGAAGGTGTAGGAGGCGATGACGAAGGCATTGATGAGCGCAAGGATGATCGCTTTCCCGCCGCCGCGCCGCGCCTCGAAGGCGAGCGTCAGGATGCCGCCGGAAATGATGGCTATGCCGGCAAGCGCCAGCGGACTCAGGACCTCGCTCAGGAAAAGGCTGCTCGTCGCCGCGACGATCAGGGGCGCCACACCGCGCATGACGGGATAAACGAGGCCGATATCGCCGATCGTATAGGCGGCAGCAACAAGGCGAAAATAGGCAAATTGCAGAAACGCCGAGGCGATCAGAAAAGGAATGGCCACCGGCGCCGGAAAAGGCAGAAAGGGCAGGAACGGCAAGGAGCAGGCCGCAGCCCCGGCGGCAATCAGCGAGGCGTCAAGTGACTTGTCGGATCCCGATTTGACCAGTGCATTCCATCCGGCATGCAGGATTGCACCCAGAAGAACCAGAAGAAGAATGTCGATTGTCACAATAGAGACTCGCTCGCGGGCTACTTTGCCAAACCTATAGCATGGGGATTGGCGACCGAAATCCAATTTCGATGGAGGCCGTGAGGTGCCATGGGCGCTTTGTGATCATTTAAAAACGAGTGCGGGTTTCGTCTGATCGTCCGTGCGAATATTCGATCCTTTCGCCGATTATGACATGCGTCAAATTTCAGATTTGTGCATGTCACGATATCTCCTGCTTCGGGGGCAATGCCGCTTTGCCCATGATTTCATCCGAGGAACTGGCATGCTGGCTCCGGATGCAAGGCTCGGATCACGCTGGCGCTTGCCTGTTTTTCTAAAAATCAGGGCTATTTAAGCTGATATTGGCGTTTAATTCGCATTTCTGGCAGCGCGGATAAGGGCATCAATCCCAATGCCAGTTTCTTTCATTGTTCTGAAAATGAATTTCATATCCATGTAAAATCACAAGCTGAAACGTTGTAGTTTTGCAGATAGATTGATTTACAGAATAACTTTCTGAAAATTAGTCAAGTCTAATTCATCGGTGAACGGAATGAAAACAAACAGGAGACGAATGGCGCATAAAATGCACGCTAATGTTGTTTGAGCCAGTGTTCCCCCGCATATGGGTTATTTTGGAAACTGGATGAAAATACTCAATACCAGCTTATGCTGGGTGGTTTCGTGAAATCATTTTGCGTGAATGAAATTGCCTCATATCGAGCCAAGAAAGGGCCGATTTCACGGGTTTTAGACCGGGCAGGGGTTCAAGAATGCGATGACGTGTCCTAAATGGCATTAAAAGCAGAGAACAAAAGCAAGCGCCGGTGGCGTGCAAATGTAGCTGCGGATTTATGCAGGAAACGCGATACTCGCGCTGATTTCTCAGAAGGGTGCCTGCCAGCATCGCTCAAACTGCGAGATGCGCCAAAGGAACAAGTTGACATGCAGCATGATACTTATGAACCGGACTATCTCCGAAAAATCCTGACCGATGTCAGGACCATCGCCCTGCTTGGCGCCTCACCCAATCCGGACCGGCCGAGCCATGGCGTCATGCGTTTTTTATTGTCGAAGGGTTACCGGGTGTTTCCGGTCAATCCCGGCCAGGCGGGCAAGGAGATACTGGGGCAGAAAGTTTATGCCCGGCTTTCCGATATTCCTGAACCCGTGGACATGGTTGATGTCTTCAGGGCGCCCGAATATCTCTCAGCGATCGTCGAGGAGGCGATATTGCTGCCGCAGCGCCCGAAAGTGATCTGGGGCCAGTTATCCGTGCGCGATGACAATGCCGCCGCCAAGGCCGAAGCCTATGGCATGAACGTGGTGATGGACCGTTGCCCCGCAATTGAGTATCCGCGTCTCAATATTGTGCGATAGTTGGTACAGATCGGACTTATCATTTCGCCGCAAGGCATTATGATCCCTCCAAAATTGTATGTGGAGGAAATATCATGTCGAGCAGCAATCCCGGTTTTTCAACACTGGCCGTCCACGCGGGCGCACAGCCAGATCCAACCACCGGCGCACGCGCGACGCCCATTTATCAGACGACCGCTTACGCTTTCCGTGATGCCGATCATGCCGCCGCGCTGTTCGGGCTGAAGGAATTCGGCAATATCTATACCCGCATCATGAACCCCACCCAGGCGGTTCTGGAGGAGCGTGTCGCAGCGCTTGAAGGTGGCACGGCGGCGCTCGCGGTCGCATCCGGCCACGCCGCGCAATTGCTGGTCTTCCACACGCTTTTGCAGCACGGCGACAATTTCGTTGCCGCCCGCCAGCTTTATGGCGGCTCCATCAACCAGTTCGGCCACGCCTTCAAGGGTTTCGACTGGCAGGTACGCTGGGCCGATGCGACCGATCCGGCCAGTTTCGAGGCGCAGATCGATGACCGAACCCGCGCCATCTTCATCGAAAGCCTCGCCAATCCCGGTGGCACCTTCGTGGACATCGCTGCAATTGCCGATGTCGCCCACCGCCACGGCCTGCCGCTGATCGTCGACAACACCATGGCGAGCCCCTATCTGCTGCGACCGCTGGAACACGGCGCGGATATCGTGCTGCATTCACTGACGAAATTTCTCGGTGGCCACGGCAATTCCATGGGCGGCATCATCGTCGATGGCGGCACCTTCGACTGGTCGGTGACGGACAGATATCCGGCGCTGTCGCAACCCCGGCCGGAATATTCGGGCGTCGTGTTGCACCAGACCTTCGGTAATTTCGCCTTCGCAATCGCCTGCCGTGTCCTTGGCCTGCGCGATCTCGGCCCGGCCATCTCGCCCTTCAACGCCTTCCTCATCCTCACCGGCATCGAAACCCTGCCGCTGCGCGTTCAACGCCATTCCGACAATGCGCTCGCCGTCGCCAAATGGCTGAAGGCGCATCCGAAAGTTGGCTGGGTGCATTATGCCGGGCTGGAGGACAGCGATAACTATGCCATCCAGCAGCAGTATTCGCCAAAGGGGGCAGGCTCCGTCTTCACCTTCGGCGTCAAGGGCGGTTATGCCGCTGGCAAGGCGCTGGTGGAAGGGCTGCAGCTTTTCTCCCATCTCGCCAATATCGGCGATACGCGCTCGCTCGTCATCCATCCGGCCTCCACCACCCATGCGCAGCTGACACCGGAACAGCAGACGGCGGCCGGCGCCGGACCGGATGTGGTGCGTCTTTCCATCGGTATCGAGGACGTCAAGGACATCATCGCCGATCTTGAACAATCGCTTGCGAAAATCTGAGAGGGCGGCCCGCCATGACGAACTTGCTGACATTTGATGTTTCGGTCGAAGCGGAGCATGGCGCGCCTGCGCCGGAACGGTTGATTTCCGGCGATCCCAGATTCACCACGTGGAATCTGGAGGAAGCGCCAGGCGGCATCTATGCCGGCATCTGGCAATCCACGCCGGGCAAATGGCGGGTGGTCTATGATGAATGGGAATATTTCAACATTCTCGACGGCCACTCCATCCTGACGGAAGATGGCGGCGCGCCGCGCCACCTGAAGCGGGGCGACCGGCTCGTCCTGCAGCCCGGCTTCACGGGCACCTGGGAGGTCGTTGAAACGACAAGGAAGGATTACGTCATCCGGCTTTGAGGCCGGATGATCTCTGCGGAGACCTCAGCCACATCTCACCACGCCAGATCAAGCCGCTCCAGACCATGGAAATGATAGACGTCCTTGACCTTCGGCGGCTGGGCAATCCTGAGACCCGGCAGGCGTCTGAACAGCAGCGGCAGGGCAAGATTAAGCTCAAGCCTTGCCAGCGGCGCACCGATGCAGAAATGGATGCCGGCGCCGAATGAGACGTTGGCGCCCTCGTTCCGGTCCGGCTTGAAGGCCAGAGGGTTGGAGAATTTTGCTGGGTCGAGATTGGCCGCGGCCAGAATGAGGCTGACCTTGTCGCCGCGTTTGAACGTCACACCGTCGATCTCGACCGGTTCCAGCACCCAGCGCTGGAAAATATGGACTGGCGCGCAGATACGCAGCGTCTCTTCAATCGTGCGTTCCGTGGTCGTCTCGTCGCTGAACAGGGTGTCAGGCGAGATGCCGCTTTCCAGAATGATGCGCACGGAATTGCCGATCTGGTGCACGGTCGCCTCGTGTCCGGCGTTCAGCAGCACGATGGTGGTGGAAATCAGCTCGTCATCGGTCAGGTACTGGCCCTTATGCTCCGTGTGGATCATATGGCTCAAGAGATCGTCTTGCGGTTCCGCCCGCCGTTCCGCGATCACGCTGCGCACGTAATCCGAAAACTCCCTGGCTGCCTTGTCGGCAAGAAGCTCGTCCTCGGCAGTGCGTTTGAACATGTACATGCCGACATAGGCATGTGACCATTTCAGAAGCTGCGGCCCCATTTCTTCGGGAATGCCGATCATGCGGGCAATCATCGTCACCGGAATGATATCGGCATAGGTTGAGAGCAGTTCCGTCTTGCCATCGGCTTCGAAGGCGTCAATCAGGCGGTTGGCGAGTTCCTCGATTTCCGGCTTCATCTTGTCGACATGCCGCGAAACGAAGGCGCGGTTGATGAGCGTGCGCAGCCGCGTATGTTCCGGCGGCTCCAGTTCCAGCAACGAATGTTGCTCGGCGGCATCGAAGTGCTTCACATGTTCGAGTGGTTCGGCGAGACCGATTTCCTCACGGCTGGCCACATGCAGGATCTGTCTGCCGAAACGACGGTCACGTAAAAGCGCGCTGACATGGTCATATTCGGTGAAGAACCACTGCCGCTGCTCTTCCCAGTAAAAGGTGGGACATTGCGCGTGAAGCGCCGCATAGACCGGGTTCGGATCATTATAGAAGGCCGGGTCGCGGGCATCAAGTGAAACGCGGCGCGTGGTGGGGTCGATGGTGAGGAAGGGAAATGTCGCTGTCATGCTCAAGGTTTAGTCCGCGTCGTGTGCTTTGGAAAGAGTGGGGAAAAACCGCTGCCTGTTTTTCCGCCTGTCATCGCATTGGCATCATGTCACCGGCTGGCGATGGCCGATATGCGGTTCAGCGCCGCAACCTGTCGGTCGGCATTGTTGTCCATCGGATTTTCGTCCCGGTCCGGGGAGGGGACGACGACATTGGCCGAATTGACGTGGATGACGGTCCTGTTGCGGCCGGCTTTTTTCGCTGCATAGAGCGCACGGTCGGCTTCCGTCATCATCACGCTCAGGTCGGCATCCTTGATCATGGCTTCGGATATGCCGACGCTAGTGGTGACTTCAATACCTTCGCCGCGTGAACTGATCTTGGAAAGACGCAGATTGCTGCGGATGGCTTCCGCCAGCGTCACCGTGCTGGACGGGCTTTCGACTTCGGCGACCAGCGCGAATTCTTCGCCGCCCATTCTGACGAACAGGCCGCGATCGCCAATGACGCGTTGCGCCATGTTGCAAAAGTGCACGAGCACCGCATCGCCGGACTGGTGGCCATATTTGTCGTTGATTTTCTTGAAATGGTCGATGTCGAACAGCACCAGCGCCACATAACGGCTGGAAGCCGGCGACCGCTTCTTGATGCGCTCGAACTCCTCGAGAAGACCGCGCCGGTTGAGGACGCCGGTGAGGTGGTCGGTCATCGCCAGCCGGTGCAGGCGGGCTTCCGAATCTTCCATGATGATCTTGGCGCTGATCATGATGATGACGGTGAAGCCGAGAATGCCTGAAAAGGCGAGCGGCGACGTCAGCGCGACGGCACTGGGGGACGTGATGTCACCGGGAATGATGACCGATGCGATGATGGCGCCGAAAAAGGCCTGCAAAATGAAAATAGCGGCAAGAACCTTGCGGCTGAGCGATGCTTGGCTCCTGTTTGCCACAACGACGCCGGCCAGCATGAAATAAGCGACGGCGGCACAGGCATGGTAAAGCAGGATACGCGAAACCATGCTGTCCCGCACCGGCGGGATGAGCATGCCGGCCACCCACAAAAGCGCGGGAATGGCGATCCAGCCGGCAAGCTTGCGCTGTTCGAAGGAGAGGAGGCCGGCCAGCCAGAAACCGAAAGCTGAAAGCGCCAGCGTATTGCCGACGTCAATCGACAGATAGTTGGGAATGTCGCCGCGCATGGCGACAAGAATGGCGCCGATGCCGGTCGAAAGGAAACCGGCGGCGAAATAGAGATTGTGCTGGCGGGCAGGGCGGTGCAGCCACAGGGTTCCCAAAAGGACGGCAAGGGTGAACGTCTCCGACGCCCAAAGCAGCATGCCCGTTTTTGCATCCAGCATTGCAAAATCCTATCTGCGCTATCATGCCGTGAAAGCGGGATTTGCGGCACGATGTGCGCAATGCCCGCCGGAATTGTTGAGATGCCATTTCGCCCGAATGGGGCGCCCGCTTCCTGACGGAAACCGGAAATTCGCCGCGCAGTATCAGCAGTAAATCCCTAACGAGTTCTTGCCGGTGAGAAGTTATATCTGTGCATGGCCACGGGTTTTTGCATTTGCGGCTCACTTCGATGGAAAATAATGCCGGCAAGGGCACCCGGTTCCAGACGCGCCCGATGGTTTCAAGCCGTTGCCGTCAGAGGCTTCAAACGCCTGTAATCGCTGTTGAGCCGTTAAGGATATGCGGCTTCGTGTCTTGAAGTACGGGGCAGGGACACTCTATGTAGGGAGAATGAAGGTTAGAAGTGATTCCGGAGCGGCTTTCCGCGAAGGGCAGAGTTGACAAAGGACGGACATGAAAAATCCAGTTGATACCGCCATGGCTCTGGTGCCGATGGTCGTAGAGCAGACCAATCGCGGCGAACGCTCCTATGACATATTTTCCCGTCTTCTCAAGGAACGCATCATTTTCCTCACCGGTCCGGTGGAAGACCAGATGGCTTCGCTCGTCTGCGCGCAGCTGCTTTTCCTCGAGGCTGAAAACCCGAAGAAGGAAATCGCGCTTTACATCAATTCGCCAGGTGGCGTCGTAACCGCCGGCATGGCGATCTACGATACGATGCAGTTCATCCGCCCTGCGGTCTCGACGCTCTGCGTTGGCCAGGCCGCATCGATGGGTTCGCTGCTTCTGGCCGCCGGTGAGAAGGGAATGCGCTTTGCAACCCCGAACGCCCGCATCATGGTGCACCAGCCTTCCGGCGGTTTCCAGGGACAGGCATCGGATATCGAGCGTCACGCCCGTGACATCATCAAGATGAAGCGTCGTCTCAATGAAGTCTACGTGAAGCACACCGGCCGCACGCTCGAAGAGGTTGAAAAAACCCTTGATCGCGACCACTTCATGGATGCGGACGAAGCGCAGAATTGGGGTGTGATCGACAAGATCCTCACCTCGCGCCAGGAAATGGAAGGCGCCGCCGCGAATTGAGGCGCGCCGCTTTTTGACGTTTGTTTGATCCCGCAAAAGTAATTTCGGGGCTTTCAACCGCAACAGAAAGCGATATTAGTATATATTAAGGCTGTGTTGAATTTTTATGACGTGGCCTTTGGTTTGATGGGGAATTCGTTGCAGCCGGTTGTCAGCTCCTGTATCTGACACGGCTAGTACCCCGGGAAACGAGGCGGATACGGCAATGCACCCCAAGGCGAGCCGTATCTGCGGGCGGTAAGTTGACCGCGATCCGTTTGGCGGACCTGCGGCGTGCTGGAAGGAAAGAGATATGAGCAAAGTCAGCGGCAGCAACGGCGGCGACTCTAAAAATACACTCTATTGTTCATTCTGCGGCAAGAGCCAGCACGAAGTCCGGAAACTCATTGCCGGGCCGACAGTATTCATCTGCGATGAATGCGTCGAATTGTGCATGGACATCATCCGCGAGGAGAACAAGACGTCTATGGTGAAGTCTCGCGAGGGTGTTCCCACCCCGCAGGACATCATCAAGATTCTCGACGAATATGTCATCGGTCAGAAGCAGGCGAAGAAAATCCTGTCGGTGGCCGTTCACAACCATTACAAGCGCCTCGCGCACGCCTCCAAGAACGGCGATGTCGAGCTGGCGAAGTCGAACATCATGCTCGTCGGTCCGACGGGTTGCGGCAAGACCTATCTTGCCCAGACGCTCGCTCGCATCATCGACGTTCCCTTCACCATGGCGGACGCAACGACGCTGACCGAAGCCGGTTATGTCGGCGAGGACGTGGAAAACATCATCCTGAAGCTGTTGCAGGCTGCGGATTACAATGTCGAGCGCGCCCAGCGCGGCATCGTCTATATCGACGAAGTCGACAAGATTTCCCGCAAGTCGGACAACCCGTCCATCACCCGCGACGTGTCGGGCGAGGGCGTCCAGCAGGCGCTTCTGAAGATCATGGAAGGCACGGTCGCTTCCGTTCCGCCGCAGGGCGGCCGCAAGCATCCGCAGCAGGAATTCCTGCAGGTGGATACGACCAACATCCTGTTCATCTGCGGCGGCGCGTTTGCCGGCCTCGACAAGATCATCTCGGCCCGTGGTGAAAAGACCTCGATCGGCTTCGGTGCGACCGTCAAGGCGGAAGACGATCGCCGTGTGGGCGAGGTGCTGCGCGAGCTGGAGCCGGAAGATCTGGTGAAGTTCGGTCTCATCCCGGAATTCATCGGCCGTCTGCCCGTTCTGGCAACGCTGGAAGACCTTGATGAAGATGCGCTGATCCAGATCCTGTCTGAGCCGAAGAACGCGCTCGTCAAGCAGTATCAGCGCCTGTTCGAGATGGAAGATGTGGAGCTGACCTTCCACGAGGACGCCCTGCGCGAGATTGCCCGCAAGGCGATCACCCGCAAGACCGGTGCCCGCGGCCTGCGTTCGATCATGGAAAAGATCCTGCTGGATACCATGTTCGAACTGCCGACGCTGGAAGGCGTTCGCGAAGTGGTGATCTCCAACGACGTCGTCAGCGGTGTCGCCCGTCCGCTCTACATCTACGCGGATCGCCAGGAAGAAAAGACCAACGTTTCGGCCTGATCGGTTCCAGAAGAATAAAGCCCCTCGCAGCAACGGCTGCGGGGGGCTTTTCTTTGTGCGATCCCTGCCCGGCATTCGAAGCATTTGCGGGGATGGCGTAAGCGCCTTGTACCTGAATAATAAGTAGAAACTTGGAGGCGACGCGTCTTCGCTTTTCATGGAGAAGCGGATGTGCCCCTGAAATATCGGGTATCCTGATGAATCCTGTAACCGCAATCCTCATTCACGTGTCCGATCCCGCCGAAGGATTGCTTTGGTACGGGAAAGCGTTTCCGGAGGCGGTTGCATCGGTCAGCCTTCCCTCCGGCTTCGAGTACCTGCGGATCGGCGATATTCAGCTGGAAATCGTTCCCGCTGATGAGAAGGTTTCAAGCGGGGCGGCAGGGTCTGTCGTCTATTGGTGGACGGATGATTTCGGCCGGTCACTCGCGCATCTGCGGGACGCGGGCGCTGTTCTTTATCGCGGCCCGATGAAAATCGATCAGGAACTCTGGATGTGCCAGTTCCGTGACCCCTGGGGCAACTGTATCGGCGTTCGCGGACCGATGGCCGAGGATATGTCGTAACGCTCTTCGCCGCTTGAGGCATCCCTGCCTTGCATCCCGACAATCAGGTGGAGGAAAGCTTCGTCTGCCATTTTGCGTTTGGAGCGGATTGCGCTTTGCTGATAAAGTCTTACAACTGATTTGCAGCGCGATGTGACGGAAATGTGAATTGCCGTCGGCGACCCGGTTCCTGATCCCTTGGGATAACCGGAAATGTCGGGAGTAATAGCCGGCGCTGGGTTTTGTTGAATTTCACGGTTCTGCCGGTGCGCGGGGCCGTCTCTTCCGGCGACTTGAAATCGGTGTTTCGAAACTCCACTTTCAGTCTCGAGAAATGAATATGCCGGACGCCCCCAAGACGTTCGGCAAAGTGTCCCGAAAGGGACCATGGAAAGGAAATGATATGACGAACATCACGTCTGCGGCATCTGGCGGTACCTATCCGGTACTTCCCCTGCGCGACATTGTCGTTTTCCCGCATATGATCGTTCCCCTGTTCGTCGGGCGGGAAAAATCCATTCGTGCGCTCGAAGAGGTCATGGGTTCGGACAAGCAGATCATGCTCGTCACCCAGATCAATGCCAGCGATGACGATCCGACGCCGGATGCCATCCACAAGGTCGGCACCGTCGCCAACGTTCTCCAGCTTCTGAAGCTGCCGGACGGTACCGTGAAGGTGCTGGTGGAAGGCAAGGGCCGCGCCCAGATCGACGAATACACCGGCCGTGAGGATTTTTACGAAGCCTCCGCGACGCCGTTGCAGGAGCCCGCGGAAGACCCGGTCGAGATCGAGGCGCTGTCGCGTTCCGTTGTTTCGGAATTCGAGAGCTATGTGAAACTCAACAAGAAGATTTCGCCCGAGGTTGTCGGCGCTGCCGGTCAGATCGACGATTATTCGAAGCTTGCCGATACGGTCGCTTCGCACCTGTCGATCAAGATCACCGAAAAGCAGGAAATGCTGGAAACCGTCAGCGTGAAGCAGCGGCTTGAAAAGGCGCTCGGCTTCATGGAAGGCGAGATTTCTGTTCTTCAGGTCGAGAAGCGCATCCGCTCGCGCGTCAAGCGCCAGATGGAAAAGACCCAGCGCGAATATTATCTGAACGAACAGATGAAGGCGATCCAGAAGGAACTTGGCGACGGCGAAGATGGCCGTGACGAGATGGCCGAGCTGGAAGAGCGCATCGCCAAGACCAAGCTTTCCAAGGAGGCCAAGGAAAAGGCCGAGGCGGAAATGAAGAAGCTTCGCCAGATGAGCCCGATGTCCGCGGAAGCGACCGTCGTGCGCAACTATCTGGACTGGCTGTTGAGCCTGCCCTGGGGCAAGAAGTCGAAGGTCAAGACCGACCTCAACAGCGCCGAGACGATCCTCGATCAGGATCATTTCGGTCTGGACAAGGTCAAGGAACGCATCGTCGAATATCTGGCCGTACAGGCGCGTGCTACCAAGATTCGCGGACCCATCCTGTGCCTCGTTGGTCCTCCCGGCGTCGGCAAGACCTCGCTCGCCAAGTCGATCGCCAAGGCAACCGGCCGCGAATATGTGCGCATGGCGCTTGGCGGCGTGCGTGACGAGGCGGAAATCCGCGGTCACCGCCGCACCTATATCGGCTCCATGCCGGGCAAGATCGTCCAGTCGATGAAGAAGGCCAAGAAGGCGAACCCGCTGTTCCTGCTCGACGAAATCGACAAGATGGGCATGGATTTCCGTGGCGACCCGTCATCCGCACTGCTGGAGGTTCTCGATCCGGAACAGAACTCCACCTTCATGGATCACTACCTTGAAGTGGAATATGACCTGTCCGACGTGATGTTCGTGACCACGGCCAACACGCTGAACATTCCAGGCCCGCTGATGGACCGTATGGAAGTGATCCGCATTGCCGGTTATACGGAAGACGAGAAGCGCGAAATCGCCAAGCGTCACCTGTTGCCGAAGGCGATAAAGGAACATGCCCTGCGTCCGGAAGAGTTCTCGGTTACCGATGACGCTCTGATGATCGTCATCCAGCAGTACACCCGTGAGGCGGGCGTGCGCAGCTTCGAACGCGAGCTGATGAAGCTGGCGCGTAAGGCTGTCACCGAGATCATCAAGGGCAAGGTCAAGTCCGTCGAGGTTACCGCTGCCAACGTTCCGGATTATCTGGGCGTTCCGCGGTTCCGCCACGGCGAGGCCGAGCGTGAGGATCAGGTCGGTGTCGTCACCGGTCTTGCCTGGACGGAAGTCGGCGGTGAGCTGCTCACCATCGAAGGCGTGATGATGCCGGGCAAGGGCCGCATGACGGTTACCGGCAACCTCAAGGAAGTGATGAAGGAATCCATTTCGGCGGCGGCATCTTATGTCCGTTCGCGCGCCGTGGACTTCGGCATCGAGCCGCCGCGCTTCGACAAGAGCGACATCCACGTTCACGTTCCCGAAGGTGCGACCCCGAAGGATGGACCGTCCGCCGGTGTTGCCATGGCCACCGCCATCGTCTCCATCATGACCGGTATTCCGGTTTCGAAGGATGTGGCGATGACGGGCGAGATCACGCTGCGTGGTCGCGTGCTGCCGATCGGCGGCCTGAAGGAAAAGCTGCTTGCGGCATTGCGCGGCGGCATCAAGAAGGTGCTGATCCCGGAAGAAAACGCCAAGGATCTGGCGGAGATTCCGGACAATGTGAAGAACGAGATGGAAATCATCCCGGTTTCGCGCATGGGCGAGGTCATCGAACATGCGCTGCTTCGCAAGCCGGAGCCCATCGAGTGGGACGGCAGCATCGAGACGCCTGTGATCGCGACGGTTGAAGGCGTCGACGACGGTGGTCAGACGATCGCGCATTGATACATGCATTGGCGCTGAGGCCGGAATCGGTTTTCGCAAAGCGCGATGCATAGAATCAATGTGTTAGGTATCGGAAGACAGCTACGGTGCTTCGGCCCGCGCAAGTGATGCCAAATTGGCACGAATATGGGGAAGGCCGGCAGAAATGTCGGCCTTTTTTGTGAAAAAACCCGTAGACCCCTTGTTTTTCAGGCGATTCCAGCGCTTTTGAGTTGCTGCGCGCGGATGCGAATGTATTCTGCGCCGGCTTAATTTTAGTCGTTTCAAACCATTGAAAGGGGTGGAAACATGAACAAGAACGAGCTCGTCTCTGCTGTTGCCGAAAAGGCTGGTCTCACGAAGGCAGATGCTGCTTCCGCTGTTGATGCCGTATTCGAAACCGTACAGAACGAACTGAAGAGCGGTGGCGACATCCGCCTCGCTGGCTTCGGCAGCTTCTCCGTTAGCCGCCGTGAAGCCTCCAAGGGTCGTAACCCTTCCACGGGTGCTGAAGTCGATATCCCGGCTCGCAACGTACCGAAGTTTTCCGCAGGCAAGGGCCTGAAGGACGCTGTTAACTCGTAAGGTTTCCGGAAGGCCGTGATGCCCGGCGGCGGGCATACGGTTTTTCAGGTTCACGAGGAAGCATGTTTTGACGCGCTCACACCACCACCAGGCATAAGAGGGCAGCCTTTCGGAAGTCTCTTTCGGACAGGCCAGTCTCTCAGCCAGTATGGTGTGGATTGAAAGTGTCGATGCGTGGCTGTGTAGCTTCCCATCCGGACACACGGCGTTTCGATACACGATGCGCATAAACACGAAAGCCCGGCCTTCATGGCCGGGCTTTTTGATTCTCCCGACAGGAAATGTCATCCCACTGTCATGTCTTTGACGCAGAAGCCATGGGGTATTTCTGGACCCAAGGGGGATTATAATGGCGTTCCGATTTTCTCATATCGCCTTGACTGCTGCGCTGCTGACATCCGCAGCTTTCCCGGCCGCTGCCGAGCCGGTTTTCAACCGCATCGCATCTTTCCCGGTGGCGAAAAACCTGCCCGCAGACAAGGACGCCAAGTCCGTCACGTCGGCTGAAATCGTCACCGCCAGCGAAGATGGCAAGACGCTGATCTATTCGGACAGCCCGCTTGGTGGCATCGGCTTCATCGACATCACCGATGCCAAGGCCCCGAAGGCCGGCGGTGCGCTGCTGCTTGAGGGCGAGCCGACTTCGGTCGCCGTTGCTGGCCTCAAGGTTCTCGCCGGCGTCAACACCTCTGAAAGCTTCGTCAAGCCGTCAGGCAAGCTGGTAACGGTCGATATCGCTACCAAGAAGATCGAGGCAAGCTGTGATCTCGGCGGCCAGCCCGATTCGGTTGCCGTCTCTCCGGACAAGACCTTTGCCGCCATCGCAATCGAGAACGAGCGCGACGAAGAGGTGAACGAAGGCGCCCTGCCGCAGATGCCCGCCGGTTATCTGGTGACGGTTGGCCTGAAGAACGGCGTTGCCGATTGTGCGACGCTGAAGAAGATCGAGCTCACCGGTCTGGCCGAAATCGCCCCGGAAGATCCGGAGCCGGAATTTGTTTCGATCAACGCCAATGGCGAAATCGCGCTCACGCTGCAGGAAAACAACCATATCGTTATCATCGACGGCAAGACCGGCACGGTGAAGACGCATTTCTCCGCCGGCACGGTTGACCTCGAAGGCATCGACACGAAGTCGGACGGCCAGCTGAAGTTCACCGACAAGCAGGAAGGCCGCAAGCGCGAGCCGGATGCCGTGAAGTGGCTGGACAATGACCGTATCGTCATCGCCAATGAAGGTGACTGGCAGGGCGGATCGCGCGGCTTCACCATCTTCGACAAGACCGGCAAGCTTCTCTATGAAGCTGGCGCTTCGCTCGAGCATGCGGTTGCGGCTATTGGCCACTATCCGGAAAAGCGCTCCAAGGCCAAGGGCATCGAGCCGGAAGGTCTGGAAGCGGCAACATTCGGCGATCAGAAATATTTCTTCGTGCTTGCCGAGCGCGCCTCCGTCGTCGCTGTCTACAAGGACACCGGCAAGGAGCCGGAACTGACGCAGCTCCTGCCGTCGGGCGTTTCACCGGAAGGCGCAGTCGCCATCCCGTCGCGTAATCTTCTTGTTACGGCGAACGAGGTGGATCTGGTCGAAGACGGCGGCGTTCGCTCGCACGTCATGATCTATGAGCGCGCTGAAGGCGAAGCAGCCTATCCGCAGCTGGTTTCCGCCACTGTCGACGGTGCACCGATCGGCTGGGGCGCTCTTTCGGGCCTGGTCGGCGATGCCGAGAAGCCCGGCATTCTTTATGCCGTTTCCGACTCGGTTTATGGCAACCAGCCGTCGATCTACACCATCGACGCAACGAAGAAGCCCGCAACCATCACCAGCGTGCTGCGCATCAAGCGTGACGGTATCGCTGCCCAGAAACTCGATATCGAAGGTATCACGCTGGACGGCAAGGGCGGCTTCTGGCTGGCCTCGGAAGGCGACAGCGCCAAGCTCGTCCCGCACGCGCTCTACAACGTCAATGCCAAGGGTGAAATCAAGGCTGAGATCGCCCTGCCGAAGGAACTGCTTGCCGGCGACACCCGCTTCGGTTTCGAAGGCGTGACCATGATCGGCAAGGGCGACGACGCGACGCTGTGGATGGCTGTGCAGCGCGAATGGGGTACGGACGAGAAGGGCTTCGTCAAGCTCGTCTCCTATAATCCTAAGTCCAAGGAATGGGGCGCCGTGCGTTACCCGCTCGACAAGACCGAGGCAGGCTGGATCGGTCTTTCTGAAATCACTGCTCAGGGCGAATATGTCTATATCGTCGAGCGTGACAACCAGATCGGCGACAAGGCCAAGATCAAGAAGCTCTACCGCGTGGCGATCGCAGATCTGAAGCCGGGCAAGATCGGTGGCGAGCTGCCGCTGGTGGCCAAGCAGGAAGCGCATGACTTTCTGCCTGACCTGAAGGCGCAGACCAATGGTTACGTCGTCGACAAGCTGGAAGGCTTCACCTTCGACAAGGCCGGAACGGCCTATGCCGTGACCGACAATGACGGCGTGGACGATTCTTCCGGTGAGACGCTGTTCTTCAAGGTTGATATGAAGGCGATCAACTGATCGTACCGATCGGCTTCGCACATGAGAAAAGCCGGGCACAGCCCGGCTTTTTTTGTCGCTGAAGGCCCCGGTGCGGTGGCGCAGTTTGCACGGCGTGTCGCAGCGCAGGCCGTCAAGACTGGCATTGTCGCGTCGGGGATGGCTCAGAGAGAGACTTGTCGGGGGCTATTGGGGGGAAAAGCTGCGGACCGATGATAAAGGATCACCGCCCCATGGAGTTCTTGCTTTTCGGAGTATCGCTTTTTTCCGAGTCCTGCTGGACCCAACGGAAGAAAATATAAACAGGCAGCGCAATAAGCGCGAGTGTTACAAACGCGTCGATCATGGTTTCATCCATTATTTCTACCGTTCATCATGAAACGGCTCGAAAACAATGCCCGAAATCTGTTTAAAAAGTCTGAATCTGCTTATTTTTCGGTATGTTGCGGGGTGATACAGGGACTGGGAGAAGCTGTCGGAATCTGAAACAGCAGTACCGATTTGGCATGGGAAAAATCGCAAGACGATTCCATCCGACTGAAACGCAGCCCCGACATCCATTGATGAGTGGGGCAGGGGGCGATTCCCTCTGCGAAGAATTTACGGAAAATAGAAATCGCATCCGATTGACATTCGGCTTCAAGCTCAAAAATTTGATAGGCTTGGAAATGGTGGGCGATGAGAGACTCGAACTCCCGACATCCTCGGTGTAAACGAGGCGCTCTACCAACTGAGCTAATCGCCCTTCGCGTGTCTCGGATCATGTCCGCCGCGTCGGTGGCCGTGATGTATTCGGATCGGAAAAAAACCGCAAGGGCTTTTGTGAAGTTTTTTTGTTTTTTTTGCCGACAGCTTTTCCCTTCATCGAAGGTTGGCGTCGAAAAGCCGGGAACTGCGGGCTTTCCGGTAAAAACGAATCCGCAGTGACCTTCAGATACAGGCGAAAATCTTGCCTGAGACGCCCATGGCTGTGGACAAGTTTTTTGTTTTCGTTGGGAAAAGCCTGCAGAACAGGGCATTTGCGCCAGCGCCCGTCATAGGCCTCTCAGTTTTTCCCGATCAAAATGCAGAAGCTTATTCTTTTGTCGTGAAACCTGCTTGACACCCCCGCACGAACGCCGTAGTTAGCCGCTCAACGAACAGCCGAGGCTGGTTCGTACGGCGGGACAAGGTCCTGTCCGTCAGGAGATGCGGGTGTAGCTCAGTTGGTTAGAGTGCCGGCCTGTCACGCCGGAGGTCGCGGGTTCGAGCCCCGTCACTCGCGCCATCCTGTTCCTCGGAAATAAACGCAGATGAATATCTGCGATGCGCGGGTGTAGCTCAGTCGGTTAGAGTGCCGGCCTGTCACGCCGGAGGTCGCGGGTTCGAGCCCCGTCACTCGCGCCATTTCTCTTCCTGAAATGACTCCCAGAAAAAGCCATCCGAAGCGCCAGCCAGGCGCCTTTGCATGGGCGTTTTCACCCCCTGATTCCGCCCCGCGCAAGCACGATTTTTCCTGCTTTTTTCACTCAAGTTTCGATTTCTGAAAATCGTCACTTCGGTGCCTTTTTGACATAAAATTCGTGTGACTTTTTTGCGGTTGCGTCCTTCAATCGATTATTATTGTATTTGAGGGGCTTAGGTCGGAATTGTGGCCCAAATTTGCGTCAATTCGGGCAATATTGTTGCCAATCAATGCGGCAGGTGTCTTGAAATGGTGCCTAAACTCTTGCAGAGAGGGCGCGGCTGCGCTAACCACTTTGGCGTTGCAACATATTTGTGCGCCTTGAGACTTATCAGTCGCAAAGGCAGGTCCGGCACCCGGCCGGGCAAGGAAGAGACCATGACTGAACTCCTCAGTTCCTACATTCCGATCGCAATATTCATCGGTATCGCTCTTGTCATTGGCCTGGCGCTTCTCATTGCGCCGTTTGCTGTCGCTTACAAGGCGCCGGACCCGGAAAAGCTTTCCGCTTTCGAGTGCGGTTTCAATGCCTTCGACGACGCCCGCATGAAGTTTGATATCCGCTTTTACCTGGTGTCGATCCTCTTCATCATCTTCGATCTGGAAGTGGCCTTCCTGTTCCCGTGGGCGGTGTCCTTCGGTGACATGGGCTGGTTCGGTTTCTGGTCGATGATGGTGTTTCTTGGCGTCCTCACCATTGGCTTTATCTATGAGTGGAAGAAGGGAGCGCTGGAATGGGCATGAGCCAGAACAACAGCACGCTCGTTGCGCCGCAGCCGAAGGGGATCATCGATCCCTCGACCGGCAAGCCGGTTGGCAGCAACGATGCCTACTTCACGGAAATCAATGACGAGCTGGCTGACAAGGGCTTCCTCGTTACCTCGACCGACGAGCTGATCACCTGGGCGCGTACCGGCTCCCTGATGTGGATGCAGTTCGGTCTCGCCTGCTGCGCCGTTGAAGGCCTGATGCAGGCTTCCGGTCCGCGTTATGACATGGAGCGCTTCGGTGTCGCCCCGCGCGCTTCGCCGCGCCAGTCTGACGTGATGATCGTTGCCGGCACACTGACCAACAAGATGGCGCCGGCGCTGCGCAAGGTCTATGACCAGATGCCTGAGCCGCGTTACGTCATTTCCATGGGCTCCTGCGCCAATGGCGGCGGTTATTACCACTATTCCTACGCCGTGGTGCGCGGTTGCGACCGTGTCGTGCCGGTGGATATTTACGTTCCGGGCTGTCCCCCCACGGCGGAAGCGCTGCTTTACGGCGTTCTTCTGCTGCAGAAGAAGATCCGGCGTACCGGTACGATCGAGCGCTAAGGGCAAAGGACGGATAGATAATGAGCGAAGCTCTCAACGATCTTGCTGCTTACGTTAAGGAAGCGCGCGGTTCTCTCGTGGTATCTGCCGATATCGCCTATGGCGAGCTGACGCTGAACACGACAACTGAAAGCGTGATTGCGCTTTTGACCTTCCTGCGCGACGACGTGCAGTGCGGTTTCGTCAACATCATCGATATTTGCGGCGTTGACTGGCCGCAGCGCGAAAAGCGTTTCGATGTCGTCTACCATCTTCTGTCGCCGCGCCAGAATCTGCGCGTGCGCATCAAGCTGCAGGTGGCGGAAGACGAGGGCGTTCCTTCATCGACCTCCGTCTACATGGGCGCGGAATGGTTCGAGCGCGAAGCCTGGGATATGTATGGCATTCCTTTCGAGGGCCATAAGGACCTGCGCCGCATCCTCACGGATTACGGTTTTGAAGGCCATCCGCTGCGCAAGGATTTTCCGGTTACCGGCTTTGTGGAAGTGCGTTACGATGACGTTCTGAAGCGGGTTCTTTATGAACCGGTCGAACTGAAGCAGGAATTCCGTAACTTCGACTTCCTTTCCCCTTGGGAAGGAACCGAATATGTTCTCCCGGGTGACGAAAAGGCCAAGCAATGAGCCAAGCCCCCGCGACAGAGCATGGACAATGTCTTTGCGGCGCCGTTGGCTTTAATGCCGGCATTGGCGCCCGCGAATTCGGCGTTTGCCATTGCTCCATGTGCCGCCGCTGGTCCGGCGGTGCGTTCATGGCTGTCGAATGCACCGGCGTTTCCTTTGAAAACGAAGAACAGCTTGGCGTCTTTTCCTCCTCGGAATGGGGCGAGCGTTGCTTCTGCACGAATTGCGGCAGCACCTTGATGTGGCGTTCCAAGGATGGCCAACATCTGGCCGTGTCGCTGCAGGCTTTCGACAACCCTTCCAGTTTCACGTTCGCGTCGCAGATTTTCACGGATGAAAAGCCTTCGAGCTATTCTTTCGCAGAAACCACGCAGAACATGACCGGCCCCGAATTCATCGCCATGATCACCTCGGCGGAGCACTAGAATGACTGAGCATAACGTCCGCAATTTCACGATCAACTTCGGTCCGGAACACCCGTCCGCGCACGGCGTGCTGCGTCTGGTTCTGGAACTGGACGGCGAAATCGTCGAGCGTGTCGATCCGCATATCGGTCTTCTGCATCGCGGCACCGAAAAGCTGATCGAGACCAAGACCTATCTGCAGGCAGTTCCCTATTTCGACCGTCTCGACTACGTCGCGCCGATGAACCAGGAACACGCTTTCGCGCTCGCCGTCGAAAAGCTGCTCGGCCTTGAAATCCCCATGCGCGGCCAGCTGATCCGCGTGCTTTATTCGGAAATCGGCCGCATCCTGTCGCACATCATGAACGTCACGACGCAGGCCATGGACGTTGGCGCGATGACGCCGCCGGTCTGGGGTTTCGAAGAGCGCGAAAAGCTGATGGTGTTCTATGAGCGCGCCTGTGGCGCCCGCATGCACTCGGCTTACGTTCGTCCGGGCGGCGTGCATCAGGACCTGCCGCCGGAGCTGGTCGACGACATCGGCAAGTGGTGCGATCCGTTCCTCACCGTTCTCGACAATATCGAAGGCCTGTTGACCGACAACCGCATCTACAAGCAGCGTAACGTCGATATCGGCGTCGTCTCGCTTGAAGACGCCTTTGCCTGGGGTTTCACGGGCGTGATGGTGCGTGGCTCGGGCGCTGCCTGGGATTTGCGTCGTTCGCAGCCTTACGAGTGCTATTCCGATCTGGAATTCGACATCCCCGTCGGCAAGAACGGTGATTGCTATGATCGCTACCTGATCCGCATGCAGGAAATGCGCGAATCGGTAAAGATCATGAAGCAGTGCGTTGATCTTCTCTCCGGCAAGCATCGCATCGGCCCTGTCTCCTCGCTTGACGGCAAGGTAGTACCGCCCAAGCGCGGCGAGATGAAGCGGTCGATGGAAGCTTTGATCCACCACTTCAAGCTTTACACCGAAGGTTACCACGTTCCCGCCGGCGAAGTTTACGCCGCCGTCGAAGCGCCGAAGGGCGAGTTCGGCGTCTATGTGGTCGCCGATGGATCCAACAAGCCTTACCGCTGCAAGATCCGCGCCCCGGGTTATGCGCATCTGCAGGCGATGGATTTCCTGTGCAAGGGCCATCAGCTTGCCGACGTTACAGCCGTGCTCGGCTCCCTCGACATCGTGTTCGGGGAGGTCGACCGCTGATGCGTCTGCCGCTGGCCATATTGGCTCTTCTTGCTGCGATGTCTGCCCCCGTTCTCGCCCAGACGGCGACGGATGAGGGCGGCGTGTCGCTGTCAAGCGGCGGCGGTTCAACCATCAAGCAGCTTCTGTCGTCGGGATACGAGATCAAGGCCTCGGTTCCCAATGGCAGCAAGTTCATTGTGTTCATGCAAAAAGACAAGGCGGCTTACGCCTGCGAATTCGTCACGGTGGCGAGATCGCGTTGTGAGACGTTAAACTGAAAAGGCGTGAGGAAGTATGTCCGTTCGTCGACTAGCCGAAGATCAGTTCCAGCCCGTGGCGTTTGCCTTCAACGCGGATAATACCGCGTGGGCGGAAAAGACGATCAAGAAATATCCCGAGGGACGGCAGCAATCGGCTGTTATCCCGCTGCTCATGCGTGCGCAGGAGCAGGACGGCTGGGTTACCCGCGCCGCCATCGAAAAGATCGCCGACATGCTGGATATGGCCTATATCCGCGTCATGGAAGTGGCGACCTTCTATACCCAGTTCCAGCTGAAGCCGGTCGGCACGCGCGCCCACGTTCAGGTCTGTGGCACCACGCCCTGCATGCTGCGCGGTTCCGAAGCGCTGATGGATGTCTGCCGCAAGAAGATCCATCACGATCCGCTGCACACCAATGAGAGCGGCACGCTCTCCTGGGAAGAGGTGGAATGTCAGGGCGCCTGCGTCAACGCGCCGATGGTCATCATCTTCAAGGATGCCTATGAGGACCTGACGCCCGAGCGCCTGGAAGAAATCATCGACACGTTCGAGGCGGGCAAGGGCGACACGGTCAAGACCGGCCCGCAGATCGACCGTCACGAGTCGGTTCCAGTCGGTGGATTGACGACGCTGACGGAAGAGATCAAGCCTGACCGTTCCAATCTCGACAAGCCGGCCGAAGTGCCTGCGGATGCCGCACCGGTTCCGCCGTCCAATGCCGCCAAGCCGAAGACGGACGCGCCGGAAACCGATCCGAAGCTGAAGACGCCGGCCAATGAGCCGAAGGCTGCGGAAGCCAATGTAAAGACCGTCGAAAAGGAAGCTTCCGGAACGGCTGCGGCGGCAAAGCCGTCGCTCGATTCCAAGGATCGTCCGGCCGGCATCGAACGCCCGGCGACGCCTGACGACCTGAAGCTCATTTCCGGCGTTGGTCCGAAGATCGAAGGCACGCTGCACGAGCTCGGCATCTTCACCTTTGCGCAGGTCGCCGGCTGGAAAAAGGCCGAATGCGACTGGGTCGACGGTTATCTGAATTTCAAGGGCCGCATCGAACGCGACGAGTGGATCAAGCAGGCCGAGGCGCTCGCCAAGGGTGGCGAAGCCGAGTATATCAGGGTCTTCGGCAAGAAGCCGCGGTAAGAGGTGAAGCATGTTAAAAGATCAGGATCGCATCTTTACCAATCTCTACGGCCTCAAGGACAAGTCCCTGAAGGGCGTGAGAGCGCGCGGCCATTGGGATGGCACCAAGCAGATCATCGAAAAGGGCCGTGACTGGATCATCAACGAGATGAAGGCTTCCGGCCTTCGCGGTCGCGGTGGCGCTGGCTTCCCGACGGGTCTCAAATGGTCCTTCATGCCGAAGGAAAATGACGGCCGTCCGCATTATCTCGTCGTTAACGCCGACGAATCCGAACCCGGCACCTGCAAGGACCGCGAAATCCTGCGCAACGATCCGCATACGCTGATCGAAGGCTGCGTGATCGCCGGTTTCGCCATGGGCGCGCATACCGCCTATATCTACGTGCGCGGCGAATATATGCGCGAGCGTGAAGCGCTTCAGGCGGCCATCGACGAGTGCTACGATGCCGGCCTGCTCGGCAAGAACAACAAGAACGGCTGGGATTTCGACATCTACGTCCATCACGGCGCGGGTGCCTATATCTGCGGTGAAGAGACGGCTCTGCTCGAAAGCCTTGAAGGCAAGAAGGGCCAGCCGCGCCTCAAGCCGCCGTTCCCGGCCAATATGGGTCTTTACGGCTGCCCGACGACCGTCAACAACGTTGAATCGATCGCCGTTGCGCCGACCATTCTGCGCCGTGGCGCTGCATGGTTCTCGGGGATCGGCCGTCCGAACAATGTCGGCACCAAGCTGTTCATGGTGTCAGGCCATGTCGAGCGTCCGTGCACCTTCGAAGATGCGCTGGGCCTGTCCTTCCGTGAGCTGATCGAACACCATTGCGGTGGCATTCGCGGCGGCTGGGACAATCTGCTCGGCGTCATCCCCGGCGGCGCATCCTGCCCCATCGTGCGCGGTGAGGACATGAAGGACGCCATCATGGACTTTGACGGCATGCGCGAAGTGAAGTCTTCCTTCGGCACCGGCGGCATGATCGTCATGGACAAGTCCACCGACGTCATCAAGGCGATTGCCCGCATCGCGGCCTTCTTCAAGCATGAAAGCTGCGGCCAGTGCACGCCGTGCCGCGAAGGCACCGGCTGGATGTGGCGAGTGCTGGAGCGCATGGTCAAGGGTAACGCGCAGAAGCGCGAAATCGACATGCTGTTTGAAGTGACCAAGCAGATCGAAGGCCATACCATCTGTGCGCTCGGCGACGCTGCCGCATGGCCGGTACAGGCGCTGATCCGCAATTTCCGTCCGGAAATCGAAAAGCGCATCGACCAATATACCTACAGGGCCATGGATGATGGCGCTGTTCTGGAAGCCGCTGAATAAGCATCAAGGGCTTCGAGCGGAGCCGGAAATTTCCGGCCCCGCAGCACCATGAAACGTCTGGCAAACCTTCGGATGCCGGGCGCGATTAAGGATTTGTTGCGGACCGTGTGAGACATGGGACGAACAGGCAACAGGACGTAAGTAGAACCATGGCAAAGCTCAAGGTTGACGGTAAAGAGATCGAGGTTCCGGATCATTTCACGCTGTTGCAGGCGTGCGAGGAGGCTGGTGCCGAAGTTCCGCGCTTTTGTTTTCATGAGCGCTTGTCGGTCGCGGGTAACTGCCGCATGTGTCTCATCGAGGTGAAGGGCGGACCGCCCAAGCCGGCTGCCTCCTGCGCCATGGGCGTGCGCGATGTTCGCGGCGGCCCGAACGGCGAATTGCCTGAGGTTTTCACCAATACGCCGATGGTCAAGAAGGCCCGCGAAGGCGTGATGGAATTCCTGCTCATCAACCATCCGCTGGATTGCCCGATCTGCGACCAGGGCGGGGAATGCGACCTGCAGGACCAGGCCATGGCCTTCGGTATCGCCGGTTCGCGTTACGCGGAAAACAAGCGTGCGGTTGAAGACAAATATATCGGACCGCTCGTCAAGACGGTCATGAACCGCTGCATCCACTGCACGCGCTGCGTCCGTTTCACTACGGAAGTGGCTGGTATCGCCGAACTTGGCCTTATCGGCCGCGGCGAAGATGCCGAAATCACCACCTATCTCGAGCAGGCCATGACCTCGGAGCTGCAGGGCAACGTTGTTGACCTCTGCCCGGTCGGCGCGCTCACCTCCAAGCCTTTCGCCTTCACCGCCCGTCCGTGGGAACTGAACAAGACCGAAACCATCGACGTGATGGACGCGCTCGGTTCGGCCATCCGCGTCGATACCCGTGGCCGCGAAGTCATGCGCGTCATGCCGCGCGTCAACGAGGCGATCAACGAAGAGTGGATTTCCGACAAGAGCCGCTTCATCTGGGACGGCTTGAAGACGCAGCGCCTTGACCGGCCTTACGTCCGCAAGGATGGCCGTCTGCAGCCCGCCACCTGGGGCGAAGCTTTCGGTGCGATCAAGCAGGCTGTTGCCGCAACATCCGGCAACAAGATCGGCGCGATCGCCGGCGATCTGTCTTCCGTTGAAGAAATGTTCGCGCTGAAGTCGCTTCTCGCCTCGCTCGGTTCGGCCAATGTCGATTGCCGTCAGGATGGCGCAGCGCTTGATCCGTCTTTGGGTCGCGCCAGCTATATCTTCAATTCCACCATTGAAGGCATCGAGCAGGCGGACGCACTGCTGATCGTTGGCGCCAACCCGCGTTTCGAAGCGGCTGTCCTCAACGCCCGCATCCGCAAGCGCTGGCGTCGTGGCGGTTTCCCGATCGGCGTGATCGGCGAAGCTGGTGAACTGCGCTACAATTATGAATATCTCGGCTCGGGTGCTGAAACGCTCTCCGATCTGGCCAATGGCTCGCACAGCTTCGTTGAGAAGCTGAAGTCCGCCAAGAACCCGCTGATCATCATCGGTCAGGGCGCTCTTGCCCGCGCCGATGGTGCCGCCGTGCTCGCTGCTGCTGCCAAGCTCGCCGTTTCGGTCGGTGCTGTCAGCGAAGAGTGGAACGGTTTCTCCGTTCTGCACACTGCAGCTGCCCGCGTTGGCGGTCTCGATATCGGCTTCGTGCCGGGCGAGGGCGGTGTTGCTAGCGCCGACATGGTCGCCTCCATGGATGTTCTCTTCCTGCTCGGCGCCGATGAACTCGACCTGTCCAACAAGGGCGCCAAGTTCACCGTTTATATCGGCAGCCATGGCGATCAGGGCGCGATGAACGCCGACGTCATCCTTCCGGGTGCGGCCTATACCGAAAAATCCGGTATCTGGGTCAACACCGAAGGCCGTGTGCAGGTGGGCAACCGCGCCGGTTTCGCACCGGGCGAAGCCCGCGAAGACTGGGCGATCCTGCGTGCGCTGTCCGACGTTCTCGGCAAGAAGCTGCCGTTCGATTCGCTGTCGGCGCTGCGCGGTCAGCTCTATGTCGCGCATCCGCATCTGGCGGAAACCGACGAGATCGTCGCCGGCAACGGCCAGGATATCGAGGCTTTGGCCGGCAAGACCGGCTCGCTCAACAAGTCGGCGTTTGCTTCGCCGGTAAAAGACTTTTATTTGACGAACCCGATTGCGCGTGCATCCGCCGTCATGGCCGAGTGTTCCGCATTGGCCCGCAACAATTTCCAGGCTGCGGCAGAGTAAGGGTAGGGGATTTATGGAACAGTTTTTCTGGAGCTACGTCTGGCCCGCGCTGATCATGGTCGGCCAGTCCCTGCTGCTTCTCGTTTGCCTTCTGGTGGCCATCGCCTTCCTTCTGCTTGCCGACCGCAAGGTCTGGGCAGCCGTGCAGCTGCGCCGTGGTCCGAACGTTGTTGGTCCCTTCGGTCTCTTCCAGTCCTTCGCCGACCTTTTGAAGTTCATCCTCAAGGAACCGGTCATTCCGGCCGGCGCCAACAAGGCGGTCTTCCTTCTGGCGCCGCTGGTTGCCGTGACGCTGGCGCTCGCCACCTACGCGGTCATTCCCTTCGCCGATGGCTGGGTCGTCGCCAATATCAATGTCGGCATTCTCTACATCTTCGCGATTTCTTCGCTTGAAGTGTACGGCATCATCATGGGCGGCTGGGCTTCGAACTCGAAGTATCCGTTCCTCGGCGCGCTGCGTTCGGCCGCGCAGATGGTGTCCTATGAAGTGTCGATCGGTCTCGTCATCGTCACGGTTCTGCTCTGCGTCGGCTCGCTGAACCTGACGGATATCGTTCTTGCCCAGCGCACCGGCCTCGGCACGATGATCGGCCTGCCGGCATCGTTCCTCGACTGGCACTGGCTGTCGCTGTTCCCGATGTTCATCGTGTTCTTCATTTCGGGCCTTGCCGAAACCAACCGTCCGCCCTTCGATCTTCCGGAAGCGGAATCGGAGCTTGTCGCCGGTCACATGGTCGAATATGGCTCGACGCCTTACATGATGTTCATGCTCGGCGAATATGCTGCGATCGTTCTGATCTGCTGCCTGACGACGATCCTGTTCCTTGGCGGCTGGCTGCCGATCGTGGATGTATGGTTCCTGAACTGGGTGCCGGGCATTGTCTGGTTCGCGCTGAAGGGCTGCATGGTCTTCTTCATGATCGCGCTCACGAAGGCCTTCGTTCCGCGTTACCGTTATGACCAACTCATGCGCCTTGGCTGGAAGGTTTTCCTGCCGCTGTCGCTCGCGATGGTCGTGATCGTTGCATTCGTATTGAAGCTGACGGGGTGGGCCGGTTGATGTCCAAACTCCTCGCTCAAAGATCTGGAGACTGAGATGGCAAGCCTCTCCCAAGCCGTCAATTCACTGTTCCTCAAGGAGTTCGTCGGCGCGATCCTGCTGACGATGCGCCACTTCTTCAAGCAGAAGGCGACGGTGAACTATCCTTTCGAAAAGGGCCCGGTCTCTCCGCGCTTCCGTGGTGAACATGCACTGCGCCGTTATCCGAACGGTGAAGAACGCTGCATCGCCTGCAAGCTATGTGAAGCCATCTGTCCCGCTCAGGCGATCACCATCGAAGCCGGGCCGCGCCGCAATGACGGCACCCGCCGCACGGTGCGTTACGATATCGACATGGTGAAGTGCATCTATTGCGGCTTCTGCCAGGAAGCCTGCCCGGTGGATGCTATCGTCGAAGGCCCGAACTTCGAATTCGCGACGGAAACCCGCGAGGAGCTTTATTTCGACAAGCAGAGGCTTCTCGACAATGGCGACCGCTGGGAGCGTGAAATCGCGCGCAACCTCGCACTGGATGCACCTTACCGTTAAGGTGCAACCGTCTTTCCGGGGGAGACCCCGGAAAGCGATGAAAAAGTAAAATGCCTGCGCGGTTTTCGCCGGCGGGGACGAAACGGGTGAGGGGGCTTGAAGCCATCTTCTCCCGATGAGGACAAGAAGGCACCAAGATGGGTCTGCACGCTGTATTCTTTTATATATTCGCTTTCGTCGCCGTGGCGTCTGCGTTCATGGTCATCGCATCGAAGAACCCTGTTCATTCGGTGCTCTTCCTGATTTTGACCTTCTTCAACGCAGCCGCGCTGTTCCTGCTGACGGGGGCCGAGTTCCTCGCCATGATCCTGCTGGTGGTCTATGTCGGCGCGGTCGCGGTGCTTTTCCTCTTCGTTGTCATGATGCTGGATGTGGATTTTGCCGAGCTCCGCTCCGGTGTGCTGCAATATGCGCCTGTCGGTGCGCTGATCGGCGTCATTCTGGCTGCCGAGCTGATCGTCGTGGTCGGCGGCAGTGTTCTGAACCCGGTTGCGGCAAAATCGATCACCATGCCGATCCCGCCGGCCGCAGAGCGCACCAATACCGCCGCGCTCGGTGATGTGCTCTATACGAATTATGTCTACTTCTTCCAGCTCGCCGGTCTCGTTCTGCTGGTGGCCATGATCGGCGCCATCGTGCTGACCCTGCGTCATCGCACCGACATCAAGCGGCAGGATATCTCCACGCAGGTCGGCCGCGACCCGAAGACCGCCGTCACCACGGTCAAGGTCAAGCCGGGCCAGGGCATCTGAAGGCGAACGGATCCAAGGAAACAGAATATGGAAATCGGTCTTTCCCACTACCTGACGGTCAGCGCCATCCTCTTCACGATCGGCGTGTTCGGCATCTTCCTCAACCGGAAGAACGTCATCGTCATCCTCATGTCGATCGAGCTTATCCTGCTTGCGGTCAACATCAACATGGTGGCCTTCTCGGCCTTCCTGAACGATATCGTCGGCCAGGTCTTCGCTTTGTTCATTCTGACCGTCGCAGCTGCCGAAGCGGCCATCGGTCTTGCAATACTCGTTGTCTTCTACCGCAACCGCGGATCGATCGCCGTCGAAGACGTCAATATGATGAAGGGCTGATAAGGCTATGATCTACAAGGCTATCGTCTTTCTTCCACTGATCGGCTTCCTGATCGCCGGCCTGTTCGGCCGCTCGATCGGCGCCAAGGCGTCGGAATATGTCACCACCGGTCTGATGATCGTGGTCGCCATCCTGTCGTGGATCGTCTTCTTCACCGTGGCACTCGCCCATGGCGAGCCGGGCGAGGTGATCAAGGTTACTGTCTTGCGCTGGATCCAGTCCGGCGGCATCGACGTCGAATGGGCTTTCCGCATCGATACGCTTACGGCCGTCATGTTCGTCGTGGTCAACACGGTCTCGACGCTCGTGCACCTTTATTCGATCGGATACATGCACCACGATCCGCATCGTCCGCGCTTCTTTGCCTATCTGTCGCTCTTCACCTTCGCCATGCTGATGCTGGTGACCTCGGACAACCTGCTGCAGATGTTCTTCGGCTGGGAAGGCGTGGGTCTGGCGTCCTATCTGCTGATCGGCTTCTGGTTCAAGAAACCTTCGGCTTCTGCAGCCGCCATGAAGGCCTTCATCGTCAACCGCGTCGGTGACTTCGGCTTCATCCTCGGCATTTCCGGCGTCTTCGTGCTGTTCGGCTCGATCAATCTCGAAACCGTCTTTGCTGCCGCCAGCACCTATCTGCCGGCCGAAGGTGCTGCTTCCAGCGAAACCGTCATCAACCTGTTCGGCATGCAGCTGGACAAGGCCAATGCTATAACGGGCGTCTGCCTGCTGCTCTTCATGGGCGCCATGGGTAAATCGGCGCAGTTCCTGCTGCACACCTGGCTGCCGGACGCGATGGAAGGCCCGACCCCGGTGTCTGCCCTCATTCACGCCGCAACCATGGTCACCGCCGGCGTCTTCCTCGTCGCCCGCATGTCGCCGCTGTTTGAGCTGTCGCCGGATGCGCTGACCGTCGTGACGCTGATCGGTGCGATCACCGCCTTCTTCGCGGCAACCGTCGGCCTCGTGCAGAACGACATCAAGCGCGTGATTGCCTATTCGACCTGCTCGCAGCTCGGTTATATGTTCGTGGCGCTCGGCGTCGGCGCTTATGGCGCTGCCGTATTCCACCTCTTCACGCACGCCTTCTTCAAGGCCCTGCTGTTCTTGTGCGCCGGCTCGGTCATCCATGCCGTCGATGGCGAGCAGGACATGCGTTACATGGGTGGCCTGCGCAAGCATATCCCCATCACCTTCTGGACCATGACCGTTGGCACGCTGGCGCTGACCGGCGTTGGTATTCCGGGCACGATGATCGGTTTTGCCGGCTTCTTCTCGAAGGACGTCATCATCGAATCCGCTTATGCGTCCCATTCGGTTCTGTCCGGTTTCGCCTTCACGCTGCTGGTCATCGCCGCGCTGTTCACCAGCTTCTATTCCTGGCGTCTGGCTTTCATGACCTTCTTCGGCAAGCCGCGCGCTTCCGCCGACGTCATGCACCATGTGCATGAATCGCCGATGGTCATGCTGATCCCGCTTTTCATCCTCACGGTTGGCGCGATCTTTGCCGGTGTTGCCTTCGAAGGTTACTTCTTCGGCCACGAATATGCCGAGTTCTGGAAGGGCGCTCTGTTCACGCTTCCGGAAAATGAAATCCTCGAAGAGTTCCACCACGTGCCGCTGTGGGTGAAGTGGAGCCCGTTCTTCGCCATGGCCCTTGGTTTCGTGACCGCCTGGTACATGTACATCAAGTCGCCGGAGACGCCGAAGCGTCTGGCCGCGACCCATCGCGGCCTCTACCAGTTCCTCTTGAACAAGTGGTACTTCGACGAACTCTATGACTTCCTCTTCGTTCGTTCCGCAAAGGCGCTCGGCCGCTTCCTGTGGAAGAAGGGCGACGTCGCCGTCATCGACCATTATGGACCGAACGGCATTGCAGCGCGTGTGGTTGATGTGACCAACCGCATGGTCCGCCTGCAATCCGGTTACCTCTATCATTATGCCTTTGCGATGCTGATCGGCATCGCGGCGCTTGTCACCTGGATGATGCTCGGGAGTGCCCTCTGATGACCGATTGGCCTATTCTTTCAACGGTCACCTTTCTGCCGCTGGTCGGCGTGGTGCTCCTGCTGCTGACAAATGAGAACGGCCCTTATGGTCGCCGCAACATTCTCAATGTCTCGCTGCTGACGACCGTTTTCACCTTCCTCGTGTCGCTGTTCATCTGGATCGGTTTCGACAATTCGAATCCCGGTTTCCAGATGGTCGAAAAACACGCCTGGTTCGGCAACATCGCCGCCTATCATCTGGGTGTCGACGGCATCTCCATGCTGTTCGTCATCCTCACCACCTTCCTCATGCCCTTCTGCGTGCTGGCAAGCTGGGAATCGATCGAGAAGCGCGTCAAGGAATACATGATCGCCTTCCTGCTTCTGGAAGTCGTCATGATCGGCGTCTTCGTGGCGCTGGATACGGTTCTCTTCTACGTCTTCTTCGAAGCGACGCTGATCCCGATGTTCATCATCATCGGCGTCTGGGGCGGCAAGGATCGCGTCTACGCGTCCTACAAGTTCTTCCTCTACACGCTGCTTGGCTCGGTTCTGACCATGCTCGCCATCATGGCGATGTACTGGCAGTCCGGTACGACCGACATGACGGAACTGCTGAAATACGGCTTCCCGGCCGGCATGCAGACCTGGCTCTGGCTTGCCTGTTTTGCGGCCTTCTCGGTGAAGATGCCCATGTGGCCGGTACACACCTGGCTGCCCGACGCCCACGTTCAGGCGCCGACCGCTGGCTCCGTCATTCTTGCCGGCGTCATGCTGAAGCTCGGCGGTTACGGTTTCATCCGCTTCTCGCTGTCGATGTTCCCGCTGGCTTCGGATTATTTCGCTCCCTTCGTCTTCACGCTGTCGGTTCTCGCCATCATCTACACCTCGCTGGTGGCGATGATGCAGGACGACATCAAGAAGCTGATCGCCTATTCCTCCGTCGCCCACATGGGTTACGTGACCATGGGCATCTTTGCCGCCAACGTTCAGGGCGTGCAGGGCGCGATCTTCCAGATGCTGTCGCACGGTATCGTGTCTGGCGCGCTCTTCCTCTGCGTCGGCGTTGTCTATGACCGGCTGCATACCCGCGAGATTTCCGCCTATGGTGGTCTCGTCAACAACATGCCGAAATATGCCGTCGCCTTCATGATCTTCACCATGGCCAATGTCGGTCTGCCCGGCACCTCCGGCTTCGTTGGTGAATTCCTGACCCTGGTCGGCGTCTTCCGTGCCAACACGCTGGTCGCACTGTTTGCGGCAACCGGTGTCATCCTCTCGGCAGCCTATGCGCTGTGGCTTTACCGCCGCGTGATCTTCGGTGCGCTCGAGAAGGAAAGCCTGAAGTCGATGCTCGATCTGTCAACCCGCGAAAAGGTCATCCTTTATCCGCTGGTTGCGCTGACGATCTTCTTCGGTGTCTATCCGGCACCGGTGTTCGATGCGACAGCCGCATCGGTCGATCTTCTGGTAAACAACTATTCGGCTGCATTGCAGGCGGCGCAAAATGTTGCGCTCTCTATGAATTGACGACAGGACCCGTTGGACATGACCGCTGAAATCCTTTTTGCCAGTCTGCACATTGCGACGCCCGAGCTGATCCTTGCGGTCGGCGCGCTGGCGCTGCTCATGATTGGCGTCTTCTCGGGCGACAAGTCGACAACGACGGTAACCGGCCTCGCCGTTGCCCTCCTGCTCGTCGTCGGTCTCTGGATCATTTTCGCCCCGGCATCGGGCGTTGCCTTCGGCGGCGTCTACATCGCCGATTCCTTCGGCAATTTCATGAAGGTGCTGGCGCTGATCGGCTCCATCACCGCCATGATCCTTGCTGTCGGCCAGGGCCGCTTCGAGCCGATCGGTCGCTTCGAATATCCGGTGCTTCTGGTTCTCGCGACGCTGGGCATCCTGCTGATGATCTCGGCCAACAACCTGATCTCGCTCTACATGGCGCTGGAACTGCAGTCGCTGGCACTTTACGTCGTCTGCGCCATCAACCGTGAAAGCCTGCGCTCAACGGAAGCTGGCCTGAAGTACTTCGTTCTCGGCGCGCTGTCCTCCGGCATGCTGCTTTACGGCATGTCGCTGGTCTATGGTTTCACCGGCAATACCGGCTTTAGTGAAATCGCCCAGGTTCTGGCGTCGGAAACCCGTTCGCTCGGCCTCGTCTTCGGTCTGGTCTTTGTTCTCGCCGGCCTTGCATTCAAGATTTCGGCCGTGCCGTTCCACATGTGGACGCCTGATGTTTATGAAGGCGCGCCGACCCCGGTCACCGCCTTCCTTTCGGCGGCACCCAAGATCGGCGCCATGGCGATCTTCGTGCGCATCGTCGTTGACGCTTTCCAGCCGGTCTTTGCCGACTGGCAGCAGATCGTCGTCTTCATCTCCATCGCTTCGATGCTGCTCGGCTCGTTTGCCGCGATCGGCCAGAAGAACATCAAGCGCCTGATGGCCTATTCCTCCATCGGTCACATGGGTTATGCGCTGGTCGGTCTTGCCGCCGGCACGCAGGCAGGCATTTCGGGCGTCATTCTCTACATGACCATCTACATGGTCATGACGCTCGGCACCTTCGCCTGCATTCTCTCCATGCGCCGCAAGGAAATCGGCAATGTCGAAAATGTCGAGGATCTGGCCGGGCTTTCGTCCACCAACCCCTTCATGGCGGTAGTTCTGACGATCCTGATGTTCTCGCTTGCCGGCATTCCGCCGCTCGCCGGCTTCTTCGGCAAATATTACGTCTTCCTTGCCGCCATCGAAGCCAAGCTCTATCCGCTGGCCGTCATCGGTGTGATCGGCTCGGTCGTCGGCGCTTATTATTATATCCGCATCGTCAAGGTCATGTGGTTTGATGAAGCCAAGGGCAGCTTCGAGCGTCCGGCGGGCGAACTGAAGGTGGTTTATGCGCTTTCGGGTCTGTTCGTTGTCGCTTTCGTCGTCTTCGGCGGTGCGCTTGGCAATGCCGTCACGGTTGCAGCAAAGACGTTCTTTTGATCGACACGCCGCGGCATACGGGCCGGATGTCCATCGATGACTTCCGGCACGAGGCGATGGCGGAAACGCCATCGACCAACATCGAATGTTTCGCCCGTGCAAGGGCGGGCGATGGCGGCAATCTGTGGGTTACCGCCATCCGCCAGACCGGCGGGCGCGGGCGTCGCGGCCGGCCATGGGTCTCCGAACCCGGTAATCTCTACGCCTCGCTTTTGCTCATCGATCCTGCGCCGATGGACCGTATCGGCTCTTTGCCGCTTGCCTTTGCACTGGCTGTCTATCGCGCCATCCGTGCGGTTTTGCCGGCAGGCGGTGCGCCGCTAGAGATCAAATGGCCGAACGACGTGCTGATTGGCCGTCAGAAGACCTGCGGCATTTTGATGGAAGCGGAGCTTCTGCCGGATGGGCGGCGGGCAATCGTCATCGGCATCGGTATCAATATCGCCCATAAGCCTGATAATCCGCTTTACCCCGTCACCATGCTGTCCGAACACGGCGCTTCCTGCTCTGCCGATGAGCTTTTCGCGCATCTCTTTCGGGAAACGGCGGATGTGCTGCGCGACTGGGATGAGGGCAGGGGCGTTGCCGGTGTCATGGCTGGCTGGCGGGCGGCTGCCTGCGGTATTGGCGAACATATCACCGTCAATTTCCCGGATCGTTCGATCGGCGGGCGTTTCGTCGGAATTGATGATAATGGTTATCTGCTGCTGGACGAGGACGAGGGCGCAAGGCGCTCCATTGCTGCCGGCGACGTGTTTTTTGGATGAGGTGGACGGTGCGGCTTTATAAAACGCCGCGCCGAACCCGATCCCACAGGTTGGAGTTTTCCTGTGGCTCATAAAAAGCAGGATGGCAGACCGGCTCCGCATCGGCCCGGTCGATCAGATGGTTCAACAGGTCCGATGCTGCAAACATGCGCGGGGCGCGGCAAAGTGCCGTCGTCCACACGCGCTCGTGAATGGATAAAAAGAACAATGGCTAAACAGGACGAACTGGTCTTCCTGCCGCTTGGCGGCGTCGGTGAAATCGGCATGAATCTGGCGCTTTACGGATACGGTCCGGCAGGCAAGCGCGAATGGATCATGGTGGATTGCGGCGTGACCTTTGCCGGTCTCGATCTGCCGGGTGCCGATCTGGTGTTGCCTGACATCACCTATATCGCCGAGCAGAAGAAAAACCTTAAAGGCATCATCATCACCCACGCCCATGAGGATCACTACGGCGCGCTGAACGATCTGTGGCCGGGCCTCAACGTGCCGGTCTATGCCTCGGGTTTCACCGCCGGCATGCTGGAAGCCAAGCGCGCCTATGAAGGCAGCCGCGCCGAAATTCCGATCACTCCCTTCAAGGCGGGCGACCGCATCAATGTTGGTCCGTTCGAAATCGAGGCCGTCGGCGTCAATCACTCCATCCCGGAGCCAATGTCGCTGGTCATCCGCACGCCGCTCGGCAATCTCATCCATACCGGCGACTGGAAAATCGATGAGGCTCCGTCGCTCGGGCCGTTGACGGATGAGGCCCGTTTCCGCGCCATCGGCGAAGAGGGCGTGCTGGCGCTGATGTGCGACAGCACCAACTCGGTACGCGATGGCGTGTCGCCTTCCGAACACGAGGTTTCCGAAGGCCTGCGGCAGATCATTGAAAATGCCGAAGGTCGTGTCGCCGTTACCACCTTCTCCTCCAATGTCGGGCGTATCCGCTCGATTGCCCAGGCGGCAGAGGCGGCGGGCCGTGAGGTGCTGCTGCTTGGCTCGTCGCTGAAGCGCGTTGTCAACGTCTCGCAGGACCTCGGCATCATGGAAGGCATCCAGCCATTTCTGGCCGAAGACGAATATGGCTATATTCCACGCGACAAGGTGGTGCTGATCCTGACCGGTTCGCAGGGTGAACCGCGTGCCGCGCTTGCCAAGCTTTCGCGTGACGAGATGCGCAATGTGGCGCTCGCGTCCGGTGATACGGTGGTGTTTTCCTCTCGCGCCATTCCCGGCAATGAAAAGGCCATCATCGATATCAAGAACGGCCTGATCGAGCAGGGCGTCCATATCATCACCGACAATGAGGCTCTGGTCCACGTTTCCGGCCATCCGCGCCGCAACGAGCTTCTGAAGATGTATGAGTGGACGAAGCCGCAGATCGTTGTGCCCGTCCATGGCGAGGCGGCGCATCTGGTGGCGCAGAAGGAACTGGCCGAGCAGGCCGGCATTTCGCAGGTGCCGAAGGTGCGCAACGGCAATATTCTGCGTCTGGCCCCCGGTCCTGCGGAAGTCATCGATGATGCACCGCATGGCCGCGTCTTCAAGGACGGCAATCTCATCGGCGATATGGATGAGATGGGCATCAGCAATCGCCGCAAGCTGTCCTTCGCCGGTCACGTCTCCGTCAACGTGGTGCTGGACAGCCGTTACGATTTCCTCGGCGATCCCGATGTCGTGCCCTTCGGCCTGCCGGAATTCGATGACGAGGGCGAGGACATGGAGGACACGCTTTACGACGCGGTTCTCGGTGCTGTGGAAAGCATTCCCCGCGCCCGTCGCAAGGATCTGGAACTGCTGCGTGAAGCGGTGCGCCGCGCCGTTCGCGCTGCTGCCAACCAGACCTGGGGCAAGAAGCCGATCGTAACGGTTTTCGTCACCAAGGTTTGAGCCGGAGCCGCGCAAGACTGATGTGTCGGGTGATCTGTGTCATCCGCACTCCGTCACCCCGGGCTTGTCCCATTGCTGTCCGGTTTGAATTTCCGGACAGGCTGCAATCCCCTTGGAGTCGGTGGTGAAGGGTGGACATTCACTCAATGGCATCCTCGGCCCTGTACCGAGGATCTAACGGCGCCGAATAAAATCAATAGGTTGGCCGATCCTCGGGGCAGGCACCAGGATGACGTCGGCACAATTGGCCTGACTTTTCTTCCCATTGGACGACGTCGCCAGCACGGTTCTGTTCCTGCTTCCAAGGCTTTTTGCGCTTCTTGCCGAGAAGTGATTCCGCTTTACGGATGAATGCGTTACAAGAAGCCCATTGTGCAGGAGGATCACATGCCGCTTCTTTCGGTCTTCGCCGTTTATTTCATCGTCTGGTGGACGGTGCTTTTTGTTGTGTTGCCGATTGGACTTCGCACCCAGGCGGAAGACGGCGATGTGGCGCTTGGCACCATTGCCAGCGCACCATCCCGCTTCCGAGGCGGCCGCGTCGTTCTGTGGACAACACTGATATCGGCGCTGATCTGTGGTGTGTGGTACGGCGGATCCTGGTGGTTCGGTTTCAGCCTTGATGATCTCCCGAGAATTGTCCCGGTTTACGACTGAAGTATCGGAGCTTGATTCCACTGCATTCGTGACCTGGAAAAAGTGGCTCCGTCACGTTTGCAACGTAGCGAATGCAGTCTACCTCAAAACCGGGATGACTGAGAATAGGGCAGCACTATCCGTATCGCTGCAAGGCGTATCCGCGGCTTGTCATATGGATGTCATCTCTGTCGTGCACACAGCATAAGCATATTGGGCGGCTGATTCACCGTCACAATTTTACCGGAATAGTCCGCCGGGGCGTTACCATGTGTTGAATCAAAAAAAAACAAGGCCTTTCAGCCTTGTTTTCCAGGTTTCGCGTGATCTGTAACCGTTGCCGGGGCAGCGACGAGCGCGCCTAAGATCTGATCCTCCCAAGACTGACCGCGAAAATGACAAGAATTTAAACTTCTTGCCTCTTTTGTAAGCTAAAGCTAGCTCAATCACCCATGCTTGTCATCTCATTTTTTGCATATTTGTTACAGTCGGCAAAAAATTCTCTATGGTGCAATTTGTCGCACCGGATCAAGAATAATATTCCGGTCAAAGCGTTTTGACGCGAATTAGCTATCTCGAAAATGCCACGAAATCGCCTTCAACGCTCTTTTCATGGCGGGTTTTCTTCTTGGCGGGAAACGGCTATATCCGGCGCCAATATCCCTTTATTCGGGGCGATTCCCGCGCCTTTGCGCGCCGTCGTCCACATCAATGGAAGCCGTCATGCGTCTCAGCCGTTATTTCATGCCCATCCTGAAGGAAAATCCCAAGGAAGCGGAGATCGTCTCCCACCGCCTGATGTTGCGCGCGGGCATGATCCGGCAGCAATCGGCCGGCATTTATTCCTGGCTGCCGCTCGGCAAGCGCGTGCTGGACAAGGTCAACAGGATCATCCGCCAGGAGCAGGACCGTTCCGGCGCCATCGAGCTTCTGATGCCGACGCTGCAAACCGCCGAGCTCTGGCAGGAAAGCGGCCGTTATGACGATTACGGCAAGGAGATGCTGCGCATCAAGGACCGCCAGGACCGCCAGATGCTGTATGGCCCCACCAATGAGGAGATGATCACCGACATCTTCCGTTCCTATGTGAAGTCCTACAAGAACCTGCCGCTGAACCTTTACCATATCCAGCTGAAGTTCCGCGATGAAGTGCGTCCGCGTTTCGGCACCATGCGTTCGCGTGAGTTCCTGATGAAGGATGCCTATTCCTTCGACCTGACCAAGGAAGACGCGATCCACTCCTATAACAAGATGTTCGTGGCTTACCTGCGCACCTTCGAGCGCCTTGGCCTGCGCGCCATTCCCATGCGCGCCGATACCGGCCCGATCGGCGGCAATCACAGCCATGAATTCATCATCCTGGCTGATACCGGTGAATCCGAGGTCTTCTGCCACAAGAGCTTCCTCGACCGTTCCATCCCGGCAGAAAACACCGACTTTGACGATGTCGCAGCCCTTCAGGGTGTATTCGATGAGTGGACGGCCGATTATGCCGCCACCTCCGAAATGCATGATGAAGCAGCCTATGATGCCATTCCGGATGGTGAGCGTCTTTCCGCACGCGGTATCGAAGTTGGCCACATCTTCTATTTCGGCACCAAATATTCCGAGCCGATGGGCGCGAAAGTGCAGGGCAAGGACGGCAAGGAACACCCTGTCCACATGGGTTCCTATGGCATTGGCCCGACACGCCTTGTTCCCGCCATCATTGAAGCATCGCATGATGAGAACGGAATCATCTGGCCGGCCTCGGTCGCGCCTTTTGATGTTGTTGTCATCAACATGAAGGCTGGCGATGCGGCCTGTGATGCGGCTTGCGAAAAGCTGTATTATCAGCTCTCCAACGCCGGCAAGGATGTTCTTTACGACGATACCGACGACCGCGCGGGCCAGAAGTTTGCCACCGCCGATCTGATCGGTGTGCCGATGCAGATCATCGTCGGCCCGCGTTCTGTTGCGAATGGCGAAGTCGAAGTGAAGGACCGCAAGACCGGTGAACGTGAAACCGTCACAATCGAGGCGGCAATGAACAAGGCGCTTGCCTAAGCACGAACGGAAAGATGGGAGCGGCCTTCATGCGAAGACCGCTCCGGTTTTATGGCGCAGGCGCCGTTACGATTGGGACCGATCTTTGGAAAAGACCGATCCTGCAGATTGAGATCAGGGAGACGACATGGCAAAAGCCGATGCTGACAAGGGTGCGGCTCCTTCCGCCCGGGAAAAGACCGCCCGGCCTTTTTCCGCTTTTGAACGCATGGTGGCCTGGCGCTATCTGCGGTCGCGGCGCAAGGAAGCGTTCATTTCCGTCATCGCCGGTTTTTCTTTTGTCGGCATCATGCTGGGCGTTGCAACGCTCATCATCGTCATGGCTGTCATGAACGGTTTCCGTACCGAGCTGATTTCGCGCATTCTCGGCATTAACGGCCATATGATCGTCCAGCCGATCGACCAGCCCTTCAATAATTATGATGAGCTGGCGAAGAAGTTTTCAGCCGTGCCGGGCGTCACCATGGCCCTGCCGCTGGTGGAAGGCCAGACGTTGGCCTCCGGCCGAGGCGGCGCAGGCTCCGGCGCGCTGGTGCGTGGCGTGCGCCAGGAGGATATCGACAAGATCAAGGAAGTTGCCAGCAACATCAAGACCGGCGATCTCGTCGGCTTCATGGCGGGCGACGGCGTTCTGGTCGGCTCGCGGCTTGCCGCACAGCTTGGCGTAACGGCGGGTGATGATATCACCCTCATTTCGCCGGAAGGCGACGTGACGCCGATGGGCGTCAATCCGCGCGTCAAATCCTACAAGATATCAGGCGTCTTCGAGATCGGCATGTCAGAATATGACGCGTCGATGATCTACATGCCGCTGTCTGAAGCCCAGCTTTATTTCAATGCCGACGGCATCGTGCAATCCATCGAGCTTTATGTCAGCCGCCCCGATGACGTTGACGGCATCCGGCCGCTGGTGGAGCAGGCCGCCGAACGGCAGATCTATATCACCGACTGGCGACAGCGGAACCAGACCTTCTTTTCCGCCCTGCAGGTGGAAAGAAACGTGATGTTCATGATCCTGACCCTCATCGTTCTGGTGGCGGCGCTGAACATCATTTCCGGCCTCATCATGCTGGTGAAGGACAAGGGCAGCGATATCGCCATTCTGCGCACCATGGGTGCCAGTTCCGGCGCGGTCATGCGGATATTCTTCATGACCGGAGCGGCCATTGGCACGGTCGGCACCTTTGCCGGCGTGGCGCTCGGCGTCATCGTCTGCCTCAACGTGGAATCCATCCGGCAGTTCTTCTCCTGGATATCCGGTACGGTGCTGTTTGACCCGCAGCTTTATTTCCTCAGCCAGCTGCCGGCCGAAATGGATATCAGCGAGACCATCACCGTCGTCATCATGGCGCTGACGCTTTCTTTCCTGGCAACGATCTTTCCAGCATGGCGGGCCTCCAAGCTCGATCCGGTGCAGGCCCTGCGTTACGAATAAGGACCGCTTCGCAATATGGCAAAAAAAACAGTGCTGCGGCTTACCGGCGTGGAACGGACCTATGGTCAGGGTGAGACGTCGCTTTCCATTCTGCGCAAGGCAGATCTTGAATTGAGGAGCGGTGAGATGGTGGCGCTCGTCGCCCCCTCCGGTACCGGAAAATCCACACTGCTGCATCTGGCGGGGCTTCTGGAACACCCTGACGCGGGTGAGGTTTTCATCAATGGCGCGCCATGCAACGGTCTGCCGGATGAAACCCGCACTGCGATCCGCCGCAGCGACATTGGCTTCGTCTATCAGTTCCATCACCTCCTGCCGGAGTTTTCGGCGGTAGAAAATGTGATGATGCCGCAGCTTATCGCCGGTCTCACACAGGCCGAAGCGCGCAAGCGTGCCAGCGCCCTGCTGGACTACATGCGCGTTGGCCATCGCGGCGAACATCGCCCGGCCGAACTTTCCGGTGGCGAGCAGCAGCGTGTGGCAATTGCGCGCGCGGTTGCCAATGCGCCGCTTCTGCTGCTTGCGGATGAGCCGACCGGTAACCTCGATCCCGAAACCGCGCATTATGTTTTTGATGCGCTGGAGGCCTTAGTGCGCCAGTCCGGCCTTGCGGCGATGATCGCCACCCATAACCACGACCTCGCTGCCCGCATGGACCGACGCGTCACGCTTGCAGACGGCAAGATCGTCGATTTCTGATCATCACGGTCTGAGCCGGCGATATCGTCGAGACGGCTGAGTCGCTTCGCTGCGGCTCCTCCATGGGCCGGCTCCTTCTTCCACAATTGAATTTTTTCCGAACCCGGAGGTGTTTTAACCTCCGGGTTTTTTCGCTTTGGAGTCAGGGGCTTGCCGATCATGGGAACGGAACCGCAGCCGATTCTGCCGCGTTAGCAAGGGGAATATCAGTAAAACCCTGTTGACAATCGAACAAAATGAGAACAAAGTTGGAACATAACGAGTAAGGAGAGACCAATGACTGATTTCATCCGTGACGTTGCCGCTTTCGCTTCCATCGCTGTCTTTGTTGCCAGCTTTTCGGTGATCCTCACTGCCCTGTGAAGGAAACACCGGCGCAGAAGCCTGTATGGAGGCCGCAAGGCTGTGGACTTTAAGCGCCGGAAATCGGAAAATCGCCCCCTCGATTCAGAATGACAGGACGACGATATGGGCGATACGGTTGTGCGTAGAGAAAACTCTGACGAAACGCTGAAAACGCCTGGTTTCGTCCATTTGCGGGTTCATTCCGCTTACTCCCTGCTTGAGGGGGCATTACCCCTCAAGAAAATCATGTCCAAGGCCGTTGCAGATGGCCAGCCGGCAATTGCCATCACCGACACCAACAATCTTTTCGTTGCGCTGGAGTTCTCCGAAAAAGCGCGTGACGAAGGTCTGCAGCCGATCATTGGTTGCCAGGTGTCTATCGACATGCAGGATGCGGCGGAGGATCGCCGCAATCACAACAGCCATCTCGCCAAACTCCCCGCCATCGTGCTTCTGGCCGCCAATGCCGAAGGTTACGAGCGGCTGGTGGACCTGATCAGCCGCGCCTATCTGGAAGGCGAGGGCAGTGGCGGACATTCCGTGCATGTTACCCGCGCATGGCTGGAAGAGGCCTCCAATGCCGGGCTCATCGCACTGACGGGCGCCACTGGCGGTCCTGTCGATATGGCGTTGAAGGAGGGCCATGCCGCACAGGCCAAAGAGCGGCTGCTGACGCTGAAGTCGCTCTTTGGTGACAGGCTCTACATCGAATTGCAGCGCCAGTCCGGTTATGACCGCTCCCACGAGCGACGCATGATCGGCCTTGCCTATGAACATGATATTCCGCTGGTTGCCACCAACGAGGCGTTTTTCCCTTCCAAGGCAGACTATGAGGCGCATGACGCCCTGATGGCGGTGGCGCATAATGCCATCGTTTCCGATGACAGCCGCTTCCGCCTGACACCCGATCATTATCTGAAAAGCCGGCAGGAAATGACGGCGCTGTTTGCCGACCTTCCTGAGGCGCTGGAAAATACCGTCGAGATTGCGCTGCGCTGCTCCTATGTGCTGAAAAAGCGCGGGCCCATCCTGCCACGTTTCACCGGCGCCAGCGAAGATCCGGAAGCGGCCGAACATGCCGAAACAGAGGAGCTTCGCCGCCAGGCGGTGGAGGGGCTCGACCAGCGGCTTGCGGCGCTCGGCATGTCGCCCGGCTATACGGAACAGGATTATCGCGAGAGACTGGATTTCGAACTCGGCGTCATCTCGCGCATGAAGTTTCCCGGTTACTTCCTGATCGTTGCCGACTTCATCAAATGGGCCAAGCAGCAGGACATCCCTGTCGGTCCCGGCCGTGGTTCGGGCGCCGGCTCGCTTGTGGCTTATGCGCTGACCATCACCGATGTCGATCCGTTGCGCTTCTCGTTGCTGTTCGAGCGCTTCCTCAATCCCGAACGTGTCTCGATGCCGGACTTCGACATCGACTTCTGCCAGGATCGCCGCGAAGAGGTGATCCGCTATGTGCAGCGCAAATATGGCCGCGAGCAGGTGGCGCAGATCATCACCTTCGGTTCGCTGCAGGCGCGTGCGGCATTGCGCGATGTTGGCCGCGTGCTGGAAATGCCCTATGGGCAGGTGGACAAGATCTGCAAGCTGGTACCCAATAACCCGGCCAACCCGACGCCTTTGTCAAAGGCCATCGAGGAAGAGCCACGCCTGCAGGAAGAGGCGGACAAGGAACCCGTCGTCGCCCGCCTCCTGGATATCGCCCAGAAGATCGAAGGGCTTTACCGCCACGCTTCCACCCACGCCGCCGGTATCGTCATTGGTGACAGGCCGCTGTCGAAGCTGGTGCCGATGTATCGCGATCCGCGCTCCGACATGCCGGTCACCCAGTTCAACATGAAATGGGTGGAAAGCGCCGGTCTCGTCAAGTTCGACTTCCTCGGCCTGAAGACGCTGACGGTATTGAAGGTCGCCGTGGATTTTGTCGCCAAGCGCGGCATCAAGGTCGATCTTGCCGCCATTCCGCTGGACGACACGAAAACCTATGAGATGTTGTCGCGTGGCGAGACCATCGGCGTGTTCCAGGTGGAAAGTGCGGGCATGCGCAAGGCGCTGATCGGCATGCGCCCCGACTGCATCGAGGATATCATCGCGCTGGTGGCGCTTTATCGCCCGGGCCCGATGGAAAATATCCCGGTCTATAATGCCCGCAAACATGGCGAGGAGGAGCTGGAGTCCATCCACCCCACCATCGACCATCTGCTCAAGGAAACGCAGGGCGTTATCGTCTATCAGGAACAGGTGATGCAGATCGCCCAGGTCCTGTCAGGTTATTCGCTTGGCGAAGCCGATCTTCTGCGCCGCGCCATGGGCAAGAAGATCAAGGAGGAGATGGACAAGCAGCGCGAGCGTTTCGTCGATGGCGCCATCAAGAACGGCGTGTCGAAACCGCAGGCCGACACCATCTTCGACCTTCTGGCAAAGTTCGCCAATTACGGCTTCAACAAGAGCCATGCCGCCGCTTACGCCATCGTTTCTTACCAGACCGCCTATATGAAGGCGCATTATCCGGTGGAGTTCCTGGCAGCCTCCATGACGCTCGATATGGCGAACACGGAAAAGCTCAACGATTTCCGGCAGGATGCCGGCCGCCTCGGCATCGAGGTCGTAGCACCTTCGGTGCAGACGTCTTTCCGCCAGTTCGAGACCGGTGAAAACCGCATCTATTATTCGCTGGCCGCCATCAAGGGGGTCGGCGAGGGCGCGGTCGAACATATCGTCGAAGTGCGCGGCGACAAGCCGTTCACGAGCCTTGAGGATTTCTGCCTTCGTATCGATCCCAAACAGATCAACCGGCGTGTGCTGGAAAGCCTCATCAATGCAGGCGGATTCGACTGTTTCGGCCGCGATCGCGCCGAACTGATTGGCGGGCTCGACCGTATCATCGGTTATGCGCAGATGGCGCAGAACAACCGCACCATCGGCCAGTCGGACATGTTCGGTTCCGGTGGTGGCAACGGCCCGGAAAAGCTGGTGCTGCCGGCCTTCCAGCCTTGGCTTGCCTCGGAAAAGCTGTTGCGTGAATATCAGGTACTCGGTTTTTACCTCACCGCCCATCCGCTCGACACCTATCGCCCCGTGCTGGAAAAGTTGCGTGTGCAGAATATCGCCGATTTTTCCGCCGCCGTGAAACAGGGTGCCACCGCCGGGCGTCTGGCCGGCACCGTCACCGGCAAGCAGGAGCGCAAGACCCGTACCGGCAACAAGATGGGCATCGTCACCTTCTCGGATGCGTCGGGGCAATATGAGGCGGTGCTGTTTTCCGAAGGGCTCGCTCAGTTCCGGGAGCTGCTGGAGGTCGGCAAATCGCTTGTCATCACCGTGCAGGCGGAAGAACGCCCGGAAGGCATCGGTCTGCGCATCCAGACGGCTCAGTCGCTGGAGGAGAAGTCGGTGCAGATGCAGAAGGCGCTGCGCGTTTATGTGCGCGATTCCGGCCCGTTGAAAACCGTCGCCCGCCACCTCAATACCAAGGGCGACGGGTCGGTCTATTTCATCGTCATCAAGGATGAGGGCAGCCGCGAGATCGAAGTGGAACTGACAGAGAAATACCGCATTTCACCTGAGATCGCCGCAGCACTTCGCGCCGCTCCCGGCGTCGTTGATGTGGAACTGGTTTAAGGGTTCAGACGCTCACGCGTCCTCAAACCGGCCCTTCCTTCGTCACGGTAATGAAGTCGGTTCCGGTTCCTGTCTCCAGCTGGTGACTGATATCGGAAACGGTGATCGAGCTGCCGGTTGAAAGCTCCTGTTCAATGCGGGAGCGAATGTCCGCCGGTATGTCGAGACGGCCAAGTACGGCGCTCAATTGATCGAAACCGCCGGGTGCTTCGGCAACGGTAATGCCAAGCCGCTTGCGGGCTGCGTTCGGCAGATGGTTTTCGAGCGTCACGCCGTTCCATTCGGCGGTCCCGGCGGCGCGATCGACGGAAACGGCCTCGAAGAAATGCGTTCCGAGCGCGACTTCGGGATCCCTGATGTCAATGGCCGCCTCAAATAGCGGTTTGAAATCCTGCCGCACCATGATCTGGCCATTCGGTGGATGGTTTTCGCCGGCGGATTCGTAAAGCGCCGCTACGAAGGCGTCGGTGAGAAGCGGTCCGGTGGTCTTCAACCCCTTCCAGCGCTTGAAACCGTTCACGGCGCTCACCGTCATCTCTCCGGCATACCCATCCGCTGCGCCGGCGTCGAAGCCTAGACGGGTCAATACGGCCTGAATATCCATCACCCTTTCCCGCTCGCCACGCCGGGTGATGAGAATGCGCAGGGGCGAGGCGGCCTTGGCCTTCAATGCCGGCTTAAGCGCTTGCGTCTTTTCATTGACGGCAACTTCGACGGTGCCCAAAGCCGCATCGAAGGTTGCGGGGCGCAGTTCAACATCCGATAAAAGCAGCTTGCCGTCATCACTATCGTCACGCGGTTCAAACAACGCCGGATGCTGCACGAAACGCAGGGAAACCGGGCGGTCGGTGATGATGACATGCACCCCGGTCGCGGTGTCTCCAAAAAGTGACTTGGCGAATTTCGAAGGCAGGCGCACGCAGCCATGTGAAGCCGCGTAATTCGGCACCTTGCCTTCGTGCAGCGCAATGCCGGACCATGTCAGCCGCTGCATGAAGGGCATGGGTGCGGCCGAATAGATATTCGACTCGTGGTATTTCCGTTTTTCCAGAATGGAAAATATGCCGCTCGGCGTCTCATGCCCGGCCTTGCCGGTGGAGACTTTTGAGGTGGCGATGATTTCGCCATTTTCGTAAAGCGAAAGCGACTGGTCGCTTTTCGAAACGAGGATCTGCAGCGACCTGCTATCGGCGGCAAGCGCCGGGAAGGCGAGAATGCTGGCCGACAGCATGCCGGTCAGAAGACGGAGGCGGAGGGACATGACGCAATACACCACATGCACAAAACTTGCTCCACTCAACCATGCGAAGTTTAAGGAAGCTTAAGGACGGTGCGGCCGCAACATCACTAATTTGTGTAAAATCTAAAATACGTTGTCATGAAGCGGCGGAACGCGGCCGATGCGCAGTTCCCGGGGCCCTAGATCAAATCGCTATTTGCGCGTACCAAATGTGTAGCCGGTTTCGACGCTGCCCTTGCCGAACTTGTCGCGCAGCTTGTCCATCGCCGCTTCCGCCGCCGCTCGCCGCCCGGCCTGCCTGTCGACGAGATCAGGAGGATCGGCAAGGCCCGCATCGCGCAGATCGCTGACGCCGATGCCGAGCAGGCGGAATTTCGTGCCGTCGGTTTCCTTTTCCAGCATCGAAAGACCAGTGCGGAAAATCCGGTCGGCAAGCTGGGTGGGGTCATCAAGCTTGCGGTTGCGGGTACGGATCTTAAAATCGGCCGTCTTCATCTTCAGCACCACGGTCTGGCCGGCAATGCCGTTCTTCTTCAACCGCCATGCGACCTTTTCGGAAAGCGAGCGCAGGATCGGCACGAGGTCTTCATGGCGGGAAATGTCGTTGAAGAAGGTGGTTTCGGAAGACACGCTTTTGACCGGGTCGTTATTGTGCACATGCCGCTCGTCGATGCCGCGTGAAAGCCGGAAAAGCCGCTGGCCCATCACGCCGTAACGGCGCATCAGATCGCCTTCTTCCATCTCCTGCAGCTGTGCGATCATGCGGATACCGTCCGCCTCCAGCGTAGCAGCAAAGGCTTTGCCCACGCCCCAGATCGTGGTTACGGGCCGCGTCGCCAGAAAGGCAAGCGCCTCCGCCTCGCCAATCACCGAAAAACCGCGCGGCTTGTTGAGGTCGGATGCAACCTTGGCCAGAAACTTGCAGTAGGAAAGTCCGGCCGAGACGGTTACGCCGACTTCCTTTTCCACGCGCTTTGCAAATTTCGCCAGCACGCGCGCCGGCGGGTCATGATGCAGCCTCTCTGTGCCAGCGAGATCAAGAAAGGCTTCGTCGACGGAAAGCGGCTGCACCAGTGGCGTCAATTCCTGCATCATGGCGCGGATTTCGCGTCCGACACGGCTGTATTTTTCCATGTCGGGTTTGATGACCACCGCGTCCGGACAGGCCTCCAGCGCCTTGAACATCGGCATGGCGGAACGCACGCCTTGAATGCGGGCAATATAGCAGGCCGTCGAAACCACGCCCCGCTTGCCACCGCCGACGATGACAGGCTTGTCGGCCAGCTCCGGATTGTCGCGCTTCTCAACGGACGCATAAAAGGCGTCACAATCGATATGGGCGATGCTCAGATCGTAAAGCTCGTCATGATAGACGAGACGCGGGCTGCCACAGGCGCGGCAACGCCTCAAACCCGCTGGCTGGCCAGCCAGACAGTCGCGGCAGAAACCGGGATCATAGCGGTGCGACGTGGACATGGGGCGAAAACAAAACCAGAACGTTGCCGACCTTACTCCGGCCGCGACCATGGCTCAAGGGGTGCCCCGTCAATACTCCCCGGAATCCAGCCCCGGACCGGAAAAATGATGCCAGGCGGCGGCCACCGTTTCGGGTGAGGTATCGGTTGCCGCGCAAAACGCCATGAGGTCCGGTTCGTGGCTCATCAGAAAATCGGTGAGGCCGGCCAGAAAGCCGGGATCGTTGACGGCCTGGCGCAGCATATTGGCCTGCAGGCCGCTCAGCGCCAGGAAACGCGCCAGCATGTCCGGTTCGTTTGCCAGCCAGCCAAGTATGGCGGCCGCCGTTTCTTGCGGATCATTGCCGGCATTGCCTTTGTTTTTCGTATCGCGCAGCATTTCTTCCCCGAAGTTACCTATTTTGAAACCAAATCCCTCTAGCCTTGCGCAACAAATGGACGATGGAATCGGTTCTCTGGCAACTTATATGTCTGGGTGAAGGTTTCAAAGCGAAACGGGGACTGCCCACCATGCCCAAGCAGGTCATGATAGTCGAAGACAACGAGCTGAACATGAAGCTCTTTCGCGACCTGATCGAGGCGTCTGGTTATACGACGATCCAGACGCGCAACGGCATGGAAGCGCTGGACCTTGCCCGCAAGCATCGCCCGGACCTCATTCTCATGGATATTCAGCTGCCGGAAGTATCGGGGCTGGAGGTGACGAAGTGGCTTAAGGAAGACGACGAACTGCACGTCATCCCGGTCATCGCCGTGACGGCCTTTGCCATGAAGGGTGATGAGGAGCGGATTCGTCAGGGCGGATGCGAGGCCTATGTGTCGAAGCCGATTTCCGTCCCGAAATTCATCGAAATCATCAAGACTTATCTGGGCGACGCCTAAGGCGGCTGGGGAACGGTTATGACGGCGAGAGTTCTGGTTGTTGACGACATTCCTGCCAATGTGAAGCTTCTCGAAGCGCGGCTCGTGGCGGAATATTTCGATGTCGTGACCGCCGAGGATGGTTTTAAAGCGCTGGCGATCTGCGACGAGGAGCAGGTCGATATTATCCTGCTCGACATCATGATGCCGGGCATGGATGGTTTCGAGGTTTGCGAGAGGCTGAAGGCCAACCCAAAGACGGCGCATATTCCCGTCGTCATGGTGACCGCGCTCGATCAGCCTTCCGACCGGGTGCGCGGCCTGAAGGCTGGCGCCGATGATTTTCTGACCAAACCGGTCAACGACCTGCAGCTGATTGCCCGTGTCAAAAGCCTCGTGCGCCTGAAGGCCGTCAGCGACGAATTGCGGCTGCGCGCTGAAACCGCAAGGCAGATCGGCATAGAGGAGATGCTGCGCGCCGATGGCCTGATGCAGATGCCCGGCCGCGTGCTGGTCGCGGATGGCCGCGCCAGCTCGCAGGAACGTATTGTCAGGGCCCTGAAGCCGGTCGCCGAGGTCGATGCCGTCACCGATCCGCAGGCGGCGTTGCTGAAAGCGGCAAGCAGTTCCTTTGAGCTTGTCATCGTCAATTCCAATTTCGAGGATTACGATCCGCTGCGATTGTGTTCGCAGCTTCGCTCGCTGGAGCGCACCCGTTTCCTGCCGCTGCTTCTGGTGGCGGAGCAGGGGGCGGACGATATGGTGGCGCGTGCGCTTGATCTCGGGGTCAATGACTATATTCTGCGCCCGATCGATCCCAACGAACTTGTGGCCCGCTCGCTGACACAGATCAGGCGCAAGCGTTACAACGAGCACCTTCGGCTCAACATGCAGCACACGATGGAGCTTGCGATTGTCGACGCGCTGACCGGCCTCAATAATCGCCGTTATCTCGACAATCATCTCAAGATACTCTTTGACCGCGCCGCCGTGCGGGGTCGCCCGATTTCCATCTGCATGACCGACATAGACCGGTTCAAACTGGTCAATGACACCTATGGCCATGATGTGGGCGATGAAGTCCTGCGGGAATTTGCAGCGCGCATCCGCAGCACGGTGCGCGGCGCTGATCTTGCCTGCCGTTATGGCGGCGAAGAATTCGTCGTGGTCATGCCTGACACGCCGATAGAGATTGCCGCCAGCGTCGCCGAGCGCCTGCGTGCGATCATCGAAGACAAGCCCTTCTACGTCCGCTCCATCGATCGTGAACTGAGCATCACCGCTTCGCTTGGTATTGCCACCAGCAGCGGCGCTTTCGGGATGCCGGACGAGCTGTTGAAACAGGCCGACAGGGCGCTCTATGAGGCGAAACACGCCGGGCGCAACCGGGTGGTGGCTGCCGCCGCCTGAAAGCGGCCCGCAGGCGTCTGAGGCGGAAAACCATGTCGTCTTTTCGGGTTTGTCGTCGTTCGGGGAGCTGAAAAGCCACCTTGAGAGGGTCAAGCCTCTGACCTTGCCTGTATTTTATCTTATTGCAATGAATAGGCGAGATTCAGCCGCTTTAATACAGTTCAAGTTGAAAAATATATTGAATTCAATCTCGCGGGAAACTATAGTGTGCCAGCGTTGTATATTTAACCATGTTTTCCGGGTTATGTATCGCTGGCTTAAGAATTTGTTGATTTTTATTTTACTTCTGCGCACACTCATTATCGAGAATAACAGTTCTTCCGGCGGTTTTTCCGTCTTGTGATGATGGAATGATGGCGGCTCATGCCGCTGCGGTTTCGCTCGTCAGGGGCTGGTATTGCGTAGTTCGAATGCCCCATGATGCTCAGGTCCGCCGCATCTCCTGAATCGTGGGGTCGGTCGGCTGACGATGTTCGAATCGGTTCCTCGTGCCGTAGTCACATCGTTGGCCGACCGCCTTCTCCCGAAAACGTGTCTGACTGAGAAACAGGTTTACCCAGCGGGCCTGTGTAGTGGCTCCACGCCATTCACGGCCACGTTTCTTGTGTGAGGAGGAGGGGTGAGCCGCCGGGGCGCTCTGCAAGAAGCTTTGCCGGATTTGAACAGCCTCTCGACTGCCTTCCATATCCCTGCTTACGGATATTCCCGACGCGGAACCGCCGCGCATTTCCCATGGAAATGTCCTTGCCATCCGCGAGAACAAAGACCCATCGATACAAACAAAAAACGCGCCCATTGGGCGCGCTTTTGCCGGAGAACCCGATCAAGAAATTACTTGATCTTGGTTTCCTTGAATTCAACGTGCTTGCGTACAACCGGGTCGTACTTCGTCTTCGTCATCTTGTCCGTGAACGTACGGCTGTTCTTGGTGGTGACGTAGAAGGTACCGGTGTCGGCTGTCGACAGCAGCTTGATCTTGATTGTTGTAGCTTTCGCCATGGTCGTCCTGCCTTTAAACAAAAGAGAAGCCGCAGGCGCTTCTCACCTCGGCTAAATCTGGCGCGAAACTACGTATCGCGCCTGAAAAGTCAAGTCTGTTTTGCCCGGAAAACAAAACGGAACCCATAAAGCACCACGTAAAGCCCGAAAAATACGGCAAGCGCCCAGGCGAAACCATCGGTGCCCGCGACATCCATGGAAATGCCGACGGCCTGCGGTCCCGCAATCGTGCCCATGGCGTAACAGAAGATAAAGGCGGCATTGGCGGAGACCAGATCGGCGCCTTTCAGGCGTGATCCGAGGTGAGTGAGGCCGACGGTATACATGCCGGAGACGAGGCCGCCCCAGAACAGCAGCAGCGCCGCCACGAGGATCCAGCTGTCCACCAGCAGAGGCAGCGCCAGCGTGCCGCAAACGCCCGCAAAGGCCATCAGCGCGAGCATGGTGCGCCGATCCTTCATCCGGTCCGATAACAGGCCGATCGGTATCTGGAAGACCATGTTGCCGATGCCCATCACGGTCAGCAGCAATGCGGCCTGCGATTCGTTGAAGCCCTCACGCGTGGCATAGATGGGAAAGAGCGACAGGCCACCGGCCTGCACCGAACCGAACACGAAAGCCGCCGCCGATGCCATCGGCACCAGCCAGACATAACGGGCGAAATGGTGGTTGGGCCGCTCGTCCAGCTCAGGACTTTCACCGCGCGCCATGAAGATCGGGATTGCGGCCAGAAGGATGATCGCCGCTCCGACGATAAACGGCAGGATACCCTCGCTGCCGACCACGGAAAACAGCAGCGGGCCGACTGCAAAGCCGACCGCAAGGCCGGTGGCGTAGATGCCGAGAACCATGCCGCGTTTTTTCGGCGGCGCGGTCATGTTGATCCAGTATTCGGACAGGATGAACAGCGTGGTGGTGGCGCCATGGAAAACGATTCGCAGCGGAAACCACATCCAGAAGGCGTCTGCGAAATAAAAGCCGAGCGCGCTCACCGCTGAAATAACCACCGCAAACAGCATGGTTCGCGCCACGCCGAAATCATGGGCGATCTTGGATGTCACGGGGGCAGCCATCATCGCCGCGACGCCGGCCATGGCCGAATTCACCCCGATCATGGTGGAGGAGATGCCCCGCTTCTCAAGGATGATCGATAGCAGCGGCAGGCCAAGGCCGATGGCGACACCGACCGCACTGATGGCGGAAATGGCGGCGATCAGAGAGGGCCAGTGAATGGCGTCCGCTTCTTCGCATTTCATTTGTGACATGACGGCCTTTATACAAAGTCTCGAATGAATCGGCCGTGGCGCGTGACATAGAGCCGCGCGGGGCTTTCAAAGGGCAATGACGGATCACCTATCATGAATTTTGTGACATCTTCGAGAACCGTGCGTGTGATTTTCGGCATGTTCAGACTGGAAAGGTCTTTCATGTCAAGCCATTGCACATCGTGCAACTCGTCCGAATCCCGGATTAGCCGGGTATCCAGCCGCAATTCGTCGGCATAACAGCAAAAGAATCGCGTGTCATAGCGCCTGATATTGCCCGGCGGGGTGATGGCGCGCGCCACATAACGGAAACAGGAAAGGTCCGGACCACCTGCACTCAGTCCCATATCCACCCCGGTTTCCTCGACAAGCTCGCGCGCAGCGGCGAGCGCCAGCGCTCTTGCGCCGGCAACGCTCATGCGCCGCGGGGCGGAGGCGCTGAGGCGGTCGAGGACTGCGGGGTGCAGGTCGCCGGAAAAGGGCAGCGCGTGATCGCGTGGATCACGTTTGCCGCCGGGAAATACGTAAGCGCCGGGCATGAAGATATGGGCATGGCTGCGCTGGCCCATTAAGACGCGGGTCGCCGGGCCGGAACGGTCGAACAGGATGATGGAGGCGGCATCCCGCGGCCGCAGGGGCGGGCTCGCAACCTCGGCGCTCTTGCGGGGTTCGGTCACGCGCACGTTGTCGCCTGTCGTCAGTGGGAGGAGCCGTCTATCTGCACTGTTGGCTGTTTTCCGTCAAAGCCATGCATGCGCAGAGCCCATTGCAGGCCGATGACACCGCCCTTGATTGGCTGTAGCGTCAACAGCGCAGCCAGAATGGTGATCGGCACCCAGATGGCGAAATGCACCCACATGGGAACGGAGAACACCATATCCGTCATCATGAAACCGCCGACGGCGATATGGCCGATAATGACGATGGAAATATAAGGCGGCAGGTCATCCGACCGGTGGTGGTGCATTTCCGCGCCGCAGGCGGCACAATTGTCCACCGGCTTCAGAAAGGCACGAAACAGGCGGCCGCCGCCACAGGCGGGGCAGCGGTTCGCCATGCCGCGCATGATCGAACGGCCAAGCGGCCGCTCGGCGCTATTGTCTCCGAAGGTAACTGTTTCCGAGCCCTGATGTGCACTCATCCTTAAGTCCTTCTTCCGTTCTTTCAACCGCCCGTCGCGGTGTTGTTAACGTCGTCCTCTGGGCGGCCTTGTTCCCGGCTTAGCACCGGGACGCGATGTCCGCCGGCCTGCCTTGTGGAACGACCGCGAGCCGACCGGCATCTTGCGGCCGGGGCTCAGCATCTCGAAACGCAGCGCGCCCGCCAGAGGCACTGCTTCCGCAAGCCGTACCTGAACCGTGTCGCCAAGCTGATAACCGAGACCGGTCTTTTCCCCCGTCAGAGCCTGATGCGCCTCATCATAGAAGAAATAGTCGGTTCCGAGTGTAGATATAGGAACAAAGCCATCAGCGCCAAACTGCGGAAGCGCGACAAATAGTCCCGCCTTGGTGACACCGCCGACGCGGCCCTCGAATTCTTCACCCACCCGTTCGGAAAGATGATGCGCGATCAGCCGGTTGACGGTGTCGCGCTCGGCCGCCATGGCGCGGCGCTCGAAGGTGGAGATTTCGGCGGCGATGTCGTCAAGCGTCGCCTCTTCCTGCGGGGTGATGCCGCCTTCGCCGAGCCCCAGCGACCCCACCAGCGCCCGATGCACGATCAGATCGGCATAACGGCGGATCGGCGAGGTGAAATGCGCGTATTTCATCAGGTTGAGGCCGAAATGGCCGATATTCTCGGGGCTATAGATCGCCTGGCTCTGGCTACGCAGCACCATTTCATTGACCATGATCTGGTGCGGCGTATCAAGGGCGCGCGCCAGAATGCCGTTGAAGGAATTGGCGCGCATGGCCACGCCCTTGGCCATGGAAATGCCGATCGTGCCGAGGAATTCGCGCAGCACCTCCTGCTTGGAGAGCGTCGGCGCGTCATGCACGCGGTAGACCAGCGGCTGCTTTTTCTTTTCCAGCGTCTCGGCGGCGGCGACATTGGCCTGGATCATCATTTCTTCGATGAGCTTATGCGCATCGAGACGTTCGGGAATGACGACCTTGTCCACCGTGCCGTCTGGCCGCAGCTGGATCTTGCGCTCCGGCATGTCGAGTTCCAGCGGCTGGCGGCGGTCGCGGCCACGCTTCATCACCTCGTATGCATGCCACAATGGCTTCAGGATCGGCTCCAGCAGCGTCCCGGTCTTGTCGTCCGGGCGGCCGTCGATCGCCGCCTGCGCCTGCTGGTAGGAGAGTTTGGCCGCACTCTTCATCATGATGCGATGGAAAGTATGGCCCGCCTTGCGGCCTTCCCTGGAGAAGGTCATCCGCACCGCGAGTGCGGGGCGGTCGACGCCTTCCTTCAGCGAGCAGAGATCATTGGAAATGCGCTCCGGCAGCATCGGCACAACCCGGTCGGGGAAATAGACCGAGTTGCCGCGCTTCAGCGCCTCGCGGTCAAGCGGCGCGCCGGGGCGCACATACCAGGAGACATCGGCAATGGCGACGGTGACGATGACACCATCGGGATTGTCGGGCGAGGGGTCCGGTTCGGCATAAACCGCGTCGTCATGATCCTTGGCGTCGGCCGGATCGATGGTGATGAGCGGCAGGTCGCGCCAGTCCTCGCGGTGTGACATGGTCGCGGCTTTGGCCGCATCCGCTTCCGCCAGCACATTCGGCGGGAAGATATGCGGAATACCATGCGCATAAATGGCGATCATCGAGATCGCCTTTTCCGATGCGACGGAACCAACGACGGACAGAACCTTTGCGCGCGTCAGGCCGTAACGGCCGCTGTTGCGCGAGGTTTCTACCTCGATCAGATCGCCGTCCTTGGCATCGCCGACGCCATCGGGATCGATGACCATTTCTTCGCCGCGCCGGTCGATCGGCATCAGCCGTCCGCCGCCGCCTTCCGTCTGCTTGAACACGCCGAGCAGCGCGTTCTGGCGGCGGTCGATCAGCTTGACGACGCGGGCCGTGTAGGCCGGGCCGACACTGTCCTTGGAAGGGAAAATCTTTGCCAGAATGCGGTCGCCGAGACCGGCTGCCGGCGCTTTCTTGCCACGGTCCTGCGAGGACTGGCGGATCAGCACGGCGGGTGCAGCGCCCATATCCTCCGGCCATTCCGCCGGCCGGCCGATCAATTCGCCGTCCTTGTCGCGGGTGGTGATGTCGAGAACCGTGACAGGCGGCAGACCGCCCGGCCGCGTCAGCGACTTGCGGCTCTTGTGCACCATGCCATCGACTTCCAGTTCCTTCAGCAGCGCTTTCAGAACAATACGGTTTTCACCCTTCAGCCCGAAAGCCTTGGCGATTTCACGCTTGGAAGCCTGCTGCGGATGGTCGGCGATGAATTTCAGCAGCACTTCGCGGGAAGGCACCTCGCCATGGATGATGCCTTCACCTTCGCTCACCCGCTTGCCGCGCCCGGTGCGTCCGAAACCGTCGCTGGCGGAACCCTGTCTCTGACGCGGCGTCTTGCTCACTCTGCTGCCTTCTTGGGTTTGGCCGCTGCCTTCGGCTTGGCGGCCGCCTTGGTCTTGGTTGCTGCCTTGGCTTTCGTCGCCTTTGGTTTGGCAGTGGCACCATCGGCCTTCTTGGCGGCAGGTTTCTTGGCCTTGGCGGGCTTGCCGCCGGTGCCGGTCTTGGCAATGCGCTCGGCAATCAGCACCAGAGACTCGTCCAGCGTCACCGAAGCCGGGTCCTGACCCTTCGGAATGGTGGCGTTGACCTTGCCCCAGTTGACGTAAGCGCCATAACGCCCGTCACGCACGGTGATCGGCCCGCCATCGGGGTGGTCGCCCAGTTCCTTCAGCGCTGCCGGCGTGCCGCTGCGGCCGCGTCCCGGTCCCTTGCTCTGCTTTTCGGCAATGACAGTGACGGCGCGGTTGAGACCGATCGAGAACACGTCCTCGATGCTTTCAAGGTTCGCATAGGAACCGTCATGCAGAAGGAACGGCCCATAGCGGCCAAGCCCGGCCGATATCATCTTGCCGGTTTCCGGATGTTTGCCGATATCGCGCGGCAGGTTGATGAGCGCCAGCGCCTTCTCGTGGTCGATATCCTCAGGCTTCCAGCCCTTGGGCAGCGAAGAACGCTTGGCTTCCTTGCCATCGCCACGCTGGATATAGGGTCCGAAGCGGCCGGAGCGCAGCGTCAACTCTTCACCGGTCATCGGATCGGCGCCGAGCGCCTTCGGCTCGTTCGAGGCCGCAGCTTCGGCTTCCGAGCCGTCAGAGGTGAGCTGGCGGGTGTAGTTGCATTCCGGATAGTTGGAGCAACCGACGAAAGCACCGTATTTGCCGAGCTTCAGCGAGAGATTGCCGGTGCCGCAAACCTGACAGATGCGCGGATCCGAACCATCCTCACGCTTGGGGAATACCAGCGGCGCCAGAACCTCGTTCAGCGCATCCAGCACGTTGGTGACGCGCAATTCCTTGGTATCTTCGATCTGCGCGAAGAAATCCTTCCAGAAATCACGCAGCACCTGCTTCCAGTCCAACTCACCAGCGGAAATCCGGTCGAGCTTTTCTTCGAGAGCAGCGGTGAAGTCGTATTCGACATATTTGGAGAAGAAGCTTTCAAGGAAAGCCGTCACCAGCCGTCCGCGCGAATGCGGGATCAGCTTGCGTTTGTCGACGATGATATATTCGCGGTCGCTCAGCGTCTTCAGCGTTGCCGCATAGGTGGAAGGGCGGCCGATGCCGAGTTCTTCCATCTTCTTGATGAGCGAGGCTTCCGAATAGCGCGGCGGCGGTTCGGTGAAGTGCTGGCTGGCATTGATCTTCTGCTTGGCGAGGTTCTCGCGCGCATTGATCTGCGGCAGACGGCCTTCGTCGTCACCGTCGTCGCTCTGCTCGCCATCTTCCTTCTGGTCGGTATAGGCGGCGATGAAACCGTCAAAACGGATCACCGAGCCGACGGCGCGAAGCCCGGCCTTCTCGCCGTTCTTGTCCGCGAGGATTTCGACCGTCGTACGCTCGATTTCGGCGGACGCCATCTGGCTGGCGATACCGCGCTTCCAGATCAGGTCGTAAAGACGCAACTGATCGGCATCGAGATAACGCTTCACCTGATCCGGCGTGCGGTTGAAATCGGTCGGGCGGATCGCCTCGTGCGCTTCCTGGGCGTTCTTGGCCTTGGTGGAGTAGAAGCGCGCCTTTTCCGGCACATAGCGGTCGCCGAACTGCTCGCCAATGGCCTGGCGGGCAGCATCGATGGCTTCCGGTGCCATCTGCACGCCATCGGTACGCATATAGGTGATCAGACCGACGGTTTCTCCACCGATGTCGATGCCCTCATAAAGCTTCTGCGCCACCTGCATCGTCCGCGAAGCGCCAAAGCCCATGCGCGAAGACGCCGCCTGCTGCAAAGTCGAGGTGGTGAAGGGCGGGCCGGGATTACGCTTGACTGGCTTGGCCTCAACCGTATCCACGACATAGGTCGCGCCTTCCAGCAGTGTCTTCAGCCGGTTAGCATCGTCTCCGGTCTTGATCCCGCGGCTTTGCAGCCGCTTGCCGTCGGCCGAAACCAGCTTGGCTTCGAACTCGTCACCGCGCGGTGTCTTCAAAAGCGCGCTGATGTTCCAGTATTCCTCGGAGACGAAGCGTTCGATCTCGGACTCGCGGTCGCAGACGAGACGCAGCGCAACCGACTGAACGCGGCCGGCCGAGCGCGCGCCTGGCAGCTTGCGCCACAGCACCGGCGACAGGTTGAAACCGACGAGATAGTCGAGCGCGCGGCGGGCGAGATAGGCGTCGACCAGCGGCACGTCGATGTCGCGCGGGTTCGCCATGGCGTCCAGCACCGCCTTTTTGGTGATGGCGTTGAAGACCACGCGCTTCACCGGCTTGTCGCCGAGAACGCGCTTCTTCTTCAAAAGATCGAGAACGTGCCAGGAAATGGCTTCACCTTCGCGATCCGGGTCGGTTGCGAGAATAAGGCCGTCGGAGGCTTTTACCGCGTCGGCAATATCCTTCATGCGCTTGGCGGATGCGCTGTCGACCTCCCAGGACATTTCGAAATCCTGGTCGGGCAGCACCGATCCGTCCTTGGCAGGAAGGTCTCTGACGTGGCCAAAGGATGCAAGAACCTTGTAGCCCGAACCAAGATACTTGTTGATTGTCTTGGCTTTGGCAGGAGATTCTACGACAACGACATTCATATTGTTTTTCTCTGGAACTGGTCCGTTAACATAGCCGGATCACGGAGGAAGGCCGCAACAAGACTTCTTTATAATTCGACATGGACAGGTAATGCCCGCGGGTCAAGAGGCAAGCCCGATTTTATCGCTTCCGGTCGATTGCAACCTATGGATAATCTATTGTTGTATTGCAATCTTTGGTAAATTGGTTATGATGACCAACATCATTTGAATCTACGTATTGCTCTTCGTTTCAGACGAAATTCTCAGGATAAATATATGGTCCCGAACGCGACAAACAATAATGCCGACAACGAAGGGACCAGAGAGAACTTGGCTTACATTCGCCAGATGCTGGCAGAGCTGCGGCAGGTCGCGAACCGCGAGGGCGCCGATATGCTGTGTTATCTGATTGAGATGGCCTATGTCGAAGTCGGCGATATCCAGAGCGGGCGGCGCAAGCTGTCAATCCGCGAGGAGCGAAACCCGTCCCCCGGCATGCCGGTTTAGTCTGCCGGCGATATCGAGTTCCAAAAGCACCATATGAACGGTGGCGGCGGAAAAACCCGTGTGGCGTATGATGTCGTCTGTTTCGACAGGCGAGGGGCCGAGTGCGGCGGCAATGATGCTGCGCTCATCATCTCCGGGTGGTGACATTTCTTCCTCTGATCGCGGTTCCTCGATCTTGCGGTCATAGGGCAATTGCGGCTCCATGAGTGGTCGCAGCGCTTCGAGAATGTCGTCAGCGCCCGTGGTCAACATCGCGCCTTCCTTGATCAGCCGGTTGGTGCCTTCGCAGCGCGGATCGAGCGGGGAGCCGGGTACGGCGAAAACCAGTCGCCCCGCTTCACCGGCAAGCCGGGCCGTAATCAGCGAACCGGAACGCTCTGCCGCCTCCACGATGACAACGCCAAGCGAGACGCCTGATATCAGGCGGTTACGGCGGGGAAAGTCCCGGGCGCGCGGTTCCCATCCAAAGGGCATCTCGCTGATCGTCGCGCCGCCTTGATCATATATATCCTGCAAAAGCCCGAAATTTTCCTGCGGGTAGGGACGATCGAGACCACCCGCCAGCATCGCCACCGTACCACTCGCAAGGCCTGCCCGGTGCGCTGCCGCATCGATACCGCGTGCGAGGCCCGAAGCGATCGTATAACCGGCCCTGCCGCAATCGCGTGCCAGCATGGCGGCGAATTTCGCGCCGTTGATGGAAGCATTGCGCGAGCCGACGATGCCGATGCAGGGGCGTGTTGCGGCGGCTGCCGAGCCCTTCATGGCGATCAGCGGGGGTGCGCCGTCCACGTGCCGCAAAGCGGGTGGATAATCAGGCTCACCAATGCCGACGAAACGCGCCCCGAATTTCTCCGCAGTCTCGATTTCACCTTCCGCTTCCGCCGGCGTGGCGATGCGCGGACTGCGCGATGATCCGCCGCGCCTTGAAAGCTCGGGCAGGGCATCCAGCGCCTTTTCAGCACTGCCGAAATGATTGATGAGTTCGCGAAAGGTAACGGGGCCGATATTATCGCTTCGGATCAGCCGCAGCCAGGCAACCCGCTGTCGCGCGGAAAGCTCTATGCCCTGCCGTATCGTTTCCTCATGCGGCATGGCATATCCTCAAGATGGGGTTCAGCCCTTTTGACCGATCCTGCTTTCGGTACCGGCCAGGAGCCGCGCAATATTCTCGCGGTGCTTCCACCATGAAATCACGCTCAGCAGCGTTACCAGCATTGCCGTCTTTTCAGGTCCAAGCACCCAGAGCGCTACAGGAATGATCAGCATGGCCAAAAGCGCCGACAACGAAGAGTAGCGGGTGATGAAGGCAGTTGCGAGCCAGATCAGCGCGAAGGCCAGCATCATCAGCGGTGCCGCACCGAGAAGCACGCCGATATAGACGGCCACACCCTTGCCGCCCTTGAAGCCGAGCCACACCGGAAACAGGTGGCCGAGAAAAGCGAAGAAACCGGCCACCAGCGAGGCCTCGTAACCCCAGAGCGCATTGGCGACCAGCACCGCCGCCGTGCCCTTCAACGCATCGAGCAGCAGGGTCGCTGCGGCAAGCTTCTTGTTGCCGGTGCGCAGCACGTTGGTGGCGCCAATATTGCCCGAACCGATCTTGCGCACGTCGCCCAGCCCCGCCATGCGGGTGAGAATGAGACCGAAGGGGATGGAACCGAGCAGATAGCCGATCAGCGCTGCAAGCGCGAGAAGGGCAGGCGCCGTCTGCCAGTCAGTCAAAGCACTCATTCAGATGTCCCCTCTGTCGCGCCTGCCGCGTGATCTCTTGCCGTGATCTTATGCCAAGGAATGAACGGCTTTGCCAGCCACATAAGTGGCGACAGCGCGGCCGCTGAAACGGGCATCTTCGAACGGCGTATTCTTGGATTTCGACACCAGCTGCTCGCGGGTGACAAGCCACGGCTCGTCGAGATCGATCAGGGTGATATCGGCTTTCGCGCCGACTTTAAGCGTTCCCGCATCCAGACCGAAGATTTTCGCCGGACGGGTGGAGAGCGCATCGATCAGCCGCATCAGCGGAACCTCGCCGCTGTGGTGGAGGCGCAATGCCGCCGCCAGCATGGTTTCCAGCCCCACTGCGCCGCTTGCCGCATCCGAAAACGGCAGGCGCTTGGTGTCGACATCCTGCGGGTCGTGTGAGGAGACAATGATATCGATGGTGCCGTCCTTCAGCGCTTCCACCATGGCCTTGCGGTCGTCTTCGGCGCGCAGCGGTGGGGAAAGCTTGAAGAAGGTGCGGTATTCGCCGATATCGTTCTCGTTGAGCGTCAGATGATTGATCGAGATGCCGCAGGTGGCTTTCACACCCCGCTGCCGGGCGACACGGATCGCCTCTGCCGATTCCGGCACGGAAATCTTGGCGGCGTGGTAGATCGCCTGGGTAAGACCGGCAATGCGCAGGTCGCGCTCCAGCGGGATTATCTCGGCTTCCTTCGGAACGCCTGACAGCCCGAGCCAGCTGGCAAAAAGCCCCTCGTTCATGTCACCGCCGCCGATATATTTGTCGCGGGTCTCCAGCGCGATGACAGCACCCAGTTCGCGGGCATAGGTCATGGCGCGACGCAGCACCAGCGTGTCGGAAAGCGCCTTGCGGCCATTGGTGAAGGCCACCGCGCCGGCTTCCTTCAGCATGCCGAACTCGGTCATTTCCTCGCCCCGCAGACCTTTGGTCAGAGCGGCTGCGGGATGCACATTGACGATCGCCTTGTCACGCGCCGTCTTCTTCACGTATTCGACCAGCGCGATGTCGTCGATCACAGGATCGGTGTCAGGCATCATGATGATACTGGTGACGCCGCCGGCCGCTGCTGCACGCGATGCGGATTCAATGGTTTCGCGGTGTTCAGCACCCGGCTCACCCACGAAAACACGGGCATCCACCAGACCGGGAACGGCCAGCAGCCCCTTGCAGTCGCGCACCGTCGCACCATCAGGCGCGCCTTGATTGTGTGCATCCTTGCCGGCTGCGAGAATGGTACCATCAGCACCGATGATTACGCTGCCGGTCTCGTCGAGATCGCGGGAGGGATCAACGATGCGGAGGTTTTTTAGAACGGTCACGGCAATCATACGCGCTCACCCTGATTTTGCGAGACAAGCAGGGTTTCCATCACAGCCATGCGCACGGCAACCCCCATTTCCACCTGGCTTTCGATCACACTCTGCGGACCGTCGGCCACTTCGGAGGCGATTTCCACGCCGCGGTTCATCGGGCCGGGATGCATGACCAATGCATCTTCCTTTGCCGCCTTCAGCTTTTCGGCATCCAGACCGTAATAATGGAAATATTCGCGCACCGAAGGCACGAAGGAGCCGGACATGCGCTCGCGCTGCAGGCGCAGCATCATCACCACATCGGCATTCTTCAGCCCTTCCTTCATGTCGTGGAAGACTTCCACGCTCATGTCGCGAATGCCGGAGGGAAGAAGCGTGGCGGGTGCGACGACGCGAACGCGCGCGCCCATCTGGTTGAGCAGGATGATGTTGGAGCGGGCAACGCGCGAATGCAGCACGTCACCGCAGATCGCCACGGTAATACCTGATAGTTCGCCCTTGGCGCGGCGGATGGTCAGCGCATCGAGCAGCGCCTGTGTCGGGTGCTCGTGCTGGCCGTCGCCGGCATTGACCACGGAGCAGGCGACCTTTTGCGCCAGCAGCGCTGCCGCCCCTGCGGAAGAATGGCGCACGACAAGCACGTCCGGGCGCATGGCGTTCAGCGTCATCGCCGTATCGATCAGCGTTTCGCCCTTCTTCACCGATGAATTGCCGACCGACATGTTCATCACGTCTGCGCCGAGGCGCTTTCCGGCCAGTTCGAAGGAGGATTGCGTGCGCGTCGAGGCTTCGAAGAACAGGTTGATCTGCGTCAGGCCCCGAAGCGTCGAGGTCTTTTTCTCGCGCTGGCGGCTGATTTTCACCGCCTCGTCGGCCTTGTCGAGAAGCAGGGTGATATCCTGATGGGAAAGCCCCTTGATGCCGAGGAGATGGCGATGGGGGAAGAAGACCATGCGGTTTGCCTCCTGACGGGCGTCGCATTTTCCCGTGAAAATGCCCGGAACGCCCGAATGCTGATCCGTGCGCTGCCATTCGCCGTAAACACGCCTCAGGAGCGCCGCGGAATTCGGTCCTGCGCTCTATAGAGACTGCATGGTCACGGGGCAAGCGCCCGCAACCCCTGAAATGAAAACACGGCAATGTTTCCCCCAGTCTCGACAGACGAGGGAACTGGGGCAATCCGTGGTTCCGTCCTGAGCCGGTGTCAGAGAATGCCGTGTTTCTTCAGGAGCGCCTGCTCGTCACCTGAGACCCAGCCGAAAACTTTCGGCTCGCCATTCAGCGTCTGGACGAAGTAGTGAACATCAAAATCGATCGCGACATCAGCTTGGTCCTGGCGGGCATAGGTCGCCGTCCAGGCAACGTGGGCCGTGCAATGATGGTCATCGATGGGCGAAAGGCTGATATCGCGTATGCGCATCTCCCTGGTGCCCATCGCCCGATAGCGCTCGTAGCCCTGCGCCATCACCTGCTGCAGGTGGTCATCGTTCTTTCCCGTGATTACACCGGCCGGTGAGGCGGCGATGAAATCGGAAGCATAGAGGGACGCAGCCTCTTTCATATCCATGTCGCCACCAAGGGACTGGTTGAAAAAGCGTTCGTATCGCTCAAAGAATTTCCTGATGCTGGCTTCCATGGTTTCCTCCCCTGGCAGCCCGGTTTTCACTCTGCCTCAAGGATAACATCCTTCAGCAATCGCGTAAGCCGAAGAACCTGCGAATGAGATTGGTCGTCCGCCGCTCATGCCGTTAGGAGAACAAAGTCCCGCAAGGTCAGGGGCTGGGAATGTTCCGTCACTTGCGTTACATCAAGGCGCAACCCGGTGGCATCGGTCAGTTTCGGATGGAATTCGCGGCCAAACCCGGCCTGCGACGCGGTTGATCGGACATATCGCAATGCATTCCTATTCTGTTTTCGCCCTTGCCGTTCTCGCCCTGCTTTTGACGCCCGGCCCGACCAATACGCTTCTTGCCCTTTCCGGTGCCGGGCGCGGTATTCGTGCATCGCTCCCGCTGATGCTGGGCGAAATTGCCGGTTATCTGCTCGTCATCCTTGCGCTTACCGCATTGTTTTCCGACTTTTTGCAAACCCATGCCGGCCTAGCGCAAGCGATCAAGCTCTGCGCCGCGATCTGGGTCGCGTTTCTGGCGGTGCGGCTGTGGGCCCTGCCATCCTCCGCGCCGATCGGCGAGGCGATCACCTTGCGCCGGGTCTTCGTCACCACCTGCCTCAACCCAAAAGGGCTTATCGTCGGCCTCGTTCTGTTGCCGCAGGCGCCGCTCACGGAAATCTGGCCGCTTATCCTGCTGTTTTCGGTGCTGGTGGCGTTTGCAGCCCTTGCGTGGTTATCGGCAGGCGCGCTTCTCATTCGTCATGCGGGTCAGTCTTCGCCACGGCTGGTGCGCGGCACCGCCTCCGGCTTCCTGCTGGTGCTGTCGCTGGGTCTTGCCGGAAACGTGTTTGGCATTCTCTAGGTCGGATACCTAAATCGGGATACGCCCGAAAAATACTGAAAGCGGGGGTTTAATCGTCTCAATCGCTTCCTGTGGGTGGAATTATGCAATATCACCCCACTATGCAATTCCAGTATAAAACAGCTAGAAGCAGCGGATGACCCAGAATTCCCGGACAGAAGAATCGCTCGCCGAACTGAACCAGCCAAGCCTCTGGTCCGGCATCAATGCCTATCGTTCCGATCCGCTGATCGTCGACCTCACCTCTGGCCTGTCACGTAACCTGAGGGATGAGTTCGATCAGCTCGGCCGCTACGTCACCTCGCATGAGGCGCAGGAACTGGCGCGCATGGCCAATCAGGGCGTGCCGCAGCTTCATACTCACGGCCCGCGTGGCGAACGTCTCGATCAGGTGGAGTTCCACCCCGCCTGGCACGCGCTGATGCGCCGTTCCATGTCATCAGGCCTGCATTCCAGTGTCTGGGAAAACTCTCCCGATACGCGCGGCAATGAACACAAAGCCCGCGCTACGAAATTCTACCTGACGTCTCAGCTCGAGGCGGGGCATCTCTGCCCGCTGACCATGACCAGCGCTTCCGTCGCCGCCATCATGACCTCGCCGCGGGTGCAGAAGGAATGGATGCCGAAAATCCTGTCGCGCAAATATGATTCTGCGCAGAAACCGGCCCTGCAGAAAACCGCCGTCACCATCGGCATGGGCATGACGGAAAAGCAGGGCGGCACGGATGTGCGCGCCAACCGCACGACGGCCGAGCGGGTGGGCGAGGGCATCTACCGCCTGTCCGGCCACAAGTGGTTCCTCTCCGCGCCGATGAGCGACGGTTTCGTCATGCTGGCCCAGATGGGCGACGGCATGGGCTGCTTCCTGGTGCCGCGTTATCTGGAAGACGGTTCGAAGAACGGCCTGCATCTCCAGCGCCTCAAGGACAAGCTCGGCAATCGTTCCAATGCGTCAGCCGAAGTCGAGTTCACCGATGCCTTCGGTTATCTGCTGGGCGATCCCGGCAGCGGCATTCGCACCATCCTCGACATGGTGACGCTGACGCGGCTCGATTGCGCGCTGGCATCATCTGGCATGATGCGCGCTTCGCTTGCCGAAGCCGTGCATTTCGCCCGTGGACGCTCGGTCTTCGGCAAGATGCTGGTCAGCCAGCCGATCATGACCCGTGTTCTCGCCGACATGGCGCTGGATGTGGCTGCGGCAACGGCACTTTCCTTCCGGCTGGCGACGGCCTTCGATGCGGCACGCAACAACCCGGCAGAAGCCGCTTATGCGCGGGTGATGACGCCGATCGTGAAATACTGGTGCTGCAAGATCGCGCCGGCGCTTATCTACGAGGCCATGGAATGCCTTGGCGGCAACGGTTACGTGGAAGAGCGGCCGATTGCCCGTCACTACCGCGAAGCGCCTGTTAACGCCATCTGGGAAGGATCCGGCAACGTCATGGCGCTGGATGTGCTGCGGGTTCTCCAGCGCGGCAAGGACCTGTTCGATCTCGTCTTCCAGACGCTGGAACGCGACCTCGGGCCTGCCGGCAAGAAGACCACCGACGTGCTGCGCGCCGCGATCGCCCTTGCCGAACGTGACGAAGGAGCGGCCCGTCTTCTGGTGGAGCAGTTCGCTCTTGCGGCCGCTGCCGCCGAGCTTTGCCGCCTGGGCGCCGGCAAGATCGCCGATGCCTTCCTCGAAACCCGTCTTGCGGGTGGCTGGCGGCACACTTACGGCATGCTCGATTCCCGCTTCGATCCGAACTATATAATCGATCTTCTTTATCCGCCTGCGTCCTGATCGACGTAGACGGATGAAGGTTTACAGTCCCGGCGGGAGGGGTCTCGGATTTGAAAAACAGCAATGGCGTTAGGTGTGTTCCGATCTGTCGTGACGCTTCCGCGTGTCGATGCGCGGCAGGGGAAGGCGGCTGCCAATGCTGACCTTCCGTTCCGCCCGCGCCGAGGATGAAGACGCGCTCTATGCCATAAGCCTTGCTACCGGCGATGCCGGGCAGGATGCCACACCGCTTTACAACGATGGCTGCATGGTCGGGCATATCTATTCCGTGCCCTATCTGCATCTGTGGCCCGATGCCGTTTTTGTGGCCGAGGACGAGCGGGGTGTCTGCGGTTACATTGCCGGTGCGCTGGATACGGCCGTGCACGAAGAGCGGCTGGAGCAGGAATGGTGGCCGCATCTGCGTGCCCTTTACCCCGATCCTGACGGTGACCAGCAGACTTGGGACGCCGACCAGCGCCGGGCGCATTTCATCCACCATCCGCGCCGCACGCCCACCTGGCTTACCGATCCGTTTCCGGCCCATATCCACATGAACCTACTGCCGCGCACCCAGGGCAAGGGCGGCGGCACCCGGCTTCTGTCGCGCTGGCTGGACATGGCAAGACAGAACAACGTCTATGGCATCCATCTCGGCGCCAGCGAACGCAACCATGCCGGCATGCGTTTTTGGGAAACCCGGGGCTTCAAACGTCTGGAAAGCCACGAAACGCCCGGAAGTGTGTGGTTCGGCATGGGGTTGGAGTAGGCCGGCGGATTCCAAGGCGCATGGGCTTGGGATTGTTCACCTGGAGAACGCTTCATCCACAGGAACCTGCTTCCCATCCGCCCCACCACATTGTCCATCCCTTCATGCTTTGTTAACTCCTGTAGTCAGGCCTTTAGAACACGGGAAGACAACCATGCTGGCGAGCGCAGAGGCGATTTCAGCCGACGGACCGGAAAAGCGTATCAAGGATCGCGCTGCGACTGAGAAGGCGATCTTCAACGCCGCGCGGTCGCTGCTTGCCGAGGAAGGCTTTCAGGGCTTTGGCATCAATGCGGTTGCCCGCCGCGCCGGTTGCGACAAGCAGCTGATCTATCGTTATTTCGGCGGCCTTGACGGTTTGATCGAGGCGATTGGCGAAGATCTGGGGTCCTGGGTAAAGGATCGTATTCCCGAAGACACCGGCGGTATGTTCCTTCTGACCTACGGCGATCTCATGGAGAAGCTGGCGCTTTATTTCATGGATGCGCTGCGCAGCGACCCGCTCGTCTGCAAGATCATCGCCTGGGAAGTGTCGGACGGATCGCCACAGGTCCGTCAGCTTGCCGAAGCCCGCGCCAAGTCGCTGGGCAAATGGCTGGAGCGCATGCGTGGTTCGCTGGCGGCTCCCAAGGGCGTTGATACCGCTGCTGTTAACGCCGTGCTGTTTGCCGCTATCCAGCACCTCGTCATTTCCGCTGCCACCAGCGGGCAATTCGCCGGTGTACCGCTAAAATCCGAGCGGGACTGGGAGAAGATCACCACGGCCGTCAAAAGGCTGGTGCGGGGCGTTTACGGCTGAACCCGCTGCCGGGGGTGGGGGAGACTGCAATCCCCGTGCAAGCGCCGTATTAAAGAAAAACAAGTGATGTTTTCACCAGGCCGGCAACCACCCGCCGCATCTGCCCGTTCACGCAGATACAGTTTTCCACATGCCACCCGCCCGCCGTTAACCATAATGGCAGCTTTCATTTGCGTCGTCATAGCTGCGGGTCCAGTGTGAATTAACGAAATGTTAACCATGCGCAATGACTGCGCATAAGGGAGCCGCAAGTGAGCCGCTGGACAGCTTTGGGCGTCATGATGACGTTTTTTGTGATGCTGCCGTTGGATATCGACGCGCCGGCGCTGAACCTCTGCCTGATGGCAGCGGTGCGCTGGGCGGTGCTTGCCGGCGTTCCCGATACGGTTTTTGCGCGGGGGCAGGCGGCATGAAGTGGTTTCTGATCCTGTGGGCCGGTCCAGTCGCGCTGCTGGGCAGCTGGTACTGGCTTTCCTATTACGACATGAGCTTCGGCTTCTATATGCTCACACGCCAGACGCATGATCTGGTTTTCCAGATTTACGGCAATATTCTCGGCCTGCCACCGGAAAGCCTGCCGCCGCTGGTGGCACGCGCCATTGTGGTGGACAGCCTGATCGTGTTTGCGATCCTCGCATTCCGCAAGAGGAAGCAGATTGTTGCCTGGTGGACGGGCCGTCAGTCGACGGCGCGGGCGAGTGCCGAAAGCCTGTCCAGCGCGCCCTGAAGAATGAAGCTCGCGGCGGCCGAATCGATGCGTTCGGCCCGTTTGGCGCGTGAGACATCCATCTCCAGAAGTGCACGTTCGGCTGCGACCGTTGAAAGTCGCTCATCCCAGAAAATAAAGGGCAGGGCGGTTTTTTCGCCCATGGTGCGCACGAAGGCGCGTGTTGCCTGCACGCGGGGGCCGGCCGAACCGTCCATGTTCATCGGCAACCCGATGATGAAGGCGGTCACCTTCTCCTTTTCGGCGAAGGCCAGCAGCACTTCGGCGTCCTGCGTGAATTTTACCCGCTTGATGACGGGGCGCGGCGTCGCGAAACGCCGCGACAGGTCCGACATGGCAAGGCCGATGGTCTTCGTGCCGAGGTCGAGACCGGCAATCGCCTGTGCGGGCTGAAGGGTTTCCGCCAGTTCCTCGATGGTGAGTGTCGCCATGTCGTGTGCTGCCCTTATCGTTTACGGACGAATTCAGTTCGCAGCACCAGACCCTTGACCGCATCATGCTTGCAATCGATCTCTTCCGGATTTCCGGTGAGCCGGATGGACTTGATGACGGTGCCCTGCTTGATGACAGTGCTGGTGCCCTTGACCTTCAAATCCTTGATCAGGGTTACGGAATCGCCATCTTCGAGCACATTGCCTGCCGCGTCGCGCACTTCATTGGCGCGCGCCGCCTCTGCTGCCAGCTCTGAAGCCGGCCGCCATTCGCCGGTTGCCTCGTCATACACGTAATCGTCATTATCTGCGGCCATTGTCGCCTCTCTGAAATATCGGTAGTGCGGTTCTTCAGGCTGTTTCCAGAAACATCAATTTCAACGGAAACGCGAGACCCGCTCTAGACCTTTGATTTTACGCATTTTCCAGACGTAAAACCGCTACGCACTTTTACTGGAAATGCTCTATGTCATACTACACCGGCAATACAAAGGAGAAGTTCCCATGAAAATCACCTGGCTCGGCCATTCCGCCTTCCGCCTCGAAAACGGTAGCGCGAAGATCCTCATCGATCCGTTCTTCACCGGCAACCCCGGTTTTGCCGGACAGGATGGGAAATCGGCAGCCGAGGGCATTACCCACATTCTCCTGACCCACGGCCATGGCGACCATGTCGGCGACACCGTTCAGCTCGCCCGCGAAACCGGCGCCACCGTGCTGGCGAACGCCGATCTTGCCGCCTGGCTTTCCGTAAAGGGTGTCGCGAAGGTTGATATGGGCAATACCGGCGGCACGGTGCATTTCGACGGTTTTTCCGTCACCTTCACCAATGCGCTGCATTCTTCGGCCCAGATCACCGAAGACGGCGTCTCCCATTCGCTCGGCAATGCCAATGGCCTGATGCTGCATTTCGAGGATGGCCCGGCCGTCTATCACATGGGCGACACCGATATCTTCTCCGACATGAAACTCATCAACGAGCTGCATCAGCCGGATATCGGCCTCGTGCCGATCGGCGATCGTTTTACCATGGGCGGGGCGGTGGCGGCGCTTGCCTGCCAGCGCTTCTTCAAGTTCGAGCATGTGCTTCCCTGCCACTACGGTTCCTTCCCGATCATCGACCAGACACCGGAGAAATTCGTGGCCGGCATGGAAGGGTCTGACGCCCGTGTTCACACGCCGAAGGCCGGCGATACGCTGTCCTTCTGACGTTTTTCCGGCACATGTCGCGACTGTAAAACCGCCATACAGTTTGGCGCGACATGCTTTCTACCGTTGCGAATGGCGGACATGGTGATTATAGCGAATGGGAAATATCCCATCGGAGTAGAACCATGTCCGTCGATCTCGCCACCGTGAAGCGCGTTGCGCGCCTTGCCCGTATCGCTGTCAGCGAAGAAGAAGCACAGAATATGCTCGGCCAGCTGAACGGCATACTCGGTTTCGTGGAGCAGCTTTCGGAAGTGAATGTCGACGGCGTCGAGCCGATGACGTCAGTCACCCCGGTGGACATGAAAAAACGCGCCGACGTGGTGACCGATGGCAACAAGGCGGAAGACATTGTCGCCAATGCGCCTGCGGCCGACCGGGACTTCTTCATGGTCCCAAAAGTGGTCGAATAAGCGACCGCCGTTTGCCGCCTGATTTTTCCGAGATTTTCGAAAGCCGTTGCCGACCATGACCGACCTGACGAGCCTGACCATTGCCGAAGCCCGCGAAAAGCTGAAGGGCAAAGAATTTTCCGCCCTCGAGCTGACCGACGCCTATCTCTCCGCCATCGATGCGGCGAACGGCGCGCTGAACGCCTATGTCGCCCTGACGCCTGAAAAGGCGCGCGACATGGCGAAAGCCTCCGACGAACGCATCGCCGCCGACAAGGCTGGCGAGCTGGAAGGCGTTCCGCTTGGCGTGAAAGACCTTTTCGCCACCCGTGACGTGCACACGCAGGCGTGTTCGCATGTTCTCGATGGCTTCAAGCCGAAATATGAATCCACCGTCACCCAGAACCTCTGGGATCAGGGCGCCGTCATGCTCGGCAAGCTCAACATGGACGAATTCGCCATGGGCTCGTCCAATGAAAGCTCCTGGTACGGCCCGGCCATCAATCCCTGGCGCGCCAATGGTTCCGACCAGAAGCTGGTGCCTGGCGGCTCTTCGGGCGGTTCGGCAGCAGCCGTCGCCGCGCATCTCTGCGCCGGCGCTACAGCAACCGACACCGGCGGCTCCATCCGCCAGCCGGCGGCCTTCACCGGCACCGTTGGCATCAAGCCCACCTATGGCCGCTGCTCGCGCTTCGGCATCGTCGCTTATGCTTCCTCGCTTGATCAGGCAGGCCCGATCGCCCGTGACGTGCGCGACGCCGCCATCCTGTTGAAGACCATGGCAAGCGTGGATGCGAAAGACACCACCTCTGTCGATCTGCCGGTGCCGGATTATGAAAAGGCCATCGGTCAGTCGCTGAAGGGCCTTAAAATCGGTATCCCCAAGGAATACCGCGTTGACGGCATGCCGGAGGAAATCGAAAAGCTCTGGGCCAAGGGTGTCGAATGGCTTCGCGATGCCGGCGCGGAAGTGGTCGATATTTCGCTGCCGCACACCAAATATGCGCTGCCCGCTTATTACATCGTCGCACCGGCGGAAGCCTCGTCCAACCTTGCCCGTTATGACGGAGTGCGCTACGGCCTGCGCGTTGACGGCAAGGACATTGCCGACATGTACGAAAAAAGCCGCGCCGCCGGTTTCGGCAAGGAAGTACAGCGCCGTATCATGGTCGGCACCTATGTGCTCTCGGCCGGTTATTACGACGCCTATTATCTGAAGGCGCAGAAGGTCCGCACCCTTATCAAGCGCGACTTCGAAAACGTCTTCCATGCGGGCGTCGACGCCATTCTGGCGCCGATCACCCCATCTTCCGCCTTTGCTGTCGGCGACGAGGAACTCGCCTCCGATCCGGTGAAGATGTACCTGCAGGACGTCTTCACCATCACGGTCAACATGGCCGGTCTTCCGGGCCTCTCGGTGCCGGCCGGCCTTGACGGCAAGGGCCTGCCGCTCGGCCTGCAGCTCATCGGCAAGCCTTTCGAGGAAGAAACGCTGTTCAAGACGGCGCACGCCATCGAGCAGGCAGCGGGCAAGTTCACCCCCGCCAAGTGGTGGTGAGCAGCCTCAAGCTCAGACAAATGAACAAAGCCGACCGCGACGCGGTCGGCTTTGTCGGTTTTGCGGCCTGGCGTTCCGGTGAAGCCTTCGACGACAGCTATCTCGATCCTGACGTCATCGAGCGGGTGAGCGGAGAATTCGAAAATTTCGCCAAGTCTCCGACCGGTGATGTTGTCGTCGCCGAAATCGACGGCATTGTCGTCGGCTGGGGTGCGTGCGATACGGCGCCGCATCATATTTCCGATCTCTGGGTGGACCCGAACTGGCAGGGCAAGGGGATCGGCAAGGCCCTTATCCTTCATTTTCTCGACCGGATGCGCGCGCAGGGCCTGCCGCTTGCCACGATCGATACCCATGCCAGAAACCGTGCTGCCATCGGTCTTTATGAGCGTTGCGGTTTCAATATCGTATGGCGTGGCATGGAATGGTCGGACATCATGAAAGTCGAGCTTGAAAAGGTGAAGCTGGAGCGCAAGCTCGCGCCATAATCCGGTTGGATTGCGCCGCGTTTGCCGCTTTGCGTCGTGACGGGCGGCGGCAAGTGAGCCGCCGCCCGTATTGTTATCGATTGTCCAGCTCACCCCGTACCAGTTCCAGACCGCGGGTGGTGATGCGGTAAGGCTTGCCGCCGGAAGAGGCGATCGCTCTCTTCTGTTTCAGCTTGCGGAAGGTGAGGAGATTGAGACCGCTGAAAATCCAGCCGTCGCGCGTATAGAGCGCGATTTTTTCGATTTTGCGGGTATCGTCTCGAACGAGTTCAATTCTGCCGCCCTGGGCGAGCAGATGTAGAATGCGCTGTTCGGCGCGGGAAATGTCCATTTTTTGGAAGTCCGGTCGGCGTCATCTAGACGCGTGAAAGCAAACCCGGGTGCCGTTGGGGCATCCGGCTCGGTTTCATCTGGCCCGGCGCGCAAGAAACTTGCGGGCTGGGCCTTTACCAGGACTCCGATTGAGCGAACATAAAAACTCCGTTCTTGCCCGTTCTGGTTAGCGGGCAAGGCAGGCGTGGTCAAGTCCAGGGCGCGTCTGGAAAAACCATGTGGCCGAATCGCGCCACCGATGTTTTACTTGTGATGGCCATGGAGGGCGCGGCTTGATCGTCATTCGCAATGCGCATGAGCAGGAAGCGGAGGCCTTAGCGGCTATCGGCCTCAGGGCATGGCGTCAGGCAACCGCCGCACTCGGCATCACCGCGACGCTTCACGACAACGCGGCCAGCGCCTTTTCCAATTTCACCCGGTCATCATGGCTTGCCATTCGCGTGGCGGAATTTGGCGGCACGGTTGCCGGATGGGCAGCGCGGGAACATTTTGACGAGACGATTTCAGATTTCTGGATCGATCCGGATTTTCAGCGCCGGCAGGTCGGCAGCCTCCTGCTGGCTGATATTGAACGGTTGATAGCGGACAGGGGGTTTGAAACCATCCGGCTTGAAACACATGCCCAGAACGAACCGGCCGTCGCATTTTTCCGCCACCATGGCTACAGCGTCCGCTGGCTCTCAGTCTCCTACGCGCCGAAGCTCGATCGCGATGTACAGTCGGTCGGCCTGCAAAAGCAGCTTGTCGAGATCGAGAGCGGTCTTTATGGCACGGAATTCTGACTGAGCCTTATCAGGCTGTTCACAAGCCGCACCGGCCAGTCCGGCATGATTGCCACTGACACAACAAGGCCCGCCTGTAAAATCACGATGGAGAGCAGAATGCTGCGAAAGGGTTCCTTGCGGGTTTTGTGCCGCAGCAGGCGTTGAGCCGAAATTGCGCCCACGCTGCCGCCCACAAAGGCGAGCCCCAGCAATGTGCTTTCGCGAATGCGCCAGCCACCATTCCTCGCCGCTTCCTTGTCCCACCAATAGACAAGAAAGACGACTAGATTGAAGGCGACAAAGATCATGAAATACAGGGCAATCATCGTCATGATTTGAATTGAAAATCAGACGCGTAAAAATTACGTATGCAGAGCGCCGAAAATTCGGCGCTTCGTGCGACAGGGCGCAAGATGTCTTGCGCCCGCGCGCCATATGTTCTACCCACCAGAGCCAAAGAACCCGTATATCGTGAGCTTCAGATGACCCTTGTAGACGTGCGCACCCCCGACCCGAAACGCTTCATTCCCGGCGCCACCGGCGATTGGGAAATCGTGATCGGACTGGAAGTCCATGCGCAGGTTCTCTCCAATTCCAAGCTGTTTTCCGGCGCCTCCACCACCTTCGGCAATGCGCCGAATTCCAACGTGTCGCTTGTCGATGCCGCCATGCCCGGCATGCTTCCCGTCATCAACGAGGAATGCGTCAAGCAGGCGGTGCGTACCGGTCTTGGGCTGAAGGCGAAGATCAACAACCGCTCGATCTTCGACCGCAAGAACTATTTCTATCCGGACCTGCCGCAGGGCTACCAGATTTCGCAGTTCAAGGACCCGATCGTCGGTGAGGGCACCATCACCATTTCGCTTGGTCCCGACCGTCAGGGCAATTTCGAGGATATCGAGATTGGCATCGAGCGCCTGCACCTGGAGCAGGACGCCGGCAAGTCCATGCACGACCAGCACCCGACCATGTCCTTCGTGGATCTGAACCGTTCGGGCGTGGCGCTGATGGAAATCGTCTCCAAGCCGGATATGCGCTCGTCGGATGAGGCCAAGGGTTACCTCACCAAGCTGCGCTCCATCGTGCGTTATCTCGGCACCTGCGACGGCAACATGGACGAAGGCTCGATGCGTGCCGACGTCAACGTTTCCGTGCGCCGTCCGGGCGAAGGTTTCGGCACGCGCTGCGAAATCAAGAACGTCAACTCCATCCGCTTCGTTGGTCAGGCCATCGAATATGAGGCGCGCCGCCAGATTGCCATTCTGGAGGACGGCGGTGCCATCGATCAGGAAACCCGCTTGTTCGATCCCGGCAAGGGCGAAACGCGTTCCATGCGCTCCAAGGAAGACGCGCATGACTATCGTTATTTCCCCGATCCGGACCTGCTGCCGCTCGAATTCGACGATGCTTTCGTCGAGGCGCTGAAGGTCGATCTGCCGGAACTGCCTGACGACAAGAAGGCCCGTTTCGTGGCCGATCTCGGCCTGTCGGTCTATGACGCCTCGATCCTCGTTTCGGAAAAGGCAATCGCCGATTATTACGAAGCCGTCGCCGCCGGCCGCGATCCGAAGGCTGCCGCCAACTGGGTCATCAATGATCTGCTCGGCGCGCTCAATAAATCAGGCAAGGATATCGAGACGACGCCGGTTTCCCCGGAACAGCTCGGCGGCATCATCGATCTCATCAAGGCTGAGACCATTTCCGGCAAGATCGCCAAGGATCTGTTCGAGATCGTCTGGAACGAGGGCGGCAATCCGGCTGAGATCGTCGAGGCTCGCGGTATGAAGCAGGTGACGGACACCGGCGCCATCGAAAAGGCCGTGGATGATATCATTGCCGCCAATCCGGATCAGGTCGAGAAGGTCAAGGCAAAGCCGACGCTTGCTGGCTGGTTCGTCGGTCAAGTCATGAAGGCGACGGGCGGCAAGGCCAACCCGCAGGCCGTGCAGGCGCTGGTGAAGGCCAAGCTCGGTATCGAGGACGAATAAGCGGCGGCTGCCTAACGGGACAACGGTTCCGTCATACCGGCCTTGAGCCGGTATCCAGTCAGCCCAAGTCCTTGGGCTGAAAAGACTCCTTTCGCCGCGCAGACGCACGGCGGCTGGATGCCGGATCGAGTCCGGCATGACGGAAGTAATGGTTTTAGCCCGGATTATTCCCGATTAGGCCACACAGTGGTACAAGCCGGGATGACGTCGAGCACAGAGCACTGACATCACTTCTGCCGGGATCAAAGCCCGGCATTTCTGTTTCAAGACGGAGCCAGATCATGTTTTTCATCCGCACAGCCAGCCTGCGTGACATCGAGCCGGTCCGGACGCTGCTCGCGACGACATGGCACGCCACCTATGACGCGATCTATGGCGCAGACAAGGTGAACGAGCTGATTGCCGCATGGCATTCGCCGCAGGCCATGAAGGACCGGGTCGAGAAAAAGGGCGGCGAGTTTCTCGTTGCTGATGACGGCAAGCGGATCGGTGGCATGGCCTATGGCTCCATGTCCACCAAGATGGCGAAGACGGCCCTGTTGCACCAGCTCTATGTGGCGCCCGATCTTCAGCGGCAGGGCGTCGGCCGTGATCTCTTCGCCGAGCTGGAAACCTGCTTTCCGGATGCGGAAATCATGCGTCTTGAAGTCGAGCCTAAAAATACTGTCGCAATCGCCTTTTATGAAGGCGTCGGATTTGTCGAGGTGGACCGAATCGAGCGCATGGCCGGCATCGAGGGTTTACCCGGCATCGTTATGGAAAAGAGCCTGACCCGATGAATGCGACATTACAGAAACTGATAATCCGCACGGGGCGCGAGGACGATCTTCCGGCGCTCGCCGCCATTTTTGCCGCCGACGAGATCGGCGGCCACGGCGACACCACCGACGAATCGGCGCAGCCCGATTATCTCGCGGCCTTCCGCGCCATTGCCGCATCGCCCAGCGAAACGCTTTATGTGGCGGAACTGGATGGCGAAGTGGTCGGCACTTTCCAGACGGTCATCCTCACCAAGCTCGTGGGGCGAGGGGCCAAATCCATGGTGATCGAGGCGGTGCAGACACGGTCTGACATGCGCGGACGGGGTATCGGCGCGGTGATGATCAGTTATTGCCTTGAGGAAGCCCGTCGTCAGGGCATGAATGCCGCCCAGCTCACCTCCAACATGGCCCGGCTGGACGCACATCGCTTCTATGAGCGATTGGGTTTCGAGAAGCGGCATCTAGGCTTCAGGATGAAGCTGAAATAGCGCCGATATATCTCGAAATGCTGGACAATTGCCGTGAGGGGCGGCATAAGCATGTCTTGTGCCGTGCGATTTAAAATCGCTGCAGCGCATTCAAGCCCGAGGAACGGATAATGAAGACTCTCCTGACGCAAATCTTCACCTGGTGGAATGGCCAGACGATCGGAACGCGGTTTCATACCTGGCGTTTTGGCAAGAAAGTCGGACAGGATGAGTTGGGCAATACCTATTACGAAGGCGGCACCACCTCCTGGGGCATGCCACGCCGCTGGGTGATCTATAATGGTTATGCGGAAGCCTCGGCCATTCCGCCGGGCTGGCATGGCTGGATGCATTACCGCACTGATGTGCCGCCGAGCCAGGAAAGCTACGTCGCACGTGACTGGCAGAAGCCGCACCAGCCGAACCACACCGGCACCTCCAAGGCCTATCGTCCCCAAGGGTCGCTGGCTGTTGCCGGCGAGCGCCCGCGCGTGACCGGCGACTACGACGCCTGGACCCCCGGCAACTAAGCATCTTGTGATGCGCGGTGTTGTGCAAAACACCGCGCTGACATCCGGCCTCACCGGTTTTTGCCACATTCCGCCCTTAGGCGTTGATCCGGTCGGCGGTTCGACACAGGCAAATATTTGGAGACATATCGTATGAGGAAATTCACGCGGGATCGTTCTTTGCGTGCGCTGACAGTGTCGCTGTTTGCTGCGGTCTCTGCTGCCATCCTCATTTCACCCGTCTCCGCCGCCCGTCTGGAAAACCGCGTTGCGGTGTTTTCCGGCATCGATAAGATCACCGGCCGCATCACATCCTTTGATGTTTATATCGACGAGACGGTGCAATTCGGCGCGCTTCAGGTGACGCCAAAGGTCTGTTATTCCCGCGACCAGACGGAAACCCAGAAGATCGACGCTTTTGTCGAGGTCGATGAAATCACCCTCGACCGCAAGATCAAGCGAATCTTCACCGGCTGGATGTTCGCCGACAGCCCGGGCCTCAACGCCGTTGAGCACCCGATCTACGACGTGTGGCTGACGGGCTGCAAGCAGGACTCGGAAGTTCCTGCCCCTTCTACGGCCAGCAAATAATCACCGTCTGATCGATAATTACCGCTGGCGCTTCAGCTTATCGGCCATAGCGGCCAGGGCTTTGCTTCTGCTTTCGAGTTGTTCGATCATTTCTTCCCGCGTCAGTTCGGGTCCGATCACGATTGGAACGCTGAACTTGTGGGGCCGATCGCTGGCGGGAGGCGAGGGGAATCGGACCTCGGAAAATACCTTCTTTACAGCCACTCGGGCTTGGTAAGTGCTGTTCCTGATGTTTTTGACCTGTACGGCCTGCATTTTCCCCGTCTGGTCAACGCGAAAACTGACAAGGAGCACCTGCTGATTTTTCGTCCGCACGACCTTGAATTCGGGTCGGCCGGTTGCGCCCTCCAGGGCGCGTGAAACCTCGTGTCGCCAGGCGGCTTGCGGGTTGGGGCGCTGTTCAGCGGCAGTCGTGGTTGTTACCAGTGCCAGCGTTAACAAGAAGCCCGCGATCCAGCGCATGATCATCCCCCAATAAATGAAATATCATGATCGGATAAGTCAAGTTTTTGCGGGTTGCAAGAAAAATCCAAGCTTGTTTTCAGCGCGGATTTTCTTCGGCGATCAATTTATCAAAGGGCACATCCGGCCGGTCGACGGCTGCTTCCAGTATCGTCGCATATTCCGATTTTGGAATGTCGATTGCACCGAATGTTTTCAGGTGCTCCGTCGTGAATTGTGTGTCGAGCAGGGTAAACCCCTGCTGCCGCAACCGCTCCCCCAGATGCACGAGGCAAATCTTCGAGGCGTTGGTGCGGCGGGAAAACATGCTTTCGCCAAAGAACGCGGCCCCCAGCGAGACGCCATAAAGACCGCCGACAAGTTCCTTGCCCTCCCACGCCTCAACGCTGTGGGCATGGCCGATCTGGTGCAGTTCGGTGTAAAGCCTGCGAATGGTGGCGTTGATCCAGGTGCTGGGCCTGTCCGACGCTTCCGCCGCACATCCCGCCATGACAGCTTCGAAGGCGGTGTTGAAGCGTATGTCGAACGGCTTCTTGCGCATCGCCTTGGCGAGGCTTTTGGAAACGTGAAAATCATTGAGCGGGATGATGCCGCGTATCTCCGGCTCGACCCAGAAAAGCTCCGGATCATCAGCCGAATCGGCCATGGGAAACAGGCCGGCGGAATAGGCGCGCAGCAGAATATCGACCGTTATGCCGTTATTTCTGCTGCGCCGCCCAGCCATATCGTCTTAGTGAGACGCGTCACCGGCCAGATATTTTTCCAGCCAGTGAATATCGTAATCGCCGTTCAGAATATCCTCATTCTGGAGAAGATCCTGGAAAAGCGGCAGCGTGGTCTTGATGCCATCAACGACGAATTCGTCGAGCGCCCGACGCAGACGGCGGATGCACTCGTCACGGTCGCGACCGTGAACGATCAGCTTGCCGATCATGCTGTCGTAATAGGGCGGGATCTTGTAGCCCTGATAGGCGCCCGAATCGACGCGTACACCAAGGCCGCCCGGCGTGTGGAAATAGGTCAGCGTGCCCGGGGAGGGAACGAAGGTGCGCGGGTCTTCGGCATTGATACGGCATTCGATGGCATGGCCATGGAATTCGATATCCGCCTGCGTGACCGACAGGCCCTGGCCTGAAGCGACCCTGATCTGTTCCTGCACGAGATCCATGCCGGTGATGGCTTCCGTTACCGGATGCTCCACCTGCAGACGAGTGTTCATTTCGATGAAATAGAACTCGCCGTTTTCATAGAGGAACTCGATGGTGCCAGCGCCGCGATATTTCAGTTTGCGCATGGCGTCGGCGCAAATTTCGCCGATCTTCATGCGCTGTTCGACTGTCAGTGCCGGCGAATTGGCTTCTTCCAGCACCTTCTGGTGACGGCGCTGCAACGAGCAATCGCGCTCGCCAAGGTGAACGGCATTGCCTTCACCATCGCCGAAAACCTGCACCTCGATATGCCGCGGCTTGCCGAGATATTTTTCCATGTAGACGGCGTCGTTGCCAAAGGCTGCTGCCGCTTCGGAACGGGCAGTCGCTACTGCCTCTTCCAGATCGGCTTCGGTCTTGGCCACTTTCATGCCGCGGCCGCCACCGCCTGCCGTCGCCTTGATGAGAACCGGGAAGCCGATCGTCCGGGCGATTTCCATCGCATTTTCGGGCTTCACTTCACCGTCGGAGCCGGGAACGACGGGAATGCCGAGTTCCTGCGCCGTCTGCTTGGCGGTGATCTTGTCGCCCATGATGCGGATATGTTCGGCGGTCGGCCCAATGAAGGTGATGCCATGCGCGTCGAGAATATCGGCGAACTTGGCATTTTCCGACAGGAAGCCGTAACCGGGGTGAACGGCGTCCGCACCGGTGATTTCGCAGGCCGCAACGATCTGATGGATGTTGAGGTAGCTGTCACGCGAGGGCGGCGGGCCGATGCACACGCTTTCGTCGGCAAGGCGCACATGCATCGCATCCGCGTCGGCCGTGGAGTGCACGGCGACAGTCGGAATGCCAAGCTCTTTTGCGGCGCGCAGGACGCGCAGCGCGATCTCGCCACGGTTGGCTATGAGGATCTTCGAAACCATGCTGAACCGCCTTTATTCGATGACCACGAGGGCTTCGCCATACTCCACGGGCTGTGCGTCGTTGACGACGATTTCCACGACCTTGCCGGACTTGGGTGCCGGGATCTGGTTCATGGTCTTCATGGCTTCAACGATGAGGATGGTCTGGCCTTCCTTGACGGTTGCGCCCACTTCGATGAAGGGACGAGCGCCCGGAGCAGGCGACAGGTAAACCGTGCCGACCATCGGCGAGGAAACGGTGTTGGCCGGGTTGCGGGCCGGTGCTGCGGCGGCCGCAGGTGCTGCCGGCGCGACGATTGTCGGTACCGCAGCAGGCGCTGCTGCCGGCACTGCGTAGGGGGCGGGCGCCGCGTAAACCGGGGCGGGCGGCGCAGCGCGGGAAACGCGGATGCGCAGGTCGTCCTGCTCCACTTCAATTTCCGAAAGGTCGGTGTCGTTGAGGATATTCGCGAGTTCGCGGATCAGTTCCTTGTCGATACCCTGTTTCTTTTCAGACATGACAAACCCTATTCTTTGTTTCTTTTTATGCCGTGATGTTTTTCAGCGCGTGAAGCGCCATGATATATCCGTATGGTCCAAAACCGCAGACCATGCCCTTCGCTGCAGGTGATACCATCGATTTGTGACGGAACTCTTCGCGGGCGTGGATGTTGGAAATATGCACTTCCACGACAGGCGTGGAAATCGCACGAATGGCGTCATGCAACGCGATTGAGGTGTGGCTGTAAGCGCCGGGATTGATGACGACGCCTGCCGCCCGCTCACCCGCCTCATGCAACCAGTCCACAAGCACGCCTTCGTGGTTGGACTGGCGGAATTCCACTGCGAAACCGAGATCGGCACCAGCTTGAAGACAATCATTTTCGATGTCTTTCAGCGTCTTGCCACCATAGATACCCGGTTCCCTTTTTCCCAGCATGTTGAGATTGGGGCCGTTGATGACGATGATGATATTGCTCATTCAAGTTTCCATAAGAAAATCAGCGACAGCTATAGACTGCGCAGCCGCCAAGGAAAAGCCCCCGCAAGCCGGAAAGCGCCGGCTTGCCCGGCATCTCACAGGGAATGCAGGGGCTTTTTTAAGCATCCGACCGAAAAGTGTCTTGCAGTTTTCGGACAATCCGATGCTCGAACAAAAATTTTGAGCGGCAGGACCGGTTCCGATTTATCCCCGCCGCTCCAAAATTCACGAGCAGGTGGCTTTTCCACAGCTGCGCATATTGGCGATTTTTTCCTTCAGCGGATCCGCACCGACAGCACCGAAAACCGCCTCATCGCCGACGATATAGGACGGTGTACCGGTGATGCCGAGGCTGTTGGCCAGCTTGTAGGTTTCCTGCACCTGCGCGTCATTGGGGTTTTCCGCCATCGACTTGCGGATGTCTGCCTCCTTGAGGCCGAGCGAGGTGGCGACTTCCATGGCGCTGTCCTCATTCGCCCGCCCGCGACCACCAAGCAGCGTACGCTGGAATTCCGAGTATTTGGCCGGAGCGAGCAGCTTCACGGCATTGGAAACGCGATGGGCGGCGACCGATTCCGGCCCGAGGATCGGAAATTCCTTGAGGACGACGCGCACCTTCTTGTCGCCCTTCAAAATCGCGTCCATATCGCCCATGGCGCGTTTGCAGTAACCGCAATTATAGTCGAAGAACTCGACCAGCGTCACATCGCCATCCGGGTTGCCGAGCGCCAGATCGTATTTCGATTCGAAGATGGTCTTCTTGTTGTCGGCAACGGCCTCCGCCGCCTTGGCGTTACGGGCTGCATATTGCTTGCGTTCCAGCGCGTCCTGAACCTCAAGCATGATCTCGGGGTTTTCGATTAGATATTGCTTGATGAATTCGCCCATTTCCTTCTTCTGCTCGGCATCCAGGGCATGGGCGGGCAAAGACGCGAAAACCGTCGAAAGGGCCGTCACGCTGGCGAGAAGGGTTGAACGGAGAAGATGCGCCATATCGGTCCTCATTACTGTGCGGTCAGTGCTTCATGAATATCATGATGGCAATTACCTTACTTTAAGCCAAATGCCATACGGCAAAAATAGTTGTCCGCATTATGGTCGCATGATTGTGAAGATTGTGATTCTGCGGCAAGTCTGCGAAATACGGTTCAGGAAAGAGCATGCCCTTGATTACGATGTCGAAGCGAAGCGCAGTCGAACCCTTTCACGCCATGGATATCCTGGCGGAAGCGAACCGGCGCAGGCAGGCGGGACGCCCCGTCATTTCCATGGCTGTCGGGCAGCCCTCCCATCCAGCACCGAAGGCCTCGCTGGAAGCGGCGCAGGAGGCGCTGAAGCACGGGCGCATCGGTTATACCGACGCGCTCGGCCTGCGTGAGTTGCGGGAAGCGATTGCCGGCCATTACCGGCTGCGCCATCAGGTTGCCATCGATCCGGCCCGCATTGCCGTAACGACAGGGTCTTCCGCCGCCTTCAATCTTGCCTTCCTCAGCCTCTTCGATGCCGGTGATCATGTCGCGATCGCAAGGCCCGGCTATCCGGCCTATCGCAATATTTTGAAGGCACTTGGCCTGAATGTGGTCGAAGTGCCGGTTACGGCCGAAACCGGCTATACGCTGACGCCCGCCAGTCTGGAGCGGGCGGAAGCCAAAGCCGGATGCAAGCTGAAAGGCGTGCTTCTGGCAAGCCCGGCCAATCCGACCGGCACCGTCACCGGCCGTGAGGCGCTGAAGCGGCTGGCGAACTATTGCGAAAGCCGCGACATGGCCTTCATCTCCGACGAGATCTATCACGGCCTTACCTTTGTCGGTGAAGAAACGAGCGCGCTTGAAATCACCGACAGTGCGGTGATCATCAATTCCTTCTCGAAATATTATTGCATGACCGGCTGGCGTATCGGCTGGATGGTCCTGCCGGAAAATCTTGTCCGCCCGGTCGAGTGCCTTGCCCAGAGCCTTTATATCTCACCGCCGGAACTGTCGCAGCTTGCAGCAACCGCAGCCTTTTCGGCGGCCGAGGAACTGGATGTCTACAGGGAAAGCTATCGCACCAACCGCGATTTCCTGATGGCGCGCCTGCCGGAAATCGGCCTGCCGCTCGCATCGCCCATGGACGGGGCTTTTTACGCCTATGTCGATACCAGCCGCTTTTCCAATGACAGCATGGATTTTGCCAGGCGCATGCTGGCGGAAATCGATGTGGCGGCGACGCCGGGCATGGATTTCGATCCCGAGGAAGGCCATCGCGCACTGCGCATTTCCTATGCGGGTTCGGTCTCTGATATTGCCGAGGCCGTGGGCCGTATCGCCGGTTGGCTGAAATAAGAACCGATCGACCGCCGAGAGGTTATCAGGCGGGCGTACAGCCGAAGGTGCTGTTGAACGCCTTTTCACCCTTGGTCGTGAAGGTCAGCACGCGGCCATTTCCGCGTCTCAGCCAGTCGCGCTGCTGCATGGCATCGAGCAGCGATGCGCCAAGCCCGCCGCCAAGGTGATGCCGGCGCTCGCTCCAGTCCAGGCAATGCAGGCAGACCGGGCGGCGGGCTTTTTCGAGCGGCGAAAGATCAATACCGAAGCTGGAGAAAAAGTCGCGCCCGCTATCCGTCAGTACGGGATCGTCACCCTGCGTCACGAGCCCGTTCGCGGTGATGGCCGCAAGCAGCGCCACGCCGCTTTCCCCGGCCAGATGATCATAACAGATGCGCGCTTCGCGCAGCGCCTTGTCCTTCGGTCCTGTGCGAACGCGCACCGCGCCGGTACGCTGGGCAAGTCCCATCAACGCTTCCAGAACCTGCGCGACATCCTCGTCGGAAAGACGGAAATAACGATGACGCCCCTGTTTTTCCGCTTTCAGCAGCTGGGCATCGGAGAGCTTCGACAGGTGTCCGCTGGCGGTCTGCAGGGTCACGCCGGCGGCTTCGGCAAGCTCGCTTGCCGTCAGCGCACGTCCATCCATAAGCGCCGTCAAGATGTTGGCGCGGGCAGGATCGCCGATCAGCGCGGCGACATTGGCGATCAAGGGTCCGTCTTTCATAGTTCGATGATAGCCGAAGCATTGATGCGAGGCAATGGTTAAACAGGAGAGGCAGAAGACGAGGAGAAAGACGATGTTGACCTGTTTCATCCGCTATGAGATCGACCCCTTCAAGGTCGATGCCTTCGACAGATATGCCCGCAACTGGGGAGAGGCGATACCGCGCTGTGGGGCCGATCTCATCGGTTATTACGCACCGAAGGAGGGATCGAGCACGATCGCTTACGGTGTCTATAATATCGAAAACCTCGCAGCCTACGAGGCCTACAGGGCACGGCTTGCCGCCGATCCGGCAGGGCGCGAGAATTATGAATTCGCCCGCCGCGAGCAATTCATCCGCCGGGAAGACAGGCTTTTCCTGCGGCTTGCCTCCGCTCCCCATGCCGGAGGTGAGCGATGATCGCCGTCATCTTCGAGGTCTTTCCGGCCGAGGGCAAAAAACAGCATTATCTCGATATCGCTGCCAGCCTGCGCTCTGAACTGGAAACCATTGACGGCTTCATATCCGTCGAGCGGTTTCAGAGCATCAGCAATCCCGACAAGATGCTTTCTCTGTCGTTTTTCCGGGATGAGGAGGCGGTGAAGGCATGGCGCAACACCGCGCCGCATCGCGCAGCGCAGGCCATGGGACGCTCCGGCGTCTTTGCCAATTACCGCCTGCGTATCGCGTGCGTGATGCGGGACTACGGTCTGCGGGAGAGGGAGGAGGCTCCGCCGGACAGCAGATACGCTCATTCCGCAGATGGGGAACTGCCGCGCTGAGACGCCGCGAGCATCAGTTTTTCTTCATGCCGGCCCAAGGCTTTCTGGTTCGAACTTGTCTCCGAAACCCGCTATAGATGAGGCGGTTCAAGGATGGAGAAGGATCGCCACGCGGCGGTTCACCGGATTGGAAATGGAGAAAACGATGTCGGCAGAAAAAGTGGCTGTTGTAACGGCGGGTGGTAGCGGCATGGGTGCCGCCGTGGCGAAACGGCTGGCTGCGGACGGCTACAAGCTCGCGATCCTGTCGTCTTCGGGCAAGGGGGAAGCACTGGCGCAGGAACTGGGCGGCATCGGCATCACCGGCTCCAATCAATCCAATGACGATCTCCAGCGCCTCACGGATCTGACGCTGCAAAAATTCGGCCGTATCGATGTGCTGGTCAACAGTGCCGGACATGGCCCGCGCGCCTCCATCCTCGATATTACCGACGAGCAATGGCACACGGGTCTCGACGTCTATCTCATGAACGTCATCCGCCCGACACGGATCATTGCCCCGGTCATGGTCAAGCAGAAGGCGGGCGCGATCATCAACATCTCCACCGCCTGGGCCTTCGAACCGAGCAGCATGTTCCCGACATCGGCCGTCTTCCGCGCCGGCCTTGCCTCCTACAGCAAGATTTTTTCCGATACCTATGCAGCCGACAATGTGCGCATGAACAACGTCCTGCCCGGCTGGATCGACAGCCTGCCGGGTACGGAAGAACGCCGGGAGAGCGTGCCGATGCAGCGTTACGGGAAAAGCGAGGAAATCGCCGCCACGGTAGCGTTCCTCGCATCCGAAGGGGCAGGGTACATCACCGGCCAGAACATCCGTGTCGATGGTGGGCTGACGCGGTCTGTCTGACGGTTCAGGCATAACAAGCGGTGACTCAGCCTGGGGTAAAGATGCCCTTATATGGCGCCTGCATTGCGGGCAGATGCGCAGCTTCTCTCCGCATTCATCGTCCTCGGCACCATTGAGGCGAGGATCAATGGCTGCAGCCAGTTATGGATCCTCGCCTCAAGGGCGGGGATGACGCGAGAGCAGCGTTCGTCAAAAGCAAAAAGCCCGCAACATGGTTGCGGGCTTTTCGTTTCAGTCGCTTCTATCAAAAGAAGCCCTTGCGCTGCCACCAGCCGCCCTTGCGCGGCTTCGGCTCATCGCCGTCGGGATTGTTCGCGGACGAACCGGAAGAGGTCACCACCGGTTCCGAACTGGAGACATTGCTGCCCCGGTTCGCGCGGGTCTTTTCTTCCGTCGCGGGTACATCGGCTTCAGGCGCCAGATCGGCCGAAGCTTCACCGATTTCTTCGATGGCGACATCGACGACGGTCGCTTCAACGACTGCCGGCTCGATGACCACCGGCTCGACCGTTTCAACGGTTTCAGCCTTCGGTGCGTCTTCAGCCTCGGTCTTGGCTTTCGCCTTGCGGGTGCGGCGCGGCTTCTTCTGCGCTTCGTCAGCCACAACGTCGGCAACCACGCCTTCCACCACGTCGGCGGCGGTGGGCTCTTCGGTTACGGGCGCTGCGGCGGAAACCTCTTCGCCTTCCGTCTCGCCTTCGTCGCCGGCTTCCGTGCCTGCAGCATCGAGAGCCTCGTCACGGTTGCGGCGGCCGCCACGCTTGCCGCGACGACGGCGCTTGCGCTTGCCGTCTTCGTCGGAGTTTGCGGCTTCGTTCACGCCGTTTTCGTCGGCATCACCATCGGTGTCATCGGCTTCGGCGCTGTCGTCGTCACCTTCAGCATCATCGGCGTCATCGCCGGCCTGTGCGTCAAGAGCGCCGTTCTGGTCGTTCTGTCCGCCCTTGCCACGACGACGACGACGACGCTTGCGCTTGCGCTTGCCATCTTCACCGTTTTCGCCCTGCTGCTGCTGGCGCGGCTCGCCAGCCTGCGCCTTGACGATTTCTTCCTCTTCCTCGTCCTCTTCCGCCTCGATGACGATATCGTCTTCCTCGTCAACGAAGTTCGGAAGCATCTGGATGAGGCTTTCGATCTTCACCGGATTTTCGACGGCTTCGCCGCGATCGATGGCAAAATGCTGCGCACCGACGCTGGAATCGGCGGCGATGATGATCGACACGCCGAAGCGGCCTTCATAATCGACGATCGTGCCACGCTTGTGGTTGAGCAGGTAAAGCGCCGTTTCCGGCGTGCAGCGCACCGTGATGTTATGGGTGGTGTTGCGCAGCAGATATTCCTCGACGCCGCGCAGAACATGCAGCGCGATGGAGGATTCCGAACGTACATGGCCCGTGCCGCCGCAATGCTGGCAGACCTGCGTGGTCGATTCCAGCACCGAAGCGCGGATGCGCTGGCGCGACATTTCCAGAAGGCCGAAATGCGAGATGCGGCCGACCTGGATGCGGGCGCGGTCGTTCTTCAGGCAATCCTTGAGCTTCTTTTCGACAGCGCGGTTGTTGCGCTTTTCTTCCATGTCGATGAAGTCGATGACGACAAGACCGGCAAGGTCACGCAGGCGCAGCTGGCGCGCCACTTCTTCCGCCGCCTCGAGGTTGGTCGTCAGCGCGGTTTCCTCGATGGAATGCTCGCGGGTCGAACGGCCGGAGTTGACGTCGATCGAAACCAGCGCTTCCGTCTGGTTGATGATGAGGTAACCGCCGGATTTCAGTGTCACCTGCGGCTGCAGCATCCGGTCGAGCTGGGCTTCGATGCCGGAGCGCGAGAAGATCGGGTGAATGTCGCGGTAAGGCTGAACCACCTTGGCATGGCTCGGCATCAGCATCTTCATGAAGTCTTTCGCTTCACGATAGCCTTCTTCGCCGGAAACGATGATCTCGCCGATATCCTTGTTATAGAGATCGCGGATCGAGCGCTTGATCAGCGAGCCTTCCTCGTAAACGAGGCAGGGGGCGGTGGAATTCAGCGTCAGCGTGCGGACGTTTTCCCACAGGCGCATCAGATATTCGAAGTCGCGCTTGATTTCGACGCGGGTGCGGTTGGCGCCTGCGGTACGCAGAATGACGCCCATGCCCTGCGGAACCTCCAGATCGCGCGCGATTTCCTTCAGGCGCTTGCGGTCGGTCGGCTGGGTGATCTTGCGGGAAATGCCGCCGCCACGCGCCGTATTCGGCATCAGCACGGAATAACGGCCGGCAAGCGACAGGTAGGTGGTGAGTGCAGCACCCTTGTTGCCACGTTCTTCCTTGGCCACCTGCACCAGAAGGATCTGGCGGCGCTTGATGACTTCCTGAATGCGATACTGCTTGCGCGGTTTGCGGGCAACGCGATCGGGAACTTCCTCCATCGCGTCTTCGGCGCCGACGGATTCGATCACTTCCTTTTCGTGATGATCGTCGTCATCGTCGTCGTCATCGTCATTGCCGCGGCGAAGGCCTTCGACTTCTTCGGAAATCGTATCGGTATCGACCATTGCGGCCATCTCGCCGCCTGTGCTGCCGTCTTCGTCGGAAGAGGCCTCAGCGGCTTCGGCTGCGAGTTCTTCTTCCGTCTTCTTCTTGGCGCGGGGGCGGCGAACGCGCTTCTTCGGCTTTTCTTCCTCGGCCGGTGCTTCTTCCGCAACGGTCTCGACGGCTGCAACCGCAGTCTCTTCGGAGACTTCCTTGGCTGCAGTCGCTGGCGCAGCCTCTTCCGTCACCACGACTTCAACGGTTTCGCTTGCCGAGACGATGCCGACATCGGGCTGATCAACCTGCGAAAGATCGATTGCCGGCGCACCGGGCTCGGGCGCATCTGCCGATTCGAAGTCGTCGCTGCGGCGATGATCTTCGGCTTCGGCCCTCAGCAGAGCCTGACGGTCGGCAAGCGGGATCTGGTAATAATCCGGATGGATTTCCGCAAAGGCGAGAAAGCCGTGGCGATTTCCACCGTAATCGACGAAGGCCGCCTGAAGCGAGGGTTCAACCCTCGTCACCTTGGCAAGGTAGATATTGCCGCGGATCTGTTTCTTGTGCTCCGATTCGAAATCGAATTCTTCGATCCGGTTCCCACGGACAACGACTACGCGTGTCTCCTCTTCGTGGGAGGCGTCGATAAGCATTTTGTCTGCCATGTAAGCTGTGCTCCTCGGCGCAGCCTTGTTTTATACGAGAACAGGCCCGCCATACGGACGGGCCTTTCATATGAGTGCAAGGATGTGCCGGAAATGAAGTCTCCTGCCGGGCGTCTGTAAACTGGCAGCATCCGGACCGACGGCGAGGCACATGGCCTGCTCCTGGTATCCGGTTCATGTGAAAACTGCTGCGACATCATTGGCCAGGCGGAACGACAATAATATATAGACCCCTTGGGGTCCGATGAATTTGCTCTCCTCAGAGCAGCGGTGGTAGGGCCACCGGGTAGGTCTCCGGCCACGGCCGGAATTGATCCAGTTTCAGGATAAATGTAACGACGGCAGATGATTGCCCGTTTTGCAGCGCCAGCGTCTTTTTCGATTGGCAGCCGGCGGGCATCTATCCCGTCAACACTTTTAACCCTCATCCTTGTTGTATGTTTTCTCTGTCATAATAGCAATAGGGTGGCTAAATATGCCATATTGTTGGTGGAATTTCCGGGTTAACAATTGGTTCACCAAGGCCTGCGATTGTGGGGCGCAAACGCGCAAACAAACGTCCGGCGTGGTCGAAACGGTGCCGTTCCCGGTGCTTTTCCGCTCCATTTATCGAAAATGACTGAAATACGGAATTTCTTGAAGACCATGAATTTCACGCGCAGCGCAGAGATATCAGGTGGGGCAGGGCCGCTTGGCGTGCGAATCGCGCGGCTTGCGCGTGCCTTCGTCGTTCCGGTCTTCCTTTCGGTCGTCACCGTCCTCTGTGGCGTCCCGCAGGCCTTTGCGCTTGAACCGCTTGTCGCCAATCAGGCGCGCATCATCGGCGACGAGGCGCGCACCCGCATCGTTCTCGATTTCGCCGAAGAGCCGGAATTCGATGTTCACTATCTCGATTCGCCTGCCCGCATCGTCGTTGATTTTCCGGCGGTGAATTTTGCCTTTCCGGTATCCGACCTCAAACCGACAGGCCTTTTTTCGGATATCCGCTTTGGCAGCATGGGCCAGAACAGCGCCCGTATCGTGCTGACCGCTAAAAAACCGGTGCAGGTGGCGGTGGCCGAAACGAAGAAGGGCGAGGATGGCGCAGCTTTCCGTTTCGTGCTGGATACGGAAATCACCACCAAGGCCAAATTCGCCGAACTGGTGAAGACCCAGCAATGGCAGACGCCGGCACCGGTTACCACCGCGGCGATCACACCCGGCGACAAGACGGCGCGGCAGGCGGAGTTCGTTATCGCGGTCGATGCCGGCCATGGTGGCATCGATGCCGGTGCGACAGGCGGGGCGACCGGTACGGAAGAGAAGGTCATCACATTGACCTTTGCCAGGGAACTCGTTGAACGGCTGAACCGCGAACCGGGCATTAAGGCGTTCCTGACCCGTGATTCCGATACGTTTCTTGCCTTGTCTGAGCGCGTGACGATCGCCCGGCAGAACAATGCCAATCTGTTCATTTCCGTCCACGCCGACACCCTGAAGCAAAAGGGTATCCGTGGCGCTACCGTCTATACATTGTCGGACCGCGCATCTGACCGCATGGCACAGGAGCTGGCGGAGCGCGAAAACAAGTCCGATCAGATCGCCGGTGTGGCTGTGTCCACCGAGCCGCCGGAAGTCGCCGATATCCTGCTTGATTTCACCCGTCGTGAAACCCAGGCCTTTTCGGTAACGCTGGCGGAAAACATCGTCTCCTCCTTCGAAGGGCAGGTCGGCCTCATCAACAATCCGCATCGTTACGCCGGTTTCATGGTGCTGCGCGCCCATGATGTGCCATCGGTGCTGCTGGAACTGGGTTTCCTCTCCAATCCGGAAGATGAAAAGCTTCTCCTCGATGCCGAATGGCGCAACAAGGTCTCCGACAGGCTGGCGACGGCAGTGGGGCGATACCGCGCCAAGGCCATGGCAAACGGCGGCTGAAACACCGGGCGGCGTCGTAAAAGCACTGTTGCCGCCGTGCCGATTGCAGCCAAAAAGCTGTTCAATTCTTGGGCCTTGCGGATTATTAACTGCCCGAAGCCCTATTTTACTCACATTCCCCGCGTTACTCGGATGCGGATTCGGTGGCGATCTGCACAGCGACAGAAACGCGATATGCGGCGGTTGACCCGGTAACATATCAGCGAATGCTGCCGTATCCGGCTTGTCATCGAAGGTATGGTGTGCAAAACGGCACGCGATATGCAAGGATACGCCCGTAAATCGTCGGGCGTTGATGGTTACGATTCGAATTATCGGTAGCTTGGTATGATCAGACTGATTGGATATTTTTTCGGCTTGGCCAGCGTGCTCTTCCTGTGCGCCGCCGTCGTCGGTGCGATTTATTTGCACGGCGTGACGAAGGACCTGCCGGATTACGCAGTTCTGAGCACCTATGAGCCGCCGGTAACGACCCGCGTGCACGCCGGCAACGGTGCGTTGATGGCGGAATACGCCCATGAAAAACGCCTGTTCCTGCCGATCCAGGCCATCCCCGACCGGGTGAAGGCGGCCTTCCTTTCGGCGGAAGACAAGAATTTCTACAATCACCCGGGCGTTGATATCTTCGGTCTCGGCCGCGCCATTCTCGTCAATATCCAGAACTTCGGCTCGGGCCGTCGTCCGGTCGGCGCTTCCACCATCACCCAGCAGGTGGCGAAAAACTTCCTGCTGACCAACGACCAGACCATCGACCGCAAGCTCAAGGAAGCCATTCTCTCCTTCCGCATCGAGCAGACCTATTCCAAAGACAAGATTCTCGAGCTTTATCTCAACGAGATTTTCTTCGGCCTGAATTCCTACGGCATTGCCGGCGCGGCTCTTACCTATTTCAATAAATCGGTGACGGAACTGACGATTGCCGAGACCGCCTATCTTGCATCGCTGCCGAAGGGCCCGGCCAACTACCATCCGATCCGTCGCGAAAAGGCGGCTCTCGAGCGCCGCGACTGGGTAATCGACCGCATGGCCGAAAACGGCTACATCACCGTCGCAGATGCCACGGATGCGAAAAAGCAACCGCTTGGCGTCAATCTGCGCCGCGGCGGCGCGCATATCTTCGCATCCGATTATTTCGCCGAGGAAGTCCGTCGCCAGATCGTCGAGAAATACGGTGAGGAAGCGCTTCTCGAAGGCGGTCTGTCGGTTCGCACCTCTTTCGATCCGCAGATCCAGGCGGAGGCGCGCAAGGCGCTTCAGGATGGTCTGGTGCAATATGACGAGCGTCGCGGTTTCCGCGGACCCGTCGAAAAGATCGAAACGACCGGTGACTGGACGGCGGCGCTCGCCAAGGTCAAGGGCCTGCGCGACGTTCCCGAATGGAAGGTTGCCGTGGTCCTCGCCGTTGCGGCCGATGGCGTCGATATCGGTGTGCAGCCGGACACGGAAACCGAAGATGGCGACAAGCGCACGCGCGGCCATATCTCCGCTGAAAACATGCGCTGGGCCTATCGCGATGCGACCGGCAAAAAGGCAACTGCCAAGTCGCCGGTAGGTGTCGTTGCGGCAGGCGATGTGATTTATGCGCAGCCGCTTGCCAATTCCGGCAATGAATATCGCCTGCGTCAACCGCCGAAAGTGCAGGGCGGCATGGTGGTGATGGATCCGCATACCGGCCGTGTTCTGGCCATGGTGGGCGGTTTCTCCTACGCGCAGTCGGAATTCAACCGCTCCACGCAGGCCATGCGCCAGCCGGGCTCCTCCTTCAAGCCGTTCATCTACGCGGCGGCCCTCGACAATGGTTATACCCCGGCATCGGTCATTCTCGACGCGCCGATCGAGGTGGTTTCCGGCGGTCAGGTCTGGAAGCCGCAGAATTACGGCGGGGGCTCCGCCGGTCCGTCTACCCTGCGTCTCGGCATCGAAAAATCCCGTAACCTCATGACCGTGCGCCTGGCGCAGGACATGGGCATGAATCTCGTAGCGGAATATGCCGAACGTTTCGGTATCTATGACAAGATGCCGCCGCTTCTCGCCATGTCGCTCGGTTCGGGTGAAACCACCGTCATGCGTATGGTCTCGGCCTATTCGGTCATTGCCAATGGCGGCAAGCAAATCAAGCCGACGCTGATCGACCGCATTCAGGACCGTTACGGCAAGACGATCTTCCGTCATGAAGAGCGTGCCTGCGAAGGCTGCAATGCCACCAGCTGGCAGAACCAGGATGAGCCTGTCATCGTCGACAATCGCGAGCAGGTTCTTGACCCGATGACCGCTTACCAGACGACGTCCATGCTGGAAGGTGTGGTGCAGCGCGGCACGGCAGCAGGCAAGATCAAGGTCAATCTGCCGGTTGCCGGCAAGACGGGCACCACCAATGATGAAAAGGACGCCTGGTTCGTCGGTTATACGCCGGACATGGTTGCTGGCCTTTATATCGGCTTCGATTCACCCGCACCGCTCGGTCGCGGCGGCACGGGCGGTTCGCTGTCGGCACCGATCTTCGGTGAATTCATCGCCGATGCGGCCAAACATCTGGAGCCGAGCAAATTCATCGTGCCTGCCGGCATGAACTTCGTCGCCGTCAACCGCAAGACAGGCATGGCGGCGGTTGAGGGTGAGCCGGACACCATCATGGAAGCCTTCAAGCCAGGCACCGGCCCGGCCGACAGCTTCTCGGTGATCGGCGCGGAAAACTACATGTCTCAGGAAGATATTCTGAAGACCTCGCCGCAGGCGCAGCAGGCCATCACCGGCGGTGGCGGCGGTCTTTATTGACACCAGTTCCGGGATCATCGGGGGGCGCGGGTCTTTACATCCGCGCCCCCCGCATTTATTTGAGCAACAAGTTTCAATGAAGGCGAAGAACCAGCGAAATGCGCAATGAAATCGTGAACGTAGTCGACGAAATCAAGCAGGCCATAAGCCTGCTGAGGAGGCATCTTTGACTGGGACCAGGCGATAAGACGACTGGACTGGTTGAATAACAAGGCAGAGGACCCGACCCTCTGGAACGATGCCTCCGAGGCCCAGAAGCTGATGCGTGAGCGCCAGCAGCTGGATGACAGCATCAGCGGCGTCAAGGCGCTGGAGCAGCAGCTGAAGGACAATATCGAGCTGATCGAACTCGGCGAGATGGAAGGCGACGACGAGATCGTCAAGGACGCCGAAGACTCGCTGAAGGCGCTGAAGAGCGAGGCGAACCGCCGTCAGGTGGAAGCCATGCTGTCAGGCGAAGCTGACGGCAATGACACCTATCTCGAAGTGCATTCCGGCGCCGGCGGCACGGAAAGCCAGGATTGGGCGAACATGCTGTTGCGCATGTATACCCGCTGGGCGGACCGCGAAGGCTTCAAGGTCGAGGTGCTGGAAGTTCACGATGGCGAAGAGGCCGGCATCAAGTCCGCGACCATCCTCGTCAAGGGCCACAATGCTTTTGGCTGGCTGAAGACGGAATCGGGCGTGCACCGCCTCGTTCGTATTTCACCCTATGACAGCAATGCGCGTCGCCACACATCGTTCTCTTCCGTCTGGGTCTATCCGGTCGTCGACGATTCGATCCAGATTGACATCAACGAAAGCGATTGCCGTATCGATACCTATCGTTCGTCCGGTGCTGGCGGCCAGCACGTCAACACGACGGATTCGGCCGTGCGCATCACGCACATCCCGACCGGTATTGCGGTTGCCTGCCAGCAGGAACGGTCGCAGCACAAGAACCGCGCCAAGGCGTGGGACATGCTGCGCGCCCGCCTCTATGAAGTGGAACTGCAAAAGCGGGAAGATGCGGCCAACGCACAGGCTGCTTCCAAGACCGATATCGGCTGGGGTCACCAGATCCGTTCCTACGTTCTGCAGCCTTATCAGCTGGTCAAGGATCTGCGCACGGGCGTTGAAAGCACCGCGCCCGGCAACGTGCTGGACGGTGATCTGAACGAATTCATGGAAGCTGCTCTCGCGCATCGCATCAGCGGTGGTGCGGACGTGGAAGTGTCGGATATCGACTAAGGCGCTAGATGCGTCGATCGAGAAATTGCCCCTCGCAGGTCCTGCGAGGGGTTTTTCGTTGGAGGATATGCGTGAAACAGGTGCTCTACATCGTCGACGTTCAGCCGAGCTTTAATCCACCGGCTGCGCTGGTGGCGGAGATATCGGCACTCGCAACTACGGTGCCCAGCATTGCCACCGTCGAGCGGCATGATGAAAGCGTCACGCCTTTCGAGCGGCAGCTCGGCTGGAAGCCGGGCAGGGATGATGAGTCGCTTGTCGCCGCGGACCGAATATTCATCAAGCACGGTTATGCGCCCCCAAAGGCGGCGATAGACCACCTACGGTCTCTCAAGCCCGAAAGGGTGCTGGTCTGTGGTATTCAGGCTGACACCTGCGTACTGGCAGCCGGTTTTGCCCTGTTCGATGCGGGATTGCACCCAACGCTGTTGCCGTGGCTGACGGTCGGCTCCAGCCTCGACCGTAGCGGTGAACTGGGCGCAAGATTATGGAAGCACCATTTCGGCGCGGTTCTGGCCGGGCCGCATGAGCTTGATATCCAGCCGTCAGTTTGAGGCTTTTTCTATCTTCATCTCGCCAAGCTCGTCGATCAGGATCGTCCAGCTTTCGGCTTCCTTGGCCATAGGGTCTGTTTTCAGATAGACGGTGACGAACAGGCCGGGCGTATCCGATGCGCCGTTCGAGCTTTCCGGACGAACATCCGTCACATAGGATTTCATCTGGTTGAACTCCTCCAGCTCGACATTTTCGAGGAGATTTGGTCCCTCCGCCGTAAAGGCGATGCGCTGCAGGTAAATCTTGGCCGTTCCATCGCCCTGGCGGATTGCAATCACCTTGTAATAGCCACGCGTGGGCGATGCCGGCGGTGGCCGCAACTGGCCGTCAGCGCCCTCCCGCGGCTCGAGGTTTCGGTCTTCCCACATGCCGCTGCTGACAACGAAGATTGCGGAAACAGGCAGCGTATCGATCGGGTCTGTCTGCGCCCGTGCGGGCAACACGGCGTTGGCGAGAATGAGGGCAGCGAGGATCGATTGTCTAAGTTTCATGGCCGTTATGAATGGTTAGCGTCAATTGTTGAACTGTTCGGCAAGAACCCGGTCGGACCACGAACGGTCCGGATCCGAGAGAATCCTCGCGGTCCTGTCCTGCGATTGTGCGATCCGAACGTGACGAACGGATTTCACCTCCGTATGGTCAGCCACCGCATTCACCGGGCGTTTATCCCGTTCCAGAACATGAATGTCGACCGTCACCTTATTCGGCAAAAGCGCGCCGCGCCAGCGCCGCGGACGAAAAGCGCTGACGGGGGTGAGCGCCAGAAGCGGTGATTCCAGCGGCAGGATCGGCCCATGGGCGGAAAAGTTGTAGGCGGTGGACCCTGCAGGCGTCGCCACCATCATGCCATCACAGATCAGCTCCTCGAGCCGCACCTTGCCATCCACTTCCACACGAAGCTTGGCGGCCTGATGGGATTGGCGGAACAGGCTGACCTCGTTCATGGCAAGGGCGGTGAACTCATCGCCATCCGAATCCGTCGTTGTCATGCGCAGCGGATGAAAATCATTGCCGGTTGCAACCGCGATACGCTCAAGCAGACCCTCCACCCGATAATCATTCATCAGGAAGCCGACCGATCCCCGGTTCATGCCGTAGACACGTTTGCCGGAATTCATCGTTTCGTTGAGGATTTGCAGCATGAAGCCGTCACCGCCGAGCGCGACGATGACTTCCGCCTCCTCAAACGGCGTGTTGCCGTAAACGCCCTTCAGCGCCTCCATCGCCGTCTGCGCCTCTTCGGTTGCGGAGGCGACGAAGGACAGTGAACAGTTAGAATGCGACATCCGCTTCCCTCGACAACGGCGCAGACCTGAGAAGGCTTGCAAACGATGTTGTAACCTGTTGAAGCGGCTCGCAATCTTCAAACGTCGATCAAAACGGTCGATCACAAGCCACAAGACGCATCCTTGGTACATGAAGACGACGGTTGGCGACAAGGCCTTTCCGGCAGCGAGACGTTCCCCCACCGCGCCATTGCGCCGCACCGTTCCACAGCTTCTTGATTTCCGCTCTCCGACAAGGGTTGCGATGCAGGGCGGCCTGATGCAGTTTGCTGCAAAGCAGGCCGTAGGATGAATGGCAGGAGACGGATTTGGTGCTGAACTACAATATCTATGATGTCTTTACCGAAACCAGAATGGCGGGAAACCCTCTGGCGGTCATGTATGACGCCGACGACCTCGATCAGGCGACGATGCAGGCAATCGCCAGGGAAATGAACCTTTCCGAGACGGTCTTCGTCAATCGTTCGGGCAACCCGGCACATGCGGCTTCGCTGCGTATCTTCACGCCATCAGGCGAATTGCCTTTTGCGGGACACCCGACCGTTGGTGCCGCTGTCGCCATCGCCGAGCGCAATCGCAAGGATGGCGATGATGATGTCGATATGGTCTGTGTGCTGGAAGAGAAGGTGGGCCCTGTCCGTTGTGCGGTAAAGATGCGCGCCGGCGCCGTCAGCTTCGCCGAATTCGACCTGCCGCGCAAATCATCCCGTGTCGAGCTGCCGCTCGATCATGCGGCACTTGCCGATGCGCTGGGCGTCAGCGAAGGCCATCTGGGTTTTGAAAATCACGTGCCGTCGATCTGGACGGCCGGTGTGCCGTTTCTGCTCGTGCCCCTGCACAATATCGCCGCCGTGCGTGACATGGATTTCGACGCCAATCTGTGGCTGCGCACCGCACCGCTCGTCGAAGGGCTGCTGACGGCGGCCTATATCTACTGTCGCGGCGGCGTAAACCACGCGGCGAAGTTTCATGCCCGCATGTTCTCTCCGGATATGGGCATTTCGGAAGATCCGGCCACCGGTTCGGCGGCTGCCGCCCTTTCCGGCGCCATTCACCATTTCGATGGCCTGACCGACGGACATTATCCGCTCCTCATCGAGCAGGGCGTGGAAATGGAACGGCCGTCCCACATCCACCTGCGCATGGACATCAAGGACGGTGAAATCGCCCGCGCCCGCATCGGCGGTCACGCGGTGCGCGTTGCATCAGGTACGTTTGAGATTTGATGTCGGTGAGCCTGTAAGTTCACGTCGTTTAAGAACGACGAAACAGCCAGCAATCGAAAGAAAAACCCCGGTCTCTCGACCGGGGTTTTATTATGTCTGCGTCAGCCAGATCAGTTGAACCGGCCCGCCGCATGGGCAAGCATCGTATAGACCTTGCCGGTATCGGAGGTGAGGTAGGACTGGGTAACACTCCGGTCGCGGTCCGTGCGGGCCACGTCGGCCAGCAGCTTTTCGAAATCGGTAATGTAGCGATCCACGGCGGTGCGGAATTCGGCTTCCCGCTCGTATTTGCGCTTGATCTCGTCAAACGTCGTCTGGCCCTTCAGCGTGTAGAGGCGACGGGTGAAGACGTCGCGCTCGCCGCGCTGGTAACGGCGCCACAGCTCCACCGAGGCATCGTGGTCAATGGCGCGGGCGATATCGACCGAGAGCGAGTTCAGCGATTCGACCATGTGCCGCGGGTTACGGGTGTCGGCCGCACGGGTCGGCTGCTGTTCGGCGCTGGCGCGGGGGGCGGAAGCCGCAGAGGTTTCCTGACCGTCACGCGAGGCGCCGCGCAGCAGATCGCTGATCCAGCCGCCGCCTTCTTCACGACGTCCGGCAGGGTTTGCCGCAACCGGTTGAGCGGGGGCGGGTGCCTGACGGTTTTCGGTCTGCCGGTTTTCGACCTGGCGGTTTTCAAGCGGCAGGGAACCGCGCAGTGCGGCCGGCGCGGGGGCAGGCTGCGCCTGCGCCGGGCGCTGTGGCACCGGAGCGGCTGCTGCCGGCTGCGGACGCGTCTCGACACGGCGCTCGGCGGCTGGCTGGGTAGCGGCAATGGCGCGGGCGACGGGTTCGGAGACTTCCATCTGGTGGGCCGAACGGCCAACAAGCTGGGAAATATCCTGCAGGGCCTTGATCTGCTCGGAAACGGCGCGACGCATGGCGGCCGCACTTTCCTTGGCTTCTTCCGGCAGGTCGAATGCGCCACGCTTCAGTTCGGCACGGGTCGCATCCAGCTCGCGGCGGATATCGTGGCTGGAGCGGCGGATCTCGTCGGTCGCACCGGCAAAGCGGCTGACGGCCTCTTCGACGGCCTGACGCAGCGTCTCCTTGAGGTTGGCGGCGGCGGCATTGGATTTTTCCGAGGCGCTGCCCAAGAGATTGTCGACTTCCGAGAGCGAGGATTCGACACCGCCGCGCAGGCGGTTGACCAGCTCGTCGGAATATTTCTGGGCGTCGGACAGCGTGCTTTCGATCGAGCGGCTGGCATCCTGGCCGGCGGAGAGCAGGGCGCCCCGCATGGTCTGTGCCGCCGAGCGGGCGCGTTGTTCGGTCTCATCCAGCGAGCGGCCGATATCGGTAAAGGACGCCTGCAGGTTGTCGCGCAGATTGCCGGCGACGTTCTGCGAACGCTCCTCGGCTTCGTTGAGCGTGGTTTCCACCACGCCGACGACGTTGCGCATGGCGCTTTCGATTTCCTCGGAGCGTTTGACGAGGCCGACCGACAGGCTGCGAAGTGCGTCCTGACGCTCCTCCAGCGTGCCGACGAGGCTCGATTGCGCCGCATTGAGCAGTTCGGAGGCCTGGCTCAGCACCTTCGAATGTTCCTCGAAGCGGCCGACGATGCCGGCAACCTGTGCCAGCGTCTGGCCGGAAATATTCGACAGGCGGTCGATCTTTCCTTCGAGCAGACGGCTGGAGCTGGAGACCATGTCGGCGGCCTGCGAGGCGCTATCGGAGAAACGGGTCGCAGAGGCATTAAGGGCCTCATCGGCCGTGCCGAATTCCTGTGCGGCGCGCTCGACGGCGGAGTTGAAGTTGGAAGCCGACTTTTCGACGATTTCGGCCATGCTGTTATGGGTCTGCGACAGCATATCCGTGCTCTGGCGGGTGGCGGCGACCAGCTTGTTGGCGGCATCGCTGCCCGAGCGGGCATATTTGTCGATACCCTGTTCGACGGCATCCGCCATGGCGGTGTGGGTCTGCGACAGCATGTCGGTGCTCTGGCGGGTGGCGGCGACAAGTTTGCTTGCCGCATCTGTGCCGGCATTGGCGTAATCGCTGATCGCCTGTTCCACCATGCCGACCATGCCGCTGTTGCTCTGCGACAGAAGTTCTGCGCTCTGCTGGGCAGCGGAAACGATCTTTTCGGCGGCTTCACGGCCAATGGTGGCGTATTCGTCGACCACCGGCTTGGCTTTTTCCTCGATCAGGCGCGACAGTTCGGCAGAACGGTTGGCCAGCATCGAGTTGAGTTCGCGGGTGCGGTTATCCAGCGCCGAGCGGATGGATTCGCCGCGCGCGTCGAGGGCCGATTCCACACCCGTCAGCGTCTCTGAAATGACACCGACCTGAGAGCGGACGACGGCTTCAGCCTCGGCCACCTTGTTGACGATGATGTTGCCGGCTTCCGAGAAGGTCTGGGCAACGGCTGCGGCCTGGCCGGAAAGACGTGTCTGAGCATCCGAAATGCGGTTGACGATCTCGCCGGAGCGTTCCTCGATGGCCTTGGTGAAGGCCTCGTTCTGCGCCTGGACCTGGTCGGCAAATTCCGAACCGGACTTGGCGAGCAGGGCAGACGAGCGAACGGCTTCATCGCCGATGCTCTGGGTGGCGGAGACGACCGCTCCGCGCAGGCTGACCGCGAGATCGCTCGCCTTGCCTTCAATGGTACGGTTGACGTTTTCGAGGCCGATCGTCAGCGCCCGGTCCATGGTGCCGAGGCGTTCGTCGATACGGGCTGTGCCGGTATCGAAGGTGTCGGCCAGACGGGTGGTGCGGCTTTCGAACGTGTCGGTAACACGTGTCGTCTGCTCGTCCAGAATGCCGGTGATGCGCTCGGCAGCTTCGTCGCTGGTGCGGGCAAAGACCGCAGTCTTGTCCTCAAGCGCCTCTGCGAAGCGGCGGCCGGCATCTTCGATCGATGTGTTCACATTGGCCAGATCACCGCCAACGCGGGCCTGCAACGTGTCGAGCGACGTTTCGATACGCGCACCTGTCTCGTCGAGACGGGTGGTGACGTTGCCGATCGAGGTTTCGATGCGGGAGGAGAGGGCGTCTGTCGCGCCGCCGATTTCGCGGGCGGCTTCGCCGATCTTGACGGCGATGTCACCGGCACTGTTGCGAAGACGTTCTTCGAGCGTCGCAGCACTTCCGTCGATTGCCCTCTGCAGCGTGTCCTGCTGGGTTTCGAGCGACAGTTCGAGCATGCTGGCGCTGGAAGCGACAGTGGTGCCGATCATCATTGCCTGCTCGGAGAGCATGTCACCCATCTGGGTAGTGGCCGAGCTCAGCGTCGCAGCCATATCCGCGTGGCGCTGGTCGAGCGCGGTGCGGATATCCTCATGCGATTGCGACAGATTGCTTTCGAGGCGGGAGACCCCTTCTTCCACCGTCTGTGCAAAACGGCTGCTGCCATCTTCCACAACGGTTTCGATGCGGTTGGCCGCGCCAGAAACGCTCTGCTCGATCAGGCCGCTATTGCGCTCCAGCGAACCGGCAATGCGTTCCGCCTGTGAGCCGAGCATGGTTTCCAGCCGCTCGTGGCCGCTGGCAAGGGCGTTTTCAAGTGTAAACGCCGTGGCTTCGAGGCGCTGTCCGACACCGGCCGCCGCAAGCGAAAGCGACGATGTTCTCGCATCCATTGCCTCGGCAATCCGCTCTTCGACACCCGAAATCGTCATGTCGAGCGCCATGGTCCGGCTGTCGAGTGCATCGGCGATGCGTTCTTCCGCGCCGGAAACGATACCGGAAAGGGCAGCCGTCCGGCTGTCCAGCGCGCCGGCAATACGGTCCTCCACGCCGGAAACGGCGCCGTGCAGGGCGGCGGTGCGGCTGTCGAGAATATCGGCAATCTTTTCCTCGACGCCGGAGAAGCTCATGTCGAGCGCCATGGTTCGGCTGTCGAGTACGTCTGTGATCCGCTCTTCCGCGCCGGAAACGACGTTTTTCAACGAATCCGTGCGGCTGTCGAGCGCGCCGGCAATACGGGTCTCGGCGCTTGCCACCAGCTCGCCAAGAGCTGCGGTGCGCGTATCGAGCGCATCGGCGATTTTCTCTTCTGCCCCGGAAAATGCCATGTCGAGCGCCATGGTACGGCTGTCAAGCGTATCGGCAATGCGTTCTTCGGCACCCGAAACCACGGCATTGAGCGCGGCGGTACGACCGTCAAGCGTTTCGGCGATACGGGTCTCGGCACCGGCAACAACGTCGCCGAAGGTGGTCGTGCGGCTGTCGAGCGCACCGGCGATCTTCTCTTCGGCGCTGGCGACGATGCCGGCAAGGGCGGATGTGCGGCTGTCGAGTGTTTCGGAAAGCCTTTCCTCGACATTGGCGAAGGTCATGTCGAGCGACAGGGTACGGCTGTCCATCGTGTCGGCGATGCGTTCCTCGACGCCGGAAATCGTGCTGGAAAGAGCAGCCGTGCGACCGTCAAGCGTCTCGGCGATACGGCTCTCCGCGCCGGAGACGACGTCGTGCAGGGCAGCCGTGCGGCTTTCCAGCGTGTCGGAAATACGGTCCTCGATACCGGAGACGGCGCCGGTGATGGCGGCGGCCCGGGTTTCGAGTGTCTCCGACAGACGGCGTTCGACATCGGCGACAACGCTGTTGATTGCGGCTGCACGTTCGTCAAGCATCGCTGCGAGGCGTTCGGCCGTGCCGGAAACGGAGCCGGTAATGGCAAGCGAACGGCTGGCAAGCGCTTCGTCAAAACGATCCTGGCTGGCCGAAAGTGCGCCGAACAGGGCATTGCTGCGTTCCGCCAGCACGTTGTCGATCTTCTCGTGCGAATTGGCGAAGGCATTGGTGATTTCGGCAGTGCGCTGGCCAATCGCGTCGCTGAACTCGCGGGTGCGGGTTTCCAGCGCGCTTTCAAGCATTTCCTGGCCGGTGCCCAGCGCGGTTGCAAGCGCCAGAGACTGATCGGTCATGGTATTGCCGATGCGCTCAAGACCGCTGTTCAGCATGGTATCGAGGGCCTCGGAGCCGCCGGCAACGGTTTCGTTGATGCGGGCGAGGCTTTCCATCAACTTGCTGTCGAGGCTGCCGGCGCGCTGGTCGAAGGCGCTGGCAAATTCCGCCACATGCTCGTCAAAGGCCGAGTTGACCTGGCCAACCGTCGCCTGCAGCCGCTCTTCATAGAGGCCGGAACGCAGATCGAGATCCATGATCGCATCATCAGCCGTGCTCTGCAGGCTCTGGCGGAAGGAGAGACCCTTTTCCTCAAGCGTCGTCGAAAGCTTGTCGAGCACGGTATCCAGCGATCCGCCGATGATCTGCTGGCCGCGATCAATATTGCGGTTGAGTTCCAGCGTGCGCGTGGACAGCGTTTCGTTGAGCTGGCGGGTGCGCTCCTCAAGCGCGCTGTTGAGGCTTTCGGCACCGCTATCCAGCGTCGAAGCATGGATTGCGAACCGCTCAAGCAGCACTTCGCCGCGCTCATCCAGCGTCGAGGCAAGATTGTGCAGGCGCATGTCGAATTCGTTCGACAGGGTCGAACCTGAGGAATTCAATGCCTGAAGCAGGTTTTCGGTCTTGGCGGCGATCAGGCTGCCCATGGCTTCGGTGGAAGCGCGCGATTTTTCAAGCAGGGCGGCGGAGCGCGTATCGATCATCGAGGCGAAGGCTTCGCCTGTCGTGGCAAGCCGCATCGAAAGCTCTTCGCCAACGATGGAAAGCTCTTCCTTGATTTGTTCCTGTGCGCCAACGATGGACGAGCGGATGCGCTCGGCATGGTTGACGATGGCGTCGCGCTCGGCGGTCAGTTCCTGCACAAGGCTGCGGACGCGCAGTTCATTGTCGGCATAGCTGCGCTCAAGCGCGTTGACTTCAGAGTGGACCAGCGTTTCCAGTTCCGTCGCACGTGCAATGGTGCGCTCGATACCGTCATTCATGGCCGAAACTTCGCGGCGAACCGCCTGGCCCACGGACATGATGCGGTCGGAGGCAACGGTTTCGGGCTCGGCAAGGCGAAGAGCGACTTCGGCCATCGAGCGGGCGGCGTTACGCAGATCGCGGGCACGCGCCATCATGATCGCGAAGGCGAAGAACAGCATGACGGGAACGAGGATGCCGACGACGATCGCCATCAGGCCGGGAATTGCGGTGAGGTCGGCCAGCGAGGCGATGTTCCAGAGCGCATTGCCGTAAAGCAGGTGTGCCACACCGAGACCACCCAGCGCCCAGATCACCGACATGATCGTCGCATTTCTGAGTGCGCCGCCGATGGAGCCGCCTTCAAGCGATTTCAGGATCATCGCCGGGCTGCGCTTGGAGCCGTCATTGGCCGCTTCCAGATTGGGGGATTTGGGTGCCTGTTCGGCAGGCGCGCGCGCGGCCTCGGGAGCAGGGGTCTGTCTGCTTGCTTCCTTCAATCTGGCCTCCGGCTGCTTTGGCGCTGCGGTCTTCCGCGATTCCGGCTTTTCTTCGAAAGCACCGAGCTGCAGGGCGTCTTCCAACGCCTGAAATGCAGTCTCGTCGACAGAGTCGCTGATCTTGTTATTCGCCATGCGGTTACGCCTCGTTACACATACGCCCGGCTTCATGCCGTTGGACCACTTGCAACCTGCAAGCGGACTGCCGCCATCATGCCGGCGGAACATTATCCCGTTAAAGGGAACAATTCCGCCATTTACCAAATCCCGAATTGCTGGTGGTCCAGCTTTCGGGCGAAATTACATCACTGTGCCGTAATAACAAAGCTTGCACTTAAGCCTCGTCTTAACGGCAGTACCGTAGTGACACATTTAGGTGTTCGAAACAATTAATGCGGATTTACGGCAGCGGCGAAGTGTCGGCTTTTTAACAGTTTTTAAACCTGAGTTTCGCTCTGAACGCCTTGTTTCGCATAAGTTTAACATAAATTAACCATAGCAGAAGATTTTCGCCCGCGTCACGCCGTAATTTAAGCCGATAGCACCGGTTTGGATGCGTAAATACGACACAGATGTGACACGAAACAGGAAACGGCGAGACAAGGAATTCCAGCCATGGCAGCGGTCAGTATTGCTTTCGAAGCTCCGGATAATTGCGGCGGTGCGCCGGCCGTTACGAAAAAGCCGATCGATTTCGATCATCTTGCCCGTCAGACGATGGGTGACAAGGATCTGGAAATCGAAGTCCTGCAACTGTTCAGCCGCAACGCCCGCGCCGCATTGCATGAAATTGCCGATGCTGACGACAAGGCCGTGCGGGCAACCGCCCACCGCCTGAAGGGCGCTGCACAGGCCGTCGGCGCCCCGGCGGTTTCCGCCGCCGCAGCTGCGGTAGAGGACCAGGGCAAGGACAGCGCCGCGATTGCAAAACTCGCGGCAACCATCGTCGAGGCGGAAAACTTCATCCTCAAGCTCTGCCGCTGAGGCGGAGTTCATCAAATTTGTCATTTTACAAGGCCGGTTCCGCCTGTGCACCCTTGAAGCGGGTTGCCAAGGCGAACCGGCCTTTCTATGTGTTTAGAACAGTTCTTAGATCACCATTTTGGATTCCGGCATGACAAAACTGACCATCGTTGCCTTTGACGGCACGCCCCATGAACTCGATGTGAGCAACGGTTCCACCGTCATGGAGAACGCCGTGCGCAACTCCATTCCGGGCATCGATGCGGAATGTGGCGGCGCCTGTGCCTGCGCGACCTGTCATGTCTATGTTGATGACGCCTGGGCGGAGCGTGTCGGCGGGCCGGAGCCGATGGAAGAGGACATGCTGGATTTCGCCTTCGAAGTGCGCCCCACCTCGCGTCTCTCCTGTCAGATCAAGATGAATGACGAGCTTGACGGTCTCGTCGTTCACGTTCCCGAACGCCAGGGCTGAAGGCTCTCCACTTTGTCGGCCGCAGAAAAAGCCCCGCTCACCAGATAGAGGAGAGCGGGGCGAGGCGGGTACGCAGCATGCAGGCGAGGGAGGAAACACCTGCGAGCCCTCAAGTGCGCACCGGGAGAACCGGAGAGGGTTTCAAGCGCCGGACCCGCTGCGGGCCACAACCGTTAAAAACCATATGAACAAGCTACAATGAGTCTCGGCGGCGGCACCATGACGAGAAGTCACGGGTGAGATCGGACATGACGTAACGTCATGTTTCCGTTGCGTTGCGCCTTTAATGGGAGATGCGGCGAGGGCGATTTACCGCCTGTTCTGCCCCTGTTCGAGCCGGTTTTTCAAAAGCCGGGTCATGCGGGCATCAAAATTTTTCGATTCCACCACATCGAAACGCAGCTGGTCTCTGTCATGCTCATCCATCACCGTCTGGGTGATCTTGCCGACCATTTCCTGCAGCGTCTCGCAATTTTTCTGCGGATGAAGGGCCGCCAGCTGTCTTTCGAGCGAACGGGCATGGGTACGGGCGATTTCCGCGTGCCGTTCCTCATGGCGCTTGATATCGGCAAGCAGCGTATCCCAGATGAAGGCCAGCTCCGCCGTGGTGCGGCGGCGGTTTTTCCATCGCGGCAAAAGGATGCGGGTGTTCAAAAGAACCTTGGCCGTTCCAACGCTACACTGGCCGTTTTTTTCCACATAGGTGAGTTCGCCGCCGAATTTAATCTCGGTCGCACCGGGATGGCGCGCGCCGGTGTTGCGCGTCAGCGGGCCATGCTTGGAAAGCTGCTGGTCGAGATCGGCGGCGGTTTTGCCGGTGATCGAAAAATAGGAATAGGTCTTGCGGACGATGGTGTCGGAAAAAGCCGGCCCGGCCGAAGAAAGTGCCAGCGCGCCCGCAAGGGCGACGCAAAGAGCACGTGATGATTTGGTCATGACCCGGCCTTCCGGTTGAACTTGAAAATCGTTTGCTGCATAGGCGAAGCGGAACCTATAAGAATTGGCATAACATTCCGTTATTCCCGAAAGGCGCGTGTTACGTGATAACAGCCGGCAGCAACGTGTGGCAAGCGGCCCATGGCCGCTCCCTGAAACTTGATGGGCGTGGCCGTATTATGGCCATCGTCAACGCCACGCCCGATTCATTTTCCGATGGCGGCCGTTTTCTCGCCGTCGATGCGGCTTTTTCCCATGCATTGAGCTGTGTGGAACAGGGGGCTGATATCATCGATATCGGCGGCGAATCCACCCGACCGGGTGCGGCGCAGGTGACAGAGGCGCAGGAGCAGGATCGGGTCCTGCCGGTCATCGAGAGGCTGCGCCACGAGACGGATGTCCTGATTTCCGTCGATACCTATCGTGCGTCGACGGCAAGGCTTTCGATCGAGGCGGGCGCGCATATCGTCAATGATGTCTTCGGCTTGCAGAAGGATGCGGAAATGGCCGGCGTGATCGCCGCCGCGTGCGCCGGCGTCTGCATCATGCATACCGGCCGCGACAGGCAAAAACGGGCCGATGTCATAGAGGACCAGTTCGAATTCCTCAATCGCTCGCTGGAGATTGCGCAGGATGCGGGTGTTGCCCGAGATGCCGTCGTGCTCGATCCCGGTTTCGGGTTTGCCAAGGACGAGCGCGAAAATGTCGAGCTGATGGCGCGATTCGGTGAGCTTGCCGCTTTCGGCCTGCCGGTTCTCGCCGGCACGTCGCGCAAGCGTTTCATCGGGTCGCTGACGGGCCGGGATGCTGCGTCCGAACGCGATATCGGAACGGCTGCGACGACAGCGATCCTGCGCCTTTCGGGTGCTTCGATTTTTCGCGTGCACAATGTCATTGCCACACGCGATGCACTGGCAATTGCCGATGCGGTTCTTGCCAAATCGTCGGCAAAGGCCGATGCGTAGATCAACGAGTGCCGGAGCGCCGTGTCCCCATGAAGGCGCGGTTTTCGGGCGAAACATTCCTGCCATGGAGGCGATGCGATGAGCCGCTATACCATCATCCTGAAAAACTGTTCCTTTTTCGCCCGTCATGGCCTTCTCGAGCAGGAGGAGGTGCTGGGCCAGCGCTTTTTCGTCGATGCCGAGATGGAGGTCGAGGCGGGTGATGCGCTGGAAACCGACGAGATCGAAAATACCGTCGATTATGGTGTGGCCTTCGCCGTCATCGAAAAAATAGTCGTCGGGCAGCGCCGTTATCTCATCGAGGCGCTGGCGAACGACATCGCCAAGGCGCTGCGCGCCCGGTACCCGCAGATCGTCTGGTTGCGCATCACGGTGCGTAAACCGTCCGCTCCCGTTCCCGGCATTCTCGACTACGCGCAGGTGAGCGTTGAACACCGTGCCTGAAAAGATGACCGTCGCCGCATTGGGTCTTGGCGGCAATATCGGCGATCCCGCCGCCGCGATGGCCAAGGCCTTGCACGAACTGGATATGCATGAAAATTGCCGCCTGCTGGCCGTCTCCGGTCTTTATCGCACGCCTCCCTGGGGCAAGACAGATCAGGCGGATTTCTTCAATTGCTGTGCGCTGGTCGAAACCTCGCTTACGGCGCCCGCGCTGCTGCTATTATGCCTCGACATTGAAAGGGGCATGAAGCGGGTACGCACGGAACGCTGGGGCCCGCGCACCATCGATATCGATGTGCTGACCTACGGCAATGAATCTATCGTAACGGAAAGCATCGAAGTGCCGCATCCGCGCATGACGGGGCGGGCTTTCGTGCTGATGCCGCTCGCCGAGATTGCCCCGGATATCGAGGTGAAGGGAAAGCCGGTGCGGGAATGGCTTCAGCAGGCGGATAGAAGCGGTATTGTCCGCACAAACGAAAAGCGGGAGTGGTGGACACTCCCGCTCGGTAATGACTGAGAGGATTATCGCGCTTAGGGCTTGATCGAACCGACGGCGAGCTGGTCGATATCGCGCGCCAGCGTCACGCCGATGACGGGGATCATCTGGTCGGCGACCTTGACGGAAATGGTGATGTTCATCGAGTTGTCACTCGAGACGCGAGCAACCATGGCGCCATTGAGCTTGGAACGGTTGATGCCGACGACGACCTTGTCGCCGTTGACCTGTCCGGAGGTGATGTCCAGTCCCTTGCCTTCGGCGCCGTCGAGGAACTTGCCTTCGTAGCTGCTGCCCTTCTGGCTGATGATGGCGGACATGGGCTGGCTGAAGACGCCGACGCGGCAGGTGCCGCCAAGCTTGATGCCGGTCTTTTTGTCATCAAGCGGTTCGCCCGTCAGATCACAGGTGAATTTGGTGCCCTTGTATTTGCCCGCGACGATTTCGCCCGGACCTTTCCAGACGCCGGCCACCGAGCGGAAGAACACGTCGTCGCGATCGCGCGATGCGGCATGGACGTCAGACAGGCCGAAACCGCCGCTGACGGACAATATGGCGGCAAGTCCGCCCACAAGCGAAAAGAAGCGCGAATACATGATACTTTCCCCGGCGAAGAAGCCTGTTCTATAGGCGGCAATCTACCGGCGGAATGGTTAATGCTTGGTTTATTTCACCTGCATTTGCGGTTTCGTTCGTAACCTTTTGAACCGCGCTTGTCCGGCCGATCAGGCTTTTTCACCGCTTTTTCCGCCGCTTAAATCGGGTGTCAGGTCGGACATGAAATCACCGATCCCCGGCCGCTTCACCGCACGAAACGGCAGCGGGCGGCAAAGGTCCATTGCTGCGATACCGATTCGCGCCGTCATTAGGCCGTTGATGACGCCTTCGCCGAGGCGGGCGGAAAGCTTCGAGGCAAGCCCGTGTCCAAGGACCTGCTGGGCGAGACCATCTCCAACCGCGATCGAACCCGTGACGGCCAGATGGGCGACGACATCGCGCAGCAGCCGCAGCATGCCGAGCGTACCGGGGCGGCCGCCATAAAGCTCCGCCATGCCCCGAACCAGTCGCGTCACTTCGAACAGCACATAAGCGAGATCGACGATGGCACGCGGGCTGACGGCGGTGACCACGGAGACACGCTTGGAGGAATTGAGAATCAGCGCCCGTGCCTGCCGGTCGAGCGGCGCCAGCAATTCACGCTCGGCAAGCTCGATGAGATGCGGGCCGTCGATCACATCGTTTTCCGTATCTTTCAGCGCCGCCCGACCCTTGGCCGTTTCGGCCCGGTGGGAGAGAACGGCATTGAGACGGGTGATGACGGCGCGGGCAGGTTTCGGGCTCTTGTCGAGGCTCGCCGTCTCGGCATCGGCCTTGAGAGACTGCACGGCGTTGAGCCGCATGATGCCGAAGACTTCCCGCCCGACAAGGACGAGAACGGCGAAGAGCGCGACGATAAGGGCGATACTCGCCGTGTAACCCAGCCAGTCGGAGCGGGAGAACAGGTTACGGATAAGCTGGTCCGCCCAAAGCCCGAAGGCGAGCGAGAACAGGACGCCAAGCGCGCCGAGCGCGAGCTTGCCGAAAGAGAAGCGGTTTTTCTTCGGCGAGGCCACCGGCAATGCGGCCGCATCGATCTCTTCAGGCGCCAGAAACGGATCGTCCTCGTCCGGCGTCAATGAAATCTCGGTATCGAAGCTGCGCGGGGCACGTTTCTGCGCCGGCGACGGCCGTGCCGTCTCCTCTGTCTCGAGCGTGAAGGCTGCCGGGCGGCGGGCCTGCGGATCGTTTGGTGTGGGAGCCTTCATGCGAGCTTGTCTCCGAACAGGAACTGCATGGCGCGGTCGAGCCTGATATGGGGAACGGAAAGCCGGATGCCGCCGCTGCCCGGCTCGTCCACATTGGGCGGGCGGAAGCGCACGACATTGACATCCGGCAGCGTCGCCTTGTTGCCATCCTCGTCGATGCTGCGAAACAACGGTTCCGGGTCTTCGGGCAGGTCGCCGGGAAAGATCGCCGTTTTGCGATTGCCGTCGAAGGTCTCGCCATTGATGGTTTCCCCAGCCATCGGCGTACCGACGATAACCGGAAGCTCGTGCCCGTCCTGACGCACGCTTGCCTCTCTGGTGGCGCGCACGGAAGCAAGCGCCATGACCTCGATGCCGGCGCCGTTCATGCCGATGGTGGTGATGGCGCGGTCCACCAGACGACGGGTCAGCCGCTCCAGCCGGTCATGGCTTTCGTGATGCAGATGGTCGGCCTTGGTGGCGGCAATCAGCACCTTGTCGATGCGCCGGCCGATCAGCGAGGATAACAGACTATTGGTGCCGGGGCGGAAACAGGCAAGCACATCGCCCAGCGCCCGTTCCAGATCCTGAACGGCCTCCGGTCCGCGATTGACGGCCTGCAGGGTGTCAATCAGCACGATCTGACGGTCGAGACGGGCGAAATGCTCGCGGAAGAAGGGTTTGACCACGATCGACTTATAGGCGTCGTAACGCCGCTCCATCATCGCCCGCAACGAGCCCTTTGGCGCTTTTTCGTCGGTCAGCCCCGGCAGGGGCGCAAAGGTCAGCGCCGGAGAACCTTCCAGATCGCCCGGCATCAGGAAACGGCCGGGCGGCAGGGTGGAGAGCGATCTCTCGTCGGATTTGCAGGCTTTCAGATAGGCCGCGAAACTTTCCGCCAGCCGCCGCGCCGTCATCTCATCGGCAGGTGCATTGATATCGAGCGGAGAGGCGATCGCCAGCCATTCCTGCGCCAGTTCGGCGCGGATGCCGCTCCCGGCAAGTGCGACGGTCGCGTCACTGAACTGTTTGTAATCCTGTGACAGAAGCGGCAGGTCGAGCAGCCATTCGCCGGGATAATCGACGATATCGATGGATAGCTTGCCGGCCGAGAACCACCGGCCCCAGCCGCTGGCGCTCTGGTAATCCAGCGTGATCCTGAGTTCCGAGATTGCCCGCGTCGAATCCGGCCACAGCCTGTCGCGCACCAGCGCCTGAATATGGTCTTCGTACTGGAAGCGGGGAATGGCATCGTCCGGCTGCGGCTCGAGGCGCACATTCGAGACGCGGCCTGACCGCATGGCCTCGAATAAGGGCAGGCGGCCGCCATTCAGGAGATTGTGGACGAGGGAGGAAATGAAAACTGTCTTTCCCGCCCGCGAAAGGCCTGTAACACCAAGCCGCAATGTCGGATGGGTGAGGTTGCTCGCACGGTCGGCCAGATTATCGAGCGCGATAAGCGCACTGTCTGTCAGGGACGTCAGAGAAGGCGGCAATGGCAGTTTCCCGGCTGTGGTTCATGATCACGGCTGCAATATAGGAAGTCGCGGCTGCCCAAAAAAGAAGCGCCCCGGTGGATTTTCACGAGTGATACCGTCGGCGATAGCGCCATGACGTAATGGGCGGCTACTTGCCGGGTGAGAGAAAATCGACCAGTCGCCAGCGATCCGCGCCGTTTACAGCACTGCCGTCGTGATCGAGTACGGCAAGCCCTGCTGTCGGGAAACCGGAGGGCAGGGCGGCATGCAGCAGGTCTTCGCCGATCATCGCTTCCAGTGTCGCTTCCATGGTGGGGTTATGGCCCACCAGCATCACCGAACCAGCATCCGTCTGCGCTGCGATGAGGGAGAGATAGGTTTCGCTGCGCGCATTATACATCTCATCGACATAGGCGATTTCGATGCCTTCGTTGAAGGCGCGCTGCCAGGCCTGCGTGGTCTGCCGGCAGCGTGCGGCGGTGGAGGATAGGAGCATGTCGGGGCGGTAACGCCGGTCGGCGGCAAGGTCGGCAACGATCTCCGCCTCGGCAAAACCTGCTTCATTCAATCCACGATCGAAATCGCGTTCCCCCGGCGCCGCCCAGGCGGCTTTGGCGTGGCGCAAAAGATAAACTCGCTTCGGATGAGAATCTGTCAAGGGCAGGAACCGGCGTTCGAAACTCTGGGGTACAGCCGGATGCTACAGGATAGGATCAAGGGACCGCAAGTCCTCTTTCCTGTTGGCAAGTCGCATTGAAGTGATCGAAGAACAGATCACCTCGACGCCAATAAAGGATAAAAATTAGTCATTTAGATGATTTTTGTGTCAGTTTTAAAAATGCCTGAAAACTGATCTGTAGACTTGAACCGGCCTATATCATTGGAGTATACACCGCCGCATTGAGATGTTCTTCGAGGAGAATCGCGTTGAGTGAGAAGATCGATCTTAGCAAATATGTACTCTCGGAAGACGACGAGTTCATGAATGCCAGCCAGCGGGCCTACTTCCGCGCGAAGCTGGTCGCCTGGAAAAATGACATCCTGAGAGAAGCGCGCGAGACCCTCGGACATCTCGCCGAAGAAAGCGCCAATCACCCCGATCTCGCTGACCGGGCTTCATCCGAAACAGACCGGGCGATCGAACTTCGCGCCCGCGACCGTCAGCGCAAGCTGATTTCCAAAATCGATGCGGCTCTTCAGCGGATCGAAGACGGCACCTACGGTTTCTGTGAGGAAACGGGTGAACCTATCGGCCTCAAGCGTCTTGACGCCCGCCCGATAGCGACACTTTCCATCGAGGCGCAGGAACGTCACGAGCGTCGCGAAAAAGTTTATCGCGACGAATAACAAGGCTGCTGTGCCGGACGCTGCGGCGAACCGGCCATCTCAAGCACCGGACATACAAAAAGGGCACGGAATTATTCCGTGCCCTTTTGCATTGAAGCTTCATGCGCGCCGCCTCAGCGGTCGCGGGTAACGGAAAGCTCGCCGAAAATACGCGCCATTTCTTTCTGCACGTCACCATCTGGCGACGCTCCGGTAACTGGTGGCGAAACGGGTTCGTTTTTCTGCTGCTTTTCCGGGGCGGCGGCAATGGACGGTTCATTGTCCGCATCCCGGCTCTTGGCTATCTCGGCTTCGAGAAAGCTCTCGAAATCGCTGGCCAGCTCATCGGAAAATTTCGGCTCAGCGTCATTGGACGCAAAAGCGGGAGTTTCCGGTTTCGGCGGGAAAGGGGCCGGCGGTGCATTCTGCTCGGACTTGAGGCCGGGAAGAACCCGCTCGCGCGCCGCGTCGAGAAAATCTGCGGCGCTGGATTGATCGAGCACCGGCTCGCGCGCGGCAAAAACCGGTGGAGCGATGACCGTTGGCCGTTCTTCCTCCACCTTTGCCTGCGTCACCTGTGCGGGAGCCGGCGAAACGACCGGTATCGGTGTTTGTACCGGAGCGGGCGTGAAGGGTTCCGCACGACGCGGTTCGCTGCGTTCGCCGGCCGTGTCGAGCGATGCGGCGACGGCTGGCACAATGGTTGCTGCAGGAACAGCCGCAACCACTGCTGACGGTTGCGGCGTTGGGCGAGGGATCTCCCTCTCGGGCGCGGCCTGCCTCACCGGCGGAGCGGGCTCGCGAACTGCGACCGGCGGCGGTGATACGGGTTGGGGTGGTGTCGATGGACGCGGCGGCAATGGTGACGTTGTTGCGGCCGGTTGTGCCGGGCGAGGAGCAGGTGCGGTGGGCTCCGGCCGTTGCTGCGGCTGCCTTACCGGTTCCTGTGAGACGGGAGCCGGGGCTGGCGCTGTGGCTGCGGCTGGTGCTGCGACGGGCTGCTGTTGCGGCAGGGCGGCGCGGCGTTCCTGGGGAATGGACGGCTCGGCTCTCTTTGGCTCGCTTTCCTGACGCGGCAGTGCCTTCAGTTCCGGCTCCTGCACGTCCCTGACGATCGGGATTGCGCCGATACCGCTTTCGATGACGATATCTGTCGGCCCGCCAATCATCACCAGGTGCTCGACATTGTCGCGGCGAACCAGCACCAGACGGCGGCGCGCATCAACGGCCGTCGCGTCGAGAACCTGCAGGCGCGGCTGCCGGTTGCGCCCACCACGGATAAATGGAGAGGAACCGCTGCGCCTGCGCAGAAGCCATAAAGCAATCGCCAGAACGAGAAGCGCCACACCCACACCGACGACGGCGACGATGAGATTGTTTCCATAGGTGCCGATAAAATCATCCATCATGGAGATCATCCCTTCAGATTTTTTCGAGCAATTAATATTGCCGTGGTTCTTATAGTGTGAACGTCAAGCAGGAAAAGACGATTTTTTTGGACGCGATACAAGGTTTATCCGCCACCGTCCCCCTGGAACACAAAACCGGTTGGTGCGGCTTTCGGTTCCCTCGTCGACGGAAACGCCTGTGCATTGCGCCTCTCAGGCCGTTTTCCCTGTGCGTTTTTAAGCCTTTGTGGCCCGGCGGAGCTTTTTGATGCTCAAGCGAGTTGCTACAAGAAATTTTAACGCCCGATTCCGTCGAGGACCGTGGCTGACCGAATGACGACCTGCACGACTGCGAGGCCAAGATGACACGGGTGCGCGAGACAAGCGACAACGACCTTCCGCTGGTGGACAGGCGTGCCCGTTCCGGCACGGTTTTGCGCATCCTGCTTCTGGCGCTGGTACTGATCGCCGCTGCCGCCGCCTTCGTTTATTTCAAGAACTCTTTGGAAAACGAAATCGTGCTCGGCATTCTCGGCGTGCTGGCGATGATGGGCATCTTTTTTCTGGTGTCGTCGATCATCGGTTTCATCGAGGTCATGCCGCAGTCGCAGTCGGACGGGCTTGCCCGCCGTTTCCTGTCGGCCCACCCTGAAGGCACGCTGATCACCGATGCCAAGGGGCATATGGTTTATGCCAACGCCACCTATTGCCGCATGAGCGGCACCACCAGGGCGAGCGATATACAGAGCCTTGAAACGCTTTTGTCGCGCAGCCGGGAATCGACCGAGGCGCTTTACCGGCTCATCAATGTGCTGCGGGAAGGCCGTGACGGTTACGAGGAGTTCCGGCTGCAGAAGCCGCTTGGCGAGGATGCGAGCGCCGGGCCGCACTGGTACAGGCTTAAAGGCCGGGTGCTGAAGGATGCGGGTGGCGAGGGGTTGCACGTGTTCCAGATCGCCGACATCACGCCGGAGCGTGAGGATCAGGAACGGTTTTTCCGCGAATTGCAGAATGCCATCGATTATCTCGACCACGCGCCGGCCGGTTTCTTTTCCGCCGGACGCAAGGGCGAGATCGTTTATCTGAACGCTACCCTGTCGGAATGGCTGGGCATCGATCTTGCGCAGTTTTCGCCCGGTTCGATGACGGTGTCCGACATCGTCGCTGGCGAAGGCATGGCGCTGATCGAATCCGTCCATCCGCAGGACAGCGCCAAGCGCACCGAAATCCTCGATCTCGACATGCGCCGGGTTAACGGCCAGAGCATGCCGGCCCGCCTTGTGCATCAGGTCAGTTCCAAGGACGGTGCACCGGGCGAGAGCCGGACGATCGTTCTGATGCGCCCCAAGGGACAGGAGGATACGGAATCCTCCTCCGCCATGCGCTTCACGCGCTTTTTCAACAATACGCCGATGGCGATCGCTTCGCTGGATGGCGAAGGCCGCATTCTGCGCATCAACGCACCCTTCCTCAAGCTGTTTTCCGGTGTTGTCGGACGTGACGATATCGACCGCGGCGTGGCGCTCGAAACCGTCCTTCACGACAATGAGAAGCCGCGGCTGGAACAGACTCTCGCCGAGGCGAAGGATCGTCAGGGCGATATCGCGCCGTTCGATTCGCGCCACCCGAGCGACGAGACCAGGCATTTCCGTTTCTACGTAAACGCCGTCATCGATCAGGACGACGAGGCGCCGGAAGAGGTGGCAATCGTTTATGCCATCGAGGTGACGGAGCAGAAGGCGCTCGAAACCCAGATGGCGCAGACGCAGAAGATGAACGCCGTCGGCACGCTGGCGGGCGGCATAGCCCACGATTTCAACAATGTGCTCACCGCCATTCTGCTGTCGTCCGATCACTTGCTCCTGCAGGCGCGGCCCGCCGATCCGAGCTTTGCCGACCTCATGGAGATCAAGCGCAATGCCAACCGCGCGGCGGTTCTGGTGCGCCAGCTGCTGGCCTTCTCGCGCAAGCAGACCATGCGCCCGGCGGTGCTGAACCTGACCGACGTGATCGGCGATCTGCGCATGCTGGTCGACCGATTGATTTCCGGAACCAATGTCAAGCTCGAGGTGGATTATGGCCGCGATCTCTGGCCGGTAAAGACCGACCTGTCGCAATTCGAGCAGGTGCTGATCAATCTCTGCGTCAATGCGCGTGATGCCATGCCTGATGGTGGCAAGATCACCATCCGCACCCGTAATGTGGATGCGAAGGAGGCGGCTGCGCTTGGCCGTCCGGAAGTTCCGGCGGAAGACATGGTCATGGTCGAGGTCGGCGATAACGGCACCGGCATTCCGCCTGAAATCATGGACAAGATTTTCGAACCCTTCTTCACGACCAAGGAAGTCGGAAAGGGCACCGGTCTCGGCCTGTCGATGGTCTACGGCATCGTCAAGCAGTCCGGCGGTTACATCTATCCCGAATCGGAAGTGGGCAAGGGCACTGCGTTCCGCATCTACCTGCCGCGCCATGTGGTGGAAGCCGTTGCGGGCCAGCAGCCCGGTGAAGCAGCGCTCACTCCCGTGGCGGCACCTGAGCCAGTGAAGGAAGAACCGCTGGACCTCACCGGCAACTCCGCTGTCGTGCTTCTGGTGGAGGACGAGGAGGCGGTACGACGCGGCGGCAAACGCATGCTGGAAACCCGTGGCTACACCGTGCATGAGGCGGGCTCCGGCACCGAGGCGCTGGAGGTGATGGAGGAGCTGGAGGGCAAGGTCGATATCGTCGTTTCCGATGTGGTGATGCCTGAAATGGACGGCCCTTCGTTGCTGCGGGAACTGCGCAAGTCCTATCCCGACCTGAAGTTCATCTTCGTGTCCGGTTATGCGGAGGACGCCTTTGCGAAAAACCTGCCGGCAGATGCCAAATTCGGATTCCTGCCGAAGCCGTTCTCCCTGAAGCAGCTGGCGATCGCCGTGCGCGAAATGCTGGATGACAATGCCGGGTGACGATGCTGGGTGACAACGCCGGGTAAGAGGGAGTAACGGCAGGGCGGTGCGACAGAGATTCGCTTCCACTGTCGGTCATTGTTGCCCTTTCCGACGGGACGAAAACCCGCCGCCATCGCCGGTTTGTCTGCGCCACCCTCAGGAAGCCTTCACATCCCTACTTTTCCCGAGGTTTGCCCCTTCCCAAACGCAATAGTGATTGCGCCGTTGCGCAAGGGGCTTAAAATCACGTCACGACGACCTAGATATGAAGAGGCGAAGTTCTCCCTGCTGGCGATGAGCTGTCGGTTCGAGAATAGTGTGGAGAATGATGAAAGATGATCGCTAGGCCGATCTACATGCAGGGCGAGGGCGACGGGGAAGAAGGCGGCAACAACCGCGGCACCTCCGTTATCACCCGCGTCAAGGCAAAGACGAAAAGACCGAATTTGTACCGTGTTCTTTTACTGAATGACGACTACACTCCCATGGAGTTCGTCATCCATATTCTGGAGCGTTTTTTCCAGAAGGATCGCGAAGCGGCAACCCGTATCATGCTGCACGTGCACCAGCACGGCGTGGGAGAATGCGGGGTGTTTACATATGAGGTCGCAGAGACGAAAGTAAGCCAGGTCATGGATTTCGCCCGACAGCACCAGCATCCGCTGCAGTGCGTCATGGAAAAGAAATGAGGATCGCAACGTGCCAACTTTTTCCCCGAGTCTCGAGAAGGCGCTGCACCAGGCACTGACCTTTGCAAATGAGCGTCACCACGAATATGCGACGCTTGAACATCTCCTTCTGGCGCTGATCGACGACGCGGATGCCGCCGCCGTGATGGGTGCCTGCAATGTCGATCTCGATGCGCTGCGCAAGACCGTCAGCGATTATGTCGACAATGAACTGACCAACCTCGTGACCGGTTACGACGAGGATTCCAAACCCACATCCGGCTTCCAGCGGGTCATCCAGCGGGCCGTTATTCATGTACAATCGTCCGGCCGCGAGGAAGTGACCGGCGCCAACGTGCTTGTGGCGATTTTCGCCGAGCGCGAAAGCCATGCCGCCTATTTCCTGCAGGAGCAGGAAATGACCCGTTACGACGCGGTCAATTACATCTCCCACGGCATTGGCAAGCGTCCGGGCACGTCGCAGACGCGTGCGCCGCGTGGTGCCGATGAGCCGGAAAGCGACAACAAGGCAAGCCGCAGCAATCCCGAGGAAGAAGGCCCGTCCGCCAAAAAGCAGCAGGACGCGCTGAAGGCCTATTGCGTCAACCTCAACGACAAGGCGCGCAACGGCAAGATCGACCCGCTGATCGGCCGCCATGAAGAGGTCAACCGCACCATCCAGATCCTCTGCCGCCGTTCCAAGAACAACCCGCTTTATGTGGGGGATCCCGGCGTGGGCAAGACGGCGATCGCCGAAGGCTTGGCCAAGCGCATCGTTGAAGGCAAGGTGCCGGAAGCGCTCGCCAACGACACGATCTTCTCGCTCGACATGGGTACGCTGCTTGCTGGCACCCGTTATCGCGGTGATTTCGAGGAGCGTCTGAAGCAGGTCGTCAAGGAACTCGAAGAGTTTCCGGGCGCGGTGCTGTTCATCGACGAAATCCACACCGTCATCGGCGCTGGCGCCACTTCAGGTGGCGCGATGGATGCATCGAACCTGTTGAAGCCGGCGCTGTCTTCGGGCGCGATCCGCTGCATCGGTTCGACGACCTACAAGGAATATCGGCAGTTCTTCGAAAAGGACCGCGCACTGGTGCGTCGTTTCCAGAAGATCGACGTCAACGAGCCGTCGATTGACGACACCATCGCGATCATGAAGGGTCTGAAGCCCTATTTCGAGGATTATCATCACCTCAGATATTCCAATGAGGCGATCAAGGCTGCCGTTGAACTGTCGGCCCGCTACATCTCCGACCGCAAGCTGCCGGACAAGGCGATCGACGTGATCGATGAAACCGGTGCCGCGCAGATGCTGCTGCCCGCTTCCAAGCGCCGCAAGCTGATCACCGAAAAGGAGATCGAGGCCACCATCGCAACGATGGCCCGCATCCCTCCGAAGACGGTGTCCAAGGACGACGAGATGGTTCTCGCCAATCTCGAAAAGGAACTGCGCTCGGTCGTTTATGGTCAGGACATCGCCATCGAGGCGCTGGCAACGGCCATCAAGCTCGCCCGTGCCGGCCTGCGTGAACCGAACAAGCCGATCGGCTCCTACGTCTTCTCTGGCCCGACCGGCGTCGGCAAGACGGAAGTGGCCAAGCAGCTTGCCGCCTCGCTGGGCGTCGAGATGCTGCGCTTCGACATGTCGGAATATATGGAGCGCCATACCGTGTCGCGCCTGCTCGGCGCACCTCCCGGTTATGTCGGTTTCGATCAGGGCGGTCTCCTGACCGATGGCGTCGATCAGCATCCGCATTCCGTGGTGCTGCTGGACGAAATCGAAAAGGCGCATCCCGACATCTACAACATTCTGTTGCAGGTGATGGACCATGGCTCGCTGACCGATCATAACGGCAAGAAGATCGACTTCCGCAACGTCATTCTCATCATGACGACCAATGCGGGTGCGTCCGAAATGGCCAAGTCGGCCATCGGTTTCGGTTCTTCGCGCCGCACGGGTGAGGATGAGGAGGCGATCAACCGCCTGTTCACGCCGGAATTCCGTAACCGTCTGGATGCGATCATTCCGTTCTCGCCGCTGCCGACCGCCGTCATCCACAAGGTCGTGCAGAAGTTCGTCATGCAGCTGGAAACCCAGCTGTCCGAACGCAATGTCACCTTCGATCTGCATGAAGATGCGATCTCGTGGCTGGCGGACAAGGGTTACGACGAAAAGATGGGTGCTCGCCCGCTGTCGCGCGTCATCCAGGAACATATCAAGAAGCCGCTCGCCAATGAAATCCTCTTTGGCAAGCTCAAGAAGGGTGGCGTCGTCAGCGTCACCGTCGGCAAGAAGGACGACGGTTCCGATGGCCTCATGCTCGAGGTTCTGCCGGAAACCGCACCCGTAAAGCCGAAGCCGGAAGCGGAGCTGAAGGCTGCCAAGTCGCCAGGCAAGGCGTCGAAGGCCAAGGCGAAACCCGCCTCGAAGGCGGCGACAGTCAATGAGGAGGCGGATGTTCTGGTCGCTGAGGCGGACAAGCCCGGCGAAGAGAACAAACCGCGCCGCAAGGCCAATACGGTGCCAAAGGTGCCGAAGAAGAAATGATGCGGTGACGCGACCGATAAACCGATGCCGGGCGAAAGCCCGGCATTTTCATGTGTAGCGGATAATGAATGCAAACGGCCGATAGCAATACCATCCCCCTGCGTGGCTGGTTCTTCAGGGGAATGCGGGGCATATTCTCGCTGCCCTCGCTCATTCTCATGACCTCCTTTGTCGGTTTCAGCGCCTTTGCGCTGGAATCCGGCGTGCCACGCGGCGAAGCGGTGTTCATGACGCTGGTGATCTGGGCTCTGCCGGCCAAGATGATCCTGATCGGCTCCATGGTTGGCGGCGCCAATCTCGCCGCCTGTTTTCTGGCGGTCACATTATCGTCGGTCCGAATGATGCCGATGGTCGCCTCCATTGTGCCGGAGATGCGCGGTGCGAAGACGCCGACATGGATATTGCTGTTTCTCTCGCATTTTGTCGCCATCACCGCCTGGGTTTTCGCCACGCAGAATCTGTCGAAAGTGCCGCGTGAGGCACGCGCCGCCTGGTTTGCCGGTTTCGGCATCACGCTTACCGTCATCAACGCCATCATCGTCGGCCTGTGTTATGGCGTCGTCGCCGCCTTTCCGCCGCTGGTTGCCGGTGTGCTGTTTTTCCTGACACCGGTCTATTTCGTGGCATCGATCTGGGCGTCAGCCCGCCATTCTGTCGTCAAGGTGGCTTTTGTCATCGGCGTGATCGCCGGGCCGGCCTTTGCGGTTATCGCCCCCGAATTCGATATTCTCTATGCCGGCATCGGCGGAGGCACGCTTGCCTATATGATCGACCGCTTCGTCTTTCGCCGAAAGATCAAACCCGTGTCGCCGGAGAGTGAGCCATGATGACCGAAAACTGGTGGGCGCCCTATCTGTTCATCGCCATCGCCGGCTGGCTGGCGACCGATCTGTGGCGCTGGCTCGGCGTTCTCGCCGGCAACCGCCTGAAGGAAGATTCCGAGGCGCTTTATTGGGTGAGGGCGGTCGCTACCTCGCTGGTCATGGCCGTTACCGCCAAGCTGATCGTCTTTCCAACCGGAACGCTGGAAGCCACACCCATATGGCTACGTATCGGTGCGGCGGCCCTCGGTTTCATCGCATTCCTGCTTGCCGGCCAGCGTGTCATCGTCGGCGTGGCTGTCCCGATCGTGCTTCTGGCCGGCGGGCTGTTTGTACTCGATTTTTAATACACGCCTTATCCGAATATTAAGCCCATTGCCCTACTTTGCCGTTGACTGGAACCGGGGCGGCAATTCCATGCGACTATTTGCGGCAGAACGTTTTGTACTTGGCGTTATAGCCATATTATTCGTCATCGATGCGACATTGATCGCCGTCAAAGGCGTCAGCGTCGACTATGCCGGATATTTTTTGTGTGCGCTGGCGGGATCGGGCGTTTTCGTCCTGGGTCAGTTCTATCGCAAAAGCGGGCGTGATCTTCGCATCGCCACTGCCCTGATTTCGAGCGGGTTATTTATCCTGTTTTCGCTCGTCGCCTCGGTTTTCAACTACATGTTTCTGCCGGTCGCCTTTCCGGTCATCGATCAGGCGCTTTTCCGCGTGGATGCGGCTTTTGGTTATAGCTGGCCGGATATCGTTATTTGGGCAGCCACATATCCCTGGATTGGCAAAACGCTGTTCATGGTTTACGCCACCTCCTTACCGCAACTCCTGCTGATCATCATCACGCTGGGTTTCACCGGTAAGGACAGGATGCTGCACCATTTTCTCGTCACAGGCGTGATTGGCGCGATGGCCAGCATCACCTTCTGGATATTTTTCCCGACCTATGGTGCCAAAGCCTATCATGAGTTGCCGCAGTGGGTTGCCCAGACAATTCCATTGGCGGTCGACCCTGCTTACGGGCGTGAGTTGATGCGACTGGGTCAGGAAGGCGTAAGCTACCTCACACCCAGAAATGTGCTGGGGCTGATTGGCTTTCCGTCATTCCACATCTTCATGGCGGCTATGTCCGTCTGGTTTGTGCCGCGTCACTGGCTGGCGATGTCGGTGATCCTGCCATTGAATTTCGTGATGCTACTGGCTGTTCTCGTTCAGGGCGGACACCATCTTGCCGATGTTTTCGGCGGTCTCATCGCTTTTGTCATCGTCTGCGCCGCCTCGGCCCGCCTGCTCAACTGGATGTCGGCAAGGGAGCAGACCCGTGAGACGATAACCGCTCCGGCTCAACTTGCCGCAGCGGAATAATTGCCACGGGTTTCGCTCTCGCGGGCTTCCGTGAGAAGCCAGTCGGATAGCAGCCGGGCCGATGCGCTCATCTCTTCGGCTTCTATCAGCCAATAGTATTTTTCCGTATCGGCCGCTCGGTCAAAAAGCACTGTCAATTGCCCCTCGGTGATCTCGTCGCGCAGAAGCGCAGTCGGGCACAGACCGATACCCTGACCGGCCTTCAGCGCGGTCACCAGCAGGTTGAAATCCGCAAAGATTGGCCCGGCGCTGTGTGGCAGGGGTAGGTGAGCTGTTGCCAGCCAGTCCCGCCATGCCGTCTCGCCGTCGTCATGGAGTAACTCCGCCTGACATAGGCTCGATGCGTCATCAAAAGGGCCGGATTTTGCAATGTAAGCCGGCGCGCATGTCGGGCGCGTCTCGGCACTGAAGAGCGCCACGGCTTTCTGTGCAGGGGCGGCACCATGTATGATGCTGAGATCGGCCTCCACGGTGTGATCCGCTCCAGCATAACTGATCGACACCTGTATGTCCGGATGCAAGGCCCGGAAGCGGGGCAGGCGGGGCGTCAGAAAATGCGCCACCACCGAGGGCAGGCTGGCAAGGTGCACAGTCATGCGATCACGACCCCGGCGGATACGTTCCGCCCCGGAGGCGATCTGCCGCAGACCGCCTGAAACCGTGATACCGAATTCCCGGCCTGCCGGAGTAAGCCTCACGCCTCTCGCATGCCGGTCGAACAGAGCCACGCCAAGCCAGGCTTCCAGATTGCGCACATGCTGACTGACGGCGGTTGCCGTCATGCCAAGTTCCTGCGCGGCCAGAGAAAAGCTCTGTTTTCTGGCGGCGGATTCGAAAGCGCGGAGAGTGGCAAGCGGCGGCAGTTTCATGATTGATGAGGGTAAGTTACGCTTGGGCTGAGCGCAAGAAAAACCTGCCTTGTCAGCCGGGCGTTCATGCCGCAATTTCACATCGACATTTCATCGCTTCGAGGATTTCATGACCCCTGTGCCTGCCGCCGAACCCGTCGATGCCGCCGCGCGCCGCGCTATCCGTCCCGTCGTCGTTTATCCGAATGGTACGCTTGAGACGCCGGACCTTTCGCGTCTGGAAAAGGCAAAAGAGGGCATGGAAAAGATCGATGAAGTGATCGTGCCGCCGCGCGACGGTCGTACTTTCAATGTGCCGAAGGGGCATTTTTTCCGCATCGTCAGCATCGAAGGTCCGCAGGTCGGGGATTTGAATCTGTGGAACGCCCATGACCTGAATGAGCGTTTTTTCAGCGGCAAGACCCGCGCCCTGCATGCTACCCATGTTTCCGTCGGCAACCGGCTGTGGAGCAACCTGCCGTCTCTTCGGCCCATGGCGACCATCACCCACGATACGCTGTCATGGTACGGCTGGGATGAGGATGGCGGCGGTGTGCATGATGTGATCGGCACCCGCTGCGATCCCTATACCCACAAGCTGCTGAGTGGTGGCGATTACCACCATTGTTGCCATTCGAACCTGACGAACGCCCTTGCTTCGGCGAGCGGCCTGTCATTTAGGGAGGCGGAACCGCATGTGCATGATGTACTGAACGTCTTCATGTGCACGGGCTTTACCCGCGACACACACCAATATTTCATGAAGGCGAGCCCCGTGCGACCGGGCGACTTTCTGGAACTCTTTGCGGAAATAGACCTCATCGGTGCGCTCTCCGCCTGCCCGGGTGGTGATTGCGGCTCGGCCCATTCCAGCGACGCGGCTGCGTGTTACCCGCTGAAGGTGGAGATATTCCGGCCGGATATGGCGGTGCTTGAGGGCTGGCCGTGGCCGGAAAGAAATGCCTATCACCCTGTGGAGTGATGGTAAACATCACTGTCGTCATGCTGGACCAGATCCGGCATCCAGCCACGGCGCGTCTGCGCCGTGAAAGAACTCTTCCGCGATCAAGGACTTGATCGCACTGGACCCCGGATCAAGTCCGGGGTGACGGTATGCGGATGCCTCTGTTCCGCCAAACGCGTAGGTATTTCAGCACCCGTCACGAAGCGAGCGCCGCTCTAATCTTCTCTGCATGGGCCTTCAGCACCTCACCATCGGCCATGGTGCCGGAATGCGGCTTCAGCGGCTCGCCTTCCTTGCGCGGAATGACGTGAAAATGCAGGTGGAACACGGTCTGGCCAGCCGCCGGCTCGTTGAACTGGGCGATGAAGACGCCATCGGCATCGAAGGCTTCCTTTGCCGCAACGGCGAGTTTCTGCACCACGGGAATGGTTTTCGCCAGCACTTCCGGGTCGGCATCGAGCAGGTTGCGCGAACCGGTTTTCGGAACGACCAGCAGGTGGCCTGGGGCCTGCGGCATCACATCCATGAAGGCCAGCGTATGCTCGTCCTCGTAAAGCTTGTGGCTTGGAATTTCGCCACGCAGGATTTTTGCGAAGATATTGTTGTCGTCATAGGTGCTGGCCGTCATCGTGATCTCTCCTCATGGCGGACTAAACGTCCGGTTCCTGTCTCTCGCCCTTGCGGAAGGGCGTGTGTTCATCAAGATAGTCGCCGATATGCTCTACCTCTTCGCGCTCGCGCTGAAGATAGTCGGCGATGGCGCGGCGCAGGCCCGGATGGACGATGAAATGTGCCGAATGGGTGGTGACCGGCACATAACCGCGCGCCAGCTTGTGTTCGCCCTGGGCGCCGGCTTCCACTCGCTTCAATCCCTTCGCCAGCGCGAAATCGATTGCCTGATGATAACAGACCTCGAAATGCAGAAAGGGATGGTCCTCGATGCAACCCCAGTGGCGGCCATAAAGCGCATCCGAGCCTATGAAGTTGATCGCACCGGCAATGTAACGCCCATCGCGTTTCGCCATCACCAGCAGCACATCGTCGGCCATGCGTTCGCCGATCAGCGAATAAAACTCCCGCGTCAGATAGGGCCGGCCCCATTTGCGGCCGCCGGTATCCAGATAGAAGGCGAAGAACTGGTCCCAGATATCCTCGGTCAGATCGCTTCCGGTCAACCAGTCGATTTCGATGCCGTTTTCCAGCGCTGCACGACGTTCCTTTTTCAGCCCCTTGCGCTTGCGCGAGGAAAGGGCGTCGAGAAAATCATCATGGTCGCGATAGCCGTTATTGATGAAATGGAATTGCTGGTCTGTCCTGTGCAGGAAATCACGGGGCAAAAGGGCTGACAGGTCGTCTTCGGGCAGAAACGTCACGTGTGCGGACGAAACGCCGATCTTTTCCGTCACCTGGGCAAGGCCGGAGGCCAGAAGCGGCTTGAAGCGCGTTTCGTCCACTGTTTCGGAAGTGAGCAGCCGCGGCCCGGTCGCCGGGGTGAAGGGAACCGAACATTGCAGTTTCGGATAATAATGGCCGCCGGCCCGCTCAAAGGCATCCGCCCAGCCATGGTCGAACACATATTCGCCCTTGCTGTGGTTCTTCAGATAGGCCGGTATTGCCCCGACCAGATCACCGGACGCGTTTTCGAGCAGCAGATGGTTTCCAAGCCAGCCGGTCTTGGCCGTCGCCGATCCGGACGCTTCCATCGATGATAAAAATGCGTGGGAGATAAAAGGATTATACGGTTTTCCTGACGTGTTGCGAGAAGTTCCGGAAAGCCGTTTCCAGCTTTCCGGATCGATATCCTCCAGGGATTGCGCAACGCGAATGGAATAGTCTTCTGTCATGCCGTGGCGGAGGGGTTCTCTCTCGGGTCGAAACCTTCGAATGTCATCTGGTCCGCATATTTATAGGTGGTCTCGCGCGCATTTTCATCCCTGACTGTCCAGGTAATTACCGGAAGCCCGAGTTTTCTTTGCGCCTCGATGAAGCTGTTGGGCAGATGACCCCAATGATAGGAGATGAAATCAAGCCCAAGCTGCATCGCTTCGTCGTGTTTGAAGAAGTCTTCCGGCTTGTTGCCTTCGGCCGTCAGACCCAGCGGCCAGGGAGAACCCGCAGCTTTCAGGTCTTTCAGCAGATGATGGTCGAAACTCATCAGCGCCACATGGCCCTTGTAACCCTCGAGGTCCTCCAGAACCGCCTCGGCAAAACCGTCATCGACGCCTTCGCCCTGCCGGCCTTTCAGCTCGATCACCAGCGGCACCTTGCCGGCGCAGAGCGCCAGAAGCTGCTTCAGCGTCGGAACACGATCCTTCGTCTGGCCGATGGAAAGCATCGATAGTTCGCCGGAGGTGCGTTCGCGCACGTCGCCCTTGATGCCGGTCAGGCGCGCCATGTCGTCGTCGTGAAAGATCACCGGCACGCTGTCGGCCGCCAGCTGCACGTCGCATTCGATGGCGAACCCGGCCTCGATGGCGCGGGAAAAGGCCGATAGCGTGTTTTCCCAGACCGCCTTGTTGAGATCATGATAACCGCGATGGGCGACGGGCTGCGCCGTCAGCCAGGAAAGTTTCAGTGTCATGCGTCGATTTCCACGATGGCGTCGATCTCGACGGCGGCATTGAAGGGCAGGCAGGCCATGCCAACGGCGGCGCGGGCATGCTTGCCGGCATCACCGAGAACATTGGCGAGAAGATTGGAGGCGCCGTTGATGACGAGGTGCTGTTCGACGAATTCCGGAACGGAGGCAACAAAGCCATTCAGCTTGATGACACGGCGGATTTTCGAGAGGTCGCCATTCAACGCGGCCTTGACCTGTGCGAGAATGTTGACGGCGCATAATTCGGCGGCGCGCTGGGCGCCTAGCACGTCTACATCGCGGCCAACTAGGCCGGTCACCGCAATCTTGCCAGATTCCATCGGCAGTTGACCCGATACATAAAGCAGATTGCCGCTGATGGTGAAGGGAACGTAGTTTGCGGCTGGTGCTGCGGCTACGGGAAGCGTAAAGCCAAGTTCCTTGAGGCGGCCTTCGATGACATCAGACATTTTCGTCTCCGGTTTTGTTGTAAATCCTTCAAGAATCCGGCATTCAGAAGATGTTGATCCAAAAGCCGGGCGGTTGCTTGTACAATATGAGCGGCTCTTCCAACAGGAGATATTGCATGTTTGTCAGGACGCTTGGTTTCGTTGCCGCAACAGGGCTTATGACCGGCCTGTCAAACGCCGCCAATGCCTTGCCGGTGGCGGTTCCGGACCTCGTCGCCCACCGCGCAGTCTATGATCTCGAACTCAAGGACGCGTCCGACCGCTCCGGCATCGAGGGCATGACCGGCCGCATGGTCTATGAATTCACCGGCTCGGCCTGTCAGGGTTACAAGACGGATTTCCGCTTCGTGACGCAGATCAACACCGGCGATGCGGTTCGCATGACCGACCAGCAGACCACCACCTTCGAGGATCTGGCCGCGAAGAAATTCACCTTCGAGACCAAGTCCTACACCGACGACAAGCTGGACAAGGAAGTGCAGGGGGCGGCAATCGACGGCACCGACGGCGTGAAGGTCGATCTGACCAGGCCTGATGCCCGCCAGGTCAGTCTTGTCGCCAGCGAATTCCCGACGCAGCATATGTTTCAGGTCATCGAACATGCCAGGCAGGGAAAGCGCATCTTCGAATCGCGGATTTTCGACGGTTCCGATGATGGCGATGAGAGCCTGATCACCTCGACGCTGGTCGGCAAGTCACAGACCCCGAAGGATGGCGACGCGGACGCCGGCAAGGCGGGTGATTTCGCCAAGGCGGCATTCTGGCCGGTAACGATCGCCTATTACAACGACAAGACCGGCACCGACGCCCTGCCGATCTACCGCATGTCATTCAAGCTTTACGAAAACGGAATCACCCGCGATCTGACGATGGATTACGGCGATTTCGTTCTGACGGGTAAGCTTGCGAAGCTTGATATTCTCAAGCCCGAAACCTGCGAAAGCAAGCCAGTCCGCTGAAACGCGGCTATTTGAGCGATTTTTTCGCATAAATGCTTGCATTTTCATGCAGGCGACTGTATGCGGCTCACCATTCCACACGCGAAGCTTGGGATGTTCCGGGAGAAATCCGGTCCGTTCCGCCCGGTGGTATCGATGAAAATCGGTGCTGTTCGCTTCGCGGGGGTTAAACCGGAAAAGGAGTAACAAGGCATGGCATTGCCCGATTTTTCTATGCGCCAGCTTCTGGAAGCTGGTGTTCACTTCGGCCACCAGACGCACCGCTGGAACCCGAAGATGAAGCCGTACATCTTCGGCGACCGTAACAACATCCACATCATCGATCTGGCTCAGACCGTTCCGATGCTGTCGCGCGCCCTTCAGGTCGTGTCCGACACCGTTGCCCGTGGCGGCCGCGTTCTGTTCGTTGGCACCAAGCGCCAGGCGTCGGAAATCATCGCCGACAGCGCAAAGCGTTCGGCCCAGTATTACGTCAACTCCCGCTGGCTCGGCGGCATGATGACCAACTGGAAGACCATTTCGAACTCGATCCAGCGTCTGCGCAAGGTTGACGAAATCCTCAACTCGGAAGGCTCCGGCTATTCCAAGAAGGAACGCCTGAACCTTGAGCGCGAGCGCGAAAAGCTTGAAAAGGCTCTCGGCGGTATCCGCGATATGGGCGGCGTTCCGGACCTGATGTTCATCATCGACACCAACAAGGAAAAGATCGCGATCGAAGAAGCCAAGCGTCTTGGCATTCCGGTCGTTGCGATCATCGACAGCAACTGCGACCCGGATCACATTGACTACCCGATCCCCGGTAACGACGACGCATCGCGCGCCATCTCGCTTTATTGCGACCTGATCGCCCGCGCTGCCATCGACGGTATCGCACGTCAGCAGGGCGCTTCCGGCCGCGACATCGGCGCTGCTGAAGAAGCTCCGATCGAGCCCGCTCTCGAAGACGAGGCTGGCGCCTGATTTAGGCCCTGTCTGGCGGCGATTTCTTGATCGCCGTCTCCTCGACCAGGATATGACAAGGCCGTCAAAGACCTTCAATGGGTTGACGGCCTTGTTCGTTTCATATCGCTCCGCCCCGGTTTTTTTGGAAACCGCCGGCGTCTGATGTGGTTGAAACGGAAAGCAGTCTTCATAACGCTGTCACACTTCGGCGGCACCCATCATTTCGATGTATGGAGACGCCGCAGCACTTGGGAATGCGCATACCCCTTTCCTGAAATCCTCTCCGGTTTCAAAGGGTGTGCGGCCGGGTACACTCATCACCCAGAAATTCGGCACGGCAAATTCAGCCGGCTGACCGATCGAACCGATAAGAGGCAAACAATGACCGAAATCACAGCCGCAATGGTGAAGGAACTGCGCGAGAAATCCGGCGCAGGCATGATGGACTGCAAGAAGGCTCTTGCTGAAACCAATGGCGACATGGAAGCGGCGATCGACTGGCTGCGCGCCAAGGGCATCGCAAAGGCCGACAAGAAGTCCGGCCGCACGGCTGCCGAAGGTCTGATCGGCGTCGCCACCATGGGTCACAAGGCTGTTGTTGTCGAACTCAACTCCGAGACCGACTTCGTTGCCCGTAACGACGCGTTCCAGGATCTCATCCGCGGTATCGCCCAGGTTGCCCTGACCACCGACGGCACCGTTGAGGCTGTTTCCGCCGCCAACTACCCGGCGACCGGCAAGAACGTTTCCGACAGCATCAAGGACGCCATCGCCACCATCGGTGAAAACATGACGCTGCGCCGTTCCGCAGCGCTTGAAGTTCCGCACGGCGTTGTCGCGACCTACGTCCACAACGCTGCCGGCGACGGCATCGGCAAGCTCGGCGTTCTCGTTGCCCTGAAGTCGGAAGGTGACAAGGCTGTCCTGAACTCGATCGGCCGTCAGGTTGCCATGCACATCGCTGCAACCAACCCGCTCGCCATCCGCGCTGAAGAAGTTGACGCCGCTGTTGCTGAACGCGAACGCAACGTCTTCATCGAACAGGCCCGCGAATCCGGCAAGCCGGAAGCCATCATCGAAAAGATGGTTGATGGCCGCATGCGCAAGTTCTTCGAAGAAGTCGCCCTTCTGTCGCAGGCTTTCGTCATCAACCCCGACATCACTGTCGGCGCTGCCGTCAAGGAAGCTGAAAAGGAAGCTGGCGCTTCCATCGAAGTGACCGGCATGGTTCGCCTGCTGCTCGGCGAAGGTGTCGAGAAGGAAGAAAGCGATTTCGCAGCAGAAGTCGCCGCAGTCGCCAAGGGCTGATTATATTTACCCAATCTTGGGAAAACGGGAGGGCATCGCGTGACAACGCGGTGCCCTTCGTGTATCCGCGTTTCGGTTACATTTCCGAGGAGTCATGATGTCTTCCAAGCCGATCTACAAACGTGTTCTTCTCAAGGCTTCCGGTGAAGCCCTCATGGGTGATCAGGGTTTCGGTATCGATGTGGCGGTGGCCGACCGGATCGCCTCCGATATTGCCGAGGCAAGGGCGATGGGCGTTGAAGTCGGCGTCGTCGTCGGCGGCGGCAATATTTTCCGCGGCGTGGCCGTGGCATCCAAGGGTGGCGATCGCGTCACCGGCGACCATATGGGCATGCTGGCAACCGTCATCAATGCACTGGCGCTCGCAACCTCGCTTCGCAAGCTCAGCATCGACACCGTCGTTCTCTCCGCAATCGCCATGCCTGAAATCTGCGAGAGCTTCTCGCAGCGTGCGGCGCTCCATCATCTCGCGCAGGGGCGCGTGGTGATTTTCGCCGGCGGTACCGGCAACCCCTTCTTCACCACCGATTCCGCCGCGGCGCTGCGCGCTGCCGAAATGGGTGCGGAGGCGATCTTCAAGGGCACGCAGGTGGATGGCATTTATTCTGCCGATCCGAAGAAGGACCCGACGGCCACCCGTTTCGACGAGCTGACCCATAGCGAAGTGCTCGGCAAGGGCCTTGCGGTGATGGATATCGCGGCTGTGGCACTTGCCCGCGAAAACCATATCCCGATCATTGTCTTCTCGATCCACGAGAAGGGCGGTTTCGCACAGATATTGACCGGCGGCGGCCGCAAGACCATCGTGCACGACAAGTAATCAAAAAAACATGCCGCCCCCGGGGCGAATTCCGGCCATTATGGCCGACAGAGATGGAGTATCTAGATGAGTGGTATTGACCTCAACGATATCAAGCGCCGCATGGATGGCGCCATCAATGCGTTCAAGAGCGATATAGCATCGCTGCGCACCGGTCGTGCTTCGGCCAACATTCTCGACCCGGTGACCATCGAGGCCTATGGCTCGCGTGTGCCTCTCAACCAGGTGGCAAACATCACCGTTCCCGAGCCGCGCATGCTTGGCGTCAACATCTGGGACAAGTCGATGGTCAATGCCGTCGACCGCGCCATTCGCGAATCCAATCTCGGCCTGAACCCGATCGTCGACGGCCAGAACCTGCGAATTCCGCTGCCTGAACTCAACGAAGAGCGCCGCAAATCGCTCGTCAAGGTGGCTCACGACTATGCCGAAAAAGCCAAGGTGGCGATTCGCCATGTGCGCCGCGACGGCATGGATGGCCTGAAAAAAGCCGAAAAGGACGGTGACATCGGTCAGGACGAAAGCCGCGGACAGTCCGAAAAGGTCCAGAAAATGACCGACGACACGATTTCCGAGATTGAACGCTTGCTTGGCGAGAAGGAAAGGGAAATCATGCAGGTCTAATATCCCTTGTGATAGACCTGTATTTTATTCGTTTTAATTTCGCACTGCCTGTTACTGGATCGATATGCCGACGACGACACGTTCCTCAATACCCGAGCACGTCGCCATCATCATGGATGGAAATGGGCGTTGGGCAAAACAGCGCGGTCTTCCGCGCGTAATGGGGCATCGCCGCGGGGTTGAGGCCGTGCGCGAAACCGTGCGTGCGGCTGGCGACTGCGGCATCCGCTATCTCACGCTGTTCGCTTTCTCTTCGGAAAACTGGCGCAGGCCGGAATCCGAGGTGAGCGATCTTATGGGGCTTCTGAAGGCCTTCATCCGGCGCGACCTTGCGGAACTGCATCGTGAAAACGTCCGTGTGCGCATCATCGGCGACCGGCAGGGCCTGAAAAACGACATCCGCTGCCTTCTTGAAGAAGCCGAGCAGATGACGGCTGACAACACCAAGCTGACGCTGGTGATCGCCTTCAATTACGGCAGCCGTGACGAGATTACCCGCGCCACCATGGCGATTGCCCGCGATGTCGCCGAAGGCCGGCTGGATGCGGCATCGATCACGCCGGAGATGATCTCGGCGAGACTTGATACGTGCGGAATGCCGGATCCCGATCTCATCATCCGCACCAGCGGCGAAGAACGCCTGTCGAATTTCCTGCTCTGGCAGGCGGCCTATTCCGAGTTCCTGTTCGTTCCGGAATATTGGCCCGACTTCGACCGGCAGCTGTTCTTTTCTGCAATCGAGCAATATGCAACGCGTAATCGCCGCTTCGGCGCCATCGCCGAGCCGGTTGCCGTGGCAGGCGCCTGATGAGCCGTGAACTCAGACTGCGGATCGTGTCCGCAATCGTCATGGCGGCGGTCATATTGGCCGCCACCTGGTATGGCGGCATTCTGTTTCGCATCGTGGCCGGTCTTCTGGCGATCCTCATCTATTATGAGTGGTCGACGATTACCCGGCTGTCCGAAACCAATTCCACCGGCAATGCCTGGGGCTGGTTTGCGGTTGCCGTCATCGCCGGCAACACGATTTTTGGCGAACCTTCGCTTGATCTGCCGCTGCTGTCAGGTTTTACGCTGACGGCAGCACTTTTCCCCGTTCTGCGCGGCAGGAACTGGTGGCTGGTGGGCGGCATCATCTATGCCGGTCTCAGCGGCATTTCGCTGGCAGCCATTCGTGGCGACGAGTTGACCGGCTTCGTCTCCATCCTGTTCATTTTCGCCGTTGTCTGGTCGACGGATATTCTTGCTTATTTCGTCGGGCGCGCCATTGGCGGGCCAAAGCTCGCGCCGGCGATTTCTCCCGGCAAGACCTGGTCCGGCGCGATTGGTGGGGCCGTGGCCGCGCTGATCGGCGGCGGTGCGGTATCGCTCGCCTATCACGGCAGGATCAGTCTGCTGGTGCTTGGGCTCGCGCTTATCCTCTCCGTCTTCAGCCAGATTGGCGATCTTTTCGAATCCTTCGTGAAACGGCGTTTCCAGGTCAAGGATTCCAGCCATCTCATCCCGGGCCATGGCGGCTTCATGGACCGTGTTGACGGTCTTGTTTTCGCCTGCTTTACGGTATTCCTCATTGCTTTCGTGCATGCGGCGGCAACCGGCGACGTGCCCGGATCGGGCGGCGGTCTCCTGCCGGGCTTTTAAGCGGCGCGAAAGGTCACGACATAAAGGGCAGATTGTCATGAACACAGTAATGGCGGCGACCGGTTTTCTGACCGGCTACATCGTGCCCTTCATCCTGGTGCTTTCCCTGCTCGTTTTCGTCCATGAAATGGGCCATTATCTCGTCGGCCGCTGGAGCGGCATTCGCTCCACCGCATTCTCCATCGGCTTCGGCCCGGAACTGATCGGCTTCACCGACCGGCATGGCACGCGCTGGAAGATTTCCGCGATCCCTCTCGGCGGCTACGTTAAGTTCTTCGGCGACGAAGATGCCGCGAGCAAGCCGGACAGTTCCGGCATGTCGCATATGTCGCTCGAGGAGAGGGCGCAGACACTTGCCGGTGCAAAATTGTGGAAACGGGCGGCAACGGTTGCGGCGGGGCCCATCGCCAACTTCATCCTGGCGATTCTCATCTTTGCGGTTCTGTTCGGTGTTTATGGCCGGATGATCGCCGATCCTGTGGTGGCCGAGGTGCGTGAAAACAGCGCTGCCGCAGCGGCAGGCGTACGCCCTGGCGACCGTCTGGTGGCGATCGACGGTGAAAAGGTCATGACTTTCGAGGATGTCCGTCGTTACGTCGGCATCCGGCCGGGCACGCCGATCACCGTGACTGTCGAAAGGGCAGGCGAGGAGCTGAAGCTGCCGATGGTGCCGACCCGCACCGAGACGACGGACCAGTTCGGCAACAAGCTGGAAATGGGCATCATCGGCATCGTCACCGACCAGACCAGTGGCAACTTCCGCCATATTGAATATTCGACGTCTGAGGCCCTGCTTGAGGGCGTACGCGAGACGGGCCACGTCATCACCGGCACCTTCAACTATATCGGCAATCTCGTGACCGGCCGCATGAATGCCGATCAGCTGGGTGGTCCGGTCCGCGTTGCGCAGGCATCCGGCCAGATGGCAACACTCGGCATTGCAGCCGTCATCCAGCTCGCCGCCGTGCTTTCAGTGTCGATCGGGCTTCTCAACCTGATGCCTGTCCCGGTTCTGGACGGTGGACACCTAGTGTTTTATGCCATCGAGGCCATTCGCGGCAGGCCGCTTGGCGCCGGCGCGCAGGAAGTTGCCTTCCGTATCGGCATGGCAATGATTCTGGGACTTATGGTTTTTGCAACATGGAATGATATCAGCAGCTTGATCGGCTGAGGATTGTGTTTTAACGGTTTTGTTAGGGGCTTGTTTACCTTGTTTTTATGCCGAAGTGGCGAATGAGCCACTCTGGATCACGAAGTAAACAGAATTTAACGTTCTGACTTGCTTGTAGGGGAAAAGCAGGTAAAACGACGCACATGGCCGGAGTCGGGTTCCGCCCGCTGAGGGACAACGTAAAAAGGTAAGATTTGAAATGAAGGCTGGTTCAAGATTTTTGAACGCTGTGTCGGCGGTTGCGCTGTCTGCTGGTGTTTCTTCGGTTGCGGGCCTTGGCGTGCTTGCCTCTGCTGGTGCTGCAAATGCAGCCGTTATCAGCAAGATCGATGTTCGCGGGGCCGAGAGGTCCGGTGCGGACTCCGTGCGTTCCAACATCACCATTGCGCCGGGTAAAAACTTTTCCAATTCGGATATCGATGAATCGGTGAAGCGTCTTTACGCCACCGGTTACTTCTCGAATGTCTCCATGCGCGTTTCCGGCAGCACGCTGGTCGTGACCGTCAACGAGAACCAGCTGGTCAACCAGGTTGTCTTCAACGGTAACCGCAAGATCAAGGACGACAAGCTCGTTGGCATCGTGCAGACCCAGTCGCTCGGCCCGTTCAATCAGGCGATCGTGACTGCGGATATCGCCCGCATCAAGGAAGCTTATGCCGCAATCGGCCGCAGCGACGTCGAAATCACCACGCAGACCGTTTCCGTCGGTCAGGGCCGTGTGAACATCGCTTTCGTCATCAACGAAGGTGAGCGCACCAAGATCGGCCGCATCGATTTCGTCGGCAACAATTCCTATAGCGACGGTCGTCTGGCCGCCGTCATCAATACCAAGAAGTCCAACATGCTGTCGTTCCTGACACGTAAGGACGTCTATAACGAGGACAAGCTGCGCGCCGACGAAGAGGCGCTGCGCCAGTTCTATTACAACCGCGGTTATGCCGACTTCCGGGTCGTGTCGTCCGACGCTGTACTGGATGAGTCCAAGAACGAATACACCATCTCCATCACGGTGGATGAAGGCAAGAAATACGACTTCGGCAACGTCACTGTCGAATCGACTGTTCCGGGTGTCGATGGTTCTGAACTGCAGGGTCTCGTTGAAACCCGCCAGGGCGCCAGCTACAGCGCCAAGGAAGTTCAGCAGAGCATGGAAGCGATTTCCAAGCGCGTTGCCGGCGAAGGTTATCCCTTTGCCCGCGTAACGCCGCGCGGTGACCGCGATATGTCCGGCAACACCATCGGTGTGACCTATATCGTCGACCAGGGCGAACGCGCCTATGTCGAGCGTATCGAAATCCGCGGCAACACCCGTACGCGTGACTATGTCATCCGCCGCGAATTCGATATTTCCGAAGGCGATGCATTCAACCAGACGGTCATCACGGCGGCAAAGCGTCGTCTTGAAGCGCTCGGTTATTTCTCGAAGGTCAACATCTCGACCGCCGGCGGCAGCGCGCCTGACCGCGTTGTCATCGTTGTCGACGTTGAGGATCAATCGACGGGTTCGTTCGGTATCGGTGCTGGTTATTCGCAGAACGACGGCGTTCTGCTTGAAGCATCCATCGAAGAAAAGAACTTCCTCGGCCGCGGCCAGTACATCCGTCTCGCTGCCGGTGCGGGCGAAGACGATGCGCGCAGCTACACGCTGTCCTTCACCGAGCCGTATTTCCTTGGCTACCGTCTGGCCGCAGGTTTCGATCTGTTCAAGAGCCAGAGCCGCAGCGAAGACTATTACGATTACGACGAACAGGGCTTCGCGCTGCGTGTGACCGCGCCGATCACCGAAGATCTCTCGACGACGTTCAAATATACCTACAAGCAGCTCAACTATGACGGCGAGGGCGATTGGGAAACCGGCAGCAACCTTGCCGAACCCTATAAGGCTCTGATCCGTGGCGGTGACTGGACGCAGTCCATCATCTCCAACACGCTGAACTACAATACGCTCGACGACCGCAACATGCCGCGCGAAGGCTGGCAGGCTGCCCTGACGAACGAATTTGCAGGTCTCGGCGGCGATTCCGAATATTACAAGATCTACGCCAAGGCGCGCTTCTATTACACGCTGTCGGACGAGTACGATGTCATCGGCTCGATCACCGGTCAGGCGGGTCATGTGGTGCCCACCGGCGACAATCTGCTGGTATTCGATCAGTTCAAGTTCGGCGGCCGTCAGGTTCGCGGCTTCAAGAACGACGGTATTGGCCCGCGCATCGGTAACGACTCCATCGGCGGCACGACCTACTTCGCAGCTTCCGCTGAAGTCACTGCCCCGATGCCTGGTGTTCCGGAAGATTTCGGCCTGCGTCTCGCTGGTTTCGTCGATGCCGGTACGCTTTACGGCAACAAGGTCGCCAACAGTGCAGGTGTAAAGGATGGCAACTCCATCCGCGCATCCGCTGGTATCGGCGTGATGTGGGCATCGCCCTTCGGTCCGATCCGTGTTGACTATGCTGTACCGATCGCCAAGGAAGACTACGACGAGGAACAGCGTTTCCGGTTTGGCATGTCCAACACTTTCTGATATCGGCAGTCCAGAACTGCAACTTTGAACGTTCTGGAGTTTCCGGCTTATGGAATACAACGCCTTTTTTCCGCCCCACGATGGATTGCGATTGAAAGATATCGCAGACCGTTTTGGGGCGGAACTGTCTGATGAGGCGGCAGGTGAGCGGATTATCAGGTCCGTCGCGCCGGTCTACCGGGCAAAACCCGATCAGCTCTGCTATATTCTCTCCCGCAAGAACCGCGATGAGCTGGTAAGCTGCGAGGCTGGTGCCGTCATCTGCGACGCTGCGCTGGCAAATATGGTGCCGTCTCACATTCCCGCACTGATATCGAAAAATCCGCATACGCTTTTTGCGCAGGTGGGTGCCTTGCTGCATCCCTCCGCCATGCGGCCCGCGACGATTGCGCCGATGGAAGCCGAGATTTCTCCGGCTGCCCATGTCGATCCGTCGGCGAAGCTGGAAGCGGGCGTGATCGTTGAGCCGCTCGCCGTGATCGGTGCCGGCGCTCATATTGGTGCGGGCACACGAATTGGCCCGGGTGTCATCATCGGACCGCATGTGCAGGTTGGGCGCGATTGCACCATTTCCGGTGGTGCGAGCATTCTTGTCGCCCTCATCGGCAACAATGTCATCATCCATAATGGCGCGCGCATCGGTCAGGATGGGTTCGGTTACGCTCCCGGTCCCCGCGGCATGCTGAAAATCGTGCAGATCGGCCGCGTCATCATTCAGGACAATGTCGAGATCGGCGCCAATACCACGATCGATCGCGGCACCATGGATGACACCGTCATCGGTGAAGGCACAAAGATCGACAATCAGGTCCAGATTGGTCACAACGTGCGCATCGGCCGCCATTGTGGCATCGTCAGCAAGGTCGGCATTGCGGGCAGCACCCGCATTGGCGATGGCGTGATGATCGGCGGCGCGGCTGGCGTTAATGGCCATATCACCATTGGTGACGGCGTGCAGATCGCAGCCATGAGCGGTGTGGTCGCCGATGTTCCGGCCGGGGCCCGTTATGGCGGAACGCCTGCACGTCCGATGAAATATTTCCTGCGCGACATGGCCGAAATTCTGGCACGCGCTGAAGCGCGTGATAAAAAAACAGGAGAAAAAAACAATGACTGAAGAAACGAAGACGACGCTCGGCGCGGCTGACATTCTGGAAGTCATGAAGCTTCTGCCGCATCGTTACCCGTTCTTGCTGATCGACAAGATCATCGATATCGATGGTAACAACTCGGCGACCGGCATTAAGAACGTCACGGTCAACGAACCGCATTTCACCGGCCATTTTCCGGATCGGCCGATCATGCCAGGCGTTCTGATCGTCGAAGCCATGGCCCAGACGGCAGGTGCGATATGCGCTCGCAGTCAGGGCGAGGGCGGTCACCTGGTCTACTTCATGACAATCGACAATGCGCGTTTCCGCAAACCTGTTATCCCCGGCGACCGTCTGGAAATCCACGTCGTCAAGCAGCGTCAGCGCGGCAACGTGTTCAAATTCCATTGCGAGGCGAAGGTGGATGGCGCGCTGGTTGCGGAGGCTGATGTCGGTGCGATGATGATCCCCGAGGACCAGCAATGAGCAGGATCGCCGCCTCGGCCAAAATTCACCCGACCGCCATTGTCGAAGACGGTGCGGTTATCGGTGAAAATGTCGTCATCGGCGCGCTCAGCTATGTCGGCGCAAAGGTCACGCTGCATGATGATGTCATATTGCACAATCATGCCATCGTTTCTGGCGTAACCGTCATCGGCCGTGGATCGGTGATCCATCCCATGGCTGTCATTGGCGGCACCCCGCAGGCGGTTCGCCATGATGGATCGGAAACGACGCTCGAGATCGGCGAACGCTGTATCATGCGCGAAGGCGTGACGATGAACGCCGGCAGTTCCGATGGCAGCGGCAAGACCATTGTCGGTGACGATAATCTGTTCCTGGCCAATTCGCATGTGGCGCATGATTGCCGCCTCGGCAATCACATCATCCTGTCGAACAATGTGATGCTGGCGGGCCATGTGACCATCGAAGACCGCGCCATCCTGGGCGGCGGCTGTGCCGTGCACCAGTTCACCCGCATTGGCCGTCAAGCCTTTATCGGCGGGCTGTCGGCGGTTAACTACGATGTCATTCCCTATGGCATGCTGAACGGCAATCCCGGCATTCTTGGCGGCCTCAATGTGGTCGGCATGACGCGTGCCGGTATTGAACGGGCGGATATTCACAAGGTCCGGCGCGTCTACAAGCAGATTTTCGAGGCTGAAGGCACGATCCGTGGCAACGCGGCGGCAATCGATCGCAATGAATATCTGGATTGCCCTCAGGCTCTCGAAGTCATCGATTTCATCGGCGCGGGCAGCGACCGCGCGATCTCTTCGCCCAATCGGGGCAAGTGAGCCGTGACAGGCGGCGGGCGTCTCGCCATCGTGGCCGGCAGCGGCCAGCTGCCGCTTTATGTGGCGGCCGCCGCCCGCGAGATGGGGGAAAACCCTTTCATCGTGCGCCTGCGCGATGATTCCAGCTTCGACTGGAGCGGCTTCGATAATGCTGTCATCAGCGTGGGCGACGTGGCAGGGCTTGGCCGTTTGCTGCGTGAAAACCGGGTGGACCGCGTCGTGCTTTCCGGCGCCGTGGCGCGACGGCCGGAATGGCGGGAGATCCGCCCGACGGTCGGCATCGTGCTGAAACTGCCCTCCATCGTCCGCACGCTTTTGTCGGGCGGTGATGATGCCGTGTTGCAGATGGTGATCAAGGTCATCGGCACGCTCGGCGCAAAGGTCATCGGCGCCCACGAGATTGCGCCCGGCCTGCTTGCCACGACAGGTACTTTGGGCACGCAGAAACCCACGGATGAAGATCTGCGAGATATTCGCAAGGCGGCCGAGGCGGCACTTGCGCTCGGCACACTTGATGTCGGGCAGGGGGCGGTCTCGGTCGGCGGTCGCATTGTTGCGCTGGAAGGCGTTGAGGGCACCGATGCCATGCTGGCACGTGTTGCGGCACTGCGTGCCGAAGGCCGCATATCGCCCCGCCGCAGGGGTGTATTGGTGAAGCTGTGCAAGCCGCAGCAGGATATCCGCGCCGACCTGCCGACCATCGGTATCGAAACCGTGGAAAATGCGCAGAAAGCCGGACTGGCGGGCATCGCCGTCGAAGCGGGACGAGCGCTGGTGCTGGATCGCGACGAGATGTTGAAAGCCGCCGATCAGGCGGGCATATTTGTCTGCGGCATCGATACGTCACTCGGTGGTGATATGATCGGGGAGAGATGATCGGATGACGGCGACATTAAAAGTGGCGGTTATTGCCGGGGAAGTGTCCGGCGATCTTCTGGGCGCAGATCTGATCCGCTCCCTCAAAGCCCGATATCCGGGCTCCGTTGAGCTGATGGGCGTCGGCGGCGAGGCGCTGGAGGCGCAGGGGCTGACCTCGCTGTTCGATTATTCCGAACTTTCCATCATGGGCTTCACGCAAGTCCTGAAAAAGCTGCCGAAACTCATTGCGCGCATCAACCAGACTGCGCAGGCGATCATCGCCGCAAAGCCGGATATTCTGCTGATCATTGACAGCCCGGATTTCACGCATCGTGTTGCGAAAAAAGTCCGCAAGCAATTGCCGCATCTGCCGGTCGTCAACTATGTCTGCCCCAGTGTCTGGGCGTGGAAGGAATATCGCGCCACCGCGATGTTGTCCTATGTCGATCACGTTCTTGCCTTGCTGCCCTTTGAGCCGGAGGCGATGCGGCGTCTGAGCGGCCCGCCGACCACCTTTGTCGGCCATCGTCTCAGCGTCGATCCCGATGTGCTGGCGGTGCGGCAAAAGCGGGCGGAACGCCCCCTTCCGGCCAAGGGCGAAGCCAAAACCATTCTTCTGCTGCCCGGGTCGCGCTCCACGGAAACCACGCGGTTGATGGAGCCATTTCGAGAGGCCGCAAAGGCCTTTGTGGAACGCAACGGCCCAACCCGTTTCGTGCTGCCCACCGTGCCGCGTCAGGAAAACCGTATCCGCGAGCTGGCGGCGACATGGCCGGAAGATATAAGGCCCGAAATCGGCATCGATTCCGCCTTCAAATGGAACGCGTTTGCGCGTGCCGACGCGGCAATCGCCGCCTCCGGTACTGTCATTCTCGAACTGGCGCTTGCCGGCGTGCCGACCGTTTCTGTTTATAAGACCGACTGGATTTTCACCATGCTGAGCAAGCGGGTAAAAACCTGGACGGGCGCACTTCCGAACCTGATTGCCGACTACCCGGTTGTGCCTGAATATCTCAACGAGGTGGTGCGGCCAGGATCCATGCTGCGCTGGGCAGAGCGGCTTGCATCTGACACCACAGAGCGGCGGGCCATGCTTGAGGGGTATGCGCTGGTGCAGCAGCGTCTGCACACCGATGTGCCTCCGGGCGAAACCGGCGCTGCCATTCTGCTCGATGTGCTGAACGGCCGCAGACAGCAAGGCTGACACAGGCTTGGCCGTCTTGGCCACTGGTTGAACGTGTTTATCTTACTGAAATACCCAATAGAAAAGGCCGGCGGATTTTCATCCGCCGGCCTTTGATGTTTTGATTGCCGGTTTAGCGCTTGGAAACCGGAACGTAATCGCGCTTGCCGGCGCCCGTGTAGAGCTGGCGCGGACGGCCGATGCGCTGCTGCGGATCTTCGATCATTTCGTTCCACTGTGCGATCCAGCCGACGGTGCGGGCGAGCGCGAAGAGAACGGTGAACATTGTCGTGGGGAAGCCGAGCGCCTTCAGTGTGATGCCCGAATAGAAGTCGACATTCGGGTAAAGCTTCTTTTCGACGAAGTAGGGGTCGGAAAGGGCGATCTTTTCCAGTTCCAGCGCAACCTGCATGATCGGATCGTCGGAATTGCCGGTGGCTTCCAGCACTTCATACATCGTCTTCTGCATGATCTTGGCGCGCGGGTCGTAGTTCTTGTACACGCGGTGGCCAAAGCCCATCAGGCGGAACGGATCGTTCTTGTCCTTGGCGCGGGCGATGTATTCCGGAATACGGTCAACAGAGCCGATTTCGTTCAGCATGTTGAGCGCCGCTTCGTTGGCGCCGCCATGTGCAGGACCCCAGAGGCAGGCGATGCCCGCTGCAATACAGGCGAACGGGTTCGCACCCGAAGAACCGGCAAGACGCACCGTGGAGGTGGAGGCGTTCTGCTCGTGGTCGGCATGCAGGATGAAGATGCGGTCCATGGCGCGGGCCAGAACCGGATCGACCTTGTAATCCTCGCACGGCACGGCAAAGCACATGTGCAGGAAGTTGGAAGCGTAATCCAGATCGTTCTTCGGATAAACGAAGGGCTGGCCGATATGGTACTTATAGGCCATGGCGGCGATCGTCGGCATTTTCGCGATCATGCGCAGCGAAGCGACCATGCGCTGGTGCGGATCGGTAATGTCGGTCGAGTCGTGGTAGAAGGCCGAGAGAGCACCGACCGTGCCGCACATGACGGCCATCGGATGCGCATCGCGACGATAGCCGGTGAAGAAACGGCTCATCTGCTCGTGCACCATGGTGTGGCGCGTAACGCGGGTGTCGAAGTCTTTCTTCTGCGCAGCCGTCGGCAGTTCGCCGTAAAGCAGCAGATAGCAGGTTTCCAGGAAGTCGCCCTGTTCGGCAAGCTGCTCGATCGGGAAGCCGCGGTGAAGGAGAACGCCTTCGTCACCGTCGATATAGGTGATCTTGGATTCGCAGGAGGCCGTCGACGTGAAACCCGGGTCGTAAGTGAAGGAGCCCGTGTGCTTGTAGAGCGTGGCGATATCGACGACGCTTGGTCCAATCGTGCCTTCCCTTACCGGGAGTTCCACCTGCTTTTCGCCAAGTGTCACTGTAGCGCTTTTTTCCGTCATACTGATCCTCCGAGAACATGCGGGTGGAGGCGTTGAGACACGCCTCGCGGTTAAGCGTCTACCGATTAGCTATATGATCCTTGCGCCGATGCCAAGCTATTCGAAGGTCAAATTGTGCATTGCGGCAAACGCAATTACGTTGCTTGCGGCATTATCGGCCATGGCAATTCAATCTCGGTCAACGCACGGTTAAAGGAAAGGATTGCAATCCTTCCCGCCGCCCTGCAAACCTGTTTCCGGTACGGCAGGGGCGCGGCGCAGATTGCTTGGTCAAGGGGAAAAAAAGCATCTCGGATATGCCGAAACGTTGCAGGGCGACTTGCCCGGCGCGCATGAAATCCTGTTTCCCGTTCACCGCGCCGGCGATCTTGTGGCTTATGATCTGCCCACCCGTGTTGTCAGGCGCAATCTCAAGGCTGTCATCACCGAAAAAGTTGTCGGCTGCGTCGCTGAGGAACGCGCATTCGGCCATGATTTCCTTTTCGTTCCCGTCTTTATCGGCTGCGGCGCGATCCTGTGGTTTTCCCTTGATGTCACGCCGTCCTTGCCTGCTCTCGCCATCATGTTCCTGCTTGCTGCCGGTCTGGCGCTGTTTAGCCGATATAATAACGGCCTGTCGGCGGCGACCTGCAGCGCTGCCGCTTTTCTTCTGCTGGGCATGCTTCTGGCAGATGTTGAAACCCGGCGAGCGGGAACCGTGGTACTGGATACCCCGGTTACAACCACCATCACCGGCACGGTGGTGCGCCGGGAAGTGGATGCGCGCGGCTCCTGGCGATATGTCGTTCAGCTGGCTGCGACCGAAGCGCCAGCATTGTCGCGCCCGCCGGCGAGAATCTCGCTGCTGTCCCGTGGCGGAGGCGACCCCGTTGCACTTGGCGCGACCATTCAAGGCAAGGCCCGGCTGTCGCCGCCTTCCGGCCCTGCTTTGCCGGGTCTAAACGATTTCGCCTTCGCTTCCTATTTCAAAGGCATTGGTGCGACCGGATTTTTCTACAAGCCGCCGCAGGCACTTATATCACCAAGGGGCGACATCAAAGTTGAAACGGGCTGGCTGGAATGGGCGGATATGCGGCTTTATGGCCTGCGCAGCGCCATTGCAGAGCGCATCCGCAATGTCATTGGCGGTGACGCCGGAGCCTTCGCCGCGTCCATCGTCACCGATGAGAGACAGGCGATATCGGCCAACACAATGGAGGCATTGAGGCTTTCCGGCCTTGCCCATATCGTTGCCATATCCGGACTGAACATGGCGCTTGCCGCAGGCATTTTTTTTGTGGGGCTGAGGCTGAGCTTCAGCCTGTTTCCCGCTTTTGCGCAGCGCTGGCCCGTCAAGAAGATTTCGGCTTTCGCGGCACTCTTGATGACGCTCGCTTATTACCTGATTTCCGGTTTCGCCGTCTCCGCCGAGCGTGCCTGGCTGATGATGTCGGTGATGCTGATCGCCGTTCTTTTCGATCAGCCGTCGCTCAGCCTCCGGAATGTCGCTATTTCGGCTCTCATCATCCTTGTCTTTTCGCCTTCGGAAATCATGGGGCCGAGTTTCCAGATGTCGTTTGCCGCGACCATCGCGCTCGTATCCACCTATGCCTGGTGGGGCCGCCGGCGCGGCGATCACGAGCGACTGTTGATCGGACGCAGACCGGTGTGGATGACGGCGGCGCAAATGGCAGGAACCATCATTGGCGGGGTCATCACCACGTCGCTGATTGGCGGAGTTTCGACGGCGATCTATTCGGCAGAACATTTCCATCGTGTCACCACCTATGGACTTTTCGCCAATCTGGCTGCCATGCCGCTGATGTCGCTGATCGTCATGCCGTTCGGCCTCCTGGCCATGCTGCTGATGCCGTTCGGGCTTGATGGGCCGTTCCTGAAGATCATGGGTTATGGCATGGCGCTCGTCATCGAAGTCGCCAATGAAGTGGCGTCCTGGGGCGGCAGCGCAGCAACGGGGCGGCCGCATGAGTGGTTCATTGGTCTCGGCTCCGCCGGTTTCCTGCTGCTCACCTTGCTGCGCAGCCGGCTTGCATTGCTTGGTATTCCGCTTCTTGTTTCCGCCTTCGGCCTGTCGGCGGCCACGGCCTATCGTGATGTCCCGGATCTGCTCATTCACGAGGAGGGGGAGCTGGTGGCGCTGCTGGAAGACGGCAAGGCCTATACGACAAAAATGCGACCGCAGGGCTTCATATACGGCCAGTGGCAAAGAGCACTCCTGTTGCCGGAACAGCCCGTTCCACCGGTCAATCTCAAAGCGGAGGCCGCGATAACCAGTGTAGGCTTGACCACAAAATCAAAACTTACGCCGGAGGAGATGAGGGCGGTGACACGGCAGATGACGGCAGCGCTGAAAGATGCGGAACCCGGCGTCTTCACCTGCAGCAAAGGCATATGGTGCGTGGCGCGCTCCGGGAGCGGGGAGTGGATCGTCGTTCTGGAAGACGGCCGGTTTGCCGGAAAAGCCTGTGACATCGCCGATATTGTTGTCGTTTCCCGCAGGACCTCGTTTTCACAATGCCGCTCAGGTGCGCTTCTACTCAACCGCGATATATTGCGGCGCATTGGTTCGGTAGAAATAAATTTTGCCGACAGCGATCAGCCTGCGGTCGTCGGACGGCTGCGCGCGGCGATTGCCGGGGCGGACAGGCCATGGAGCGAGCACCGCTATTACGACTGGAAAACCGACCGTTTCGAATACGAGATGCCGGAACCGGTCAGGCAGTTGCTGGCGACATCGCAATGAACGCCGCCAGCATGGATATTCAGACCTTCACGCGCAGATCGGCAGTCAGTTCACCAGTGCCGCCGATTTCCTGTTCATGCGCCGCATCGCGCCAGATCTCCTTCAAACCGGCTTCATACCATTCACGCATGGCGGGCAGGGCCAGCAGCCGGTCGCAATAGGCTTTTGCCGCAGGTGAAAGATCAGCACCATAGGTCTGGAAACGGAACGCGACCGGGCAGAAGAAAGCATCGACCGCCGTGAATTTCTGACCGGCAAGATAAGGACCGCCGAATTTTGTCAGACCTTCGCTCCACAACGCATCGATGCGCTTTATGTCTGCCGCAAGCCCGGCATCGCCCCCCTTAGGCTTGACCCGAATGCCGACCGACATGGGGTAAAGATTGCGCAGCGAGGAAAAGCCCGCATGCATTTCACTTGCCGCCGAACGTGACCATGCCCGCGCCTGCTTGTCGCCTGCCCAGACGCCCTGGTGCCGTTCTGCGAGATATTCGGCGATTGACAGCGTTTCCCATATCGTCACGCCATCATCGACAAGGCAGGGCACCTTGCCGGTCGGCGAGAAGCTGGAAAAGGCGACACCTTCGCCAAACGGAACAAGTTTTTCATCAAAGGCGATACCGAGAGTGCGCATCAACACCCACGGCCGCAGTGACCATGAAGAGTAGTTCTTGTTGGCGATGTAAAGATCGTACATGGCTTATCTCCCGGATATGACGCGCATTTCTATACCTGCAGGGGTATGATGGAATATCGAAAATAATCCATGGCACTCATAAATCGCGTTGATGAATGGCAGGGGCTTTGTATCGAGTGTCACCATTCGGTGGCAGCGTCAGGCCGACCGCATCCCGCAAGCGCCAACGACTTCACGCGATCAGAAGTCCACGGCGTATGACGCAGTGGTGACAACAGGCCGGTGAGGAGTGCGCGACAAAGATATCCATATGAAACTGGAACTGGCTTTTACCAGACGAGATGTATTCATCTGCGGCAAGAATGGGAGTGCCCGAGACTCACATCGTCAGTCGACTTACCCAATTGCCGCCATCTTCGACAGGCGCCGCCGCATGACGACACCTGTCTCGAGAGGATGACGGCCAAGTCAAATCAATGGTAACGGCGTATAAGCCCGACCAGCTTGCCCTGAATTTTTACCCGGTCAGGCCCGAAGATACGGGTTTCATAAGCGGGGTTGGCCGCTTCCAGAGCGATGGAAGCGCCCTTGCGGCGGAACCGCTTCAGCGTCGCTTCCTCGTCATCCACCAGTGCCACGACGATATCGCCCGGATTGGCGGTATTGCTGTTGCGGATGATGACGGTATCGCCGTCGAAAATTCCCGCCTCGATCATCGAATCGCCCTTAACTTCGAGCGCGTAATGTTCACCCGAACCCAGCATGTCCACCGGTACGGCAACATCATGGGTGTTGTTCTGGATGGCGGAAATCGGCACGCCGGCGGCGATGCGGCCCATGACCGGCACCGTGGCAGCACCACCGAGATCGTTGGCGGGCGCCTTGGGCGCAGGTGCGGGTTCCGGTGCCTTCGGTTTGCCGAGGCTGCCTTCGATGACGCTTGGCGAAAAGCCGCGCTGCGGCCTCGCACCAGGCGCATAGGCCTCCGGTAGCTTGATGACTTCCAGCGCCCGTGCCCTGTTAGGTAGCCGGCGAATAAAACCGCGCTCTTCGAGGGCGGTTATCAGCCGGTGGATGCCGGATTTGGAAGCAAGATCGAGTGCGTCCTTCATTTCATCGAAGGAGGGCGGCACGCCGGACTCTTTCATTCGTTCATGAATGAAGAGAAGCAATTCCTGCTGTTTGCGCGTGAGCATGAGGAAAACACCCTTGAGAATCGTAGTGGAGGTCGCGAAACAAATACAGAACGAACACTATATGTTCCATATGTGTTCCGCAATCCCCTAAAATTTCGTGAAGCTGCTATCTGTTGTTTTGATGATTTGCCTGAAAGCACGAAATTGTGCTTTTCTGCCGTCCGGACTGTTCCGGCATGGCCATGCCGCATGCGACACCAGGAAGCAGGGAAATGACGAAACCATACCACATCGACCATCTCGTATTGCCTGTCGAGAACATCGACGTTGCGGCAAATCGCCTTGGAAACCTGGGATTTACGGTAGCGCCTGCGGCTCTTCACCCGTTCGGCACGCAGAATGCCTGCGTTTTTTTCGCTGACGGCACATATCTGGAGCCTCTCGCAATTGATAACCCGGCTAACTATAATGCCTCCATTGATCGAGGTGATGTGTTCACCGGGCGGGACCAGGCCTTCCGGAAACAGGTTGCAGGCGAGGGATTTTCCGCTCTGGTCGCTGCGACACAGGACGCTCGTGGCGATCACGACCGATTCGCAGCCGCAGGCCTCTCGGCAGGCAATGGCTTTGAATTTTCGCGGCCGGTCAAAATGCCGGATGGTTCGCAGAGCGAGGCGGCCTTCCGGCTGGCTTTTGCAGCAGGCGGTTCCGCGGAGGATTTCTTTCTGTTCAGTTGCCAGCGGCTGCAGGCCCTGCCGGGCGACCGCTCAGTGCTGGAGCGCCATGCCAACGGCGTTTCCGGTCTCAGCGAGATAGTCCTGTTTTCCGGTGGTGATGCGAATGCGGCGCGGCTGATCGAAACTGTTTTCGGCTGTGATGGCAAAATGTCCCCGGATGGTGATGTGGTTTTCGCAACCGGCAATGCCCGCATAAGACTGACGCAAAAGCCGATCTTCGGCGGACATGCCTTTAATGCTCCCGAAGAGGACGGCGGTGGATTGCGCGGCGCGGGCATCGTCTTTTCCGTTAGCGATCTTGCCGTGACAGAAGCGGCACTTGCTGCTAATGGCGTGTCCAGCACAGAAGCGGCCGGCCGGCTGGTGGTGCTCCCAGCACCCGGTCAGGGCGTTGCCTTCGCCTTCGAGGAAAAATGATGAGCGTTACGAACAATCTCAAAGTCACCGCCGGCGATGGCGCCAGCAAGGTTTCCTTTTCCAATACCGAGCGTTTTTCGCTGATTGCCGGCCCCTGCCAGATGGAAAGCCGCGAACATGCCTTCATGATTGCCGGCGTGCTGAAGGAACTTTGCGACAGCCTGGGCATCGGTCTTGTTTACAAATCTTCCTTCGACAAGGCGAACCGCACCTCGCTTTCCGGCAAGCGCGGCATCGGCCTTGACAGCGCGATGCAGGTTTTCGCCGATTTGAAGAAGGAATACGGTTTTCCTGTCCTGACCGACATTCATACCGAGGAACAATGCGCCATCGTGTCCGAAGTGGTGGATGTGTTGCAGATTCCTGCCTTCCTCAGCCGCCAGACCGATCTTCTCGTCGCCGCTGCCAGGACCGGCCGCGTCATCAACGTCAAGAAGGGTCAGTTTCTGGCGCCGTGGGACATGAAGAACGTGCTGGCCAAGCTTAACGAAAGCGGCAACCCGAATGTGCTCCTGTGCGAGCGTGGCGCCTCCTTCGGTTACAACACGCTGGTCTCCGACATGCGCTCGCTGCCGATCATGGCTTCGCTTGGCGCGCCCGTTGTCTTCGACGCTACCCATTCGGTGCAGCAGCCGGGCGGGCAGGGCGGTTCCACCGGCGGCCAGCGCGAATTCGTCGAGACGCTTTCGCGTGCGGCGGTGGCGGTCGGTGTCGCCGGCCTCTTCATCGAGACCCATGAGGACCCGGACAATGCACCGTCCGACGGTCCCAACATGGTGCACCTGAAGGACATGCCGAAACTGCTGGAAAAGCTTCTGGCCTTTGACGCGATCACCAAAGCCTGAGGCCGTGCGTTTCGTTTGTGCCAATCGATTTTAAATGGCGGGCGCTCCGTTTCTGCCGCCCGCCGTCATTGTAATTTCTTCGTCATCGTCTAAGACAGGCGACGGAAAATATCTGTTCCATTCCCAAGGGAGAGACCATGACTGCCATTACCGATATCATCGCGCGCGAAATTCTCGACAGCCGCGGCAACCCGACTGTTGAAGTCGATGTTTACCTCGAAGACGGCTCCATGGGCCGTGCGGCCGTTCCCTCCGGCGCCTCGACCGGCGCGCATGAAGCGGTTGAGCTGCGCGATGGCGGCAAGCGTTATCTCGGCAAGGGCGTGGAAAAGGCGGTTGAAGCCGTCAATACGGAAATCTTCGACGCGATCGGCGGTTTCGACGCTGAAAACCAGATCCAGATCGACCAGATGATGATCGCGCTTGACGGTACGCCGAACAAGTCGCGCATCGGCGCCAACGCCATCCTCGGTGTGTCGCTTGCTGTCGCCAAGGCTGCAGCCGAAGCCTCCGGCCTGCCGCTTTACCGTTATGTTGGTGGCCCGAACGCGCATCTGCTGCCGGTTCCGATGATGAACATCATCAATGGCGGCGCGCATGCCGACAACCCGATCGATTTCCAGGAATTCATGATCCTGCCGGTTGGTGCGGAAAACATCCGTGAAGCCGTGCGCATGGGCTCGGAAGTGTTCCATACGCTCAAAAAAGAACTGTCCGCACAGGGCCACAACACCAATGTCGGCGATGAGGGCGGTTTTGCACCGGGTCTCGAAAGCGCGCCGGCAGCACTCGATTTCATCATGAAGTCGATCGAAAAGGCTGGCTACCGTCCGGGCGACGACATGTTCATCGGTCTTGACTGTGCCGCGACCGAATTCTTCAAGAACGGCAACTACGTTTATGAAGGCGAAGGCAAGACCCGTTCGCCGATCGAGCAGGCCGAATACCTGGCCGAACTCGTTGCCAAGTATCCGATCATCTCCGTCGAAGACGGCATGGCGGAAGACGACTGGGATGGCTGGAAGGCTCTGACCGATCTCATCGGCAACAAGTGCCAGCTGGTCGGCGACGACCTCTTCGTCACCAACTCCGCTCGCCTTCGCGATGGTATCAAGATGGGTGTCGCAAACTCCATCCTCGTCAAGGTCAACCAGATCGGCTCGCTCTCTGAGACCCTGGATGCAGTTGAGACCGCGCACAAGGCTGGTTACACCGCCGTCATGTCGCACCGTTCGGGCGAGACGGAAGACTCCACCATCGCCGATCTCGCTGTTGCGACGAATTGCGGTCAGATCAAGACCGGCTCGCTTGCCCGTTCCGACCGGCTCGCAAAGTACAACCAGCTGATCCGCATCGAAGAAATGCTGGGTCCGCAGGCTGCCTACGCCGGCCGTTCGATCCTGCGCGGTTAATTCCGGCAGTATTGGTTTGTGATGCAGCCCGCCGCCTTGGCGGGCTCATTCAGAGGCGAGCGGTAGCATCCGCATTCCGTCACCCCGGACCTGATCCGGGGTCTAGCGCGATCAAGTCCTTGATCGCGAAAGACTCTCCCCACAGCGCAGACGCGCTGTGGCTGGATGCCGGATCAAGTCCGGCATGACGAGAGTTCTTTTGACATCGCTGCCGTTCTTAGCCCGCCCTCCGGCGGGCTTTTTTCATGCCCATTTGCCGATCGCAATTTAAGGTCAACGGATAGTTAAACAATCCGGCTTAGTCTCGAGACTCAAAGGTTATGCGTTTTAAGGCTTCTCTGCGGCATGTGGACCAGACATCATAAAAAGAGACGATTCGGCCGTTTGATCGTTCCGGCCATCACGATCGCTTTTCTTTCCTATTTCGGCTATCATTCCATCCATGGCGACTTCGGCCTTCAGGCAACGGAGCGGCTGGAGCGGCAGCGTATTGCCAGAACAGCGGAGCTTGCAAAGCTGACGCAGGCGCGTGTAGCGCTGGAGCGGCAGGTGGAATTGCTGAGTGACGGCTCGCTGGAGCGGGACATGATCGATGAAATTTCCCGTTACCAGCTGAATATGTCCCGCACGGACGAAATTGTCATCATGAACACATATTTCTGATTAACCGAAATCTGGTTAATTTAACATTTGTGATTTATTCACAGCATCTTAGCGTGAATATGTGCCATGCGTTTAAAGCATTGCTGCATGGCATTTTCTTGCATATGGTACGCGCCAATCTATCCATTCAAACGGCAACTCAGGGAGGGATGAATGGCGCCGCGAAAACCAGCGACCGTATCCGGCCGCAAGACCACGGCAAAGGCTGCAACCGAATTCACCGGCAAGAACAGCCCGGACTTCTCGAAGGAAGACGAACTTCACGCCTATCGTGAAATGCTGCTCATCCGCCGTTTCGAGGAAAAGGCCGGCCAGCTCTATGGCATGGGCTTCATCGGTGGTTTCTGTCACCTCTACATTGGCCAGGAGGCCGTCGTGGTCGGCATGCAGATGTCGCAGAAGGAAGGTGATCAGGTCATCACCGCCTATCGTGACCATGGCCACATGCTGGCTCTCGGCATGAGCGCCCGTGGCGTCATGGCCGAGCTGACCGGCCGCAAGGGCGGCCTGTCGAAGGGCAAGGGCGGCTCCATGCACATGTTCTCCAAGGAGAAACATTTCTATGGCGGCCACGGCATCGTCGGCGCACAGGTTTCGCTTGGAACCGGTCTTGCCTTCGCCAACCGTTATCGTGGCAACGACAATGTTTCCGTGACCTATTTCGGTGATGGCGCTGCCAACCAGGGTCAGGTCTATGAGAGCTTCAACATGGCTGCTCTCTGGAAACTGCCGATCATCTATATCGTTGAAAACAACCGTTATGCGATGGGCACCTCGACCGCCCGCGCCACCGCCCAGTCGAATTATTCGCTGCGCGGCCAGTCTTTCGGCATTCCCGGCATCCAGGTGGATGGCATGGATGTGCGCGCCGTCAAGGCCGCCGCCGACCAGGCATTGGAATATTGCCGTTCCGGCAAGGGTCCGATCATTCTTGAAATGCTGACCTACCGTTACCGTGGTCACTCCATGTCCGACCCGGCGAAATACCGTTCCAAGGACGAAGTGCAGAAGATGCGCTCCGAACACGACCCGATCGAGCAGGTCAAGGCACGGCTTCTGGAGCAGGGCTGGGCAAGCGAAGACGAACTCAAGGCCATCGACAAGGATGTCCGTGATATCGTTGCCGACAGCGCCGACTTTGCCCAGAACGACCCAGAGCCGGATGCGTCCGAGCTTTACACCGACATTCTGCTCTGATCGGGAAAGGGAACCCCATGCCAGTAGAAATTCTTATGCCCGCCCTTTCCCCGACCATGGAGGAAGGCACGCTTTCCAAATGGCTTAAAAAGGAAGGCGACAAGGTCACATCAGGCGACGTGATTGCCGAAATCGAGACCGACAAGGCGACCATGGAAGTGGAAGCCGTCGATGAAGGCGTCATCGGCAAGTTGCTGATCGATGCCGGCACCGAAGGCGTCAAGGTCAATACGCCGATTGCCGTGCTCATTCAGGAAGGCGAAAGCGCCGACGACATCTCTTCTTCCGCCAAGAAGGAAGAGCCGAAGGCTGAAGCCGCAAATTCCGGTTCTGATGCCGCCGGCGGCAAGACCCGGGAAGCTGCTGAAGAGCCGAGTGCTGCCAAGGAAGCCGCCAAGGTTCCGGCAGCCCCGAAGATCGATGTCGCAGCCGATCCGGATATCCCGGAAGGTACGGAAATGGTGATGACGACGGTGCGTGAAGCACTGCGCGACGCCATGGCCGAAGAGATGCGCGCCGACGAAAAAGTTTTCGTCATGGGTGAAGAAGTCGCCGAATATCAGGGCGCCTACAAGATCACGCAAGGGTTGCTGCAGGAATTCGGCGAGCGCCGCGTTATCGACACCCCGATCACCGAGCATGGTTTTGCCGGTATCGGCGTCGGCGCTGCGATGACGGGCCTGCGACCCATCGTCGAATTCATGACCTTCAACTTCGCCATGCAGGCGATCGACCAGATCGTCAACTCGGCGGCCAAGACGCTTTATATGTCGGGTGGCCAGATGGGCGCTCCGATGGTGTTCCGTGGTCCGTCCGGTGCTGCTGCCCGCGTTGGCGCGCAGCATTCGCAATGTTACGCCGCATGGTACAGTCATATTCCGGGCCTCAAGGTCGTCATGCCTTACACGGCAGCCGACGCCAAGGGCCTGCTGAAAGCAGCTATCCGCGATCCGAACCCGGTCATTTTCCTGGAAAATGAAATTCTCTACGGTCAGAGCTTCGAAGTGCCGAAGCTCGATGATTTCGTGCTGCCGATCGGCAAGGCGCGCATTCACCGCAAGGGCAAGGATGCAACCATCGTTTCCTTCGGCATCGGCATGACCTATGCGATCAAGGCGGTTGCGGAACTCGAAAAGCTCGGCATCGATGTCGAACTGATCGACCTGCGCACCATCCGCCCGATGGATCTGCCCACCGTCATCGAATCGGTCAAGAAGACTGGCCGTCTGGTCACGGTGGAAGAAGGCTTCCCGCAGTCATCGGTCGGTGACTTCATTGCCAACCAGGTCATGCGCGCCGCTTTCGATTATCTCGATGCGCCAATCCTGACGATTGCCGGCAAGGACGTTCCGATGCCTTACGCGGCAAACCTCGAAAAGCTGGCTCTGCCCAACGTCGATGAAGTTGTTCAGGCCGTCAAAACCGTCTGCTACAAATAAGGGGAGATGATTTTGAGTGTCATAAAACAAATCCTCCCGGCAACCGAAAATTGGTACCGTGTTTTAGGTACCAAAGACGCGCCTTTGTTCGAGCGGGTAATCTTCTGGGCCATCGTCAACGACGGTGATGGTGATGTTGTCGCCGGTGTTCCGCGTGAGGATATCGGCGTTATCGGTGCAGTCGGCGAATGGCTCGTCGACGTTGCCGGATACATCGAGATTACACCGTCACAGGTGGATTGGCTCATGGAACATCCTGAAGACCTGGAAGATTTTAATCTCGTTTGGGGGGAGGCCTAGTCATGCCTATCAACATCACCATGCCTGCCCTTTCTCCCACCATGGAAGAGGGCAATCTGGCCAAGTGGCTGGTCAAGGAAGGCGACAAGGTCGCACCCGGTGACGTGATCGCCGAGATCGAGACCGACAAGGCGACCATGGAAGTGGAAGCCGTAGACGAAGGCACCGTTGCCAAGCTGGTTGTTCCGGCCGGCACCGAAGCCGTCAAGGTCAACGCCCTGATCGCCATCCTCGCCGCCGAAGGCGAGGACGTGGCCGAGGCGGCAAAGGGCGGCGATGCCGCTCCTGCCAAGGCCGAAGCACCGAAGCAGGAAGCCGTTAAGGCCGAAGCGCCGAAGGAAGAAGCTGCACCTGCCAAGGCTGAAAAGCCGGCCGCCGATCAGGCACCCGCATCGTCCACGCCGGCGCCGGTCGCGAAGTCCGGTGAGCGCATCTTTGCTTCGCCGCTTGCCCGCCGTCTTGCCAAGGAAGCCGGTGTCGACCTTTCGGCCGTCTCCGGTTCCGGCCCGCATGGCCGCATCATCAAGACCGACGTGGAAAAGGCTGCCGCTTCCGGCGGTGCAAAGGCTGCTCCGGTCGCCGCGGCATCCGCAGGCACACCCGCTCCGGCCCTTGCCAAGGGTCAGTCGGACGAAGCGGTTCTCAAGCTGTTCGAACAGGGCTCCTACGAGCTTGTGCCGCATGACGGCATGCGCAAGGTCATCGCCAAGCGTCTGGTCGAATCCAAGCAGACGGTTCCGCACTTCTACGTCTCCGTGGATTGCGAACTGGATACGCTTCTGGCGCTGCGCGCCCAGCTTAACGCGGCTGCCCCCGAAAAGGACGGCAAGCCCGCCTACAAGCTGTCGGTCAACGACATGGTCATCAAGGCGCTGGCTCTTTCGCTGCGTGATGTACCTGACGCCAACGTCTCCTGGACGGAAAGCGCCATGGTCAAGCACAAGCATTCGGATGTCGGCGTTGCCGTTTCCATTCCGGGTGGCCTGATCACGCCGATCATCCGCAAGGCGGAAGAAAAGTCGCTCTCCACCATCTCCAACGAGATGAAGGACTACGGCAAGCGTGCGAAAGAGCGCAAGCTGAAGCCTGAAGAGTATCAGGGCGGCACGACCGCCGTGTCCAATATGGGCATGATGGGCGTCAAGAGCTTCTCCGCCGTCATCAACCCGCCGCATGCCACCATCCTGGCGGTCGGCGCGGGCGAACAGCGGGCAGTCGTGAAGAACGGCGAGATCAAGATCGCCAACGTCATGACGGTCACGCTTTCCACCGACCACCGCTGCGTCGATGGCGCGCTCGGAGCCGAGCTGATCGGCGCCTTCAAGCGCTACATCGAAAACCCGATGGGCATGCTGGTTTGATCGGAGAGTGACATGGTGAAGTCGGTCCTCTGCTTTGGCGATTCCCTCACATGGGGATCAAATGCGGAAACGGGTGGCCGGCACAGCCATGACGATCTTTGGCCGAGCGTCTTGCAAAAGGCGCTCGGGCCTGACGTGCATGTGATCCACGAAGGGCTGGGCGGTCGCACCACCGCCTATGACGACCACACCGCCGATTGTGACCGCAATGGCGCCCGATTGCTGCCGACGCTGCTGCACAGCCACGCGCCGCTGGATCTGGTCATCATCATGCTTGGCACCAACGACATGAAACCGGCGATCCATGGTTCGGCCATTGTCGCCATGAAGGGTGTCGAGCGGCTGGTGAAACTCACGCGTAACCACGTCTGGCAGGTGCCGGACTGGGAAGCGCCTGATGTCCTGATCGTCGCGCCGCCGCAATTATGCGAAACGGCCAATCCGTTCATGGGCGCGATCTTTCGTGATGCTATCGATGAATCGGCGATGCTGGCTTCAGTCTACAGGGATTTGGCCGACGAACTCGATTGCGGCTTTTTCGATGCCGGGTCTGTTGCCCGCACGACGCCGGTGGATGGCGTTCATCTCGATGCTGAAAACACACGGGCCATCGGGCGTGGGCTGGAGCCCGTCGTCCGTATGATGCTCGGACTTTGACAATAATTCCGTTTCGGAACGGCGTGCCGTCATCCGAATTAAGACAAGGCAGGATTTCCAATGGCTCAATCTTATGACGTCATCATCATCGGTTCGGGACCGGGCGGTTATATTGCCGCGATCCGCGCCGCCCAGCTCGGCATGAAGGTCGCCGTTGTCGAGCGCGAGCATCTTGCCGGCATCTGCTCCAACTGGGGCTGCATTCCCACCAAGGCTCTGCTGCGTACCGCCGATGTCATGCACACCGCCACCCACGCCAAGGATTATGGCCTGACGCTGGAAGGTTCGATCAAGCCGGACGTGAAGGCAATCGTCGCCCGCTCGCGCGGCATTGCCGCTCGCATGAACAATGGCGTCGGTTTCCTGTTCAAGAAGAACAAGGTCGATATCATCTGGGGTGAAGCCAAGATCACCAAGCCGGGCGAAATCGTCGTTGGCAAGTCCACCAAGCCGGTGGTTCAGCCGCAGGGTCCCGTGCCGAAAAACACGCTGGGTGAGGGCACTTACACTGCCAAGCACATCATCGTCGCCACCGGCGCCCGTCCGCGCGCGCTGCCCGGCATCGAGCCGGATGGCAAGCTGATCTGGACCTATTTCGAGGCGATGAAGCCGGAAGAGCTGCCGAAGTCGCTGCTCGTCATGGGTTCGGGCGCCATCGGCATCGAATTCGCCAGCTTCTACCGCACCATGGGCGTTGACGTCACCGTCGTCGAAATCATGAGCCAGGTCATGCCGGTCGAAGATGCGGAAATCTCCGCCTTCGCCAAGAAGCAGCTGGAAAAGCAGGGTATCAAGATTCATCTGGAAACCAAGGTTTCCAAGGTCGAGAAGGCTGCAAACTCTGTCACTGCGACGCTGGAGAAGAAGGACGGTTCTTCCGAGAAGATCACCGCCGACCGGATGATTTCCGCCGTTGGCGTCGTGGCGAATGTCGAAGGCATCGGCCTTGAGGCCGTTGGCGTGAAGACCGATCGCGGCTTCATCGTCATTGACGGTTACGGCAAGACCAACGTGCCTGGCATCTACGCCATCGGCGATGTCGCCGGCCCGCCGCTGCTCGCCCACAAGGCCGAACATGAGGCCGTCATCTGCGTCGAAAAGATTGCCGGTCTGCCGAATGTTCACCCGATGGACAAGCTCAAGATTCCCGGCTGCACCTATTGCAACCCACAGGTAGCCTCGGTCGGCCTCACCGAAGCCAAGGCCAAGGAACAGGGCCGCGACGTCCGCGTCGGCCGCTTCTCCTTTGCGGCAAACGGCAAGGCCGTTGCGCTTGGCGAGGACCAGGGCATGGTCAAGACCATCTTCGACAAGAAGACCGGTGAGCTGCTTGGTGCGCATATGGTCGGTGCGGAAGTCACCGAACTCATTCAGGGCTTCGTCGTTGCCATGAACCTCGAGACGACCGAGGAAGATTTGATGCACACGATCTTCCCGCATCCGACCATTTCAGAATCGATGAAGGAAAGCGTGCTCGACGCCTATGGGCGTGTGCTGAACGCATAAGTGCCGCGTGATGCCCGGCATTGTCTAACCTTGCCGGGTGTCCCATATGTCTCAACGCCGGTTCCTCAAGGGAACTGTTCTTCAGGGAGCGTGGGAATGGAAAGTGTAGGCTGGATTGCAGCAATCATCATCGGCGGTCTCGCCGGCTGGCTTGCGGGCAAGCTCATGGACATGCGCTTCGGCATCTTCATGAACATCATTCTCGGCATTGTCGGCTCGGTTGTCTCCGTCGCCGTCCTTCGCACTCTTGATGTCTTCGTGCAGGACAGCAGGCTCGGTTATTTCGTCACGTCTTTCCTCGGTGCCAGCCTTTTGTTGTTCCTGGCAAAGCTGGTACGGCGCTGAAAATGCTTCGTGACCGGAAAGGGCTTACGCTTTTTCTGGAATTGTTCTAAAGCATCCGGCCAACAGGTGTTTAGATCGCCACAGGCGATGGAAGCAGGTTTTAAATGGTCACTATTCTCGACAGAACGTCGTCCGACGAAAAGCGGATCCGCCATCCGGAAAAGGCGCATCGGCCCGATACCGAGGTCATGCGCAAGCCGGAATGGATTCGCGTCAAGGCGCCGACCTCCAAGGGCTATCACGAGACGCGCGAACTGGTGCGCAGCCACAAGCTGGTAACGGTGTGCGAGGAAGCCGGCTGTCCGAATATCGGCGAATGCTGGGACAAGAAACACGCGACCTTCATGATCATGGGTGAAATCTGCACCCGCGCCTGCGCTTTCTGCAACGTCGCGACCGGCAAGCCCAACGCGCTTGACATGGACGAGCCCGAGAATGTCGCCAAGGCCGTCAAGCAGATGGGCCTTTCGCACGTCGTCATCACCTCGGTGGACCGCGACGATCTCGCCGATGGTGGTGCTGAACATTTCGAAAAGGTCATCTGGGCGATCCGTGCTGCGTCTCCCAACACGACCATCGAAATCCTCACGCCCGACTTCCTGAAGAAGCCCGGTGCGCTGGAGCGTGTCGTGGCCGCCAAGCCCGATGTCTTCAACCACAATATGGAAACCGTTCCGGGCAATTATCTAACGGTCCGTCCCGGTGCGCGCTACTTCCATTCCGTGCGCCTCCTGCAGCGCGTCAAGGAACTGGACCCCACCATGTTCACCAAGTCGGGCATCATGGTTGGCCTCGGTGAAGAGCGTAACGAAGTGCTGCAGCTGATGGACGATCTGCGCAGCGCCGACGTGGACTTCCTGACCATCGGCCAGTACCTGCAGCCGACCCGCAAGCACCACAAGGTCGAGGCCTTCGTGACGCCGGAAGAGTTCAAGTCCTACGAAACGGTTGCCTATACCAAGGGCTTCCTGATGGTCTCCTCCAGCCCGCTGACGCGGTCGTCGCATCATGCCGGCGACGATTTCGAGCGCCTGCGTGCTGCCCGCGAGAAGAAGCTGCTGGCAGCTGCGGAGTAAGCAGCGGTAGGCCCAAAAGGGGCGCAATCTCTCTCTTCCTAGTCATCCTCGCCCTTGAGGCGAGGATCCATTGGCGACCGAAAAGGTGGATACTCGGGTCAGGCCCGAGGACGACGTCGAGTGGCGTGGGCTCGTCAGGAAACTTGGCTGCCTGTTTTAGCTTGCCTCGCTCACACCACAACCTTCTCCGGCCTATGCGCCCGCATGCACAAGATCACGCTCAGCACCACCGAACAGATCGCCACGATCTCGACAATGGTCGGCCCGCGTCCTTCCCATAAAAAACCGTAAAGCAGCGCAAACAGCGTCTCGAACAGGATCATCTGTCCGACCAGGGTGAGTGGCAGCATGCGGCTCATGCGGTTCCAGAATGCATTGCCGAGAATGGAGGCGGTGAAACCGAGGCCAGCGGCGATGGCGGCGAAATGCAGCCAGTCTCCCGTATCGTGGCTTTCTCCGCCAAAGCCAAAGGCCGGAATGGCGAGCAGCAGCGCAAGCCCGCCGGTCACGACACCGGTCATCATGTTCCAGTCATCGGCGCTGACATGGTGAAGACGCGACAGCCAGCGGGCATTGCCGACAGCAAAGGCCGTCCATGAGGCCAGTGCCCCGAGCGCACAGGCAAGCCCGATGACGCGGGACACATCCAGCCCCGCATCGTTCTCCGTCAGCGACTGCCAGGAAATGCCGATAATGCCGATTGCGCCGAAGACAAGCGATGGCCACAGCCGCTTCAGCGACACCGCGCCATGGTCACGACTGCCGATAATGGTAACGGCGACGGGCAGGAAGCCGATGATGATCGAAGTGAAGGCAACGCCGCTCAGCTTCACCGCCGTTGATATGAAGACGTAATAGGCGATATTGCCGATCATGCTCAGCCAGCCGAGCGCAAACCATTCCCGCGCGCCGAAATGCGCCGATACCCGTTTCAGGCGCGGCCCGATGATGATGAGGGAAATCAGCCCATAGGTGAGATAACGCGCCGTCGATAATTGCAGGGCCGAAAAATCCGGCACGAGTTTCGGGGCGAGAAAAATGCCTCCCCAAAGCGCGCCCGCCAGCACGCCGTAAAAAACACCGAGGCCCGTTTTGTTGTTCATGTCATGTCACATCCGCATTCACATTTGCCCGCGATGTGCCACAGCACTTTGCGGCTGTCTTGACAAAAACTCCTGAGGATTTGTCCGCCGCTCTGATTGGGGGGCAGAGGGTTATCTGTTTATAGCGGATCGAGGGTGGGTGTGGTTTACCCCCCTCTGCCCTGTCGGGCATCTCCCCCTCAAGGGGGGAGATCGATCTGTGGCAACGTCTCGCCCATCTTGACGTTCGAGAATGAGGCGGCGGGAGTACGTCTTGCCGATCTCCCTCCTTGTGGGGGAGATGCCCGGCAGGGCAGAGGGGGGTAAACCACACCCACCTCGATCCACTATGACCGCACGACCGCCTGAAAGCTCAAATCTAGTGAATGCCGCGGTTCCGGCGATAGGTGGCCGGCGTTTCACCCACCGCATTGCGCATTGCGCGGGTCAGCGCCGTCTGGTCGGAAAAACCGGCCCTGAGCGCGATTTCGGCAATCGGCAGGCTGGATTGGCTGAGGAGCGTGCAAACCTTGTCCATCCGCAACCCGGCAAGCCAGCGGTGAGGTGGGAGACCGAACTCCTCTAGAAACAGCGCGTGCAGGCGGCTGTCGCTGATCGTCACGCAGGCCGCCAGCATGTCGATCGTCCAGGGAAAGAACGGCTCCGCCCCGACAACTGCACTGAGTTTGCGCAGGCGCAGGCGGATATCGGCTTTTTCAGGCGCAAGGCTGTCCACCAGCAGGGGCGCCCAGAGACCGGCGATATCGTCGCGCCGGCCATCGGTTTTGATGAGGCCGCGCATATAGGCGATCAATTGCCGTGTATCGGGCGCAATATCGAGAAACGGCACGCGGGCGAATCTCTCCAGCGTCTGTTCGGAAACGGCACTTTCATCGATATCGACCACCAGCGAATGGTTTATCGCCGTCGCTTCCTGTGTATGCGGTGCATCACGGTGGATGAAGACGCCGCGTCCGGTCGACAGTTCGTCCTGCCGTCCGCCCACATCGATCCGCAGGCAGCCGGAGACTGGAAGAACGATCTGCACGAAACCGTGCCGTTCCCTAGGTCTTTCCTGCCGGTAGGTTCTGATATCTGCCGATGCGACTGTCATGACGCTGTCGTTTCCATTGTGCAAAGAAATGGCCGCCTCGAAAAAGCGGCCAGTTTCATTGTCTGATTATGACATCGTCTTGAAGGTTGGGCCAGCCGGCTTTATCGGTGGGCCATACGAAACGGCAATTAACAGTCTTCCTTGGCGGTCGATTCGCCGCGTTTGCGCTTGCGCAGAACCGGCTTGTTCTCTCTCGCCTCGCATTTTGCAACGTCGATAAGGTAGGCAAGCACGGGCATGCCGTTCATCGATGCGAGTTGCTTGGCGGATTCGAGAAGGTTGATGATGTTGGAAAAATCGTCCATCGGCTCACTCAGTGGCTCAAAGCGGTTATGTATCGGGTCTGAACCCAAAGATGAATACGCGTGGGAAAAACGGGAGCGCCCGGCGCGTTTGCATCCAGTGGGTGTAATATTAGTGGCAAATAAATAGCAATCCCTGTGAGGGGGTTGCAATAGTCAATTTTCCGTAACTGCCATGCGCGACGACAATATCGCTTGAATGCGGGTGTCCGTGCGTCAGGCAATTTTCCGGTCATGACGAGGGTATGGAATGCCGAACTATCTCGAGACAGTGGAAGACGCGGCTGCAATCATCGTTCGGGCGCAGCGCATCATGGTCGTTGGTTGCTCCGGGGGCGGCAAGTCGACGCTCTCGCAGAAACTCGCGCGCAAATTCGGGCTTCGTTATATCTCCATGGATCGCGAAATTTTCTGGCTGCCCGGCTGGCAGCTGCGCCCGCGCGAAGAACAGCGGCAGAGGATAGCCGCCATGGTCATGGAGGAGCGCTGGTTGATGGATGGCAGCAATCCGTCGTCTTTTGATATGCGCATGCCGCGCTCTCACATCGTGCTCTGGGTGAGAATGCCGCGCTGGCTCTGCCTGTGGGGCGCCGTCAGCCGGGCGATCAAGGGTTATGGCAAGGCACGGCCGGAAATGGCGGAGGGATGTCCGGAAAGGATAGACGCCGATTTCCTGCGTTATATCTGGAACTTCGAGCGCCGCCATACTCCGATTTTCGAGCAGAATTTCGCTCTTTATGGTCAGGATGTGCCGGTATTCCAGCTGAAAAGCCGAAAACAGTTTCGCCGCCTTCTTGATCTTCTTGTTATCGGCGATTAACTGCCGCTTATGCCCCAGTTCGAAACGCATCGCCACGTCAAACACTCACCCGACCGCATGTACGACCTTGTCGCCGATGTGGAGAAATATCCGGAGTTTCTGCCCCTTTGCGAAGGGCTTACCGTTCGCTCGCGCAAGGAGCGGGATGGCAAGGTGCTGCTGGTGGCGGATATGACGGTGGGCTACAAGGCCATTCGCGAGACCTTCACCACGCAGGTGCTGCTGAACCCGGCCGAGCGCGCCATCGATGTGAAATATATCGATGGGCCGTTCAAATATCTCGACAATCGCTGGCGTTTCGAAGAATCGAAAGATGGTGGCTCGGCCATTCATTTCTTCATCGATTATGAATTCAAGAGCCGGTTGCTCGGCGCCGTCATGGGGTCGATGTTCGACCGGGCCTTCCGCATGTTCGCCGAAGCCTTCGAGACCCGCGCTGACAAGATTTACGCCGAACCGGCCTGAGTGAGGGTGACAAGCATCTCAAGTGCGGTTCTGACGGTTACCAGCCGGATTTCGGTGCGGCCGATCTCGCCGTAACGCATTTCATGATGCAGGATTTTGCCGCTGCGTGCCTTGGCGGCCAGATGCACCAGGCCAACGGGTTTGTCGGGGGAACCGCCTCCAGGGCCGGCAATGCCGGTCACGGCCACGGCAAAATCCGCACGCGAGCGGAACAGTGCGCCATGCGCCATCTGCAGCGCCGTCTGCCGGGATACCGCGCCGAATGTGGCGAGCGTGCCAGTGCCAACCCCCAGCATGTCCATCTTGGCCTGGTTCGTATAGGTGACGAAACCGCGATCAACGACGGCGGAAGAGCCGGCAATTTCGGTCAGCGAACCGGCGATCAGGCCGCCCGTGCAGCTTTCGGCGGTCGAGACCATGAAGCCACGCGCGGTGAAATCGGCGATGATCCGCTGCGCCAGTTCTTCTATGTCAGCGGGAAAAAGGCTCATAGTGGTCTGCCCCTGTAAACGACGGTGGCGGTGGCGATGGCCGCAATGCCTTCCCGGCGGCCGACAAAGCCGATCGTCTCATTGGTTGTCGCTTTCACCGAGCAGCGCTCCAGCGCAATGCCGAGCATATCCGAGAGCGCTTCGCGCATGGCCTGGCGGTGCGGGCCGATGCGCGGCGCTTCGGCGATCAGTGAGACATCGGCATTCATGATCGTGCCGCCATTGTCGCGCACCACCTTGGCCGCATGTTCGAGGAAGATGCGTGAGGCTGCACCTTTCCATTGCGGATCGGATGGCGGGAAGTGGTCGCCGATATCGCCAGCGCCACAGGTGGCGAGCAGTGCGTCCGTCAACGCATGCAGTGCCACATCGGCATCCGAATGGCCTTTGAGTCTCTGGTCGTGTTCGATGAACACGCCGCAAAGCGTCACGCCATCGCCGGCCTCCAGCTGGTGCACGTCGTAGCCATTGCCGGTGCGCACGTCGGGCAATGCGTGAGAGAGCTTTTCATCGGCCATGGTGATATCCCGCTTGAGAGTGAGTTTGACATTGTCGACCGAACCTTCGGTCAGCGTCACCGGCAGTCCCGCCCATTCGGCAATCGACGCATCGTCGGTAAAATCGGTCTTTCCGGAAGCGGCAGCGGCGCGGTGTGCGGCGAGAATATCTCCAAAGCCGAAGCTTTGTGGCGTCTGCGCCGCATAAAGTCCCTGCCGGGAAACCGTTTCCACGACGCGATCATCTGACCCGCGCTTCAGCGTATCGGTGACGGGCAGGGCGGGCAGAACGCCGACAGCACCTTCCCGGTGCAGCGTCACGATACGCTCCAGCATGTCGGCGGCGACGAAAGGCCGCACCGCATCATGGATCATGACATGGCTCAGATCGTGCGAGGAAAGCACCTCAAGCCCGGCCAGCACCGATTGCTGGCGCGTTGCGCCGCCGGTCACCGTGATGATCCGCTCGCCGGCGTCAACCCGCTGCAGGATCGGTGACAGCAGTGCGGCATCGTCGACATGGCTGACGATCACGATCGGGCAGGTGCCGTCCCAGTCAAGAAAGGTCGACAATGTATGCTCGATCACGGCCTTGCCGCCGATCGGGCGATATTGTTTTGGCCCCTCCTCGGGGGAGCCTGCCCTTTCACCGCGTCCGGCGGCGACGATGACGATGCCGAGTTTCATAGTACTTTCCTGCATTGGTCATATGCTTTGCGCGCAACCCTTAGCGGTTGACAGTCCTGCTCTAGCGTTTCAAAACCGGGATGGCCAGCCCGATAAGACGCGCATTCATCCTGCACGCCGCAGGATCGTCTGTCATTGCGCGTCGCAACCTGCACAAATTGCCACCGACCGCAAAACAGGCAGGCAGCCGCCCCGCAAATAAAAGGTGCAACCTTCTAAAAGTGCTTGGCAACTGCGCAAACACTGTCTAAAAATAATGCAAATAACCCTTCTGCATGAAAGATCATCAGTTGTCCCTTCCGGAATTGTCAGAACCGTTCAGCATCGGCTCAGTAACGATCCGTAATCGTGCGGTGCTGGCGCCCATGTCTGGCGTGACGGATCTGCCGTTCCGGCAGCTTGCCTGGCGTTATGGTGCGGGTCTGGTCGTGACGGAAATGGTCGCCAGCCGCGAACTCGTGGCTAACAGGGGTGAATCCTGGGCGCGGCTGAAAAATGCCGGCATGGTTCCGCATATGGTGCAGCTTGCCGGGCGCGAGGCGCATTTCATGGCGGAAGCCGCCAGGATTGCCGCTGATAACGGCGCCGGCATCATCGATATCAACATGGGTTGCCCGGCCAAGAAGGTGACGGGCGGTTATTCCGGTTCGGCGCTGATGCGCGATCCCGACCATGCGCTCTCGCTGATCGAGGCGACGGTTGGCGCGGTCGATGTGCCCGTCACGCTGAAGATGCGGCTCGGCTGGGACGAAAACACCATCAATGCGCCCGAGATTGCCCGCCGCGCCGAAGCCGCAGGGGTTCAGCTCATCACCATTCACGGTCGTACCCGCATGCAGTTTTATGAGGGACTTGCGGACTGGGACGCCATCCACGCCGTGCGCGAGGTGATTTCCGTGCCGCTGATCGCCAATGGCGATGTCGAGACCGCTGATGATGCGCGGGAAATTCTCCGTCGTTCCGGTGCGGATGCCGTCATGGTCGGTCGCGGTGCGCAGGGGCAGCCATGGTTGCCGGCCGTGCTGGCGGGACACGCCGCGCCGCAACGCGCCGAAATCGCTGATATCGCCGTCGAGCATTACGAGATGATGCTGGAATTTTACGGAAGGGAAGCCGGCCTGCGGCATGCCCGCAAACATCTGGGCTGGTATCTCGACCGTTTTGCACCTGAGTTTACCGCGCCCGACAAGGCTAAAATCATGACATCGCGTGACACGGGGGAAGTGGCAGATCTGCTGCGCTCCGCCCTTTGCGAAAATGCGGGCGAAGAAGCCGCAAGGAAGGCCGCATGAGCGCTGACAAACACAGCCCGGCAGATGCAAACCCGCTCGCCATGGCGGTTCTGAACGCGGTGCAGAACCCCGTCATTCTGGTGGATGCCGAAGGTTTTATCGCATTCGCCAATTGGGAAGCCGAAGCCTTTTTCGGGGCGAGCGCCTCCCATCTTGCCCGCTACCGCGTCTCCACTTTCATTCCCTTTGGCAGCCCGCTTCTGGCGCTGATCGATCAGGTGCGGGAGCGCCGCGCGCCGGTCAATGAATATCGCGTTGACCTGAGTTCTCCGCGCCTCGGACAGGACAAGTTGGTCGACCTTTACGTCGCGCCTGTCGTCAGCGAGCCCGGATCGGTCGTCGTCGTCTTTCAGGAACGGTCGATGGCCGACAAGATCGATCGGCAATTGACCCATCGCGCCGCGGCTCGTTCCGTCACCGGGCTCGCCTCGATGCTGGCGCATGAGATCAAGAATCCGCTTTCCGGTATTCGTGGCGCCGCCCAGCTGCTGGAAACATCGGTTGCCGACGAGGACCGGGCGCTGACGCGGCTGATCTGCGACGAGACCGACCGCATCGTCTCGCTGGTCGATCGCATGGAGGTATTTTCCGATGAGCGGCCGGTGGACCGCGTGCCGGTCAACATCCATTCAGTGCTCGATCATGTGAAGGCCATCGCCAAGGCCGGCTTTGCCCGCAACATCAAGATTTCCGAAAATTATGACCCTTCGCTGCCGCCTGTCTATGCCAATCGCGACCAGCTTGTGCAGGTGTTTCTCAATCTGGTGAAGAATGCGGCGGAAGCCGTGGGCAACCAGCCGGATGGCGAGATACTGCTGACCACCGCTTACCGTCCCGGCATGCGCCTTTCAGTCGCCGGCAGCCGTGAGCGCATCTCGCTGCCGCTCGAATTCTGCGTGCATGATAATGGTCCGGGCGTCCCGGCCGATCTTTTGCCGCATCTTTTCGATCCTTTCATTACCACCAAGACGAATGGTTCGGGCCTTGGGCTGGCACTTGTTGCGAAGCTGATCGGCGCGCATGGCGGCATCGTTGAATGTGACAGCCAGAACCACCGCACGACTTTCCGCGTATTGTTGCCCGTCTCGCCGGAAATGGCGCTCGACGACAGCTCTTTGCCGAACACGACAGGAAATGACCCATGACAGCTACGATCCTCGTCGCCGATGATGATGCCGCGATCCGTACGGTTCTGAACCAGGCGCTCAGCCGCGCCGGTTACGATGTGCGCATCACTTCCAATGCCGCAACGCTCTGGCGCTGGGTTTCGGCAGGTGAGGGCGATCTTGTCGTGACCGATGTCGTGATGCCGGACGAAAACGCCTTTGATCTTCTGCCGCGCATCAAGAAGGCCCGGCCGGACCTGCCGGTTCTGGTCATGAGCGCCCAGAACACTTTCATGACCGCCATCAAGGCCTCGGAAAAGGGCGCTTATGATTATCTGCCCAAGCCATTCGATCTGACGGAGCTGATCGCCATCATCGGCCGCGCGCTTTCTGAGCCCAAGCGCAAGCCGGCCAAGCTGGATGACGACATGCAGGACGGCATGCCGCTGGTTGGCCGCTCGGCAGCGATGCAGGAAATCTACCGTGTTCTCGCCCGCCTGATGCAGACTGACCTGACGCTGATGATCACGGGTGAGTCCGGTACCGGTAAGGAACTGGTGGCGCGGGCGCTGCATGATTACGGCAAGCGCCGCAATGGTCCCTTCGTCGCCATCAACATGGCAGCGATCCCGCGTGATCTCATCGAATCGGAACTGTTCGGCCATGAGAAGGGCGCCTTCACCGGCGCGCAAAACCGCTCCACCGGCCGTTTCGAACAGGCCGAGGGCGGCACGCTGTTCCTCGATGAAATAGGCGATATGCCGATGGACGCACAGACGCGCCTGCTGCGTGTGTTGCAACAGGGCGAATATACCACGGTGGGTGGTCGCACACCGATCCGCACCGATGTCCGCATCGTTGCCGCCACCAACAAGGACCTGAAGCAATCGATCAATCAGGGCCTCTTCCGCGAAGACCTTTATTATCGCCTGAATGTCGTGCCGCTGCGCCTGCCGCCGCTGCGTGACCGCGCCGAGGATATTCCCGATCTGGTGCGTCATTTCATCCAGACAGGCGAGAAGGAAGGCCTGGAAGGCAAGCGTTTTGAGAGCGAAGCCCTTGAGGTCATGAAGGCCTATGCCTGGCCGGGCAACGTGCGCGAGCTGGAAAACCTTATCCGCCGGCTGATGGCGCTTTATCCGCAGGAAGTCATCACTCGCGAGATCATCGAGCAGGAATTGCAGTCGGATGTTCCTGACAGCCCGCTCGACAAGATGGCGGTCCGCACCGGCACGCTGAGCATTTCGCAGGCGGTCGAGGAGAATATGCGGGATTATTTTGCGAGCTTCGGCGACGGCCTGCCGCCGCCCGGCCTTTACGATCGCGTGCTGCGCGAACTCGAATATCCGCTGATTCTCGCTGCCCTGACGGCAACGCGTGGCAACCAGATCAAGGCCGCCGATCTCCTCGGCCTCAACCGCAATACGCTGCGCAAAAAGATCCGTGAGCTTGGCGTTTCGGTCTATCGCAGCTCCCGCCCGACCTGAGAATGTTGACAAGGCCGCACTTGTCGTTGCATTTTCGCCACATTGTGTTGCTTGGAAAACACTAGGAGGGAGAGAGATTCGCTGGTCTCAAGCGTTTCTCGCCTGACTTCAGGAATGTGGTGCTGGCTGGCCAGCGATTGGGAGTAGTGCATGCGGAAACCCGCCGCTGAACACGCCGTTGCCGATGAGGCAGCGGGCATGGTGGTTGCCGATCGCAGGATGTCTTTCGCTCTGCCGGGGCTGGTGCTCGCTGGCGTCGCCCTCGTTTGCGCCATCATCACACTCTTCGTGCTTCTCGGCGTCACGCCGATTGCACCGACATCCAATGTCGTCATTGCCTCCGTCGTCATCAATTCGATCTTCGTGATCGGCCTGATCTTTTTGATCGGCCGCGAAATCAACCGCCTGCTGAAAGCGCGCAAAAAGGGCAGGGCGGCGGCCCGTCTGCATGTGCGCATCGTCGTGCTTTTCTCCATAGTGGCAATCACGCCGGCCGTGCTTGTCGCCATCTTCGCCAGTCTGACACTGAATGTCGGTCTCGACCGCTGGTTTTCGCTTAGAACCCAGTCGATCGTCGATTCCTCCAGCAATATCGCTCAGGCCTATATGATGGAAAATGCCGGCTACCTTCAGGGGCAGACCCTGTCGATGGCCACCGACCTCGATCGCAACCGCGCGCTTTTTTATCTCGACCGCACGGGCTTCGTCGATCTGATGACCCGTCAGGCCAAGGGCCGCGGCCTGCTTGGCGCGTTTCTGGTGCAGGAGGATGGCGACGCCGTCGCCCAGGCCAACATCAAGACGGAAAAACCGCTTCCCGCCATTCCGCACGATGCGCTGGAAAAGGCCGCCGCCGGTCAACCGACCCTGATCCCGCCCGGCATTACCAACCTTGTCGGCGCCATCATCAAGCTTGAAGGCATCGAAGGCACTTTCCTCTACACCGTTCGCGCCGTCGATCCCAAGGTGATGGGCGCGATGCGGCTGATGGAGGAGAACCGCGCCGAATACAAGGCAATGGAGGCCGGCCGTGCGCCGTTGCAGATCGCCTTTGCCATCCTCTATCTCGGTTTTGCCTTGATCGTGCTTCTGGCCGCCATCTGGACCGCTATTGCGGTGGCCGACCGTATCGTGCGACCGATCCGCCTGCTCATCAGTGCCGCAGACAGTGTCGCCACCGGCAACATGCATGTGCTTGTGCCCGTTCGCGCCGTCGATGGCGACGTCGGGCGCCTGTCGCGCACCTTCAACAAGATGGTCTCGGAACTGCGCAGCCAGCAGGAGCAGATCATCGAGGCCAAGGACGATATTGACGATCGCCGCCGCTTCATCGAGGCCGTATTGTCGGGCGTTACCGCCGCCGTTATCGGTGTTGACGAGAACCGCAAGATCACCATCGTTAATCCGTCGGGCGAAGAATTCCTGGCGCAGACCTCCGAGCAGCTCATCGGCGCGCAATTATCGGAGATCGCGCCTGAGATCGAACAGGTGGTGACCGAGGCCAACACCTGGTCGCGCGGCAACTTCCGCAAGCAGATCAACATCATGCGACGTGGCAAGGAGCGGACGCTCAATGTGCAGGTGACCCGCGAGGATGCCCGCGACAGCCGCGACAGCTACGTCATTACTCTCGACGACATCACCGATCTCGTCATCGCCCAGCGCTCCACCGCATGGTCGGATGTGGCGCGCCGGATCGCCCATGAAATCAAGAACCCGCTGACGCCGATCCAGCTTTCCGCCGAGCGCATCAAGCGCCGTTTCGGCAAGCAGATCGACGAAAGCGACCGCGCCGTTTTTGACCAGTGTACGGACACCATCGTCCGGCAGGTCGGTGATATCGGCCGGATGGTGGACGAATTCTCGGCTTTCGCGCGCATGCCGAAGCCGACGAAGGAGAAGTCGGACCTGCGTTCGATCCTGAAGGACGCGGCGTTCCTGCGGGAAATCAGCGCCGCCGACACGAAATTCTCTACCGAACTGGGCGATGTCGCGCTGGAGGGCATGTTTGATGCCCGCATGCTGGGACAGGCGTTCGGCAATCTCATCAAGAATGCGACGGAAGCCATCGAGGCCGTGGAAGGCGAAAAGCGGCCGGGGAAAATCCTCGTGCGCGCCTCTTTCGACGAGGTCAATTCCCGTTTCGTGGCTGACATCATCGACAATGGCCGCGGCCTTCCCGTCGAGAACCGTCATCGCATTCTCGAACCCTATATGACGATGCGCGACAAGGGCACCGGTCTCGGCCTCGCCATCGTCAAGAAGATCATCGAAGAGCATGGCGGGTATCTGGAACTCCACGATGCCCCGCCGGAGTTCGATCACGGCCACGGCGCCATGATCAGAGTGCTGCTGCCCTATATCGAGGCGGTGGGCGGCGAAAATAACAAGGAAGCAGCATATGGCGTCTGATATTCTGGTCGTGGATGACGAGGCGGATATTCGCGAAATCGTGGCGGGCATTTTGTCCGACGAGGGCCACGAAACCCGCATGGCCTTCGACAGCGACAGTGCGCTGGCCGCGATTTCGGAGCGCGTGCCGCGCCTGATCTTTCTCGATATCTGGATGCAGGGTTCTAAGCTCGACGGTCTGGCGCTGCTCGACGAGATCAAGAGCCGCCATCCCGAAATTCCTGTCGTCATGATTTCCGGTCACGGCAATATCGAAACCGCCGTCAATGCCATCAAGCGCGGTGCTTTCGATTTCATCGAAAAACCGTTCAAGGCCGACCGTCTTATCCTGATCGCCGAGCGGGCGCTGGAGAATTCCAAGCTGAAGCGCGAGGTACAGGAACTCAAGAAGCGCACGGGTGACGCGGTTGAACTCGTCGGTGCCTCCCTTGCGGTTTCGCAGCTGCGCCAGACCATCGACCGGGTTGCTCCCACCAACAGCCGCATCATGATCCTTGGCCCTTCCGGTTCCGGCAAGGAACTGGTGGCGCGCATGGTGCACAAGAAGTCCTCACGCGCCACCGGGCCTTTCGTGGCTTTGAATGCCGCGACGATCACGCCCGATCGCATGGAAATCGCGCTCTTCGGCACCGAAGGGCTGCCGGGTCAGCCGCGCAAGGTCGGCGCGCTGGAAGAGGCCCATCGCGGTGTTCTTTATCTCGACGAAGTCGGTGAAATGCCGCGCGAAACCCAGAACAAGATCCTGCGTGTGCTGGTTGACCAGCAGTTCGAGCGCGTCGGCGGCGGCAAGCGGGTGAAGGTGGATGTGCGCATCATTTCCTCGACCGCCCATCATCTCGAAAGCCTGATCGCCGAAGGTCAGTTCCGCGAGGATCTCTACCATCGCCTTGCCGTCGTGCCCGTGAAGGTGCCGGCTCTGTCCGAACGGCGCGAGGATATTCCGTTCCTCGTCGACATGTTCATGCGGCAGATTTCCGAGCAGGCCGGCATTCGTCCGCGCAAGATCGGCGACGACGCCATGGCCGTTCTGCAGACGCACGACTGGCCGGGCAATATTCGCCAGCTGCGCAACAATATCGAGCGACTGATGATTCTCGCGCGTCCCGAAGGCGGCGAAGCACCGATCTCGGCCGACATGCTGCCATCAGATATCGGCGACATGTTGCCGAAGATTTCGGCGCAGGGAGACCAGCACATCATGACCCTGCCGCTGCGTGAAGCCCGTGAAATGTTTGAACGGGATTATCTGGTAGCCCAGATCAACCGTTTCGGCGGCAATATTTCGCGCACGGCAGAATTTGTTGGCATGGAAAGATCGGCACTGCATCGCAAACTGAAATCTCTCGGCGTATAAGGACAGAAGGCGCATTGCCGTAACCGATATTCCGTCAGAGAGACAGCATGAGAGTCATCATTTGCGGCGCAGGGCAGGTGGGTTACGGCATAGCCGAACAATTGTCGCGCGAGGATAACGAGGTATCGGTGATCGATACCGCCGCGCCGCTCATCTCCGCCATCACCGAGACGCTCGATGTGCGTGGTTATGTCGGCCATGGCGCGCATCCGGACATGCTGGCGAAAGCGGGCGCCGACCAGGCGGACATGATCATCGCCGTCACACTGCATGACGAGATCAACATCGTTGCCTGCGAGGTGGCGCATGCCTTGTTCAGTGTGCCGACCAAGATCGCCCGCATCCGCGACCAGAGTTATCTGAAGCCGGAATATGCCGATCTCTTCAGCCGCGAGAACATGTCGATCGACGTGACGATTTCCCCGGAAGTGGAAGTCGGCAAGATGGTGTTGCGCCGCATCGCCTTTCCAGGCGCCACCGACGTCGTACGGTTCGCGGATGACACGATATACATGCTGGCGATTGAATGTATGGAGGACTGCCCGGTCATCAATACGCCGCTACACCAGCTTTCCAACCTTTTTCCGGACCTCATCGCCACGGTTGTCGGTGTTTTCCGTAACGGCATCCTCAAGGTGGCGCATTCCTCCGAACAGTTGAGGGTCGGCGACCTTGCCTATGTCATCTGTCAGCGCCAGCACGCCCGCCGTACCTTAAGCCTGTTTGGCCATGAGGAGCAGGAAGCGCAGCGTATCGTGATTGCCGGCGCCGGCAATATCGGCCACTTCGTTGCCCGCAAGATCGAGGAGATGCAGCCGAAAACCCGGGTGAAGATCGTCGAGGCGGATCGCGACAGGGCTGTTGCCGCATCGGAGCAGCTCAGCAACACCATCGTCATGCATGGTTCGGCGCTTGATCAGAAAATTCTGATGCAGGCCGATATTCAGGATGCGGATCTGATCGTAACGCTGACCAATAACGACCAGACGAATATTCTGGCTGCCGTGATGGCAAAGCAGCTGGGTTGCAAGTCCAATCTTGCGCTGCTGAACAGTTCGTCCTTTCACGATGTGGCGGGTTCGCTTGGTCTCGATGCCTATATCAACCCTCGCGCCGTCACCATCTCCCGCGTTCTCCAGCATGTGCGCAAAGGCCGCATCCGCTCGGTCTATGCCGTGCAGCGCGGGTCGGCGGAGGTGATTGAGGCTGAAGCGCTGGAAACCTCGCCGCTGGTGGGCCAGTCCTTCCGTGATATCGACATGCCGGACGGCGTACGCATCGGCGCGATCTATCGCGACGGTGTGGTGATCCGCCCGGATGGCAGCACGAAGATCAAGGCGAAGGACCGCGTCGTGCTGTTTGCCTCGGCGGATGCGGTGCGCGACGTGGAGCAGCTTTTCCGGGTTTCGATACAATATTTCTGACTGTTTCGAATCGAAAAAGCGGGTCAATACTCGTACTCGTCAGGCCGTTTTCGCCGTTGCGGAATGGGACATGATTTGATACCAGAGTTGCAGGCTGGCCAAGCGGGGGACTAGACTCGGCCGGTTTATTATTGATTGATTATTTTCCGGTGTCCCTGCCGGCAATAAAGAAAGAAGCGGCGCCATGGCGGAACGTTCTCAAAATCTTCAGGATCTTTTCCTCAATACCGTTCGTAAGCAAAAGATTTCGCTCACGATTTTTCTGATCAACGGCGTCAAGCTGACGGGCGTTGTCACCTCCTTCGACAATTTCTGCGTGCTTCTGCGCCGTGACGGTCATTCGCAGCTGGTCTACAAGCATGCGATCTCGACCATCATGCCCGGCCAGCCGATGCAGATGTTCGAAAGCGAAGAAGGCGCAGCCTGATCAGGCTCCCTCTGACGGTATCTTCGATATAGACTGACCCGGATCGGAACATTTCCGGTCTCGTCAGGTTAATCTCCATGGCCGTCCGCGCGGATGCGGTCGGCCGCAATGTTCTTTCTGGATAAGGCTGAGCCCATTTCGACGCGCGACACCTCGAACGAATCGATCATTCCGGAGCAGGAGAAGCGCCGCGACGACATGCGCGCCGTGGTCCTCGTGCCGGTCCTCAAGCAACAGCGTGAAAATCGCGATGCGGCGGCACCAGTTGCTCCCGGCCGCTCAGTCGAAGCCAAGCTTGAGGAAGCAAAGGGTCTGGCGCTTGCCATCGAGCTCGAGGTAACACAGGGTCTCATCGTTTCCGTCAATCAGCCGCGCCCCGCCACCCTGTTCGGAACCGGCAAGATCGAGGAAATCGGTCATCTGCTGGATGAAACCAATTCCGGCCTGGTGATTGTCGATCATCCGCTGACCCCGGTGCAGCAGCGCAATCTCGAAAAGCAATGGAATGCCAAGGTCATCGACCGGACAGGCCTGATCCTCGAAATCTTCGGCCGTCGCGCTTCCACCAAGGAAGGCACGCTGCAGGTTGACCTTGCGCATCTGAATTACCAGAAGGGTCGCCTCGTCAGAAGCTGGACCCACCTTGAGCGCCAGCGCGGCGGTGCGGGCTTCATGGGCGGTCCGGGTGAAACCCAGATCGAGGCCGACAGACGCCTGCTGCAGGATCGCATCGTCAAGCTTGAGAAGGAGTTGGAGCAGGTGGTGCGTACCCGCCAGCTTCACCGCGCCAAGCGCCGCAAGGTGCCGCATCCGATCGTTGCGCTGGTCGGTTATACCAATGCCGGCAAATCCACGCTGTTCAACCGCATCACCGGGGCAGGTGTTCTGGCAGAGGACATGCTGTTCGCCACGCTCGACCCGACATTGCGGCGCATGAAACTGCCGCATGGCCGCACGGTTATCCTGTCCGATACCGTCGGTTTCATTTCCGACCTGCCGACCCATCTCGTCGCGGCTTTCCGTGCGACGCTGGAAGAAGTGCTTGAAGCCGATCTCGTTCTGCATGTGCGTGATATGTCCGATCCGGACAATGCCGCCCAGTCTGCGGATGTGCTGCGCATTCTCAGCGATCTCGGCATCGACGAGAAAGAAGCCGAAAAGCGCATTATCGAGGTCTGGAACAAGGTCGATCGTCTGGAGCCGGAAGCGCATGACGCCATCATGCAGCGCGCCGAAGGCCGCTCTGATATCCGTGCCGTTTCGGCGATCACGGGTGAGGGCGTCGATGCCCTGATGGAAGAGATTTCAAAGCGCCTGTCCGGTGTACTGACGGAAACGACTGTTGTCTTGTCTGTCGAGCAATTGCCGCTGATTTCCTGGGTCTACAGCAACTCCATCGTCGATAACCGTGAAGACCATGAGGACGGATCGGTCGCGCTGGATGTGCGCCTGTCGGAAGCGCAGGCTGTGGAACTGGAGCGGAAGCTTGGAAAAGCAACCATTCGCGAGCGCGAGGACTGGGAGCGCTGAACGGTCTGTAAGAAAGCCGGCATTCCCTCACATTCGACGTTACCCTTGGGCTTGTCTCAAGGATCTAAACACGTCGAATGAAATCAAGACGTTGGCAGATCCTCGGGACAGGCCCGAGGATGACGGTAGAGTGTTTGGCGAGGTTCGTCGTAATCAGGACGGAACCACATCAAGCGACCGCTCGATGCGTTTTGCCGCCTGCCAGAGGTCTTCCATCCTCTCGAGGCTCGCCGCCTGAAGCGTCTCGCCATTATCGTTGAGCGATGTTTCGATGTGATTGAAACGTCTGCGGAATTTCGTGTTGGTGCCGCGCAGCGCATTTTCCGGATCAGTCTTGACGTGACGGCTGATATTGACCAGCGCGAAGATCAGGTCGCCAAGTTCGTCCGAGACCTTCTCCGGCCTGCCTTCCGCCAGCGCCTCGCGCAGCTCGGCGATTTCCTCTTCGATCTTGTCGAGGATGGGCGCCGGGTCCGACCAGTCGAAACCAACGCGCGCCGCCTGTTCCTGAAGCTTCAAAGCCTCGGTCAGCGCCGGCTGGCTGCGCTGTACGCCGCCCAGAAAGCCGGCCTTGAAATCCTCGGTAATACCCCGGCGCGCACGGCGCTCCGCACGCTCACGTTTTTCTTCAGCCTTGATCTGGTCCCATTGCAGCTTGACCGTTTCCGGTGTGTCGGCACCGGAGACGGCGAAAACATGCGGGTGGCGACGGATCATCTTTGAAGTGACGGCGTGCACCACGTCACCGAAAGCGAATTCGCCCATTTCCTCTGCGATGCGGGCATGGAAAACCACCTGCAGGAGAAGATCGCCCAGCTCGTCGCACAGATCGTCCGTATCCTTGCGCTCGATGGCATCGGCAACTTCATAGGCCTCTTCGATGGTGTAAGGCTTGATCGTCTCGAAGGTCTGAACGATATCCCACGGGCAACCGGTTTCCGGCTGGCGGAGCGCCTCCATGATCTCGATCAGGCGGGAAATATCCTTCGAGGCTTCCATATGTATCAAACCTTTGTTTTTACGCATTTTCCGCACGGAAATCCGCACTGCACCCTCAACGAAAATGCCCTAGTTCAGCGGAATATCATTGTCGCTCTTCGATGATTGATAGCTGGTGGAGAGATCATCGTAAGTTGCCTTGATACGGGCCGTCTGCGCCTTCAGGGTGGTTTTCAGCGGATCGTCCTCGCCCTCGACCAGATCGGCGATGAAGAAAGAATTCCAGAACGCGTTGTTGCGGCGATAACCGCCCGGCTCCAGCCCGAATACCTCCTTCAGGATTTTCAGATCATGCGGGATTGCAAAAGCATCGCGTGAATCCTCATGGCTGAAGAAGGAATAGAAATTGTCGAATCCGGCCCAGGTGATGGCCGACATGCACATGGTGCAGGGTTCATGGGTGGAAAGGAAAATCAGATCCTTGGTATTCGGCTTTTCACCCAGCTCGTAAAACCGCTTCAGTGTATGCACTTCGCCGTGCCAGAGGGGATTTTCGAGTTCGTTGTTCGTTTCGGCAACCACCAGCGACAGGTCGGATTTGCGCAGGATCGCCGCACCGAAAACCTTGTTGCCCAAGCTCACACCGCGGGCCGTCAAGGGCAGGATATCATGCTCGATGACGTCGAGAAGGCGGGAAGCGAGGCTGTGGCTGGTCAAGGGTCTGATCCTTCGTGCCGCTTTAAAGAAAGCGGTATTCGCGTGGAGAAAACGACAGAAAATGATCCTCCCTTGTTCGGCGCGAGGACCCGGTTTGTCAAGGGATTCTCATGGGTTTGAGGGCGCCCTGACCGGTGCAAAACGGGGGTGCCGGTTTGTTTTCCTCAAAAACAGGGGTGTTCGAGAAATAAAAATCCAAGCGCTGGAAAGGCTTGAATTTCTGTTTCTTCAATCTTGCGCCGCAATGCGGGATATATGTCCAATGCACAACGAACATGATTTTTCCGCAGCTGGCGATCGCCTTTCGACCTTCCCCGCTTTCTTCCGGGTTGAGGGGCGGCAGGTCGCCGTCTTCGGAAATGGCGACGAGGCTTTCGCCAAGGTAAGGCTCCTCGCCAACACCAATGCGCATATCGTTGCTTATGCCGATCAGCCGGAGGCGGATTTTGCCCGCTATATCAGCGAAAATGGCATCGATCATCGGGCTTTGGCGTTCGCCGTTGAGCTGATCGAAGGCGCGACGCTGGTTTTTGCCGCCACTGGAGACGAGGCGCTCGACCGCGAAATCGTATCCGCCGCGCGTGCGAAGAAAATCCCCGCAAATGCGGTGGATCAGCCGGAATTTTGCGATTTCTTCACCCCGGCGATTGTCGCCCGCGCACCCGTCGCCATCGCCATTGGCACGGAAGGGGCAGGGCCGGTGCTTGCCCAGATGATCCGCGCCCGCATCGACCAGATGCTGTCGCCGTCGCTGGGGAAACTCGCACGTCTTGCGGTGCAGTATCGTGATGCCGCCGAGGAGAATGTGCCCAGGGGCGCGTTGCGGCGCAATTTCTGGCGGCGGTTCTTTTCGGGGGCGGTTGCGGATGCTGTCGCTCTCGGGGACACCTCTTCCGCCCGTCACGCCGCAGATCGCCTGCTGCAATCGCCGGAACGCAGCGAAGGTCGCGTCTGGCTTGTTGGCGCCGGTCCCGGTGCGGAAGATCTGTTGACGCTGCGTGCACAGCGCGTGCTGATGGAAGCCGATGTGATCGTTTACGACGCGCTGGTGCCGCAGGCGATTGTCGATATGGGCCGCCGCGATGCCGAAAGGCTGTCTGTCGGCAAGCGCAAGGGCTGCCACAGTAAGTCGCAGGAAGAGATCAACCGTCTGCTGGTGCGTCTTGGCCGGGATGGCAAACGCGTCGTGCGCCTCAAATCCGGCGATCCGCTGGTCTATGGCCGGGCAGGCGAGGAAATGGCGGCACTGCGCAATGCCGGTATCGGTTACGAGATCGTGCCTGGCATCACCTCCGCCTTCGCCGCCGCTGCGGATTTCGAATTGCCGCTGACGCTGCGCGGCGTGGCTTCGTCGCTGATCTTCACCACCGGCCACGATCTGACCGGCGATGTCCTGCCCGATTGGGCCCGTCTTGCCGTTTCCGGCGCAACAATCGCCGTTTACATGGGCCGCAGCGTTGCCGCCTCGGTGGCGACGCGGCTGATCGAAGCGGGCCTGGGTGTGGAAACCACCGTCGCCGTCATTGAAAACGCCAGCCGCGCGGATCGTCGCCTGCTGCATGGCACATTGAACGATCTGCCCGACCTCGAACATCGCGATGAACTGACCGGCCCGGTCATGGTCATCATCGGTGATGCGGTGGCGGGCGCCAATTTCGACAGGTCCGAGGCGCTTGCACTGTCAGTGCAGCCGGCGGATTTCAAACGGGAGTACGTAAATGGTTGACAAGGTTTTGACCGCCAATCGTCTGGGCGATGGTATCGCCGTCTGGCTCGACGCCAATGGTGACTGGACGGAGAACCTGCAGGGTGCCATCGTTGCCCGCCATGCGGAGGCAGTCGCTTCGTTCGAGGAAATCGGCAAGCGTGATTTTTCCGCCAACAAGGTGGTCGATGTGGCCATCGTTGATGTGGTGGAGGAGAATGGCAAGCTCTGGCCGACCCGGCTTCGCGAGCGTATCCGCGCTGCCGGCCCCACCGTGCACTATGCCACCGGCTTCAAGCCGGCCGATGCAGCATTTATCGCAGTCTGAGGAAGAATATGTACCGTTACGACGAGTTCGATCACGCATTTGTTGAAGGCCGCGTGGCGCAGTTTCGCGATCAGGTCGAGCGCCGGCTGTCCGGCGAGCTGGCCGAGGACGCATTCAAGCCGCTGCGCCTGATGAACGGCGTTTATCTCCAGCTGCATGCCTATATGCTGCGCGTCGCCATTCCCTACGGTACGCTGAATTCGCAACAGATGCGGATGCTGGCCCATATCGCCCGCAAATACGACCGGGGTTACGGCCACTTCACCACCCGCCAGAACATCCAGTATAATTGGCCGAAGCTTTCCGATACGCCGGATATCCTGTCTGAACTGGCAAGCGTGGAAATGCACGCGCTGCAGACGTCGGGCAACTGCATTCGCAATGTCACCGCCGATCATTTCGCCGGCGCGGCCGCCGATGAGGTCGCCGATCCGCGCCCCTATGCGGAAATTCTGCGCCAATGGTCTTCCGTGCATCCGGAATTCTCGTTCCTGCCGCGCAAGTTCAAGATCGCGGTAACGGGTGCTGAGCGCGATCGCGCCGCCATTCAGGTCCATGATATCGGCCTGCATCTGAAAAAGAACGACAAGGGCGAGATCGGTTTTGCCGTTTATGTCGGTGGCGGGCAGGGCCGCACGCCGATGATCGCCAAGAAAATCCGCGATTTCCTGCCGGAAGAGGACCTGTTGTCCTACACCACGGCAATCATGCGCGTTTACAACCTGCACGGCCGCCGCGACAATAAATACAAGGCGCGCATCAAGATCCTCGTGCATGAAACCGGCGCGGAAGAACTGGCCCGCCAGGTCGAGGTCGAGTTCGCCGAGCTGAAAAACACCGAATTGAAGCTGCCGGATGCCGATATCGCGGCGATTTCCGCTTATTTCGCGCCGCCGGAACTGAAGAACCGCCCCGAAGGCTGGGAAAGCCTGGCGCGCTGGAAGAAGGCGGATGAGGGTTTTGCCCGTTTCGTTGACCAGAACGTCCAGCCGCACAAGCACCCCGATTACGGCATGGTGACGATTTCGCTGAAACCGATTGGCGGCATTCCGGGCGATGCGACCGACGAGCAGATGGAACTTGTCGCTGATATCGCCCAGGAATACGCTTTCGACGAAATCCGCATCAGCCACGAGCAGAACATCATCCTGCCGCATGTGGCGCTGGCCGATCTGGAACCGGTCTATCGTGCACTGGTGGGTGCTGGCCTTGCGACCGCCAATGCAGGGCTCATCACCGATATCATTGCCTGTCCCGGGCTGGACTACTGCGCGCTTGCCAATGCGCGCTCCATTCCGGTGGCGCAGGAAATTTCCACCCGTTTCGGTGCTCCGGAGCGTCAGGCGGAAATCGGTGAGCTGAAGATCAAGATTTCCGGCTGCATCAATGCCTGCGGCCATCACCATGTCGGCCATATCGGCCTGCTGGGCGTGGAGAAAAAGGGAGCCGAGCTCTACCAGATCACGCTCGGTGGATCGGGTGACGAAAACACCTCGATTGGTGAGATCATCGGCCGTGGTTTCGAGCCGGACAGGGTAACCGACGCCATTGAAACCATCGTCGATACCTATCTGCGGCTTCGCCTGTCGAAAGAGGAAATCTTCCTCGATGCCTATCGCCGTGTCGGACCGCAGCCTTTCAAGGATGCGCTCTACGGTTCCGCCGCCGAAGCCGCCTGAGGAGAGCGTCATGACGAAAATCTGGAACCGCGACGGCTTCGTGGAAAACGATCCCTGGGTGATCGAAACGGAAGAGGTGAAAGCGACAGCCGCGCAAAAGCCGCTGCTGCCGCTCGCCGATTTCCTCATCCGTGCGGCGGAAAGCAACGATGTAGGCCTGGGCGTGCTGATTGCGCCGGCTGACGATGTCACCCGCCTTGAGCCCTATCTTGACCGTATCGACCTCGTGGCCGTGAGTTTTCCGGCCTTCAACGATGGCCGTGGTTTCAGCCACGCTTCGCTGCTGCGCAACCGCCTCGGTTTTAGTGGCGAGGTGAGGGCGGTCGGCGACGTGCTGATCGACCAGGTGCCGCCGATGCTGCGCACCGGCTTCACCAGTTTTGCAGTGACGAACGGCACGGCGATCCGCCGCCTGTCCGAAAATCGCCTGCCGGAAATCCCGGTTTATTACCAGCCGACGGCCCGGCCGGCGGCGGGCGGCGAGGCCTATAGCTGGCGTCGGCGTGCGTCCCTGTGACGCGTTGCGCGGAAATATGATTTTTTGATACATATTTCCTGAGCACATAGCAGTTGTGATATTCTCATGCCTTCAAACCTCGGCAAAAATGGTATAATTGCCCGGTTGGAGAATGTCGCTTATCGAATAAGAATGGACGGAACCTGAAATGAACGCGCCAGCCAAGACGGAAGATTTCGCGATCAAGATACCTGATGGTGTTTACGCCGAGACGGTTTTATCTGTGGAGCACTATACGGATCACCTGTTCCGTTTCCGCATGACACGTCCGGCCGGTTTCCGTTTCCGCTCCGGTGAGTTCGCCATGATCGGCCTCATGGTCGGAGAAAAGCCGATCTACCGCGCTTATTCGATCGCCAGCCCCGCCTGGGATGAGGAACTGGAATTCTTCTCGATCAAGGTTCCCGACGGTCCGCTGACCTCCCATCTTCAGGCGATCAAGCCCGGTGACACGGTTCTGATGCGCAAGAAGCCGACAGGCACGCTGGTTCTGGATGCGCTGACACCCGGTAAACGGCTCTACATGTTCTCGACCGGCACCGGCATTGCGCCTTTTGCAAGCCTGATCCGTGACCCCGAGACCTATGAGAAGTTTGAAGAGGTCATCCTCACCCATACCTGCCGTGATGTTGCAGAGCTGAAATACGGCTTCGATCTGGTTGAGGAAATCCGCAACCACGAATTCCTGAACGAAATCGTCGGCGACAAGCTCAAGCATTATGCGACGGTGACCCGCGAGGATTACCCCTTCAAGGGCCGCATCACCACGCTGATCGAAAACGGCAAGCTGTTTGCCGATCTTGGCGTTCCGGCGCTTGATCCGGAAATTGATCGCGGCATGATCTGCGGTTCCTCGGCCATGCTGAAGGACACCAAGGAATTGCTTGAAAAGGCCGGCCTGAATGAAGGCGCCAACAACAAGCCCGCCGAATTTGTGATCGAGCGCGCTTTCGTCGGCTGAACGCATAAGACGACGAGATTTCAGGAGGCCGTAAGGCCTCCTTTTTATTTGCACCTTCGGTGTAGCTATCGAGAAATGCTGTCATCAGCCTGTTTCGGCGCGATTTCATTGCGATAGAGAACGAAAAGTCCGATAGCGATCGCCGCGATGCCGCCGCCGACGAGATGCGACAGCGAATAACCACCCTTCGTCACCAGCCAGCCTGCAACGACATTGCTGAATGATGCGCCAATGCCTTGAATCATCATGACGCTGGCAAGGCCGACGTTAAACCGGCCGGTCCCCTTCAAGATTCTTTCCACTGCGACAGGTGTGACGATGCCGAGCAGGCCGGCGCCAACGCCGTCAAGAAACTGTACCGGAAAAACGACCCAGAAATCCGTAAAGGCCGAAGCGAGAAGGCCACGTATGGGCAGGGCGACGAGCGCGATGATAAACACCGTCGAAAGACCGAAACGGCGTATCAGCCACGGCGCCATCGCAGCGACGAAAATCATCGCGAATTGCGCGACGCCGGTGATGATGGCTGTGGTACGGAAGGGCGTTTGCAGTTCGATGGCGAAATCCTGTGCGATCAATCGACCCATGGGCGCGTTGCCAAAATGGAAGACGAGCAGAATGATGGCGAGAAAGATCAGCCCGCGTTCGTGCAGCAGAACCCTTATTCCGGATGGCCCGGGCTCTCCCTTGTCTTCGGCAAGACCGCGCGCAGCCTTGTGATCTATCCTGTCAGGATCAATCGCCGCCGTCGCGACCAGAGCGCCTGCAGCAGTCAGCAGCATCAGGCCAATAATCCCATTCATGCCGAAGAAGGTGACGACCACATAGGTCGCAAAAAGCGACGCGAAATTGCCGCCGTGGTTCCAGAATTCGTTGCGCGAGATCTGATGGGAAAACAGGCGCTCGCCGACAAGACCCAGTGTGAGGCCGGCAAGTGCCGGGCCGATCACGGCGCCGACGACCGCCGTCATGATCTGCCCGGTCCAGACGATCCAGGCATCCGGAAAGATCAGCGTGATCAGCGCGCCGATGGTCACGAGAACGACAGGGATGGCAATCAGCATCCTCTTCCATGTTGTGCCATCAACAAGGGCACCGCAGAGCGGTGTCGCAAGCAGACCGACAAGGCCACCCACCGTGGCGATCATGCCCAGCGAGAGCGAAGACCAGCCCTTTGTCGCCAGAAATGCATCCAGAAACGGACCGAGACCGTCGCGGGCATCGGCGAGGAAAAAATTCAACGCTGCAAGGGCAAAAAGCGTGCGGTCTGGGATGCCACCGCTGCGCGGCAGACCGCCGGAGGGAACGCCGCCATGCGGAGTCGAAACGCCAATAGTCGTCATGAAATACGCTCCGAAAAACATGCGCGAGTAATGGGAAATTGATCAAGGCTGGCGAGAAACAGCTGTGTCTGCATTTGGTTGCATCGGCGAGAGATAAACATAAAACTCTCGACATTTTTGATCGCCGCAGAATAGGCTGAAGGAACGTTTGACCGTACTGTCGAGTTAGTCTCCGTGGAAAAACGGATTACTCGCCATGAAAACCCATGCTTTAGCACTTCTATTTTCGGCTGTATTGCTCGGCGGCCAGCCCGCACATGCGGATGAACGCGCATTCCTCTCATCGCTGAAAGGTACATGGGCGGGTAAGGGGACCGTGATTACGCGGATCGGTACTCCACCGATCAATGTAAGTTGTACGCTGAATTCCAATGCGGGGGCATCGTCGCTCAACATGTCTGGCACGTGTCGCGGCCTTCTTGTGGTAAGGCGCGCTATCGCGGCTGATCTTTCAGAAAAGGGCGGACGCTACAGCGGGGCCTATACTGGCCCGTCTGGCCGACCATCGGCCCTTTCCGGCACAAGACGAGGAAACGCAATCAACCTGACGGTCCGCTGGAACCGCGACATAAACGGCGACCGGGTTGCCGCCATGACCATCGAAAAGATTGGAGCCAACGGACTGCGGCTGCGCACCACCGATAAGGACGGCAGAACCGGCAAGACGGTGGTGACGAGCGACATCCGGCTGGTGCGCTGACGAGCGGCGATGATGTAGCGCCAGCTTGTCTATCTGAATTCAAGCAGCAGCGGGCAATGATCCGAAACCTCCGGCTGCGCCACAACGTCGAAATGGTCGATCTTCACAGCCGGATTGACCAGCATGTAATCCGCATAACGGTTCTGCTTGATGTAATGCGAAGTCCGCGTGTCCGTAAAGCCGCGCGTCGTGACCAACTCGGTAAGGTCAAGTTCTCTCAGAACGGCAAAAGTCTCGCTGTCGGGCAAAACATTGAAATCGCCGCAGACGATGATCCGGTCACCAGCCTCGGCGATATTTCTGACCAGCTGCACGAGCCGCTTCGCCTGGGCCAGACGCGTGGGGCTGTCGTGCTTGCCTTCTAGGTCTCGCAGGCCGTGCATGTGGGCGATGACGGCGGGCTGGCCGGTTGTGAAATCAAAAATACGACTGGCATGGGCGGTCCGCGATCTCGGGTGGTCGCCATATCCATCGGCTGAAAAGGTGCCGTGAACGAAACCCTGCGCCTGCGCGACAATGGGAATGGATTTACGCACGAAGGTCGCCAGCCCCCATTGCGACGGGTATCTTATATCACCGTCCCAGAGATCACCCTGCGCTGCCGGGCAGAAAACCGCCAAGTGATCGGGCAGGGCGTCTGCGATATCCCGCAGGAAATTCGCCCTCTGCGGCAGGTCGATGCCGTGATCGCGATAGGACAGCCAGTCCTGCGTGGCATCAGGCGTATAGACCACTTCCTGCAGACACAGGATATCGGGATCGGAAAAGGAGAGATAGGGAACAAGCTCGTCATGGAGCTTTCCACCCCAGCCGTTCAGGCAGATCAGACGCATTCACACTCCATCGCCGCGGAATTGCATGATCCCGTTTAGCATGGAACCGCTGGCGATCAATCCGTCCCGCGATTTCGGGGTGTGGGGATGTCGCGCCCTGATGACGAAGGCCCGGATGTTTCCGGGCCTTTGATGCAGGTTCAAGCCGAATGCCTTATTCGGACATCTTGTGTCAGGCAGCGCTGACTACATCTTCGGCAGCAACACCTTGTCGATGACATGAATGACGCCATTGGATTGCTTGACGTCGGCGATGGTTACATGGGCAACCGTACCATTCTCGTCCGTCAATGTGATTTTGCCCTTGCTTTCCTTGGCCTTGAGCACACAGCCACCCACGGTCTTCACGTCATGCTCACCCTTGTCGTCCTTGATCATCTTTTCGATGGCCGGTGACAGTGCATTGGCGGCAACGACGTGGCAGGTCAGTACCTTGACCAGCTTCGCCTTGTTCTCGGGCTTCAGAAGATCGTCGACCGCACCCTTCGGGAGGGCAGCGAAAGCTTCGTTGGTCGGCGCAAACACAGTGAACGGACCTTTTCCTTGCAGTGTTTCGACAAGCCCGGCTGCCTTCACCGCTGCGACAAGCGTTGTGTGGTCTTTCGAGTTCATCGCATTTTCAACGATATTCTTGTCCTCGAACATTGCGGCGCCGCCAACTTTGGGGTTCGCCGCGTAAGCGGAAACCATGCCGATGGAAAGAGCTGCGGCCAGCGTCAGGGCACGAACAGAAACGTTGTACATCGTTATTCCTCCTTGGTGACTTCCAAACCCCGAAAGGCAGTTCTTCCGGTGGCCGCTATCGGTCATCCGTAGCGATAAAAGAGACGAAAGCCGTTTCCTCGAAGTTTCGAGGCGAGCCAGGAAAAATGATAAATATTTGATTTCAAGAATGATTATCTATGTGCCGACATAAAAAAAGCCCGGAGCAATCCGGGCTTTTGTCTTGAACGAAACGAAGTTTACTCAGCCGCTTCGGCATAATCCTCCATCGGCGGGCAGGTGCAGATGAGGTTACGGTCACCATAGACATTGTCGATGCGGTTGACCGGCGACCAGTATTTGTCGATGCGGAAGGCGCCGGGCGGGAAGCAACCCTTTTCGCGGCTATAGGGACGGTCCCATTCGCCGACGAGGTCTTCCACCGTGTGCGGCGCGTTCTTCAGCGGATTGTTGACCTTGTCCGCACGGCCTTCCTCGATGTCGCGGGCTTCCTCGCGGATCGCCAGCATGGCATCGCAGAAACGGTCGATTTCCGCCTTGGTCTCGGATTCCGTCGGCTCGATCATCAGCGTGCCGGCAACCGGCCAGCTCATGGTCGGCGCGTGGAAACCGCAATCGACGAGGCGCTTCGCCACATCGTCCACCGTCACGCCGCAGCTGTCGGCGAGCGGGCGGGTATCGATGATGCATTCATGCGCCACGCGACCGGTCTCGGACTTGTAGAGCACGTCGTAAGCGCCCTTCAGTCGTTCGGCGATGTAGTTGGCGTTGAGGATCGCCACCTTGGTCGCCTGCGTCAGCCCTTCGCCGCCCATCATCAGGCAGTAGCTCCAGGAAATCGGCAGGATCGACGGCGAACCGAAAGGAGCTGCAGACACCGCGCCTTCACGACCGTCCGTCGCCGGATGGCCGGGCAAGTAAGGAGCAAGATGCGCCTTGACGCCGATCGGCCCCATGCCCGGACCGCCGCCGCCATGCGGAATGCAGAAGGTCTTGTGCAGGTTGAGGTGCGAAACGTCGGAGCCGATATCGCCTGGACGGGCAAGGCCGACCATGGCGTTCATATTGGCGCCGTCGAGATAGACCTGACCACCATGCTTGTGGGTGATCTCGCAGATCTCGCGAACGGTCTCCTCGAACACGCCGTGAGTGGAGGGATAGGTGATCATGCAGCACGAGAGGTTTTCCGCATACTGCTCTGCTTTTGCACGGAAATCATCGATATCGATGTCACCGTTATCCCGCACCTTCACCGGCACTACCTTCATGCCGACCATCTGTGCCGAGGCAGGGTTTGTGCCATGGGCCGAGGTGGGGATGAGGCAGACATCGCGATGTGTGCCGCCATTGGCAAGGTGATAGTTGCGGATGGTCAAAAGCCCGGCATACTCGCCCTGCGCACCGGAATTCGGCTGCATGGAGAAGGCATCGTAACCGGTGACCGAGCACAGCTTTTCCGAGAGATCATCGATCATCTCCTTGTAACCCAACGCCTGATTGGCCGGCACGAAGGGATGGATGTCGGAAAATTCCGGCCAGGTGATCGGCAGCATTTCCGCCGTGGCGTTCAGTTTCATGGTGCAGGAACCGAGCGGGATCATCGAACGGTCAAGCGCCAGATCGCGGTCCGAAAGACGGCGGATGTAACGGGTCATCTCGCTTTCGGCACGGTTCATGTGGAAGATCGGATGCGTCATGTACTGGCTGGTGCGCAGCAGTTCCTTCGGCAGACGATAGTCCGGTTCGAAATCCGAGATCGAGAAATTGCCGCCAAAAGCACGCCAGACGGCCTCAAGCGTTGCCGGGCGGGTACGCTCGTCAAGGCTCATGCCGATTTTGGTCGCGCCGACCTTGCGCAGGTTCACGCCTTCCGCCACGGCCGAGCGCAGGATGACGCCCTGCATATGGCCGACCTCGACGGTGATCGTGTCGAAGAAGGTTTCCGGCTCGATAGTATAGCCGAGTTTCTCCAGACCCTTGGCCATCAGCACGGCCTTCTGGTGGGTCTGCTGGGCAATCGCCTTGATGCCCTGCGGGCCGTGGAAGACGCCGTACATCGAAGCCATGACGGCAAGCAGCACCTGCGCGGTGCAGATGTTCGACGTCGCCTTTTCGCGGCGGATGTGCTGTTCACGGGTCTGCAGCGACAGGCGATAGGCGCGGTTGCCGCGCGCATCGACGGAAACGCCGACCAGACGGCCGGGCATGGAGCGCTTATGCGCGTCCTTAACGGCCATGTAAGCCGCGTGCGGACCACCATAACCGACCGGAACGCCGAAACGTTGCGAGGTGCCGATGGCGATGTCTGCGCCCATTTCGCCGGGAGATTTCAGAAGCGTCAGCGCCAGAAGATCGGCGGCGACGGCGGCAATCGCGCCTGTCTGGTGCAGACGGGAAATCAGGCCGGAGAAATCGCTGACATGGCCATGGGTGCCGGGATACTGGAAGATCGCGCCGAACACATCGACCGGATCGAGATCGGTGAACGGGTTGCCGATAATCACCTTCCAGCCGAGCGGGGCCGCGCGGGTCTCGATCAGCGCGATGGTCTGCGGATGGCAATTGGCGTCCACGAAGAAGGCGGTTGCCTTGGACTTGGCGACGCGCTGGCACATGGCCATGGCTTCGGCAGCGGCAGTCGCTTCATCGAGCAGTGATGCATTGGCGACATCAAGACCGGTGAGATCGCAGACCATGGTCTGGTAGTTCAGCAGCGCCTCAAGGCGGCCCTGGCTGATTTCCGGCTGGTAGGGCGTATAGGCCGTGTACCAGGCCGGGTTCTCCAGAATATTGCGCTGGATGACCGGCGGCGTGATGGTGCCGTAGTAGCCCTGGCCGATCAGCGAGGTCAGGACCTGGTTCTTGTTCGCGGTCTCGCGAAGACGATCCAGCGCCTCGCGTTCGGTCAGCGCCGCACCCCAGGTGAGAGGCGCCTTCTGGCGGATGGAGGAGGGAACGGTGGCATCGATGAGCGCGTCGAGGCTCTTATAGCCGACGACCTTCAGCATCTCTGCCATTTCCGACGGCGATGGCCCGATGTGACGCCGGTTGGCGAAATCATAGGGCTGATAGTCGGTGAAATGGAATTCGGTGGGCGTCGTCATTACGCGATCAGCTCCTTGTAGGCTGCTTCGTCAAGCAGCGTATCGGCATCCGCCACGTTGGAAAGCTTCAGCTTGAAGAACCAGCCGGCACCCTGCGGATCGGAATTGACCAGCGAGGGATCGTCAACGATCGCCTGGTTGATTTCGACCACTTCGCCATCCAGCGGACAATAGACGTCGGAGGCAGCCTTGACGGATTCAACGGTTGCAGCATCGCCATCCTTGGCAAAGGTTGCGCCCACTTCCGGCAGTTCGACGAAGACGAGATCGCCGAGCTGTTCAGCGGCGTGGCTGGTAATGCCGACGGTGGCAATATCGCCTTCGAACTTCAGCCATTCGTGTTCTGCGGTAAATTTCAGCATCGTGTTCTCTCCGGAGATGGGATGGAATTATCGTTTATAGGTGGGCTTGATGAAGGGCAGGGCAGCGACGGCAACGGGCAGGTATTTGCCGCGCACTTCCGCAAAAATCGCCGTGCCGGGAGCCGCGTAGGACACGGGCACATACCCCATGGCGACAGGGCCTTCGACCGAAGGGCCAAAACCGCCAGAGGTCACTTCGCCGATTTCCGTCTTGCCTTCGGCATCCGCGAAAAGCTTCGAATGGCCACGCACCGGCGCCTTGCCCTCGGGCTTCAGACCGACGCGGCGGCGCGAGGTGCCATCCTTGAGTTCGCCGAGAATGCGCTCCGCCCCCGGAAAACCGCCTTCGCGATCACCACCGGTGCGGCGCGCCTTCTGGATTGCCCATTCAAGCGAGGCTTCGATGGGTGACGTCGTGGTATCGATGTCGTTGCCATAAAGACAAAGGCCGGCTTCGAGACGCAGACTGTCGCGCGCGCCAAGCCCGATGGCTTCGCAATCGGGATGTTCGAGCAGGGCTTTGGCGATTTCCTCCGCCTTGCCGGCGGGTACGGAGATTTCAAAACCGTCCTCACCGGAATAGCCGGAACGGGAAACGATGCAGGGCACGTCATGCAGCGGCACTTCCTGCACGTCCATGAATTTCATTTCGGACACGCCAGCCCATAGTTCCGCCAGCACCTCTTCGGCGCGTGGTCCCTGCAGCGCGATCAGCGCGCGATCGTCAAGAAGGGTGATATCGCAGGCGTCGGAAAGATGCGCCTTCATATGGGCGACATCCGCATCCTTGCAGGCCGCATTGACGACGACGAAAAGATGGTCGCCGCGATTGGTGATCATCAGGTCATCGAGGATGTGGCCGCTGTCGTCGGTGAAGAAGCCATAACGCTGGCGGCCTTCCTTGAGGCCAAGAATATCGACCGGCACAAGCGTCTCAAGCGCGCGTGCGGCATCGGCATTGTCGCCGGACCTAGCCTTCACAATCACCTGTCCCATATGGGAGACGTCGAACAGACCGGCGGAGGTGCGCGTCTGAAGATGTTCCTTCAGCACACCGGCCGGATATTGCACCGGCATGTCGTAACCGGCAAACGGCACCATGCGGGCGCCGAGCGAAACATGCAGGGAATGGAGCGGCGTGGTTTTAAGCTCGGCGGTATCGTCCAAGGACGCCTCCAGGGTAGCGCGAGATATCGCGCGGGCTCAGGTCATGGCGCAGACGCGCCGGTTCAAGAGCCCCCTCTGTCCTTGTCGCCTGAGATTGTTATCCCTTCGGCGAGCCGTCCTTTAGATCAAGGTGGCTTCTCTCCAGAGTTCCGTCGTCACCGCTGGTCCTTTTGCCTGAGAGTTTCCGGGGCGGTTGCTCCTTCGGCACCGCAGTGAAGCGGCTTCTCCCAACGATGATGCGACGCTCATTATCTTCGAAGCCCCGCTGTTGGCAAGGACCAAATGACGCATCTGAACAGATTCTTGCTCCATCTGCGCCATCGGCAGCGCAAGATGCGTTCAACAGCCGGAATGTCAGGCAATATTAGTCGGATTTTTTCTCCGGCAAGCCCTTGCGTTTCGTCGAGGCGAAATCCTCAAGTTCTTTTTCTGTCATGGACTTCTCCATGCTTTTTGAAGCACCTTGTAAACTGGATTTCTTGATGTCGCCGCGTTTTGCGGCCAGTGCTGCACCCGCCGCTTTCTGCTGGGCTTTCGATTTGGCTGGCATGTCTGCCTCCTCTGAAACGACTGTTCCAGCAGGGAAATGCCGCCTTGCGACGATTGTTCCCTTGCGAGACGTCAAGCATGCGGCAAAATTCCCCTTTGAAATCGGCAGGAAAGCGGGATATCGCATGAGGTCATGGATGCAAATCGAAACCGACGACTGACAGGGATGGAGAGAATGCTTCGCATTTTCTGCGCGGCCTTGATGTTGTCGCTCGGTTTTGCCCACAAGCCCGTGCTGGCCGCAGCGCCGACGGTGTCTCTGGACGAGAGCTACCGGCTGCCGGACGGCACCTTTGCGGAAATATGCCTTGGCCACGGCGATGGCGTCAACATCTCCCACAGCAAGGACGATCCGGCCCATTCCGGCGATGCCATGCTGTTTTGCGAGGCCTGCCTGCTGGCCTCATCCATTCTTCTGCCGATACCTGACACCGAAGGCTGGCTGAAGACCGAATTCTCCTGGCTCGACAATCGCCTGAGTGCAAATTGGAGCTTCCGCTCTGTCCTGACGATTGAGAAACCCGCAGCGCGTGGGCCTCCATCCCTGTTCGCCTGATTTTTCGTTTTACGGAATCATCGCCGCCTGCTGGCGGCACGGAGCGACTGCCAGGGCCCTTAAGGGATGCAGTCGAAGGGACAAGAGACATGAAGACCACCAAAATCATCACCTGCACATTGTTCGTCGCCTCGGTTTCGACCGCGCAGGCTTTCGCCCACGCCACTTTCGTTGACGGCTCGGCCGAACAGGAAAGCACCGTTGTCGCCGCGCTGCAGGTGCCGCACGGCTGCGACGGCGGACTTGCCACGACAGAAGTGCAGATCAAGCTGCCGGAAGGTTTCATTTCCGCCAAGCCGCAGCCCAAGGCCGGCTGGGAGCTGGAAGTCATCAAGGGTGACTACCAGAAGGCCTACAAGAACCACGGCAAGGAAATCAAAAGCGGCCCGGTCGAAATCCGCTGGAAGGGTGGCAATCTGCCGGATGAATTTTACGACACCTTCGTCGTACAGGGTAAAATCTCCGGCATTGAAGCCGGACAGGATCTGCCCTTCAAGGTAACGCAGCTTTGTGGCGACAAGGGTAAGGTTTCCTGGGATGAGGTGGCGGCAGCCGGTGTCGATCCGCACTCGCTGAAAAGCCCCGCCCCAACCATTCGCGTTGCCGCAAAGGCGGCCCATGCTGCCGGCGGCCATGATCATGGCGCCATGGATATGGATGTCGTGAAGGCCGGCAGCCTTGAGGTTTCCGGCGGTGCGACCAAGGCCATGCTGCCGGGCCAGCCAGTGGGCGGCGGCTACGTGACGATCAAGAACGCCGGCACCAGCGACGACAAGCTGATCGGCGTCGAATCCTCCACTTCCGGTCGTGCCGAAATCCACGAGATGGCTATGGTCAATGACGTGATGAAGATGCGCAAGCTGGATGACGGCATCGTCATTCCCGCCGGCCAGACCGTGGAACTGAAACCCGGCGGCCTGCACATGATGTTCTTCGACGTGAAGAAGCCCTTTGCCGAAGGCGACAAAGTGCCGGTAACGTTGATCTTCGAAAAGGCCGGCAAGGTTGAGATCGTACTATCCGCCGCCAGCGCGGCCAAGGGCAACGGTGGCGACCACCAGCACAATTGATCAATAAAGAGCGGCTACCGGAACGCGTGACAGGTCCGGTAGCCGCAAGCTTTTTTATTATTGTATCTCGTTTCTAGCGCCGTGGCGGAAAAGGCGTGATGGCCATCGCCTCCGTGATTTTTCCGGCATTGGGTTGAAAATATTTAGAAAATCATCCTGACGCCAGCCTGAATGCCGAAGGCCTGCCGATCGCGTAACTTTATTTAGAAATTAAATTAAAATATTCAGATATCAGTCTGATTTAAATCGTTATTTTCAGATCGAGTTTTGGCGTTGTTTTCCTCATAGGCTTCCACAGCCTGTTCGAGCGTCGCCTGCGGTTCGTGGCGCTGGCTGGCGGCGGTGAGGAAATAGAGGGTGAGCGCCGGCGGCTTGATGGCCGTCATCAGGGCTCGCAGCTGAAAGTCGTCGCCATGTTCGGCCTTGCGCGCCAGTTCGTGAATGGCCTCTTCGACCTCGCTCTTGCGCGGCACGCGCTGCGACGGCTTGACGGCTTCCAGCGCATAGGCTGCCGTATTCGCAGAAACGGAAAGAACCTGTGTCATTCAACCTCCGGCCATCTTCGCGACCCTTGAAAATTGGAGAATACCATCCGCGTCTTGTTGGAAGGCTAAATCACGGGGCTGCAATTTAATCGTATTTTAGTGGACGCAAGCGGCGGGCAGAGGACTTTCGCCCGCAGTTACGATGGTCTAAAACTGCGTCGGACTGCCCGGTCCGGCCATTTCCTCCGGAGACATAATCCCCATGGTGAATATCGCTCTTGTCGCCGTCGGCGGCGCAATCGGTTCCGTTTTTCGTTATCTGGTCGGCGTCTGGAGCGTTCGGCTGGCGGGGGTGAATTTTCCCTGGGGAACGCTGGCGGTCAATGTGGTCGGATCGTTCCTGATCGGTCTTCTGGTCGAGCTGGTGGCGCGGCGATTGAATGCCTCGATGGAAATGCGCCTGTTTCTCGTTACCGGCGTGCTTGGCGGCTTCACGACATTTTCGTCCTTCTCGCTTGATGCGGTAACACTTTTCGAACGCGGCGCGCTCGGCCTTTCGGCCGTTTACATCCTTGCAAGCCTTGTGGTTTCCATCGCTGCGGTTTTTGCCGGGCTGGCCTTGGGCCGCAGTTTGTTCTAAAGGCTTGATCCAAACGGCGCGCCGACGAGCAGAGCGCGCGATCAAGACAGAAAGACTGGAAATTTCATGGCAGGTATCGAGCATATCAAGGTCGAGGCCGACGAGGCCGGTATGCGCCTGGATCGCTGGTTCAAGATTCATTATCCGGGCCTTGGTTTCGGCCAATTGCAGAAGCTGCTGCGTTCCGGCCAGGTGCGCGTGGATGGCGGCCGGGTGAAGACGGATGCGCGGGTGCAGCCGGGGCAGATGGTGCGCGTGCCGCCGGTTGATTCCGACCTGAAGGTCAAAACCGGCCCGATTGGCTCCAGGGACCTCAAACATTCGGAAGACGCCGAACTTCTGGCGCGCATGCTGCTGCATGAAGACGACAAGGTTTTCGTTTTCAACAAGCCGGCCGGCATTGCCGTGCAGGGCGGTTCCGGCGTCAACCGTCATATTGACGGGCTTCTGGAAGCATGGACGAGCCCGAAGGGTGAAAAACCGCGTCTGGTGCACCGTCTGGACCGCGATACGTCAGGCGTGCTGGTGGTTGCCCGCACAAGAGGTGCGGCGCAGAAACTGACGGCCGCCTTCCGTGAGCGCGATACCAAGAAAACCTACTGGGCGCTGGTCAAGGGTGTGCCGCGCAAACATCAGGACAAGATTTCCACCTGGCTAGTCAAGGAACAGACGATGGATGGCGACCGCATGCGCATCGCCAAACACGGTGAGGAGGGGGCCGATCACGCCATTTCCTATTACCGTGTCATCGATACCGCCGCGCAGAACCTCGCCTGGCTGGAAATGGAACCCTATACCGGCCGTACCCACCAGCTTCGCGTTCATGCGCTGCATATGGGACATCCGATCATCGGCGACCCCAAATATTACATCGACGATCCGAACTGGGATTTCCCGGGCGGTATCCAGAAGCGCCTGCACCTGCATGCGCGCCATATCGACATACCGCACCCTAATGGCGGCCGGCTTCGGGTCAGCGCGCCTTTGCCGCCGCATATGGTGCAGACTTGGAACCTGCTCGGCCTCGACGTGGCCGATGGCGATAGGGAAGATTGATATCAGATGAAACTGGTTCTTTTCGATTGCGACGGCACGCTGGTGGACAGCGCCGGCCTTATCCATGCCGTGATGGCCGACACGTTTGCCGATTTCGGAAAGCCGCGTCCGGATATCTCGCAGACCAAGGCGATCATCGGCCTGACGCTCGATATCGCCATAGCCCGCATGCTCGGCAAGACGCACGTGGATGACGAGGCGCTTGCGATGACGGCGCGTTATCGTGAAATCTATCACCCGATCCGGGAGCGCCCGGGCATGATCGAACCGCTTTTCGACGGCATCGCGCCTTTGATTGACACGCTTTCGAAACGGGATGACGTGCTGATCGGCGCCGTCACCGGCAAGGGTCGGCGCGGGCTGACCCATATTCTCGAAACCCACGGTTTTACGGATCACTTCATCGTTTCGCGCACGGCGGATGATTGCCCGTCCAAGCCGCATCCGGCCATGGTGATGGAATGCTGCCATGAAACCGGCATGGTTCCGGCCGACACTGTCGTCATCGGCGATGCGATCTATGACATGCAGATGGCCAAGGCCGCTGGCGCAAAAGCCATCGGTGTTGCCTGGGGTTATGCCTCGGTCGACGATCTCTGGAAGGCCGGCGCCGATGCCGTCGTCAGCCACCCGCGTGAAATCCCGGCCTATGTTCCGGCCGACATTTGAATAATCTTCTACCTGACTGATGAGGACGTGCCATGCGTGATCTCCTGAACGACCTTTCGGAGGGCCTGAGCCACCCCGACCCGATCCTGCGTGCGCAAATCCAGATGCAGAAGCCTTTGCCGAAGCGGTTCTACAAGGACGTGACCGTCGCTGATGTGGAGGAGGGCGGTTTCACCATCCATCTTGATGGCAAGCCGCTGCGCACACCCGCCAAGAAGCCGCTGATCGTGCCGACGAAGGCGCTCGCAGGCCTGCTTCGCGACGAATGGGATGCACAGAAGGAAGTGGTGAACCCGGTGGTCATGCCGGTGTCTCGGCACGTGAACACCGCCATCGATGGCATCGCCAGCGACACCCAGGCGGTTTTCGAAGACATCCTGCGTTTCTCGTCCTCCGATCTCCTGTGTTATCGCGCCGGCGATCCCGAGGCATTGGTTCAACGTCAGACTGACCATTGGGATCCGGTGCTCGACTGGGCCGCCAATGTGCTTGGCGCCCGCTTTATTCTCGTCGAAGGTGTCATGCACCGTGACCAGCCGCGCGAAGCCATAGCTGCCTTCGCGGTGACGCTGCGGAAATACGATGCGCCGATCGCACTTGCTGCTCTTCACACCATGACGTCATTGACCGGCTCCGCCATTCTGGCCCTTGCACTGGCGGAAGGCGAGCTGACTCTTGAGGAGACCTGGGCGCTCGCCCATCTCGACGAGGACTGGACCGCCGAACAATGGGGTGAGGATGAGGAGGCGCTGGAACGCCGCGCCGTCAGGCTCATCGATATGCGCGCGGCACTCCATGTTCTGGAGTCGCTGAAGAGCGCCTCTTAACGGTTTTCTAACCCTGATGATCGAATATGCGGTTACCTCACGTTAGGGGAGCCGCTGATCATGAACACCACGCTGAAACGCCTTGGCATTGTTTTGCTGGCGTGTTTCACGCTCATGTCTTTCAGGCTGGAGCCGGAAGCGACCAATGCCGACCGGTTGCTTTACGATGTGCGCGGCGCATTCGTCGCCGCACGCCCGGATGTCGCACCGGCGCTGATGCAGTCCATCCATGCTCAGGTACAGAGTGCTATCAGGACGACGGCGCGTGGCGAGACCAGACCACGCGTTGTGCTGACCATCCGTCTCACATCCGTCACGCGCGCGCCGTTCCTGTTTGGGGAGCGGGCCTCGGCCAAGGTGATCGTCCGTGCTGCGGCCGTGGCAACCGGCGAGGTGATCGCCGAGGCCAAATTCACCGCCACCGTTGTCAGCTTCGACAATCAGTCCATCGAGCAGGAACTTGCCTATGGTGTCGCTGAACGGGTGATCCGCGAATTCCGGCTGAACCGCTCCGGCCCGACGACACTGGCGACGGCGCTTTTTCCCTGACGTTTTCCCGACTCTCCACCCACTTCAATGCGTCCTTGGGGGGAGTCTCACAAGGCATGAGTGTATGTCGAGCGGGTCGCCGTCGACCTCTAGCTTGCCGTGATCTATCAAACTCTCCAGTCGGACCCCTAACATTAGATCTCCAATCTGATGATATGGTTCCGAACTTGCCGCCAGCGCGTTTCCCAGCACATAAGCAACCTTTCGCCATCTGGTTTCCGCTTGTTGCAGTAACAGATCATCAAAATGATCCGCCGCGACGGATACGAGACCGTCCCGTGTTACAATGCGGAAGAAGGCATTTTCCTTCTGTAGCCGAAACCACTCCTCCTGATTTTTCGCATCCTCCTCGGCGGATACTGCTTGTTCTCTTCCTGCCAGCTGCGCCAGAGACTCGGCTGGCATCACGGAAACAGCTCTATTTTGTATGGGAATCTGCAAAACTTGGCTCGACACATCAATGACATCGTAGGGCCGCCCGTCCATATGCGCGGCCCATGCAAGCCGAAACGCAAATTCCTGAGCGGAATGTTTGCTAAACCACAAAACGATTTTATCCTCCGCGGTATCGACTTGCTCCCAGAAATCTTGGAACTCATCCGCCGCCTGAGGCCAGTCGAAATATTCGTTCCACCAGCTCACCCTGTCTGCTGACGCAAGGGAAGCGATAGGCCCGCAACTGAGATTGTCTAGGAACGGCAGAATTCTGTCCCCGGCTCGGTTTCCCGAGAGCGCCTTCTTAAGAGAACCTTTGGCGGGCAAGCTTGGCACGACATGCAGCATTTTTCCTCCCGTTCCTTCAAAGTTTGGCTTTAAACCTTCACCCAAGCCGCTCGGCGTGCCACTTCAGGTGGTCGTCCATGAAGGTGGAGATGAAATAATAGGAATGGTCATAGCGATCGTGCATGCGCAATGTCAGGCCGATATCCGTGCCCTTGATCGCCTCTTCGAACAGCCAGGGGCGCAGACCTTTCTCAAGGAAGCTATCGGCCTTGCCCTGGTCGATCAGGAACTCGGGAAAGCGGGCGCCATCTTCAACCAGTGAGCAGGCGTCATATTGACGCCACGCGGCCCGATCCGCACCGAGATATTTTTCGAGCGCCGGTTCGGACCAGTCTGCGGAGGAGGGCGCCACGATCGGTGCAAAGGCGGAGCAGCTCTTGAACCGCTCGGGGTTCTTGAGCGCAATGGTCATCGCACCATGGCCGCCCATCGAATGGCCGAAGATGCCCTGACGGCTCATATCCGCGCGGAAATGCTGGCCGATGAGGGCAGGCAGCTCTTCCGTCACGTAGCTGTACATATGGTAGTGCTCAGACCACGGTGCCTCGGTGGCATCGAGGTAAAAGCCGGCACCCTTGCCCATCTGCCAGTTGGTCAGCTCATCCGGCACGTCATTGCCACGCGGGCTGGTATCGGGGCAGACGATGATCAGGCCCAGTTCGGAAGCCATGCGGCGATATTCGCCTTTTTCCATGACATTGGCATGGGTGCAGGTGAGGCCGGAGAGATACCAGACAACCGGGCAGGGCTCATGGACCGCTTTCGGCGGCACATAGACCGCAAAGGTCATCTCGGACTTCAGGCTTTCGGATGTGTGCGAAAATACGCCCTGCATGCCGCCAAAAGCCGTATTTTGCGAAATGATGTTCATGAAGCCATTCCTTTGAGAAAAGTTTTCCGGTTCAGCCCGCAAGCGAGACAGCGGCATTCACCGCCGCCGCCACCAGAACCGTGTTGAAAAAGAAAGAAACGATGGAGTGAAGCAGCGTGACCTTGCGCATGGCGGTCGTTGTCACCCCCACATCCGATGTCTGCGCCGTCATGCCGATCACCACGGCAAAATAGAGGAAGTCGTAACCGCAGGGTTCCTTCGTCGCCGGAAAATCCATGCCGCCGCGATGCTGGCGCTTGCCATCCACCATGGCCGGCCGCCAGTATAAATGCGCATAGTGCAGGGCCGTCATGGTGTGGATCGTCAACCAGCCGAAAATCACCGAGGCGAAGGCGATGAGCAGGGTCCACACTGTTTCGCCCGTATGATTGAGCGCCTGAAACAATGAGACAACGGCAACCGCCACCGCAAGCAGCGTGACGGCGATGATGGCGATTGCCGGCAGATCGTCGCTATCGGCATGGGCCTTCAGATGCTGCGCCGTCAATCCCGGCAGACGAAAGGCAACCAGCGTCAGATAGGTCAGGAAAAACAGAACGGCTGCGATTTCTATGGCAAGCGATGGCGCCAAGGCCAATGCCAGACCAAGACCAAGAGCCCCGGCGAAAAAAGCGAAGACGAAAGGCTGATGTCGGCGAAAGGCATTGCTGCCGGTCGTGGCGGAGCTTTTTGGTTTGGCCGTGGTCATGAGCGGCACCTTTCTGTTTGCAGCATCATTTTTTGACACGGCGGCAGAAGCGGTCAAGCGTCTCCAGAAAGGCGGAGCGGTCGCGCGGCGAAAAAGCTGCGTTATATCCCTTGCTCTCACCGGTTTCGCGCAGATGCGCGCCAAGATCACGCATTGCCGTGGCCATGCCGATATTGGCCTGGTCAAAAACACGGCCCGTCGGTCCCGTCACCAGCGCGCCCTTGGCAACACAGCGCCCGGCCAGCGGCACATCGGCGGTGATGACTATATCGTTTTCGCTGGCATGTTCAGCAATCCAGTCGTCAGCCGCATCGAAACCGGCCGACACGATGACGTTCTTCACCATCGGATCCCGCGAGGGGCGCAGGCCGGAATTGGCGACGAAGGTCACTTCCAACCCATGCCGCTCGGCCACCTTGAGGATCTCCGGTTTCACCGGGCAGGCATCGGCATCGACATAGATTTGCGGGTTTTTCGACATGGGCACTCTTCGCAGATAATTCTTGCGACGCTTTTACGGGCAAATGCAGCGCTTACCAAGCCCGTCGTCGCCGAAATGCTGGCTTGACAAGGCACGGGAATGGGTTTGCGACAACGCCGAGACTTCCGTATGTTCTCTTTATGTTCTATTATTTGGAGATGTCGGATGCTGGAAGAATTCATCGTTCAGGCCAAGTCTGCCACCTATGTCGGCGGCGGCGATAAATCCGCGATTTCCACCCGAAAGGGATCGCATGATCTCACCTATCGGCAAGGCGACTGGCACTATATCGACAGCTACTTCGGCGGAACCGATTTCATCGGGCAGGAGGTGGTCTGGCATCAGGGTGTCGCGCTATGGGCGATGAATTATTATGGCCGTATCCTGAGGCCGGATATGATCGACGCCGGGATGGCGGGCAGGGTCATCCAGCACTCCCTCTCAAGGCTTTATAAGGAAGGGCGGTTTCTCGGTGGCTTCACCCATCAGCTGGAGGAGCTGATCTATGTGGACACCAATGCAGGCGAGTTCCGATCTTTTACCGGGGTGGAGAGGATTTATCGTGAAGATATCGAGGTTTACCGGCTCGACTATCATGGCGGAACGATAAAGCCCTAGGATTGGCAAAGGTCGCCGCTACGAGTGGCTGAGAAAAAGAGGCGATGAAGGTTCATCGCCTCCATTGAGATTTCAAATCAGCCGGGCTGCTTCGTCTTGCGAAGATAGGGAAGAACCGTGTCGTAGGAGCCGAAACGGGCAATCGCATCTTCGTTGGAGATGGCGGCGGTAATAATGACATCCTCGCCCTGTTTCCAGTTGGCGGGCGTTGCCACCTGGTGCTTGGACGTCAGCTGGATGGAATCGATCGCGCGAAGAATTTCCTCGAAGTTGCGGCCGGTGGTCATCGGGTAGGTGAGGACCAGCTTGATCTTCTTGTCGGGGCCGATGACGAAAACGGAACGCACGGTGGCGTTGTCAGCCGGGGTGCGGCCTTCGGAGCTGTCGCCAGCACCGGCGGGCAGCATGTCATAGAGCTTGGCGACCTTCAGATCCTTGTCGCCGATCAGCGGATAATCGACGTTGAAACCGGTCGCAGTGCGGATGTCGTTTTTCCACTTCTCATGGCTTTCGACCGGATCGACCGAAATACCGATGATCTTGACGCCGCGTTTTTCAAATTCCGGCTGCAGGCCGCCCATTGCGCCTAGTTCCGTGGTGCAGACCGGCGTAAAATTCTTCGGATGCGAAAACAGCACCGCCCAGCCGTCGCCGATCCAGTCGTGAAAGCTCACCGGCCCATGGGTGGTCTCGGCGGTGAAATCAGGTGCTATGTCGTTGATACGCAGGCTCATCTGATAGTTTCTCCCTAATGATTTGAACTGAAATTCTGATGATTTTCGGCAATCCGTATCCGGCGCCGAAGCTTAGTGTGTCTGCACGAAATGGCCAGCCTTTTCATCGCGCCGCGGTGATGTTGCCAAGCAGCAGAAGTTTGCGAAGTTCCCGCAAAAGCTTGATGACGTTGCATGGCGGCTATGGCCAATCCGACAATTTCTGACACGCGTGATACGGACAGGAGAATCTGCTGAATTTGCGGCAAGCTTATGCGACCTTTGGCCACGCCGCCAAAAGCGCTGGGGGGCGCGCGACTAGGAGAACGGGCAGGGAGGTGCCATCGGTTGTTTTTCCACGCTGATATAGGTCAGGAGAGCCGAATGCCGATGACGTTCCATCCCCTAAGGCGGCGGCAGGAGAGCGAAAATCATTGGCGAGACCGGTTGAATGTCGCAGGTGCCGCCATTATTCCTGAGTGGATCGGGGGCCATTCATGACAACATCCTCTGCGCCGGTTTCAGCGGCCGTTCGGGCGCGCATACCGCCCACAGTCTGGGTCCTTGGTTTCGTCAGCCTGCTGATGGATATCTCCTCGGAGATGGTACAGACGCTGTTGCCCTATTATCTCGTATCGGGCCTTGGCGCTTCTGCCGTCACGGTCGGTTTCATCGAGGGCCTGTCGGTTGCCATCGCGACCACAACCAAGCTGTTTTCCGGGATTATCGCGGACTGGACGCGGCGACGGAAGATGCTTGCGGTGATCGGATATGGTCTTGGGGCGATCTCCAAACTCGCTTTTCCCTTCGCCACCTCGCTAGGCTGGATTGTCGTCGCCAAGGCGGTGGATCGCATCGGCAAGGGCATTCGCGGAACACCGCGTGACGCGCTGATTGCCGATGTGACGCCCGCCGAAATCCGGGGAGCGGCATTCGGGCTCAGAAAGTCGCTTGATACGGTCGGCGGTTTCATCGGGCCGCTGGCGGCGATCGCGCTGATGTTTGCACTGAGCGAAAATGTTCTCGCCATTTTCTGGATCGCGGTCATTCCCGCATTCCTTGCCGTTTTCATCCTCATGATCGGCGTGAAAGAGCCGGATGCGCCGGCGAAAACGAAATCGGACAAGCCGTTCCGGATCGCCGATTTTGCAAAGCTCAATCCTGCGGTCTGGGTGGTGATCCTTGGGGCGTCGCTTTTGACCTTTGCGCGGTTTAGCGAGGCATTCCTGTTGCTGAAATCGGAGGAGGCGGGGTTCAGGCCGGCCTGGATACCCATCACCATGGTCATCATGCATGCCGTTTACGGCCTGACGGCCTATCCAGCCGGCCGGCTTTCAGACCGCATCGGCCGGTCGGGCATTCTCGCTTCAAGCGTGGTGGTGCTGGCAGCCTCCTATCTCGTGCTCGCTTATGCCAACTCCATTCCGCTGTTCCTGATCGGCATCCTTCTCTGGGGCCTGCATATGGGCCTGTCGCAGGGTCTGCTCGCCACCCTCATCGCAGAAACGGCGCCGTCAAATCTCAAGGGCACCGCCTTCGGCGTCTTTAACCTGATGATGGGTGTGGCGGTGCTCCTCGGCAATGTCATCGCCGGATTGGTGTGGGATATCCACGGATCGTTCGGCACCTTCATCCTGGGCGCAGCGCTGTCTTGCGCGGCATTGCCGGTGTTGATCTGGATATCCCGCCGGGAAAGCGCCTTAGCCCGATAAGGCGCGAAAAGATTGTTTTCACTATTTGAAACGCCTATTCTGGCGCGGCATCACCACGCCGTCTCCAAACCCGATGTGATGGAGAATACCGATGACGATCACGATTACCGCCTTTGAACGCTCACCCGATGGCGGCAAGGGTCTCGCCCGTGACATGCGTGTTCGTTGGGCACTGGAAGAAGTGGGCCAGCCATATGATGTGCGCCTTCTCTCCTTCAAGGCGATGAAGGAACCGGAACATCTCATGCTTCAGCCCTTCGGACAGATTCCGACCTATGAAGAAGGCGGCCTCGTCCTGTTCGAATCCGGCGCCATCATCTTTCATATAGCCGAGAGCCATGCCGGCTTGCTGCCAGAAGAAGCGGGAGCCCGGGCGCGGGCGATAAGCTGGATGTTCGCGGCCCTCAGCACCATGGAGCCGCCAATCGTCGAGCACTTTGTCACCGGCTTTCTCGAAAGGGACAAAAGCTGGCATGATGAACGCCTTCGAATGGTGGATGAACGCATTCGCAGGCGGCTCGGTGAATTGTCCCGCCGCCTGGGCGCCGCCGACTGGCTCGATGGCGCGTTCAGCGCCGGCGATCTGCTGATGGTGTCGGTCCTGCAAAGGATCATAAGTTCAGGCATTCTTGACGAATATCCGAACCTTTCAGCTTATGTGGCCAGAGGTGAAGCGCGTCCCGCCTATAAGCGGGCTTTCGCCGATCAGCTGGCGGTTTTCAAAGCGGCGCAGAATGCTTGACCGTCTCACTCCGATACATTGACGCGATATGCCATTCCAAGCGACCGGGGCGCGGTCTCCTTGAAGCCGAATTTTTCATATAATTTATTAGCCGGCACATCGGCGATCAGGCTGACATAGGCTGATGCGGGAAACTCGCTCTTCACATGCTCCATCAGCGTATTCATGATCGCCTTGCCCAGCCCGCGGCCCTGATGCTCGGGCTTGACGGCGATGTCCACCACCTGAAAAAAGCAGCCGCCGTCACCGATAATCCTGCCCATGCCGATGGCGGAATCCTCGTGCAGAACCAGCACGGAAAAAACGGTGCCCCGCAAGCCTTTCTCTGCCGCCTCCCGCGAGAACGGGCTGAGCCCTGCCATGGCGCGCAGATGCAGATACTCCTCGACGGAAGGGCTTCTTGCCACGACTGAATAGGCGGGGTGGTTCATCGACATCTCCTCATCGTCGCGCCACGACAGTGTCGCCTGGCGCCCGAGAGTGGTTCTACATCCATATGTGTCGATTCTGAACCGGACTTATCCAGGGTATCCGGGCGGCTACCATCCTGCCGGGCGAGACCGATACGCCGATCATGAACAATCGCGCGCGTCCACCCCTGAAGGAAGAGCGCACTCGCTCCTCAATGAGGATCTTTCGTGTAAACGAATGTCGGTACACACCAGTTAAAGCGTATTGCAAGGAGCCGGAGCATCAAGCCGAGGGCCATTGCGACGAGCGAGGATACCGCGTGGGAGACACCTAGAAGGGGCACGAGCAAGTAGATCAGGCCCGTAAAGACTGAGACGGTTGCATAGAGTTCCGAACGAAATAGGAGCGGTACTTCGTTGCACAGGATATCCCGAAGTACGCCGCCCAGACATCCGGTCAGCACGCCAGCCGCCACCACGACAATCAGCGGCAGGTTGAGGCTTGAAGCAATCTGGCAGCCGATGACGGTGAAGACGACCAGTCCTATCGCGTCGAGAAAAAGGAACATCTTGCGCAGGTGATACATATATCGGGCGATGGGGATCGTCGCCAGAGCCGATAATCCCGTCACGAGGAGATAACTGGGATTTTCGACCCACGACAGCGGATAGTGGTTCAGAAAAACATCGCGCACGGTTCCACCGCCGAGGGCGGTAATACATCCAAGCAGAAATACGCCGATCCAATCCATTTCGCGACGGCCGGCGGCGAGGGCGGCTGTCATGGCTTCTGCGACAATCGCAACTAAATAGAGGATATGGATAATGTCGCTCGTCGGGGGAAAGATCATCGAGTAACCTGAAAACTCAGTATCTGCGAATGACGTGGGTTCATCGTCTATTCAGTAGTTCATCAAAGGAGATGCCTGCGGGTTCCCGAATGACGGCCGAACCCCGAGAAGCGGTGCGGCGCGCTCGATGATATCGCGCACCATCGGCGCGGCATTGAAGGCCGCCAGGCGCCCGCCGCGCTCACCGGAAAGCGGGGCGTCAATGATCGACAGCACCAAATAACGGGGGCGGTGCATGGGGAATGCCGCGAGGAATGTATTGAAGTTCAGGTTCTTCGCGTATTTGCCATTGATAACCTTTTCCGCTGTCCCGGTTTTCCCGCCTACATCAAAACCGGCCACCTGGGCGTTTCGGCCCGAACCTTGGGTGCCGTTGTACCAGAACAGCTCGCGGACCTTTGCGCTGGTCGAGGCCTGCAGGACACGCCTGCCGGTGATTTGGTGACGCCTCCCACTGTCGGCAATGAAAGTCGGGTGCCGGAACATGCCGCCGTTGACAAGGGCCGCGGCAGCCGCAGCCGTCTGTAGCGGCGTCGTGGCCAGGCCGTGACCGAAGGAAATCGTTGCGGAATTGATCTTTTTCCAGTTCCTTGGCGCCGTGGGCGAAGCTATTTCCGGCAACTCCGTCTGCATCTTTGACAACAGGCCCAGTCTGAAGAGAAACTGCTGGTGATTTTCCAGGCCAACGAGATCAGCGACCTTTGCCGTGCCGATATTTGATGAGTAGCGAAAGACTTCCCGGATTGTCAGCGGCCTTCCTCGGCCGTGGAAATCCCGGATGGTGAAACCACCCATTTTCAGGGGACGGGAGGCATCCACGACCGAGTTCAGAGTGACGACGCCCGCATCAATCCCCATGGCAAGGGTAAACGCCTTGAAGGTCGAGCCCATTTCAACCGCTGAATTGCTCATGCGGTTGAACCATCCCTTTTCGTAGTCCCTGTCGATCGTGCCGTCGGCAAGGCGGCGCGAAGGTTCATTCGGGTCATAATCGGGGACGGATGCCATCGCGAGAACCTCGCCTGTGTCGACATCGATTATGACGGCACCTGCGGCTTCCGCCTGATAGTTCCTCACGGCATCGCCAACGACGTTATGCACGATGCTCTGAACACGCAAATCGATGGACAGCCGGACCGGTTCAAGCTGGGTGGGATCTGTAAGGCCGACGCCACGCAGGTCTGCCAGACCTTGCCTGTCGAGATAGCGCTCAATGCCCGCCAGCCCCTGATTGTCGATATTGACATGCCCGACAATGTGGGACGCCACCGGGCCGCCTGGATAAAAACGCCGCTTCTCCGGTCTGAATCCGATGCCCGGAATGCCAAGGCGCATGATCTCAGCCTCCTGGCGGGGCGTAAGCTGTCTCCTGATCCACTGAAAACCGGAGTCAGACGTTAGTTTTCTATGCAGATCAGCCCAGTCCAGATCGGGAACAACAGAGGCGAGCTTTTCGATGGCCTCATTTGCATCAACAACGCGACGAGGCTCCGCATAAAGCGAGATGAGATTGATATCCGTTGCGATAAGCTGGCCGTTGCGGTCCAGAATGTCGGGGCGGGAGGCGATTATATTGGGTGATCGCGGAATGCTCGCCGTCGCTTCGTTCTCGGAAAAATAGCCATATTGCAAAAGGCGGACTGCGATCGCGGCATAACCGATCGCGAATGCCACGATGAGCAGGCCCACCCGCTGACGATTTCGAGTGGAAGACTTTACGCTGCGTTTTTTTGCAGGAAGAACAAGGTATCCAATGGTACCTTTCCTGTAACGAGCAATCAAAGACATGAAAATACTCCACGCTCACGCATCGGGGATAGGGTGGGGATGCGGGCAGGTCCAACCGGTCACTGCACGCGTGCGGGACAGACCCTGGCACGCGGCATTTTACACCGCGCCAAACCCCGGAAAATCCGGCAATGGCGCAGGCTTGATCTGCGCATAATCAGGAACGCCACAAGGGCTTGAGGCTTTCACTTATGAAGTCCATGGCAACACGTATGCGCGGCGTGTCGCGCACGTCTTCGTGGATCACCAGCCACACGTCGATCCTGACGCCTGGATCGAGCGGATCGAATCTCACAAGACCATGTTCGGCGGCGAGGTAGGAGGGCAGCAGTGCCACTCCACACCCGCCGGCGGCGGCAGCAGCCTGTATGCGCAGATCGTTGCTGCACATGAAAACCTCGTCGGCCGAAAGCCTGTCATCAAGCCATCGATAGTGATCCGACTCCCGCATGGTATCGTCGTAACTGATGTAAAGAGGGGGGCCATTTCTCGTTGGGTAGGCAGGGTCGGCATAGAGGAAATAGGACAATTGTCCAAGGCGGCGCGCAACCAGTGTGGCTTCGCTCGGCCGCTTGAGGCTGATGGCAATATCCGCTTCTCCCTTGGAGAGGGACATGGCCTCCATGGTACCGACAAGACGGAGCCTTACGTCAGGATGCTGAGATTGCAGCGTAGAGATTTGCGGTGCAATGAAGCTGTAGAGCAACGATGGCGGCGCCGATACCACGACATCACCTTCGATACCGTTCTGGCCAGAACCGGCGCAACGGCTCAGAGCAAATGCAGACCTGCTCATTTCCTCGGCGAAGTTCGCGACGTCGCGGCCCATATCGGTCAGTACATATGATCGTGGCCTGCGATCCACGAGCTTCACCGAAAGCGAGGTTTCCAGCGATGTGATGCGTCGACTGACAGTCGTATGATCGACGCGTAGCGCCTTGGCGGTTGCCGTGATGGAGCCGTGGTGAGCAAAGGCGGAGAAAAATCGCAAATCTTCCCAATCGACCATTTTAAATTTCCTGAATTAGGCAGTGTTTTATGAGAGGCCCAGATCGATCTCATCGCGAGAAGGCAGGTCGCGAGGTGCTTGCACCACACCTGTCGAGCGCCGTTGCCCGGTGAAACCGCGTGGAGCTGTTCAAATTTTGAAGGGGACCGGGGTGAAATGCCTCAGCTGAAGCCGGCTGACACGAGCGACGGCGCGCCGGAATGCGCCACGCCTGTCAAGGCCGTATGCAGCAAATGCCATTGCCGCCATCGTCACTGAAAATGGTCTAGAAACTGCGTCAACGCAATCGACTGTCGGTAGGGAAGGGTGACTTCCAGCCATAGGTGCTCCTTGCCCTTTTCCTGGGCTTTTGGCACCCCCTCTGTCATTGGCCTGAGAGATTCGCTCACCTTGTTTCGGCGAACTTACACCATCGGCGCGAGCATCAGCTCGCTTTTCAGAGTTTGTATGATCTTGCAGCGGTCCTTTTGCCTGAGAGTTTCCGGGGTGGTTGCTCCGTCGGCGCCGATGTCGGGAGATATCAGTCTCTCCCGCTGCTCGATATGTGTTGCCCCATGCCTCTGTCGCGAGGTTTGGAGCGCTGTGATCTGGCGTTTCCAAGACCGAAAGGCCCTAGATCCGCTAAACTGAACGATGCGAGATATGGTGCCGTTTATGGCGTAAATTTGACCCGCAGCGGTTATTCTTAGTCATTGCGCGCTCAGATTGACGCTATCAGATGACCAAAAGCGGCGTTTTTCCCTTCACTCGGTCATAAAGATCGATCGCATCCTGCATCAACATCCTGACGCAACCCGAGGATGAATTTTTACCTATGGTTCTCCAGCTCGGTGATCCATGAATACGATAGAGCGTATCCTTGCCGTTCTGGAAAATGTACATGGCGCGCGCACCGAGAGGATTCCGGGGGCCGGGGGCCATTCCGCCTGCTTCAACACCGTATGGCTTGAGTTCAGGATTACGGGCGATCATATCGTCCGGCGCCTTCCACCTTGGCCATTTCTGCTTCCATTGAACGACAGCGCGCCCTTTCCATGATCGGCCCTGAGTTCCAAGCCCTACGCCGTAACGTATGGCTCGGCCACGGGGGAGAACCCAGTAGAGGAACCTCTCATTTGTATCTACGACAATTGAATAGACGGGCTCTGCGGTGATGTATTCAACCTCCTGTCGGAGATATTGTGGGTCGATGGCGCGGTAATTGACAGCTGGAACGTCAAATCCACCATCCGTCAGCGCAGCATAAATCTCGTCGTAAGCGAAACCGGTACCCGCAGGCTTTGGCCCGTTATCCTTCGATGTTTTTGCGGCTGTCGTCGTCTCATTTTTATGTTCGGGCAGGGTAGCCGCGGTAACTTCGAGTTTCGTCTTGGGAACCTGCTCGCAACCTGCAGCCAGAAATGAACTGATGGCCAGGGTGAGCAGTGATCTGCGAGACAAGTGAGAATTGATTTTCTGTTCCAAGGCTGTTCTGCTGTCGAATTCTAGGGGCTGTGCCGGGATCGGGGCGGACAACCGGCGAAGCGCCAAAGGCCCGGACGTCTGCGGCGCGACAGAAACCATGAAATCTGCCCGTTCGATACTGCACAAATGCGCAGATTGGCCCTGCGACATTACCGGTAAAACCGGCTTTTATTTGTATTCGGGTCTATCCTGCAAACACGACCTTTTGCCGTCTTGCGATGATTTCCGGATCGGTCATAAAATCCGTCCGGCTAGCGGGATTGCATACCTTGCATTGAGCAGCGCCGTACAAGGAGGGGGCCGGATTTCTATCCGGCCCAAGCGTCGTATTTGCAATGTGAGCGTTATATGTGATAATCGCATAAGATAGAATGTGGAATTTCAGTGGTTTAGTGACAGTGTATTTTCATACACTTGAGTAACACACGTTACATAATCTTGATGAACTGATTTGCCCCTACTCGTCAACCATTATAATGAACTTCCCAAGACTTTATTAACACCACGGAACAAATGTTTTTCGACCACCGCCGCCGCCCTTGGAACGGGCGGCTTTTTTACTATCTGGTCGCTTTTTACACACTGTATTTTCGCGCGCCTTTTCAGACGACTTCCTTGCGTCAGGCTCAGGTGTAAGCGCCAGTTTGAGCCTAGATATCTGGCGGTGTTTTTCCGTGGTTACTTTTTTTGCCTTAACTGCGACGGGCGCAGATACGGAGAGGGGAGGGGCAAGGGACGATAACGCCTTAACATCGGAATAGATCGTCCTGGGGGATTTCTGCTTAACCGTCACCGGCAGGTGAGGGTCAGCAACACGCCTTACGGTCAGCGCTAAAGCTGGTCCGCTATTCTGGGGACGTGAGTTTGAAATCCTGCGAGACGCCAAAGGCGTTCTGTCTCGTATGGGTTGTGACTTTCGGGCTTTATGTTTACGTGCCATCCGGCATCTCCCTCTTGATCGATGGAATACCAGAGCCGACGACCGGCACTGGCGGTGTAATAGCAGTTTGCTTTGTCGCAAAACTGCACTTTCGCCCCATCAAATGGAGGGGCGACGGGCACAGGCCCGCGAGCTTGACGCTCGAAACGAGGCTCCTCTACAGACGCCTGATATTCGAGGAGCTTTCCGTGTTGATAAGCCCAGATGACATCCGACTTAGGCGGATGGTCATTATGTTTTTCATCCCAGATATCGAGGAAATACTGGATGAAGTTTTCCGCCGTTTTGCCTGTCATGTGAAACTGAACAGGCTTTGCGGCCTCCCTAAACTGCTTGTGAGTTTTGGCGCGGAGTGTCCGAGGGACACGGCGCACATCGGGAAAATGATAGAACAGGCTCTGCGGAGACAGGCCTTGTTCAAGATATTGTTCCGCCAATTGGCGGAAATAATCATGGCCGAGCGGCGGCTTTTTGGAGGGCATAGGCCCCCAACCCTGCTTTTCTTCGTCCGCAGGGTCCTTAAGGAGATACTTACATGCGTACCGGATTGCCTCCGGCGAGCACTTGTCCCAATAGGACCAGCCATGCGGCCAGTGACGTTCCATGAAGTTTTCTCTGAGTACGTGATCGGGGACAGGCCCCTGCCAGTACAAGATGATGTGCCAGTGGGCGCGGCCCTTCATGGAGCCATATTCGCCAACGACGAAATACCGGACGGGAAACCCGTCAACCCGAAGGTATTTGAGATATTTCTGCACATCGGAGTAAGTCAGGACAGCGGCTCTGATATGGTCGATATCGCCCGTTGTGCGATCCTGCCCGTAGGTCAGGGTTACGACATGCGCCGCCTTTGCTGTCTTACTTTCGGCAATGTTCCGTCCGACCCAATCATCAACTTTGGTCTCCCGGCATTGCCAGCATTCGCGACAGGCCACGACGCCGACATCGCTGATTTTCACGGGGTTCAAACACATGCTGCTTCGTGTCCTGTCACTAAATGCACCTATTACCAAGGGGATGGTGTTCCGCCGCGCCTGCCTTCCTTCCGTGATCTTGGGATCAAGGAAGGCAGGCACGGCTACGCGCCCGCCGAGTTAACGGCGGCTGCGCTTTTCAAATGCCAAAGAGGCTTATTTCTTCAGGGAGCGGCCAATGTCTCGCCAGTTGGCGAGTTCCCAGTGGGCGGGATCATAAAACGACCAATCACCGCCCCACTCGACTTTAATGCCGAGGGAGGCCGCAACTTCCTTGCCGACATGGCCGACAAGCTCCCACTGCTTACGCGTGAGGTCCCATGCCTTCGTGCCATGCACGACATCGACGGCAAGGCCGTAGTTATGGGCGCTTTGCCCCGGCCTCGCCTTGCTCAGCCCACGGGCATAGAGCGACTGCTGTTCAACCTCACCGCGATAAACGCAGTGCGCAAACATCGGAACACCCAACTTCGCCATGCGCTTGATGAACACACGTTCAAACTCAAGCAGGGTAGGGTGTCCGCCCGCACGGTCAGCACGATTGTGCTGCCCCTTGTGACGCTCACTGGCAAGGAATGATCTATCGATCATTCCACGCAGCTCAGAAGCGTACTTGTCGCCGTCAGGCGGGCGGATTGCCTCCGGCTTGTCCGCCACCTGCACCTCCCTGCTGTTCGCCGCCAACACCGCTTTCGGGAGCTTCGCCGGGTTTTTCGGCATCAGGCTTTTGTTCGGGTACCGCTGAGCCACCAGAGCCAGCAGACGCTCCCGGAGCGTTGGACTTGACGGTTTCTGCGGCTCTTCCATTCTCTTCCTCCTGTCGGCGGCGCTCAAGCGCGGCATCGAATTCATGCGCCTGCTGTGCAAGACGGCGCTCCATGTTTTCCTGCATGCGATACATCATCTCTTCCAACTCGGGATTGCGATGACGACGATTTGCAATCTTCGTGAAGATGATGGGGTCAACGACCTCAGAGAATGTCGGCTCAAAAACAGCCGACCGGTAATGGACGATGCCCGCGTCTTTCTCTGCGAAGACATAAAAGTCGCCCGCAGCATAAAACTCGACAGTCTCCTGTCCCGGCCCGATTGTGCAAAGCAAATCGGCATCAGCCTCATCTTTGCCGACATAGAATGTCGTCACGCTTTCGAGATTGAACTGGATGCGAACGAGCCGTTCGCTATCAGCCGTACCGCTGAACTTGATAGAATTCGTGTTGTCCAGCGGTGACCAACGCGAAAGAGAATTAAGCTTCACAACCATGTTGTTATTCCTTTTCAATTCGGCCCTGCGGAGCAACCGCCAGAACCTTTTCGTAATCGTCAGTGGCCTCGACCAGATGGCCGCCGAACACAGTGTTGCCTTCGATGTAGACATCGCCCTGCTGGACGACCTCGAAGGGGTCTTGATTGGTCACGACGAACGGCTTGGTGTGCATGTTGGTGCACAAATAGAAGTCCGTCGAAAGCGTCGGATTGAGCGTTTCGACAGACCAAATGCGCTGACGCTTTTCATCGAAGCCGGTATTGACGGTCGGGCGATAAAATTCGCCGCCGACACGCGGAGCGTCGATGTTCCATTTGCCGTTCATCGGCTCATAGGCAAACGTCCCACTGGGGTTTGCGTGAGACGCATCGATACGGCTGTTTTTGACGATATCGACCTTTTCAGGGTCGAGCGTGTCGCGGAGATACTGCGGCAGATCGTCAACCGACGCCGCAGAAAGGAAGGGGTCTTCCTGCCGCTCAAAAAGCTGATCTGGCGTAATTTCCGCCACGACCATGATGACGCCACCAGTGTTCACACGGGGAAGCTGGATTGACATATCCAGACCCGTCATGCCGTTGACCACGCTTTCCGTCAGGTTACCGGCATCAGACGCATAGCGCTTGGATTGGCCGAACACAGTCTGTCGGTCAGCAAGCAGCATCGGCTGCTTGAACGCCTGTTCGGGGATGGAAATGGCGTCCATGAGAAGATTGATAATCCAATCCTCATGCTGGTTGTACTGCTGGCGCAGTTTCGCGAAGGCCTGCGTTTTACGGGCCATCTCGATGTTAGACAGGGACACGGTAATACCGTTCTCCTGCAACTCAGCGAACACGCCGCCGAGATTTGCCTTCAAGCCAACGAAATCGGCCACATACTGACCAGTACCAGCGCCAACAGCATGCATGCTGTCGACGGATTGGCCGATACGCATATCGTGGACACCACCACCGTCAGTACGCAGCTTGACGCGGTTTTCACCATAGGACTGAACGGGAACGTTCAGACCGCCAGCCGCGACTTTCAGCGGCATTTGCGCAGAAACGATGTTAAGCGGCACTTCGCCGTCGATAACGGCCTGATCGAAGTCAGGCACCATGTGGCTAAACCGCTCATGCACCCAGAAAGCCGGGGCGAGGGAAGTATCCAAACGCCCGCGAGGTGTCAAATCCGGTGAGCGGTTCTTTGCCCGGAAATTCCAGATTTGATTATAGGCCTCGAGATAGGCCGTGTTCACAAGCTGCGTCGGCTGACCATGCAGACCGAGATACTTGTAAACCTGATTGGAGCCATGCGCACCGAAGGCCTGCCGCTCAATATACGGCACCACCGCCGCGCCATCGAGAGGCGGGCGACCTTCATAAGAAAGGTTGAGCTGATCCATGGAGCCATTGAAACGCTCCATTGCCAGCATGGGAACAAAGTACGCCATGACGCGAACTTTCGTCGCGTTCATCAGGACCTCCGCCGTTTCCATCTGTTCGAACGAGAAACGGAGGCGACCAGAGCGCACCGCATCTTCACGCAAGAGAGGGTAAGCCGAGATAGGCACCATCTTGCCAGCGGGCAGGGAGGTAAGCACCGGAGCGCCTTGGCGGCGCATGGTACGAGGAGCAACAAGAGGTTGCGTCCGCGTCCGGTTATTAGCGATTGAATTTGGACCTGTCATTTACGGGTTCCTTTCTTGAACCTTTTGAAAAACTGCTTTAGCTTTGCGGCCCGCCGCATACAGGCGGAACAACGTTTTCTAGGAGTTGCCATGTGGCCCATCGTTCGGTTTGGATTGAACTTTTTTGCAACCCTCGGCATCCTCGCCGGTCTTGCAATACTCGGAATGACTGTATTCGTAGGACTGATTAACGCCCTAACGTAGTCACCAACCGCCGCCACCACCGGTGGAAGAACGTGACAACCTCCCCGCCTTGCTCGACTTAAACCCGAAGGTGTCATCGACCCATCTTGCCGCTTTGCGCATTGGCGAGTTGTAGGAAACCGGAGCGTTCCACGCCGACTTAACTTTCGACTTTGCGTAATCCCAAGTGTCAGCACCGCCGACGACAACGCCGCCAACCCAACTACCGGGTTCGCCGTACCGCTGTTCCCATGTCGCCGCATCAGACCAATTCGCGTCAACGTCCCGCGTCTGAAACGGATTGGTGACGGAGACATCGCCCGCTTCCCATTTGGCGGGTTTACCCAAAACGCCGCCTTGACCGGACAAGCGCCGCTCAAGACCACCGGTCGCATAGGACCCGGCACCACGGGGGATGTTGGAAAGCCCGCCCGCGTTGAGAGCGGAAATCTGGCTTTCAACAAGCCGGTATTCCTGTTCGCGTTTCTGATCCGCAAAGGGATCAAAATTCGACAGGAAATCCCCGAGGCCGGTGAGGGCGTCTCCGCCAGGAGAACCGCCAACGGCCTGCCTCACAGGGGCTTTTCGGGAGAGGGGAGCGAAACCGGCGGCAGCGTTGTAATTTGCGCCGCCACCGTTGCGGAGAGCAGTAAGCGGGTTGAAACCCGCCGCTTCCGCATCCTCGACAAGATGCGAATAAACCTGACGGCTATATTCGCGAGCTTCATCGCGGTCCTCAATGTCCCATTCGCGCTGCTGACGCATCGCGGCCATTTCGTTTTCGTATTGGCGTTGAGCCTGTTTTTTTGCAGAGCTACGCCCAAACAAGCCGCCGAGAAGGCCAAGCCCGGCAGCTGCTATCTGGATGAATTAACGAACCTCCTGTGATTTGGACCTGAAATAGCTGCCGACAAGGTCAGCAGCCAACAGGACACCGGCCAACACCCACGTTTCAACGCGGGAAGCGATCACCGGATCGGAGATCGAGAGGCCGGACACAGCGCCAGCGGCCAGAGCGCCGAGGCGAGCCCCGAGGGGCTTAACGAGCACAGAAACGATACCTTTCATGAACACGCCTTTCACGATGTTCACGAAATTCCCCATTTAAATCGCATAAGATAGATTATGGAACTAAATTGTAGTTGATACGGCGGTCCGGACCAGAAAACGCCTTCGCGACAACGTCATGGACGTTGGCAGGTCAGGATAAAGCGTCGATAAACGAAGGTGCGCAGCCGGTTGCGCAGGTCGGCTTTTTTACGCTGCGCTTTGGCGATTGGGTCGTGGGAATGAAGTTTTATCTCCGCGAAGCCAGCGCCGGTCAGCAACGGCATCAACATGTGAGGCCGCAGCCCTTCACCGAATGGAAGTCCCTTCATGATGGCGGCGTGGCGGCTGCCCAGAGCGCCGTCATAATGACTGTCTTCGCCCACGACACGATCGATGAGCGCAATAAGCAGTCTCGCAATGCGTCCGGTCGGTTTCGGCGTCGCCCAATCGCCGTCGAAAAACAGAAGCCGGCCGCCCGGACGGAGAAGCCTGAACCATTCGTGGAACGTCTGTTCGGGTTGCGTCAAAGTCCAGACCAGATGCCTGCAGATGATCGCGTCATAGGATGCGTCGGGCTCCATGGTGTTTTCGGCATCCGCCAGGATGAAACGCAACCTCGGTTTACCGGCATGTTTGGCGCGTGCCACGGCCAGCATCGCTTCTGAAAAATCGAGCGCCGTAACATCGTGGCCGAGATCATGGATCAGCCGCGTCACCTCGCCGGTGCCGCAGGCCAGTTCAAGAACCCGTTTCGGTTCCGCGCCGATCAGCTCCCGGATCGGTTTCTGCCATGCCTCGGCTTCCGGACCGGCTGAGATTTTATGTCCGAAAGCAAGATCGAAGGTCTCAGATCTTTTCGACCAATAGTCGCGGATTTCCTCCTTGAGATCGAAATTGCCGCCATCCATCGTGTCGTCCTTTGTTTGTTGCACTGCAAGCTCCGGCAAAATGATCAGTCGGATGTGTCGAATACGGTATTGAGCGTCGCAACCGTGATGGCGATTGCGATGCCGGGCCAGATCATCAGGCTTGGATGATCGAAGATGAAAACGCGATACTCGAACAACATCGAGCCCCAGTCCGGTTTGGAAGGGTCCGCGCCAAGCCCGATAAAGGCCAGCGAGGCATAGGCGGTGACGGCAAAACCCGCCTGATTTCCGGTATGGGTTATCATCAGCGGCAGGATATTCGGCAGAAGATGGCGCAGGACCATCCGCAAGGGCGGAACGCCCAACGCCTGTGCCGCGTGGACAAAGGGTTGTCCAAGCACGCGCCGGCTGAGGGAATGGGCAAGCAGAGCCGTCGGGCCGATGCCGGCAAGACCAAGCGCCAGCCCGGCCGTTATCGGCGTCAGGCCAAAAATAGCCGCCGCCGTCAGGGCGATGATGAGCGTCGGAACGGTGATGAAGAATTCGCAACAGCGCAACACCACCCTCTCCTGCCAGCCACCCAGCACCGCAGCGCCGGCGCCGAGCAAGGTGCCGCCGGTAAAGGCGATGTTGCCGACCGATAACAGCACAAGCGCGGTGCGCCATCCGCCCGCCATGAGGCGCGAAAGAAGATCGCGGCCGAGATGATCGGTACCCAGCAGGTGCTGCGCCGTCACACCGGAATGGCGGGCCAGGATATCCACGGCGTCAGGATCATATGGCTGCCAGATGGCGCTCAGAAGCAGGAAAAGGGCCAGAACGGCAAGTGCGATATACCGGAGCATCAGGCGAGCCGCGGATCCAGAAGACGTTGAAACAGCTGCACGATCAGGTTCATGAAGAGCAGCCAAAGCGCGATGACCATTACATGGGCCTGCAGCACCATTTGGTCGCGCACCGCGATGCTTTGCACCAGAAACTGGCTGATGCCGGGAAGATTGAAGAGGATTTCCATGGTCGCCGTCGAACCGATCACCCACCCCGCCTCCGAGCGCACCGCCGAAAGCAGGGCATAAAACGCGCCACGGTGCGCGTGACGCCAGAGCGCCTGCCGGTGTGAAAGCCCCTTGGCGAGAGCGGTGCGAAAATACGGCTGTCGGGTGGTCTCGATCATGTCGCGGCGGTAGATGCGAGCGAAAACGGCGGCCGAATGGCAGGCGATCAGGATGACGGGCAGAACGATTGCCGTTATGTCGGTTCCGAACGGACGGATCCAGCGCAGCTGGACGCCGAGAACCCAGAGCAGGACAAGCCCTAGCCAGAAGCCGGGAACAGCCTGCACAAAGACCGAAAATGCCCGGCTGGCACGATCAGCAATGCCGCCCGGCCGCGCCGCAGCGCTGAAACCGAGCGGTACGGCGACGGCAATGGCGAGGAGAAGGCCGGAAATACCGAGCATGAGCGAGAGAGGCAGACGCTCGATAAATTCCGCAAAGACGGATTCGCCGGTACGGAAGGATCGTCCCCAGTCGCCGGTGACGAAATCCACGAGCCAGTGCAGATAGCGCAGGATGAGCGGGCGATCGAGGCCCCACCCTTCCCGCAGCGCTGCAACGGTTTCACTCGTGGCCGTCAGGTTCCACACCCGAATGGCAATCTGCACCGGATCGGCGGGCATCCATGCGATGAGCGTGAAGGATGCGAATGAAAGCGCAACCATTCCCACCACGGAATATATGCCGAACCGGAGCAATTGCATCTGACCTTACCGCGCTTCGCCTATATCGCCGCGCAGGACATAATAGTCGGAACCCCAGGGCTCGTAGTTCTGCAGCCGCTTCGAAAGGCCGACATACCAGACCGGCGAAACCAGGAAGGATGCGGGAACGTCGGTAAACAGCTTTGCCTGCGCATCAAGCGCGATCGTGGCGCGTTCGCCGGCATCGCCAGCCGTCGCGAAACGATCGAGAATGGCATCGAATTCGGGCGAGGCGTATTTCGCATAATTGAGCGAGGCGCCGCTGCGCAGCATCGAATTGAGGAAGAAGGCCGGGTCTCCGTTCGGTGCGGTATGCTGCGCCCAGAGCGCGATGTCGAATTCACCGGCAGCAGCCACGTCCTGGATATTTTCAACGACCTTCGTGTCGAGTTCGATGCCTATTCTGGCAAGCTGCGCCTTGACCACCGGCAGCATGGTGACGAGGTCCGGGCGCTGCGGATAGGTAATGGCGAGAAGGCGCAGCGGCGTGCCGTCCTTCTCACGCTTCCCTGCCCCGTTCTTCGTCCAGCCGGCTTCGTCGAGAAGCGCTTCGGCCTTCGCAAGATCGGTCTGTCGCTGCTCTTTTCCGGCAAAGGGGAAATAGGCGGCATAAGCACCGGTCGCGGGTTCACCACCATTAATGGCGGCGGCCAGTTCCCTGCGATCGAAGCCGAGATCGAGCGCCTGGCGTACTTTAATATCGGCGGTAACCGGCCTCGTTGTGTTCAGGAAAGCGAGATATTGATAACCGACAGGGAAAGACTTGATCGTCAGATCCGGATTGGTTTTCAGACGGCTTACGACTTCCGAAGGCAATCCGAAAGCAAGGTCCAGTTCACCCGCCTCCAGCGCCAGTGTCATGCTTTGCGCATCGCCGAACCTGCGGAAATCAACCGGGGAACGGGCATCCGCATCGGCAAAATGGGTGTTCGGCGTAAGCGTCAGTAACGTATCCGCCTTGAAATCCGCAATCTGATACGGCCCGGTGAACAGCGCCTTACCGTCGGTTGCAGGCTTGTAGGCGATCAGCGGCCATTCGGCAAAAAGTGCCTGAAGAAAAGCCACCGGCTTCTCCGTGGTGATCATCAGCGTCAGGTCGTCGGCAGCCTTGAAATCCAGCTTTCCACCCGTTGCCAGCGCCGCCTTGTTGGTCGCAAATGTGTGGTCGAAACCGGCGGCAAGCGCAGCCGCCGTCACAGGCGAACCATCGGAGAAGGCGCGGCCTGGTTTCAGCGTCACCTTCCAGCTGAGATCGCCGGTGCGTTCCGCTTTTTCGGCAAGACCGGGCACAAGCCGCCCTTCCCGATCGACGGTGAAGAGGTTTTCACCCACGCCATGGCTGACAAGCGCCCAGCCGTTCGATCCCTTTGCCGGGTCGAGACCGCTCGTGATGTAGGTGGCGCCAACGCGCAATGGCTCGGTGGCGAGAGCGCTGGCGCCCACACCCGTGATCAAGGCCGCAAGCCCGGCCGCGGCCAGACGTGAAAAGCTCTTTGCCGACATTCTATTTCCTCTCATGCTATTCGGACAGATTACGAAGCCGCTGTTTGCGGCCGGTCGGGTGGTAGGCGAAATCGTCAACGACGCGGCCACCCAGCAGATGTTCGGCAACGATGCGATCGACCGCCTCTTCCGTGACGCCACCATAATAAGTGCCCTCGGGAAAGACCTGCAGGACAGGCGCAAGGTTGCAGGGGCCAAGACAGGTTGACTTGGCGGTCATGGTGCCGTCACCTGCAATCCGAAGCTTCTGCCGTTCCTGCTGGTTGCGCAGATGACCCCAGATCACATCCGCACCTGCCGAGTTGCATGGCGCCCCCTGGCAGACGAGCACACGACGCTTCTGCGCCGGGACCAGCGATCCTTCACCTGCCGGGCGAACAGGCCCTGAAAGGTCAAGCGCCTGCGCCGTTGCGGCCAGATCTTCGAGCAGGCGTGCCATCAGGCTGCTCGCTGTGGGGCTTGCTGTTATGGAAAGGGACGGCCATGGCCGGAGGTCGCCTGCCCGCCATCGTTTCAATGTCTTGGTCATCCAGTTGTGAAAACTGGGCTCGAGCGGCAGCATCAGCGGAACGATCAGGATATGGCCGACATCCGCATCGATCAGCTCAAACAGCGCTTCATGGAGTGACGGTGTTCCCTGCTCCGTGAAGGCGATGCGAACGGTCTGAGCGCTGCAAAGCCCTTCGGCCTGCATTGCCAGCCGCTGCATGTCCTGATGAGGCGCGGCGGCAAAGGCCGACTTGGCGACAAGCAGCACCGCGTCCGGCACGGAAGGCTCGCGATGGGTGGGATGGGTACTATCTGTCACATTGCCTCATTCACGAGGCGGCGTCGAAAATGACGGGTCTCCGGCAGAAGACCGGAGACAGCCATCATTCCCATGGCACCCCCCGACCACGGAATTACATGATGTCAGGCAGGTCTCCTGGCTTGCGGGTCGAGGCCATCTCACCTGTCTTCCCGGCATCGCTGCCAGTGACATCGTGGGCGATCGGCTCACCGCTTACAGTTGCGGGACAGCTCCGGAATTTAACCGGATTCCCTCTTAGCTTCCGCCGGGCGGCGAAAGAACCATGACGGAGCGACCCTACACTGCCGCCGGTCACTGTCAACCGCCTGCACGGGTAGTCTGATTTCCACGCAACAAAGCTTCATAGCTATGTTACGTTATAAAGTAACGTTAAGCACGACGAATACCTGGCCGTCAAGGCTCTCCTCTAAGGAGTTAGCTGAGAGACTGGCGGGACGCGAAACCACAATGTTTGATGTCTGTGGGGCAAATCGCCGAAAGACAGGCGACCTAGCCTTTCAACGCCGTTAGATAATCGACCACGGCTCGGGCATGCACGGGAAGTCCCGCAAAACTTCGCGCGCAGATAAGCAGATGACGGCGCGCCCAGACATCGGAGATCGAGACTGTCCTGAAGGGCAATTCGGCCTGATACCTCAAGGCATAAACCTCTGGCACGATGGCAAGCCCGACACCGCTGCTGACCATGGCGCAGATATCTTCGAAACTATCCAGACGGATACGCAGTTTGAACGGCCGGCCCTCGCGCGCCGCATGGGTTGCCAGATGCCCCTGAAGCGCACTTTCCGCCGGAAGGCCGACAAAGGGTTCGTCGAGAAGCTCCGCGAACGTCACCATATCCCGGTCAGCGAGCGGATGGCTGGCAGGTGTGATCAGAACAAGGCTGTCGATCTCGAAAGGCCGTGTTTCCAGCGTTCCCGTATCGGTCGTGTCCGCCGCAATGCCGAGATCCGCTTGCCCGGCGGCAACGGCTGCAACCACATCGGGGCTCTGGCGCTCTTCAAGGTCTATGTCGATGGTCGGGTGATCCACGAGATATCGGCGAAGGGCGCCGGGAAGATGCGCCATTGCCGCCCGCCCCGAAAATATCCGGACCTGCCCCCGCAGACCCCGCGCATAAAGCTGCAGATCACCCCTCATCTGCTCCATCTGCCCGAGCACGATACGGGCATGATGGGCCAGAGCATCCCCCGCCGGCGTCGCTTTGACACCGCGGGCGCCACGATCGAGAAGCGATACGCCGCTCATTTCTTCCATGCCGCGAATACGCGCGCTCGCCGATGGCAAGGCCATGCCCGTGCGGTCTGCTCCCTGCGTAATACTTTCCGCCTCGACCACGTGAAGAAACAGGCGGAGGTCGGTCAAATCGAAGCGCATTTGTCCCTCCGGTCCGGACCCTTCGGATAATCCGAAGGGTTTCCTTGTATCTTCCGCATTGTGCGAAGTCACGGACAACGATCATTGTCGCCGTAGTTTATTGACCCGGAACGACAATTCATGGACGTCTCAGAAGCCCTCCTCCGCGCCATCGCCTTCAGACTGGCGCTGCTCGTCCTTGCTGTGTTCGCTGCAAGGACGCTCCCCGACAACAGGCCGGCAATCGACGCAACAGTTATCGCATCCGTCGCCTACGGATCACCGCATTCGGACAAGGACAGCGCTCTCATGCGCGACACGGCTTTGCACGACTAGGGAGCCGGGCACCCGATACGGCACGGAAGCACTCGCATCTAAACCAGCTTAGCGTCGTAAAGCCGCTCCATGAAACCGCGCGGCGCAACCGTCCTCGAAATTTCCGCCAGCGGAAAGCCGCTTCCGGCCAGCGGCAGGAAACCTTTTTCGAAGGCGTAATCGAGATAACGCATCATCAGCATCACATCGCATTCGTGGCAGTTGATCCCGGTTCCGGCGAGCGCCTGCCGGGCTTTGCTGGTGTCGTATCTGGCGCTGTCACGCACGTAATCGGCATTGCCCAGCATTGACAGAAGATCGGTGAAGACCGAGCTGTAGGCTTTACCTTCCCGCAGCATCCGGCCCTGATTGAGCGCATCGAAGTAATTGTCGCGTGACAATTCGCGCACCACATAGCCGCAATCGCGCACCTGTTCCACCAGCGTGTTCCAGTCGATCGGTTTCGGATTGACGAGATTGAAGGTGCGGCGGTTGTGAGCGCGCCAGTTCATGGCGAGATGCAGGCTCGCCCGTGCCACGTAATCGACCGGCGTGATATCGAAATCTTCATCCGATGCGAAAGTGAAGCCGGTTTCCACAATGGCGCGCACCGCTTCGTAATAGATACCCTTCACCTTGGTCTGCGTCAGCGGATAACGACCGGTACGGCTGTCACCCCAGATGTTCCCCGGGCGTACGATGATGAAATCGAGACCCTTTTGCCCGGCGGCGTGCATCAGCTTTTCCGACTCGAACTTGGAGCGTTCGTAATCCATGTCGGGAAAACGCTGGCCGACGTCGAGCGCATCCTCATAGAGCGTAAAATCCTCGTAGAGCTTGTCGCCGATGACGCTGAAGCTCGATGTATGCATCAACGGGATCTTACCCTCGAGGCAAAACTCCACCATATTGGCCGAACCGCCGACATTGACCGGCGCAATCTTGCTGTAGGATGCGATGAGATTGACATTGGCCGCGCAATGCAGCGCAAGATCGATCCTTTCGGCAAGGTCACGCCATACGTGCCTTTGCAGGCCGAGATGCGATCTGGAAACATCGCCGAGAACAGGCACGATGCGGGCGGCGGCCTCCCCCTTGAGGCTGCGTTCCTCGTCATAGCAGAAGAGGATGCTCTCGATCTTGCCCATCGCTTCCGCCATGTCGGCGGCACGCACCAGGCAATAGACCGTGGCTTTTGTTGTGGTGAGCAGTTCCTGCAGCAGGCGTCCGCCCATGACGCCGGTGGCGCCGGTCAGCAGAATATTGTCCACGCCGTTATCGTAAGTCATCGCCGATCTCCGTTTAGAGCGTTCCGACCCGCATGCCGCCATCCATCGGGATCACTGCGGCATTGAGGTAATTGGTTTTGCAGGTGGCCAGAAACGTCACCACTTCCGCCACATCATCAGGCGTGCCCCAGCGTCCGACCGGGACGATCGAGCGCACCAGACGTTCATCGGCCACCGTGTCGTTGATGCCTTCCTGTTCGAAGGGTTTGGACATGTTGGTCTTGCAGATGCCCGGCGCAATCGCCGTGACGCTGATGTTGAACTGTCCGAGTTCCTGCGCCCAGGATTCCGAAGCCTTGATGAGACCGGCCTTGGAGGCGGCATAAGCCGCCCCACCCCCTGCCCCCCAGATGCCGGCAATCGAGGCGATGTTGATGACCCGCCCGTAACGCTGGCGCACCATCGAGCGCGTAAAGACACCCGTGCAGTTGAACGCACCCGCAAGGTTGACGTCGATGACCTTGCGGGACTGCGTCTGGCTGCGGTCGTTGACGCAATAGGTGCGATCGAGAATGCCGGCATTGTTGACCAGTACGGTCACCGGCAATCCCATTTTCTCGGCAATGGCACCCGATGTCTGCTCGACGCTGCCATGATCGGTGACATCCATGGCGAAAACGCCAAGGTGCCCGGGTTTTCCGATCTCCTGTTCAAGGCGTTGCAGCGCGGTAACGTCGATATCAACAGCCGCTACCGCATAACCAACATCGAGCAACGCAAGGGTAATGGCGGCGCCGAAGCCGCCTGAAGCACCGGTCACGACCGCAATTTGCTGGCTCACGCGACTTCCTCGTCCTTGAAGGCGATTTCCATGACCTTGCGGGCATTGACGAGCGCATCGGAGATGCGTTCCTCGAAGAAATGCACGTCGTCCTGGTTCATCAAGAGGTTGGAATAGATGCGCGACAGCGGTGAGAACTGGATGCCGTGGCGCTTGCTCACCTCGCGGATGATGATGTCGCAGAATTTCACCTTGTGCGAATAGCCCTCGGAGCGATCCACCGGCTCTTCCTGCGAATGGTAGACCAGCGCCGTCGGCATGCCCTGAATGACGAGCGGCATTCCGGCAGCCTTGGCCGCTTTGGTGAAGACGCCCGAAATCTGTTCGGTGTAGCGACGCATCCGGTCATAGCAACCCGGATCCTTTTCGACGATATCGAAGGTCGCCTTGATGGCGGCGAGACCCAGCGGGTAACCGTTGAAAGTGCCGGCATGGATGACTTTTCCGCGCGTATAGAGATCCATGATGTCGCGTCGGCCGGCAATGGCGGAAATCGGCATCGATCCGCCGCCCAGCGCCTTGCCGAAGGTGGCGAGATGCGGCGTAACGCCGAGAATATCCTGCGCGCCGCCGAGACCCAGACGCACGCCGGTGATGATCTCGTCGAAGATCAGCACGATATTATGCTCTTCGCACAGTTCCTTGGTGCGCTCCAGATAACCTTCGACCGGGAAGATACCGCCGCCATTGATGCAGATCGGTTCCATCAGCACGGCGGCGATCTCGTTACCGTAGCGGCGGATGGTGGCTTCCAGCGCGTTGATGTCGTTCCACGGCAGCATGAAGCTCTGGCTTTCCAGCACGCCCTCGGCGCGGCCTAGCGTATCGAGCATGTCGCCCTGGTATTTTTCCGGTACGGGGAAATCGAGATTGTCCTTCTTGCGGAAGCCCATGACGTTGTCGGCATTGCCGTGATAATGGCCATGGAAGCGGATGAAGCGGTTCTTGCCGGTAAAGCCGCGCGCCAGCCGCAGCGCATTCTGCACCGCCTCGGTACCGCTCAGGCAAAACCGCACCATCTCGGCGCAGGGAATGTGCTTGATCATCAGTTCCGCCACCTCGATCTCCAGATCGCAGGTATCGACGGAGGTGACCTTCTCCATGTAGCGGATCAGCGCTTCATTATAGGCCTCATTGTGATGGCCGACGAAAAGTGCGCCGAATTTGCAGAAGAGATCCAGATGTTCATTGCCGTCGAGATCCCATACGCGGGAATTGCGGCCCTTGTTGAAGGGCACCACGAAGGCGCGCTCGGCGTCGCCGAAATTATAGTGGGTGCCGCCCGGCATCAGTTCCCAGAGCCGTTTGTAGAAATCGCGCGAAATCTTCAGCGTCAGCTTGCTGTCCGTATCTGTGATCATGGCTGTGCGTTCTCCAGTTTGGCCGGCGATGCTGCCGGGGCGGTTCCGATTGACGGGGATGGATGCCGTGTCGGCGGCGTTGAAGGATCGAACGGATTTTCCGTCCAGGGCCGGTAGCGGTAGAGTGCGTCTGGCACCGGTAGGCCAGCGTTTTTCAGCGCTTCGAGCCTTGCAAGATAGGCCGCGTTGCGCATCAGAAGATCGGCGATAACGACGACGGAGCGGTGCTCGACCGGCTCGTAAGGGCTGCCACGCAACCATTCATTGATCGCGCCCATGGCCGGGCCGCACCAGATCTGGTAGTCGACCGCGCGGGATTTCTCTCCGGCAATCGCCCAGCGGGAGGATTGGCCGAGATACCACTGGAAGACCAGCACCATGCGCTTTTTCGGATGCGTTTCCGCCGCCTCGATAATTCTGGGGTTGCCGCGCGCCTGAAAGAACTGCCGGGTCTCTTCCCAGACCTGCGGCAAGGAGCGTTGGAAGAATCCGCTTTCCAGGCTGGCGATTTCCGCTGCCGGAATGTCTTCGAGACCGTCATATTGCTTGTAGAGATTGTAAAGCTTCTGGGCGCGCATGGCATACATGGTGCCGCCCTTCAGCACCTGCACCTTGGAGCCGATCTCGAACATGTCGGCGGATGGCGCCATCGCCATGTCGTCCATCTTCGCCCGCCCCAGCAGGGTCTTCACCTGCGGCGACGTGCCGGCCTCGATGCAGGCCTGATTGATCGACCCCGTGCAGACATAGGCCGCGCCCATGGCGAAAGCTGCATAGACCGCCTGCGGATTGCCGATGCCGCCAGCTGCGCCGATGCGGATGCGGAATGCCTCGCCCCTGAGATCGGCTATTTCGTCTTTTAGCGCCGCAACGGAAGGAAATGCGCAATTCAGCACGCCATTATCGGTATGGCCACCGGAATTGGCCTCGACGGTGATGTCGTCAGCCATCGGCACCTCGCCCGCCATCGCCGCCTGTTCGGCGGAAATCAGACCGTCCTCGACCAGCCTTGAAAGGATTTTTTCCGGGGCCGGATTGATGAAATGCTGCGCCACTTCGCGGCGCGAAACCTTCGCGATGATGCGATGGCGCGGTTCGATAGCCCCCTGCCCGTTACGAACAAGCCCGGCCGCACGCCAGTAAACGATGGCCGGCGAAAGGTTCATATAGGCAGAAGCCTCTACCACCTTCACGCCATGGCGGATGCACAGACGCACCACATCCATTTCCCATTCGGCATCGCCGGGATTATGCAGCAGATTGACGCCGCAAGGCCCATGCGGCAGGGCGGCGCTTATGCGCGCCAGCGCCGAGGCGACACGCTCCCTGCCAAGCCCACCCGCACCGAAAAAACCCAGAAGCCGCTCCTTGCCAAGTGCGATCACCATGTCTTCCGAGTGAATGCCATTGGCCATCGCCCCGGCATAATAGGCCATGCGCACGCCGTAATCGCGCAGGAAACCCGGATCGCCGAGTTGGCTGGGTGTCAGCACGGGTACAATTCCCAGGCATTTTTCCACGTCGGTACAGGAGGTTTCGAGCGACCGCTGGCCACCAAATTCGAGTACATAGAGGCGTTTATCGAGATCAGCGAGAAGCCCACCCATTGCCTCGATGGTAGTGGGGTCAATACCCGCCTGTTTTTTCCATGTCCGGAAAAGCGGTGTGGAATTGATGTGCGGATTTTCATTCATGCTGCGGCCACCCATGATGATTGGTCGGTGCGGCGACGGGCAAAACCCGCGCCGAGATTGTCGCAAATGCCGATGACATTGCCTTTGTGGATGATCTCGGCGACGAAGACGAAGGATGCGGTCTCCAGCGTCACACCGTCCTCGCCATAAGCGAGGTCGATCGACTTGCAGGTCAGGCGATACCTCAGCGTATCGCGCTGTGGTTTCACCTCCCCCCGGAACTTGGCGCTGTATTGATGGTCGGTCAGCGTATGTCCGCTCAGGTGAGGCATCGAATAAAGCCCGAGATAGGCCAGGTAGAATTTCAGAAGCTGTTCGCAACCTTCCACCAGCAATGTTCCCGGCACACAGGGGTCGTTCTTGAAATGCGCCTTGAAAGCCCAGTGATCAGGATCAATGTCGCGCTCGCCGACCACCACGCCGAGGCCGAACGCGCCGCCTTTGGGGTCGACATCCACCACCCGGTCGAGCATTCTGGCCATCGGTGTCCACAGCTTTGGCGCGGCAGTTTCAGTTCTGTAGTCAAGACCAAAGCAGCTTGCCGGATCGCCGTGGCCCAACGCCTCGATATCGTCTTCGCTGAAACGATCCTTCGTGCAGTTCAGCAGCGGTGTGAAGGGTTGCCGCACAGCACCGTCATTTTTCAGGAAGGGAGCTGGATCGACACCCTTCGAGCGTTCCAGATCGCGCGGCAGGAAAAAGCCGGAATTAGCCTCCAGCCGGAAAACGGGCCGCTCATCGGCAAGGCACCAATATTCGTAGGAAACCAGAATATTACGGCCGACCTTGAGGAAGGATTTGATATCCACCCGACCGCGCAGCAATTCGCCGGCGCGCGGCATTTCGCCATAAACGAAGGTGCGGCTGTCCACCGCCCGATAGCGCAATTCACCCCGGAACAATTGATCGCAGCCGATAAGCGTGAAGGCGACGATCATCGCATGTGAAGATTCCAGCGCCACGAAAGCTGGAGCCTTGTCCTCGCACATGAACCAGGCATCGGCGGGCAGATCGAGTTCCCATTCGATGCGGCAGGGCTCCAGCGCACCGGCCTTGGCCGTCGTGCTGGTAATGCGCGAGGCGAACATATAGGGCGGCGATGGCATGCGCGTGCGCACCGCATAGGTATCGGCCAGCGCATAATCCGGCCCGAGCACGCGGCTCACCGCACCATCCGTCAGCTCGATCAACTGCGCTTCATCGAACAATGCGGCACGCGCGGGAATAACCGTCTCAACGGACATCATATGGCTCAGACGACGATAGAACGCCTGCTCGGTCTGCATGAAGCGCAGGTTCGTCTGCGCATTCCGGATCGCCTGCCGCTGCTGCCAGGTCAGCGGCAGGCGTGGGAAGCAGCCGGAGACCGGGCCATCGAAAGCTTCGGTCACCACTGCCGGGGACATCTGTGGCCGCATTGCAGGTGGAGATTTTTCAAACAGGGCAAAATTGGTGGGATCGAGAATGATCTCGGCCATGGTCCGCTCTCGCCCGGTAAAGACCCTTACGAGCAAAGGATCGGTCGCCGAAACACCTGCGGGAGCGCTGACCGCCTGAGGCCGCGCCACTGTCGGGCTTTCCAACAATATATGCGTATAGGCCCGATCGACCCCCATACCACTGATTGCCGCCAGTTGAGGCCCCGTCGAGCGCTGCGGTGACAGGCCGTAATGCAGGACCAGCGCGGTATGGATGAGGCTGAGCATGCCGGAAGCCGCACCAAGATGACCGTAGTGACGCTTTGAACTGTCCGCAGCAACGGTGGCGCCATAGACCCTGGCAAGCCCCTCCGCCTCGATGCGAGCTTCCGCATCATCCGCCATGCTGTAGCGTTCGAGATAACTTATCTCTTCTGGCGCAACGCCTGTTTTTTGCAGGCAGGCCTCCGCCACATTGGCCACGGCATCCGCCGATGGCTGGAAGGTGGTGCCCGGCGTTGTGTCATGGCGGATTTCAAGGCTGCGAAGGCGGGCATAGGCGCGTCCGGCCGGTCCGCCATCCGCTCTTTCGAGCATAATCACGCCGCAGCCTTCCCCCACGGGCTGGCTGCGATTTGGGTTGGCATAGATCATGTTTTCCAGCCCGCCATCACAGGCGCTGCTGGCCAGAATGACCGCATCGACCATATTTTCGGAAAGCATGTAGCGCGCCAGTTGCAGCCCCTTGAAAGCCGAGCTTTCATGCGCACACAGGGCAAAGGCCGGTCCGTCCAGCCGCAGATGCGCGGCCACACGGCTTGCGGCGATGTTGCCCACCCCACCGGTAATGCCTTCGGCGAAGGGTTCGGGAAACAGACTTTCCTTGACGATTCCTTGCAGACCGGCGAGCTGCTCTGCCGAAAGTTTTATGCCCGACCTCTCGAGGCTGTCGCACAATTGCCAGCCGATCTCGTTGCGCGCCTGATAACGCAGGCAGCTATGATCGACATCCCGTGCGACGATGACCGCGATGTTACGCCTCTGCCCGTCCAGCGCATAACCCGCATCCAGAAATGCCCGCTCGGCCACCGGCAGCAGAAAGGCGTGGGCCAGAAGGTGATTACCGATGACCTTCGGCGGCAGCTTGAAATGGCGGCAATCGAAATCGAAACTCTCGATATAGCCGCCGGCCGGCGCTTCTCCGATCCCACCCAGCGCCAGAATATCGGCGCGCTTTTCGAGACCCAGCCAGCGCGTGCGTGGCAATGGCTGAAACCATTGACGTCCGGTCGTTATCGTATCGCGAAACGTCTCGACATTATCGGTTCCCGGCAGGGCCATGGCTATGCCGACAATATCAATTCCGGCCGGAGTGGTGGTAGGTGGGGTTGTAATCGTCGGCACCATCGCGCCCGCAACATGCTCGCGCAGCACCATGTGGCCGTTGACGCCACCGAAACCGAAGGCATTGATGCCGGCACGGCGCGGTTTTTCACCCCTCGCCCAGGGTTTGTTTTCGCGAACGATATGATCGCGCTTCACAAGCCCTTTGGGCGTCGTCACAAGGTTTTCTATTTGCAGCGTCGCCGGTATCAGGTCGTGCTGCATCGCCAGCAGCACCTTCAGCAGGCTTGCCATGCCCGATGCGGTGAGGCTGTGGCCGTTATTGGCCTTGTTGGCGCCAAGAAGCGGTATCGACGTTTCGCCAAAGAAGCGCTCAATGGTCGAAAGCTCCACCTGATCACCCGCCGGGGTGCCCGTCGCATGGCATTCCAGATAATCGATATCAGGCGAAATGCTGGCATAGGCGCGTTGCAGCGCCAGCATCTGCCCGTGCGGATCAGGCAGCAGCATGTGCTTGGCGCCGCCATCATTGGAAACGCCGATCGCCTCGATGACACCGTAAATCCGGTCGCCGTCGCGCAGCGCGTCTTCGTAACGTTTCAGCGCCACGATGCCGGCGCCTTCCCCGGCCTTCAACCCCTGCGAGGACCGGTCGAAGGGGACCGAGCGGCCATCGGTTGGAAAAGCCTGCAGAACGTTAAAACCATGGTCGAGATAGATATGGTCCGCATGGCAGACCGCGCCCGCCAGCATCATGTCGGCGCTGCCGTCGAGAAGATAGGAACTGGCCACGCGGATGGCGTAAAGCGCCGAAGAGCAGGCCGCGTCGATGGCGTAAGTCGGCCCTGAAAGACCAAGCGCCAGCGCCGCGATCGTGGCATTATGGCTACCGGTCATGAGATTGAGCCCGGACAGGCCGCTGGTATCCCAATAGGCGGGGAAAGAAAAATCCGGCCGGTCCAGCAGTTCCCGCAGATAGGGCTCGAGAACTCGGTGATAAAAGCCCGACATCAGGCGTTTGCCGGAATGAGTCGGCATGCCGATATTGCCGGCGATCAGGCCGCAACGCTGTGGAGATGCGCCGCTGTCTTCAAGCGCCTGACGCGCCGCATGCATGGTCCAGTGAAATAGCGGGTCGAGTGTTGCAAGGTCCTCCGCCGGCAGGCGATAACCTTCGGCCTCGAAACGGAAGTCACGCACGTGGCCATTCCGGTTGTAGCAGATATGATCGGCCGTACCCGGCTCGGGATGATAATAAAGCGCTGGATCGACACCCAGTTCGGCAACGGAGAGCGGCGACGTGCTGTCCTTGCCCTCGACCAGATTGCGCCAGTAACGATCCGGGGTATCCGCGCCCGGAAAGACGCATCCGAGCCCCGTAATTGCTATCTGTCCCATCGCGATCATCCTTCAAATGGCGCGCAGAGGGAGAGCGTCTCCGGCCTGAACCGGAACACGGAAACGCTTCTCACTGCCTGTCGTTACGAGTTTATGGAAAGCCTTCGCTTTTCCGGACCTTGATCGGGGCGGCTATTCTGCCGCCTCGACCTTGTCTTCGCGCCCGACCAGCCGCTCTCGCAATTGCCGGGAAACGGTGAACTGGACATCCGAGAGCCGGAAATAAAGTTGTCCCGTCTCGTCATGCACGGCGATATCCACCAGAAGGCTCGCCTGCGTCAGGGATTTTATCGTCATGGAGAGGAAGAACGGCTGGCCGAAACCGAGCGCTGCAAACTGGTCGACGCGGCCGATGGCGGAAGGAAGCCCGGCATAATCGCTGCCGAGGATCAGCCACAACCACGGCGCCTGCATGAAGACATCGCCGAGATAGGCATTAAACGAGGTGGTGCGAAACTGTCCTTGCATTTCCTCTTCCACCGGCGTCAGCTCGCAAGCGAGTGTGAGGCCGTGATCGCCACCGTTCAGCACCTCCCGCAGCCCCCGGAAGCTCGGGCCATGGAACAGAAGCGGACCTTCCTGCGGCGTGCCGTAAAGCGGGTAACCCAGCGGCTCGTCATCCTTACCAAGATCAAAGGCCCCGAGACGTGGGCGAAGGCTCAGCTCGCGGCTTAACACCACGGTGCCCATATAGCGGTTCTGACGCTCGGAGCCCGTCCGACTATAGACCGAGATCGTCAGGGCATGCCTGTCACCGGCCATTGGGCCTGACACATCCGCCGCCGGTTCTATCTGCGCTTCCAGCAAGCAGGATTCTTCCGCCTCCAGCGTGACACCCTTCAGAACCTTGAAACCGAGCAGGGTTTCAAAACGGTAGCCAGGCAGCATATCTTCCGCCAGCTTGACCAGCCAGCTGGCCGCGGCCGTGGCAGGCAGGACGTAACGTCCGTCGACCACATGGTCGGCCAGGAAGGGCGCAGTAGTGAGATCGACCCTGCGCTCCACGACACGCGGTGCGACCTTCGTCTTGACCGTTTTTGCGACCCTGTAGCTGTCGCCGCCGACGAGAATTTGTGGACCATGACCGGAACCGAATTCTTCAGCGAAGAACCGTGTCCCCGTTTCCACCGGAATGATCGCCAGCCCGCGTTCACCATAGGCCTTCTTGAGCACGTCATTGACCATGCCGCTGTCCCAGGGACCCCAGCCTATGCTGCGCACGAAGGCATCCGGATAATGCGCCTTGAACATATGCGCGAACTTGTTCAGCACCTCGTTCGCCATCGCATAGTCGGTCTGTCCGGCATTGCCGAAGAAGCCCGATACGGATGAAAAGAGCATAAGCTGCCTGATGGTATCCGGCTGCATTGCCTGCATCAGATTTTGCAGACCCCGCACCTTGGTATGGAAGACCGCGCGGAAATCCTCCGCCGTCTTTTTCTCGATACGCTTGTCCGCAAGCAGGCCCGCACCGTGAATGATGCCGGTTATCTTGCCGAAAGTCTCCTCCACCGCAGTCACGGTGCGTTCGACATCCTTCGCATCGGCGATATCGCAGGCGAAATAGGCCGCCTTGCCGCCAAGCTCTTCGATCTTCGCCAGCGTCTGCCGAATTTGCACCGCATGGCGTACACCATTCAGCATTTTTTCGACCTTCACCGGCGTAGGCTGTTCACCTTCGGCCTGCATCGCCGCAATCGCGGCTGCCTTCAGCGCTTCATCTCCCTCGATGCCTTCTGCCCAGTCGGGCAATGGCGCGTCGACATCGGTTCGTCCGAGGAGAGCGAAACGAACGGGATGGCGCTCCGCAAGAGCGATCACGCAATCGGCGGTAATGCCGCGCGCGCCGCCGCTGACGAGAAGCACGCTATCCGCATCGAGCACGGTTTCCGACTGGTCGATCACCGGTTCGGCCTGGTTCGTCAGGGTCATGCGGGACCCGTCAGGACCACGTCCCACCTCCGCCAGTGCGGTTTGCGGGTCTTCCAGCTCTTCGATCAGGATGCCGGCCGCTTCCTCGTCAGGCAGTGCCGGATCGATATCTACAAAGCGGCAGAAAACATCGTCCCACTCAACGGCGAGTGATTTAGACAATCCGCCGAAACTTGCGCCGATGGCGTTGAACAATCCCCTGCCCGATGTTCCAAGAGCACCGTCGCATCGGCTGGCGATGAAGAAGGAACTGCGTGCTCCCGTCCCCGTCAGGCGTGGCTGAAGCACTCCAGCCAGCGTGAAGAGTATTTCCGCCGCCTCGTAACCCGTTTCCGTAAACACCTCGCCGATCGATGTCGCAGCTGTTGGTGGCTGCAGATGGATGAAGCCGCCAATCGGGCCTTCCGCCTGTTCGATTTCAGCGATCATGGCCTCTATAGCCACCCTGCCGCGATCCTGGAGACCGTAATCCCGCACACCTTCCATCGTCGGTACGGACGATGACTGTTTTGCGGTTCTCTTGCCCTTTGCCGGTTTGGCCGGCGCGGATATCTGAAGGCGTGCGACCTTCTCGCCCAGGGTAAGGAGGCGGGAAGCCACCGCCTCACTCAGTCCCTTGCCATCATCAACAAGCAGCCAGATCCGTCCGGCACCAAGGGTCAGCGATGTCCGGTCGGGCCGGGCAAGGTCCTGACGAACCACCCGCTGACGATAGACGGAGGGGCCGGCATTGAGCGGCTGAGCAGGAAACGCGGATGCATCCTGCTCAGCCGAAGCTTTTTTTGGCTGTGATATCTCCTCATCGCCGTTGTCCGACAGTTTCGTTGATGTCACCACGCCGAGACGTTGCAGGGTCACAACGGAGGCGCCGGTTGAAGCCGGGGCGCTGGCGGGTGCAGTCGGCGCCGCGGTTTTGGCGGCGGCCGCGGCCATTGGAGTGGCCCCTTTGATATCGGCCAGCAACTCATCGACCGTACGCAGGAAGAATTGCGTCATCTTGCGGATATTGCTCATGGTTTCGATATCGAAATTCTCGTCGTTGCGGTTCTTGTCCGCATCTTCAAGAAGCCGGGTGCCGTTCGACAGGCGATCGAACATTGCCCCGAAAATCTCCAGCCGCTTGATGGAGTCGATGCCGAGATCGGCCTCGAGATCCATCTGATCGCCGATCATGTCGACCGGATAGCCCGTGCGCTCGCTGACGATGTCAGTCAGTTCGCGGATCAGCCGCTCCTCGGTGATCCCTTCAAGCGCCGCAATTCTTGCCTGATCCTCGGCGCTGAGTGCCGGGGCCGAGATAACCGGTGCTGGGGCAGCAGCAACGGCTGAGCTGCCTTTCACGGCCACAAGCAACTCATCGACCGTACGCAGGAAGAATTGCGTCATCTTGCGGATATTGCTCATGGTTTCGATGTCGAAATTCTCGTCGTTGCGGTTCTTGTCCGCATCTTCAAGAAGCCGGGTGCCGTTCGACAGCCGGTCGAACATCGCGCCGAAAATCTCCAGCCGCTTGATGGAGTCGATGCCGAGATCGGCCTCAAGGTCCATCTGGTCGCCAATCATATCGACCGGATAACCCGTGCGCTCGCTGACGATATCCGTCAACTCGCGGATCAGCCGCTCTTCGGTGATACCTTCGAGAACGGCGATCCTCGCCTGGTCCTCGTCACTGAGAGCAGGAGCCGGTGCGGCGGGTGCCGGCGTCAGAGGCACGGTTATCTGCGGCGCAGCCATCACCGGCATCACCGGTTTCGGTGCAGCTATGGAGGCGATCGGTGCAGAAACCGCCCTATCGGCAGCCCTGGGGGCAGCCAATGGCGCCGGCGCGAAACTCTCCTGCCGCGTTACCGTAACCGGCTGCGCCGGTTTCGGCATGTCCAGCATATTGGGAATATAGGCGGGGGAATGCGGCAGGCTACGAACCACCTCGCCGCTGATCAGGGACATCTGGTTGTCGAAATAGCGCTCGTGATTGAGATGGTAGAGTTCCTGATTGCGCTCCAGCAATTGCAGGCTGCGCGCAAGGCTCGCGGTCATGCTTTCCATCTGCGGATGACCTTGGAATTTTTCCAGAAGGTTATGCTGCTTGCTGACCAGAGATCCCAGCATATTGATATATTCGCTCTGGTTGGTCTGAAACTGCTGGTGAAGCTGGCTGAGCAGATTCTGGCTTTCGATCTGCCTGTCCATCTGGTCCGGCTTCGACATATTTTCGGATTGGCTGGTCATCGCTATCTCGATCCTGTCAGTGTCATGGGAGGGCTGAATGGAGGAGGACAAAGGGGGAAAGGAAGGAAGAGTTTTCGCAATCGGCGCAACAGGTTGAGGCACAGCCTGAACGACCGGAGAAGTGGCCGGTTCAGGCGAGCCTGCAGCACGCTCGGCGATGAACTTTTCCACCACGGCCGTATCATGCCGCAGCGCGTGTTCGCGCCGCGCGCGGTTTTTGTCGGTCAGATAAAAGCCGCCCTGCAGCCTGAAACTGGTTGCCGGCTTCACCGATCGATCCTCCGGCGGGCGCGGGCGGGCATAGGGGTCGGCTTCGGCAAGAGCCACACCTTCCACCACCAGTTTTGCCAGTGCCCGGCGGAATTGCAATGCTTCCTCGCCATTGGCGCTCGGGTTGAGCGAAACCACCGCATGCGGTTTGCCCTTCAGTATGTCACCGGTCAGTTTACCGAGAATGCATTTCGGCCCGATCTCGACGAACAGATAACCGCCATCGGCGTGCAGTCGCTCGATCATGTCCCGGAACCGCACGGGCTGCACCAGTTGCTGGACAAGCGCATCACCATAAAGCGCGGGGTCGCTGCCGTAGGGCTCCGCCGTCGCGCTTGAATAAAGCGCGCAGCTTGGATGCGAGAATTCAATTCCGGCAATTCCATCCCGGAACGGATCCGCCGCATGTCTGACGTAAGATGTGTGAAAGGCCGTCGAAACCGGAAGCGTCTGGCAACGGCGGCCCCGTTCGGTTAGCCAGGCCTGGGCGCGGGCAATCGCCTCGGTGGCGCCGCCGAATACCAGCTGCTCCGGCGCATTATCATTGGCGATTACGATATCCGGCACGGCCGCCAGCAATTCCGCCGCTTCCTCCCGGCGCATCTGTGCCGCAAGCATCGCACCGGGATCGTCAAGCCCGCTCGGAGTTTCGACAGCCCGACCACGGGCAAGCGAGGCCCGGTGAAAATCCGCGTCCGAAAGCACGCCTGCCGCCCACAGGGCTGTAAGCTCGCCATAGCTGTGTCCGGCAACAAAATCCGGAGTGAAACCAAGCCGTTTCAACAATTGGAAATAACCGGCGCTTACCGCACCGATAGCCGGCTGCGCATTGGCGGTGCGGGTAAGTTCACGGGCCTGCCGCATGGTCTCTTCGTCGGAAAAGGCCGGCGGCGGATAGATCACACCCGAAAGGGCTGGCAGGCCTGCCTCTACAGCCACGGCATCCGCGGCTTCCACGGCATGGCGCAACTCCGGGTAATCGACCGCGACCCCGGACCCCATATTGACATATTGCGCGCCCTGCCCGGGGAAAAGCGCGACGATACGGCCTGCCACTGGCGCGGCCTCCGGCTTGTAGTAAATTCCGGCCGGATGATCGAAGCCCTGATCGGGACTGGATTGCAACAGCGCCAGAGCTTCCGTCAGCAACGCGCGCGCCTGTTCGGGCGTCGCGGCCGCAAAACCGAGGCGAGCGGATGCCGCAGGTGGAGAAAGCCTGCCGCCATCGGCCAGATGTGCGTCGAAGAACGCCGCCCTGCCCTCGCCGGAAAGCTGCGAAAGCGCATCACGGCAGGTCGCCTCCAGCAGAGCCGGGTTTGCCGCATGAAACACGAAGACCTCAGCGGCGCGGTTCAGCCGGTATGTCTGTTCCCGCGTTTCCGGTTCGTATTCCTCGAGAATGACGTGAAAATTGGTGCCGCCGAAACCGAAGGCGCTCAGGGCGCCGCGCCGCAGCTCGCCGCTGGCCGGGCGCATCCATGGCCGTGCGAGGCTGTTGACGTAAAAGGGTTTTGCGAGAACATCGGTGGGGTCTTCCACATTGATGGTTGGCGGCAGGACCTTGTGATAGAGGCCAAGCGCCACTTTCATCATTGCCACCGCACCTGCCGCGCAGCGCGTATGCCCGATCTGCGATTTGATGCTGCCAATCGCAATGGCATGACCCGCATCGATGCCCTGTTCCTCAGACAGTCTGATAAGGCTTTTAATCTCGGTCTCGTCACCGGATTCCGTGCCGGTGCCATGCGCTTCGATCAGCTGAATATCGGCAAGCGTTAGCCCGGCCTGGCTATAGGCGCGCTTCAAAGCCTTCACCTGCCCCTCGGAACGCGGCGCAAAGATGCTTTTGGCACGACCGTCGCTGGAGGCGCCAAGCGCGCGGATCACCGCATAAATGCGGTCGCCATCACGCTCGGCATCCGCAAGCCGCTTCAGCACCAGATAACCGACGCCATCACCCAGCATCATGCCGTCCGACTGCTTGTCGAATGGCCGCGAACGGTTGCTTTTCGACAAAGCCGGCGTCTTGCTGAAGCACAGGAACGAGAAAATCGAGTTTTCGAGATTGACGCCGCCGGTCAGAACAGCGTCGCAGCTGCCATCCGTCAGTTCACCAATGGCGGCCTTGATGGCGGCGAGACTGCTCGCGCAGGCGGCATCCACCATATAGGACGTGCCGCCGAGATCGAAGTAACTGGCGATACGGCCACAGGCCACGTTGCCGAGAAAGCCTGGAAAACTATCCTCGTTCCATTCCAGCGACAGCCCCTGCAGGCGTTCAATCGTTTCTTCCGCCACTTCGGCTGACAGCCCGCTATTTACAAGAATCTGGCGCAGGAACGGAACCTGCTGCCGCACGGCGAGCGAGAACGCCGTATTGCCGTTGCCGGAGCCGCCCAGAATGACACCGATGCGGTCACGGTCGGTCTTTTCAGCGCCTGCGCCGAGCAGCCCTGCATCCGCCATCGCCTGTTTTGCAACATGCAGCGCGAAAAGCTGCGCCGTGCTGATTGATTGAAGCATCAGCGGCGGCAGCTTGAAACCGGCGGGATCGAAATCGATCGGCGGCACAAAGCCAGCCTTGCGGCCATAGACCTTGTCAGCGGCGCGCGGATCGGGATCGTAGAAGTCCTCCGGCCGCCAATATTCCACAGGATCGACCGTGCCTATGTCGCGGATCGCATCATGACCGTTCACGATATTGGACCAGAAATCATAGAGATCGGCCGCATCGGGAAAATGGCTGGCCATGCCGACAATGGCGATATCGAGAGGTGGCGGTGCGGAATTACGGTTTTGCAGCATCACAGGAATAGTCCTTCCCTGGGGACGAGAAGCAACGCTCCCGTCAGAGACAAGAAAAATTACGATGTAATTCAGAAATGGAGGCCGTATCGCATGCAAAAAATATTATTAATACTCCGAGTTCGGAATATTAATATGAGAGTTTTCTCAGCTCATTTCGCCTTTGTGCGTCTGAGGCTGTATAAAACATACATTCATTCATTTGAAAAGCATTAATATACTTTGCGTTGAAATTTTCATAAATCCGACATCTTCAGTTGAATTAATGAAAACTGACTGTCAAAAGCCCCGCTTTAAATCTCGGATTTTCTCGTAAATATCCGCGAACCCGGAGCCGCCTGTCAGCGACTGCCGGAAGCAAAGGAACAGAAAACCGCGGACCGATTTTCCCTGGGCATTCCCTGCAGGCCTATCAACCAGCCGTTGCCGGCGTCGGATTTTGCCCGATCTCAGCCATTTCACCGGCAGATTGTCTTGCAGCCAGAAAGCGGCCGATAATCAGATGCATCATGTCGGCTTCTTCGAGTGGCCGGAAATCGGGATCGACCGCCAGGCGTGAGAAAACGCCGTCTATCAGCGCTGCGATCCATGTCGCAGCACGCTCGGCGTCGAGATTGGCGTCGATCTGGCCACGCTCCATTCCCTTGCGCAAAAGATCGGTGATCCCTGCACGGATTTCCTGATCGGCTGCCCTGACAAGCGCATGAATAGCCGGGTTGCGGATCGCTTCTGAGGCGATCTCCAGCACCAGCCGGGCATAGGTGGGGTCGGTGGCAAGTTCCAGCGATGCATCGACAAAGCCCAGGACCGCACCGAACTGATCGTCCGCCGCGCCAAGTTCGGCAAAATAGGCGGCGGTTTCCCGCCGCTCTTCGGCAACGATCGTTTCGATGATCGCTTCCTTGCTGGCGAAATAATGGAAAAGATTGCCGGAGCTCATGCCGACCGCCGCGCATATCTGCGCTGTGGTGGTCTGGTGAAACCCGTTTTGTGCAAAGCAGCTTATGGCAGCTTCAAGTATCTGCTGCCGCTTGGCTTCATGCTTTGCCGGATCGAGCTTGCGGGCCATGATTGCTCCCATAAATTAACTGAGCGCTTAGTCCATTAATTATATCGAGGCGGACTGTCAACCCGCCACGACTGGACCTGCGCGCCGATTACACCTTAAACGGTCAATTCAAACTGCTCGCATTCACGCAGGAACGGCAATTTCGCCCTTGTATCGTCGAGCATCTGGCGCGAAAGCTGCTGTTGGTGCACGACAGCATTCACATTGGCGTGAAAACATATGTCTCCCAGGGGATCGATGACCATGCTGTCGCCGTCATAAGCAAGGTCGTTGCCGTCAATGCCGACGCGGTTCACCCCTATGACATAGGCCTGGTTCTCAATGGCGCGTGCCGGCAGCAGGCTTTTCCAATGCGCAGCCCGTCGGGCGGGCCAGCTCGCAATATAAAGCGCCGCGTCATATTGACCGCGATTGCGCGACCAGACCGGAAATCTGAGATCGAAGCAGATGAAGGGCGCGATGTTCCAGCCCTTTAAATGCACCACCTGTTGCGCCTGCCCCGGCGTATAGTGCTCATGCTCCCCGGCATAGGTGAAGAGATGCCGTTTGTCATAATGAATGAGCGCACCGTCCGGGCGGGCCCAGAGCAGCCGATTGAAATAACGGCCATCCTCTCTAATCGCCACACTCCCGACGATGTCGGCATCGTGCTGACGGGCAGTCTCCCGCATCCATTCCACCGCTGGCCCGTCCATGGGTTCCGCGACAGCCTGCGGATTCATGCTGAAGCCGGTTGTAAACATTTCCGGTAAAACGATCAGGTCCGTCGCACCGATCTCATCCAGATGACGGTCGAATTGCAGCAGGTTCTGCCCGACATTTTCCCAGGCCAGATCCGCCTGCACCAGCGTTATGCGAAGATCCCTGTCACTCATGAATATCTCCTTGAAAACATGGTTTTAACGACAAATCAGCCAGGTGCGGACGAAACTGCCTGTCACTGAAAAACGAATATGGAAACGGCTGCCGGCCGGAAGTGACCGATGCAGCGGGCGTGTCAGCTCCAGCCGCAATTCGTCACGGTCGGGCCTCTCGAAAAGACGTGCAGCATGAAAATCGAAGTGACGTCCAACGATCGGATAAAGTGCTTTGAACAGCGTCTCCTTGGCGGAAAACACCAGAAAAGGCAGCACCCGACCGTCGCATTGTTCCCGGTCGGCAATCAGCTCTCGCTCCAGCGTGTCGAGGGCGCGTTTCAGGATGATCTCGGTAACCGCGCCAGGTTCTATTTTCTCGATGTCAACGCCAACCATCGCTTCACCGTCCAGCGTCGCCATGCTGACGCATATGCCGTGGGAATGGCTGATGGAACCGGATATGCCCGGCGGCCACACAGGCTCGCGCTTGTTGCCGATGCCGATCGGAACGGAAGGCCTGCCCAGAAGCTTCAGCGCCGCCTGCCCCAGAAAACGCCCTGCGAGAAACTCGGCCTGCCGTTTGGGAACAGCCTCGGCAAGCAGCGTTGGCATCACCACCTCCAGCCTGTCGAACAGCGCTGGCCGATAGCAGGGCAGATGATATTGCGCTTCGAGCGCGACGACATTTTCCGAGCCGGTATCGAGAAAAACTGGGCCGGACAGGAAACCCTCCGAACGGCAAACGGCGGCGGCAATATCGTCTCGCATGACGGGTGCGTTGGTGCCTGAAATCTGGTGGCCGGGCATCATCCCTGCCCCCGCAACGTTTCGGCTCCGCCGGTCATCAGCTGTTCCGCGCCTGCCCGGTCAGCAGTCGTGACGGAAGTGAGGCGCTGCAACCTGCGGCCCAGCCAGCCGCGCAGATCGTCCATATAGGTGAAAACGACAGGCACGAAAACGAGGCTCAACAGGGTGGAGGTGATGAGGCCGCCAATGACGGCAATCGCCATCGGCGCGCGAAAACCGGCATCCGCCCCCACGCCCAGCGCCGCCGGCATCATGCCGGCAACCATGGCAAGCGTGGTCATGATGATCGGCCGGGCACGTTCAACCCCGGATTCAACCAGCGCTCGATGGCGGTCAAGGCCGTTGTTTCGCTTCTCGATGGCGAATTCCACCAGCAGGATGGAGTTCTTGGTAACGATGCCCATCAGCATCAACAGGCCAATGACGGCCGGCAGATCGAGGGCGCCGCCGTAAAGCATGAGGCCGACGATCGCTCCCCCCACCGAGAGCGGTAACGCCACGAGAATGGTGATCGGCTGGAGAAAATCCTTGAACAGAACGACCAGTACGGCGAGCACCATCAGCAGGCCGAACAGCATGGCCGCGCTAAAACTCTGGAACATCTCGCCAATATATTCCGCATCGCCATATTGCACTTCCCGCACCCCGGCTGGAAGCGACGCCATGGCAGGCAAGGCGTGAATGCGCTCCAGCGCCACGCCCAGCGGAATGCCGGCAAGATCGGCACTGATTGTCACGCGGCGCTGACGGTCAAAGCGGTTGAGTTGTCCCGGCCCTTCCGAAACCGAAAGATCGGCGATGGACATCAGCGGCACGCTGCCATTTGCCCCCGACACCCTGAGCATGCCGAGCGTATCGAGATTGCTCTGCGCATCCCTGTCGATCATCACGCGGATCGGCACCTGCCGGTCGCCAATGTTGAACTTGGCGGAGTTGGCGTCGGTATCGCCCGTGGTTGCAATGCGCATGACGGCGGCGATGGACTGCGTGGAAATGCCAAGCCGGGCCGCTTCATCGAAACGTGGCCTTATCTGCAATTCGGCGCGTGGCAGGGGTTCGATGGTCTGCACATTGGCAATGCCGGCAAGGCCGCGCATTCCTGTTTCGACGGCAAACGCCGCGGCCGCGAGCTTCTCCGGCGCATCGCCGACGAGAATGATGGAAATATCGCGCGCCGCATTTTCGTTCTGGAATGCAAAGCGAATATTCGGCGTGCGGGCTATGACGTTTGCGGCAGCCAGTTCGAACTGGCGCTGGGAAAGCGTCCGCTCGGACGAAGGCACCAGATTGACCAGCAGCGAAGCGCGGGCAACATCCGGCCCGTCATCAGTGCGGCCGACAGAGGCGAAGATGCTTTTGACCTCCGGCATTTGCCGGAGCGCCGCCGTTACCGACTGCACGGCATCATCCGTATCGCGCAACGTCGATTCCGGCGGCAGTTCGATCTGGATTCGCGACAGGCTGCGGTCGTCGCTCGGCAGGAAACCCGATGGCAGCAGTGGAACGAGAAGGAAGGAACCCACCAGCACTAGAACGCCAATGCCACAGGTTTTCAACCGGTGGCGCAGCGCAAGCTCGAGAAGCGCAACATAAGCCCGGCCAAGGCGTGATTTCGGCGCTCCATGCTCCTCCACTTTCACCGCCTTCGGCGCCAGAAGATAGGCGGCCATCAGCGGGGTGACGAGACGCGCAACCAGCATGCTGGCAAGGACTGCGACCGAAACGGTAAGCCCGAACTGCTTGAAATATTGCCCGATCACCCCACCGATAAAGCTGACCGGCAGAAACACTGCAACAATGGTGGCGGTGATTGCCAGAACCGCAAAACCGATCTGGTCCGCCGCATCGATCGACGCCTGAAACGGCCGCTTGCCCATATGCAGGTGGCGGTCGATATTTTCTACCTCAACGATGGCGTCATCAACGAGAATGCCGATCACCAGCGTCAGCGCCAGAAGGGTGATGCTGTTGAGGGTGAAATCAAGCCACAGCATCACCGCAAACGTAGGCAGGATCGATAACGGCATGGCAACGGCGGCGATCAGCGTCGCACGCCAGTCGCGCAGGAAGAAAAACACCACCACGACCGTCAGCACCGCGCCCTCGATCAGGGTTTCCATGGCGACCTCGTAGCTCGCCCTCGTATAATCGACCGTCGAAAGCACCCGATCGATTTCGACGCCCGGATAAGTGTCGGTCAGCCGGGCGATGGTGGCGTTCACGCCATTCTCGACGGCCGTATCGCTCGAACCCTTGGCCCGGAACACCGAAAAGCCGACCACCGGTTCACCATCAAGGCGCGACAACTCGCGCGGCTCGGCCGATCCGTCCGTTACCTTGCCAAGCGTGGCGAGCGTCGTCCATTGGCCGTTGGGAAGGCTGATCGGCCGTTCCGCAAGCTCGCCGGCGGTAATCGCGCCGCCGACGGCGCGGATCGACTGTTCCTTTTCATTGAGCCGGCTTCTGCCGCCGGGCACATTGGTGTTGAACGCCTGAACCTGATTGTTGATATCCTCGGCGGTAATGCCGAAGGCAATGAGCTGGTCGGGGTCAAGCTGCACCGTGATTTCGCGGCTGACGCCACCAAGCCTTTGCACGCGCTGCACGCCCTTGGTTGTCAGGAGTTCTCGCGCAATTGTCTCGTCGACAAACCATGAGAGATCGACGGGCGACATCTGCGGTGCACGAACGGCGAAATAGAGGATCGCTCCACCCTCGACATCGAGACTGGCAATGATCGGCTCCTCGATGTCCCGAGGCATTTCGGTGCGGATTTGCAAGACCGCCTGGCGCACATCATTGGTGGCGCGGGCGGTGTCGATACCGAGCTGGAACTCCACCGTCGTGGTCGACAGGCCATCACCGATGGTCGACTGGATATGCCGGATGCCGGCGAGGCCTGAGATCGCGCCTTCGACACGCCGGGTCACCTGTGTTTCCAGTTCGGCCGGGGCAGCACCGGCCTGGGCGATGGACACCGTGACGATCGGAAAATCGACGCGGGGATTGGCGTTGACCGGCAACTTCAAAAAGGACTGGATGCCGACGATCGTCAACAGTAGGAAGAGAACGAGAGTGGGGATCGGACGGCGGATGGCCCAGGACGAAATATTAGTCATCAACGTCCCTCCCCTTTCTGCGCCATCTCATCCACGCCGACGATCTGGTCGCCGTCACGCAGAAAAGCACTGGCGCTTTCAACGACACGTTCGGCCGGCTCCAGCCCCTCAAGGATTTCGATGATGCCGTTCTGCGCCTGCCCCAGGCGAACGGTGCGTCGCGCCACCCTGTCATTGTGATCGACCACGACGAGCTGTGCGGTGCCTTCACGGCGCAGCCGCAGGGCCGCCTCCGGCACGGCGACACGGAACCGGTACTCACCAAGATCGACCTTGCCACGGGCAAATGCGCCAGCGCGCAGATCGGCGAACGGAGGAACGGCGATCCGCACGATACCGAGGCGGCTCTGGGTGTTGACCGCCGGTTCGACGACACGGATGGTGCCCTGAATGGGCCGGCTGACACCATTGACAGTGATCGTCACCGACTGGCCGGCCTGCAGCGACGGCAGCACCCGTTCCGGCGCTTCGGCCAGAAACTCCAACTCTCCATCCTGCAACAGACGAAACAACGGTTCAGTGCTATCGGGCATCGCGCCGATGCGGGCGTAACGCTGGGTGATGACGCCGGGTTTGGGCGACAGGATTTCGGTACGCTCCAGTTCAAGACGGTTCTGGGTAAGCTGCGCCTGCGTGCCGGCAAGTTCCGCCCGCGCGCCTTCGATTTTCGCCGCCGCCATGGCCGCCGCAGCGCGCCGCTGGCCAAGCTGCTCCTTGCTGACGCTGGAGCCGGAAAGCCCTTCTGCGCGACGCAGATTTTCGCTTGCCTCGATCTCGGCGGCCTCGGCTTCCGCAAGCGCAGCACGCGAACGGGCAACATTGGCCTCCGTCTGCTGGACCTGTGCGGCGAGCGTCTTGCTCTCCAGCCGCGCCAGCAGCTGCCCGGCGGCGACGGTATCGCCGACATCAACAGAAACCTCGACAATGCGTTGACCGGTCACGGCCGTTCCGATCGAAATATCATTGCGGGCGGCCAGAAGACCGGCCACATCCTGGCTCGCGTTAAAGTCATAGGACGCTGCCGCAACAACGGACACATGCGGCAACACTTTGGCGGCCTGCGCATTCTGCGCCGCTGCCGGTGTTTCTTCGCCAGCCAGCATCAGCCACACAGTGACACCCAAAAAAGCGGCAGCTGCCGCCCCCCACCAGAACAGTCTGGTGGTGAAACCCCGCCTGCGTTTTTCGGCAGATGTGGGCTCGGCATATCCGGTGGAATTTTCAGCGATAGAGTTCGGTTCGGTCATGATGGAAGCGGTCCGGATGGGAAATTGAAGGAGATGGGAGGATTGCGACGGCTCCCCGATCATGGCGGCGATTTGCCGAGCATCCGCGTCGCCCGGCTGAGGAGAACCCAGAGCACCAGCAAACAGAGGGTTGCCGTCAGCCCCCACAGGAACAATGCGGGACCGACAGCCTCCATGCCGAAACCGGCGATCAGCACGGCGAGCGGCGTCGCCATCATGGCAATTGCCGCGGTCGTCCCAAGCACGCTGCCCCGGATCGAGGCCGGTGCGCGTTTCAGGAACATCGCATTGGCGAGCGGGCCAAGCGCCCCGGTCGACAGGCCGATCAAGGCAGCCGCGAAAAATAGATATGGACCGGTCTCAATGAAGGCTATCAGGCCGATCGCCAGCGTGGCGCCGGATATGCCCGCCAGAAGCACAAAGCGTCCGTTCCAGCCATGGCCCCATATGGCAAAGGTGACAGCCGAAAAGGCCGCCCCTGCCCCGGAAACCGCGAGAAACAGGCCGAGGTCGAGAACATCCGCCCCGCTTGCTTTGAAAAGCACAGGTAGAACAACGGCGTTGAGCGCACCGAAAACCGCCAGCATCACCATGGCGACGACAAGCATGAGACGCAGCAGCGGTTCGGTCAGCAGGAAGCGCAGGCCCGCAAGTGCCGCACCGCCTTTGTCCGGATCGGTGATCCTGCGGCGATGACGCGGCAGGCAGATCGCGCCGATGACGGCGGCAAGCAGCGAGCAACCGGCCGTGATCAGCAGGGCATATTCAATGCCGAAAGCGGCGATTGCGATGCCGGCGACCGGCGGGCCGAAGATCAGCGCAGTGTTTTCCAGCAATTCATCAATCGACGTCACCCGCTCGATCGGCATGCGTGCAACACGGGCGAGTTCCGGCACCCTTGCATCATGGGCGATCATGCCCGGCCCATCGAGAAGCGCGCCGATCACGATCAGGCCGATCAGCAGGCCGATATCCAGCTGTCCGGCCATCATCAGCAACGGAATGGCTGCAACGCTCAATGCGCTGGCAAGATCGGCGGTAACGGCAACGACACGCGAACCGAAACGGTCAACGATCGGCCCGCCGAAAAAAGCGCCGATCACCAGCGGCATCATGCCGGCCGCCGCCGCAATCCCGGTCCATGCGGCATTGCCTGTCAGGGAAAGCACGATCCATGGCAGCACGACGCCGGCCACCGCATTGCCGAAAAGCGACAGGGCGCCGGCAAGGATGATGCCGTAAAGCGGAATGCGGCTGTGCGGAAGACCAAGTCCGCGAGGCCCTGCCCCGGAACCGGCGTCGAGATCAGCATATGCCGCCGTAAGGCGCATCGTCTCGGCAGGGCTGCTGTCTGAAGGCATTACGATCTCCAAATTTCACCGACCAGTGCTGCGGGCGATGATGACGGCGGCAAATGACTTGGGCGCACGGCTGCGCCAAGGCGCGCGACAGGTCACGTCAGCAACCCCGCTCGCCCACTCACAAGCATCAGGCATTTCATTAATTAAGTAGTCAGTCTATTTATTATGGAGAAGTCTTTTTTGTCAAGCTGGCACGAGAAAAATCAGGAAGGCAGCGAGAACGCCGTGCGGGCTAGCGCGCTCCAGACATTGGACCGTGCATGAATGCAGGACGTTGAGATGGCTTGAAGGTCAGGGCGTCACAGGTTCGACACTTGCGCTTGCATGGTTTTCACGCGTGAACATATCAAGCCGTGCTAATTTCCGTATTCGTAAAGAAATGCGAATTATATCAATATATAAAAAGAATTTTCTAATCTAAATTCACAGCTCTCCGGACGCCTCCCGGCGTCTCAGTTCCAGCTCTTCGCTGTAGCGCCTGAGCGTATGGCTTTCGGTAAGCAGACCAACCGGTCGGTTCTCTATCTTGTCGTTAACGACAACCAGCGCTTCACTTTCCGTGGCATCAAAGGCGGCGGCGGCCTGACGCGCATTCATGGTCGGCAACAGCACGTCGTTCTTATATTGGAGATAGGTCTCAAGGCTGATCTTGCTCGGATCACGATCCATCGGATCGGCGTAAATTTCCGGTACGAGGACGATGCCGGCATAACGCCCGTCATCATGGGTCATGATCACCCGTTGTGTCGAACCGAGCGGGAACTTCTCCTTGAAGGCCGGGAGCCCCATGCTGACATTGGCCTTGCGGATATCGGCGCGCATCATTTTGCCAACGGTGAGGTCGCGGATCCAGCCGATATCATGGGCGCTGCGGATACTTTCACCGCGCAGGTGAAAACGCCACGTGGCGAAGGAGTAACCGAAGGTCGTGCGCACCACCAGCGACGTTGTGATGACGGCGGCGAGCACCAGAGCGGTGATCTGGAAGTCACCCGTCAGTTCCAGCGCCAGGAACGTCATCGTCAAAGGGCCACCGATGATGGCGGCGGCAAAGGCGCTCATACCGATCACGGCATAAACGATGGGCGCTGTCGAGCCATAGCCGATATAGGGGGCGCAGAGCGCGAAAACTTTACCCAGAAGCGAACCCATGAACAGCGAGGCGAAAAACAGGCCGCCGCGAAAATTGGAACCGATGGAAATGGCGCTGGCCGCCGCTTTCAGCAGGAAGAGCCCAGCCAGCCCGTAAATCGTCAGTTCGGCATCAATATTGAGATGCAGCGCGCCATGGCCGCTCGACAGGACCTGCGGTGAAATCAGCGCAAGAGCGCCGACCGCCACGCCGCCAATCGCCGGACGCAGCCAGCCGGGAATGGCGCTTTTGCGGGCCGTCTCCTCAATGAAGGAAACCGTCTGCATCAGCACGATGCCGATCGCAGCACACACGACTCCCAGAAAGATGGCGGGCACGTAATCCGCAGGCGTCACGCGGCTGGCATCGACAATATCGATCGACAGGCCATGACCGCCGATAATCCCGATAACGGTGGTGGCCACCAGCGCCGACACGATGAGCGGCGCAAGCGTCACGACGGTGTAGGTGCCGATAATGAGTTCGATGGCGTAAAACGCCCCCGTCAGCGGCGCATTGAAGGCCGCCGCAATCGCACCCGCCGCACCACAGCCGACGAGGATGCGCATATCCCCTCGCCGCAGTTTCAGCTTGATGCCGATCTTCGAGGCCACGCCGCTGGCTATCTGTGTATAACCGGCTTCAAGCCCGACGGACGCGCCGAAACCGTTGGAGACGATGTTCTGCACGCAGACGATGATGCTGTCCGTCAGCGACAGGCGGCCGCCATGCAGGGCATTGGCCTCAATCGGATCGACCATCGGTTTCTTGCGGGTCTTTGAAAGAATGAAGATAATCAGGCCAAGCACGATGCCGCCGACGATCGGTCCGGCAAGCACGACGGGGCCTGAGAGGTCGCTGCTGCTCAGCCGCTCGGTACCGAAGACCAGCACATGCAGCGCCGTGCTCAACGCGCCGATCAGCGCCACCAGAAGGCCCGCTGCAATGCCGATGAGAGCGGCAAGAGCCACCAGCCCCAGTTCGCCGCGACGGAACATTGCCCGCAACCGGCTGGCGCGCAGATTGTCGAAAAAGCTCGCCATACTGGGTGCACGGAAAGGCCGGGTCGACATGCTGTTCCTTCTCAGGCAACGTCAAAGCGCGACGCGCCTGTACTAGTGTTTCAAAGCACGTCTCTGCTCCAGAACCGGCAACCGGTCTTGAGAGACTTGCTCAGGGCGCTTCGAACTCCACTTCAAAACGCATCTGGTCGTAAGCCGGTTCGACGTGATCAGGCGTTTCACGCATTACCGTCTCATAATCGAGCGGAATATGCATATGGGTCAAGATCGCCCGTTTGGGTGCGAATCTTTCGATCCAGCCAAGCGCCTGTTCCAGCGAAAGATGGCTGGGGTGGTAGCGGTGCTGCAGCGCGTCGATGACGAGAATATCAAGGCCGGCAAGCTTGGGCACGCTCTCAGCCGGAAAATCGCTGACGTCAGTGCAATAGGCGACATCGCCTATGCGGAAGCCGAGCGAATGTACATCACCATGCTGCTGCATATGCACGTTGAAAGCTATCGGCCCGCCTGCCCCGTTAATAGTCACCGGCGCGTTGATGTCGGCGATGATCCGCGGCTCAACGATTGGCGGATAACTGCTGCCCGGCGGGGTCTCCAGGCAATAGGCAAAACCGTCCCATATGCGCGCCATGGTGACGGGATCGGCATAGATCGGAATGCGATTTTGCTGGATGGCGAAATAGATGCGCAGATCGTCGATGCCATGCAGATGATCGGCATGGGCGTGGGTGTAAAGCACCGCATCGACGGCCTCCACCTTGGCGGCAATCATCTGTTCGCGAAAATCCGGTCCAGTATCGATGACGACAGTTGTCTTGCCGCCATCCGGGCCGATCTGCTCCACCATGAAGGCCGTGCGCGTGCGCCGGTTCTTCGGATTTTCGGGATCGCAGGCACCCCAGTCGCCGTTGATGCGCGGCACACCGGGCGAAGACGCGCAGCCGAGAACCGTGAAGCGACGACGGTAGATTGACACGCTACACCCTTGTCATCTTCGAAAAGCAGCGGAAGGCGTTCTCGGTAGTGATTTCGGCCATGCGCTCGAAAGAAACACCATGCACCTCGGCCAGAACTTCCGCCGTATTGACCACGTAGGAAGGCTCGTTGCGTTTTCCCCGCCAGCGCTTGGGGGCAAGATAAGGCGCGTCGGTTTCGACAAGCAGCCGGTCAAGCGGGACGGTTGCGGCAATATCGCGGATATCCTGTGATTTCGGGAATGTGAGAATGCCCGAAAAGGAAACATACCCGCCCAGTTCGACACCGGTTTTCGCCAGCTCAGGACCAGCGGAGAAGCAGTGCAGGATGAAGGGGAATGCTCCCTTGTCGCTTTCCGCGCGCAAAATAGCGGCCATGTCGTCATCGGCGCTGCGGCTGTGAATGACGAGCGGCAGCTTCGTCCGTCTTGCCGCCTCGATATGGCGAATGAGGCCGGTCTTCTGGTCTTCCGGCTTCTGCGTATCGTAGAAATAATCCAGTCCCGCCTCACCGATCGCCACGATCTTGTCGTGGCTCTCAGCCAGCCGAACCAGATCGTCAGCCGAGATATCCAGTTCCTCGGCTGCGCTGTTGGGATGTGTACCAACCGAGCAGAAAACCGACGGGTATTTTTCCGCGATCTTCAACAGCTCGGGCAGACGGCGCACCCGGGTCGAGATCGTCACCATCTGGCTCACACCCGAGGCATGGGCGCGGGCTATGATGTCATCGCGCTCAGCATCGAAGTCAGGAAAATCCAGATGGCAATGGGTATCGATCAGCATCGGCCTCGCCTTCACGCTTCCGGCGCAACGTAACGCGGGAAGACCGGCTTCGGTGCTTCGAGCGGCGTGCCTGGAACCAGACGACCAGCCTCGCCAAGCGCTGCGAAATCGCGTTTGTCAGCGGCCGCTGCCACGAGATCAAGCAGCTTGTCGCAGGATTCCGGCATGAAGGGCTGCAGAAGGATACCGATCTGGCGCACCACTTCCGCCGTGACGTAAAGTACGGTGCCCATGCGCTCCGGATCCGTCTTCTTCAGAGCCCATGGCTCCTGCGATGCGAAATAACGGTCGGTTTCCGAAACGACGGCGATGATGGCAGCGAGTGCGCGGTGGATGAGCTGCTTACCCATTTCCTCACGGCACACCGCCAGCAGGCCGTCGGCCGAAGCGAGCATCGCCCTGTCTTCGTCGGTGAACGCGCCGGGTGCCGGGATCTGGCCATCGCAATTCTTGACGATCATCGACAGCGAACGGCTGGCGAGATTGCCGATGCCGTTGGCAAGATCGGCATTGATGCGGGTGGCGATGCCTTCTTCGCTGTAGCTGCCGTCCTGGCCGAAGGAAACTTCACGCAGGAAGAAATACCGCACTTGATCAAGGCCGAAGTGAGCAACCAGATTGGCGGGATCAACGACATTGCCGAGCGATTTCGACATCTTCTCGCCCTTGTTGAGCAGGAAGCCATGCGCATAGACGCGCTTGGGAAGCGGCAGCTTGGCGCTCATCAGGAAGGCCGGCCAGTAGACCGCGTGGAAGCGGATGATGTCCTTGCCGATGATGTGCACATCGGCCGGCCAGTATTTGGCACGCGGGCCGTTCCTGTCTTCGATATAACCCGTGGCGGTGATGTAGTTGGTCAGCGCATCGACCCAGACATACATGACGTGCTTGGGATCGTTCGGAACCTTGATGCCCCAGTCGAAGGTGGTGCGAGAAATCGACAGGTCCTTCAGGCCGGATTTGACGAAGGAGATGATCTCGTTGCGTCGCTCGGCCGGGCCGATGAATTCAGGGTTTTCCTCGTAGAGCTTCAGCAGCCTGTCCTGGTATTCGGAGAGCTTGAAGAAGTAGCTTTCCTCTTCCACCCATTCCACCGGTGTGCCCTGCGGCCCATAGCGGACGCCGTCAGCGCGCACTTCCGTTTCGTCTTCGCCGTAATAGGCTTCGTCACGCACGGAATACCAGCCGGCATAGCTGTCCTTGTAGATGTCACCGCTATCGGCCATCAGGTTCCAGATATTGCGCGAGGTCTCGTGGTGACGCTCTTCCGTGGTGCGGATGAAATCGTCATTCGAGGCGTTGAGCAGCTTGCCCATCGCGCGGAACTGGTCGGAATTGCGCTGCGCCAGCTCTTCCGGCGAAATGCCTTCCGCCCGCGCCGTCTGCTGCATCTTCTGGCCGTGTTCGTCGGTGCCCGTCAGGAAGAAAACATCCATTCCATCCAGGCGCTGGAAACGTGCCATGGCGTCCGTCGCAATCAACTCATAGGCATGGCCGATATGCGGCTTGCCGTTGGGATAGGAGATCGCGGTGGTGATGTAGAATGGTGTCTTGTCTGTCATGACGGTCTATCGACTTTACAGGCTGTTTTTTGGATAGACCGCTCTTAAACCATTGTTCGCAGCAGCGAAACAGCAACTTCCCCATTTTGGGTATGATTCGTACCCCGGCACCTAAACCGAACGGATATCTTCCAGAATGGAAAGCACCATCTGCTTCTTGTCGAGATTATAGGCCTGCGCCACGCTGATGCGCTCCGCAAGCATCGAAGATAGCCGCGCATGTCTTTCCGCCGCCGCGATGTCACCCGCCATTGCCGCCGCCCGGGCCCGCTCCATCAGCTCTTCCGTCACATGCTCCATGAAGAAGCCGAGAACGATGTCGCCATCCTTCTGCGCCAGAACTTCGGCCAACTTGTGCATCTTCTTGCGGGCGCCCGGCCCTTCCGCAGACATGACCTCGGCAAAGGCCTCGATAATGTCGGAACCGCCGTAATTCATCAGCTTGAGCGCCTGCGCCACGCTGCCCTTCGAGGCAGCAATCAGGGCATCGCGCTTTTCGCCGGCGGAGCCGATACCGAGATGATCGAGTGATTGCACCATATCCGCATCGGAAAGCGGTAGCAGACGAAGCGGCATGCAGCGCGAGCGGATGGTCGGCAGCAACTTGCCCGGCGCGTGCGACAGGACGAGGAACATCGCCCGCTTCGGCGGCTCCTCCAGTATTTTCAGGATCGCATTCGCGGCATTGCGGTTGAGATCATCGGCCGGATCGATGATGACGATGCGCCAGTTGCCGGTGCCAGAGGTTTGCGAGAAGAAATGCCCGGCCCGCCGCACCTCATCCACGGTGATGGCGGATTTCACGCGGCCGGTCTTTTCATCCACCGGACGGGTCAGATGCAACAGGTTGTGCGACGCCCCGGCCGTGATCTGCCGGCTGACAAGCGATTGCGGATCGGGATCGGCAAGAACATCCGGCGCCGAAGACGGATCGGGATGGTTGAGGACATGATTGGCGAAACGGAAGGCGAGCGTCGCCTTGCCGATCCCTTCCGGCCCCTCGATGAGAATGGCATGATGGCCCTTGCCGGAGCGATAGGATTGGGCGAGGAACGCTTCGACTTCCTCATGCCCGAAAAGCTTCGTGTTCTGCTGTGGCGCAATCGCGCCGTCGAGAACGCCCTGAACCTCACTCATGCGCCGCGCCCGCCGCAGTTCCCAGTTGTCCGAGCAAGGGCTCGACAAAGGACCTCACATCCTCCGCCACCTTATCCTCCGGCTGGTCAGCATTGACGATACGGCAGCGACGCGGCTCGGCAAGCGCTATATCAAGATAGGCTTCCCGCCGCTTCTCGTGGGTTTCGATTTCCTCTTTTTCGAACCGGTCGGGCGCAGCCCCCTCATCCGCCCGTTTTCTGGCGCGGGCCAGCCCCTTTTCGGCGGCAATGTCGAAGATCAGCGTCAGTTCCGGCACCACACCATCGATGGCAATGCGTTGCAGCGTCTCGATGAAATCCGGCTCCAGATTGCCGGTCGTACCCTGATAGACACGGGAAGAATCAAGGAACCGGTCGCAGAGCACGATCTCGCCACGCGCCAGCGCCGGGCGAATGACCTCCTCGACATGGTCGTTGCGCGCCGCCGCAAACAGGATTGCTTCCATGCGCACACCGAAGGATTCCGCCGCACCCGACAAAATCACATGCCGCGCGGCCTCCGCACCCGGCGAGCCGCCCGGCTCACGCGTCACGACCACCTCGAAGCCTCGACCACGAAGCGCCTCGGCGAGTGTGCGAATCTGCGTGGACTTGCCGGCGCCCTCGCCGCCTTCGAAGCTGATGAACAATCCAGTCTTTTCGGCCAATGTCACGTCCTGCGAGGAATTCCCGGAAATATTGAAATGCCTGTTTACAGCATCGAACCAAAAAGTGTGAAGCGCTTTTCAGAAAATCCGGTGCCTGAACAAAAGCATAGAGGAAAGTGGCGCAAAGCGCGGATTTTCAGAGCCAGAACAGCAGCAGTTCTTTCAACGCACCTGCCGCATTCTGGGTCAGCGAGCCCTTGCCGACCGAACCCTTGGTATAAAGCGGCACTTCGCGCAGCAACCGCTCACCGGAAAAAACCTTGAGCGTTCCCGCATTGGCGCCCACGTCCAGCGGCGCGCTCAATGGCCAGCGATAGACAATCCGTCCGGAAATTCGCTCCGGATTGTTGACCGGCACCAGCACGCTGACATCTTCCTTCGGCGAGAGATCGACATAGGACGCATCACCGCCATAGACGCTGACCGACCCCACCACTTCATCCTTGCTGAAAAGATGGCGCTTTTCGAAAGCTGTGAGGCCCCACTCGACCACACGGCGGGCTTCTTCCTGCCGCGTCTTGTCGTCTGTTATGCCTGACAGCGCGAGATAGACCCGCCGACCCTCCCGCTCAGCCGAAACCACGGCCGCAAAGCCGCTGCCTTCCGCAAAGCCAAGCCCGAGCCCATCTATGCCGCTCCCAAGCAGTGTGTTCTTGTTGCGCTGGAATATCCGGTTCCATTCGAAATCCGGCTTGGTGAAAAGCCCATAACGATCCGGATAGGTATCGCGCAGATGCTGGGCAAGACGCACCATATCCCTGGCCGTTGTCTGGTTGCCCGGATCAGGAAGCCCCGTGGAATTGGTAAACCTGCTGCGGTTCATGCCGAGTTCGCCCGCCCGCGCGGTCATGCGCTTGGCAAATGCCGGGTCCGACCCCGCCATGCCTTCGGCGATGATGATGCAGCCATCATTGGCGTTCTGCACGATGATGCCGGTCAGGAGATCGTTGATGCTGACGGAAGATTTCAGCGCCGCGAACATGGTCGAGGTTCGTGACGGCGCACCGCCCGTGCGCCAGGCATATTCAGAGACGGGATAAGCGGTCTCCGGTGTCACCTGAGCCTTTGAAAGCGCATCCAGCACCACCTCCACCGTCATCAGCTTGGCAAGCGAAGCCGGTGGAAACGACTGATCCTCATTTTGCGAGAGAAGCACGGTGCCGGTTTCGGCATCGATCATATAGGCCTGTTCGGCCTTGGCGATGAAAGGCGCGGTCTGAGATTGCGCCGCACCCGCACTGAAAAACGCCAGCCCGGCCGCGACGACGACCGAACAATAGGAGCGATAAATGGCCTTGCGCATGAAACCGCCCAGTCCTGCCTGCCGCAACCGGCCGCCCGAAACGAAACGGATGCAGCCCTACCCTTCAATCCGTCAGCGAGACTTCGCCTGCTGACGCTTCACATGGGCGAGTATCGATTGCTCGTTGAGCGCGCCACGATCGACCAGCACGCTGTCGAAGGCACGTGCGGTCCGGGAAACCGTAGCAGATTCTTCCGAATAAGCCGCTGCATATTTGGACGATGGTGTCGGCACGCGCAGATAATTGCCGCCCGGTGCTGCCGGCTCACGCATGAAGTTTCCTTCGGGACGCTCGGCCAGGAACGGACCGATTTCCGGCAGGATCGCAAATTGCTCGAATACCGCTGCCGGACCATTGACCAGCGGCATGGCCTGCAGGGCCGCATTCTTCTTGGAGCCGACCAGCGCCGTCTGCGTCGAACCGCTATAATTCGGATTGGAGGCAGGAGCCGGAACGAAATTCGGAGAGGCCGAAGCCACCATCACACCCGTTGCGATCTGCCCTTCCGGCGCCACACCCGGCGAGCGCGAGCCCTTCGGAATATAAGACGCCATCAGATAGGGCATGTCGTGACCGTCAAGCGGGGCGCGGCCGGCATATTGCACGCGCACATTCGCTGTACCTGTCGCCTTCATGTCGAGAAGATCGGCCGTCTTGCTGGAAACGTCGATCAGGCGGCCTTCATGGAAAGGTCCGCGATCGTTGACGCGCACCAGAACCGAAGCGCCATTTTCCGTATTGGTGATGCGCGCATAGCTGGGCAGCGGAAATGTCGGATGTGCGGCAGAAAGATGTTCTTTATCGTACACTTCGCCATTCGCCGTCAGGCGGCCATGGAAGGCGGAACCGTACCAGGAGGCAAGACCGGTCTTGTTATAACCCGGCTCTTCTTTCGGAAAATAACGACGTCCCTTGACGGTATAGGCATTGCCGATCAGCTCTCGCCCGCCGCCCTTGGGAATGCTCTTGCCATCGGCAACGCGCGGGCTGGCTTTGACGCCATATTCCGATTCAGAGAAATATTCCTTGCTGCGCTTGGGCTTAGGCTTGGTCTCGGTCGTGGTGGAACACGACGCTGTCGCAGCGCAAAGCACGGAAATTGCAAGCCACTTCGCACCCGATCTGGTGCTGATGCCGAGTTTCTTGACCGTAGAATTCAAATCGTCTGCCCCACGCTGCTATTGGCTCGGAGAACCGCACCCTCACTTGCCTCGATTAATTGCCCCTGCCATCGAAGCACCTAACAGTCGCTTAATCTTGTGCATAACGTGGCGAAAATGCGAACGACTTCTGCAAATTCGATAAAATTGTAATGAACGTGGTTAATGATTTATCTCTTTTTTGGGTGCCTGAAATCTGCCGTTGACGCTCATCCGCACCTTACCCGGCATCCGTCATTACGGAACAAAGGCAGTGCGACCGCGTTTCTTCCCCGCAAACAAATAAGCTTCCGCCGGTTTTCGGCTGAGGGAGGAAACCATGATCAAGTCAATAAAAGCTACGGGTCTGGCGCTTGGCATCGCCCTGGTATCCATCGCCGCGCCGGTCCCGGCCGGGGCACAGGACATGGAATTGAGGATCGGTCCCGATGGCGTCCGCCCCGTCATCCGCGATCGAGATCGCGACAGAGACGTTGACCGCCGTGGCCCGCCCCGCATGCGCGGCTGCAGCGAACGCGAAGCCCGCGCCGCCGCCCGTGAGGCTGGCCTTCGAGATCCTGAAGTCGTGCGCGTCACCCCCGGCCGCGTCGTTGTTCAGGGTTTCACCCGCCGCGGCCCGGATCGCATCACCTTCGCCAACGAACGGGGTTGCCCCGAAATCTGATGACGAAATCTGATTCAATGTGAAATCTGGAGCCCGCCGAAAGGCGGGTTTCTTCGTTGTGAATAAGATTAAAGCAGCACCGGCGAGACGACGCGACAAGGATCGGCAATCGTTGCGCGTTTTAAAGAGTCACTTTTGAGCTGAATGGCAGATGGGGTGGGATTCGAACCCACGGTACGCTCTCACGCACGCCGGTTTTCAAGACCGGTTCCTTAAACCACTCGGACACCCATCCTTCGGTGGTGAGGCTTTATAGCGGTTTGAAAAGGGCCGTCAATCCCGGCAGGCGCACACCGTTGCGGTCCCTTGTCTCGCATTCACCCGGTCATTGGCCGGGCGTTGTAGCCGGCGGCAGCAGAGACCCCTCGCCCGCGGGAACCGTTGGACCTTGCTCGGCCGAATCAAACAGCGTCAGGCTGAGAACGATTGCAACAAGCACCAGCAAAAGCGCCACGAAGAAGATTCCGGATTTATCCATGCGTCTGCTCATGTCTCTTTATGTTAGGACCAAATATGTGCAATTCGAGGCAAGCGAAAGAATAGGATGGCTTACTGTCAAGTTGCCTGACAGATTTAGCGAGTTCATCTCCTCAAATCCTCCTCACTTGAGCAAATTTTATGCGCCGGCGTACTGTTTGGGACGGAAGTGGCCTATCGCGTCAGCAATATTGTCGCTTATATAGTCACATCGCTCCCGGGCATTGCCCAACTTTCCCCGAGCGATCAACCTGCCCCGCCCGTTTGCGGGGCTTTTTTTCTTTTATGCGCCTCAAAAAAACGTCTGTGTGCGAGAGCACCCGGCCTGCAGGCAAACCCTGTTGTCGGTTTGTCTATTCAGACCCCGATGCTGGGGCCGCCATCACCGTGTCGTCCGCCACCCCGGAGAATATCCTCGAACAGGTTCAGCACCGCTGGCGGCAACGTGTCAGACAATTCGGCAAGGATTTCGTTGGCGCGATTATAGGAGTAGATGGCGCAGAGCGTCAGCACCAGAAGCACGATCCACGGCCAGATTGGCTTGCGCCTTGGCGGCGCTCCGTTCGGTTGTTGCGGCATGATCATCCGGCACCTCCCGTTCAGGCCTTCACGCGCGGTTCGCCTCCGGGCGCATAGGCGGTTTTCTGCAGGAAACGAAATATGTTGCCGCACTGGCCGCAACGGATCATGAAATCGGTCGGATCACCCGAGGCGCGTTCGGTGCGAAACCCCCGCGGCATTTCATCGACGCGAAAATCGACATCGGCGCGGCTCTTCTCGTCTGATTCCGACACTTCGGCAAAACCCTGATGACCACATTTGGAACATTCGAGTTTCCGGGAATATCTATCGCGCGCTGCCATATGCCGTCCTTTGCTTGCGCCCTATCAGGTAGCAGCGGCAAAACAGCATTTCAATGGCGATCGCCGCAGGTTAAAGCTTTGTCAGCCAATTTTCGGCCCGGAAATCCCGCCCGCGACAAGAACGAATCTGGACGCCCATGCAGAACGGAACACCCCTGCTTTCATCGTCGCTGATGCGCCGTGCCGCCATCATCGCCGGAATCCTTCTCGTTTCAGTCATCGCTCTTAATTTTGGAGTCAAATTATATGGCGAACGCATACTGAAGGCGGGCCACACGACGGCGACCGACGAGGTGCAGATAGTGATCGGCAACGACCGGCTGAAGCTCGCGAAGAACACGCTGCGCCTGCCCTCCGGTCGTGAGGGCGGCGAACAGGAGCGGGTCGATCTTTATCTGACCTGGCCCGGTCTCAAGGGATACGAGGAAGGGAATCGCGCAATATTCGACGATCCGGCTGAGGCAACGGGGCTGATTTATATTCAGCTGTCGCAAAGCACCATGTCACAGGACATGTCCGGCCGCTTCGCGCCGATCTATACACGGCTGACGGAAGGAGACCCCGTACAGCTGAAGCACGGATTGTTGCTGCACCGCCTGCGTGCCGATTCCGGTTACGGCAAGGAAGTTATCCTGACTGGACGGCGCGAAGGCGAAAGCGACTATGTTGTGCGCTGCCTTCTGCCGCAGACACCCCAGGAGGCCACGGGCAGCGACTGCCAGAGGGATATCCACGTCGGGCAGGATCTCAGTCTTTTTTACCGATTCTCCTCAGGCCTGCTGCCGCAATGGCAAAAGCTCGACACCGATGTGAAACATTATATCGAGCAGCGCCTCGCAAAAGACGGAAATCCGTGAAGCGGCATGGCACAGATTGCGTGCGAAAAGTCGCATTTTATGGAGGGTGGATACCTTTCATAAACCACTTGGTAACGCCATCCCGATAAAGTTTCTCCCCGGAGCTATCGGGCGGGGCGTGTCCGAGCGGAACAGAAATATGCGATTGAAGAGTTCAGCAGTGTTGAAAAGTGTATCTTGGGCACATTCGCGCAGAGCGGGTGCGACGTCTTTTGTAAGGTTTCTGGCGTTGACCCTTGCTGCGGCGTTCATAACCGCAACATCCGTGGGCACCGCGCAGGCGGAACCGAAATATGCGGGCATCGTCATCGACGCCAAGACCGGCAAGGTTCTCTACGGCGAGGATCCGGACGGTTTGCGTTATCCCGCCTCTCTGACAAAGATGATGACGCTTTATCTGACGTTCGAGGCGCTTAATTCCGGACGCATCTCACTTGATTCCAAGGTGCCGGTCTCGGCCAATGCCGCCAAGGAGCCGCCATCCAAGCTTGGCGTGCGCGCTGGCGGTGCTATTACGGTCGAACAGGCCATTCTGGCTCTCGTCACCCGCTCCGCCAATGACATGGCGACGGCGCTCGGTGAATATCTCGGCGGCTCGGAAGACCGTTTCGCCAGAATGATGACCGCCAAGGCCCGTGCGCTGGGCATGACCCGCACGACCTACCGCAATGCCAACGGCCTGCCCAACACGGCGCAGATGACGACGGCACGCGATCAGGCCCGCCTCGGCATCGCTCTTCGCCAGCATTATCCGCAATATTACGGTTACTTCTCCACCCGCACCTTCAATTTTGGCAAGCAGGTTATCGGCAACCACAATCGTCTTGTCGGAACCGTCAAGGGCGTGGATGGCATCAAGACCGGTTACACCCGTGCAGCCGGCAGCAATCTTGCCACTTCGGCACAGATCGATGGTCGTTCCATCGTTGCCGTCGTTCTCGGCGGTCGCTCCAGCGCCGCCCGTGACGCAACCATGCGCAAGCTTGTCGCAACCTATCTGCCGCAGGCATCGCGTGGCGGCAACAGCAACCTGATCGCCCAGACGCGGTCTGCACCCGTCGAAGAGCCCGTCGCCGTGGCGGCAGCCGTTCCTTCCGTTGCGGTTGCGGCTACCAATGCCGGCCTGCCAAATGCCGGCCCTGTACCGCAGGCCCGTTATGAAGAAGCGCCGGTCACCGCCTTTGCAGGCTCCTCTTCCAATGCCGCCGTCAAGGCCATGGAAGCCGCTACCTGGCAGAAGGGCAAGGATCCGATTGTTCGGGCGCCGGTCGCTCCTGATCGCAGCATGATCACCAACTCGACCAAGGTGGACAATATCGTTACCGCCTCCGTCGCCCCCGCCCCTTCGGCGTCGGCTACGTCTGCCGCACCTCAGGGTGGCTGGGTAATCCAGATCGGCGCATCGCCGGACGAAAACTCCGCCCGCGGCCTGTTGCAGAACGCACAGGAAAAAGGTGGTGCGGCCCTGCGTTCCGCAAAGCCCTTCACGGTCGCCTTCAGCAAGGACGGCTCCCAGATCTACCGCGCCCGTTTCGGCGGCTTTGATGGCCAGAACGCCGCGGTAAATGCATGCAATGCATTGAAAAAGAAAGGCGTCAGCTGCTGGGCGTCACTCCAGTAACCGACGTTTCCGCGGGCGGTGTTCATTGTCGCAACATCGCCTGTCTCCTCGAATTGTGTAATGTGTAGCGAGGCTTTCCAAGATGGCAGTTAACGAGAATTATTCGGACATTGCGTCTGGCAACGGGCAAAGCAGTCTGTCGGTTCTGCATCCCATTCATGAAGCGGCGATGCGGATCGCCGATCTCGGTCTCAACCGTTCCAAGGCAAAGACGCGCGATCTGGTCAGCCTGCTCCTGTCGCATGGCGCCCGCGCCTGGCGCGCCAACCAGCCGGAAGCTAGCATCCACCTTCACGTGGCCCGCCGTTCCGGACGTGCGCCGATCCATATCCGCATTCGCTAACAAACCGAACTAACCAGATAAGACCCAAAGAAAAACCCCGCGGTGCCTGAGCGCCGCGGGGTTTTCCGTTGATTGACGAAAGGGAAACGAGGCGGCTTACGCCTCGCTCTCCGGTGCCTCAGGCGTATCCGGCAGATTGTCTTCCGCCTCGTCGCCATTGCCGTTTTCCGCCTCTTCGTCGCCTTCCGGCTCGTTGATGCGTTCCACGGAAACCACCTTCTCATCCTTGGCGGTAGAGAAGATCGTCACGCCCTTGGTGGCGCGGCTGGCGATGCGGATGCCGTTGACCGGCACGCGGATAAGCTGGCCGCCATCGGAAACCAGCATGATCTGGTCGCCTTCGTCCACGGGGAAAGCCGCGACGAGTTCGCCGATCTCCACCGTCTTCGAGGTATCGGTGGCGCGGATGCCCTTGCCGCCGCGGCCCGATGTGCGGAAGTCGTAGGAGGACGAGCGCTTGCCGTAGCCCTTCACGGATACCGTCAGCACGAATTCTTCGCGTGCCTTCAGCTCCTGATAACGCTCTTCGCTGAGTTCGCCCTCTTCCGTCACTTCTTCACCAACGAGCGCGATGTCGTCTTCATCGACGCCTGCGGCGCGCCGTTCGGCTGCCGAGCGCTTGAGATAAGCGGCACGTTCCCACGGTTCAGCGTCCACATGGCCGACAATGGTCATGGAGATGATGCGGTCGCCATCTGCCATGTTGATGCCGCGCACGCCGACCGAGTTGCGACCGGCAAAGACGCGCACATCGTCCACGGGGAAGCGAATGCACTGGCCAAGCGCCGTGGTCAGAAGCACGTCATCCCGATCCGTACAGGTTTCGACCGAGAGGATTTCGTCACCCTCTTCGTCGAGCTTCATGGCGATCTTGCCGTTGCGGTTGACTTGGACGAAATCGCCGAGCTTGTTGCGGCGAACCGTACCGCGCGTCGTCGAGAACATCACATCAAGCGTTTCCCAGGTGGTTTCATCCTCGGGCAACGGCATGATGGTGGTGATGCGTTCGCCGGGTTCCAGCGGCAGCATGTTGATAAGGGCCTTGCCCTTGGACTGCGGCGTGCCGATCGGCAGGCGCCAGACCTTTTCCTTGTAGACGATACCGCGCGAGGAGAAGAACAGCACCGGTGTATGGGTGTTGGCAACAAAGAGACGGTTGACGAAATCCTCGTCGCGCGTCGCCATGCCGGAACGACCCTTGCCACCACGACGCTGCGCCCGGTAGGTGGTGAGCGGCACGCGCTTGATATAGCCGAGATGCGAAACCGTGACGACCATGTCTTCCCGGGCGATGAGGTCTTCATCGTCCATGTCAGGACCGCCCTCGACGATCTCGGACCGGCGCGGCGTGCCGAACTCGTCACGGATGGCGATGAGTTCCTCGGTGACGATCTGCATGATGCGCAGGCGTGAAGACAGGATATCGAGATATTCGCTGATTTCCGCGCCGATCTTGTTCAGTTCGTCGCCGATTTCATCACGACCCAGCGCCGTCAGACGGGCAAGACGCAATTCGAGAATGGCACGCGCCTGCTCTTCGGACAGATTGTAGGTGCCGTCTTCATTGATGCGATGGCGCGGATCGTCGATGAGCAGGATCAGGCTTTCCACATCCCGCGCCGGCCAGCGCCGCGTCATCAACTCCTCGCGGGCCGAAGCCGGATCGGGAGCGTGACGGATAACGCGGATGACCTCGTCGATATTGGCAACCGCAATCGCCAGACCCACCAACACATGCGCGCGGTCGCGCGCCTTGCGCAGCAGGTACTTGGTGCGGCGGCTGACGACATCCTCGCGGAATGCGACGAAGGCGCGCAGCATGTCGAGCAGCGTCATCTGTTCCGGCTTGCCGCCGTTCAGCGCCACCATGTTGCAGCCAAACGAGGTCTGCAGCGGCGTGTAGCGATAAATCTGGTTCAGGATGACGTCGGCATTGGCATCGCGCTTCAGCTCGACGACGACGCGATAACCCTGACGGTCGGATTCGTCGCGCAGGTCGGAAATGCCCTCGATGCGCTTTTCCTTGACCAGTTCGGCCATCTTCTCGATCATCGAGGCCTTGTTCACCTGGTAGGGAACTTCGGTGATGATGATCTGCTCGCGGTCGCCACGCATCGGCTCGATGGTGGCGCGGCCGCGCATGATGACCGACCCGCGACCCGTCTCGTAAGCCGAGCGGATGCCGGAGCGGCCCATGATCAGAGCGCCGGTCGGGAAATCCGGGCCGGGAATGATCTGCATCAGTTCGGGCAGCTCGATCGCCGGGTTCTCGATCAGCGCAATACAGCCGTCAATGACCTCGGACAGATTGTGCGGCGGAATATTGGTGGCCATGCCCACCGCAATGCCACCTGCCCCGTTGACCAGCAGGTTCGGGAACTTCGCCGGAATAACCACCGGTTCCTGCAACGTGCCATCATAGTTGTCACGGAAATCGACGGTTTCCTTGTCGAGATCGTCGAGCAGCGAATGCGCGGCCTTTTCCAGGCGGCATTCGGTATAACGTTCGGCCGCCGGCGGATCGCCGTCGATGGAGCCGAAATTGCCCTGGCCGTCGATCAGCGGCAGGCGGAGCGACCAGTCCTGCGCCATACGCGCCAGCGCATCATAGATCGCCGAATTGCCGTGCGGGTGGAATTTACCCATCACGTCACCGGTGACGCGGGCGCATTTGACGTATTTCTTGTTCCAGTCGATGCCGAGTTCGGACATGCCGTATAGAATACGGCGGTGAACCGGCTTCAGACCATCACGGACATCGGGAAGCGCGCGGGACACGATGACGCTCATGGCGTAATCGAGATAGGACCGCTGCATTTCCTCCATGATGGAAATCGGTTCAATGCCTGGCGGAAGTTTTCCGCCGCCGGGGGGGCTCTGGTCAGTCAAAACGGATCACATTCTCTGTTAAGAATCGGATGGATTTTTATAGCGGAAACAGCCACGTTAAGCCAATTTCCCGGCGAGTTTTGAACAGTCTTTTGCGTCATTTGCAAGACGAACGCCGCTTTTCGCGATTTAGCCCGGCAAAAGCAACGCCGCTCCCTTTCAAAGCAGCCGCGACTTGCGTAGGCTCGCGCACAAAAAGGCAATAAGCGGGGAAAGAATGGCCAGTAGCGAAACGCTCATCAACGCGCTTACCACACTTTTGGTCACGCTCGATCCGCCCGGTCTTGCGCCCGTATTCCTTGCGCTTACTGCAGGGATGACGCGCAGCCAGCGCAGTCAGGTTGCCCTGCGCGGCTCGCTGATCGCTTTCGGCATTCTCGCCGTCTTCGCCCTGTTCGGCCTTACCATCCTCAACCTGCTCGGCATTTCGCTTGGCGCCTTCCGCATCGCCGGTGGCCTTCTGCTGTTCTGGATTTCTTTCGAGATGATTTTCGAGAAGCGTCAGGAGCGTAAGGAAAAGACCTCCGAAATCGCCATAACCAAGGACCATCTGCACAATCTGGCGGTCTTTCCGCTGGCCTTGCCGCTGATTGCCGGGCCGGGCGCCATTTCCGCCACCGTGCTTCTTGCCGGCACGATGAAGACCACCATCGACATGGTCGTACTGATCCTGATCCTCGCTTTCGCCATGGCCCTTGTCTACGCGGCCCTGATCGTTGCGGAACGCATGGACCGCTTTCTCGGCAATACCGGCCGGGCGATCCTCACCCGGCTGCTTGGCGTGCTGCTTGCAGCCCTTTCGGTGCAATTCGTGGTCGACGGCATAAAATCGGCCTTTGCCTTCTGAAACGCGGCATGGTGGCGATATCTCGCAACAAAATCCCGCACTCCGCTGAAACTGTAAAAAATCCATCCTTTAAATCCGGCCACCGTTTCGGTTAAAAGACGCGCATCTTTTCCGGATTCGAAAGTTCTCTTCATGCGCTCCACGCTGCGTCGCCTCATCCCGGATGCCGCACCCGTCAGTATCAGGGAAAGGCTGCGTTCCGCGACCGGCGCCTTCGTGGGCATTCTCCTGACCGGATTTCTGGGCAGTCTCGCACTCAGCTTCGACCCCACCCTGCCCGCCATGATCGCGCCGATGGGCGCTTCGGCCGTGCTTTTATTCGCGGTGCCCTCGAGCCCGCTGGCGCAGCCTTGGTCCATCATGTGTGGCAATCTGGTATCGGCTTTCGTGGGTGTCACGGTGGCGCTGCTGGTTCCGGATCTATTCCTCGCCAGCGCGCTCGCCATCAGCCTCGCCATCGCCGCCATGATGGCGCTGCGCTGCCTGCACCCACCAAGCGGCGCTGTAGCGCTGACGGCGGTTCTCGGCGGCCCCGCCGTGCATAGCCTCGGATATGGTTTCCTTCTGTGGCCGGTCGCCGGAAATTCACTGATCCTTCTTGCGCTGGCGCTCGCCTATAACAATGCCACCGGCCGCGCCTATCCGCATGGTCTGAAGCTCGGAAAGGCCGCCCACGGCACGACGGATCCGACCCCCATCCAGAAAATCGGCTTCTCCTCCACCGACCTCGATGAGGTGCTGAAGGAATATGACGAAGTTCTCGACATCGATCGCGAGGAACTGGAGACCATCCTGCGCAAGACCGAGCTGCGCTCCTATCGTCGCCGCGCGCTGCATCTCGATTGCGCCAGCGTCATGTCGCGCGATGTGGTCGGCGTTGCCCCTGACGACAGCCTGCGCCATGCCCATGCGCTGATGCACAGCCACCATTTCAAGGCCCTGCCCGTCACCAATGACAGGGCGGAAATCGTCGGCATCGTCACCCAGACGGATTTTCTGGAAAAGGCAAGCTGGAGAAACGGCCGCCCCTCCATCGGTTTCCTGCAGCGCCTGCGCCTCATTCTTTCCGGTGCAAGTGCCCCCAACGATACCGTCAAGGACATCATGACATCGCCGGTCAGAACGGTGCGACCGGAAACCTCGATCGAAGAAGCCATCATCCGTTTTGCGGAAGAAGGGCTGCATTACCTGCCGGTGATCGATGCCAATGGCAAGATGGTGGGGATTGTCTCACAATCCGACGTCATGGTGGCGATGCTGGCCGACAAAGTCGCGGCGTAACCACCGCGACATCGAAATAACCGGCTCCCCTAAAAACCGGCAAAGCCTTTTGGCTAACGTTTAGCCTTCAAAAGCCGCTGCCACAGCGTGCCGCCGAAAAACCGGCCGAGCACGATGAAATAGGCGATGATCAGCACTAAGGCGATAAAGGCAGGCAGGCCGCTCAGCGCGAAACCATGTGGCGTGCGCCCGCCTGCGACCGCTGCGACGAGAAATCCGGCGGCGAAAAACGCTGTCCAGAAATCGAGGAAAAAAGCGAGAATGATGCGCCAGGAAGCCGGTTGTTTTGAGATCGGCTGTTTCGGTGCCGTATCGTCACTCATGCCCGCCTCCTGTCACGCATAACATCATTCGTCGTCGGCTCAGAACGGAATATCGTCGTCCATATCGTTGGAGAAGCCGCCGGAAGGCTGGCCGCCGCCGCGTGAAGAGCCGCCGCGCGATGACGACTGCTGGTCGTAACCGCCGCCATAACCGGAGCTGGAGCCGCCACCGCTGCTGCCGTAATCTCCGCCTCCGCCAAAATCACCACCGCCGCTACGGCCACCGCCGCCACCCTCACCGCGACCATCGAGCATGGTCAGCGTGGAGTTGAAGCCCTGCAACACGATTTCGGTGGAGTAGCGGTCGTTACCGGTCTGGTCCTGCCATTTGCGCGTCTGCAGCTGGCCTTCAATATAGAGCTTGGCGCCCTTCTTGACATATTGCTCGACGACCTTGCACAGGCCTTCGTTGAAAACCACGACCGTGTGCCATTCCGTCTTTTCCTTGCGCTCGCCGCTATTGCGGTCCCGCCAGGTTTCCGAGGTGGCGATACGCAGGTTGGCGATGGGGCGGCCATCCTGCGTCCGGCGGATTTCGGGATCTGCGCCGACATTCCCGATCAGAATTACCTTGTTTACGCTACCAGCCATCTCGTCATCCTGTCCGCCGGCCATCATGACCGGCAATTGCATTTCAAAAAATTCCGCACACAATAACCATCACGGCCCGCAAAGGGCACCGCAGGCGTGGAACTATCCACAACGAATAATCCAGAGCTTCGAACAGCGGATATTCGCACTTGCTATTTGTTCCTTTTTTGTTCTATTTAATCGCGAAATTCGAGTCAAGTGGGCTGAAAAGCTCCGACCGATGGGGAATAGACCTCGACACCTCCGGCTGCGTCACTACATAAGGACACGCCGCCATCAAGCCTGTTATTTTTGTCCGAGCCTTGCCACGAGCCTTGTCATGAGTGAACTGAAGACGATTTCCATCCGTGGTGCCCGTGAGCATAATCTCAAGGGTATCGACCTCGATCTGCCACGCAACAAGCTGATTGTCATGACCGGGCTTTCCGGCTCGGGCAAGTCGTCGCTTGCCTTCGACACGATCTATGCAGAGGGTCAGCGCCGTTATGTCGAAAGCCTTTCGGCCTATGCGCGCCAGTTCCTGGAAATGATGCAGAAACCGGATGTCGACCGTATCGAGGGTCTGTCTCCGGCCATTTCCATCGAGCAGAAGACCACCTCGAAGAACCCGCGCTCCACGGTGGGCACGGTCACGGAAATCTATGACTACATGCGCCTGCTGTTTGCGCGTGTTGGCGTGCCCTATTCGCCGGCCACGGGTCTGCCGATCGAGAGCCAGACCATCAGCCAGATGGTGGACCGCATCCTCGCTTTTGAGGAAGGCACGCGTCTTTATATTCTTGCGCCGATCGTGCGTGGCCGCAAAGGCGAATATAAGAAAGAACTTGCCGAGCTGATGAAGAAGGGCTTCCAGCGCGTCAAGGTGGATGGCCAGTTCTACGAAATCGCCGATGTGCCAGCACTCGACAAGAAATACAAACACGATATCGACGTGGTGGTCGACCGCGCCGTCGTGCGCCCGGATATGGCCGCTCGCCTTGCCGACAGTCTCGAGACCTGCCTCAAGCTCGCCGATGGGCTGGCTATCGCCGAATTCGCCGACAGGCCTTTGCCGCCGGAAGAAACCGCCGCCGGCGGCTCCGCCAACAAATCGCTCAACGAAACCCATGAGCGGGTGCTGTTTTCGGAAAAATTTGCCTGCCCCGTCTCCGGCTTCACTATTCCCGAGATCGAGCCGCGGCTGTTCTCCTTCAACAATCCCTTCGGCGCCTGCCCCAGCTGCGATGGCCTCGGCTCGCAGCAGAAGGTGGATGAAAACCTGATCGTTCCGGAACCGGCCCGTACGCTGCGCGACGGCGCCATTGCCCCATGGGCCAAGTCGTCTTCTCCCTATTACAACCAGACGCTGGAAGCGCTCGGCAAGGCCTTCGGTTTTAAACTGTCCAGCAAATGGTCGGAGCTTTCGAAGGAAGCGCAGCACGCCATTCTTCAGGGCACCGATGACAAGATAGAATTCAACTATCAGGACGGCGCCCGCGCCTACAAGACGGTGAAAAATTTCGAAGGCATCGTTCCCAATCTGGAGCGCCGCTGGAAAGAGACCGACAGCGCCTGGGCGCGCGAGGAAATCGAGCGTTATATGTCAGCAGCGCCCTGCCCGGCCTGCGCCGGTTATCGCCTGAAACCCGAAGCCCTCGCCGTCAAGATCAACAAGCTGCATATCGGTGAAGTCACCCAGATGTCGATCCGCAAGGCACGCGACTGGTTCGAGGTGCTGCCGGAAAGTCTCAACGCCAAGCAGAATGAGATCGCCGTCCGCATTCTCAAGGAAATCCGCGAACGCCTGCGCTTCCTCAATGATGTCGGACTGGATTATCTCAGCCTGTCGCGTAACTCCGGCACGCTGTCCGGCGGCGAAAGCCAGCGCATTCGCCTCGCTTCGCAGATTGGCTCAGGCCTGACGGGCGTTCTCTACGTTCTGGACGAGCCGTCGATCGGCCTGCATCAGCGTGACAATGCCCGCCTGCTCGAGACGCTGAAACATCTGCGCGATATCGGCAATACTGTCATCGTTGTCGAACATGACGAGGACGCCATCCTGACGGCGGATTATGTGGTCGATATCGGCCCCGCCGCCGGCATTCACGGCGGTCAGGTGATCGCCGAAGGCACGCCGCAGGACGTGATGGCCAATCCGAAATCGCTAACCGGCAAATATCTCTCCGGCGAACTCGGGGTCGCCGTGCCGGCAGAGCGCCGCAAGCCCAAGAAGGGCCGCGAGATCAAGGTCCATGGCGCACGCGGCAATAATCTCCAGAATGTCACGGCGGCGGTCCCGCTTGGCGTTTTCACCGCGGTTACCGGCGTTTCGGGCGGTGGCAAATCCACCTTCCTGATCGAGACACTTTACAAGTCGGCGGCACGCCGGGTGATGGGTGCCCGCGAAATTCCGGCCGAACATGATCGCATCGACGGTTTCGAATTCATCGACAAGGTGATCGATATCGACCAGTCGCCGATTGGCCGCACGCCGCGCTCCAACCCGGCCACCTATACCGGCGCCTTTACGCCGATCCGTGACTGGTTCGCCGGCCTGCCGGAAGCGAAGGCGCGCGGTTATGCGCCCGGCCGTTTCTCCTTCAACGTCAAGGGCGGCCGCTGCGAGGCCTGCCAGGGCGATGGCGTCATCAAGATCGAAATGCACTTCCTGCCTGACGTCTATGTCACCTGCGACGTCTGCCACGGAAAGCGTTACAATCGCGAGACGCTGGACGTGACTTTCAAGGGCAAATCCATTGCCGACGTGCTGGATATGACGGTGGAGGAAGGCGTGGAATTCTTCGCCGCCGTGCCGGCGGTGCGTGACAAGCTGCAGGCTTTGTTCGATGTCGGCCTCGGTTACATCAAGGTCGGCCAGCAGGCCAACACGCTATCCGGCGGCGAGGCGCAACGCGTCAAGCTCGCCAAGGAACTGTCAAAACGCTCGACGGGCCGCACGCTTTACATTCTTGACGAGCCGACGACCGGCCTTCACTTCCACGACGTCAACAAGCTGCTGGAAATGCTGCAGGCGCTGGTGGACCAGGGCAATTCCGTCGTGGTGATCGAACACAACCTCGAGGTCATCAAGACGGCCGACTGGATCATCGACATCGGCCCCGAAGGCGGCACGGGCGGCGGCGAAATTGTGGCGACCGGCACGCCGGAAGACATCGTCAAGGTTGAGCGCTCCTACACCGGTCATTTCCTGAAGGAACTTCTGGAACGCCGGCCGGCCGGCAAACGCGAGGCTGCGGAGTAATCCGCAGTCTTTCACAGCAAAGGTCGAATGGGCCAAAGGCCGAAGGAGGAACAGCATATGTCGACATCAGGCACGATCCGCACCGGTATCGGCGGCTGGACATTCGAGCCATGGGAAGGCACGTTTTATCCGGAAAAGCTGCCGAAGAAGCGCCAGCTCGAACATGCCAGCCGGCAATTGACGGCCATTGAGGTGAATGGCACCTATTACAGCAGCCAGAAGCCCGAGACCTTCGCCAAATGGGCATCCGAAGTGCCTGAGGATTTCATCTTCTCCCTGAAGGCCAGCCGCTTCGTCACCAACCGCAAGGTTCTGGCCGAAGCCGGGGAATCCATGACGAAATTTTTGACTCAAGGGTTGACGGAACTCGGCTCCCATCTCGGCCCCATCCTCTGGCAGTTCGCCCCCACGAAGAAATTCGACGCGGATGATTTCGGCGCCTTTCTGGCGCTCCTGCCTGAAAAGCAGGATGGTATCCGCCTTCGCCATGTGGTCGAGGTGCGCAACCCGACATTCCAAGTGCCGGAATTCATCGATCTTCTCGCCAGACACAAGGTCGCCGTCGTCTGCGCCGATCACCACGATTACCCGATGCTGCCTGACGTCACGGCCGATTTCGTCTATTGCCGCCTGCAAAAGGGCGAAGACGACATCGCAACCTGTTACCCGAAGGCGGAGATCGGCCATTGGGCAGAACGGGTCAAGACCTATGCGGCGGGCGGCGTACCCGACGATCTGCCGCTGATCGCGCCCGACCGGAAAGCGGAAAAAATGCCGCGTGACGTTTTCGCCTTCTTCATCACCGGTGGCAAGGTCAATGCGCCCAACGGTGCGCAGGAATTACAAAAGGCTGTCTGAGTGACGCGGTGACGCCGAACACCTGATGTTGCGGCGTCACCGATAAATCCTCATGTCGGAAAACGGTATCCGGAGAATAAACAACCCGCGTCGCACTCCCGTCATCTCACGCCGGCAAGAATGCCAATGACGGCACAAGGCGCTTCGCCGGCAAAAGGCTGTCGTTATCAGAGGGCTGGCCGGAATGAATATGATCGAGACGGAACGTTTACGCCTGCGCCTTTGGCGGGACGACCATTTTGAAGCCTTCGCCGCGATGCAATTCGATCCGGAGGTGATGGCCGATCAGGGCGGCCCGGCGGACGAGGCGCGGAGCAGGGAAAAATTCGAGCGCTACCGCAGGGCAGAGCGCGAACAGGGCATCGCCCGCTGGGCTGTTGAAAATCCTGATGGCCTGTTTCTCGGTTATGCCGGCGTCATGCCACGCCTGTCCGAAGATCATCCACTCGGCCCGCACCACGAAATCGGCTGGCGTTTCATAAGGCAGGCCTGGGGAAAAGGTTATGCGACCGAAAGCGCAAAAGCCGCGCTGACCCATGCTACCGGATACGCGGGAATAGCTGGGATCATCGCCTATACCAGCCCCGATAATTTTCGCTCCCAAGCCGTCATGTCGCGCCTTGGCCTGATCCGCGAACCAACGCGCGATTTCTCCATGCCCGGTCATAGGGACAGGGAATGGCGCGGGCTGGTCTGGGTCGCTCCCTGGAGCCGTCCGGTCCAAACGGAATAGCCGGACCTGCTCCAGCCCATTGTTCTTCCGCACGTTCTGGACCTAAGACCACTACACAGTTCTACTCGAAATGCTCCAGGATATCTCCCGATTGAGGCTACGGAACTCTTCGCAACGCCCTGGTCGCCGACGGCATAAAATCGAAAGAATGCCGTTTCCAGCCTTCAGCCCGCCAGTTCCTTCGTCGGGTTGAAATCGATCGCTGCGAAAGCCGCCTCGATCACCTCCGTCCCTGCCCCCGGACGGGTGGCATCGCTGGAGAGAATTTGCCGGAAACGGCGCGCGCCCGGCATGCCCTGAAACAGACCGACCATATGGCGGGTGACGTGGTTGAGACGCCCACCCGCGGCGATATAATCGGCGGCATAGGTCATCATCGCGTCGCGCAACCCCATCCAGTCGGCTTGCCGGGCCTCGTCACCGTAGATGCGGTGATCGACATCGGCGAGGATGGAGGTGTTGTGATAGGCGGCGCGGCCGAGCATGACGCCATCCATATGTTGCAGATGGTCACACGCCTGATCGAGATCGGCGATACCACCATTGATGCCGACGAAGACATCAGGATTTTCCCGCTTCATACGATGGACGAGATCATAATCGAGCGGCGGCACCTCGCGGTTTTCCTTCGGCGAGAGCCCCTGCAGCCAGGCCTTGCGCGCATGGATCCACACGGCATCCGCGCCGGCCGCGACAACACGCGCCAGAAAATCCGGCAACACGGTTTCCGGCTCCTGATCATCCACCCCGATGCGGCATTTGACAGTCACCGGCACAGCCGCAACCGCCTTCATCGCCGAAACACACTGCGCCACGACTTCGGGCTCGCGCATCAGGCAGGCGCCAAAGGTGCCGGATTGCACCCGATCCGAAGGGCAGCCGACATTGAGGTTGATTTCGTCATAGCCGTAATCGCCGGCAATACGAACCGCCTCGGCAAGCTTGGCCGGGTCCGATCCGCCAAGCTGCAGCGCGACGGGATGTTCCTGCGGATGATAACCGAGCAGCCTGTCGCGCTGGCCATGGATGATGGCATCGGCAACAATCATTTCGGTAAACAGCAGCGCGCGCTTCGACAATTGCCGGTGCAGAAATCTGCACCTCGTGTCGGTCCAGTCGATCATGGGGGCCACGGCGAAGATTTTTTCGCCGCTGGCAAGCGCTTGTCTGTACATGGATTAACCTCTTTGCGCCGGCTTCTACAGCAAAGGACCGCAAAAAGCCAGTTTTGCGCTCGGCAGCATTTTCAACTGGAAATCAGCCCGGAATCGCGGGACAAGAATTGCACCTTAAAGAGACGACAGGAAGTTCCCATGGCCGCCACAGTCATTCCCGCCCCGAAACCCGTTCTCCTGCCCGTTCAAGGCACAGGCGACATGTTCCCCGTGCGACGGGTCTATTGCGTTGGCCGCAATTATGCCGATCACGCCATCGAGATGGGCCACGATCCCTCGCGCGAACCGCCCTTTTATTTCCAGAAGAACCCGGACAATCTTCTGCCCGCCGGCAATGATTTCCCCTATCCGTCGCTGTCCTCTAACGTGCATTACGAGGTTGAATGCGTCGTGGTGCTGAAAAGCGGCGGCGCGGATATTCCAGCTGACGAGGCCCTGAACCATGTCTGGGGTTATGCCGTCGGCATCGACATGACCCGCCGCGACCTGCAGGACGGGCTGAAGAAGATGGGCCGCTCCTGGGAAGGCGCCAAGGCGTTTGAATATTCCGCCCCGGTTTCCGCCATCGTTCCCGCGGACAAGATCGGCCATCCCGCGACCGGCGCGATCTGGCTTGATGTCAATGGCGAGCGCAAGCAGACGGGCGATCTCGCACAGATGATCTGGAAGGTGCCGGAAGTGATCGCCGAGCTTTCCAAGCTCTTCACGCTTGCCGCCGGTGACGTGATCATGACCGGCACGCCGGCCGGCGTTGGTCCGATCGTGCGCGGTGACCGCATCGACTGCGGCGTCGATGGTGTCGGTACGCTGTCGGTCACGGTCGCCTGATCGCTGCCGGCGCATATTCCAGAGGGAGAAACCGAATGCCGCTTTACCGCCTCGCCGACCGGGTGCCGCAAACCCCTGCCCCGGATCGTTACTGGGTCGCCCCCGATGCCAATGTCATCGGTTCGGTAACGCTCGGCGAAGATGTCGGCATCTGGTTCGGCGCGACGTTGCGCGGTGATAACGAGCCGATCAGCGTCGGGCGCGGCACCAATATTCAGGAAGGCGCGATGGTGCACAGCGATCCCGGCTTTGCCGCAACCATCGGCGAAATGTGCACAATCGGCCACCACGCCATCGTGCATGGCTGCAGCATCGGCGACAATTCGCTGATCGGCATGGGCGCAACGATCCTGAACGGCGCGAAGATCGGCCGCAACTGCCTCGTTGGCGCCAATGCGCTGGTGACGGAAGGCAAGGAATTTCCGGATAATTCGCTAATCGTCGGCTCGCCGGCGCGGGCCATCCGAACGCTGGATGACGAAGCCGTCGCCGGCCTGCGCCGTTCCGCGGAAAAATACATTGAGAACTGGAAGCGTTTTTCGAAAGATCTGGCGATTATCGAAGGATGAGCAACGGTGGGCAACCATGCCCACCCCGCAAACAAAGCCTATGACGCGCAGTTTGCGCAGAGACCGCGAATCTCGATGGTGGTCTTTTCCGCCTTGAACTTGCTGTCCTTCACCCAGCGCTCAAGACGGTGGTCTATTTCGTGATCATGGAACTCGGTCACCTGCCCGCAAGATTCGCAGATGGCGAACGCCACGGTGCCATGGTGGTGCGAGCAGCATTCGGCCTGCGTATGCGTGCAGGCAACGAAAGCGTTGAGGCTTTCCAGCCGGTGCACGAGACCGAATTCCACCAGCTTTTCCAGCGCCCGGTACACCTGCAGCGGCGCGCGGAACCCGTCATCCCGCAGCTTGTCGAGGATCATATAGGCGCTGAGCGGCTGATGCGCGTTTGACAGGGCATTCATGACCAGCGACTGGTTCTTGGTGAGGTTCTGCTGGGTTTGAGCATTCATGATTTGCCTCCTTCATCCGCGGAGCGGGAAAAACCCGGCGCCGGCAACAGGCTTATAACGAACAGGATCACCGCGGCAACCACGATGGAGGGGCCGGACGGCGTATCATAGGTCAGCGAGCCGAACAGGCCGCCGATAACGGCAATGGCGCCGATCAGCGACGCGACCACGGCCATCACCTCCGGCGTGGCGGAAAAACGTCTGGCGGTGGCAGCCGGTATGATCAGCAGCGAGGTGATGAGCATGATGCCGACCACCTTCATCGCAATGGCAATCACCAGCGCCATCAACAGCGTGAAAATGAGCTTCGCCCGCTCCGGGTTCAGCCCCTCGGCTTCAGCCAGTTCGGTGTTGACGGTGGAAGCGAGCAGCGACCGCCACAGGAACACCATGGAAACGACGACCACCAGCCCACCGCCCCAGATCAGCGCGATATCGCTGCGGGTGACAGCGAGAATATCGCCGAACAGGAACGACACGAGATCGATACGCACCCAGCTCATGAAGGCGACGATGACAAGGCCAATGGCGAGAGCTGAATGGGACAGGATGCCAAGCAATGCGTCGGACGACAGTGCCTGCCGCCGCTGCAGAAAAATCAGCAGGATCGAAACGGCGGACGCCACCAGAAAGACGCTGATGATGAGGTTGAGCTGCAACAGCAGCGAGAGCGCGACGCCAAGCAGCGCCGAATGGGCCATCGTATCCCCGAAATAGGCCATGCGCCGCCAGACCACGAAACAGCCGAGAGGCCCGGCAGTAAGGGCAACGCCGATGCCGGCGACCATGGCGCGAACGAAGAAGTCGTCAAACATGCCGTTCTCCCTGCGCGTGTTTCGAGGGCGCATGGTCCCCATGTTCATGTTCATGGCCGCAACCGCATTCGTCGCCATGGTCATCATGATGGTGGCCATGATCATGGGCGTGATGGTGGCCGTCTTCAGGGTGGCAATGATCCGTCACCGAACCATCCGCGTGCTGCACCCGGCCATCGGGCAGATGGGTGTGGTCGTGATGGTGGCTGTAGACGGCAAGCGCCTTTGCGGCAGAACCGCCGAACAGCCGCATATATTCCGGGCTCTGGCTTACCGCCTGCGGTGTTCCCCGGCAGCAGACATGGCCGTTCAGGCAGATCACGGTATCGGTTTCAGCCATCACCACATGCAAGTCATGCGATATTAACAAAATTCCGCAATTACTTGAATTTCTGATATTTTTTATCAGATCATAGAGCGCGATCTCGCCGGAGAAATCCACACCCTGCACGGGCTCGTCGAGCACCAGCAGATCGGGCTTGCGGGCGATGGCGCGAGCCAGGAGCGCACGCTGGAACTCGCCGCCGGAAAGGTGTTGAACTTCGGCGTTCGCCAGATGTGCAATGCCTGTCGCATTCAAAGCCGCATCGATCTCGCGGGCGGGCAGCGGCCCGGTCAGCGTCATCAGCCGCCGTACCGAAAGCGGCATGGTCCAGTCCACCGAAAGCTTCTGCGGCACATAACCGACGCGCAGGCCGGCAATGCGCGAGACTTCACCCTCGGTTGGTTTCACCACGCCGATCGCCATTTTCGCGCTTGTGGATTTGCCGGAGCCGTTCGGGCCGATCAGCGTTACGATCTCGCCCTTGCTGACGGAAAACTCCACGCCGCGTACCAGCCAGCGGCCATTGCGCTGCACGCCGGCATTGGCAAGGGAAACCAGTATATCGTTACCCTGACGGGGGGAATGAAGCATGGGATTGTCCGTTCGGCGATGTTGCCTACCGCTATTGCATACGTTATAGAGTTACGCAATAAATGTAATAACATAACTATACTTCTTCAAGTGGAGTACATTGCATGAAATCGATCCTGATCCCGCTCATGGCGTCGGTGGCAATAGCGGCCGCCGCTTCGGGCGCCACAGCCGCGCCCGATGTCGTGGTCTCGATCAAGCCCATCCACTCGCTCGTGGCAGCCATCATGCGCGGCGTTGGTGAGCCGCAGCTTATCGTTGAGGGTGCCGCCTCGCCACATACCTATAACCTGCGGCCCTCCAATGCGCGCAAGCTGGAAAAGGCGGATGTGGTGTTCTGGGTTGGGCCCGGGCTGGAAGCTTTCCTGGAAAAGCCGCTGGAGGCACTGGCCAGCAAGGCGACGGTGGTGGAACTGGAAGACGCCAAGGGGCTGGAAAAGCTGCCTTTCCGTGAAGGCGGCCCCTTCGAGGCGCATGACCATGGCGAAGAAGGTCATGAAGACCATGCGGATGGCGAGGCGGCACACGATCATGGCCATGACCACGGCGACCATGACCATGGGCACGGCGCCTATGACACTCACCTCTGGCTTGATCCCGCCAATGCCAAGGCCATGGCGCAGACGATAGAAACCGCACTGATTGCGGCCGATGCCGGCAATGCGGCAACCTATCAGGCCAACACCAAAAAGCTGATCGACGATCTCGACGCACTCGACACGGAACTGGCTGAAACGGTCAAGCCTATCAAGGACAAGCCTTTCATCGTCTTTCACGACGCCTATCAATATTTCGAGCACCGTTATGGCGTGACGACGGCGGGGTCGATCACCGTCAGCCCCGAGACCCTGCCCGGTGCGGACCGCGTCAAGCAGATGCAGGAAAAGGTTCGCCAGCTAGGCGCAACCTGCGTTTTCGCCGAACCGCAATTCGAGCCGAAACTGATCTCGGTCATCACTGAAGGCACGGCGGCAAAGTCCGCGACGCTCGATCCGGAAGCGGCCACGCTGGAGCCCGGTCCCGACCTCTATTTCAAGCTGATGCGCGGCATTGCCGGCTCGCTGAAGGACTGCCTGGCCCAGCCGTGAGCAATAACGCTTCTTTTCCGTCATTCCGGCCTTGAGCCGGAATCCAGCCGACGCGCGTCCGCGCGACGGGAAGCCTCCTTTCAGCCCAAGGACTTGGGCTGGCTGGATGCCGGCTCGAGGCCGGCATGACGGCGAGTAAGTGGCAACCCGCAACAGAGTCGGGTGCAAAGCATCGATTCCGACGCTGCTCTTTACGGCTTCGGCGCCATGGAAGACCAGACCGGCTCGCTGACGCTCTGCAGGGTTTCCGGCGGAGCGCCGTTGATACGTGCCAGAAGGGCTTTCGCAAGCTCCCTGCCCGCCAGCTTGATATCCTCGTTGACGGTATGGATTTGCGGCTTGATCCAGTTCAGGAACTCGGCCGACTGTTTCGAGACGATATCGATGTCTTCGCCGATCTTCACACCCGCCGCTTCGAAGCCTGCCAGCAGCGCGATGGTGCTGCTGCCGCTGATAGAGACGATGCCATCGGGGCGATCATCCGATTGCATCAGCCTCTGGCCGTAATCGCGGATTTTGTCGAGCGGCGTCTCGATGGTGACGACATCGATGGGAAATTCGGTAAGGCCGAAATCCCTGATCCCGCGATTGAACCCCTTGCGCGCATGATCGTGGTAGGAAAATCGCGATGGCGGCATGATCACGGCAATCCTTTTGCGCCCACATTGCGCCAGACGCTCGACTGCCTCGTAGGCATAGGCCTCATTGTCGAAATCGTGAAAGGCATGTTCGATGCCCATATCGGACCGCCCATGGGTGACGAAGGGCATGTTGCGCTCGGTCATGAAACGGACGCGCGGATCGTTCGGTTCGATCTTCGAAATAATCACCCCATCCGCCGAACCGGTCTCGAGAATGTAGCGGATCGGCACCATGGAATCCTTGGCGTGGATATGTGGCGTGACGACCAGGTGATATTGCGTGGTGGAGAGTATCTCGGTGATGCCGAACACCATCTGGCTGGTGAAACCCATCAGCTCTTCGTCGACACTCAGCACCAGTGCGATGACATTGGTCTTGCCGGTGCGAAGCCGCACGCCGGCCCGGTTCGGCTGGTAGCCGATCTGCCGGGCGATCAGCCGCACGCGCTCCTTGGTCTCGGCGCCGATGTCGGGCGCATCCTTCAATGCACGCGAGACTGTGGTGATGCCAAGACCTGTCATATAGGCGATGGTCTTCAAGGTCGGGCGCTCGCCCGTCGTCGCGGGTGCTTCGCCCCCGCCGGATTTACCAGTATCGTTCATGTCATTTCGCCACGCTTTACCGAACGATAATCATAGATAGCTTTTGCGCTGTTGCAAAGGCAAACGTCCCCTCACACCGCTCGGCCTCATCCCATCACGCCTCAATTCAGCTATAACGATGCAGGTGCAAAAAATATTTCCTCCCATGAAACTGTTCCCGCAGCCATGAAACCCAAGCCTCGAAAACATACAGAAATTAATTATTTAAATTAAAAAACAAACATAACTTATTGGTATATATAAATCAATTATCGAAGAATTAGAATAAGACTACCTCTTCACCGCGTGACGTTGATGACAGACGCATTTAGCCTCGCCAGTCGGCGATCAAAGACATGACGGCACGTTTGTTTTACGGTAACGTTGCCGAAGGGAGAAGATCGTGACGTGGAGCGAACCGGCAAAAGCCGCTTTGCCGACATGCGGTTCCCCCAGATTCTGACACAAGCCTGCTTCACAATGCCGGGCCGTCTTTGTTGAATTCATATTATGCAGGGTCCCACCATGATCTCTTCTTCCACGCCAGAAACCACCATCGATCTGGCCGGGCTCTGGCGCCTGAGTTCGGTGGAGGGAGACCATGCCACCGAGCTTTCCGTCCCCGGCGACATTCACACCGCGCTCAAAAATGCGGACATCATTCCCGACCCCTATCACGGCGCCAATGAAAACGCGGTGCAATGGGTGGCGCAGCGGGACTGGATCATTGAGCGCACATTCATCCTCGATGAGGCCGATGCCAGCTGGTATCTCGATATTGATTATCTCGACACCGTCGCCATCGTCTTCGTCAATGATGTCCCGGTCCTAAGCGCGGACAATTGCTTCCGCCGTTACCGCCCCGATATTTCGCGTGCAGTGCGGCCGGGTGAAAACACCATCCGCATCCATTTCCATTCCAACATCGTGGCCGGTGCGGAACGTCAGGCGCGGCAGCCCTTTTATATTCCCTATCACCCCGGCAATTCGCCGATCGCCAATGGCAACATGTTGCGCAAGCCGCAATGCCATTTCGGCTGGGACTGGAACATCGCCATTGCGCCGCTTGGGCTTTACGGCAAAATCCTGCTGAAGCGCCTCGATACGGCACGCATCGAGCATGTCGTCACCTCGCAGCATCATGTCGAAGGCGGCGTTGAGTTGCATGTAGCCGTGACGCTGTTTGCCGAAGGCCCGGCAAGCCTGCCGGTCTACCTCTCCCTTAACGATGAAAGACTGCGGCTCGATTGCGGCGTCGGCGCGGGCGAGACGGTGGTGCGCCACGTCTTCTTCGTGGAAAATCCGCAACTCTGGTGGCCGGCCGGCAGTGGTGAGCAGACGCTCTACAGGCTGACGGTGGAATTGCCCGACGAGACCGTCACCCGCCAGATCGGCTTCAGGACCATCGAATTACTGACGGACAAGGATGAAGCGGGCAGCCGTTTCGCTTTCCGCATCAACGGCCGGGAAATTTTCTGCCGCGGCGCCAACTGGATTCCGGCAGATGCGCTCCATTCGCTGACCAGCCGGGAAAAGACCGAAGATCTCCTCTGCTCCGCGGTCGAGGCCAACATGAACATGATCCGCGTCTGGGGCGGCGGGTTCTATGAGGAAGACTGGTTCTACGATCTCTGCGATCGTCTCGGCCTTCTGGTCTGGCAGGATTTCATGTTCGCCTGCAATCTCTATCCCTGCAGCGAGGACTTTCTCGACAATGTCGAACACGAGGTCGATTACCAGGTGAAACGCCTGTCCTCGCATGCCTCCATCGCGCTGTGGTGCGGCGATAACGAGCTGGTGGGCGCGCTGACCTGGTTCGATGAATCCCGCAACAATCGCGACCGCTATCTCGTCGCCTATGATCGCCTGAACCGCAACATCGAACGGGCCCTGAAAAAAGCCGCCCCCGAAGCGCTCTGGTGGCCATCGAGTCCCGCGTCGGGTTATCTCGATTACGGCGATGCCTGGCATGCGGATGGCTCCGGCGACATGCATTACTGGTCCGTCTGGCACGAGAATAAGTCGTTCGACAATTACCGGTCGGTCAAACCGCGTTTCTGCTCCGAATTCGGTTTCCAGTCCTACACATCCATGCCCGTCATCCGCACCTATGCCGAAGACAGGGACATGAACATCGCCTCCCCGGTCATCGAGCTGCACCAGAAGAATGTCGGCGGCAATGAGCGGATCGCCGGCACCATGTTCCGTTATTTCCGCTTCCCCAGGGATTTCGAGAACTTCGTCTATCTGAGCCAGGTCCAGCAGGCGCTGGCCATCCGCACGGCGGTCGACTACTGGCGCTCGCTGAAACCCCATTGCATGGGCACACTTTATTGGCAGCTGAACGACACATGGCCGGTCGCCTCATGGTCGAGCCTCGATTATGGCGGCGGCTGGAAGGCGCTGCATTATGCCGCCCGACGGTTCTTCCAGCCGGTCACGGTCTCGGCCATTCCCTCCAGGGATGGGCGACAGGTGAGCTTTTCCATGGTCAACGACACGGCGGAAGATGTCGAGATCGACATGAACATCGTTGCGCTGACCATGGACGGCAACCGCGTGCCGCTGAAATCCGCCAACGGCACATGCGCGACGGATAAGGCCGCGACGCTGACAGAAATCGACATGGACAGCCTGCCGGATGGCGCCATCCTTGCGTGGAGCTTCATTGCCTCCAACGGCATGACCGGCGAAGGCCATCACGTGCGCGACACCTACAAGGCGTTGGAGCTTCAGCCCGCCGGGTTGGATCTGTCAGTCGGCCCACTGAAAAATGGCCAGTCTGAAATCGATGTCACCGCCGCCGGTCTCGCCCTCTTCGTCATGCTGGAGGCGGACCAGCCGGGGCGATATTCGGACAATCTGTTCGATCTTTCCGCCGGTGAAACGCGCCGCATCATCTTCACCCCGAAGGCGGATGGCCCCCAGCCACATTTCCGCATCTTCGATCTTCATTCCTGCCAATCCTCGCCCAATCCCGGCATTGAAACAATGCAGAGAAAGGCATAACCATCCCTCTCGGGAATGACAGGTGCGCCCGCGCCTGTTTTCATCGGTTCAAAGGGTTGCCGGGTTCTCCGGCAGCCAGTCATCAGCAAGTGGAGGAAGACCCATGGTTTGGCAACCGGCCGAAAACCGATACGCGTCCATGAAATACAATCATTGCGGCAAGACCGGCCTGAAACTGCCGGCAATCTCGCTGGGGCTCTGGCACAATTTCGGCAACGATACGCCGCACCAGACGAAACAGGCAATTTGCCGCCGTGCCTTCGATCTCGGCATCACCCATTTCGATCTCGCCAACAATTACGGCCCGCCGCCCGGCAGCGCCGAAACCGCCTTCGGTGAAATCCTGAAGACGGATTTCGCCGGCTATCGCGACGAGATGATCATCTCTTCCAAGGCCGGTTACAACATGTGGCCCGGCCCCTATGGTGAATGGGGCAGCCGCAAATATCTGATCTCTTCCTGCGACCAGAGCCTGAAGCGCATGGGGCTGGACTACGTCGATATTTTCTATTCCCACCGTTTCGACCCCAACACGCCGCTTGAGGAAACCTGCGGCGCGCTGGACCAGATCGTGCGCTCGGGCAAGGCGCTTTACGTCGGCATCTCGTCCTACAACTCGAAGCGCACCCGTGAGGCCGCCGCCATCCTCAAGGACCTCGGCACGCCCTGCATCATCCATCAGCCGAGCTACTCGATGATCAATCGCTGGATCGAGGAAGACGGTCTCGTCGATACGCTGGAAGAACTGGGCATCGGCTCCATCGTCTTTTCGCCGCTGGCGCAGGGCATGCTGACGACGAAATATCTCGGCGGCGTGCCGGATGGCAGCCGTGCATCGCAGAGCAAGTCGCTGAACCCGGCCTTCCTCAACGAGCGCAATGTTGAAAACATCCGCTCCCTCAACAGCATTGCCGAACGCCGCGGCCAGACGCTGGCCCAGATGGCGATTGCCTGGGTTCTGCGTGGCGGCCGCATCACCTCGGCGCTGATCGGCGCAAGCCGTGTCGAACAGGTCGAGGATTGCGTCAAGGCGCTCGACAATGCCGAGTTCTCCACCGAGGAGCTGGCGGAAATCGATCGTTACGCCAGGGATGCGGATATCAACCTCTGGGCAAAATCCGCCGAACGGGTCTGATACAGGAACGGTCGCCCGGTTACGCCGGGCGGCCTGCACGCTCCGAAACTTGCGCCAGGAAACTCAAAACAAAAGATTAACTCCCGCCCCTAAGCATTAACAACCATTACATAAATGTAATTTTAAATTCAGTTTCCGTTCATTCGTTTATTCGTAAGTTCTCCTCATCGAAACCCGAGAGGAAACTTCCATGAAAAAGTTCGTCACCATTCTTCTGGCAGCCACCGTTCTTGCAGCTCCGATGGCACAGGCCCAGAGCCGCCACGACGATCGCCATCGCGGCGTCACCGTCGAGCGTCAGGTCACCACCAAGAAAGTCATCGTCAAGAAGCACCGCTGGGATCGCGGCCAGCGCCTCTCGGCCCGTGAGCGTCGCAACATGGTGGACCGCCGTGACTACCGCCGTTACCATCTTGCAGAACCGCGCCGCGACCAGCGCTGGGTCCGCGTCGACAACCAGTTCCTGCTGATCAACGCCGTCAGCGGCCTCATCGTCGGTCTCGCCGCCGCCCGCTAATCCAAGCATCAATGAAATGAAAAAGGCCCGCTTGCACGGGCCTTTTGTTTTTATCGTTTTAGCCGATCAGAAAATTTCGGCGCCGCTGCCCCATGGGCCGTGCGGCTTGTCGACACCGTCGGTGCGTTCGAAACCATGCGCGCCGAAGAAGTCGCGCTGCGCCTGAATGAGGTTGGCGCTGCCGCGACCGCGGCGATAGGCATCGAAATAGCCGAGCGCCGAAGCCAGCGCCGAAACCGGCAGGCCGGAGAGCACGGCGTAGGAAACCACGCGGCGCAGCGGCGCATCGGTATCCTTGACGATGGCGGCGAAGGCAGGTGTCACGATGAGGTTGGCCACATGCGGATCCTTGGTGAAGGCCGAGGTGATCTCATCGAGGAATTCCGAGCGGATGATGCAGCCGGCGCGCCAGATGCGGGCGATCGTCGGCATCGGCAGGTTCCAGTTGAACTCCTTCGAAGCGGCCGACATGATGGCGAAGCCCTGCGCATAAGCGCCGACCTTGGCGGCCAGAAGCGCGCTTTCCAGATCGGCGATGAAGGCCTTTTTGTCAGCCGGTGCCGCCGCGAGGGTCGGCAGGCCGAAGATCTTCTCGGCAGCTTCGCGCTCATCCTTCTGCGAGGAGAGAATACGGGCAGCCACGGCCGCTTCGATGGCGGTTGCGGCGACGCCCATGTTCTGCGCCTCGATGACCGACCACTTGCCGGTGCCCTTCTGGCCGGCCTTGTCGAGGATCAGATCGACCATCGGCTTGCCGGTGATCGGATCGGCGGCGCGCAGAACCTTCTCGGTGATTTCGATCAGGTAGGAATTCAGGCGGCCCTTGTTCCATTCGGCGAAGACATCGGCGATTTCGACGGCGCTCATGCCAAGGCCATCACGCAGGATGCCGTAGATTTCGGCGATCATCTGCATGTCGGCATATTCGATGCCGTTATGGATGGTCTTGACGAAGTGGCCGGCGCCGTCATTGCCGAGCCATGCCACGCACGGATCGTCATTATATTTGGCGGAAATGGAGGTCAGCACCTTCTCGACACGCTTCCAGCTGTCTTCGGTGCCGCCGACCATGATCGACGGTCCGTGACGCGCGCCTTCTTCACCGCCGGAAACGCCCATGCCGATAAAGGTCAGGCCGCTATCCTTCAGATTGTCGAAACGGCGGATCGTATCGCGGAAATTGGCATTGCCGGCGTCGATCATGATGTCGCCATTGGCGAGATGGGGCTTCAGGATTTCCATCTGCTGGTCAACCGGATCGCCGGCCTTGATCATGATGATGATCGGGCGCGGAGGACGAATTGCAGCGACGAATTCCTCGATGGTTTCGCAGGGAATGATCTGGCCCTGCAGTTCGCCCGCATCGGCGTAGAATTTTCGTGTAACTTCCGGGGTTCGGTTGAATACGGCAATCTTGTTGCCCTTTTCCGCGATGTTCAACGCCAGGTTCGAGCCCATGACGCCGAGACCGATCAAACCGATTTCTGCCTGTTCCACGGATGTGCCTCCATCTTGCTTTTAGGTGGTCGTGTTGTGGCACTGTAATGGACAAACGGCAAGGCTAGCCGGGACTGAAACGATTAAATTTTGATGACGCAAGTCAGCTTTGCATATTTGCGACAGGTCAAGAACAGTTCAAAACTGACCTTTTGCTTCCCCTTCAAGAGGGCCGTGGCCGGTCGTCACCATCATCGATTACCCGCCAGGCAGCCCCGTCCATATCGTCATATTGCCCTGATCGAACCGACCAGAGGAAGGCGAAAAGCCCGAGCGCACCCAGAAACAGTGCGACGGGAATGAGATAGATCAGCATGTTCATGCCAGTTGCGCCCCCTCGCCCGCAAATCCTGTTTTTACGTCGTTCCGGGGACGGATGGTTTCCGCCGCACCGGCAAGGCGCAACGCATTGGCAACGACGATCAGTGAAGATGTCGACATCGCAATGGCCGCGATCATCGGCGTCGCATAACCGGCAATCGCAATCGGCACGGCGATGATATTATAGCCGATGGCAAGCGCGAAGTTCTGCCGGATAAGCCTTCCGGCCCGCTGCGATGTCTCGATCGCAAAAGGCACGGCATCGAGATCCTCCTGCATGAACACGAAATCCGCGGCCTGACGGCCAATATCGGCGGCGGTGGCGGGCGCCATGGAAACATGGGCGGCGGCAAGCGCCGGCGCATCGTTGATACCGTCTCCCACCATCAGCACCCTGCGACCCTCGCCGGCAAGTTCGGCACAGCGCGCCGCCTTGTCCTTCGGCGACAGGTCCGCACGCCAGTTGCCGATCCCCAGCCGCTGCGCCATGGCGCTGACGGCGGCGGCCCGGTCACCCGAAACGATTTCCTGCATCAGGCACCGCACTGAGAGATTACGCAAAGCCGCAACCGCACCCGCGCGCGGATTATCCTCGAAACCGAAGCTCGCCAGTTGATGGCCATCGAGCGACAGCACCACTTCCGACCGCGCATCGCCATTGTCGGTCCGTGCCTCATCCGGGCAGGCGAAACGGCGATTGCCGAGCCGGTAGATGCCGGCTTCCGTCTCGGCCTCGACACCCGAGCCTGGAATTTCCCGCACCAACTCATAGGCCGGCAAGGCACCGTTATAGGCGGCATGTAGGGCTTTCGAGAGAGGATGACGCGAATGGGCAGCAAGTCCCGCCGCAATTGCCATGGTGGCCGGCTTCACATCCCCTGTCTCGACCAGTCTCGGTTTACCAACGGTCAGGGTGCCGGTCTTGTCGAACAGCACGGTGTCGATTTCGGCCAGCCGCTCCATGGCCGAGCCTTCCTTGACCATGATGCCGTGCCGGAAGAGCCGTCCAGCGGCCACCACCTGCACGACGGGAACGGCAAGGCCGAGCGCACAGGGGCAGGTAATGATGAGAACCGCAATGGCAATCAGCATCGCCTGTTTCCAGTCCCCGCCAAAAATGCCCCAGCCGATAAACGTGACCAGCGCGAGAAGATGCACCACGGGCGAATAATAGCTTGCGGCGCGGTCGGCGATACGGCGGTAACGCGCCCGCCCGCCTTCGGCCGCCTCCATCAACCCGATCACTTCCGACAGGAAGGAATCCCTGGCCGAGGCGGTCACCCGGGCGGTGAGCGAACCGGTGAGGTTGAGCGTGCCGGCCTGCAGGCTGTCGCCTGCCGCAACGCGGCGCGGCGCGCTTTCACCATTGACGATGGACATGTCGAGATCGCTGCTGCCGGAGACGACCACGGCATCCACCGCCACACGATCACCTGCCGCAATCGCAATCGACATTCCGGGTTGGACATCGGCAAGCTGGCGATATTCCCGCGTTCCATCCTCACCGATGACGGTCGCGCCGCGTGGTGACAGCCGGGCCAATCCGGCAATGGCCGAGCGCGCCTTGTCGCGCATGATATGGTCGAGCGTGCGGCCGATCAGCAGGAAGAACAGCAGCGACACGGTCGCATCGAACCAGGCATGCTCACCGTGATGGATCGTCTCCCACAGCGAAACGGCATAAGAGAGCGTGATGGCAAGCGCGATCGGCACATCCATATTGGTGCGGCCGTGTTTCAGCGCGTTCCAGGCAGATTGATAGAAGAAACGCCCGCCATAGATCAGCGCCGGCGCGGCGATCATCGCCGAAATCCAGTGGAACATGTCGCGCGTCGCCGCATCCGCCCCCGACCAGACGGAGACGGACAGAAGCATGATATTGGCGGAGGCAAAACCGCACAGCGCCACCGCCCTGATCAGCTGCGAGCGTAACGCGTCGGAAGCATCCTGCCCGCTGGCGAAAAGATGTGTGCGGTATCCCGTCGACAGAATTGCACGGGCAATCTCGGCGGGATCGGTCCTGACGCCATTGACCTCTTCCCTCCAGACAGCCGCCACACGTTTGGACGACAGGTTCACCCGCGCGCGTTCCACCTGTGGCAAACGGTTAAGCGCAGTCTCGATGGTTGTGATGCAGGCACCGCAATAAACATCCGGCACGCTGAGATCGGTCTGACGCAGCCCCTGCCCCAGATCGCGGCTCGCCAGCAGCAATTCCTCCGACGATGGTGGATTGACCGGCTCGCCGAGTTGAAGCGAGCCTTCCGTTCCCGGTGCGCAGCAGCTCATTGACGTCCCCTGATAACGGCAATCCGCGTGCCCTCATGCACGATGATCCGGCCGTCCTTGACAGCGGTAACCTCGACGATCCATTGCCCCGGTAGCATGTCATGTGCGCCGGTAAAGACGCCGGTGGTGGCCGGGGTCAGTTCCATGTCGAAATTCTGGCTTTCACCCACAGGCCGGCGAAAATGCGCCGTCACCGTGTCCGTATCGATCGGGCCTTTTTCCGGATGGAAAACCTCGTAACGAACGGTCTTCTCATTCACCACGAGCCTGCCCTTGATGCCGGTTGCAGCCCGTGCCTTGGCGGCTTCCGCCTTGGCATTGAACTGCTGGCTGGCAACATAGGTGTTGGGCACGACGAGCCCGCTCCAGCTGTGGACCGCATTCCAGGCCATGATCATGTTGACGGTGATGATGGTGCCGAAGAACAGCACCATGACGCCGAGCATGTGCCAGCCGGTGAAAACGAAGCCGGATGTCTGGCGATTGTTGACTGTCATTTTTTCACTCCCGGAGCATTGAAGACCGCATCGTAGCGGGCCGTTTCGTGGCCGGCCGTATCGCTGACGATGAATTCGAAGTTTTCCGCCGTCCGCGCGATATTCTTGCCCGGCAGGGTGACAAAGACCTTCAGCGTCGTCGCCTCATCCGGCTCCACCGTCACCTCGAAGGCGCGCGCAGCCGTATCCGGCATGCCGTTTATCTTCATCACCGCATTGGGAAGGCCTTCTATCGTCAGGCTCATTACGCGCGGCTGCGGCACCATGTTGAGAATGCGCACGGTATAGCCGTTACGGATCGACCCGTTCGATTCCAGCACATATTGCGGATTACGGTCATGCAGGACATTGAGCGCCAGCCGCTCGCGCGTCACCAGCGCAAACAGCATGCCGATGCCAACGGCAGCCCAGATGGCGGTATAAAGCAGCGTGCGCGGCCGGAAGATGATGCGCCAGTTGAAGTGGCGGACACGCTTGCTGAAACTGCCGTCCTCCTCACGCACATTGGCGGGGCGGATGGCGTATTCGCCATTGCCGGTCGCCAGCGCCATGTTGGATTGATATTCGGACAGCGTCGCATAGGCGATCAGCCCGCGCGGCTTGCCGATCTTGTCCATCACCCCGTCACAGGCATCGATGCAGAGCGCGCAGGTGATGCATTCCAGCTGCTGCCCGTCCCTGATGTCGATGCCCATGGGACAGACCGCGACACAGGCATTGCAATCGACGCAGTCGCCGATGCTCTCCCCAGCTGCCGCAGCCTTCTTGGCGTGCCGCGAGCGCGGTTCGCCGCGCCAGTCATTATAGGTAACGACAAGCGAATTCTCATCCAGCATCGCCGCCTGGATGCGCGGCCAGGGACACATGTATGTGCACACCTGTTCCCGCATCAGCCCGCCGAAGACATAGGTGGTGGCGGTCAGCGTGGCGACGGTCGAGTAGGCGATCATCGGCGCCTGCCCGGTCATGAACTGCATCGCCAGCGTCGGTGCATCGGCGAAATAGAAAATCCAGGCACCGCCGGTCAGAACGCCGATCACCAGCCAGATCGCATGTTTCAGCACCCGCTTGCGCAATTTGCCAAATGTGAAGGGCGCCGCGTCCAGTTTCATGCGGGCGTTCCTGTCGCCCTCGATCGCCCGTTCGACCACCAGAAACAGGTCGACCCAGACGGTCTGCGGACAGGTGTAACCGCACCATGCACGCCCGACGGCTGATGTGACGAGAAACAGCCCCAGCCCCGCCATGACCAGCAGGCCGGCAACAAAAAAGAACTCCTGCGGCCAGATTTCGATGAAGAAGAAATAAAAGCGTCGGTTGGCGATATCGATCAATACCGCCTGATCGGGCGCATAGGGACCGCGATCCCAGCGCAGGAACGGCGTCAGATAATAGATGCCGAGCGTGACCAGCATCACCAGCCATTTGAACCGCCGGAACCTGCCTTCGGCGCGCTTCGGAAAAATCTTCTTGCGCGCTTCGTAAAGCGGTTTGCGCGTTTTTGCGGAATTGACGGCTTCCGCCTCCAGCCTTTCGACGGGCTGCTGCGGGCGATCCTGTCCGGCGCGATAGATGTTCATGATAGGAGTCCATTTTTATCTCCTTGCTTTCTCCCATCTCAGCGGGGAAACATCCTTGACTTACATCAAGTGACGACAAAGTGGCGCAGGGAGGGACCGCGCCGCAGAGGGAGGACGAGATGCCTGTCATGCAGTCGAGAATCATTCACCTGTCAGTCGAAAAGCCGTGGGCACAGGTCTATGGTTTCGCCTCCGACCCGCAGAACATGCCGCGCTGGGCGGCAGGTCTGGGCGGCGGCCTGAAGCCGGATGGCAACGACTGGATCGCCGATGGCGGACCGCTTGGCGAGGTGCGTGTCAATTTCGCGCCGGCCAACGAATTCGGCGTCATAGATCACGTCGTCACATTGCCTGACGGGCTGAAGGTCTATAACGCGCTTCGGGTAACGCCGAATGGCAGCGGCGCGGAAGTGAGCTTCACGCTGCTTCGGCTTGACGGCATGACGGACGAGGATTTCGAGCAGGATGCGAGCGCGATCACGGCCGATCTCGAAACGCTGAAATCGCTGCTTGAAGCGGATTGATGGAGTAAATGATGACAGAAAATGCCAATGACCGGCGCATCGACTATGTCGAATTCAACGTCGCCGACATCGAACGCAGCAAGGAATTTTACGGCGGCGCATTCGGCTGGACCTTCAAGGACTACGGCCCGCAATACTGCGAGTTTTCCGACGGCCGCCTGACGGGCGGCTTCACCACCACCGCGCCGGTTTCGGCCAGGGGCGGACCGCTCGTCATTCTCTACGCCGCCGATATCGAGGATGTCCAGCGGCGTGTCGAAGCCGCCGGCGGACAGATCAGCGTCGCGATCTTCGCCTTTCCCGGCGGCCGGCGTTTCCATTTCACCGATCCCGATGGATACGAACTGGCCGTCTGGTCGAAAAGCTGATCGGCAGGAGCTCGCCATGACTTTGACAACACCGCCTTTTTCGTTGGTCGGTATCGATCATATCGTCTTCATCGTCGACGACATGACGCGGGCGCTCGATTTTTACCGGAACGTGCTGGGATGCAGGGATGGTTACTCTTACCCTGCTCTTGGGATGGAACAAGTCTGGTGCGGAAATGCCCTGATCGTGCTGTGGGATGTCACGCACCCCGGTGGCACAAAGGCCGCTCCGCCCGTCGCCGGAGGTCGTAATGTCGATCACATCTGCATAGCGACCGGTCCCCTGAACCATGATGCGCTTCGCACCCATCTGGCGAAATTTAACGTCATGATAGAACAGGAAGCCTTTCACGGCGGCGCGAGAGGGATGGGACATTCGTTCTATTTCCGTGATCCCTTCGGCAACAAGATCGAGCTGAAGGGACCGGCCGAATATCCGGATGGACGGTCGGAAAGCGCCTGATCTGAACAATAAAAAAGGGCGCCTCCCCGGCGCCCTTCCTTACATTCTACTTGCCTCATTCGCCCCCACCAAGCGAATGCACGAAGATCGCCAGCTGCTTGACGGTCGTGTCACCGAGACGCTCACCCCAGGCGGGCATGACGCCGTGCTTGGGCGAACGGATCTGCGAAACGATGCCTTCCTCCCCATGCGACTTCAGCCAGATCGCGTCGGCCAGATTGGGTGCGCCGAATTCGCGATTACCCTTGGCGTCTTCCCCGTGGCACGAGGCGCAATTGTCGGCAAAGAGCTGCTTGCCGGGTTCCACCAGCGCCGGGTTGGAAGGCGTGCCGGTAAGGCTGACGACATAGGCCGCGACCTCGCGGATTTCGTTCGACTGGAGGATGTCACCGAAGGCCGGCATTTCCGAAGCGCGCGTATCAGGATCATCGGCAAAACGAATGCCGTGCTTCACCGTCGTGTAGATATCGTCGGCACTGCCGCCCCACATCCAGTCATCGTCATTGAGGTTGGGATAACCCTGCCCGCCTTCCGCGCCCGAACCGTGACACTGAATGCAATTGACCTTGAAAGCGGCTGCACCGCCGGAAAGGGCAAACTGCATCAGGGTCGGGTCCGCCTGAATTTCGGCAAGCGAGGAATTGGCGATTCTGTCGACATAGACGCTCTGCGCCTGTTTCGCATCGGCAATTTCGGCGGCGATTTCGCCGCGGCTGCTCCAGCCGAGCAGCCCTTTTGTTGCGCCTGATATCAGCGGGTAAGCCGGATAGGCGATGGTATAACCGATGGCCCACAGGATCGTGAAATAAAAGGTCCACACCCACCACCGCGGCATGGGATTGTTCAGCTCGCGGATGCCGTCCCATTCGTGGCCGGTGGTTTCGACGCCGCTGATGTCATCAATGTGTTTTTCGGACATATCCTAGTCCTCCTTGAGCGGAATGCTGGCGGCATCGTCCGCGGCCTTCTTGGAGCCGGGGCGAAGGGTAAAAACGACGACGCCGGCGAAGAACAGGGTCATGGCAAGCAGGCCCCAGCTGTCGGCGAAGTGGCGCATGGCCGTATAGGTTTCCATCGTTTCGCCTCCTCACCGGTATCCGGCGGCATCGTCATAGGTCGAGAAATCGACCAGCGTGCCGAGCATCTGCAGATAGGCGACCAGAGCATCCATTTCGGTAAGCTTGGCCGGATCGCCGTCGAAATCGCCGACCTTCGCCTTCGGGTAACGCGCCAGAAGTTCCGACGAATCCGCATTCGGATCGGCCTGGGCGACAAGATCAGCCGCGGACTTCTCGATCATCTCATCGCTATAGGGAACGCCGACGGCGCGGTTGGCCTTCAGCTCCATCGAGATGTCGGTGATCTTCAGCGGCGTCGTCTTGAGGAAGGCGTATGACGGCATGATCGATTCCGGCACCACGGAGCGCGGATCGGCCAGATGCTGCACGTGCCATTCGTTCGAATAACGATCGCCGACACGCGCGAGGTCTGGCCCCGTGCGCTTCGAGCCCCACTGGAACGGATGGTCATACATGGATTCCGCCGCCAGGCTGTAATGCCCGTAACGCTCCACCTCGTCGCGGAACGGCCGGATCATCTGGCTGTGGCAGACGTAACATCCCTCGCGGATGTAGATGTTGCGCCCGGCCAGTTCCAGCGGCGTGTAGGGCCGCATGCCCTCCACCTTCTCGATGGTGTTCTCGAGATAAAAGAGCGGTGCGATTTCCACGATACCGCCGATGGAGACGACCAGCAGGGAGCCGACCAGAAGCAGCGTGGCGTTGCGTTCGATGACGCCGTGTTTGTCAAGTATGGACATCGGCCTCTCCTTATTCAGCAGGCTGCAGCGAAGGAGCCGCGTCCTTGCGGGCGCCCTCCTCGCGTTGATGACCGAGGATGGTCATCGTGACGTTGTAGGCCATGATCAGCGCGCCGCTGAGGAACATCAGGCCACCCAGGGCACGCATAACGTAATAGGGGAACAAGGCTGCGACCGATTCCGCGAAGGAATAGACGAGGAAGCCCTGGCTATCATATTCGCGCCACATCAGAGCCTGCTGGATACCGGCCACCCACATGACGGCGGCGTAAACGACGATGCCGAGCGTGGCGAGCCAGAAGTGCCAGTTGACCAGTTGCAGGCTGTAGAGACGGTCCCTGCCCCAGAGTTTCGGCGTCAGGTAATAGATCGCGCCGAAGGTGATCATGCCGTTCCAGCCAAGCGCGCCGGAATGAACGTGGCCGATTGTCCAGTCGGTATAGTGGCTGAGCGAGTTGACGGCCTTGATCGACATCATCGGACCTTCGAAGGTCGCCATGCCGTAGAAGGCCACCGCCATCACCATCATGCGCACGACGGGATCGGTGCGGATCTTGTCCCATGCGCCCGAAAGCGTCATCAGGCCGTTGATCATGCCGCCCCACGAAGGCATCCACAGCATCACCGAGAACACCATGCCGAGCGTCTGCGCCCAGTCGGGCAGCGCGGTATAGTGCAGGTGATGCGGACCGGCCCAGATATACATGAAGATCAGCGCCCAGAAGTGGATGATCGACAGGCGGTAGGAATAGACCGGGCGGTTCACCTGCTTCGGAATGAAATAATACATCATGCCGAGGAAGCCGGCCGTCAGGAAGAAGCCCACGGCATTATGACCGTACCACCATTGCGTCAGCGCATCCTGCACGCCCGAGAACGCCGAATAGCTCTTGACGCCCAGGAACGACACGGGCACCGCCAGATTATTGACGATGTGCAACATGGCGATGGTGACGATGAAGCCGAGATAGAACCAGTTCGCCACATAGATATGTGGCTCCTTGCGCATGAAGATCGTGCCGAGGAAGGTAACGAGATAGGCGACCCAGACGATGGTCAGCCAGATATCGACATACCATTCCGGCTCCGCATATTCGCGACCCTGGGTGATGCCGAGCAGGTAACCGGTGGCGGCCATGATGATGAAGAGGTTATAACCCCAGAACACGAACCAGCCGAGATTGCCGCCGAACAGGCGCGCCCGACAGGTTCTCTGCACCACGTAAAAGGACGTGGCGATCAGCGCATTTCCGCCGAAAGCGAAGATCACCGCCGAGGTGTGCAGCGGCCGCATGCGGCCGAAATTGAAATAGGGTGCGATGTTGAGATCGGGAAAGGCAAGCTGAAGCGCCACCACGACCCCAACCAGAAAACCGACGACACCCCAGAACACGGTGGCGATGACGCCGTATTTCACCACCTCGTCGAAATATTCCGACTTGCGGCGGGCGAGCGCGGCCGGATCGACAGGCGCGAAGGAGACACGGCGCAACAGAAGCACCGTGCTGACCAGCAGTGTAAAGAACAGCACCCACATATGGGCGGCGAAAAGACTGTCATGGGCAAAAGCTGCCCCAAGCAACGCGAGAAAGGCCCCAAGGGCCACGATCGCGGTTTCTAACGTGTAATTCATTGTTGGTTTCCCCCAACGTGCAAGCCGACCGACGAAAGGCAGGTTGTGCGCCTGGGAGAGCGGAAACGCGCCTTTGCGTCGGTTGGAGCATTGCCACCGGCAGGGCAACGCCACCTTGATCCAGATCAAGAAAGCAAAGCTGTCGCAGCCCCGATAAAACAGGGCGCGGCTTTATGGAGGGAATTTGCGTAAAAACAAAAGTGCGCGGTGATGGCGATCCTGCTTTTGCAGGTGTCGCGTCAGCCCTTCATCTTCAGGGGCAGCCCGGCGGCGACGAAAAAGACGTCGTCGGCAATGGCCGCGATACGCTGGTGCAGCCGGCCGGCATGATCGCGGAATTCACGCGCCATGCGATTTTCAGGCACGATGCCAAGACCAACCTCGTTGGAGACGAGAATCAGTTTCGCTCTTGCCGGCGCCACCGCCGCCGCCAGAACGTCGAAGGCGGCCTCGATATCGGCATTTTCCATCATCAGATTGGTGAGCCACAATGTCAGGCAGTCGATGAGGATGACATTCTCCGGCCGGTCGAGGCGCGCGAGCACCGAGACTATGTCGACCGGCGCTTCATGGGTCGCCCACTCGCCGCCACGCCGCGCCTGATGATGGCCGATGCGGTCACGCATCTCCTCATCCCATGGCCTGCCGGTGGCCAGATAATGCAGGCTTCCGCCGGCATTTACCGCAAGCTCTTCCGCAAAACGCGACTTGCCGGAGCGCGCGCCTCCAAGAATGAAAACGGAGCGGTTTTTATCTGTCATCGGAAACCTGAATGAGGAAAATGAAACGGACCGGCGTCTTTGCGATGTCGCAAGCCAGAAACAGGCGGCCATGAAGGGAACGATTCGTAGAAAAAGGCGTCCCCCGGTTGTTCATGCCGGACTGCCGCTGATACCGGACCGGAGAGACAAAACCTGCCTGCGGGATGCGGGACATATCAGCCTTGGCAACTCCGGATACCGGAAACACCGGTCCTCATGAAAGGCTAGGTGCGAATGGCTGTTCTGTCAATCGGCCGGGAATAGTGCCGGGAATTTACACGGAACCGGTACGCAAAACCTCACCCGGAACCGGCAGACCTTGCGTCCGCGAAGCGATTGATAAAGCCATAGGGTTACCGGAAGGTTAGCGAAATCGCGCCATGACGAAGCTGCAACGCGGCCGCAGAATATTCTCGCGACGGGGCGGCCGCCATTGCCTTGCCATGACCTTCAAATCAATATGCTTTCGAAGATTCGTAAACAGCAAGGTGACCTGCCCGTGATGACCGTCATGGACTATATATCGATCATCATTTTCGTCGTGCTGTGGGCTGCCTATACCCATATCACGACGGGATCGCGGCTGTTTTCGCGCGCCAGCCTCAACCAGGCCATGGCCGAACGCCGGCGTGACTGGATCATGAATTCGCTCAAACGCGATCTGAAGATGATCGACACCCAGATCATGGCCGGCCTGCAGAACGGCACGGCCTTCTTCGCTTCCACCTCCATCTTCGCCATCGGCGGCTGCTTTGCCCTGCTCGGCGCCACCGAGCAGGTCGAATCGGTGTTTCGCGACATGCCGTTCGTGCATTATTCCGGACGCACGGCCTTCGAGCTGAAGGTTATCGGGCTGACCTGTCTGTTCGGTTATTCCTTCTTCAAATTCGGCTGGTCCTACCGTCTGTTCAACTATTGCACGATCCTGTTCGGCGCCATTCCGATGGTCCATGATGCGAGTTCCGACCGCGAGGCGGCCGAGCGCGCCGCCGAAAACGTCATAAAGATGAACATCATCGCTGCTAAGAATTTCAATGACGGCCTGCGAACGATCTTCCTGTCCATCGGATATCTTGGCTGGTTCATCAGCCCCTATGTCTTCATCGCCAGCACCGTCATCATCATCGTGGCGCTCTTGCGCCGGCAGTTCTTTTCCGAGGCGCGTCGCGCCATCATGGAAGACAGCAGGCCTTGAAATAGCCGCACTTCAAGGGCCAAGCCCGAATGAATACCGGTCTCGTGAAAAGCGGAAAACATGGATAAAAACGCAGCCATCACCGAAACCAGCCGCAGGGGCCGCATTGGCGGTCTTGATACCCTGCGTGGGCTGGCGCTTCTCGCCATGGCATCCTACCACTTCACGTGGAACCTGGAATATTTCGGTTATCTCGAACCCGGCACGGCAACCACGGGCCTGTGGAAGCTCTATGCCCGCGGCATCGCCACCTCATTCCTGTTTCTGGCCGGTTTCAGCCTGTTTCTCGCCCATGGCAAAGGCCTGAACTGGCCGTCCTTCGGCAAGCGTTTCGCCATGGTGGCAGGTTCGGCGCTGCTGATTACCGCCGCCACCTATTTCGCCTTTCCCGACAGTTTCATCTTCTTCGGCATCCTGCATAATATCGCCGCCGCAAGCCTCGTCGGGCTGCTGTTCCTGCGCGCACCAGCGCTGGTGACGCTGCTTTTCGCGGTGATCGCCTTCGCGTTGCCGCAATATCTGCAATCCGATCTCTTTAATGCGAAATGGCTGGCCTGGATCGGCTTTTCCACCATGCCGCCCCGCTCCAACGATTATGTACCGTTGCTGCCATGGCTCGCCCCATTCCTCGCCGGACTTGGCGTTTCGCAATTTGTCACCCCTCGCGGCTGGCTGGATCGCTTTCGCAACCCCAGCTCACCACGCAATCTGGTTGCCAGCGCCGGCCGGCACAGCCTGGCCTTCTACCTCATTCATCAGCCGGTGCTGATCGGCCTCGTTTACGTCCTGTCGGTCGTGGCACCGCCTCCTCCCGTAGATCAGGTGGAGCTTTACAAATCCAGCTGCGAAAAAAGCTGTGTCGAACAGGCGAACGGGGTGGAACTGTGCCAACGTTTCTGCGGCTGCACGCTGGAAAAACTGCAGACGGAAAGCCTGTTTGACATCATGATGGAAGGCAAGCTCAGCGCCGATCAGCAGACGAAGGTCAGCGAACTGGCACAGCAGTGTACGGTTGAGGCGCAGTAAGGGGAACCACCAGGTATTGCCGCCGCTTTGCCGGACTTTCGATAAGGGCGGCGACATTGCCCCTCGTTTCCTCTCCCCGCCGGGAGAAGGTGGCCCGAAGGGTCGGATGAGGGGGAAACGTTGCCGGATTTCGGAGAGCTTGCCCCCCTCATCCCGCTGCCGCGGACTTCTTCCCGGCGGGGAGAAGAAACAAGCGGCTATCGCCCGCTCCAGATATCACCTCACAATTTTCTGTCTCAGAAGTGAAATCAGAGGCGCCGATGTTTCATCATTTATGAAGCGGGAGCTATCGAGCTATGCTCAAGTCCCGACGCCGATTTCGGCGAGCCGCGTCAGACAGGCCTCTTCGACATTGTCGAGTTCCGCCAGCGTCTCCTCGATGTCCTTGCGCTTCTGCCTGAGATCGGCGCGTTTTTCATCGACCTTCTTCATCAAAAGCACAAGCTGACCCGATTCGCCCGGCGGCTCCTTGTAGACGTGAATGATCTCGCGAATTTCGGCGATCGTAAATCCAATGCGGCGGCCGCGCAGGATTTCCTGAATGAGACGACGGTCGGCAGCCCTGAAAAGCCGTGTGCGACCGCGGCGCTCAGGGTGAATGAGGCCCTCATCCTCGTAAAAACGCAAGGTGCGGGTGGAAACACCGAATTCGCGTGTCAGTTCGGTTATGCTATAATACTTGTCCAAGGGCCTATCCGATTCATCACCGGATAATATTATTTGACCTTCACGTAAAAGTCAATTTTTGCCATCCGCCTACCCGGAAATACCATACCACCAGGTTGCGATGCCCAGAAAGGCAAAAAAGCCGACGATATCGGTGACCGCAGTCACGAACACCGCGGAAGAAACGGCAGGATCAGCCCCGAATTTGTCCAGAACCAGCGGAATGAGAATGCCGGCCAGCGCCGCCGCCAGCATGTTGAGACACATGGCTGTGGCGATGATGCCACCAATATGGATATCCTGAAACCAGATTCCGGCAACGATGCCAATGGCGCAGCCGAACAACATGCCATTCAGGATACCGACCCCTGCTTCGCGCCGGATAATGCGGGCGGCGTTGTGAATATCGAGGCTTTTGGTCGCCAGCGCCCGCACCGACACCGTCATGGTCTGCGATCCCGCATTGCCGCCCATGCCGGCCACCGCCGGCATCAGGATTGCCAGTGCAATGATCTGCTGGATCGTCGCATCGAACAGGCTGATGACCGAGGCGGACAGAAAGGCGGTGAGCAGGTTGACCGCAAGCCACGGCACACGCGAGCGCGAGGTGCTGACGATACTATCCGACAGCTCTTCATCACCCACGCCGCCGAGGCGCAGCAAGTCCTCTTCAGCCTCTTCCTGAATGACGTCGACCACATCATCGATGGTCAGTACGCCGACCAGCCGGCCGTTATTGTCGACCACGGCGGCGGACAGAAGGTCATATTGCTCGAAAAGCTGCGCCGCCTCTTCCTGGTCCATTTCGGCCGGAATGGCATGGTTGGTCTCGTGCATGATCGTTTCGATCTTCACCTGACGCTTGGCGCGCAGCACCTTGTCGAGATCGAGCGCGCCGACCAGCTTGAAGGTGGGATCGATGACGAATATCTGCGAGAAAGATTCCGGGAGTTCCTCCTCCTCGCGCAGATAATCGATGGTCTGGCCGACGGTCCAGAACGGCGGCACGGCGACGAATTCCGTCTGCATGCGGCGACCGGCCGAGCTTTCCGGATAATCCAGCGCCCGCATCAGCCGCACCCGCTCGGTAAACGGCAGCTGCGAAAGAATATCCTCGCGATCGTCATCGTCGAGATCTTCGAGAATATAGACGGCGTCGTCCGAATCCAGCTCGCCGATACCGGCGGCGATCTGTTCGTTCGACATCTGGTCGACGATATCGAGGCGGATGCCTTCATCCACCTCGGTCAGCGCCGTCATGTCGAAATCGGAACCGAGAAGCCGCACGAGTGCGTGGCGCTGTTCGGGCAGAATGGATTCCAGCACGTCACCGAGTTCGGACTCATGCAGCCGCGCCACATTCTTGCGCAGGAAAAGCAGGTCGCGGTCGGCGATCGCCGCCCCCACCATCGCCAGAAAATCCGAACGGACGGACCCGTCCTCGGCATAGATGTCGGAGGGTGCTTCTGTCGGCCTCAACTCTTCGGGAGCGGCAAGATCGTCGTCACGGTCTGTCATCTGGCGTCCCCCTGTTCTTAAAATGCCGCAGTGCACGAATGCGCAGGCAGAATGGCGTTAAAAAGCGCATTGTCAACAACCGGATAGGCGGAAAACAACAAGCCTCGCAACTGCGACGAAAATGTCATGAACCGCCCTTTCGCGCGACAATAATCCACGAGCGCCGCACTTCGCACAACGCCCCGCAATGCCCGACTGTTCCGCAGAAAACGGCAAGTTAAAGATTGACATATGTCGCCTAAAGACGATTCTGAAGAAGCTTCTTTACATATGATCGGCCTCATTCGCCACATGGCCGATCACGCAGATTTCAGGAAAAATACAGCAATGAGCAAGACGGATTTCATCGGCAAGGCTTCTTCGGCCGCAGGCGGCTGGGGCGCGCTGAAAAGCGTGGGCAAACGGCTTATGGAATCCGGTGCGCCGCTTTCCGGCGCGCGTGCGCTGTTGAAGGCGAACCAGCCCGATGGTTTCGATTGCCCCGGTTGCGCATGGGGCGATCCCGAACACGGGTCTTCCTTCGAATTCTGCGAAAACGGCGTCAAGGCGGTGGCATGGGAAGCGACGGAAGCCCGGGTGCCGCCGGATTTCTTCGCCACCCGCACCGTCTCCAAATTGCGCGGCTGGTCCGACTACGAGCTGGAAAAACAGGGTCGCCTCACCCACCCGATGCGTTACGACCGGGCGACCGACAAATATCTGCCTGTCTCCTGGGACGACGCCTTTGCCGAAATCGGCCGGATTCTCAACAGCCTCGACAATCCGAACCGGGCGGAATTTTATACATCAGGCCGCGCCTCCAACGAGGCCGCCTTCATTTATCAATTGATGGTCCGGCTTTTCGGCACCAACAATTTCCCCGATTGTTCCAACATGTGCCACGAAGCAAGCGGCGTTGGCCTGAAAGCCTCGATCGGTGTCGGCAAGGGCACGGTGCTGCTTGAGGATTTCGAGCACGCCGATGCGATTTTCGTCATCGGCCAGAACCCCGGCACCAACCACCCGCGCATGCTGGGTGATCTGCGCCGGGCAGCCCTTCGTGGCGCGAGGATTGCTGTCTTCAATCCCATTCGCGAAAAAGGTCTGGAGCGTTTTGCCGATCCGCAGGACAAGATCGAGATGATCACCGGCAGCAACACCAGGATCGCTACCAACTATTACCAGCCGCGACAGGGCGGCGACATGGCGGCCGTGCGCGGCATGAGCAAGGCGGTCTTCGCCGCCGACGATGCCGCAAGGGCTGCGGGTGAAGACGCCATCATCGATTACGATTTCATCGCCGAACATGCGGTGGAGTTCGAGGCCTACCGCGCTGCCGTGGACGCGACAAGCTGGGAAACCATTCTCGACCAGTCGGGCCTCACCCGCGCGGAAATCGAGGAAGCGGCACGCATCTACATGAATGCCGGTTCCGTCATCGCCACATGGGCCATGGGCGTCACCCAGCACCGCCACTCGGTCATCATTGTCCGCGAAATCACCAATTTCATGTTGCTGCGCGGCAATATCGGCCGTCCCGGCGCCGGCCTCTGCCCGGTGCGCGGCCACTCCAACGTGCAGGGCGACCGTACCGTCGGCATCGATGAAAAAGCCCCACCTGCCCTTCTCGATGCGCTGGAGAAAGAACTCGGCATTCCCATGCCACGCAAGCCCGGCCACAACACGGTCGAGGCCGTGGCCGCCATGCTGGATGGCGAGGCTCAGACCTTTATCGCGCTTGGCGGCAATTTCATGCGGGCGACACCCGACAGCCCGCTGATCGTCAAGGCGTTCGAAAAGCAGAAGCTGACGGTCAACATCGCCACCAAGCTCAACCATTCGCATCTGGTGCCAGGCGAAACCTCCTTCGTCCTGCCCTGTCTCGGGCGAACGGAAATTGATCTGAATTCATTGGGCCGTCCGCAGATCGTCACCGTCGAAGATTCCATGAGCATGGTGCATGGTTCCGGCGGCATCAACCCGCCCGCTTCGAACGAACTGCGTTCCGAAGTCGCCATCGTCGCCGGCATTGCCCAGGCAACCCTCGGTAATGTCCATGTGAACTGGAAGGCGCTCGCCGATGACTACGATCTCATTCGCGACATGATCGAGCGGGTCATTCCCGGTTTCGACAATTTCAACGAACGCGTCCGCGTGCCGCGCGGTTTTCGTCTGCGCAACACGGCGTCTGAACGGGAATGGAACACGCCGGCGAAAAAGGCGACCTTCTATAGCGGCCCACTGCCCGAAAAGACCGAACACCAGCAGGCGCTGACGCGCGACGACCTATTCGTACTGCAGACATTCCGCAGCCACGATCAGTACAACACCACAATCTACGGCATGGATGATCGTTATCGCGGCGTCTATGGCGAACGCCACGTCATCTTCATGAACCCGAAGGACATGGAGACGCTCGGCGCCCATTCCCGCCAGCGTGTGGATGTCATCGGCGAATATGGCGACGGTGTCGAGCGCATAGCCGAGAATTTCCGGCTGGTGCCCTATAATATCCCGCAGGGCAGCGTCGGCGGTTATTATCCGGAACTGAACGTGCTGGTGCCGCTGTCGAGTTATGGTGAGGGCAGCTTCACACCAACATCGAAATCGGTGCTGGTCTCCATCCGCCTGCGACCGGACGCCTCCTGATGGATGACGAACAATCCGCTGCCGCCTTCATGGCGGCGGTGGAACAGATTGAAGGGCAATCGCAGGAACTGACGGCCACGGGTGCCGCAATCCTTCTGGCAATCCATCTCGATATTGCCACCGATAGCCGCAGCATCGCCAACCGGCTGGGGCTTGCGCATGCCCTCGTTCTGCGCGAAATCGCTGCCCTGTCACCCCGCTTCGTGCGGGTCACGAAACGCGATGCCCGCACGCAGCGTAGCTTCTTGCAGGCAACGGCGGAAGGACAGGCACTGGCCGCGTCCTCCTCCCGGATTTGAAACGAACGGAGCATCCCTTGGCAATCAGGCCGATCCTGCCCTATCCTCATGCCTGCCTGTCCGAAATCTGCGCGCCGGTCACCGCTTTTGATGATCATCTGCAAAATCTGGTGACGGATATGATCGACACCATGCGCGCCGCCCCCGGTGTCGGCATCACCGCGGCCCATATCGGCATAAAACAACGCGTTTTCGTGCTGGAACTGACACCGGGTACCGTTCTGACCTACGTCAATCCTGAAATCATAACCCGGTCCACCCAGACCATGCGCCATATGGAGGGCAGCGTTTCCATGCCCGGTTTCACGGATGAGGTGGAGCGGCCGGATAAGGTCGAGGTACGGTTTCAGGATATATCAGGTGCGGAGCACCGGCAGACCGCCGAAGGATTTCACGCCATCTGCATCCAGCATGAAATCGACCAGCTGGATGGCATTTTCTGGCTTAAACGCCTTTCAAAGCTGAAGCGCGACCGGCTGGTGAAAAAATGGGAAAAGTCTCGCAAGCCGTGATGGTCGGTCGGCAATCGACAGCACGAATTCAGCGTCACCCTTCAATGTGTTGCTGACGGTGCAGATATCCTCGGCCGCATGGGCGAGCGCGTTGCGGGTCGCGTCGTCGAAATCCCCGGCAAACTCGACCTTGATATCGAAACGGATGATGCGATAGGGCTCCGCGGCGGATTTTTCACCGGAGACCTCAACGACGACACCCTCGAAACGATCAAGCAATCCCATTTGGCTTGCCGCGATTCGGGCGCTGAGCGCCAGACAGGCGGCGAGTGAGGAGTAGAGGAGATCGATCGGGTTAAACCCCGGTTCCGAGACACCGGTGACGATCTCCAGCGCGCCGCCGGTCACCGTCGAAATAACCGGGCGACCAAGCCGCCCGAGTTTGGCGGCAGCGCCTACCGGTCTCGACCTCACCTTCGCACTATCAGCCATTCAAACAAATCCTAATTTAATCGCGTGCAACTGAACGCATGGAACAAAAATCTATCTGGCGCTTTTTACTCACACAACGGTGAACGACCGTTGAAACCTTTATTTTACAGGGAGCTGGGACATATGGTTACATCTACGCTCGTCAGCATTCTGATCACCTTCCTGGTGATCGTGCTCGTATTGTGGCTCATCGCAAGACTGCCAGTCGGCGGCGGCGCGAAACAGATCGCGCAGATCATCGTCATCATCATCGGCATTATTTCGCTGCTGAAATATCTCGCGGTCTTCTGATGTCCCGGTGAAGCGCGAACGGAAAAAGGCGGCGAAAGCCGCCTCTTTTTGTTGGAGACTCTCGACCTACTGTCGAGGCTCGAACTGATAGGGTTTCTTGAGCGTAATATCCCGAACGCTGCCAATACCCAGAAACGGCGTATTGTCGGCATCAAAAATCGCCCTGCCCTTCGCCAAAATCCAGCGGACTGAACCATCTGGCAAATTGACCTTGTAACGCTGATCGAAGAACACACCAGTGGTTATGCTGTCGAAAATGGCCTGGGCCACCCGATCACGCATTTCCACATCAATTTTTTCAAGGACTTCTTCGATCGTCACCCCGCGCGACGCCGCCGGTTCGGAAAAACCGTGGCATTCCGCAGTCACCGCATCCATGATCAGCCTGTTATCGGAAATGCTCCACATGTAATAACCGAGCGCATCGTCCGAATCCGTCTTGTCTCCCAGCACGAAAACCCCCGGACATTTTTTTCTGACAAAAGCTAACACCAGACCTCTAATATTCCACCCCTCGTTTTTGTAGGGGTAACCGCCCGGCTACTGCAGCGTGCATCGATATCCACCGAAATTTTATAATGAGTGAATCCATATATCGGTCTCAAAGCCACGATAAATCCTGAATAGACATCGCAAAGCCAACTGCCTGCACCTAAATAGCCTTTCGATGATATTTCGAAGGAGGTGAATATGCTGCGGACCGCTCTTACTTTTGGATTGCTGACGGTGACCGTCGTTCTTGCCGGTTGCCAGACGTGGCACAGCCCATATCGTGGAAATGAGTGGCGGATGGATCAGGTCATGGATGGCGACCCCTACCGTGTCGGTGACGGACAGCGAAACCGACGCTAAGACCGTCCCATTCATTCGATCCGGACGGCGGAAATTCCATATTTTGCCGCCTCCAGATTATAGCACGAGGTGGCTGAAAGAAAAACATTCATGCTGCTAAGGGTGCCCGCAACGCGCGCCGACGGACCTCGCTGTTTCGCAGGACGTGAAGCTAACCAATTGGCTAAAAAAGAAAAAACCCGCCGAAGCGGGTTTCTTTGGTGCGGTCGAGAAGACTCGAACTTCCACGGGTTGCCCCACAGCGACCTCAACGCTGCGCGTCTACCAATTCCGCCACGACCGCATCGTGGTAGATGTCAACTTGCGCCGACGGGGGTGCATGTAGCAAAAGGATTTTCGGTGCACAAGAGCGTCGTGACAGTTTTTTGAAATTAAAAATCGCCCCGACCCACCCTATATGCAGGAAGCCCGGAAATGCTGGGGTTGCCGCCTTGTCGCCATTTTGCGAGAAGGCTGTGGAAAGGACTTTTTCATGCTCACACGCACGGATATCGAGACAAATATGTTCCCCCTCGCCGGTTCGCCGCCCGTTCGCTGGCGAATCTCGGAAGGTCTCGTCCCTTACGGACAGGCGATCGAGGAAATGGAGCGCGAAGTTGCAGCCATCGCCAGCGGCGAGGCGGACGAACTTGTCTGGCTTCTGGAGCATCCGCCGCTTTATACCGCTGGCACCAGCGCCGATGCCGCCGATCTCATCGAGCCAGACCGTTTTCCGGTCTTCGCCACCGGCCGCGGCGGCGAATATACCTATCACGGCCCGGGGCAGCGGGTCGTTTACGTCATGCTCGACTTGAAACGACGCCGGCAGGATGTCCGCGCCTATGTGGCGGCGCTGGAAGACGTGATCATCCGCACGCTGGACAAGATGAATGTTCGCGGCGAGCGGCGCGAAGATCGGGTCGGCGTCTGGGTCAGGCGGCCTGAAAAACCGTTGCTGCCGGGCGGCGGCATGGCCGAGGACAAGATTGCCGCCCTCGGCATCAGGCTGCGCAAATGGGTGAGCTTCCACGGGCTATCGATCAATGTCGACCCTGACCTCGGGCATTTCTCCGGCATCGTTCCCTGCGGCATCAGCGCCTATGGCGTCACCAGCCTTGTCGATCTCGGATTGCCGGTTATGATCGGCGATGTTGACGTTCTGCTGCGTGAGGCCTTCGAGGAGGTTTTCGGCCCGGCAGTGCCCGAAACCGGCGCAGGCGGCTAATCCCACCGCAACCTTTGTCGCAGGCCGGTGTTTGATGCATCGATCATCACAAGAGGAGGAACGACCATGTTCACAACGTCCGCTTATGCCTGCGATGACGGTTCTTCGCCGATGAAGTTCGCGACAATCAAACGTCGCGATCCGGGTCCCCGCGATGTCGAAATCGAGATTGAATTCTGTGGCGTCTGCCACTCGGATATCCACACGGCCCGCAGCGAATGGCCGGGGTCTCTCTACCCCTGCGTTCCCGGCCATGAAATCATCGGCCGCGTCGCCCGACTGGGTTCGGACGTCACAAAGTTCAAGGCAGGCGACCGGGTCGGCGTCGGCTGTATCGTCGATAGCTGTCGTGAATGCGCAAGCTGCGCCGAGGGGCTCGAACAATATTGCGAAAACGGCATGACCGGCACCTATAACTCGCCTGACAAGGCCATGGGCGGCGGCGCGCATACGCTGGGTGGTTATTCCGCCCATGTGGTGGTGGATGACCGCTATGTGCTCAATATTCCCGAAGGGCTCGATCCGGCGGCCGCGGCACCCCTGCTCTGCGCCGGCATAACCACCTATTCCCCGCTGCGACACTGGAATGCCGGCCCCGGCAAACGTGTCGGTGTCGTCGGTCTCGGCGGTCTTGGCCACATGGCCGTCAAGATAGCCAACGCCATGGGCGCAACGGTGGTGATGATCACCACCTCGCCCGGCAAGGCGGAAGACGCAAAGAAGCTCGGTGCCCACGAGGTTATCGTTTCGCGCGACGCCGAACAGATGAAGAAAGCCGTTTCCAGCCTCGATCTCATCATCGACGCGGTTGCGGCCGATCACGACATCGATTCTTATCTTGCGCTGCTGAAGCGCGATGGCGCCCTGGTGCAGGTCGGCGCGCCGGAAAAGCCGCTCTCCGTTCACGCCTTCAGCCTTATCCCCGGCCGCAAGACCTTTGCCGGTTCGATGATCGGCGGCATTCCGGAAACACAGGAAATGCTGGATTTCTGCGCCGAAAAAGGCATAGCCGCCGAAATCGAAATGATCGATATCGGTCAGATCAATGACGCTTATGAACGCATGATAAAAAGCGATGTGCGTTATCGTTTCGTCATTGATATGAAGAGCCTGCCACGCCAGAAAGCCGCCTGATCCTGAGAGGGGGCGGCCTTGTGGGCGCCCCCTTCCTCATTGGACCTTCCGGTCGAAAGCGCAGCCCGAACCATGACCAGCCAGACCGGTTTCAGCGATGTCGCCAAGGGCATGACCATCATGGCGGGCTGCATGTTCGTGCTGCCGGTCATGGATGCGATTGCCAAATACATGGCGGTCAGCGGCGGCATGTCGCCGGCGCAGGTGACCTTTTACCGCTTCTTCTTTCAGGTGGTGTGCACCCTGCCGCTGCTGCTCCTGGTCTCGCCGAAAGCCCTGTTCAGCGCCAAACGGCCGTGGATGAACTGCCTGCGCGGCGTGCTGCATGCCTCGGCCAGCCTGATGTTCTTCGCCGCCGTCAAATACATGCCGCTTGCCGATGTCTTTGCCATCTATTTCGTTGAGCCCTTCATGCTGACGATGATGTCGGCCCTCTTCCTGGGTGACAAAGTCGGCTGGAAGCGCTGGACGGCGATCGTCGTCGGTTTCGGCGGCGCGCTGATCGTCATTCAGCCGAGTTTCGAAATCTTCGGCTGGACTTCACTGCTGCCGGTCGCCTGCGCCTTTCTCTATACGCTTTATCTGTTCCTGAACCGTGCCATTGGTGACGCCGACAGTCCGCTCGTGATGCAGACCATGTCCGGCATTGCCGGCACGATATTCATGGGTGTGGTGCTTCTGGCCGGCGATGCGCTGGGCGACAAGGATTTCACGATGTCGCTTCCACAATCCGGCTTTGCGCTTGTCCTGCTCATCCTGCTGGGATCGATATCCGGCTACATGCACCTGCTGATCGTCAGGGCTTTCAGGCTTGCGCCGCTGTCGCTTCTGGCGCCGTTCCAGTATTTCGAGATCATTTCGGCGACGGTTCTCGGTTATGCGCTGTTTTCGGACTTCCCGACGCCGTCAAAATGGCTCGGCATTCTCATCATCGTCGCATCCGGCCTGTTCATCATCTGGCGGGAAAGCAAGCAGGCGCATGCCACCCCGCCGCTTGACGGGCAATGAGACGCCAAGCCCGCGTTCAAGTGCCCGAGGGCAGCGGTCCTTCGTCGTGATGATCCTGCGCCTCCACGAGGCTGCCAAGCAGCCAGAGGGAAACCTCCGCCGCTTCACCGGCGGATTTGAAGCGATATGAGCCGCTATATTTCGGCATGTCAAAGAAGGTGACGACAAAGCCGTCACCGCTTTCCAGGCTCTCTACCCTGATCCGCTCGGGGTCGATCATCACGCAGACGTAGTGCGATCCCATATTGCGCATGAAGCCGGCCTTGTTGTCATGCAATCGCACGAAGGCCGCACCGCCATCCACCGTCATATGCAGGCTTCGGATTGCCTCATTGGGAAAAGCCCGGGCGAAATCCATGATCGCCTGCCCCACATCATGGCTGTTGTCTTCATCCGTTGCCCGCGTCATGCGCCAGGCATAAACGGCAAAGACCGACAGCAGCACGAAGACGATAATCCAGATCGCCATATTCATCGGGGACGCTCCCTCAGCACTGAAACATCACGACTCGCGAATCGAAACGACGCGAACCTGATTCAGCTTCATAGAGATCGAGGCTTGTGTGAAGTGTGGCTTGTCCGAAGACCGACACGGATGGAAAATCAGAACCGCTTCAGGAACGATGCCTTTGCAAGAGCCCATTGCCGGCGAAGCTGCGACAGTTGCAACTCGCCCTCGAACACGCCCACCCCGGCCTTTCTTGCAGCGAGGATGACCGGTCCGGACAGGGCAACGGGCAGATAGGCGGCAAAGACGGACCTTGGGATTTTCGCGCGTCTTGCCTTTTCCAGATGATCGAGCGCATGGGCGGCAAATAGCTCTATGGCGATGCCGATGCGTTGTCGGTCATCGCCTTCAAGAAAGGTCTCGCGATCGAGCCCGGCGGCCGCGAGCATATCGGCGGGAATATAGACCTGCCCGCGACGGCGATGCAGCGGCATCAGCAGCAGAATGCCAGCCATGGCCTGCGCGACGCCCGCATGTCCGGCCGCCTCCGCGCTGGCCGGAGCGTCTTCCGCCGAGAGCACAAGGCTCGCCAGCTGGATCAGCGCCGAGGCGGTCTCCCCGGCATAACCTTCAAGTGCGTTTCGATCCTCGAAGAGATCGTCATAGAGATCGAAAATGCGCGCCTCGATCATATTGGCCAGCACCGGGCGCGGCAGACGATATTGCTCGATAGCGGTCAAGAGAGCCGCAGCAACGGGATGGGACAGACTGTCGCCATGCGCATTGCCCTCAAGCAGATCGCGCCACCATTGCATGCGCACTTCGCCAGGCAGCGCCTCGCGCACGGAATCGCGGATACGGGCGATCTCGGCATTAAAAGCGTAAAGCGCCGCCAGAGAATTACGTTTATCGGCAGGCGACAGAAGACAGGCGAGATAGCGGTCGCGATCGGTGTCGCGCAGCGTCGCGAGGCAGACGTCGAGATTTTCTGTGGGTGCCATGGTTCCCCGCGCGAAACGTCCTGTCAGCCTTCGACGGCAATCAGCGCCGCAGCGACGGCGCGCGATTCCGAAAGCATGATATTATAGGTGCGCACGGCAGCACCCGTGCTCATCGGGTCGACCGAAATGCCCGCTTCCTTGAAGGCCGCGCGCAGTTCCTTCGGCAGAACACGCATGCCGTCACCCGTACCGATCAACAGCACCTCGATGTCCTGCGCTTCCGCCAGGACCTTTTCGAAATGCCCGATGGTCAACTCTTTCGCATCGACCGGCTCCCAGCCATGAATGCCGGACGGCAGAAGCAGAAGCGAGCCGCGATGCGACATCTCGGCAAAACGGAAACCGCCATTGCCATAGGCATCGATGGGCGCCCGGCCGGGAAAATGGGCCGGGCGTATTTCTATCCCGCCGGCCATCAGACGGCAGGCTTGCCGCCGATGGCGTTGCCGGGCTTTTCATCCTTCTCGTCTTCCGCATCCTTGTTATCGGGACGCAGCTTGAAGGCGATCAGCACGGGCGCGGCAATATAGAGCGAGGAGAACACGCCGATACCGACACCGAACAGCATGGCGAAGGTGAAGGAGCGAATAACCTCGCCACCGAAGAGGTAAAGCGCGAGCAATGCCAGAAGCACGGTCAGACCGGTAAGGATCGTACGCGACAGCGTCTGGTTCAGCGACACGTCGATGACCATCGACAGCGGCATCTTTTTGTAACGCCGGAGGTTTTCGCGGATACGGTCATAGATGACGACGGTATCGTTCAGCGAATAACCGATGATCGTCAGGATCGCCGCGATACTCGTCAGGTTGAATTCAAGCCCAAGGAAGACGAAGAGGCCTATGGTGAAGACCACGTCGTGCACCATCGAGATGACCGCGCCGAGCGCGAACTGCCATTCGAAGCGAACCCAGATATAGACCATGATCGCCGTCATCGCGAGCAGGATGCCGATCGTCGAGGTGAATGTAAGGTCACCCGACACGGCCGGACCGACGACTTCGACGCGGCGGAAATCGTATTTGTCCTCAAGCTCGCCACGCACCATCGTGATGGCGGACTGTTCGGCATTCTCGCCGCCTTCCTGCGCCTGAATGCGGATGAGAACATCCTGCGGCGTGCCGAAGTTCTGCGCCTGGATTTCACCGAGGTTCAGCTGGTTCAGACGATCGCGGATGTCCGCGAGATCTGCCTCACCCTGCTTGGCGCGCACTTCGATGACCGAACCGCCCTGGAAGTCGATGCCGAGGTTCAGGCCCTTGCCAACGAAACCGCCGATGCAGGCGAGCATGATGGCGCCGGTGATCATGAACACCACGCGACGATAACGCATGAAGGGAATATCGCGGCCATCGAACATGGCGGTGCGGACACCCTTCGGCAGGTGTTTCGGACGGCTGCGGCGAACCCAGTAGCCGAACATCCACGCCGTCAGCGTATAGGCGGTGAAGACGGTGGTGATGATACCGACAGCCAGCGTCACCGCAAAGCCCTTGACCGGACCGGTGCCCATGTAGAACAGCACGCTCGCCACGATCAGCGTCGTCAGGTTGGCGTCGATAATGGTCGCAAAGGCGCGGGTAAAGCCGTTATCCAATGACTGGATCAGCGGTTTGCCGCTTTTCACCTCCTCGCGTATTCGCTCATAGATCAGAACGTTGGAATCCACCGCCATACCGATCGTCAGAACGATACCGGCGATACCTGGCAATGTCAGCGTTGATCCGATCACACTGAGGACCGCCAGCAGCATGACGACGTTGACGACAAGGGCGATGTTCGCCAGCAGGCCGAAGAAGCCGTAGAAGACGAACATGAAGATGAGAACGCCGACGGCGCCAATGGCGCTTGCCGTCAGGCCGGCGGTGATGGAGTCGTTACCAAGGCTCGGGCCGACGGTGCGTTCTTCAACGACGGTCAGCGTGGCCGGAAGTGCGCCGGCACGCAGCAGAACCGCGAGGTCGTTTGCACCCTGCACCGAGAAGTTACCGGAAATCTGTCCCGAACCGCCGATGATCGGCTCGCGGATGACAGGTGCGGAAATGACCTGGTTATCCAGCACGATGGCGAAAGGCTTGCCGACATTCTGCTGCGTCGCCTGCGCAAAGCGCTGCGCGCCGCGGCTGTCGAAGCGGAAGGTGACGACCGGCTCGTTGGTCTGCTGGTTGAAGCTCGCCTGCGAATCCACGAGGTTGTCGCCGGAAACGAGAGCACGGCGCTCCACCAGATAGGGAACCGGCGGATCGTCCTGCGAATAGAGAACTTCGGAGGTTGCGGGCGGACGGCCATTCATCGCTTCCTGCACCGGCATGGTGGTGTCGACCATGCGGAAGGACAGCTTTGCCGTCTGGTTGAGAAGCGATTTCAGGCGCTGCGGATCCTGAAGGCCCGGCACCTGCACGATGATGCGGTCGGAACCCTGACGCTGAATGAGCGGCTCGGTGGTGCCGACTTCGTCGACGCGGCGGCGCACGACTTCAATCGACTGCGATACGGCCGATGACAGGCGGTAATCAACGCCTTCATCGGTTAGGTTGAGCCGCAGCAGATTATCGCCGCCGTCACTCATCGTCACTTCGGTGATGGAGCCGCCGACCAGCGTTCCGGCGGAAACCGGCTGCGTCAGATCGCGAAGCGCCGTCTTGGCGGCTTCCAGCTGGGCGGGATCACTGATGCGAACCTGAATCTGCTGGCCGTTGCCGGCAAGCCCGGAATAGCGGATGTTGGCGTCGCGAAGCTGGGTGCGCACATCGCCGACAATCGTCTCAAGCCGTTCCTTGACAATGTCGGAACGCTCGATCTTGAGCATGATGTGCGAGCCGCCCTGAAGGTCGAGACCGAGCGTTACCTTGTTGTCCTTGTACCAGGCAGGCATGCTCTCCAGCTGTTTTTCCGAAAACAGGTTAGGAGAGGCGATAAAGACGCTTGCCAGCACAAGCAGCCAGATGAAGACTGTTTTCCAACGGGAAAAATGAAGCATTTCGATCTCGGTCAGGGTTGGGGTTGCGCGGACAGCGCAACCCGTCAAAATTCGCAATCGGGCGTCCGGTTATCCGGCAGGATCAGGAAGCGGCTTCCGTCTTGACCACTTCACCCTTCACACGCACTTCGGCGATATAAGCGCGGGCAGCGCGGATTTTCACGCCTTCGGCGATTTCGACTTCGAGTTCATTGTCGTCGATGACCTTGGTCACCTTGCCAACGATGCCGCCGCCAAGAACGACCTGATCGCCACGGCGAATGCTGGTCAGTGTTTCCTGGCGCTTCTTCATCTGCGCGCGCTGCGGGCGGATGAGGAAAAAGTACCAGACGACCATAAGGGGCGCAAACAGGAAAAGCATTTCCAGGCCGGAACCGAAGGCCGATGCGCCGCCCGTTGCGTCCTGGGCAAAAGCTTGACTAATGAACATATAAAACTCCTCAACGATTACGGCACGACCTCGTATGCCGCCCCAGCTTTCAAGCCGCCGGAATATAGTGGGGAACGCCGGGATTGCAACAGATGCAAGGCCCACGCCGTACCGATTCCGGACCTCTTAACCTTTATGGGCCGGAAACACCATGCTAGGCCGGTCGCAAAACAGAGTTTTGAACACCAGACAAGCGGAAGAAACACCATGATTCGAGAAGAAACGGCCACCCTGCTTCTTGCCGAACTGCGCCGACTGAATGTTGCCGTGGAGCGGCTGGCCGGCCCGGCCCCCGCCGTAAACGACTGGAATGCAGCCGATTGTTTCGTCTGGTCACCAGTCAATTCGTTTTTGCAGCCCGTCCCCCGCCCCAACCGCATCGCACTCAAACTCATTCGCGGCGTCGATCATGTGCGTGACATCCTGCATGAAAACACCCTGCGTTTCGCCGATGGTTTTCCCGCCAACAACGTGCTGTTGTGGGGCGCGCGCGGCATGGGCAAGTCCTCGCTGGTCAAGGCGGTTCACGAAGATGTGCGCACCGCAAGCGGCGTCCCCCTGAAACTGGTGGAAGTGCACCGTGAGGATATCCACACCCTGCCCGCGTTGCTCGACATACTGAAAATCTCGGATCAGCGCGTCATCCTCTTCTGCGACGATCTCTCTTTCGATCACGACGACACGGCCTACAAATCGCTGAAGGCGGCGCTCGATGGTGGTATCGAAGGGCGGCCGGACAATGTCCTTTTCTATGCGACCTCCAACCGCCGCCATCTGCTGCCACGCCACATGATGGAAAACGAACAATCGACCGCCATCAACCCGTCGGAAGCAGTCGAAGAAAAAGTCTCCCTGTCCGATCGCTTCGGCCTGTGGCTCGGCTTCCATAAATGCGGCCAGGAAGACTATCTGACGATGATCGACAGCTATGCCGAACACTTCGATCTGGGTGTGGACCGCGAAACCCTGCATCACGAAGCGCTGGAATGGGCAACCACCCGCGGCGGCCGCTCTGGCCGCGTTGCCTGGCAATATATTCAGGACGCCGCCGGCCGCTTGAGGAAATCCATCGACCGATAACGCGACAGTGACGGCTGGCGAAAGCCGGTGTCGTTACGGCCACAAAGCGTGTCGTATTTCCGAACGACAAGCCGCGTCCCGCATGGTTTGCTGCAGCCATCCGGTTCCGCTTTGAATTTCAAGGTGGAACAGTCGGAACACCGGCGAAATGCCGGTGGCTGCGGCGGGCGGTGATCGGGAGGCAGGCTGCGACCTTTATGGACACATGACCATTCCCCTTTCCATCCCTTCGCCGAAAAATTCCGCTCGAACCGGACATCGGTTCAGGCGCGTATTTCGACGATATCCTGTCCGCGGAGGAGCGGGCCGGCATTGGCGTTCAACCCGAGGAGGAGATGGATATGAGCAGGAACAGAGGCGTCGTTTACCTGAAGCCCGGACAGGTCGAGGTCCGCGACATCGACGACCCCAAGCTTGAGGCGCCGGATGGCCGCCGTATCGAACACGGCGTTATTCTCAAGGTGATTTCCACAAATATCTGCGGCTCAGACCAGCATATGGTGCGCGGCCGCACCACCGCCATGCCGGGTCTCGTCCTTGGCCATGAAATTACCGGCGAAGTCATCGAAAAAGGCGTCGATGTCGAAATGCTGGAAATCGGCGACATCGTCTCGGTGCCGTTCAACGTTGCCTGCGGCCGTTGCCGTTGCTGCAAGTCGCAGGATACCGGCGTCTGCCTGACGGTGAACCCGTCACGCGCCGGCGGCGCTTACGGTTACGTCGATATGGGCGGCTGGATCGGTGGACAGGCCCGTTATGTCACCATCCCCTATGCCGATTTCAACCTTCTGAAATTCCCCGATCGCGACAAGGCGATGTCGAAGATCCGCGACCTCACCATGCTGTCAGATATCCTGCCGACCGGCTTCCACGGCGCGGTCAAGGCGGGCGTCGGTGTCGGTTCCACGGTCTATGTCGCGGGCGCCGGCCCGGTCGGTCTTGCCGCTGCCGCCTCCGCCCGCATTCTCGGTGCGGCCGTCGTCATGGTCGGTGATTTCAACAAGGATCGCCTCGCCCACGCCGCCCGCGTCGGTTTCGAGCCCGTCGATCTTTCCAAGGGTGACCGCCTGGGCGACATGATTGCCGAGATCGTCGGCACCAACGAGGTCGACAGCGCCATCGACGCCGTCGGTTTCGAGGCACGCGGCCATTCCGGCGGCGAACAGCCGGCCATCGTTCTCAACCAGATGATGGAAATCACCCGCGCCGCCGGCTCCATCGGCATCCCCGGCCTCTACGTCACCGAGGATCCCGGTGCGGTTGACAATGCCGCGAAACAGGGCGCCCTGTCGCTGCGTTTCGGCCTCGGCTGGGCCAAGGCGCAATCCTTCCACACCGGCCAGACGCCGGTGTTGAAATATAACCGCCAGCTCATGCAGGCGATCCTGCATGACCGCCTGCCCATCGCCGACATCGTCAATGCCAAGATCATCGCGCTCGACGATGCCGTGCAGGGTTATGAAAGCTTCGATCAGGGCGCGGCAACCAAGTTCGTCCTCGACCCCCACGGCGATCTGTTGAAAGCGGCCTGACGCCTCGATCAATAGGCAGGAATGACAGAACGCCCGCGACACACCCCGTCGCGGGCGTTTTTGCATGGCCAGGCATGTCTCCGGCCGGAGATATTACGCTTCGCTCTCAGCAAGCGCTTCAAGCTCGGCCACCGCCTCAGCGGAAAGATAAGGCCTGAACAGGCTGGAGACCTGCTGCAGCCCCCAATCCAGCTGCTGCTGCCCGAATTCGCTGACGCCTTCCTGCAGATTGAGATAGGCCGCCCAATAGGTCGAGACGATCCACAGATTGGTCAAAACCGCGTCGCGCTCGCTCTCGGGAATAGTCACCAGACCCGCCTTCTGCATGCGGCCGACAATGTCGCCAACCGCCAGTCGCATTGCGGCGCTTATGGTTCTGACCGGCTCCACCAGTGATGGTGCCAGTGCGATCAGGCCGACCAGATCGCGAAACAGAAAGCGGTAATTCCACACCAGCGAGAACCATTGCCGAAGAAAACCGGCATAGGTGGCCGCGGCCCCCTCGTCTGCCCCGTCAACGGTTGTGACCAGCATCATCGCATCGGCTTCGAACCGCGCAAACAGCGCGAGAACCAGCGCTTCCTTGGTGCGGAAGTGATAATAAAGATTGCCCTCATTAATATCGACCGCAAGGGCGATCTCCGCCGTCGTTACGCGATCAGGTCCGCGTCCGTTGAACAGTTCCAGGGCGGCGTCCAGAATTCTGTCGCGCGTACGTGCTCTGCGTGGTCGCTCCGGCTCATTGCTCTTCATCAAAATCCTGTCCTGCCATTGAAACCTAAGGCATGCACCTTAAATACTTAAAATAAGGTATGCACCTTAACAGCAAAACCCCATTGTTCAAACGCGAATAAGGAGCTGTCGATGATCGGAACCGGCCTTCACACCCCGCCCATGGATAAGACCGGCGCGGCGCCCCTGTCAAAACTGGCCACGGCGCGTCTTGCAATCTCGCTTGTCCGTAACCCGTTAAAAGCCTTGCCGCCGGATATTTTCAGCCAACCCGCCGTCTTCACCCGGCTGGGTGGCACGATGCGCGTTCATCTCGCCGATCCCGTGCTGATCCACGAAGCTCTGGTCAAGCATGCCAATCTGCTTGGCAAGGGTGAAGATGTCCGCCGGGTGCTCGGCCCCGCGCTTGGGCAGGGTCTGCTGACCGCCGATGGCGACCACTGGAAATGGCAAAGGCAATCCGTCGCGGCCGCCTTCCGGCATGAAAAGCTGCTGGAATTGCTGCCGGCCATGATCGAGACGGCGCGGCGCACGCAAGCGCGCTGGCGCTCCCCTTCAATCGGCGACATCGATATCGGCCATGAAATGATGCGCACCACCTTCGACATCATCGTCGAAACCATGATGTCCGGCGGATATGGTATCGACATCGCGCGTGTCGAACAGAGCATCACCGATTATCTGAAGCCGACGGGCTGGACCTTCGCGCTCGCCATGCTGGGCGCACCGGAATGGCTTCCCCATCCCGGCCGGCGCAAATCCCGCGCCGCCGTGGATTATCTGCGCGCCAGCCTTGCAACGGTGATCGCCGGCCGGCGGCAAAACCCCACCGACCGAACCGATCTTGTCTCCATGCTGCTGGAAGCAAAAGACCCGGAGACCGGACGCATGATGAGCGATGAGGAAATCATCGACAATCTTCTGACCTTCATCACCGCCGGCCATGAAACGACGGCACTCGGCCTAGCCTGGACCTTCCACCTTCTGTCGCAGGACAGGGAAACGGAAAGAAAGGTTGTCGAGGAGATTGCGGCCGTCACCGGCGGCGAGCCTGTCGCGGCCGAACATGTCGCCAATCTCACCTATACGAGACAGGTATTTTCGGAGGCGATGCGGCTTTACCCGCCTGCCCCGGTCATCACGCGCACGGCGCTGCAGGATTTCAGGCTCGGAGAGCATGATATTGCGGCCGGAACGGTTCTTTATGTGCCGATCTATGCCGTGCACCGACACGCCGCATTGTGGGATGAACCCGAACGCTTCGACCCGTCACGTTTCGAGCCCGACAGGGTCAAGGCCCGCCACCGTTATGCCTATATGCCCTTCGGCGCCGGCCCGCGCGTCTGCATTGGCAATGCCTTTGCCATGATGGAGGCCGTGGCGATCCTTGCCGTTCTTCTGCAGACCCTCCATCTCGAAAACAGGTCCACGACTGCGGCGGAGCCGCTGATGCGGGTGACATTGCGGCCGCAGGACCGGCTGATGATGAAGATCATGCAGCGCTAAAACAAATCGCCCGCGGTGTAATCACCGCGGGCGACTATTATTGCTGAATATGTCACCTGAAGGTGACGATCACAGATCGACGTCGAGGATCGCCATGGAGAAGTTGTACGAGCGGTCGCCGTCTTCGTCATCGATGTAGACGACGCCGAGAAACTCTTCGCCAAGATACACTTCGGCGGAATCGTCTTTGCGCGGACGCGCCTTGACAATCATCTTCTCGTTGAAGGTGCGCTTGAAATAGGCGTCGAGTTTTTTGATTTCGTCGGCTTTCACCAGTATTCTCCTGTGCGGTTCGGGTTGGCCGCTTTTGGCATGGGACAAAGGCCAAAGTAAAGTGAAAGCGGCGCATCATCCGTGTCTTCCACACGGACGAGCGCAATATTCACGACCTGTCAGATATCGGCCCCGATAACCTGGTCCATCAGACGCGAGGGTTCCGAACACCCTGCTTCTCCTACCACGCGCGCCGGCACGCCGGCCACGGTGGTCTTTGGCGGAACCGGTTTCAACACCACCGAACCGGCGGCAATGCGCGAGCAGCTGCCGATCTCGATATTGCCGAGGATTTTGGCGCCCGCGCCGATCATCACGCCATTGGCGATCTTCGGATGGCGATCTGCGCCCTCCTTGCCGGTACCGCCAAGCGTCACGCCATGCAGGATGGAAACGTTGTCACCGATAACGGCGGTCTCACCAACCACCAGTCCGGTGGCATGGTCGAGGAAGATGCCCTTGCCGATGCGTGCGGCGGGGTTGATATCCGTCTGGAAGATGCTCGATGAGCGACTTTGCAGGTAAAACGCAAAATCCCGGCGGCCCTTCGCAAGCAGCCAGTGCGCGAGGCGATGGGTCTGGATGGCGTGGAAGCCCTTGAAATAAAGCAGCGGCTCCATGAAACGCGTGCAGGCCGGGTCGCGGTCGTAAACGGCCTGAATATCGACGCGCAGCACGCTGCCCCATTCCGGCCAGTCATCCAGCATGTCCTGGAAGGTCTGGCGCAGAAGCACGGCCTGCATGTCGGGATGATCGAGGAGTTCGCAGATACGATAGATCACACATTCTTCGAGAGACCGGTGATTGAGGATCGTCGAATAAAGAAAGGCTGAAAGCAGCGGGTCCTGAGCTGCGGCGCTACGCGCTTCATGCAGCAGGCTGCCCCAGATCGGATCGACGATCGCCAGCTGTTCGGGCTGACGGGCCTCGGTACGTGCGACCATGAACGGTCTCCTCGTTTGCAGTGGTCGTTCTTTATACAGAAAAAGACGTGCATAAGAAATGGGATTCGAATGACGACTTTAAAGACGGCAAAGCTTCAGTTTTTCTTCATGCAGCATGAAAAACCGTTTCTTGCTGCCTGGAGCGTTGCCGCACGAAAAACAGGGTTCCGCTTTCCCGGAAATGCTCCGGATCAAAGCGAGCGGTAAAATTCCAGCACCGCCGCCTTGAACACCCGGTCGCCAACGGCCAGCATATGGTCGCGACCGGGAATGTCGATTGCCCGCGCATGCGGCATGATCGCGGCGAGTTCCGCGCCCGATCCGGCAATATCATCATTCGTTCCAACCGCAATCAATGTCGGCGCTTCGATCTTTGCCGCCTGTTCAGGCGTGACGAGAACCCGCGACGTTTCGATACAGGCGGCAAGCGCCAGCCGGTCGCTCTTCGTCTGGTCGGCAAAGGCCCGGAACATGCGGCCGCGCTCATGGGTGACGACATCGAGCGAGGGCGCAAGAAGCGCCTCGGCGATCGGATCCCAGTCGCCCACGCCTTCTACCATGCCGATGCCGAGCCCACCGAAGACCAGCGAACGCACACGCTCCGGATGGGCCATGGCGAGGAAGGCCGAAATCCGCGCCCCCATGGAGTAACCCATCACATGCGCTTCCGAGATGCCGAGATGATTGAGCAGCGCCACCGCGTCCCCGGCCATCACCGGCGGATAATAGGCTTCAGAATCGTGCGGCTTGTCGCTTGCGCCATGGCCGCGATTATCGATGGCAATCACCCGGTAACCCGCATCGCCCAGCGTCTTCAGCCAGCCGGGATGCACCCAGTTGACATTGGCGCTGGAGGCAAAGCCGTGGATCAGCAAAACCGGATCACCCGCCGGATCGCCCTCGTCGAAATAAGCAAGGCGCAAGCCGTCATGGGAAAAATCTGAAAATTGCGGCACGTTGAGATTCATCAAGGACATCCTTTTTGCCGGACCATATGGCAGGAAAGCACAAGATTGAACATGTTTCCTGACGATTTTTATGGAGATGCAATGCGTTTGAGGCTACATATCCGCAACGAAGAGCCGCTGCGCGACGATGGATTGCGGCTCGATAACGATATTGCATTTGGAGACGAACATGGCCGGGCATTCCATTCCCCACTTCCAGAACGATGGCGGACACAGCGTAATCGAGATCGGCGTCAAGGAATTCATGTGCACCGGCGCTTCCGTGCCTTACGATCACCCGCATATCTTCATCGATATGGGCGACGACAACGAGAAGGTCTGTTCCTACTGCTCCACCCTTTTCCGCTACAATCCGTCGCTGAAGGCCGAGCAGACCAATCCTCCGGGCTGCGTCTTCCATGTGAAGGCCGCCTGACCTCCACTTTTGCTGATCGGGCCGCATCATGCCCATAAAATCCGTAGCCATTGTCGGTGCCGGCATCGCCGGTCTCACCGCTGCCCTTTCCTTTGCCCGGCACGGTATCGACTGTGACATCATTGAACAGGCAGGCGAGCTGACGGAGGTCGGTGCCGGCCTGCAGCTCTCCCCCAACGCCGCCCGCATTCTCGCCGAACTCGGTGTGCTGCCCGAGATCGAGGCGCGCTGGACCGAACCGGTCAGCGTCGATCTCGCCTCCGGCAAGTCACTGGCCACGCTATTGTCGCTGCCAATGGGCGCGGTGGCTCGCACCCGCTGGGGCGCACCCTATGGCGTGCTGCATCGTTCGACGTTGCAAAGCGCACTTCTGAATGCGGTCAAGGATAATCCGCTCTGCCGCCTGCATCTCGGCAAGCGCATCGAAAACGCCACAGTCGATGTCATCGCCGCAACCACCTTCCGCGATCACGATCTGATCGTTGGTGCCGACGGCGTCTGGTCGGCGGCCCGCTTTGCCGTGCCTTCCGCGCCGACAGCCACCTTTTCCGGCAATATCGCCTGGCGCTTCACCGTCAGCGAAAACGACGTTCCACCGGCCATCAATAAAAGCGCCGTCACGGCCTATCTCGGCTCGGGCGGCCATATCGTCGCCTATCCGCTGAAGGAAGTCGGCGGTTTCAACATCGTCGCAATCGCGCTTGGCGCCGATCCCGGCGCCACATGGCGGGCCGAATCGAGTGGACGGCAGAAAACCATGCTGCTCGAACAGTTTCGCGGCTGGAGCCCTGATCTGCTGCGGCTGCTGGAAAAGGCTGAGAACCCCACCTTCTGGCCGCTCTATCAGGCCGGCCCCGGACGCTGGCATAATGGCCGCGACACGGTACTGATCGGCGACGCGGCCCACGCCATGATGCCTTTCGCGGCACAGGGGGCGGCCATGGCAATAGAGGATGCATTTGAACTCGCGGGAACAATGGCAGGCAATGGAGGCGCAGCCTCCCTACCCGTGCCGCAAGCCCTTGCCGCCTTTGAGGCTCTGCGCCTGCCGCGCATAGAAAAGGCCCGCAAGCGGGCCTCTCTCAATCGTTTTGCCTATCATGCAAAAGGCCCGGTTCGTATTGCCAGGGACTTCGTATTTTCCACGCGTCCCTCAGAGGCCTTCCTTGGCGATTTCGACTGGCTCTATGGCTATCACGCAAAGGGCTAAGCAGTAGGGTCTGGGCACTGGAGCCTGACTAGACCCCAGCCGCGGCTGCGAAGCCGACTTCGAGGTCCTTTTTCAGATCGGCTATGTCTTCGAGCCCGATCTGCAGGCGGATGACCGGTCCCTCCGAAGGCCCCTTCGCAATGGTCCTGTCGATGAGCGACACCGAAACCGCAAGCGATTCGTATCCGCCCCAGGAATAGCCAAGCCCGAAGAAGGTCAAGGCATCGAGGAAGGCCGACGCCGCCTGTTTGTATTTGCCCTCTTCCGCCTTCAAGACAAAGGAGAACACGCCGCTCGCGCCCTTGAAATCGCGCTTCCACATTTCATGGCCGGCAAAGCTCGGCAATGCCGGATGCAGAACACGCACGACATCGTCACGGCCTTCCAGCCACTGGGCAATATCCAGTGCGCTTTTCTGATGGTGTTCCAGCCTGATGCCCATGGTGCGCATGCCGCGCAGGATCTGGTAGGCGTCATCGGAGGTAACGCAGATGCCGAGATTGGTATTGGCCTGGTAAAGCGCTTTCCAGTGCTTTTCATTGGCCGAGACGAAGCCCATCAGCACATCGGAATGCCCCGAGGGATATTTGGTGGCGGCGTGAATGGAAATATCGACGCCAAAATCAAGCGGCTTGAAATAAAGCGGTGTCGCCCAGGTATTGTCCATCGTGACTACGCAGTCATGCCTGTGGGCGATCTCCGTGATCACCCGGACATCCTGAATCTCGAACGTATTGGAACCCGGCGCTTCCAGATGCACGAGTTTCGTATTCGGCCGGATCAGCGCCTCGATCCCGGCCCCGATCGCCGGATCGTAATATTCGATCTCCACGCCCAGTTTCTTCAGCATCGTGTTGCAGAAGCGGCGTGTGGGGAAATAGACGGAATCGACGACAAGCGCATGATCGCCCGCACCGAGATAGGCAAGGAATGGCACGGTGATCGCAGCAAGGCCCGACGGCACGAGGATAGTTCCGAAAGAACCTTCCAGCTCGTTGACGAGGTTGCACAGCGCGTCCGTCGTCGGCGTGCCATGGGTGCCATAGGTGTATTTCTGGTTTTCAGTCGAAAGCGTTTCCGCGTCGGGAAAAAGCACGGTCGAGCCGCGCACGATGGGCGGATTGACGAAACCGAAACAGTCTGCGGGATCGTTGCCGCCATGGGTCAGGCGCGTATTCACACCTGCGGCGGAAAGCAGGTCATTTGTCTTGGTCATTTCAGATCAGCTTTCGAAGAATATTGACGCGTGCGACAATGCTGAGAGCCAGAGGCAAGGTCAAGCCCCGTAAGGCGACGCGGGATGGCTCGATTGATCCATAGTGAAACAGCATACAAGAAGTATACAAAAATCGTGCAAGTGCAAATTTCCGCAAAAATATGCTTATATTTTCACCCTTTGCACACTTCCCGACCAAAATTCCGAAAATTCCGTTTTATAGGCACAATTATCGCCGGCATGTCTTGACCCCGCTGCCAATTGCGATTGTGATAGAAAAAGCGGATCGAAAAGATCTCGCCGAGGGGGGAGCTGGGGTAAAACAAACATGCCGGTCCCCTTGCTATTGACGATAACAAACAAAGGTTGGGAAAAATGAAAAAGGCAATTCTGTCAGCCGCTATCGGCGCAGCAGTTTTGGGAGGAGCCTCGGTCGCTTCGGCTGCGACGCTTCAGGACGTGAAGGGAAAAGGTTTCGTCACCTGCGGCGTAAGCGCCGGCATTCCGGGATTTTCCAATCCCGATGACAAGGGCGAATGGTCCGGCATCGACGTGGACTATTGCCGTGGTATTGCCACAGCGGTTTTCGGTGACCCTTCCAAGGCGAAGTTTGTCGCTCTTTCGAGCAAGGACCGCTTTCCGGCTCTCCAGTCCGGCGAAGTCGACGTTCTGACCCGTAACACCACCTGGACGATCAGCCGCGACACGTCGCTCGGCTTCAACTTCCGTACCGTCAACTATTATGACGGCCAGGGCTTCATCGCCAAAAAGGGCCTCAACGTGAAGTCCGCGCTTGAGCTTTCCGGCGCCGCCGTCTGCGTTCAGACCGGCACGACCACCGAGCTCAATCTCGCCGACTATTTCAAGACCAACAATCTGCAGTACAACCCGGTCGTCTTCGAAAAGGAAGCCGACGCAACCTCCGCCTATGATTCGGGCCGTTGCGACGTCTACACCACCGACCAGTCCGGCCTTTATGCCATCCGCCTGAAGCTGAAGAACCCGGACGACAACATCGTTCTTCCGGAAGTCATCTCCAAGGAGCCGCTTGGACCGGCCGTTCGCCAGGGTGACGACCAGTGGTTCGACATCGTGACCTGGGTTCACTACGCCATGGTCAATGCCGAAGAACTGGGCATCACCTCCAAGAACGTCGATGAGCAGAAGTCCAGCGCCAATCCGGATATCAAGCGTCTGCTCGGCACCGAAGAAGGCACCAAGATCGGTACCGACCTCGGCGTAACCAACGACTGGGCCTACAACATCGTCAAGCTGGTGGGTAACTACGGCGAAGTCTTCGACCGCAACGTCGGTGCGGGCTCGCCGCTGAAGATCGAGCGTGGCCAGAACGCGCTGTGGACCAAGGGCGGCCTGCAATACGCACCGCCGGTCCGTTGATCGACCCCATCATCGGCTAGATCATGACAGGAGGCTGGGCAACGCCCGGCCTCCATTTAAAATTATATAAATAAGCTCGCAAAGAGCATATAAAAGGGAAAGGTGCCTATGGCAGGCAACGCGGTCAGTTCGCAACGATCGCGCGCACAAAGCGCGTCGTCACTTATCAACGATCCACGCATACGCGGAATTTTCTATCAGGTCCTGACAGTCGTCATCCTGACCGCCTTCGTCTGGATCATCGTGACGAATACGATCACCAATCTTCAACGGTCAAACATTTCATCCGGCTTCGGCTTCCTCAATGGACGCGCCGGTTTCGATATCGGCCAGTCGCTGATCGCTTATACCAGCGACGCGACCTATGGCCGGGCATTGCTCGTTGGTATTCTCAACACGCTTCAGGTTGCATTTTTCGGCATCATCGCCGCCTCGATCATCGGATTTCTAGTCGGTATCGCGCGCCTGTCCAACAACTGGCTCATCGCCAAGCTGGCGCAGGCCTATGTGGAAATCTTCCGCAACCTCCCGCCGCTGCTTGTTCTCTTCTTCTGGTACAAGGGGGTTATCTCCGTCCTGCCGCAGGCGCGCGATTCGCTGGAGCTTCCGCTCGGAAGCTACCTCAACAATCGCGGCTTCTTTTTCCCGAAGCCGCTTTGGGGAGACGGCACGTGGTTGATACCGCTTTCCTTCCTGGTCGCCATCGTCATCAGCTTTTTTGTCTATCGCTGGGCGAAGGCCAGACAGGAGCAGACCGGCAAGCAGTTTCGCACCGGGATCACCCTTACCATTCTCCTCATCGGCCTTCCCGCCGTGACATTTCTGGCGCTCGGCTCACCGCTGACATTCGACTTCCCGATTGCCGGGCGGTTCAACCTGTCGGGCGGCGCAGTCGTCGCACCTGAATTCATGTCGCTGTTTCTTGCGCTGTCCTTCTACACAGCCTCCTTTATCGCCGAAATCGTTCGCGGCGGCATCAAGGCCGTGGCGAAGGGCCAGACGGAAGCTGCGGAAGCACTGGGGCTTCGCTCCAGCACGACGACACGTCTGATCGTCGTGCCGCAGGCGATGCGCATCATCATCCCGCCGCTGACGAGCCAGTATCTCAACCTGACCAAAAACTCCTCGCTTGCGGTCGCGGTCGGCTTTGCCGATATCGTCTCCGTCGGCGGCACGATCCTCAACCAGACGGGTCAGGCAGTCGAAGTCGTCGCGATCTGGCTGGTCATCTATCTCTCGCTGTCCCTGCTCACGGCCGTGGTCATGAACTGGTTCAACGCGAAAATGGCGCTGGTGGAGAGATAATCGATGACATCAAGCAATCCCGCATTCGTGCGACACACCATCGAAGAGGCGAAACCCGCCCCTTCCAGTGCCGTTGGTTTCAGCCACTGGCTGCGCACCAAACTTTTCGCCACACCGAAGGACACCATTCTCACGGTTCTCGCCATCGCCTTTCTGGCTTATATTCTGCCACCGGTGGTGAAGTGGCTGTTCATCGATGCCGTATGGACCGGCAGCGATCGTATCGCCTGCCTAACCGCCTCGCAGGGCGGCGCGCTTCCGGACGGTCAGTCCGGGGCATGCTGGGCGTTCGTTTCGGCCAAACTCGGACAATTTGTCTTTGGCCGTTATCCGCTTGATGAACGCTGGCGTCCTATCCTCGTGATGGTGACGTTCGCCATCCTGCTGATACCGATGCTCATCCCGAAAGCGCCGTTCAAGCGCCTCAACGCTCTGGTGCTGTTCATCATCCTGCCCTTCATTGCGTTTTTCCTGCTCATCGGCGGCGTCTTCGGCCTGCCGAAGGTGGAAACGCAGCTCTGGGGCGGCCTGATGGTCACGTTGATCCTGTCATTCTTTGGAATAACGGTATCCCTGCCCTTCGGCATTCTTCTGGCGCTCGGCCGCCGGTCGAACATGCCGGTCATCAAGATGCTCTGCGTGCTCTTCATCGAAGTCATCAGAGGCATTCCGCTGATCACCGTGCTGTTCTTCGCCAGCATCATGCTGCCGCTGTTCCTGCCTGACGGCTGGACCTTCGACAAATTCCTGCGCGCACTGGTCGGTGTCTCGCTGTTCTCCTCGGCCTATATGGCGGAGGTGATCCGCGGCGGCCTGCAGGCCATTCCGAAGGGACAATATGAAGGGGCGGATTCGCTCGGGTTGAATTACTGGCAGAAAACGCGGCTGATCGTGCTGCCGCAGGCGCTGAAGCTGGTCATTCCGGGCATCGTCAACACCTTCATCGGGCTGTTCAAGGACACGTCGCTGGTCTCGATCATCGGCATGTTCGACCTGCTCGGCATTGTCACACTCAACCAATCGGATGCGAACTGGGCTACACCCGTCACCGCCATGACTGGATATATTTTCGCAGGCTTCGTATTCTGGATATTCTGCTTCGGCATGTCGCGTTATTCGCTGTTCATGGAACGGCACCTCGACACCGGGCATAAACGATAAGGGACGCTCAAAATGGCAGAAAACCAAGCAAAAAAACTGGCCGTCTCGACAACGGACGTGGCAATCGAAATCACCGGCATGAACAAGTGGTATGGCGATTTCCACGTGCTGCGCGACATCAACCTGAAAGTGATGAAGGGCGAGCGCATCGTCATCGCCGGTCCTTCGGGATCGGGAAAATCGACCATGATCCGCTGCATCAACCGGCTGGAAGAACACCAGTCGGGCTCTATCCAGGTGGATGGCATCGAACTGACCAACGACCTGAAGAAGATCGATGAAGTCCGTCGTGAAGTTGGCATGGTGTTCCAGCACTTCAACCTCTTCCCGCATCTGACCATCCTCGAAAACTGCACGCTGGCGCCGATCTGGGTTCGCAAGATGCCCAAGAAGGAAGCGGAAGAAGTGGCGATGCACTATCTGAAGCGCGTCAAGATCCCCGAGCAGGCCCACAAATACCCGGGCCAGCTTTCCGGCGGCCAGCAGCAGCGCGTGGCGATTGCCCGCTCGCTGTGCATGAAGCCGAAGATCATGCTGTTCGACGAGCCGACCTCGGCGCTCGACCCGGAAATGGTGAAAGAAGTGCTCGACACCATGGTCGGCCTTGCCGAAGACGGCATGACGATGCTGTGCGTGACCCACGAAATGGGTTTCGCCCGCCAGGTCGCCAACCGCGTCATCTTCATGGATCAGGGCCAGATCGTCGAACAGAATTCGCCCGCCGAATTCTTCGACAATCCGCAGCACGAACGTACACGTCTGTTCCTCAGCCAGATTTTGCACTGAGACCTTTTACCATCAACGCATCATTCAACGGGGCCGTTTCGGCCCCGTTTTCTGTTGCAGGGACAATACGCCACACACACCGTCATCCTCGCCTCAAGGGCGAGGCTGACGGTAAACATGTTCTCCCTCATGACTGCGTCACGGTAGGGTTCCAATCCAGCTAACAACCGCGCTGAGTCGTCATCTCGCGGCCTGCCTCCCGAGCGAAAGGCCTCGAAAGCAGCAATACTCAGACGCTTTAACCATTTGTTACGAAACAAGAATCCTTGTTTTCCAAGCCTTCTGGCCCCCCATGTCATTTTTTTGTCAAATCATGCATTTTTCCGCTTGCAGACCTTCGGGAGCCTGACTATAAGGGCGCCACACCACAAGCGCACGCGCCCTTCGTCTATCGGTTAGGACGTCAGATTTTCATTCTGAAAAGAGGGGTTCGACTCCCCTAGGGCGTGCCACTTGCCTTCGTGTTACCCTCAAAAAAAAATACACAGATATCCTTCATGCCCGCGAATTTGCCGTGGGCAACCGATGCGTCGGAACCGATTCCCGATCGGCACGTTAGAATGCTGTCCCCCCGATGGAAGGCAAGCCGGGGGAAACGCCAACGGGCAGATCGACCGGCTTGCCTTTCCCCCTTGATCCGATGACAGCGCCTTTCCGATTCTCCCAGCAGAGATGCCAGCTAAGGGATTAAAACGGCGTGCCCGACCTCTCACGAGGCAAACTGGCAATACTCCCGCCAGGTGATAGGGGCGATATTTCAAGGCTTTGGCCAGATCATGCATGGTTTTCCACAGCCCTTCGGATTTCCTCAAAAAATCTCGTCCCGAAGCGAAAAAAATCAATTTTTCCGCTTGCGGACCAACGGGAGCCTGACTATAAGGGCGCCACACCACAAGCGCACGCGCCCTTCGTCTATCGGTTAGGACGTCAGATTTTCATTCTGAAAAGAGGGGTTCGACTCCCCTAGGGCGTGCCACTTGCTTCTCCTTGAAAATCAGCACTCTGCATAAGAAACTTCACGTAGCACGTGAATGTGGTGACGATTGCCGTTTATGGCTCGTCTACCAGCTGTTCCCCGAAAATTCAGACAGATTGGCAACCCCGTCAGGGCGCGAAAGCCGCATCCAGAACGCGCAGCTGCACACGCCTCTGGCCCTGCCAGAGATCGGCACCCACGGTGCCTGCAACATGGATGGACCTGCCGCGCGCATTCAGCAGCATCTGCCCCAGAGGCGCTTCTGCGGCCCGGAATGCGATGCCCTCCAGCCGCGAGCCGTCCATGGCCTCGAGCGTGATCTTCACATGGGCGGTGCCGACGAGACGCACATCGCGCAGGCGATGGGCCGGGACGGCAAAGATCGGCTGTGAGTGACCTGATCCATAAGGACCGGCCTGCTCCAGCTGGTCGACAAGCTGCAACGTCGCGCCCGACGCGCCTATGGCGCCGTCGATCTTCAGCACGCTGCTTTCCACCAGTTCGCTCACCGTCTTGACGGCCGCTTCTTCAAAGAACGTCCTGAGCTTGCCGAGATTGGCACGCTCCACCGTCAACCCGGCTGCCATGGCGTGACCGCCACCCTTGACCAGCAAACCCGCATCCACGGCGGCGCGCACCATGCGGCCCATATCGAAACCATTGATCGAACGGCCAGAACCGGTGCCCTTGCCGGAAGGATCGAAAGCGATGGCAAAGGCCGGACGACGGAAACGATCCTTCAGCCGCGATGCAAGCAGGCCAACAATACCCGGATGCCAGTTTTCCCGGGCAGTAACGATGACACCGGCGCCAGACCCATCACCATATTCAAACAGCGCTTCCGCCTCGGCTTCTGCCAGCATCACCGCTTCCATCGCCTGCCGCTCACGGTTCAGCTCATCCAGCCGTTCCGCGATCACTTCTGCCTGCGAAGGATCCTCTATGGTCAGCAGACGACTGCCGAGAGCGGCATCGCCGATACGGCCGCCGGCATTGATGCGCGGCCCGATCAGGAAACCGAAATGATAGGGCGTGACAGGTCCGCCCAATCCAGCCTTCTTGAACAGGGCGGTGAGGCCAGCATTGTTCATATGGCGCGCGGCGATCAGCCCCTTCACCACATAGGCGCGGTTCAGCCCCTTCAGCGGTACCACATCGCATACCGTTGCAAGGGCGACGATATCGAGCAGCGACAGCAGATCGAGCGTGAAGGCCTGCCGGTTGCGTCGGTCCTTCAGCAGCCGCAGCGTGGCGACCAGCACGAGAAACACCACGCCGGCGGCACACAGATGCCCCTGCCCTGACAGATCGTCTTCCCGGTTGGGATTGACCAGTGCGACAGCCGGCGGCAGTTCCGAACCCACCTGATGGTGATCGATGACGACCACATCGGTTCCCGCATCCCTGGCCGCCTGCAGCGATTCATGGCTGGTGGAACCGCAATCGACCGTCACGATCAGGGTCGCGCCATTGGCGGCTAGCTGCTGCATCGCCGCCGGGTTCGGCCCGTAACCTTCGAAAATACGGTCAGGAATATAGATCTCCGGTGTCAGCCCGAAATGCGCGAAAAACCGGTACATCAAGGCGGAAGAGGCAGCCCCGTCGACATCATAGTCGCCGAAGATCGCCACCTTCTCGCCGGTCTCGATGGCGCGCACCAGCCGCCCGGCCGCCTTCTCGCAATCGGTCAACATATGCGGATCGGGCATCAGCGAACGGATGGTCGGATCGAGAAAAGCCAGCGCGTCATCCACGCCTACTCCGCGCCCGGCCAGCACGCGGGCAATCAGCTCGGGAATGGCATGGATCTGGGACATGGCCAGCGCGCGGTTCTGTCCGGCCTGATCCAGCCGTGATACCCAGCGCTGCTCTGTCGCCGACCGCTCCACGCTCAAAAATGCGCGGGCCACGGTGTCGGCCGGCTCCATCATTACCATCCTGTCCATTCGTCCTGTCATGCGCGTATATCGGCGCTTTAATGCTTAGAACGGGCTAAATGGCGATGGCGCGTTTTTCAAGCAAAAACGCCTGTTCCGGCTTTCACACTGCAAATATCGAGAAAAACGGGCTGACGATCGATACCGCACCGACCAGCAGCAGCAGCGAGAACACGGCAAGCGAACACCAGTTGCGCTCGTGTTCGGCCATATCGAATTCCATGCTGCGAATATTGTCGTTGGCAGTGTGAGGCCGTGCCCGATGATGGGCGACCGGAACGTCTGCACGCTTATTGTCCTTGAACAGGATGATCGATGTCACGGCCACGCCTCCCTCGCTTGGTGAACAGGATTAACCATAGGGCCGAATCGTGTCGCATTCCAGCGGTTCCGCAGCCGTTTTCTAAAATTTTATGACGGCTGAAAGCCGGTGTTTCGGGGGCGTTTCTTACACCAACACCAAGGTCTCCCCATGACAAAAAAGACCGCGCTTCCATGTGGAGGCGCGGTCCTCAATTTCAGAAAAATCGTGGATTGTCTCAGGTCCGCTCGATGCGGATGACCTGCGGTTCGCTGACCAGATATTTCTCGTTCTTGATCGCCTTCACGGCCTTGCGGATCGCATCTTCCATCGTCGCATGGGTCACGAGGATGATTGTCTGCGGCGCGCCTTCCACATGCACGCGCTGGCGCTGCACGATGGATTCCAGCGAGATGTTATTGTCAGCCATACGGCCGGCGATGGAGGCGAAGACACCGGCCTGATCCTTCACCGTCAGGCGGATGAAATAACCGCCCTCATGGCTCTTCATCTTGGCGCGGCGATAATCGGCCAGCGATTTTGCCGGACGGCCGAGAACCGGCACCTGCTGGGCGCCGGGGCGGCTCTTGGCAATATCGGCGATGTCACCCAGCACGGCCGACGCCGTGGCGTTGCCGCCGGCACCCGGACCGACCATCAGCAGCTCACCGAGAATATCGGATTCGATCGCCACCGCATTGGTGACGCCATCGACCTGCGCGATGACGGAATCGAGCGGCACCATGGTTGGATGCACGCGCTGTTCGATACCGGATTCGGTCACCTGCGCCACGCCGAGAAGCTTGATGCGATAACCGAGTTCGGCGGCCGCCTGAATATCCTCGCTCGAAATATTGGTGATGCCTTCGAGATAGATGTCATCGGCCGAAATCTTGTTGCCGAAGGCAAGCGTCGTCAAAATCGCGAGCTTGTGAGCGGTGTCATTGCCCTCGATATCGAAAGCCGGATCGGCTTCGGCGTAACCGAGCCGCTGCGCTTCCTTCAGACAGGCCTCGAAGGACAGCCCTTCCTTCTCCATCTTGGTGAGGATGTAGTTGCAGGTGCCGTTCATGATGCCGTAGATGCGCGACACATGGTTGCCGGTGAGAGACTCGCGCAGCGCCTTGATGACGGGAATACCGCCGGCCACGGCCGCTTCGAAATTGAGAAGCGCGCCCTTGTCTTCGGCAATCGTCGCAAGTTCCACGCCATGCTTGGCCAGCAGTGCCTTGTTGGCTGTCACCACATGGAGACCACGTGCAAGTGCGGCTCGCACTGCATTTTCCGCCTGGCCGGAAGCGCCACCGACCAGTTCGACGAACACGTCGATATCGGCTTCGCTCGCCAGCTGCTCCGGCGTGTCGAACCAGGTAATACCCTTGAGATCGATGCCGCGGTCGCGCGAACGGTCGCGCGCGCTCACCGCAATAATCTCAATCGCACGTCCGCAGGTAATCGCAAGTTCGTTGCTTCTCTGCTGGAGGATGCGCACGAGCGAAGCGCCGACAGTGCCGAGCCCCGCTATGCCGATTCTCAATGAATCTGCCATGGGTATGTTCCTGATTTGCTGATGATGGTGGCGGCCGAGGCCCGGCCGCCTTCGGTTGCCCTTATCTGTGGGCGTTAAGCGAAACGACATTGTGCATCGTTTCGTCTGCGCTCGACAGGAAACGCTTCAGATTGCGCGCTGCCTGACGAATTCGATGCTCGTTTTCCACGAGCGCGAGACGGACGTAATCATCGCCCATCTCGCCAAAGCCGATGCCGGGAGCAACGGCGATATCAGCCTTCTCGACCAGAAGCTTGGAGAATTCCAGGCTGCCGAGATGGCGGAACTTTTCCGGGATTTTCGCCCAGGCGAACATCGTCGCCGCCGGCGGCGGAACCTCGAAACCGGCCTTGCCGAAGGTGTCGACCATGACATCGCGGCGGCGGCGATAAACGCTGCGCACTTCGGCGATGTCGGAACCGTCGCCGTTGAGGGCATGGGTGGCCGCAACCTGGATCGGCGTGAAGGCGCCGTAATCGAGATAGGACTTCACGCGGGTCAGGGCCGCGATCAGCCGCTCGTTGCCAACGGCAAAGCCCATGCGCCAGCCGGGCATGGAGAAGGTCTTCGACATGGAAGTGAATTCCACCGCGAGATCGATTGCACCGGGAACTTCCAGAACCGAAGGCGGCGGATTGTTGTCGTCGAAATAGATTTCCGAATAGGCAAGGTCGGAGAGCACGATGATCTCGTGTTTCTTCGCAAAGGCGATGACGTCCTTGTAGAAATCCAGCGAAGCCACATGTGCCGTCGGGTTCGACGGGTAGTTGATGATCAGCGCCAGCGGCTTGGGAATGGAGTGGCGCACCGCACGCTCCAGTGGCCCGAAGAAGCTCTCATCCGGCTCGACATTCATCGAGCGGATAACGCCGCCCGCCATCAGGAAGCCGAAGGCATGGATCGGATAGGTAGGGTTCGGACACAGGATCACGTCACCCGGTGCGGTGATGGCCTGCGCCATATTGGCGAAGCCTTCCTTGGAGCCGAGCGTGGCGACAACCTGGGTATCGGGGTTCAGCTTCACGCCGAAACGGCGGGCATAATAGGCGGCCTGCGCGCGGCGAAGGCCGGGAATGCCCTTGGACGAGGAATAACGATGGGTGCGCGGGTCCTGAACGACTTCGCAAAGCTTGTCGACGATCGCCTTGGGGGTCGGAAGGTCGGGGTTGCCCATGCCGAGATCGATGATATCGGCCCCGGCCGCTCGCGCGCTCGCTTTCAAACGGTTGACCTGTTCGAAGACGTATTGCGGCAGACGCCGGACCTTGTGAAACTCTTCCATCACTTTCCTCATGGGAATGGACCGGTTCTGCCGGCCCATAACGAAGGTTCGTTTTTTGTTTTTAAACGCCGCCGACACGAACCGATCCGGCAGGCGTTATTCATTGTAGCGCAAAGCACGGGAAAACCTACAAGGCTTTTCTCGGCTCACACGCCACCGCGGTCATCCGCCTGTGCTTCGGCACAGCCTTTTCGGCCCCTTTGGCAAGGCGGATCGCGCAATAGGATCAAGGAACTTGCATAACGCCAGATTCTTGGAAAATGCAAGGCAAGCCATGCTCAAGAACGGCCATTCCTGTCGTTCAGCCGCGCTCACCCATCACAATTGCCGCGTGGATGACCGAAAGCACGCGCTCCGGCTTGGTATCCGTGCACACAAGCTGGCTTGGATGCCCGTCCCAGTCCCCCGGCGGGAAGGCACGTCCGTCAGGCTTCTGAATGGTCTGGCCGTCAGCAAGACCACCGCAGACGACGCGCACCGGGCCGCTGCGGGTTTCGAACAGCTCTGGCGCGACAAGATAGACGCAGGCGCAGCTGTCATGCACCACCATGCCGTCGCCGGTGCGGGTTTTGTAGAAATCGATGTAGAATTGCGACAGGTCGGACAAGAGCTGCACCGGCTTTCCGCCGGCCTTTGCCATCTCAGCCATGAAGGCGCTGGTCATTACCGTTTTCGTCGTTACGTCGAGACCGACGACGACAACGCGCCAGGGTGCCGTGAAGACGAGATCGGCCGCCTCCGGGTCACCGTGAATATTGGCCTCGGCCGCCGGCGACACATTGCCGTTCATGTCGAAAGCGCCGCCCATGACGATGACGTCCTTCACCAGCGCCGCAAAATCCGGCTCCTCGCGCAGCGCAAGCGCCAGATTGGTCATGCGGCCGACGGCGATCAGCGTCACCTCACCCGGATTGGCCTTGACCGTCTCGATGATGAAACGATGTGCCGGGCGCGGATCGAGCGGCAGATCAATGGTCTCTGGAATGTCGATATCGCCGAGACCGTTTTCTCCATGGATGAAGGTCGGCCAGTGGCCTTCCTTGCGGGCGGGATCGAACGTTACGCCAGCACCTTTCGCAACCGGCGCTGTCATCTGCCATTCCCGCTTCAGGAACAGCGCATTGCGTGTGGTAATATCGATGGGGGCATTACCGAAAACCGTGGTGACGCCGATCAGATCGATATCGGGATGGCGATGCAGGAACAGCAGCGCCATGGCGTCATCTACACCGGGATCCGTATCGAAAATCACTTTATGCATAATGCCCTCATCCGTATGTCCTGAGCGTCATCGGCCCCTATTGCCGACGCGCCACGGAAACATACCCATAAGCGGCAACACCGCAATCCCCCTGCCCGTCGCAGATCGGAGAGAAAAATATTGCGCGGCGTTGTTTTCGGTGAAAGAAGGGGCTCTCTCCCTTCCGCCTGCCCGGACATCCCAAGTGCAAGACATCGCTCTCAACGTTTTCGTCGTTCTTTTCTGCGTCGCCATCTTTGCCGGATTTATCGATTCCATTGCCGGTGGCGGTGGGCTCATCACCATTCCGGCCATGCTGATCATGGGTATTGCGCCGCTCGACACGCTTGGCACCAACAAGCTGCAGGCGCAGTTCGGTTCGGCCTCCGCCACCCTCGCTTACGCCAGACGCGGCCACGTCAATCTGAAAGAGCAATTACCGATGGGGTTGATGGCCATGGCCGGCGGAATGCTGGGGGCCGTTACCGCCGCGTTCGTGCCGGCCGATCTGCTGCGCACCATCATGCCGTTCCTGCTGATCGCCATCGCGCTTTATTTCGCTTTTAAACCGCAGCTCAGCGATATCGACAGCCATCGTCGCATCACCCCCTTCGTCTTCGGCCTTACGGTCGCGCCGCTGGTGGGCTTTTATGACGGGGTTTTCGGTCCCGGCGCGGGTTCGTTTTACATGCTGGCCTTCGTGGCGCTTGCCGGCTTCGGCATGTTGAAGGCAACCGCTCATACCAAACTTCTGAACCTCGGCTCGAATTTCGGCGGTTTCATCGTCTTCGCCATTGGCGGCGCGGTTCTGTGGAAACTCGGGCTCGCCATGGGTCTCGGCCAATTCGTCGGCGCGCAGATCGGCTCACGTTTCGCGATGAAAAACGGCGCGAAGATCATCCGCCCGCTTCTGGTGCTTTCGTGTCTGGCAATGGCAACGAAGCTTCTTGTCGATGCATCATCCGCCTGGTCCATCGCCACGATCTGGGAAACCATCTTCCCGACGTAAGCCTCAGGCGAAACGCTCCGTTGAACACGGAAACGCGGATAAAATTATCCGCTGGTTCACCCGGTGGCGCGACCGCGCCTGCGATCGGCGATTTCCCTGATGACCACCATGGCGCCGACAAGCTTGTAGCTGGAGGAGTAGCACGGTGACATTTCAAGCGACTTCACGATCGTCTGTCCGTCGTGATCTTCGGCATAGGTATATTTCGAGGTACCGCCCTTGAAACAATTGTCGAGCCGTTCCCGCAGGTCGTTCTGGAAACGGTGCACCCCGACGAGCTCGGCGATATGGCACCCCATAAGCCCGTCCGGCCTGTTGTGCGGAAACGCATCCAGCCCGTTCGCGAAGGACACGCGGTAGCCGGGCGAAACCACCATCACGGGTTCGTCGAGGTCGTTCAGCATATCCTCGTCGAGGATCAGATGGCGGTGATGCCACTCCAGACTGTCCTGGTCCTCGTCGCCGATGACTTTCGCCTTGAGCGGCATGCCGACATAACGATCGACAAGCGTTCGCAAAAGCTCGGAATTGCGCTGCACGCAACCGAGGTCTTCCGCCTCATGGTTGAGGAGATCGATGGCGAAACGGAACTGCTCGCGAATATCCTCGGAACTGCCGGTCTGACGCCCGATGACCCGGTCGAGCAGCTGCTCCAGTTCACGCTCCAGTACCGCAATCTTGTCGGTCTCGTTCTTACCAACGGCAGATTGCAGTTCCGTGTAACGCAGCCAGAACAGCTCAATCAAATCTTTCAACCCAACTCTCCCTGAACGGGCAAACACCCCGCTCCCAATCCAAAAGGATAGACCCTATATCCCTCAATCATAACGTCTGCGCGCTTAAAAATGACGTAACGAAACACAGAAACGCCGCAGGGATTATTGTTCAAAATATCACAGCCGCCGCTATTTTTTCAATTTCGATAATCCATGAACGAGAAATGAGGTTCCACTAATATGAAAAAATATCAAAACGCACAAATTCGCAGCCTGATTTTGTAAAAATCAGGCGCAATCGAACCCGGCGGCAAATACCTCAGATCTGGTGCTTTACGTCCCAGCGGTCGTGATACCACAACCATTGTCCGGGATATTCGCGCACCCAGCTTTCCACCTTGTCGTTCAAAAGCTGCGCCGTCGCCTGAATGTCGACATTACCTTTTTCATCGCGTGGAATCTCGACCTTCGGTTCGATCTCCAGCCGGTAACGATTATCCGGCAGACGCACGCAGCGGGCGGGATAAACATCGCAGTTGAACTGCCGCACAAGTTTGGCCAGCAGCGGATTGGTGCGAACCTCAAGACCGAAGAACCTGGTCGTCAGCCCCTTGCTGAACTTCTGGTCAACAAGAACGCCGACACCGCCGCCCCTTTCCAGCTGCCGCGCCAGCGCGAAGGACGAGCCGGCATGCGACGGCACGAGATTGCCCATGCGCTCCTTGCGGAAATTGAACACCTTGTCGGCGACATAAGGATTGTTGGGCGGACGGAACAGCACCGTCACGTCAAGACCAAAGGCAGAACTCGCCACCGGCAGCAACTCGAAATTACCGCTATGGGCGGTAAAGACGATGAAGGGTCGCGGATTGTCGCGCAGCTCAAGGAATGTCGGAATGCCTTCGACCCGAATGCGTCCGGGCTCGTTCTTCTCCGGATCGAAATCGAACAGCCGGTCGAGAAACACATATTCCGCCGCAAGCCGGCCCATATTGGCCCAGCTGTCCATGGCGATCGCCAGCCGCTCCTCCTCGGATTTTTCCGGAAAGGCACGGGCCAGATTGTAGAGCATCAGCTTGTGGCGGCCGGTTTTCGGCCCCACGAAGCGCGCCAGCCGGTCGGCGGCGCGAATGCCCGCATCGGCAGGGAAAAGCTTCAGCAGGTTGAGAAGGCCGAAGGCGAATGTCGCAATCAGCCACTGCCGGAAGTGGTCCAGTTTCAGGACGATCCGCGTCAGGAACAGCTTCACGTTGGTCAGTCCATCCGCAGAACGATCTTGCCGAACACCTGGCGCGTTTCCATGCGCTCCAGTGCCCGATCGATATCATCGAAGGTCACTTCCGTGTCGATGACGGGATGAACGATGCCGCGCGCCATCTTCTGCATGGCATTGGCCATGTTTTCCATGCGGCAGCCGAAGGAGCCGAGCAGCTTCAGCTGTTGCTGGAACAGCATCATCAGGTTGATGTCGGTGGACACGCCAGAGGTGGAGCCGCAGGTGACGAGGCGGCCGCCGCGCTTCAGCGAGAACATCGAGGCCACGAACGTGTCCTTGCCGACATGTTCGAACACCACGTCGACACCCTTCTTTTTCGTCAGCTTGCGCACGACGCCTTCGAAACGGTCGGTACGATAATTGATGACGTGATCGGCGCCGAGCGCCTTTGCCCGCTCGATCTTGTCATCGGAGCCGACTGTCGTGATGACGGTGCAGCCCATCTTCTTGGCAAGCTGGATCGCCGCCGTGCCGATGCCGGAACCGCCGGCATGAACAAGGATTGTTTCGCCCGGCTCAAGCTTGGCATTGTCGAACAGCATGTGCTCGACCGTGCCGAAGGTCACCGGCGCAAGTGCCGCAGCGACGGCGTCAATGCCATGCGGTGCCGGCACGAGCTGGCGGGCGGGAATATTGATCTTTTCCTGCGCAAAACCGTCGAGATGGAAACCGTGTACGCCCTGAACGTGTTCGCACAGATTGTCACGGCCTTCGCGGCAGGGCTTGCACAACCCGCAGGTGCGCGCGCCATAAACCGCGACGAGCTGACCCGGCAGCACATTCGAAACGCCCGGGCCGATGGCTTCCACCACGCCGGACGCCTCGGCACCAATGGTGAGCGGCATCTTGCGCTTGGCGAAAGCCATGCCGCGCCAGCCCCACACGTCGATGTGGTTGAGCGCCACGGCCTTGACGCGCAGCGTCACCTCACCCGGGCCCGGAGCATCCGGTTCAGGCAGGTCCACTTTTTCGAGCTTCCGGTCGTCCACGAGTTGAAGAGCGCGCATATTTCAGTCCTTCGCCCGAGGGCGTTTATCTAAAGGGCTATTCCAGCAAACCTCTGTAACGGTTTTGCGGCCGGAATGCGTAATCAAAGAAGCGAGAGCGTTTCCAGAGTTCTGTTCAGGCCCGGAAACGCTTCTGTTTGTGGCGGAACCGGTTAAGCCGGTTCCCGCGTCATGACAAGGCTTGCATTCTGTCCGCCAAATCCGAAGGAGTTGGACAGAACCGCGCTCACCTCGGCATCCCGCTTCACATTCGGCACCACGTCGAGCGAAATGGTCGGATCGGGATTGTTGTAGTTGATCGTCGGCGGCAGCGTGCCGGTCAGCATCGTCTGCAGCGAGAATACTGCTTCTACGGCCCCTGCTGCGGTCAGGGTATGGCCGATCATCGACTTGTTGGAAGACAGCGGAATATTCTTCAGGCCTTCGCCGAAGACGGCGAGCATCGAGCCATATTCCATCTTGTCGTTCTCAGGCGTCGAGGTGCCGTGAGCGTTGATATAGCCGATATCGCTTTCGGCCACGCCCGCATCGGCCAGTGCCGCACGGATCGTCGCAATCGCCGGGCCGCCATCGGGCGAAGACCGCGTGCGGTGGAAGCTGTCGGCTTTTTCACCGGCACCCTTGATGATGCCGAGGACCTTGGCGCCACGTGCAACCGCGGCTTCGAGCGATTCCAGCACCAGCGTTGCGGCACCTTCAGCGATCACGAAACCGTCACGATCCTTGCTGAACGGCTTGGAGGCCTTTTCCGGCGGATCATTCTGGGTCGAAAGCGCGGAGAGAAGCGAGAAGCGGATCAGTGCCTCGGCGCTGACCGAACCGTCGGTCGCAACCGTCAGTGCCCGCTCGGTGCGGCCCTGGCGTATAGCTTCGACGCCGAGCTGGATCGCAGTCGCACCCGAAGCACAGGCAGTAGACAGCGTGACCGGCAGGCCGCGTGTGCCAAAGCGGTCGGAAAGACGCTCGGAAATCGCACCGAAAAGCGCTGCTTCCTGGAACGCCGGATCGGGACGCTGGCGCAACGCCGTCATGAACCGCTCATAGGCGTCGCCCGGCTGTGCGGCCGGCGGCGAACGGTCGGCAAGCTCGAAACGGGCGCTCCATTCCGGCTCGATCGGCGGTGCTGCGAGAAACAGCGGCCCATCGAAATCACCGGATATACCGGCCTGCGCCAGAGCCTCGATGGTGGTTTCGCGGGCGAAGGCATAGGAGCGCTCGACGGAGTTCGGAACCGGGATATCGATGAAATCCACCGTGCCGCTGATGCGGGTGGAAAGCCCCTCAGTCGGGAAACGGGTGATCTTGTGGATGCCCGACTTGCCAGATGTCAGCGCCGCCCAGTTATCGGCAAGCCCCTGTCCCAGCGAGGTGATGATACCCATGCCGGTCACGGCGACGATCGGGCGACCGAGATGATCCTTGAAATTGGAAGTCATGGTCTATTCTCCTCAAACGTCGCGGGACAGAACGGCGACACCTTCGCCGCGCACATGGCCGACAGTGGTGACGACGGCTTCACTAGCCGCCTCGCCCATCTGCTTTTCCGCAGCCGCGTCGAAGGCAGGAACCTTCGCGCCGCTTTCAAGCGTCAGCGCCGCCAGAGCCAGTCCGAGCGGAAACTGCGCTTCAAGTCCATGGCCGGTGATACCGCCAAAACCGCGAATGACGGCCTTTGGCAGCGCCTTTTCGAGAACATCCTTCTCGCGCCGGGTCACCTCGTCATAACCGCTTGCGCCGGAAAACACGACGGTCGCAGCGCTGTCCTTTGCAGGCGCAAGCAGCCGCTCCATGCGCTTCTCCATGCGGCCGTCATCGCGGCTGCCGCGGTCGCCCTCTATGGCGTCAATGCGGGCATAGATGCGCGCGCCGCGCTCGCTGGCGTGCTTGCGTGATTCCAGCACGAGGAATGCGCCGAGCGAACCGGAAATCATGCCGCCGCCATCCTGGCCGCCACGCGACCACAACGGCTGCCAGCCACCCTGCGCATGCGCGCCGATCGCCTCGAACAGCAGGATCATGTCGGGACGTTCAGCCGAAAAGGCGCCGCCAACCAGCGCATGGCTCGATTCGCCGGAACGAATGCGGTGAAAGGCGGTTTCGACGGCGGAGATACCTGCCGCTTCCTCGCCCATGAACGTGCGGGACGAACCGGTGACCTTGTGCACGATGGAGATGTTGCCGGCCATCAGATTGGAAAGCTGGGCGAGAAACAGCGTCGGGCGCAGCTCCGTGGTCAACTTCTCATTGAGCAGCACTTCGCGGTCGTTGCGCTTCAGCGCTTCATCGACAATCAGCGTATCGACATTGATGTCGCGCTCGCCGCCACCGGCCGCAACGATCATGTCCATGGTGGCGCAGGCCTCGGCATTTTCCTTCAGCCCGGCATCATCGAGCGCGAGGCCAGCGGCGAACACGCCGAGCCGCTGCCAGTTTTCCATCTGGCGTTGGTCACCGCGCTTGGCGATCTGCGCGGACCAGTCGATCTCAGGCATGGGATGGACCGGATAGGGTTTGAATTTTTCGGTCTCGACAATCGTCGCCGGCGCGGCTGCTCCAGAAAGAAGCGCCACGTGCGCCTGGCTGCCGACGCCGTGACAGGTCACGATGCCGACCCCTGTTATCACCACATCATTGTCAGATTTCATCGTCTGTCATCCTTTGCAGCCGGCCCCGCCGAAACGGTCACGGCTATCCAACAGCGGTTGCGAACAACCACTTCATGCGTTGCGGAATAAAGCGCGCGGTGCGGATTGGCAATGGTGAAGGCCCGTTCGGCCATCGCCAGCCCACGATTTTCATGCATCGAAACCGGGCCGACGGGAAAAACGCCCTCTTTCGAAACGGGCGGAAGCGCTTATTTCTGCGCATCCGCGGCAATGGCCGCCATCAGGCCAACTTCTTCGGCCCGCTTCTTGACGATGGGACCGAGCGGAATTTCACTGAACGGCATGGTGCGCAGTTTCAGCTGCGCATCGCAGACCTTCTTGCCATCGCTGGTAATCTTAGCCTTGGTGACCGCAAAGCCCGAACCGTCATGCTCCAGCACGGCCTCGATATCGAGAACCGCGCCCGGCTCAACGAAGGTGCGCATCTTGGCGCCATCGACCGACATCAGGAACGGCATGGAGGCAAAATCGCTGAATGCCAGAACCAGCATGCCGGAAGCCTGCGCCATGGTCTCGATCAGGAGGACACCCGGAACCAGCGGCATGCCGGGAAAGTGGCCTTCGAAAACCGGGCTCTTGTCGGGAACGACGGACTGCGCCTTCAACGTGCGCGTCGCCATATCCACGGCATCGACCTTGTCGATCATCTGAAAATATTCAAGCAACATCCGTCCGGCCCGTCTCTGGTCGGTTGCGACCCGTCCAATGAAAGGCCGGGTCCAGAAAGAGAAATGCCCGCCTGAAGCGGGCATCATCATCTCAGCCCTTGGCTGCGCGCAGTTCGTCGATCTTGGCGCAGAGGTTCTTCAGCACGAAGTATTCTTCGGTGGAAACCTTGCCTTCGTTGACTTCCTGCGTCCACTGCTCGAGCGGAATCTTAATGCCGAATTCCTTGTCGATAGCGAAAACGATATCCAGAAAGTCGAGGCTGTCGATGCCCAGATCGTCGATCGTGTGGCTTTCCGGCGTAATGGTTTCGCGGTCGATTTCGCTGGTTTCGGCGATGATGTCGGCAACCTTGTCGAATGTAGCTGTCACGCCCATAATCCTTATTGTCGTTCGTATGAATTATCCTGTCTGACGCACCACATAGGCAAGTCGCACAAAAAAGCCAATGGTTTCGTGACGTAACTTTGAAATTTGCCCCAAAACTGTTGCCTAAACAGCAACCGAATGGCGGCCGCGTCCATTGCCGAGATAAGTGTCGAAGATTGCCGCGATATTACGCACGAAGGGCCTTCCGAGCTCCGTGAGCGCAAAAATATCGGCATCCATACGCACCACGCCATCGCTGTTGCCGGCGGCAAAATGCTGCGCCTGCGTCCGCACGGAATGGCTGGCCTTGCCGAAGCGCCGGTCGAGATCCGAAAAATCGAGCGCGAAATCGCACATCAGCCGCTCGATGACATGCGATCGCAGATGGTCCTCTTCCGACAGTTCTATTCCCTTGACAATGGCAAGGCCGCCATCGCCCGTCATCCGCTGATATTCTCCGGTCGCCACCATGTTCTGCACATAACCCTGCGGCAGCCTGCCGATGGAAGAAGCGCCAAGCCCGATCAGCGCATCGGCCGTATCGGTGGTATAGCCCTGGAAATTCCGCCGCAGCGCACCCGCTTCGGCCGCCTGGCATAAGCTATCGGCCGGCTTGGCGAAATGATCGATGCCGATCGCTTTGTAACCCGCCTTTTGCAGCATCTCGCCCGCCATCGTCATCTGGCGATACCGCTCGGCAATATCCGGAAGTGCGTGTTCGGGGATCAGCGACTGGTGTTTTTTCATCCACGGAACATGGGCATAACCGAAAAGCGCCACCCGGTCCGGATCGAGCGAGACGATCTGATCGACTGTCTTCTTCAGCGTCTCGCAGGTCTGGAACGGCAGGCCGTAGAGAATGTCGCAATTGACCGAGTGAACGCCCCTCGCCCGCACCGCATCGACGACGGATTTTGTCTGTTCGAAAGACTGGATACGGTTGATGGTTTTTTGCACTTTGTCATCGAAGTCCTGCACGCCAAGGCTTGCCCGCGACATGCCTACGGCGGCAAGGGCGTCGTAACGGCTGTCATCCAGATCGTTGGGGTCCATTTCCACGCTGATTTCCGGCGCAAGCCCGAAGGTGAAATGACGCCTCAGACAGTCCATCAAACTGACCATATCCTCCGGTTTCAGCATGGTGGGAGAACCACCGCCGAAATGCACGGCACTCACCACCGCATCGGGGGAAACAAGCGCGCCGACCGCTTCGATCTCTTGCTTAAGTGCTTCCAGATAAACGGCAATCGGCTCGTATTTCAGCGTGTGCTTGGTGTGACAGGCACAGAACCAGCACAACCGGTCGCAATAGGGAATGTGCAGGTAAAGCGATATCCGGTTCCTGTGGTTGAGCTGGCCCAGCCATTGCCGATAGGTCGCATTATCGATTCTCTCGTGGAAATGCGGCGCGGTCGGATAGCTCGTGTAACGGGGTACGGCGCCAGAATATTTGCGAAGAAGTTCGGTATTCATCACCGGTTTTGCCTTTTATCAAGAAAATGTCGATTTCCTCCCTTTCAGTAGCGGCTGCGACAGTTTGCAACTTTGACTTCAATCAAATTGCGCCATAAGTTCTTCCTAAAGTAGACGCGGGGACGACGGCTACGCGGCGCAAGCCTTTAAAGAGACCGGATTTGATACCCAAGGTCGCAATCGTCCCGAAAAAGCCAGCATTGGAAAAGGCTTATGGACACGCTGCAGAAGACCATCCACAATTCGGAAGAGCCCGTTGTCTGTCGCTCCTGCGAGGCGCGTCACGGCGGTCTTTGCAGCACGCTGACGCCACAGCAGCTCTGCGATCTCAACCGTTACTCCAGCCGCAAAAAGCTGGAGGCCGGCAATGAGCTGCTCGGCCAGGGGGAACTTGTCACCTCCTATGGCAACATCCTCAACGGCGTGGTGAAGCTTTCGAAAATGATGTCGGATGGCCGCCAGCAGATCGTCGGCCTGCAATTCGCACCGGATTTTCTCGGCCGGCCGTTCATGGCGGAAAGCAAGATGACGGCGGAGGCGGCAACGGATGTCGAAATCTGCCTTTTCCCGCGCCGCATCGTCGACCGTATGGTCTCGGAAGTCCCTGATATGGAGCGCAAGCTGCATAACCAGTCCCTGAAGGAACTGGATGAGGCGCGCGACTGGATGCTGACGCTTGGCCGTAAATCGGCGCAGGAGAAGGTTGCCAGCTTCCTTTATATGATCGCCACCCATATCGACCCGGAAAACGACGACAAATCCGCCTTCGACCTGCCGCTTTCACGCGCCGACATCGCCGATTTTCTCGGCCTCACCATCGAAACGGTGAGCCGGCAAATGACCAAGCTGCGCAAGGAAGGCATTATCCGCATCGAGAACAACCGCCATATCACGGTGCCCGATCTCGACGTCTTGAACGAAGCTGCCGGCAACGACTGACCGGCATCCGCAATTTTCATCGACCCTGAAGCGCGGGTGCTCCAATATTGATGTGCGGCGCCCGCGCCTGAGCGGGGGCGAGCGCAAACCCGGCAAGAACCAGCAAAGCGGCGATGCATTTCATGATGTTTCACCCTGTATGCCGCTGTTTCAGCGGCCTGTTTGTTATGGCTGCATCATAAGCGCCAAACCGCATCCATCCGCTTAAAATCTTCGGTAAGCGGATGGTTCAAAGGCAGGGTAAAGAAGGGGTTATGATGCCGCGACGGCCTGACCCGTTAGCGGTAAGTGCCACCATCCCAGGCTCGGCATCGCCGCTTGTTTCTTCTCCCCGCCGGGGAGAAGGTGGCCCGAAGGGCCGGATGAGGGGGAAACGTTGCCGGATTTCGGAGAGTTCGCCCCCTCATCCCGCTGCCGCGGACTTCTCCCCCTCGGGGAGAAGAAACACGTGGCATGCGCTCGCTCCATCTCAAGCCTCGTATGGGCCGGCTTGGTTTCAGGGCGTGTTTCGTCACTAAAGGATGTTGGGGTGGGTCCGTTATATCGCGCATAACGCGCGGTATGATCTCACTGCGAAGCAGCAGGCGTCGCAACCGGCTTCTGGTTTTCGCCAAGCGCCCGCAGTTCGGCGACCCGGCGCTTGTATTCGGCTTCCGAAATCTGGCCGTTGCGGCGTGCCGCGCCAAGGCGCGAGAGGCTGGATTCCATGGTGGAGGCCTCATCGTCGCCCATCTGGGTGCCGGCCGCCGTCATGGGCGCCGAGAAGGTCGGATAGGTGCCCGTGTCGCGCTTCTGGCTCACCGCATTGTCGCTGACGGGGCGCGGACCGACGATTTCGGCTGTCGGGCGGCGCATATGGGCCGGTGCCACGATCGGTTCGGGAGCCTTGCAGGCGGCGAGCCCGGTAACAACCAGGACGCCGGACAGGGAAAGCACGGCGATTCTCGCAGTATTTTCCGCATATGTTCCCCATGTGCCCATGTGCTTGCCCATCGTCATGTTCCGCCTGTAAAGGATATCTGCCGATATCGAATTCGACTGCGGTTCGGCCCTTTGCGGCCTCCCCTTGCTGGTGGAACTTGTATTCGTTTTCATGCAGAATGTGCAAACACAAATTTGGCGGAGGACAGCGCATGGCGGGTGTTGACGGCGGGCAGAAGAAAAAGGGCGGCAAAACGCCCGGTTTCGACGCCGGATCCGCCGAAGCCTACCTGATCCGCGACCCTGAAGCCTTCGCGGTCAACATTGCCCGCGCGCTTGAAAATCTCGGCAAGGCCGCCTCCGAATGGCTGGCGCCGCGCGAACGCGGTGAAATCCCCGAAAACAGCGCCGACCCCATGACCGAGCTCGTCAAGACGCTGTCCGATGTCGCGGAATATTGGATGGCCGAACCGAAGCGTTCACTGGAAGCCCAGACCCATCTGCTCTCCAGCTATTACGATCTCTGGGCAAAATCCGTGGCGCAGTTTTCCGGCGATGCCGATTCGGCTTCGGAAAAACCCAATGAGACCGGCTCAGCGGAACGTCGCAACCGACGTTTTGCCGATGCCGACTGGCAGGCCAATCCGTTTTTTGATTTTCTCCTGAAAGCCTATCAGACGACCGTGGGCTTTGCCGACCGGATGGTGACAGAAGCCGAAGGACTGGACGAACATACCCGCACCAAGGCGCTGTTTTACATGCGGCAGGTAACCGAGGCGCTTTCGCCCGCCAATTTCGTCTTCACCAATCCGCAGGTCTTTCGCGAGACGGTGGCTTCCAGCGGCGCCAATCTTGTCAAGGGCATGGCGCAACTGGCGGAAGATGTCGCGGCCGGCAATGGCCACCTGAAACTGCGCCAGACGGATTACAGCAAATTCGTCATCGGCCAGAATATCGCGGTGACCTCAGGCAAGGTGGTGGCGAAAAGTCCGCTGTGCGAAATCATCCATTATGCGCCGACAACGCAAAACGCCTTCAAACGGCCGCTGCTGATCGTGCCGCCATGGATCAACAAGTTCTACATTCTCGATCTCAATCCGCAAAAATCCTTCGTCGGCTGGTGCCTCGAACAGGGCCACAGCGTCTTCATGGTTTCCTGGATCAACCCGGATGCCAGCCTCGCCGACAAGGGCTGGGACGACTACATCTGCGAAGGTATCGATTTCGCCCTCGACACCATCGAGGAACGGACCGGTGAGAAGGAAATCAACGCCATCGGTTATTGCGTCGGCGGCACACTTTTATCCTCCGCACTGGCATTGCATGCGCAGCAGGGCGATGAGCGCATCCGCAGCGCCACGCTGCTGGCCGCCCAGACAGATTTCATCCATGCCGGCGATCTCAAGGTCTTCATCGATGAGGGGCAGCTTGCCGCGCTCGACAGGCACATGCAGGCGGTCGGTTATCTCGATGGCTCGATCATGGCCACCGTCTTCAACATGCTGCGCGCTTCCGATCTCATCTGGCCCTACATGGTCGATAATTACCTGCGCGGCACCGAGCCCCTGCCCTTCGATCTGCTCTACTGGAATTCCGATTCGACACGGGTAACGGCCGCCAGCCATTCCTTCTATCTGCGCAATTGTTACCTCGAGAACAATCTCGCCCGCGGACTGATGCGGGTCGCCGGCAAGCGGATCAATCTCGGCGATATCAAGATCCCCGTTTATGATCTCGCCACCCGAGACGACCATATCGCGCCGGCGAAATCGGTTTTCACGGGTGCCGCGCTGTTCGGCGGACCGGTGGAATTTGTGCTCGGCGCTTCCGGCCACATTGCCGGCGTAGTCAATCCGCCGCAGCTTGAAAAATACCAATATTGGACGGGGCCGTCACCGGCTGGAGACTTTGATGCATGGCAGGCTGCCGCCACCGCCCGCAAAGGCTCATGGTGGGTGCACTGGCAGAACTGGATCGAAAGCCAGAACGCTGAAAAGGTAAAGGCGCGCAAGCCGGAAGACGGCAAGCGGCCCGTGCTCGGCGATGCGCCGGGAACCTACGTCCTTTCCTGACCAGTTCCATCACCTCACATCTTCTAGGCCACATGCTCTTCACGCCCCCACTCGTTCCCGCCACGCTGATTTCCCGCTACAAGCGTTTCCTCTTCGATGCCGTTCTGGACGACGGCACGGCGATCACCGGTTCCTGCCCCAATACCGGCTCCATGCGCGGACTGACGACACCGGGCTCGCGCATCTGGCTATCCGAACACGACAGCCCCACCCGCAAATACCGGTACATGTTTGAAATGGTCGAGGCCGATGGCACCGTGGTCGGCATCAATACCGGCATGTCGAACCGGCTGGCGGAAGAGGCGATCCTGAACGGCCGTATCCCTGAACTTGGCGGCTATTCGACGATCCGGCGCGAACAGAAATACGGCCGCAATTCCCGCATCGATTTTCTGTTGTCCGAACCCGGCCGGCCTAACGCCTATGTTGAGGTGAAGAACGTGCATTTCATGCGTGAAAAGGGTCTGGCAGAATTCCCCGATACCGCCACCAAACGCGGTGCCAAGCACCTGGAGGAGTTGGGTGACGCAGCGGAAGCCGGTTACCGCTCGGTGATGCTCTATCTCATCCAGCGCGACGATTGCGAGCGGATGCGCATCTGCGATGATCTCGATCCCGTCTACGCGCTGGCGTTTCAGCGGGCAATGGCGCGTGGTGTCGAGGCCTATGCGGTGAAATGCGCGGTCTCCCCGACACAAATTTCGGTCAGCGGAACGGTTAAGATGGACGAATGGCGTCCGGCTGTTTTATGAACAGGGACGTAAAGAGACAGAAAGCACCAAGATGGTTACCTATATCGACGCAGCCTCCGCACCCCTCAAGAATACCGGCGTCATCCGCCTTTATACGCCTGAGGATTTTGACGGGATGCGCAAGGCGTGCCAGCTGACGGCGCGTTGCCTCGATGAACTGGCGGCGATCGTCAAGCCCGGCGTGACGACTGACGCCATCGACCGTTTCGTCTTCGAATTCGGTGCCGACCACGGCGCGCTGCCGGCGACGCTGAATTATCGCGGTTATACGAAATCCGTCTGCACCTCGATCAACCATGTGGTCTGCCACGGCATTCCGGATGAAAAGCCACTGCGTGACGGCGATATCGTCAATATCGACGTGACCTATGTGCTTGACGGCTGGCATGGCGATTCGAGCCGCATGTATCCGGTCGGCCAGATCAAGCGCGCCGCCGAGCGGCTGATGGAAGTGACCTATGAATGCCTGATGCGCGGCATCGCGGCGGTCAAGCCCGGTGCACGCACCGGTGCAATCGGCGCGGCAATCCAGGCCTATGCGGAAGCCGAGCGCTGCTCGGTGGTGCGTGATTTCTGCGGCCATGGCGTCGGACGCCTGTTCCACGACACGCCGAACATCCTGCATTACGGCCAGCCGGAGGAAGGGCCGGAAATCCGCGAGGGCATGATCTTCACCATCGAGCCGATGATCAATCTCGGCAAGCCGCATGTGAAGGTGCTCTCGGACGGCTGGACCGCAGTGACGCGTGACCGTTCTCTCTCCGCGCAATATGAACATGCCGTCGGCGTCACGGCCACCGGCTGCGAAATCTTCACGCTGTCACCGGGCGGCTTTGATCGCCCGGGCCTGCCGCCACTCGCATAAGGCCAGACCGCCTATGGCAAAACGCCCTGCCCCGCCTCCCGCCGATCTTTCCCCTACGTCAGGCTTTGAGGCGGGCGAAGGCGACCTATTCGATGCGGTGGATGAGCGAGGCTTTTTTGCCGAACCGCGAAGCGCTCCGAAAAAACCCACCGTCGCCATTGCCGAACAGGAAGCGGAGACCGCGCACTATCACGGCCATCGGGACCGGTTGCGGGCACGTTACCGCGATGGCGGCGACGCCGCGCTTGCCGACTATGAATTGCTGGAACTCCTGCTGTTCCGGCTGATCCCGAGGCGCGATACCAAACCGATCGCCAAGGCGCTGATTGCCCGTTTCGGAACGCTCGGCGGTGTTCTCGGCGCGCCTTTGCCACTGTTGCAGGAGGTGAAGGGCGTCGGCGAGGCCGTGGCGCTCGATCTCAAACTCGTTGCGTCCGTTTCCCAGCGGATGCTGAAAAGCGAAATCCGCAACAAGCAGGTTCTCGGGTCCTGGTCATCGGTCATTGATTATTGTCATGCCGCCATGGCCCATGAAACGCGCGAACAGTTTCGCATCCTGTTCCTCGACAAGCGCAATGTCCTGATTGCCGACGAGGTACAGGGTCAGGGAACCGTGGACCACACGCCGGTCTACCCGCGTGAAGTGGTACGCCGCGCCCTTGAACTATCATCTACAGCCTTGATTTTAATCCACAATCACCCGAGTGGAGACCCCACCCCCTCGCGGGCGGATATCGAGATGACCAAAACCATCATCGATACGGCCAAGCCGCTTGGCATCACCGTCCACGACCACATCATCATCGGCAAGGATGGCCATGCCAGCTTCAAAGGGCTTCGGCTTATTTGAAAATCAACTGGTACTGACGCGAAGGCTTTAACGCGCATGCAACCCATAAGGGCGGCATCAACAAAAAATTAACACCTATAAATTAGCATTTCCGAAAATAATAAAACAAGGCATCGAACCTTGGTGCCTTGAGGAACGGGGGTGCTTTATGCGTAATGCAGTGCGTTTCCTTCGCGATCGGTCCGGCTCGAATGCTGTCGAGTTCGCCATCGTCGCGCCGATCTTCTTTCTCGTCCTTCTGACCATGATCGCCTACGGCATCTACCTGATGGCGGCCTATTCGGTGCAGCAGATCGCCGCAGATGCGGCGAGAACGGCGGTTGCCGGCCTCAATACGACCGAGCGCCAGCAGCTTGCCCGGGATTTCGTCACCAAAAGCGATCTCAGTTACGCTTTCATGGACAAGGCCCGTTTCACCGTCGATGTCGCCACAGATCCCGCCAATGCCAACCAGTTCACGGTCAAGGTCGAATATGACGCCCGCGATCTGCCGATCTGGAGCCTCTACAGCTACACCATGCCAGAGCCGGTCATCCGGCGTTTTTCCACCATCCGGATCGGAGGAGCATGACATGCGGACTATCCCTTCCCTGCTCCCCGCTTTCCTGAAGGATCGGGCCGGCAACATCGCCATCTCGGCCGGGCTTACCGCGCCGCTTTTCATCGGCGTCCTGGCGCTTGGCGTCGATTACGGTTATCTGACCCTGCAGAAACGGCAGTTGCAGCAGACCGCCGATCTCGCAGCCATATCGGCGGCCGCCAATGCCGCTGATCCGGAAAAGGCGGTTCAGCAATATTTCGCCCTCAACGGCATGGATCTCGGCGTCAAGACGCCGCAGGGCCTGCTCACTCCAAACGGTCTTCAACCCTTCGATCCCGCAAACGAATTTGCAAGCAGCAAGGGTTACGCCGAGGTCATCAAGGGCCATTATGAGCCGGATGCAACCATTCCTGTCGGCGCACGGTTCGTTGACAACGCCCTGCCCACCAATGCGGTGAAAGTGAACATCGTCGAAAAGGGCCAGATATTCTTCGCCGCTGCCTTCACCACCCCGCCCAAGATTTCTGCGGTCGGAACAGCCTCATCCCAGAAGATCGCGGCATTTTCGGTGGGCTCACGACTGGCAAGTCTCGATGAAGGCATCTTGAACAGCCTGCTCGGCGGCCTGCTCGGCACCACGGTTTCGCTCAAACTCATGGATTACCAGGGGCTGGTTGCCGCCGATGTCAACGCGCTGCATGTCGTCGAGGCGCTTGCCATCGATCTTAAGCTCACCGCCGGCACCTACAAGGATGTTTTGAAGACGGAAATCACCTACGGTCAGTTCCTCAATGCGTTGACCAAAACCACCGGCCTGCAGCCGGCTGTCGCCAACATTCTGAAGACACTGGAAAAAACCGCCAACAAGAGCAACATCAAGCTCAAGCTGGAAGAAATCCTCAATCTCGGACCGTTCTCGGACAAGCTGATCGGTAGTGGTGAAAACCTCAAGGTCACCGCCGGCGTCTTCGATCTCCTCAATGCCGCAGCCGTTGCCGGCAATGGCGGCAACCAGCTGGCGCTCAATCTCAACGCCAATGTTCTCGGTCTCGCCTCCGTCAAGGCAACGCTTGCCATCGGTGAACCGCCGGTCGAAACTCCGTCGCTCGCCGTTGGTGGTCAGGGCACCATCGTCCGCACCGCACAGACCCGGCTGGCCGTCAGTGTCGTGGTGGACGGGCTTCAGGCCATTGCCGGCCTCAAGGTCAATATCCCGCTTTATGTGGAAGTCGCCCATGCCGAAGCACGGCTTGCCGATATTCGCTGCACGGGCGGCGGACAGGGAACGGTCGATGTAGAGGTCGTTCCCGGCGTTGCGGAAATCGCGCTCGGCAATGTCGATACCTCCGCTTTTGCCAATTTCGGCAAGGACCCGCGTGTCACCAAGGCGGCAATCGTCGATTCAGCGCTGCTTGCCATCAATGGCAGTGCCCTCATCAATGCCACCAACATGACGAAGACCAAGCTGACCTTCACGCAGTCGGATATCACCCAGGCCAAGATCAAGAGCGTATCCACCAAGGACACCGTCACCACTCTTGTCAGCTCGCTGCTGAAGAACCTCAATCTGGATATCAGGCTGCTCTTCCTCAACCTCGATCTGGGAGGTCTGGCGGGCATTCAGGCAGCGCTTGCCAACACGCTTGCGGTGGTTACCGCTCCGGTCGATCAGCTGCTCTACAACGTGCTTCTGGTTCTCGGCGTCAAGATCGGCGAAGCCGATGTGCGCGTCACCGATGTGCGCTGCCAGCAGCCGGCGCTGGTGCAATAACCCCGCAGATAGACACAAAAAAGCCGCCGGGAAATATCCCGGCGGCTTTTAATTTGATCGCTATTTATATCAGGCGTTGGCAATAGCCAGACGCTTCTCGTCCCGGCCGCTCTTCATGCGCTCGGAGAGAAGGAACGCCAGCTCCAGTGCCTGATCGGCGTTGAGGCGCGGATCGCAATGGGTGTGGTAACGGTCCGACAGCGAATCCGCCGTCACGGCGCGCGCGCCACCCGTGCATTCCGTCACGTCCTTGCCGGTCATCTCAATGTGGATGCCGCCCGGATGCGTGCCTTCGGCGCGGTGGATCTGGAAGAAGCTTTCGACTTCCGACAGGATGCGCTCGAACGGACGCGTCTTGTAGTGGTTGAGCGTGATCGTGTTGCCATGCATCGGATCGCAGGACCAGACGACCTTACGACCTTCCTTCTCGACGGCGCGAATGAGCTTCGGCAGGCTGTCGGCCACCTTGTCATGGCCGAAACGGCAAATCAGCGTCAGGCGACCGGCCTCGTTTGCCGGGTTCAGCGCATCGATCAGCTCGATCAGATTGTCGGGCGTCAGCGACGGACCGCATTTCAGGCCGATCGGGTTCTTGATGCCGCGGAAATATTCCACATGCGCATGGTCGAGCTGACGCGTACGGTCGCCGATCCAGATCATGTGGCCCGATGTCGCGTACCAGTCACCGGAGGTCGAATCGATGCGGGTCAGCGCCTCTTCGTAGCCAAGCAGCAGGGCCTCGTGGCTGGTGAAGAAGTCGGTTTCGCGCAGGCTCGGATTATTGTCCGCGCTGATGCCGATCGCCTTCATGAAGTCCATGGTTTCGGAAATCCGGTCGGCCAGCTTGCGGTAACGGTCCGCCTGCGGGCTGTCCTTGATGAAGCCGAGCATCCACTGGTGAACGTTTTCAAGGTTGGCGTAGCCACCCATTGCGAAAGCGCGCAGCAGGTTCAGCGTCGCGGCCGACTGGCGGTAGGCGTCGAGCTGGCGCTCCGGGCTCGGTATGCGCGAACCTTCGTTGAATTCGATACCGTTGATGATGTCACCGCGGTAGGACGGCAGCGTCACGCCATCAAGCACTTCCACGTTGGAAGAGCGCGGCTTGGCGAACTGGCCGGCAATACGCCCCACCTTCACGACAGGCAGCTGCGCGCCATAGGTGAGCACAACGGCCATCTGCAGGAAAGCGCGGAAGAAGTCGCGGATATTGTCCGCGCCATGCTCGAGGAAGCTTTCGGCGCAATCGCCGCCCTGCAGCAGGAAGGCGTTGCCTTCAGCCACATTGGCGAGCTGTTTCTTCAGGCGGCGGGCCTCACCGGCAAAAACCAGCGGCGGATAGGTCGCAAGTGTGGCTTCCGTTGCAGCAAGCGCTGCTGCGTCAGGATATTCGGGAACCTGCTGGATCGGTTTCTGCCGCCAACTGCCGGGTGTCCAATTCTGTGCCATGTTCTTACCCTTTTTTCGCCCGCGCGACTGTCGCGCGACCGCCTCGAAAAATTGAGCGGCTTATAGCTCCAAGCATCGGCTTTGCATAGCCGATGTCAGGGCTATCGGGCTCAATCTGCCCCTTTTGGGCACTCCAGATGCACAAAAGTCAATTCAAACGATTTAACCGACCCGCCGCCATCCAGAAAACATCCGTTTTCGAAGGGCGGCGGGCGAATTCGGACAGCGATCATATCACGCTTGCATCAGCGCTACACGCGCTCGCCATTCACCACGCGGTAGCTCGGCGAATACATCGTCACCAGCTCTTCAGCGGCCGTCGGATGAACCGCCATGGTGCGGTCGAAATCATCCTTGGTGCAGCCGGCTTTCAGCGTGATGCCGAGAAGCTGCGCCATCTCACCCGCTTCGTGGCCGAGAATATGCACGCCAACAACCCTGCGGTCGGCGGCATTGACGATCAGCTTCATGGTCGTCTTTTCCTGGCGGCCGGACAACGTTGCCTTCATCGGCCGGAACTGAGCGCGATAGACTTCCAGCTCAGGATATTTCTTGCCCGCTTCCTCTTCCGAAAGACCGACGGTGCCGATTTCCGGCTGCGAGAACACCGCCGTTGCAATCAGCTCGTGATCCGGCTTGGTCGGGTTGTTCTTGTATTCGGTCTCGATGAAGCACATGGCCTCGTGGATCGCCACCGGCGTCAGCTGTACCCGGTCGGTGACGTCGCCCAGCGCGAAAATGCTCGGCACGTTGGTGCGCGAATAATCATCAACGATGATCGCGCCGCGCGCATCCAGCTTCACACCGGCATTTTCCAGACCCAGACCCTTGGTATTCGGATCACGGCCGAGTGCCAGCATGACCAGGCCGACATGCAGCGAGCTACCCTGCTTGGTGCGCGCCACGAAACCATCGGCACCATCCTTGCTGACTTCCTCGATGATATCTTCGAGAATGATGCGGATGCCCTTGGCCTCCATCGCCTCATGCAGGCCCTTGCGCATGTCGTGATCGAAACGCGAGAGGATTTCCTTGCCGCGATAGATCAGCGTCGTTTCAACACCGAGACCGTGGAAGATATTGGCGAATTCAACAGCGATGTAACCGCCGCCGGCGATCAGGATCGATTTCGGCAATTCTTCCAGATTAAATGCTTCGTTGGACGAGATCGTCAGCTCGTGGCCGGGCAACGCCCTGTGCTCGTTCGGCGTGCCGCCGACGGCAATAACGATACGCTCTGCCGTGAAGGTCTCACCGGTTTTTGTCAGCTTCACGGTATGGGTATCGACCAGTTCGGCGCGGCTGTCGAAAATATCGGCCTTGGCGTTTTCCAGCCCCTTGCGATACAGCCCCTCGAGACGGGTGATTTCCTTGTCCTTCGCCGCGATCAGCTTCTTCCAGTCGAAGCTGCGCTCACCGACGCTCCAGCCGAAACCTTCGGCGTCCTCGAAATGTTCGGGGAACTGCGAGGCGTAGACGAACAGCTTCTTCGGCACGCAGCCGCGGATGACGCAGGTGCCGCCATAACGATATTCTTCAGCAATCCCCACGCGCTTGCCGAGCGAGGCCGCCACGCGGCCGCTGCGCACGCCGCCCGAGCCGCCACCGATGACGAAAAGATCGTAGTCATAAGCTGTCATAGTCAAAACCCCTGATCAAAACCACGCCATCAGCCCTCAAGGCGAATGGTGGCGTCTTCACGGCACATATAGGTGCTGCGACGCACAAATGAAAAGCCCGGTCTTGCGACCGGGCTTTGAATATTTCTGAATTGTCTGTTCATTCAATCAGGGCTTGGGAGCAGCCGGAGCGCCGCCCGTGGCGTTCTGGTCGGCCGGAAGCGGCTTCAGATCAGCGCCGGCAACCTTCTGCAGTTCAGACATGCTGGACGCGTTGAGATCGCGGTTGATGCCGGCAGCCCAGATATCGGCGGCCTTCATCAGTTCGCGGGTGGCGATAGGGCCATCCTTCAGAAGCTTCTTGCCCGCTTCGCTGCTGTAGAAGGCGGAAATGGCGTTCAGCTCTTCAACGCTGAAGGCGCGCGCATAGGTGAGTGCAGCCTCGCGTTCCAGATCGGCGCGGCGCGGCGCAAGCTCGAGAGCCTTGGCATCGACGGTCTCGGTGATGGCGTCTTCGACGTTCGGCGAGGCCTGAATGAGTTCGGCCTTCAGACGCTCGGCCAGTCCAGGCAGAATGTCGTCAAAACGGTCGGTAACGCCAAGAGAGGCGATTGCCTGCCGTGCGGCAGCAACATGCGCTTCCGAAATTTCCTGAGCGCGTACGGCAGTACCGAACACAACGCCGGAAATGAGGATCGAAGCAGCGGCAGCTTTGCCCAGTCCCGCTAGTTTGATCATGAAAATCTCGCTCCTGTTATACTGCCTGCATCACGCGGGCGCCTTCAGGACCCGCGATAATGGCAAGCGATGCCAAATTTATGAAAAGTCCGTGCTCGACGACACCGGGAATCGTGTTCAGCTCGCGTGCTAGCGCTTCTGCATCAGGAATACGGCCAAAAGATGCGTCGAGGATAAGGTGTCCGCCATCCGTCATGAAGGCGCCGTCGCCGGATGAACGCATTGTCAATGCGCCCGAAAGACCGGATCGAGCCGCCAGCTTTTCAATGGCGATACGTGTCGCCACCTGGCCGAACGGGTTGATTTCGATGGGAAGCGGAAAGGCGCCCAGCGTCTCGACGACCTTGCTCTGGTCGGCAATGACGATCACGCGCGCAGATGCCGCCGCAACGATCTTTTCGCGCAGAAGAGCACCACCGCCGCCCTTGACGAGGCGCAGCGCATGATCGACTTCGTCAGCGCCGTCGATGGTCAGATCCAGTTCCGGCAATTCATCGAGAGATTTCAGCGGCACGCCAAGCTCGACGCAGAGACGCGCGGTGCGCTCGGATGTCGGAACACCCTCGACTTTCAGGCCGGCAGCAACCTTCTCGGCCAGAAGCCTGACGAATTCCTCGGCCGTCGAACCCGTGCCGATACCAAGCCTCATCCCGTCTTGCACGTGGGACAATGCGGCCTCGGCGGCCTTGATCTTCATCTGGCGGGCATCCATGTGCCTGAAACTCCGGTAGCTTTGTCGTCGCCGTGCTGTTTACACGGGTCGAAAGCCAAACGAAAGCCTTTTTCAAGCCAACGAACAGAACGTTGTGACGCGGTTGCAAAGACAGGCCCGTTTGCCTAGGCTTGGCGCGAATGAAAGCACCGACACCTCGACACCCGCATTCTCCAAGAGGCCCGTTCCCGTGACATCCCGCCCGCTCTCTCCGCTTGCCATTTTCGATCTCGACGGCACGCTCGTCGATACCGCCGCCGACCTGGTCTCGAGCCTCAACCACACCATCGCCGTTGCTGGCCTTGCGCCCGTCACCTATGACGACCTGACCCACCTCGTCGGCCAGGGCGCGCGGGTGATGATCAAGCGGGCTTTCGCATTGCGCCAGACGAAATTGCCGGAAGCCGAGATCGATCCGCTCTATGAGCGTTTCATCACCCATTACCGCGCCGAAATGCCGGGTGAAAGCCGCCCCTATCCCGGCATCGTCAACACACTGGATGCGCTCTCGGAAGCCGGCATCACGCTTGCCGTCTGTACCAACAAGACCGAAATCCTTGCTGTGCCGCTGCTCGAAAAACTGGGGCTGACGCGATATTTCGCGGCCATCACCTGCGGCGACACCTTCGCCTTCCGCAAACCGGATGCCCGCCATATTCTCGGCACCATCGAAAAGGCCGGCGGCGATAGCAGACGCTCGATCATGGTCGGCGACAGCATCAACGATATTCTCGCCGCAAAGAACGCCGGCGTACCGTCGATCGGCGTGACCTTCGGTTACACGGATGTGCCGATGGCCGAGCTGGAACCTGACGTCGTGATCGATGATTTTGCAGCACTGACGCCCGATCTGGTGGGCCGGTTGCTGACCGGACGCGACGCGGCGGCGTAAACCGCCGTGATATCCGCAGCTTCGCCATGGTCGATCACAAATTCTTCTTTCCCCGCACCGCCGTCAGCATCATCGCCATTGGCGATACCGGCGAAGCCCTGCTTCTGAGAGCGGTGCTGGAAAGCCTTGGCGCATCGGTCCGGCTGCATCTTCCCGGCACCCCTGAAGATATTCTGGTGTGCCTGAAACAACCCGACAACCCGCCGCCGTATTTCATCATCAGCGGCCATGGCGATGAAAACGGGCTTGTGGTCGGCGAATTCGACCCTGAAGTGACCCGGATGAAATTGCTGGACGGCAGCATGCCCGCCGAAGCGTTCCTAGGAACTGTCGATCTGCGCGACACCGTTGTTTTCAGCACGGCCTGCTGCACGGGCTCCGGGGCTTTCGCCAAAGCCTTTATCGAGGGCGGTGCAAAAGCCTATGTGGCGTCATCAGGTTATCCAGACGGTGCCGCGACACCGCTGTTCGTGCATCTGTTCTTTTATGAACTGCTCGTCCGCAAATCGCCGCTGGAAGAAGCGCTGAGGCTCGCCAGCCTGCTTGATAGCGATGACGAACTGGCGTTCGAACTCTTCAAGCCACAAACCCCGGAACCATAAGCGGCCGAAACAAAAAAGCGCCGTTTCCGGCGCTTTTCTCTCAATGCGATTTATCAGATCGATGCGGCCCGCGCCTTTGTCGTCACGGCAAACGCCTTCTGCACATAGCTGTCACGATCATAGACGTCGTCGAAGAACTGCACCTTGCCGTCCTTGTCCGGCCAGGCGGTGAAATAGGCGACATAGACCGGGATTTTCACCGGCACCTGCACGGCGCGGTTCTTGCCCGAAGCAATCTGCTCGCCCACCTTATCGACGCTGGTGCCGAGAACCGCAGCCGCCATGCGGCGCGGATCGACCAGACGGATACAACCATGGCTCAGCGCCCGCATGTCGCGGTTGAAGAAGCTCTTGGCCGGTGTGTCATGCATGTAGATGGCATGCGCATTGGGGAACAGGATTTTCAGGTCGCCCAATGCATTGTCACTGCTTGGCGGCTGGCGCACGGAAACGGCGTTGGTCGAGCCATACCAGTTGACGCTGGTGGAGGAGACCGCACGGCCACCCACCTGCACTTCGTAACCCAACCGGTCGAGATAGGACGGATCGCGGCGCAGCTTCGGCAGCATCTCGTTGACGATGATCGACTGCGGCACGCCCCAATAGGGATTGAACTCGACAGTCTGGATTTCGTCCTGGAAGAAATAGGTCTGGTTGGCCTTGGAGCCGACGACCACCTTCATGCCGAACTGTTCCACGCCATCATTGTGGTAATAGGCCATGAAAGCCGGCTGGTTGATGAGGACGTAACGCTGGCCGAGATCGGCCGGCAGCCAGCGGATCTGCTCCATGGCCACCTGCACCTTGGCGATCTTCGCCTCGTTGCTTTCGCCAACCATGGCGCGAACGGTGGCGCGACCGATGACGCCATCCGGCTTGAGGCCGTTTTCGCTCTGGAACGCCTTCACCAGATCGACGAGATCAGGCGTATAGTCCTGCGTCTGCTGGTAACCCGAAATGATCGCCGCATGTTCGGCCTTGAAGGCCGGCGAAGCGCGATGTTCGATCGCCTTGACCACATTGGCCATGTCGGCGCTGCTGTTGCCGGGCTTCAGCACCAGATCGGCGGGAACGCGGACGGTATGAGCCGCATCGCCCTCACCGCGCAGCCGGGCCAGATCAGCCTTCAGCGCCTGATATTCGGCACTCGATGGTTCGCGGCTGCGCAGATAGGCAGCGACATCGGGGCTGAGGCCCGCAAGCTTCAGCACCGGCGCGAGGTTTACCGTCTTGCGCTTGAAATCATGGTAACCGGAGAGCCGGTTCGGATCGACACGGCCGCGGGTCGTATCCTGCACATAGGCCAGAACCTTGGCAGACAGCCCCAGTTCGAACCGCATCTGCGCGCGCTGATAGGCGTCGGAGGTCGATGCCGATGCCGTTTCCACCGGTGTACCGGTTGCCGTCGTGCCCGTGGCATTGCTGCTGATGCTGGCGGTCACATCCTTTGCCGGTGCGGAAATGCTGTAATCGGCCGGATCAAGGCCGCTTTCGCCAACCGTCTCGAAGAAGGCGATGACGGCGTTGGCACGCTCGGTCAGCTCGCCGCCGGAAACCCACAGCGTCTTGCCGCCGGCGCCGTAATAGGCTTCCAGTGCCTTGGCGATTTCAGGCGTGGCGCTGAACTTCAGATTGGCGAGATCGTCACTGAAATTGGCCGTGTTCACGGCGCGGGCGGTATCCGCCTTGTAGTCGTAATAACGCGGGCCGGAAACGCGCGGCAGGGGCTCGGGATCGGAAGCATCGGCGCTCGGTCCTGAAACCGACGGCGAGGTGACGATACCGGCTGGCGGCAACTCACCACGGTCACGCGCAACCTTGCCCGGGCCGCCGCGCAGAAGGTCCATCAGCGTTACCGCACCGGCGCTGCCGGGAAGAGCGGTGGAAACGGAAAGACCGAGAACCAGCACCAGCGCTGCCGATGTTTTTCCAGATGTGACTTGCAATTTGATCCTCGTAGCACCCAGCACCGCCAGGAAAACGGCGGGCATCAGTTTCATGCCTGTCTAGCCGATCAACGGCCCGTTGAAAAGAAACGCCCAAAGTTCACAACCGTGCCGAAATGAACCTTATGATACAGCCAAAGCCATAAAAACGTAATTTCCAGAATTGGCGAGAATGGTTAAATTTCTATTTATTTCATTCACTTTGCCGTGGCTCCCAGCACCACCCACATGCCACCGAAAGCCCGGTTTTCCCGTCATTTCGCGACGTAGTAAAAATGCCACGCCGGTTCGTTTTTCACCCCGGCCCTGCGCTCGTGTCGAAATCGCTCCAACGCGGCGGGAAATATCTGCCTCTGCCGCATTGCAGCGCTTTCATTGCCGGCGCGATGATTCTATATATCGGCCGCGCAAGGCGGGCGAAGGCGCCGTTTTGGCGGAGGAACACGAGTAAAAAGGCAAGATTGATGACAGCCACACGGACGGAAACCGATACATTTGGACCCATTGAAGTTCAGGCCGATCGCTATTGGGGCGCGCAGGCGCAGCGCTCGCTCGGCAACTTCAAGATCGGCTGGGAAAAGCAGCCCGCCTCTGTCGTTCGTGCGCTGGGCATCGTCAAGCAGGCTGCAGCCCGCGCCAACATGGCGCTGGCCGGTCTCGACCCCAAGGTCGGCGACGCCATCATTGCCGCCGCACAGGAAGTCATCGACGGCAAGCTGACCGAGCATTTCCCGCTCGTCGTCTGGCAGACCGGCTCCGGCACCCAGTCCAACATGAATGCCAATGAGGTGATTTCCAACCGTGCAATCGAAATGCTCGGCGGCGAAATGGGCACCAAGAAGCCCGTTCACCCCAATGACCACGTCAATATGAGCCAGTCCTCGAACGACACCTACCCGACGGCGATGCACATCGCCTGCGTGGAAGAGATCGTTCACCACCTGCTGCCCGCCCTCAAGCACCTGCACAAGGCGCTGGAAGCCAAGGTCAAGCAGTTCGAGAAGATCATCAAGATCGGCCGTACCCACACGCAAGATGCGACCCCGCTGACGCTCGGCCAGGAATTCTCCGGCTATGCCGCGCAGGTCGCCTCCGCCATCGCCAACATTGAAACCACCCTGCCCGCGCTTTCCAAGCTCGCCCAGGGCGGCACGGCCGTCGGCACGGGCCTCAACGCTCCCATCGGTTTTGCTGAAAAGGTTGCCGACGAGATTTCCAAGATCACCGGCCTTTCCTTCGTCACCGCGCCGAACAAGTTCGAAGCGCTCGCCTCGCATGATTCCATGGTCTTCTCGCATGGCGCGATCAATGCGGCTGCCGCTGCACTCTTCAAGATCGCCAACGACATCCGCTTCCTCGGTTCAGGCCCGCGCGCCGGTCTCGGTGAATTGTCACTGCCGGAAAACGAGCCCGGCTCGTCGATCATGCCGGGCAAGGTCAACCCCACCCAGTCGGAAGCACTGACCCAGGTCTGCGCCCACATCTTCGGCAACAATGCGGCGCTCTCGTTTGCCGGCTCGCAGGGCCACTTCGAGCTCAACGTCTATAACCCGATGATGGCCTACAACTTCCTGCAATCGGTCCAGCTTCTGGGCGATGCCGCCGTCTCCTTCACCGACAACTGCGTCGTCGGCATCGAGGCCCGCGAAGACAATATCAGGAAGGGCGTCGAAAACTCGCTGATGCTGGTGACGGCGCTGAACGGCAAGCTTGGTTACGACATCTGCGCCAAGATCGCCAAGACCGCGCACAAGAACGGCACGACGCTGCGCGAAGAAACCGTTGGTGGTGGATACCTCACCAACGAGGAATTCGACCAGTTCGTACGCCCGGAAAACATGATCGGCCCGAAATAAGCCGGTCAGATGCAACGGACATGGAAACGGGCCTTCGGGCCCGTTTTTGTTTGTTCGATTGACACGCCGCAGGCCGGCCGTGACATCGCTGGCGCGAACCGGAATATCCGGTTGCCTCCATATTGTCCTGTTGGCTTTTTATATCGGCCTCATAAACTGCTCTTCTGGGGAATACCTGATCCAAATGCGCGATGAGGATGATGTCATGATCTGCCGCCGCAGCCTGCTTCTTGCGGGTGCATTCCTCGCAACAGCGATGAAAGTTCCCAACCTGTTTGCTGAGAACAATCGATCTCGCATTGCCCTCTGGCCCGGCCTGCCTCCCGGTGGCGGCGGCCCTGACGGCCCTGCGGAAATCAGCAAAAAAGGCGCAGTCACCAATATCGCCGTACCAAGCCTTGAGATATTTGCCCCTGACAGGCCCAATGCGTCCGCAATGATCATAGCCGGTGGTGGCGGATATAAACGCATAGAGGAAGGCAAGGAATCCTATCCCGCTGCACGCTGGCTCGCGGCCAGAGGCATTTACGCTTTTGTCCTCAGCTACCGCCTGCCAATTGAAGCATGGGCCGCCGGGCCGCTCGCACCGCTCCAGGATGCGCAGCGCGCATTTCGTCTGGTGCGTGCACGCGCCCCGGACTGGCAGATCGATCCGCACAGGATCGGCGCGCTCGGCTTTTCTGCTGGCGGGCACTTGATGGGGCTCGCCGCTGCCCGTTCAGCTTTTACATCTTACGAAGGCATCGATGACATCGACAGGCAATCAGCCCGGCCGGATGTCGCAGCGCTGATCTATCCGGTCATCACGCTTGCAGCTCCCTATGACCACACATCAACCCGCAGATCGCTTGTCGGCAGGCATCCGGCAGATGAAGCAACGCGGCAATGGTCGGTGGAAAGTCACGTGAGCAAAGACTGCCCTCCGGTCTTCCTAACACAGGCGGATGATGATCGGATTTCCAATCCCGCCAACAGCCGTATCATGCAAGAGGCCTGTGAAAAGGCTGGTGTGGATGTTGAACTTCATCCAATCGCATCCGGCGGCCACGGCTTTGGCATGGGCAAGGCCGGCACCCCATCGGAAAAGTGGCCAAGCTGGTACGAGGCGTGGTTGCGGAGACAGAACTTTCTGGCATGAGGCAGCCCGGCGATCCACCGCACCGTGCATCTTCGGACTAGTTGTACCCTCTCCTCCGTCATCCTCGGGTCAAGCCCGAGGATGACGGAGCAAGACGCATCGTCGAAACTTTGGCGGTGGGTGCGTGCACGAAAAAAAGGGCCGCTGTCGCGACCCTTTTCATATTCTTCAAACCATCAAACCAGCCGGCTCTGCTCCACCGCCGCTTCAACGAAGCTGGCGAAAAGCGGATGCGGGTCGAGCGGGCGGCTCTTCAGTTCCGGGTGATACTGAACGCCGATGAACCACGGATGATCAGGATATTCCACCGTTTCCGGCAGCACACCATCCGGAGACATGCCCGAGAAGACGAGGCCGCATTCTTCCAGCCGATCCTTGTAGTCCACATTCACCTCGTAGCGGTGACGGTGGCGCTCGGAAATATCCGTGGTGCCGTAGATATCGGCGATCTTGGTGTCTTTCTTCAGCGCCGCCTTGTAAGCGCCAAGACGCATCGTGCCACCGAGATCGCCCTTGGAGGAACGCTTCTCCAGCTCGTTGCCCTTCACCCATTCGGTCATCAGGCCAACAACAGGCTCGGACGTCGGGCCAAATTCGGTCGAGGAGGCATTTTCAATGCCGGCGAGATGCCGGGCCGCTTCCACGACTGCCATCTGCATGCCGAAGCAGATGCCGAAATAGGGCACATTGCGCTCACGCGCAAACTGCGCCGCCATGATCTTGCCTTCCGAACCGCGCTCGCCGAAGCCGCCGGGCACCAGAATGCCGTTGACCTTTTCGAGATAGGGCGTCGGATCTTCCTTTTCGAAGACCTCCGACTCGATCCATTCCAGCTTGACCTTGACGCGGTTGGCGAAGCCACCGTGATGCAGCGCCTCGATCAGCGACTTATAGGCATCCTTGAGGCCGGTATATTTACCGACGATCGCAATCGTCACTTCGCCTTCCGGCGTGCGGATACGGTTGCAAACCTCTTCCCACTGTTCCAGGCGCGGCTTCGGCGCCGGCTCGATGCCGAACGCGGCCAGCACTTCCGAATCGAGGCCTTCCTTGTGGTAGGCAATTGGAACGTCATAGATATTCGCCACATCCAGCGCCTGGATGACGGCGGAAGGACGCACGTTGCAGAACAGCGAAAGCTTGCGGCGTTCGGCTTCCGGAATTTCCCGGTCGGCGCGCACCAGCAGGATGTCGGGATGAATGCCGAGCGCCTGCAGTTCCTTGACGGAATGCTGGGTCGGCTTGGTCTTCAATTCGCCAGCCGCCGGAATATAGGGCATCAGTGTCAGGTGAAGATAGATCGCCGTGCCGCGCGGCAGGTCGTTGCCGAGCTGACGGATCGCTTCCATGAACGGCATCGCCTCGATGTCACCCACCGTGCCGCCGATCTCGCAGATGACGAAGTCGTAATCGTCATTGCCTTCGATCACGAAATCCTTGATCTCGTTGGTGACATGCGGAATGACCTGAACCGTTGCGCCGAGATAATCGCCGCGCCGTTCCTTGTCGATGATGTTCTTGTAGATTCGACCGGTGGTGATGTTGTCGGTCTTGGTGGCCGAACGCCCGGTAAAGCGTTCATAGTGGCCAAGGTCGAGGTCCGTCTCGGCACCGTCATCCGTCACGAACACTTCGCCGTGCTGTGTCGGGCTCATGGTGCCAGGATCAACGTTCAGATAGGGGTCGAGTTTGCGAAGCCGCACCCGATAACCACGGGATTGCAGCAAAGCTCCGAGTGCCGCAGCTGCGATGCCCTTACCGAGAGAGGAGACCACGCCGCCTGTGATGAATACATATCGCGCCATGGGATTCACCGGATACCTTTTTACCTCTGATTCCGCCAGCCCAAATTTCATGCTGTTACAAATTCGCTGTTGACGAATGTGTAATTCAACTGGCCGGAATACGAACAAAAGAAAACCGGCAGGCTTTTGGCCTGCCGGAGCGTTAAATCAGAACCGGGCTTATTGACCGGTCGGAACTGCGTTCGGATCGGCGGGCTGCGCCGGTGCCGGAGCGGCCGTGCCGGAAGCGGCCGGAGCCGTCTGTGCGGGTGCGGCTGCGCCACTATTGGTCGGAACGCCATTTCCAGCCGGAGCCGGTGTTGCGGGCGTCGTTGCCGGGCCGAGCGTGTCGAGAATGCCGTTGCCCTGGCCCTGTGTGGCCGGAATACGGTTCAGGATGTCGGTCGGGCGCGATTCGTAGCGGGTCATAAGACCAAGGCCGAGCGACGTCAGGAAGAACAGCGCGGCGAGGATCCCCGTCGTGCGGGTCAACGCATTGGCCGTTCCGCGCGCGGACATGAAGCCCGAACCGCCGCCGATACCGAGGCCGCCGCCTTCGGAACGCTGGATCAGGACCACGCCGACAAGCGCCAGCACGATCATGAGGTGAATAACAATCAAAACGGTCTGCATGACAATCCATTCCATGCCCCGCGCGGAGCACTACAAAGAAGGTTTCGCGGCTCTTTACATGAGGCGAAGGTTTATTCCAAGCCCCTTTCCAACCCCTGTGACAGGAAAGCTGGTCTCAGGCCGTCAGTTGCTCATATGCCGCATAGATGGAAAGGAAGTCCGAGGCTTTCAAGCTGGCGCCGCCGATCAGCGCGCCATCGACGTTTTCAACGCCCATCAGTTCCAGCGCATTGGCGGGCTTCACCGAACCGCCATAGAGAATGCGCATGGTCTTGCCGGCTTCGCCGAAGCGCTTGACGAGCTCGTCGCGCATGAAGGCATGGGCCTCGCGCACGTCCTGCGTGGTGGGTGTGAGACCGGTGCCGATCGCCCAGACAGGCTCATAGGCGATGACGGTATTTTCAGCCGTCGCTTCATCCGGCAGCGAGCCGGCTAGCTGGCGCTTGAGAATATCGAGCGTCTGGCCAGCCTTGCGCTCATCGGCGGTCTCGCCAATGCAGACGATGGCGATGAGATCGGCCTGATGGGCAGCAACGGCTTTGGCGCGTACCAAATGATCCGTCTCGGCGTGATCGGTGCGGCGCTCGGAATGGCCGACGATGACATGGGTGCCGAAGCAGTCGGCAATCATTTCGGCAGAAATATCGCCGGTATGTGCGCCGGATGCATTCTGATGGCAATCCTGTCCACCGATCATCAGCGGGCTGTCATCGCACAGCGCCGTTGCCACATAAAGCAGCGTCGAGGGTGGGCAGATCAGCGCATCCACCTTCTCGGACAGCGCGCCCTTGACGCCCTCTGCCATGGCCTTGATCTGATCGAGCGAGGCACGCGTGCCGTTCATCTTCCAGTTTCCGGCAACAAGCGGTCGAACATTCGGCGTCATGCGTATCCCATTCCCTTTGTCTCGAGGCTGCCGCCTTTGGCAGCACCCCTTCCCTCAGCCGTCTCACGGCCCATAATCGCGACAGAAACACTGCCGGAAATCCCGGGATATTCCTTTAAACGGCCCCGGCGATAAATGGTACAAAAAAGCGGTCCGAAGGTTCAAAACGACGGCCAATTTCTGAAAATTCGCCACCGCTGACCCAAAACAGCGGCCTCAGCGACTTAAAATCCAGTTCAAAACCGCCCGCCAGTCGGTCATGCGCACCGGCGTTCCGTGACTGCCGGTCTCGAACCGCGTAAACCGCGCCGGCTCCCCGGCCTTCAGCAATGCACGAAAGATCGTCGCTTGGCTGTCGGCGGAATAGACCTTGTCAGCACTGCCATGGGTGAACCAGACCGGTTTCTTCGCTTTGGCAAAGGCGCTTTTCGGAAAATCGGGATCGACCGCACCGCCAAGGATCGCCATACCCTTGAGATTGGTGACCGCGACCTTGTCGCGGCTGATGCCATAACAGATGAAACTGCCCATCGAGGCGCAGGTGAGCACGACAGGCTTTCCGCCCGACTTTTTGGCCGCATCGGCAATCAGCGCCGCAACATCGGCAACGCCGTTTTCATCGAAGGAGCGCACGCTCGGCACATAATAGGTTCCGCCATTGGCCACAGCGAGGTTTTTCAGCCGGTTGAAATTGCCGCCGAACGTATAGTCGTTCATGCCGAGCCGCCGGTCGCCGCCGCGTCCATGGATGAAGATGACCGTGAAGGCCTGCCCGCTTGCCGGCCCGACGCGGCCGACCTCAAGCGCCCTGCCCTCAACCGACACCGTTTCCAGCGCCTGCGCCTTCTTCGGCGTCATATCCACATATTGCCGCTTCACCCGCCGCTCCGGCACCTCGTCGCGGCCGTTGATGTCGCGCATCTCCTGATAATCGATGACTTCCGACGCGCCGCCATCTCCGGTGGAAAGCACCGTCTGGCTGGAAAACAGCTCGTCCTTGAAGGGTCGCAGCGGCCCATCGGCAGCGGAAGCAGCGCCCGGCATCACCGCAACAGTCAGGCAGAAAAGAGTACAAAACGTGAAATGAGCTGTGGACATGACTTGGTTAACCGTTCATTCGTGGCTGCGAGACTTGCCATCACAAAGGCGGCGGCGCAATCCTCCTGTTGCGAAACCCTGACATGGGTCTTGGCGTATGGCGCGCCGCGTTCGGCCACATGGCTTACACGTTTGGCGCTATAATCGCCTCATATACAAAATGATTCGCCTGGCGAAATTCTGACGACACTATTTTTGAACCTTGGACATGATGGACGACAGCAACGATCTCTTCTCCGGTCTTCCGGCGGCACAAAACAGCGAAACGGAAACGAACGAGGACGCGGGCAAACCCGTGAAGGCCCCGGCGACCGCAGCCGCGAATGTGAACGTGCAGCCGAAACCCGCAGCCGTTGCGGCCGTCACGCCGCCTGCCCCGCCCGCGCCCGTGTCTCCTTCCGGTGACGACTACGGCGCTTCCTCGATCCGCGTGCTCGAAGGGCTGGAGCCGGTGCGCATGCGTCCCGGCATGTATATTGGCGGCACCGATGAAAAGGCGCTGCACCACCTGTTTGCCGAAGTCATCGACAACTCCATGGACGAGGCCGTCGCCGGCCACGCCAATTTCATCGAGGTTCATCTCGACGCCGAAGGTTTTCTGACGGTCACTGATAACGGCCGCGGCATTCCCGTGGAAAACCATCCGCAGGTTCCCGGAAAATCCACGCTCGAAGTCATCATGACCAAGCTGCATGCCGGCGGCAAGTTCGACGGCAAGGCCTATGAGACATCGGGCGGTCTGCACGGCGTCGGCGTATCCGTGGTCAATGCGCTTTCCGATCTTCTCGAAGTGGAAGTGGCGCGTAACCGCAAGCTTTATCGCCAGCGCTTCTCGCGCGGCGCGCCGATTGGCGGACTTGAGGAACTGGGCGACGTGCACAACCGCCGCGGCACCCGCGTGCGTTTCCATCCCGATCCGCAGATCTTCGGTGATCATGCCAAGTTCGAACCGGCCCGCATCTTCCGCATGGCCCGGTCCAAGGCCTATCTCTTCGGCGGCGTTGAAATCCGCTGGAGCTGTGATCCCGGCATGGTGCCGGCCGGTGGTGAAATCCCCGAAAAAGCCGTGTTCCATTTCCCCGGCGGCCTCAAGGACTACCTCGCCGCCACGCTCGGCAAGGAATTCACCGTCACCCGCGAGATTTTCTCCGGCCGCACCGAAAAGACCGGCGGCCACGGCGCGCTGGAATGGGCTGTCACCTGGTATGGCGGCGACACGCAGATCCATTCCTATTGCAACACCATTCCGACACCCGAAGGCGGCACGCATGAGGCCGGTTTTCGTATTGCGCTCACCAAGGGCCTGAAGAATTATGCCGAACTGACGCAAAACAAGCGCGCCAAGGACATCACCACCGATGACGTGATGATTTCGGCGGCCGGCATGCTCTCCGTCTTCATCCGCGAGCCGGAATTCGTCGGCCAGACCAAGGACAAGCTGGCAACCGTCGAGGCCCAGCGCATCGTTGAAAATGCGCTGCGCGATCCCTTCGACCATTATCTCGCCGGCAATCCGGGTGAAGCGGACAAGCTGCTCGACTGGGTGATCGAGCGCGCTGAAGAGCGCCTGCGCCGTCGCAAGGAAAAGGAAGTCAACCGCAAGACCGCCGTGCGCAAGCTGCGCCTGCCCGGCAAGCTGGCGGATTGCGCCCAGAACACGGCCGAAAATGCCGAACTCTTTATCGTCGAGGGTGACTCGGCTGGCGGCTCGGCCAAGCAGGCGCGCAACCGCGCCAACCAGGCCATCCTGCCGCTGCGCGGTAAGATCCTCAACGTCGGCAGCGCCAGCCGTGAAAAGCTCTCCGCCAACCAGCAGATCGCCGATCTCATTCAGGCGCTCGGTTGCGGCACCCGCACGAAATATCGCGAAGAGGATCTGCGGTATGAGCGCATCATCATCATGACCGATGCCGATGTCGACGGCGCCCATATCGCCTCGCTGCTTATCACCTTCTTTTATCAGGAAATGCCGGAACTCATTCGCGGCAACCATCTCTATCTGGCCGTGCCGCCGCTTTATGTCATCCGTCAGGGTGCCAAGAGCGCCTATGCCCGCGACGACGCGCACCGCGCCGAGCTGATGGAAACCGTCTTCAAGGGCAAGAAGGTCGAAATCGGCCGCTTCAAAGGCCTTGGCGAAATGATGGCGCAGCAGCTGAAGGAAACCACCATGGATCCCGAAAAGCGCACCCTGCTGCGCGTCGAGATCGACGACGTGGATTTCGAAGGCACCCGCGAAGCCGTCGACAATCTGATGGGCACCAAGGCCGATGCCCGCTTCCGCTTCATTCAGGAACGGGCGGCCTTTGCGGATAATCTGGATATCTGATTATCCAGACGGCCCCTTGAAAGGCAGCGCCCCGCGCTGCCTTTTGCGTTGATGCGGAGGAAACATCATGCGGATAGTGCTGACGGGCAGCTCCGGCCGGGTCGGCCGCGCGATTTTCAATGCGCTGGCCGGCCGGCACGATGTCACGGGCATAGACCGCTCTCCCTTTTCCACAACCCATATCGTCGGCGATTTCGCCGACAGGGTGCTTCTGCAGAGAGCTTTCGAGCGGGCTGATGCGGTAATCCATACCGCGGCCCTTCATGCCCCGCATGTCGGCTGCGTGCCAGACTCCGAGTTTCAGCGTATCAATGTCGACGGCACCCACATGGTCGCGGAAGCGGCAATGGCCGCAGGCATTGAGCGGCTGGTCTTCACCAGCACCACGGCGCTCTACGGACACGCGGTTTCAGCGGGGTGCTGCACCTTTATCGATGAAGACACCCCGCCCCAGCCAAAAAGCATCTATCACCGTACGAAGCTCGAAGCCGAGCATCTGCTTAAAGAAATGGCCAGCCCGCGTCTCGCCGTGCGCGTGCTGCGCATGTCCAGAAGTTTCCCGGAGCCCGCTGACGTAATGGCCGCCTATCGGCTGCATCGCGGCGTCGACATCCGGGATGTCGCTGATGCTCATGCACTGGCACTCGGCAACGCGGGAGAAAGTTTCCAGCGCTATATCATATCGGCAGCCACCCCGCTTTCCGCTGATGATTGCGACGCCCTCGCCAGGGATGCGCCTTCCGTTTTCCGGCAGCGGACCCCGGCCCTTGCAGACGCGTTCGCGCGGGAGGGTTGGGCGCTGCCGATGACCATTGATCGGATCTATGCACCCGCCCGCGCTGCACAGGGGCTTGGCTGGACATCCCGGTTCGGCTTCGAGGACGTATTGGCCGGGCTTGCCCGGCGCAGCCTGGAAGTCCTGCCTGTAGGCGCCAGCATCAGCAGAAAATCCGAGTAAGCGCCGGCCTTATGCCGCAGCATCCTCGCGAACCCCGAGAATACGGTCGATCAATCCCCACTCCAGAGCCTGTTCCGCCGTCATGAAAAAATCCCGGTCCATGGCCGCTTCGAATTTTTCATAGCCGTGTTTGCAATGTTCGGAATAAAGCCGCGTCATGCGGTGCTTGGTCAGCCGCATCTCCTCGGCATGGATCAACATGTCCGAAGCCTGCCCTTGAAAGCCGCCCAGCGGCTGGTGAATGTGGATGCTGGCATTGGGAAGCGCCGTGCGCTCACCCGGTTCACCCGCCATCAGCAGAAACGATCCCATGGAACGGGCCGTTCCCATGCACAGTGTATGAACCGGGGCGCGGATGTAATGCATGGTGTCATACATTGCCAGACCACTGGTCACCACGCCGCCGGGCGAATTGATATAGAGATGGATCGGCTTCTTCGGGTTCTCCGCCTCCAGAAACAGCAATTGCGCGCAGACCAGCGCGGAAACTGTATCGTTGACCTCTCCGTTGAGGAAAATGATCCTTTCCCGCAACAGGCGGGAATAGATGTCGAAAGACCGTTCTCCCCTTGAGGATTGTTCGACTACCATGGGGACGAGTTGCATCGCTTCGCGCATCGGCGAACTCCTGTGTCTGAAAATGTCGGGGAACGTGCCTGTCAGGCGGCGAGCTTGATCGGCGAACCGTTGTGGTTGGCGGCCGCCTTTACCACCCGTGTGGGCTTGATGGCGGGCATATCATGAATGATCCGCAGGCTGGTGCCGCCACGGTCATTCGATGCGATCGTGAAGGTGACGGTGCTTTCCAGAAAGGGCGGATTATCGTCGCGCAGCCTGTAGCGCACCTCCTCGCCGGGCTTGCTGTCGATTGCTTCCGGTTCCGCCAGAGCCTCTGCCGGCAACCATATGGCGCGAAACGCCGGAATGCTGATCGCCCGCCACACCTTCTGCGGTGGTTCGTCGAGATCATATTCAAGCTCGATGGCATCAGAAGATGCCGGTTTTTGCCTGTTCATTGATCCATATCCTTCAGCAGCAGCTTCAGAGCTTCGATACGCTGTGGCCAATAGGCGCGGTATTTGCCAAGCCACGCCGCAATGCGCGTCAATCCGTCCGGATCGACCTCGTAATTGACGAAACGGCCCTGTCGCCGTTCCACCACAAGCCCGGCCCCCCGCAGCACCGAAAGATGCTGCGACATGGCCGGCTGGCTGATGTCGATGCCTTCGCGCAGCGCGGAAGCATTCATGGCGCCATCCGCCAGCTTTTCAAAAATGGCACGGCGCGTGGGGTCAGCCAGCGCCCGGAAAATATCATTCTCAGTCATGACCAACACATAAGCACGTACTTATGTGACTCACAAGCCTCACCCGTTCACGAGCACCATATTTTTCGTCCCCGCATTACCCTGGCAGTGAACGCTTTACCCCCTCGCGCGTTTGCATCGCGCCTGATATCTTCGGGCCGGGAGCGATAAAAACCAGTGACTGCATTTACGGCCTTCATCATCATTCTTCTCATCCTCATTGGGCCGAGCCTGTTTGTCGTCATCGGTAAACAGCGGGAAAAGGCCATTCCCAAACGCCCCTCCACCGCCCTTCCCGTTGACGAAGATGAAACGGCGCTGGACCGCCACTGGCAGTCGATCAGGAACGGCTGGAACGAGAAGAATGCGCTTTGCCTGCTGCATTCCAACCTCGATGCCTTTGCCGTGCGCGTGGCGGCGACACGCGCCGCCGGGCGCAGCCTCGACCTTATGTATTACATGTGGAATGCCGACCTGACCGGACGGCTGATGATGCGCGAAGTCATCATCGCCGCCGATCGCGGCGTGCGCGTGCGCCTGCTTCTCGACGACCTCGGCGTCTCCATGTCCGACCGCATCTTCCACGCCATCGACAGCCATCCCAATATCGAACTCAGGCTGTTCAATCCCACAAGGGCACGGGAAAACATCCTGCATCGCAGCCTCGAACTGGTGCTGCGCTTTCGAAGCGTCAACCGGCGTATGCACAACAAGGCATGGATTGCCGACGGGAGGGCAGTGATCGTCGGTGGTCGCAATATCGGTGATGCCTATTTCGATGCCGCCGAGCGGGCGAATTTCCACGATTTCGACATTCTCGGTTTCGGCAGGATCGTTGGCGACGCCACCGAAATCTTCGACGATTACTGGAACAGCGCCGTTTCCGTGCCGGTACGCTCGCTGCTGGCACGCAGACCGAACAAGCTTGCCAAATTGCGGCGCGAACTGGATGCCTTGCCGCAAAGTGAAGCCGCCAGACCCTATCTCGAGCGTGTCGAGAGCCAGTACGGCCGCGATCATTTCCTGATGTCGGATCGCCTGCACTGGGTAGATACCGCAGATGTGCTGGCCGATCCGCCGGAGAAAGCAGCCGGGAAACGCCGCAAGGGCCATAATTTCCTCATGGAGAGCCTGCTACCGCTGATGCAGGCCGCAGGCGAGAGCCTACACATCACCTCCCCTTATTTCATTCCCGGCAAACAGGGCGTGGAGATTTTTCTCGATCTTGCAGAACGCGGCGTGTCTCTCGCCATCCTCACCAATTCCCTGGCCGCAACCGATGTCGCCGCCGTCCACGCCGGTTATGCCCGCTATCGAAAGCCGCTTCTATTGGGTGGGGTGCGCCTGCATGAATTGCGCTCCCAGGCCGACCAGGGCAGCTTCACCCTGCGCGGTTCGGGACAGGCGAGCCTGCACACCAAGGCCTTCACCCGCGACGGCAAGACCGGCTATATCGGCTCGCTCAATTTCGACCCGCGCTCCGCCTCGCTCAACACGGAAATGGGCGTTGTTTTCAATTCGCCACCGCTGGTGGCCCGCATGGACGAAATATTCACCGAAGAAATCCGCCGCACGATGAGTTTCGAACTCGACGTCGATAACGGCAAACGCATCGTCTGGATGACGGAAGAACAGGGCCAGCCGAAGACCTACCGGCGCGAACCGGACGCGGCCATCAGCCGGCGGATCATCGCCGGCATCATGCGTTTCCTGCCGCTTGAATCACAGCTTTGACGAAAGAAGGCCTCGCTCAGGCCGCCGGCCTCACCCCGGCCTTGGCCAGCTGTATCTGCACCAGCGTATCGAGGTTCTGGTTGACGCGACAATAAAATTCCTCGTCGATGAAGGGCCGCAGCATGAAATCATTGCCGCCCGCCTTCAAGAACCGCGCCGACAAAAGCCTGTTGGTGGAGGACGACACGCCGATGATGCGCAGCTCATGCGAGCCACGCACGGTGCGGACGCGCCGCGTCAGTTCGAAACCATCAATGTCTGGCATGTTGTAGTCTGTGACCACAAGGCCGATATCGGGATTGGCCTTGAGGATTTCCAGCGCCTTCGCACCGCTGTCGGCAAGGCTGACGCGGAAGTTATATCGCTTGAGGCGGCTCGACAGCAGCGCCCGCGCCGTCGGGCTGTCATCGACGATCAGCACATGGTGGCGGTGGTTGGTGAGGAACCGGCAGACCGATTCCGTCAGCATGTCCACGGCGAAAATATTGTCCTTCAGGATGTAATCGACCACATCCTTGGCGATCAGCGTCTCGCGCGTCGCCTCATGGAATGTGCTGGTAAAAACGATGGTCGGGATCGAAAGATCGATCAGATATTCCAGCGCCTCACCCTTTTCCGCCCCCGGCAGGTTGATGTTGGAAATCGCCAGCGTCACCGGTTCTGGAGAATGTTCGTAACAGGCCTGCAACTCTTCGAAAGAACGGCATACCTCCACGGAAACGCCCAGCATTTCCTTGAGCCGCATGCTCACCATCTGGGTGAACACATTGCTGTCTTCCGCCAGTAAAATGCGGTTGTTGGTAAAAGGCACGCCAGAATATTGCATGCCCGTAATGCCCAGGAAATTCATTCTGCCCCGATCCCCCATCGTATGTGAGGAAAACATATCAGGTGCATTTTTCAGAATGATTAATAGCACTTTTGCAGGAAAGGAATGCAAGCATATGCTTACCTAAACGGAAATACGGCCCACAAGGGGCCGCATTCCAGCTTCGGGAGGGGATGGTCTCAGGCGCGCAGCAGCGCATTTTCCGTATCGAAGGGGCTCTCTTCCACCACCTCGGCATCGTAGAGCGTGCCGAGAATGCGGATCTTCAGCTTGGTGCCAACCGCCGCATATTCCGGCTTGAGCATGGCGAGCGCAATCGACTTGCCGAGACGCCAGCCGAAGCCGCCGCTGGTGACACGGCCGGCAAGATTGCCGTTTTCATCGGAGATCGCTTCCGAGCCGCGCGCGTCGACATCCGTATTGCCCGATACCGTCAGCGTCGAAAACACCGATTTCAGACCGGCTTCCTTGTAGGCCACCAGCGCATCGCGGCCGATGAAGGATTTTTCCGGGCGCAGGAAGCGGTCGAGACCGGATTCATAGGCGTTATATTCCACCGAAAGCTCGCGGCCCATGTTGCGATAGGACTTTTCGAGCGACATGGACACCATGGCCCGGATGCCGAATGGCTTGATGCCGAATTCCGCGCCTGCCTCCATCAGCCGATCGAAGATATAATTCTGCATCTCGATCGGATGGTGCAGCTCCCAGCCCAGTTCGCCCACGAAGTTGACGCGCAGTGCATGCGCCGTCGCCACGCCGACGGAAATCTGCTTTGCCGTCAGCCAGGGGAAATCCTTGTTCTCCAGGCTGGTGCGGGTGAGCTTCTTCAACAGATCGCGAGACTTCGGGCCGGCAAGCACCAGCACGCCGTATTTCTGGGTGATCGGCTGCAGCACCACGGAACCGTCGGTCGGCGCAAGGCGGCGCAGCACGTCATGATCGTGGGCCTCAAGACCGCCTGCCGAAACCATATAGAACCGGCCAGGCGCCCATTCATAAACGGTGAACTCCACCTTCACACCGCCATTCGGCGTCAGAAGATGCGTCAGCGCGATGCGGCCGCGCTTCTTCGGCACGATATTGGCCAGAATGCTGTCCAGCCAGGCGCGCGCGCCGGGGCCGGAAACCTCCATCTTGGCGAAGGCCGACATATCAAGCACGCCGACATTGTTGGTGACGTTCTTCACCTCGTTGCCGACATGTTCGAAATAGTTCGAGCGGCGGAACGACCACTTCTCGACAATGCGGCCATCTTCCAGCGGCGGCGCATGGTTATGGCTGGTGATTACATCGGCGCCGACGCCGAGCTCTTCTTCCTTGAGCGCATAACCTTCCGGCGCATACCAGTTGGCGCGCTCCCAGCCGTAGACGGAGCCGAACACGCCGCCGAGCTTTTTCAGACGGTCGTAAACCGGCGTCGTCTTCAAGGGACGGGCGGCGGAACGCTCCTCATCGGGATAATGCATGGTGAAGACGTTGGCATAGGCCTCCTCATTCTTGGCAATGAGGTAACCTTCCGTTGCGTGAGGCCCGAAACGGCGCGGATCGACGCCCATCAGATCAAGTGTCGGCTCGCCATCGACGATCCATTCGGCCAGCTGCCAGCCGGCACCGCCGGCAGCGGTGATGCCGAAGGAATGGCCTTCATTCAGCCAGAAATTCTTGAGGCCCGGTGCGGGACCGACGATCGGATTGCCGTCGGGCGTATAGGCGATCGCGCCATTATAAACCTTCTTGATGCCGACTTCGCCGAAGGCCGGAACGCGCACCATCGCCGTTTCGATATGCGGCATCAGGCGGTCGAGTTCTTCCTGGAACAGTTCATATTCGCTGTCGTCGGAAGGACCATCGACATAACAGACCGGCGCGCCGACTTCATAGGGACCGAGGATCAGGCCGCCGGCCTCCTCGCGCATGTACCAGGCCGAGTCCGATTCACGCAGAACGCCCATTTCCGGCAAGCCCTGACGACGGCGTTCCTGAATGGCCGGATGCGGCTCGGTGACGATATATTGATGCTCGACCGGAATGACCGGAATATCGATACCGACCATCTCGCCGGTCTTGCGGGCAAACGAGCCGGTGCAGGACACTATATGTTCGGCGATGATCTCGCCCTTATCCGTCGTCACCTTCCAGTGACCGTCTTCCGTCTGCTCGATGGCGGTGACGGTGGTATTGCGATAGATCGTCGCTCCACGGTCACGCGCACCCTTGGCCAGCGCCTGCGTGAGGTCTGCCGGCTGGATATAACCATCATCGGGATGCTGGATGGCGCCGAGCAGCCCGTCGGTCTCGCAGAGCGGCCAGATTTCCTTCACCTGCTCCGGCGTCAGCATGTTGACGCGCACGCCGATCGTTTCGGCAATGCCGGCATAATACATATATTCGTCCCAGCGATCCTTGGTGCGGGCGAGACGGATGTTCGAGACCTTGGAAAAGCCGACATTCATGCCGGTCTCTTCCTGCAGCTCCTCATAAAACTTCACGGAATATTTGTGGATCTGGCCCACCGAATAGCTCATGTTGAACAACGGCAGAAGGCCGGCCGCATGCCAGGTGGAGCCCGAGGTCAGCTCCTTGCGCTCGATGAGCACGCTGTCGCTCCAGCCCTTTTTGGCAAGATGATAAAGCGTCGAGACGCCGACCACGCCGCCACCGATCACCACCGCCCGTGCATGTGTCTTCATTTACAGAACCCCTAAAAAGCGCCGGCATTGACTGTCGTGCTGCCAAATCGATGAGGGGAATATGAAGCGCTCCGCTGCGGTTCAGCCGCCTGATTGCGACATGGCCATAGGGTGCTGCGACAGCCGCAAAAATGCCATCGCCGGGGACAGGATTGAGACCGCCGTCGCCTTTTGAAGACGACGGCGGCGAACATATCGGAAAATACCAACCGAGACAGATCAGCTGTCAGCCAACAACGGATTGGACCTGAAGCACCGGATCAACCGGCTATCTGTTCTGCAGCTGCAATTGCAGCCCCCGCACATCCGGGCCATCCAGCTTCAAACCCTTGAGAACATCATTGCCGGGAACGATGATCGAGTCCTTGAGGACAGGACCGCCTGGCAGATTGTGTATTCCGCCGCCCCCACCGGGCGATGGCGGCGGCGGCGGATAGCCACCGCTGCCACAGGGCGGAATGCGATAGATACAATCGACAGTGAATTGCTCAAGTCCACCTGCGGCCACAGAAGGGCGAACGGCGTCCTGTGCACCTGCCAGAAACGGAAAAAACATACCGAAAAGAAAAATGGCCCTTCTCATTTCGCAACCTCCTGCGAAGATGCACAAATCTTGGCGCGGTCTTTCACGTCCTTGCCGGCGGCAGCCTTTGCTGCTGCGTCCAGCCATGCGGGCGTGCTGTTGCGCATACCGATGGAAACGCTATTGAAGCCGATGACGAGCGGTCTCGCAAACTGGCTATCGGAAAAGAGGCCGGAACTGTTCGTGCTGCGAATGCTGTTGTCATTGCCGGCCATGTTTTCGGCCACCGGCTGCTGGCCCTGCGGGCCTGTGGTCGCGGCAACGGCCGCACCATCGACAGTCTTCTGGACGTCGCTCTTGTTCCCCCCCGCATCGAGGAAAGCGGCGCGTGCCCGGCCGTTGGTGACCTTCACCCCGCGTGTCAGAAATGCCTGACGCACGACCAGCAGGCGGATGTCGTAAATATAGCGCGAACCACAATCCTCCGTCTCTGCGGTTCTCAAAATATCGCGACTGAGAATGTAGGAAAGTTTTTCGCGAAGGTAGTCGTCGGTGCAATAGACCTTGGTGTCGCCATCATTGCAAAATCCCATCAGCGCATTTTGCGCGTGGAAGGGATTGATCGCATAGGTCTGCACATTCTGAAGCTCGATTTCCTCGATATCCGCCCGTGCACCACCGAAGGCGATATTGCGTAAAAGTCCTGCCATTCCTTCCTTGCGTTCTATCTTGATGACGGGAAACAGCGCGTCCTTCGCCACCAGGCCGGACGTCGTCCCATCAACCGCAACCTCGGTACGCGGTTGAGCAATCAAGAGAGACTTTTTATCCTCCGACCAGGTGCTGTCGCCGAAATAAGGCGCCTCCGACTTGACCGCCAGATATCCCCGCAAATTCGGTATCTGGGTAATCTTGACGTAGCGGCCGATGAAGGATTCGCTTTCGAGATCCGTGGGCAAAGACTTGAACTTGTGGCCTGAATCCACGACCTCGGCGATGATGTCTCCGACATAGATATCCTCCTGCGGAGGATAGACCGGCTCGATGCCCAATCTGCGGATGGATTCATTCCAGCGTTTCGGCAGGTAATCATCCGTCACATCGGTTTCGCCCATCAAAAAAAACAGACCGGCAGAACCGATAACGACACCCGCCGCCAGCAAGGACAATCTGGCTGCATGCGGTGTCAGCCACCTCCAGGCACTCCTTAATTTTTCCCGCAGGGACGTTTTTGCGGGAACTTGGCCCGGAGGCTGGGCAGGCTGGGCAGGCTGGGCAGGCTGGGCAGGCTGGGCAGGCTGGGCAGGCTGGGCAGGCTGGGCAGGCTGGGCAGGCTGGGCAGGCTGGGCAGGCTGGCCATTTCCATTGACTGGATTCGTCATGTGAGCCCCGACAGGAAAGAAATGATCTAAATATAAGCCAACATATCAACTTATAGTTTAAACAACAATACAGTCATGAAGGGAATTTTTATTATATTTTCATGAAGACGTCCGACAAAAAGCGGCTTCCCTCCTCGGAAAATCTCTCCCCTGCTTGGCTCCTCATCCGCACCAATGCAATCGGGCGCGAGGATAATTCCCCGCGCCCGTCAAAGCCCCATAACGGTTGCGTTGCCGCAGCGGCGGCAGCCTAAGGTCAATTGTCCTTGCCGGCCGCCTTTGGCGTTGCCTTCGGCTCCACGACGGTCTTGTCACCCGCCTTGGCCATATCCTTTTCGGCGACAGTTGCCGCGGCAGGCGCCGCCGCACCCGTATGCGCCACCACCGCCTTGTCACCCTCCTCCGAAAGCAGCGCCGCCAGCATTTGCGGGTTGGCGTCGCCTTCCACATGGATGTTCAGATTGCGCTGCGGGAACGGGATGGCGATGCCCTCCTCGCGGAAGCGCTGGAGGATGGCGATCCGCAGCGCGTTCTTCACACCAAGCCCGGTCGACAGATCGGCAAGGTGGAACCGCAATTCAAAATCCAGCGAAAAATCACCAAAGCGCAGGAATTCCACATGCGGCTCGGGGTTGCGCAGCACCGGTGGCTGGGCGCGCACCAGTTCCAGTAGAATATCCATGACCCGCTGCGGATCGGAATCATAAGCCACGGAAACCGGAATTTCCGCACGCATGATGCGGTTGCGGTGTGTCCAGTTGCCGACCGAGGAATTGATGAACTCGGAATTCGGCACGATGATCGACTGGCCGCGAAAGGTTTCGATTTCGGTTGCGCGCACGGACAACCGCTTGACCGTGCCCTCGGTCGTACCCGTCACCACCCAGTCGCCCACCTTGAAGGGACGCTCGACCAGAAGGATGAGGCCGGACACGAAGTTGGAGACGATGTTCTGCAGGCCAAAACCGATACCGACCGAAAGGGCGGAAGCGACCAGCGCCAGGCTGGATAGGTTGAGGCCGGCGGAAGACACGCCAAAGATCGCCGCAACCGCTATGCCGAGATAACCGATGCCGGTTTTAACCGAGTTGCGCACCCCGGCATCCACCTGGCCCCGCGCCATGACGTTATTATCCAGCCACTTCTGGAACCAGCGCGTGATGATGTAGCCGATGGCGAAAACCAGAACGCCGCCGAAGAGGCCGATCAGCGAGATCGAGGCGTTGCCGACGGTAATGCCCGTCAGCAGACGATAGGCCCAGCTTTCGATATCGCCCGGCTGGAAGCCCCAGGAAAACAGGATGAGCGGCACACCGAAGGCAAGCGCCACGGCATAGATGCCAAGCCCGGCGGCCAGGCCGGCCTGATCGAGCGCAACCGGACCGAGACCGAAACGCCGCGCGAGATAACGCCCGGCAAGGGATTCGGCAAAGGCGCCCTGCCTCGAAATCGCCTTGCCGGACAGAATGCCGATATACATGGTTGCCAGCACGGCGCCGGTGGCGACAATCTGCGTGGCAAGGAAGCGCGCAAGACCGACATAACCCGTCAGACACGCGCCAATGAGAATGAGGCCGCCGACGCGCAGCAGGATGACCAGCCAGCGCGGCAGCCGCTGGTTGCCGGTTTCATAATCCTGCCCCTCGCCGATCATCGGCCGCAGGAACGATACGGTGAGCAGGATGATGCCGATGATGATCGAGGCGACGAAGCTCTTGGCAACGGTGACGATCAAGGGTGAATAAAGCGTCTCGCTGATCGTTCCAAACAGATAGTCGAGACCATTGACGAGCGCCATCAGCAGCACCGCGGACGACAGCGTATGCGCGCCGCGATTGGACACTTTCAACAGACGCCATTCCGGCTGGGTGGGCGCAAAGATCGCGTAGCTCAGCCGCGATACGAAATAAACGAAGCCGAGGATGGCCATCGCCCCGAACAGGATCGGCGCTATATCGGATCGCAGCACGTTGAAATTGTCGAGAAAAAACGCCGAGGTGACCAGAAACAGGAACAGCGACAGCGATTGCACCATGGTCGACCAGAAGGCCACGGAGAGCCTTCTGAGATAAGATGGCTCACCGGTAAAGGCCCGCCGGTCCATGCGGCTGCCGAAAAACCGGTAACCGCCGACGAGGAACAGCAGTCCTGCCATGATCGACAGCATCACGGCCCCGAACATCGGCAACCGCTTGTAGCTCCAAACGAAACCCGCCCAGCTGCTGAAGGCGTTGTTGAGGTTGGTCACCTCGGTAACGAAAGCCGAAGACGCGTCGCCCAGCGTCTGGGCAGAAACTTCCGTGCGCTTGAACAGGGTGGCGGCAAACAGCGCCCGGCGCACCGCCGTGATATTGTTGGAAATCTGCGCGGCACTGGTGGCGGTGCTTTCCACCTCACCGGCAATCGCATTCACCTCGGCACGCTCCGCCGTCAGCCGGGCGCGCTCTTCCGTCACCATGCTCGCTTCCGGCGGCTGGCCATCGGCTGGCGGCTCGCCAAGCGCATCGAGACGAGTCTTGATCTGGTCCAGCCGGGTGCGCAGCTTGGTGTTGGCCGCCGCGGCATCGGCGGCAATACCATCGGCACGGCCTTTCATGTCCACCAGATGTACGTCGTCGCTACCACCCGCCTCCACCTGCCCGGCGATGGTTGCAACATCGGCTTTCCATTTTTCCAGTTCCGCCCGCGCCTGCTCGACTGTGGTGGCCTGGATCACGGCAGGCGCCGGCGGCGTTGTCTCCCCCTGCGCGGATGCCGGCATTGCGGGCAACAGAAAACCGCCGAAAAGCGAAACCATCATGACCAATATCATGGCCATGACACTGCTTCGCCCCCGACCAGATGCCGGTTCACCGAACACCCGTCTGCCATTCACTAATCCGCCGAACATCAACCGCACATCCATGCCTTTCGTCTCTTCACGCCGTCCCAGGCTTTTTAACGCCTGCGCCGGGGAAAACCACCCGCATGAAGCGAGGTTTTCCGGAGTTTACCTTGCTTTTCACCACGAGAATCATCGCCTTTGATAGTGCAGCAAACATGGGAGGAAATCATGGAATCTGCTGGTATTGGCTGGATCGCAGCTATCATCATCGGTGGTGTCGCCGGGTGGCTCGCCGAACAATTCATGAAAAGCAATATGGGTGTTTTCATGAACATCCTTCTTGGAATCGTCGGCGCCATCGTCGCCAACGCCATATTGTCCGTGTTTGGAATCGTTTTGACCGGCTGGCTCGGTTATCTCATCGCCGGCTTCATCGGCGCCTGCATCCTCATCCTTATCGGGCGGGCCTTCAGACGCGGCTGAGCAAAAAGTAAAATCCGTAAAACCCCGGATTTCCAGCCTTTTCCAGCGCGACTGAAATTTTTCCGTCACAAAAATCGAAGAAATTTCATTTCCGCGCTGGACAAGCTCAAACTTCCCCTTTATAGCCCCCCTCACACCGCCACACGGTGCCGGTCGGGTGATTAGCTCAGTTGGTAGAGCAGCTGACTCTTAATCAGCGGGTCGTAGGTTCGAGCCCTACATCACCCACCAAATTCTCTTTAAATGACAGAATGTTGCGATGCTTACTTAAAGCATCGCCCGAGCGATTGAGCTTTTGCAATCGCCCTTTCCCAGCAATGCCCGCGAAAGAAACGTTACCCGTCACGGATAACGCCGAGCCGCGCAGGCCCACTAACGCAACAGCTCCACGGCAAGTCTACAAATTCGTTTCAGATACGCTTTTTGTCCCGATGAAGCGCGGCTCCAAAGGCCGACCGGCAATACGGCTTCCGAATTCTTCCGTGAAACGAACGGGTGCTGCCTGCTTCACCGCATTGATGGCGGAATCGATAAACGCCTGCCGTCTCGGGCTCTCCTCCTGAGGTCGCGAGGCGAGGACAACCACTTTGCCGCGTATCTGCCCGTCCTTGTGCAAAATGAACCGCAGCGTCACCACCAGCCCCTCCGTGTCTTCCGGTGGCACCCAGCAGGCATAGATCGCATCGAACATTTCGTTGAGATTACTGGCAGGCGTCGGATCATTGCAGATCCGCGACTGACTCCAAGCCGGCGCCAGAATGCCTCCAGCCAAGATGCTCGACACCACGAGACCGGGCAGCCTGAAACGACGGAACACCAAAGAAGTATGGTTGATCAAATCCAATATCCTCTATCAGGAAGCAATCCGGCTGCTTTGGATCGCCGGTCTAACCATTTTAAAAAATTGGTTTTTCCGTAAATATCTTGAAAGCTCCATGTGACGTGATGTAAACATAAATAAATAAAATCACAAACACATCAATAAAAACAATACTTAAATAGATAAAAATACATATTTCGGGAAAAATAAATTTAAAAACCAAAAACAAAAGCAAAGTATATTAAGTTATATTTATATATAAATTACAAAAACAAAAGTAATATTCGGACTGTCAATCAATAAATCTTATCTTATTGAATATACAGACAGCTGTAAAATATTCTCCGGAAACGCGGTTTCGCGTCTTAACCAATGGCTGCGGTTTACATTGCAAGCCAATGATTTGGCTGTATGCATGGCCTGCCAGAACAGGAAAAAAAGGGGGATATCATGACATCGAAATGGGTATTGGCAGTGTTTTTCGGCACAGCGATGACGGTTGCAGGTGCGGCGCAGGCGGAAGATCTGGTGTTCACGCTGAAGAACGGCACGGGCTCCGTTCTTAACGCCTTTTACACCTCACCGGTGGGCGTTGATGACTGGGAAGACGATGTGTTCGGCAAGAAGGCGCTTGGCCCCGGCGAAGAGATGGAAATCACCATCGCCGATGGCCGCAGCGTCTGCAAATATGACATGCGCTTCGAATTCCAGGGCGATGCGCTGGAGGATCTGGAGGATACGCAGAATCTCTGCGAGCTCGGCGAATATACCATCACCGAATAATCCAGTAACGGCCCTGCCCGGCAAAGGCAGGGCCTGCGGCGGCCAAGCTCCGAAAAAAAATCGGCACGGCAATTATTGGCACTGCCGCGCCGCTCTTTTCCCCAAAGCTGTCTCAATCATCCCTATGATTGGCACGATGAGATTGATCATCAACATATTGCTGTTCGTCCTCGGCGCGGTCGGGAGTGGAATATGTGCGTTTTTATTATCGGCAGCGCTTGCCGATTCCGGGCTGCTGGGTTCCTGTTTTGAAGGAAATTGCGCTTATGCGGCGCTGTTTATGGTGCTTCCGGTCGCATGGTTCATACTTTTTGCGCTTTATGTCATGGCTTTGCTCGTCTGGAGACGAAAACCGTTCCGGAATGGACGTTTCTGAAAAAGCGCGTTACGCCGCCATCGCTACCGCGCGTTCGTTGACAGCGATAAGCACTTACCGTTAACTCCGCCTGCTGGGGGATTCGCTGCCAGTGATATATGGGCCCGGTGGGCATTCCCTATATCACAGGCCTCTGAATGTGCATGTTCCGATTTGCGTTTTGCGTTTGCTGGGCATGACGGAAAACAGGGAGACCAAAGGATGCGGGCCGCAATCAATTCCCCGTCGCTTTCGATCGACACGATGGACTATCAGGCCGAGTGCCAGTTCGCGCTGGAACCATCCATCCAGGGCCTTATTGAAAAGGCGGAGAGCGCCGGCTGGAACCGCCAGCAGGCTGCGCTTGCTATCGTAGCACTCGCCAGCGAACATCTGACCGACCTGTTGTCTGCCGGTGGCCCGGCATTGCTGGATCAACGTTCCCTCTCCTGATCTCCGCTGAAGCGGGCGGAACCAGCGCCCGCTTGTCCAGACATCATCTTGAAAATCAATCCTGCGCGCCCGGAGTGTCCTCACAGACGCTGCCGGAACCCTTGGTCGCGTCGGGACGCCGTCACCCCCAGGCGAATCCTGCCTCGCATGCCAACATCGCTGCAAGACCGCCCCCACCATATTCCGGGCCAGCCCAATCCCACGCATCGATTGCCGGTCGGAGACCGCGCCATAGTGTTGACACAGACCGCCAATAATGAGAACATAAAGTGAACATTATGGAGGTCAGCGATGAACACTGCAGACGCAACCATAGAAAATGCCCTCTCCGTCGTCGCCCGCTCCCGCGATATGCGCGAGCGCGCGCTGGAACGGCGCCGCGAGTTGCAGCGGCGAACGGAAGTCATCATTACCCGGCCGCTTTACGTGCTGAAAAAGAACGAGCCGAAGCAGCTGTCATTGAAACTCGACAGCTGAGCATGCGTGCGAACATCGGTTTTACTTCGAAGCAAGATGCGGGGCGGGGCGATGGAAGTCCTGACGCAATGATGACGGGCACAGTGCTCCCAACGGAGTTCTCCTCTCACGGCCTTGCTCGCGAAAGCAAAATCCCGTGCGGATTACCTCACGCACGGGATTTTCAGAATGAAGAGGTCAACGTCTTGTCTTATTGCATACGTTGCATTGCGGCTTCGGGCTCACCGGTCGTCGCAACCGTTGCCGCTGGAAGGCGGTCGGTCTTTTTCAGAATGACAACGGGCTTGTCCACCGGTTCCGTCGGCGGAACGATGCTTGCGGTTTTAAATTCACGGTCGACGGCAGGAACGGAAGCGTTGATTTTTTCATGACCCGCGCATTCCGCAAGCGCTGCACTGGCGGAAAAGCCAAAGACAGCGGCGATAATGAGAACTGATTTCATGTCATTCTCCCTTCGCTTTTGTGGCGCTCTCCAGTCTAGGTGGAGACGAACCGGATTGAAAATCACACTTTAGAGACATCTAAAGCACCAGATCATTTCGGCAGTCGTCGTCATCGATGTGCGTGGCAGCGATATGCTGATTTTATCACCGTCATTTCTTCCGCACATCCAGCGGATTTTGGCAAAGCGGCCGGCGAAATATCATCGCCACATAACTTCCCTTGAGGGAAATCAGGCTGGGCGTGTAAGTCGAAACCTTTGCCGTGTTGGCGGCCTTGATCGTTCTTCCATCAGAGGAATTCTGCTGCATGGCGCGCCTCCTTCCATGAGCGATAACGAAAAAACACCGTTCTTGTTCCGAATCGCAGTTTCGTTGCGGACGAGAAAGGGCAATACGTCACCGCGCGTTTCTTCTCCCCGCCGGGGAGAAGGTGGCCCGAAGGGTCGGATGAGGGGCAAGCTCTCTGGATATCTCTACCCTCGCCCCCTCATCCCGCTACCGCGGACTTCTCCCCGACGGGGAGAAGAAACAGTGGCACACTCCCAATCCCATCCATCCCCAAACGCTTGAAAATGTCTCCCAAAGCCTCTATATGCCTCACCGCGAGGACGACCTCGGCCATCATGGCGACAGCATGCGGGACGGCCCGGTCACATACCGGAGAATAAATTGCGCTCCCTGCAAGATCGTATTCGCCACGCGCTCAGCTTCGAAATCATCGGCCTTATGCTCGTCGTGCCGCTTGGTGCACTCGTCTTCGGCATGCCGTTGGAAGATATCGGCATTGTCGGTCTGGTCAGCGCCACACTCGCCACCATCTGGAACTACATCTATAATCTCGGCTTCGACCATGCGATGCAGCGCATGAAGGGCACGACGCTTAAGACGCCCGCCATCCGCGTCGCACACGCCCTGTTGTTCGAACTTGGCCTGCTGATTGTGCTGATGCCCTTCATCGCCTGGTATCTCGGCATCAGCCTTGCCCATGCGCTGGTGATGGATGTTTCGTTTGCGCTGTTTTACGTGGTCTATGCTTTCGTCTTCAACTGGAGCTACGACCGGATTTTCCCGCTGCCGGAATGGCAATCGCAGGATGCCGTCTGATCGACGGCCACGGCTAGAGACAGCAAAACTTCAGCGTAGCGATTCCTTGAAAAAGCTCACGACATCGGCGTTGAAACCGCGATGAAACTCTGCCCGGTCAAAACCGGGCGCATCGCTGCAAACCTGCGGCAAAGCTTTTAACATTTCTGTTGGGCAAGGCGCGATGAACGAAAAATGCCCTGCCCCATTCACCATCCGGTAGTCCGGTTTCTTCGGCAGTTCATCGCGCAATCTTGCAATATCCTCCGGCACAATGCCATCACCGCCCTGTTCCGAACTCCACAGCTGGACAGGAATACCGATATCTTTCAGATTTTCAGCACCGGGAAAGGCATTGAGCGGGTCTGCAACAACCGCGGCCCTTACCCGCTTATCGTGAACCCGGTCTTTCGCAACAGCGTTTTTGTCCCGCATCTGCGCGCATATCGGCGCCTGCTCGTCCGGGCATGGCAATCTGCTGTTTAAAAAATCCGGCACGCCACCGGCAAGCACCAGCGCCGTATAACCGCCGCGCGAAAATCCGAAGACACCGATCCGCCCTGCATCGATGACGCCGGCCTCTTTCCAGTTTGTCAGCATATGATCAAGCAGGCGCATAATATCCGCCGGCCGGTCGGTCAGCGCGGAAAGCTCGCCTGCCCGCTTCATATCAATCGCATTATCGCCGGGATGATTAAGCGCCGCGACGATGAAACCGGCATCCGCCAGCGCCGCCGCCGTATCGCGGTGGCTGAAATATGTGCCGGCGAAACCATGGGAAATGACGATAAGCGGATATTGCCCGTCAACGATCGGGCAATCGCGCACCGCAGGCAATACGAAGGGACCGATACGGCTTTCCACCGGCGCTGCCGCGCAGGGCGACCAGACCGCCGCCCTGATGGGAGCTTTGCCATCGGTGGATGGAACCTCGATCAACCGCAGGCCGGCGGCCGTGGCAGCGCCCGTCCCGGAAAGAACTGAAATCAGAAGAAGGCAACACACCACCAGGAATCGCATCAGAAACTCGCGGATCGGAAACATTGAGTGCAAGGCCGGTCATCAACCAGCCTTGCCCGAAACATAAGGCAATTTCTTATGGCGCTGATGACTACCGCGAAGGCTTAAAGCGACTTCAGCGTCCAGGCGACAATCTCGCGCGTGGCAGCGGCAAAGGCCTGATCCAGCGCCTTGACGAAATTGGCGTTGCCGGAACCACTGACACGGGCGCTGGCGCGGAACACTTCCTGCGCCTTCACCGTGCCGTTGCGGTCGTTCAGAAGCTTCACCGACATTTCGATATTGGCGATGTTTCTCGCCGTATCCACCTCGAAGGCGCGAATATCGGTCACGACCTGATAGTCGATCGCCAGCCCCTGCCCCGGACGGCCGACGCCGCCGAGCTTGCCGGTGTCTTCGAAAGCTTCCACGAGCTTCGACTGCACCATGCGCGGCAGGCGGTCGCTCCATTGCGAATTGCCGAGATATTGCACTTCCGAACCGGAGAGCCGCACCACGATATTTTCGCTGTCCAGCGCCTTGAGCGCGGTCGGATCGGCAATCAGCAATTGCCGGCCTTTCAGCGAAGGTCCCTGCGTCACCGTCGCCGAAGACACGGAAAGATCGAACGTGTCGTTCTTCGGCGCGCCGGCACAGCCGGCCAGCAGCGCGGCAAGCAGCGGAGCCAGAATAAGGGCACGGCGTTTATGGCCGGTCATCGATCGTGTCATTGGCCCATACCCCTCTTAGCGCCTTGTTCTGCCGTCATATTGTTTCACGGTTTCACCGCCGAAAATCAACCGCTGCGGATCGCGGTCAATATTGGTGATGGCATTGTTGAGATTGTCGACCGTCTGTCGCGTGCTGCCGATCAGCGCCTGGAAATCTTTCAGGCCAGAGCTGGAGAAGCGGGTCAGATTGTCGGCGATCGGCCCGATGCGGGCATTGAGATTGTCGGCCACGGCCTTGAACGAGGTAAGCGTCTCGCGCGCCTTGGCAAACAGCGAATTGGCGTCATCGGTACCCAGCATGCCGTCCACCTTGGCAAGAATGCCATCGACGCGGCTGGAAGCAAGGTTCAGCTTGCGGCCCATGTCGGTGAAGTCGGAAACCGCCTGATCGATATCGGCGCGGCGGGCACCGACATCATCGGCAATCCGCTTGAAGTTCGCCACGGCATCACGCGCATCGGCGGTCGCGGCGGAAACATCGCCGACCACGGTGCTGACCTTGGCGGGATCGACAGAGGCCAGAAGCTCATCCGCACGCTTCACGACCGTCTGCACTTCCGTGCTCGCCGCCTCGAAATTGCGCGCCGTGCTCTGCACCGTCTCCATGATGCCCTGAATATCGCTGGAAGCCGACGCTACATCCTTCGTCACCTTGTCGACATTCGACAGGATGGAATCGATCTTGCCGGCATCCACCGCCTTCACCAGATCCTCGATGGCGGTCAGCGTGCCGTCGAGACGCACCGAGACAGACTGCACGGTGGTGGAAAGCGAGCTGAGGCTTGCAATGAAATTCTTGATGCCATCGGAATTGGCCGCCAGCGCGTCGGAGAACTTCTCGGCGTTACGCACCGTCTGCGTCAGCGGACCACGGGCATCCTGCACGAAGCCCTGCAATTCGCCGATGGCGCCATCGGCGCGTTTCAAGATCTTGTCGGCGGTGGCAAGCAGGTTGGTGACGCTGGAAAGATCGGCCGTCAGTTCGGCGGGAACGCCGGTCTCGGCCGATTTCTGCAGAATGCGCTCACCATCCTTGTTGCCACCGGAAAGCTCGATATAGGCAGCACCCGTCAGGCCCTGAATTTCCAGCACGGCGCGGGTCGAAGGGAAAACCGGGGCATCGGCCTGCACCTCGGTAAAGGCGATGGAATAAGCGGGGTCATCGCGGTCGATGGCAAGCCCGCGCACGGTGCCGACAGGAATGCCGTTAAAGCGCACCGGCGAGCCGACAGAAAGGCCGTTGGCGGAGCCGGGAATACGCACGACAAGCTGCGCCGTCGGGCCGCCACGGCCGAATTCCGCCATCCAGTAAACGAAGCCGAATGCGGCGGCGATCACGATCAGCGTGAAAATTCCGACTATGGTGTAGTTCGCCTTGGTTTCCATGCTTCTGTTACTCCACCGGATTTTCATGTTTGCCGTCCGGAAGAACGACAGAGCGCGCCCGTTTGCCGCGGAAATAGGACTGCACCCACGGGTCGTCGCAGGCGAACATGTCCTGCAATGTCCCTTCCACCAGAACCCGCTTGTCGCCGAGAACCGCAATGCGGTCACAGACGGAGAACAGGCTGTCGAGGTCGTGCGTCACCATATAAACGGTCAGGCCGAGCGAATCACGCAGGCGCGCGATCAGCATATCAAATTCCGCCGCCCCGATGGGATCGAGGCCGGATGTCGGTTCATCGAGGAAAACGAGGTCGGGATCAAGCGACAGCGCCCGGGCAAGCGCCGCGCGCTTGATCATGCCGCCTGACAGTTCCGACGGGTACTTGTCGCCGGCATCTGGCTTCAGGCCGACCATCTCGATCTTAAGATAAGCAAGCTCATCCATCAGCTTCTTCGGCAGGTCGAGATATTCCCGCATCGGCAGCTGGATGTTTTCCTTCACCGTCAGGCCGGAAAACAGCGCGCCCTGCTGGAACAGCACACCGAGCCGCTGGTCAAGCATCATACGGTCGTCTTCGCTCGCCTTATCGTAATCGGTGCCGAGAATGCGGATCGCGCCCGCCTGCCGCGGCAGGAGCCGCAAGATCGCCCGCATCAACACGGATTTGCCCGCGCCGGAGGGACCGATGAAGCCGAGGATTTCGCCGCGATAGACATCGAGATCAAGATTTTCGAGCACGTTCCGGCCGTTGAAACCAACGGTCACGCCCTCGACGGAAAGCACCACCTCGCGGCCGTCTTTTCCGGTCTTGATCTGTTGCTGTGTCTGGTCCTGCTGCTCCAACGCGCCCTCCCTAAAAATCGATGGCTGCGTAGAAGATGGCGAAAAGACCATCGACCAGAATGACGACGAAGATCGACTTCACCACCGACGAGGTGACGTGCTGGCCGAGCGATTCCGCCGAACCGCCCACCTTCATGCCTTCCACCGCCGCGACGATGCCGATGATGAGCGCCATGAACGGCGCCTTGATCATGCCCGCCGCAATGGTCGATTCCTCGACCGCGCCATGCAGGCGCGACAGGAAGACCTCGAAAGTGATGCCGGAATAAAGCAATGCCACGATGGCAGCACCGAAAAGCGCTGCGAAGTTGGCAAGAATGGTCAAGAGCGGCAACGCGATGGTGAGCGCCACCAGCCGCGGAAACACCAGCACGCCGACCGGATTGAGACCGATCACCTTCAGCGCGTCGATTTCCTCGCGCATCTTCATCGAGCCGATTTCCGCCGTGATCGCGCTGCCGGAACGGCCGGCGATCATGATCGCGGTCAAGAGAACGCCGATTTCACGCAATTGCAGAATACCGACCAGATCGACGACGAAGACCTCGGCGCCGAAATAACGCAGCTGGAACGCGCCCTGCTGGGCGATGATCGCGCCGATCAGGAACGACATCAGCATGATGATCGGCACGGCGCGCACGCCCATATGGTCGATCTGGTTGACGATCGCCGCCGGCGATACGCCACGTCCTCGCCCGAGCTTCATCTGCGCGCCGCGCACGGCGGAACCGAGAATATACATGCCCGCCAGAAAGTCCGCGCCGTTCTGAACCACGGCCTGACCGATCGGCGCGAAGATGCGCTCCACCAGCCCCGGCCTGGCGGCTGGCTCGCCCTGCATCTCCGCCTTATCGGGCAATTGACCGATGACGTCCTCGATCCGGTCGTTGCCGGTGAGCGTGACAGTCGCGCCGTTCGCCTCCAGATCCTTGCGCAGGCGCTGGATGATCCACGCACCCGTCGTGTCGATGGCTTCGACGGCGGAAAGATCGATCTCGACGGAGCCGCCGGATTTGCTCTTTTCGATCCTGTCGAGGCTTTCAAAAATTCCGGAGAGATTGCTGTTGCGCCAGGAGCCGCTCATGACATAACGCAAACCGCCGCCGGAGACGGAACCGTCTTCGGTGATTGCGGCCGGGTTCGCCTGTTGCCGTGTGTCCTGTTCTTGCATAATGCTCCGAGCGAGTGCAGCCGTCACGAGATTCTTAAAGGTTTCATAACGTTTTGGCCTCCGGCAAGCCACAGTGACGGCTGACAATTCGTGATAAATTTGGCGTCATGTGTCTTTTGTCGCCCAATCGGAAGTGAAAAAATATGCCCCGTTACCTGCAAGCCACAACAGAACGCTTCCCCGTCGCCGGCAGCTTCACCATCTCACGCGGCACCCGCACGCATGCGGATGTCGTAACGTGCATCATCCGCGAAGGTTCCTTCACCGGCAGAGGTGAATGTGTACCCTATCCACGTTATGGCGAAAGCATCGAGGGTGTTGTTGCCGATATCGAGGCCATGGCAGAGCGGATCGCCGCCGGCCTGACACGGCAGGAACTACAGCAGGCGATGCAACCCGGCGCCGCCCGCAATGCGGTGGATTGCGCGCTGTGGGACCTCGAGGCGAAGATCGGTGGCAGGAGCGCCGCAGAACAGGTTCTCGGACAGGCGGCAAAGCCGCTCGTCACCGCCTATACGATTTCGCTTGCCGACCCCGAAACCATGGCTGCGAAGACGGCGGAGAATGCAGGCCGTCCGTTGCTGAAGATCAAGACCGGCACGGCGGATGACGAAGCGCGTCTAAGGGCCGTGCGCGCCGCCGCACCCGAAGCGCGCATCATCATCGACGCCAATGAGGGTTGGAACGATTATAATATCGAATATTATCTGCGGCTTGCGGCGGAACTGAAGATATCGCTGATCGAGCAGCCGCTGCCCGCCGGCAAGGACGCCATCCTCTCCCGCATCGATCATCCGGTGCTGATCTGCGCCGATGAAAGCGTGCATTCCACCAGGGACCTCGCCGGCCTGCGCGACCGTTACGATGCGATCAACATCAAGCTCGACAAGACCGGCGGCCTCACCGAAGCGCTTGTCATGAAGGCGGAAGCCGAACGGCTCGGTTTCACCATCATGGTCGGCTGCATGCTCGGCACCTCGCTCGGCATGGCGCCCGCCGTACTGGCGGCGCAGGGCACGGCATTTGCCGATCTCGACGGGCCGCTGTTGTTGGCGCAGGATCGTGATCCGGGGCTGGTTTATGAGGGTTCGCTGGTTTATCCGGCGCGGCCGGAATTGTGGGGTTAAGTCGTGGATATTGAAGGCAGAGAAACACGATAAGGCGCGACCTCGCCGCTTGTTTCTTCTCCCCGCCGGGGAGAAGGTGGCCCGAAGGGTCGGATGAGGGGGCAACGTTAGCGGTATACGGAGAGCTTGCCCCCTCATCCCGCTGCCGCGACCTTCTCCCCGGCGGGGAGAAGAAACAAGCGGCGACCGCTCGTTATACAGGCGAGAGTCGGTGCTCCGATATGAAAGATCGCAAGTTATCCAGCCCGTCCGAAATTGCAGGGGTAAGCCCTGAAATTAAAGCCTGATGAGGCGCGAGGCCGCCGCTGGTTTCTTCTCCCCGTCGGGGAGAAGGTGGCCCGAAGGGTCGGATGAGGGGGCACCGTTGCAGGAATTCGGAGAGGTTGCCTCCTCATCCCGCTGCCGCGACCTTCTCCCCGGCGGGGAGAAGAAACCAGCGGCGTCCACTCGTCCCACACGAGCGCGCATTGATCGCAAGGAAACACCGAAGGCTAGGTATACCTTTAGCTCGCAGGCCCAATCAGGCCGCGTGCTTGCCAATCAACCCCGGAATATCCACCGGCTCCATCTCGTCCGATGCCTGACCGGCGGTGGCGTCGCTGGTCTGCATCCAGGTGATCAGCTCGAAGCTGCCATCGGCATTTTCGGCAATCGCCGTGCAGCTTTCCACCCAGTCGCCGGTGTTGATGTAGCGGATGCCGTCCATGTCTTCCATGACAGCATGGTGGATGTGCCCACAGATCACGCCGTCGACATTGTTGCGTCGCGCCTCGTCGGCCACCACGCGCTGGAATTCGCCGATGAAGTTGACGGCGTGTTTGACCTGCAGCTTGGCCCAGGCCGAGAACGACCAGTAAGGCAGGCCGATGCGGCGGCGCACGGCGGCAATGGCGATGTTGATGGCGATCGCCGCGTCATAGGCCCAGTCGCCGAGATAGGCGAGCAGGCGGGCATTGCGCACCACCACGTCGAACTCGTCGCCATGGATGACCAGATATTTCTTGCCGTCGGCCGCCTCGTGGATCATGCGCTCGGCCACTTCGATGCCGCCGAAATGCATGCCCGGGAATTCCCGCAGGAATTCATCGTGGTTGCCGGGAATATAGATGATGCGCGTGCCCTTGCGGGCCTTGCGCAGCAGCTTCTGCACCACGTCGTTGCAGCCCTGCGGCCAGTACCAGCTGCGGCGCAGGCGCCAGCCGTCGACGATGTCGCCGACCATGATGATCGTTTCGGCTTCGTGATACTTTAGGAAGTCGAGCAGGAAATCCGTCTTGGCCGCCTTGGAGCCAAGATGAACATCCGAAATGAAAAGCGTTCTGAACTGTCTGGTTTCGATTTGACCGGCCACGGATTTCATCCCCCTGTTCGGTTGCGTCCCTGCGGCTTTCTTACCTCTCAGAACCAGACTCGTGTTTCAGCAACATGACAGAGGCCGGTTTTTGTATGGAATATGACTGATGGCTTCACGAAAACGCGAATAAGCCATGCCCGTATTTGCATGAATGTGCGTCAAATAACGGCTGTACCATGGGGAAGTTTGTTGTATTCAGGGGGCCGGAATGAAACCAGATATGACGGTGGAAGAATGACCTCTCACGATAAGAACAACACGCCCGCCAACACGGCAAAGGCCGACATCGAGGAACAGGCGCTCTTTTTCCACCGCTATCCGCGCCCCGGCAAGCTGGAGATCCAGGCCACCAAGCCGCTCGGCAACCAGCGCGATCTGGCGCTCGCCTATTCGCCGGGTGTGGCCGCTCCCTGCCTCGCCATCCATGAAAATCCGGAAATGGCAGCGGATTATACAGCGCGCGCCAATCTCGTCGCCGTCATCTCCAACGGCACCGCCGTGCTCGGCCTTGGCAATATCGGCCCGCTTGCTTCCAAGCCTGTCATGGAAGGCAAGGCCGTCCTCTTCAAGAAATTCGCCGGCATCGATGTCTTCGACATCGAGATCGACGCGCCCGGCATCAATGACATGGTGTCGACCATCGCCGCGCTGGAGCCCACCTTCGGCGGCATCAACCTTGAGGACATCAAGGCGCCGGAATGTTTCGAGGTGGAACGCCAGCTGCGCGAGAAGATGAACATCCCCGTCTTCCACGATGACCAGCATGGCACCGCGATCATCGTTGCCGCCGCCGTCACCAATGCGCTGGAACTGGCCGGAAAGTCACTCTCCAGCGTCAAGATCGTCGCCTCCGGCGCCGGTGCGGCAGCCCTCGCCTGCCTCAACCTGCTGGTCGCCATGGGCGCAAAAAAGGAAAACATCTGGGTCCACGATATCGAAGGTCTGGTTTATGACGGCCGCAACGAGCTGATGGACGAGTGGAAGGAAGTCTACGCCCAGAAGACCGACAAACGCGTGCTGGCTGACTCCATCGATGGCGCCGATGTCTTCCTCGGCCTTTCGGCGGCCGGCGTGCTGAAGCCGGAACTCCTGGAGCGCATGGCGGAAAACCCGCTTATTCTTGCGCTTGCCAACCCCAATCCGGAAATCATGCCCGAAGTGGCGCGTGCGGCGCGCCCGGATGCGATGATCTGCACCGGCCGTTCGGATTTCCCGAACCAGGTCAACAACGTACTCTGCTTCCCCTATATCTTCCGCGGCGCGCTGGATTGCGGTGCGACGACCATCAACGAAGAAATGAAGATGGCCGCCGTGCAGGCCATCGCCGAGCTTGCCCGCGAGGAGGTCTCGGAAGTGGCGGCCAGAGCCTATAGCGGCGAAACCCCGGTCTTCGGCCCGACCTATCTCATCCCCTCGCCCTTCGATCCGCGCCTCATCCTGCGCATTGCGCCGGCCGTTGCCCGCGCCGCCGCCGCAAGCGGTGTCGCAGCCCGGCCGATCACCGATTTCGAAGCCTATTTCGACCAGCTGAACCGTTTCGTCTGGCGCTCCGGCTTCATCATGAAGCCGGTCTTCAATGCCGCCAAGGCCGCCGAAAAGAAGCGCATCATCTTCGCCGAAGGCGAAGATGAACGCGTGCTGCGCGCCGCCCAGGTTCTGCTGGAAGAAGGCACCGGTATCCCGATCCTCATCGGCCGCCCGCAGATTATCGAAACGCGCCTGAAGCGCTTCGGCCTGCGCATCCGCCCGCATACGGATTTCGCCGTGGTCAATCCGGAAGACGATCCGCGCTACCGTGATTATGTCGATGATTATTTCGCGCTGGTCGGCCGCGCCGGCATCAACCCGGAAGCGGCGCGTACCATCGTGCGCACCAACTCCACCGTCATCGGCGCGCTGTCGGTCAAGCGCGGCGAAGCCGATGCGCTGATCTGCGGTCTGGAAGGCCGTTATGACCGGCATCTGCGCGACGTGAACCAGATCATCGGCAAGCAGGAGAATGTGCGCTCCTTTGCCGGCCTCAGCCTGCTCATCACCCAGCAGGGCGCGCTGTTCCTCACCGATACGTTCGTGAATAACGATCCGACGTCAGAGGAAGTGGCGGAAATGGCCATTCTTGCGGCCAAGGAAATTCGCCGTTTCGGCATCACGCCGAAGATCGCGCTCGCCAGCCACTCCAATTTCGGTTCGCGCGATTCTGAAAGTGCGCGCAAGATGCGCCGCGCGCTGAAGATCGTGCAGGCGGCAGCCCCGGAGCTGGAAGTGGACGGCGAAATGCAGGGTGGCTCAGCCCTTTCGGAGGCGCTGCGCAAGCGCGCCATGCCGAACAGCGTGCTGACCGGCGAAGCGAACCTTTTGGTTTTCCCGAACCTTGACGCCGCCAACATCACGCTCGGCGTCACCCGCACGCTGACTGAAGGCCTGCATGTCGGCCCGATCCTGCTCGGTACGGCCCTGCCCGCCCACATCCTGTCGCCCAGCGTCACCTCGCGCGGCGTCGTCAACATGGCGGCCTTTGCCGTGGTCCAGGCTTCGCACCCTTCGGTGTGATACTGCGGGCGCATTAACGCAATTTTGAACAAGCTGTTGCCGCATTGCGGCAACAGCTTATGTTATCTTCCTGAAACACGGATTTCGTGAAGTATAACGCCCCTGCCACCGGCTGGGGACATTAAACGGATCGCACAATTGACCCGGCGCAGCCGCATCATCGGCCTCCTGCTTCCCCTTGTTTTCCTCGCCCCGGCCGCCGCCTTCGCGGATCAGGTCTGCGATACGCTTTATGCGCAACTGCGCGAACCACCACGTGTCATCGGCAACACGGCAGAGGTGCGGCGTTACGCCAATGCGCTCGCCCGCCAGAACATCGTCGTGCGCAAGATCAGGAACGATCTGCGCAGCTATGGCTGTTCATCCGGCAGCGTCATTGTCTACGGCAACCCCGATGCCGGCCTCTGCGCCGAGATCGGCGATGCGCTGGTGGATGCCGAGGCCGAACGTGACGCCATCATTCGTGACCGTGATGACGCGATGGCGGCTCAGCGCAGCGATGATGGCGGCATCAGGCGCCAGCGCATTCTCGCCGCACTCGACGCCAATGGCTGCAGCGCAATGCCGGAAACGGACAGGCAATCGCCGCAGGCCCCGGATGTCACCCGTTATCCCGATGCTTTCCGCCAGGGCGACCGTGAGCCGGGACGGACGGGCCTGTCGCCTTACCCCAATGCCGCCGCCGAGGGCGGACTGCGCACCCTTTGCGTACGCACCTGCGACGGCTCGTTTTTCCCGATCGCCTCCAATGCCTCGCCGCTCGATTTCCGCGCCCAGGCGGAGCAATGCCAGAAAATGTGCCCGGGCACGCAGACCGAGCTTTATTTCCACTCCATGACGGATCAGGAAACCTCCGATATGGTCTCGGCCGAAACCGGCAAACCCTACAGGGACCTGCCCACCGCCTTCGCCTATCGCAACGCGTCTACGAAAGCGCCCGGCTGCGCCTGCAACATGGCCGCCTATCACGAGGACATGCAGAAGCAGGAAGAGGCCGCCCGGCCACAGGCCGAAAAGCCCTATTCCGGCATCACCACCATCCCGTCACCGCAGGGCGACAAGCCGAAGGAACCGGCCGAACAGCAACAGGCCGCAAAACCACCGGAGCAGCCGGTTCCCGAACGCGACTATGATCCGAACGACGCAAAAGTGCGCGTCATCGGCCCGAAATTCCTGCCGGATCAGACGGGCCGCATCGACCTGAAGAACCCGGCCCTGAAGGGCATTCAACCGCAGCAATGAAATCTCTTCCGCCCGCGTAATGGGGCGAGCGCGCGCCCCTCGTTTCTTCTCCCCGAGGGGGAGAAGTCCGCGGCAGCGGGATGAGGGGGCAACGTCAGCGATATTCGGTGAGCTGGCCCCCTCATCCGACCCTTCGCGCCACCTTCTCCCCGCTCAGGGAGAAGAAAAAGCGGCAACGCTTCACTTCATCCGCAGACCGTTATCAGTGCCTTACCGCCCACCCCAGCGGTTGCGAAACACCAGCTCCTCCAGCGGCACACGCTGGCGCCAGCCTTTCACCGCCAGTTCCGGCTCGGTGTAAAGCGTATCGACGCGCCCGAGGCACAGCCAGGCGACGATTTCGATATGCTCGGGAATATCAAGAATGGTGCGAATATCGCTGTCGTGGAAAATACTGACCCAGCCGACGCCGATGCCTTCGGCGCGGGCGGCAAGCCAGAGGTTCTGGATGGCGCAGACGGTGGAATAGACATCCGTGCGCGGATTGTGGGTGCGCCCCAGCACCACCTCGCCACCGCGTGTAGGATCGCAGGTCACGCAGATGCTGAGCGGCGCCTTGCGGATGCCTTCGAGCTTGAGACTGCGATAAAGCGCCTGCTGCTCGCCCGTAAACATCGCCGCCGCCTCTTCATTGGCGCGGCTGAAGGCCACAAAGGCGGCCTGGCGCACGGCCCCATCGGTGACGAGCGTGAAATTCCACGGCTGCATGAAACCGACAGAGGGAGCCGAATGCGCCGCCTTCAGGAGACGCTCGACAAGCTCATCCGGCAGCGGATCAGGCAGGAACTGGTCGCGCACATCACGGCGCGTCTCGATGGCGCGGTAGATCGCCTCGCGCTCCGCACCGGAAAACGGCTGGGCGGTCGAAAGCGCATGGTCAAATGGATCGGTTTGCAATGGATTGCCAGCGGACGGGTCGGTCGGCATCGTTTAACCCCAACAATGCGGGCGCGCGGATGCCGAAACCATGCCGGTTTTCGCATGCACGACGCGCCTCTTCAGCAACCTGCCGCCGTCCGCGCGGTTCGGTCTATCCTGCCAGGCCGGTCTTCTGACTCGGCTTCATCCGCCCTCTTCGCCTTCCCGAATGATTTCAGTGGCCTTTTGAAAAGGGCATCCGCCTCACAGCGCTGGGCACGTTCCGGTTTCTCACCGGATTCCCGATTCTCCCGCCACAAGGGCGGGCACCTGACTGAGGAAGCTATGAGCAAGAAGGCTTGCGAATGCAAGTATCGCAAGGCCGGTGCGGCAATGTGACCTCAACGAAACCCAAAATCGCATTACGCCACTGGGAAATAACGCACATAAGCAAATTCATCACCGCCCGGCGACCAGTTGGGCGAGTTCATCGTGCCCTGCCCGCCGAAAAGCTCAAACAGCGTTTCGACATTGCCGCCATCCATATCCATCAGCCGCACCCGCACATCGAGATCACGCGGATGGTCGAAAACGTCGGCGTCATAGGAGACGAACACCACCTTGTCCCCTTTGGGAGACGGGTGCGGAAACCAGTCACCATAGGAACTATCGGTAATGCGCTCCACAGCGGAGCCATCCACCCGCACACGCCAGATCTGCATCAGCCCGGTGCGGCTGGAATTGAAATAGACCCACGCACCGTCAGGCGAATAATCCGGTCCGTCATTGCGGCCCTCGCCATGGGTCAGGCGTGTTTCGATGCCGCTCTCTCTATCCATGGAATAGATGTCGAAGACCTGATTGCGAATGCCGCAATAGGCGAAACTCTTGCCGTCCGGCGCCCAGCCATGCCAGTAGGAAGGAAGGTTCTTCGTCATCAGCCTTGGCGCGCCGCCCGCCGATGGCAGAAGATAAATGGCGCTCTTGCCGAATTCCACCTTGTCGGAAATGGCATACAGCGAACCATCAGGCGAAATGCCGTGGTCGTTGTTGCATTGCGTCGCAAAATCGGTATCGACCTTTTCCGGCGAGGTATCACCGGATGGGGACAAGCGATAGAGCAACCCCTCGCTGTTCAACAGCAGATATTTGCCATCAGGCGACCAGTTCGGCGCTTCAAACAGCTCCGGCGTCTGCCACACCACCCGCATCTGCCGGGTGCGGATGTTGAAGATTTCGATGGAACTGCGCATGCTGCCTCCCGGGGCTGTCGATAGTCTGGCTCTGATCATTGGCGGCCACAGACATTCCGTTTGCTTTCGCCGCCATGGTGATTATGATCCTATGGCCGCAGGCACCGTCCTGCAAATTCAAATCGGAAAAAACGCCAGCGTTCCGGCACCGCCCGTAACCCTTCCCGTTTCTCCCAGATCCGAGGTTCCGCGATGAATACCATCGCCGATCACGGCATCCGCTTCGGGCGGATCGCCGCAATGCTTCCTGTAAAAAATATCGAAAAGGCCCATGACTTTTATGTCGGTGTGCTGGGCTTCACAAAAACCTTCGAAAACGGCACTCCCGTCGGCTTCATGATCCTCAAACAGGGCAATGCCGAATTGCACCTGACATTGCAGCCCACCCATAAGGCAGCGCCCTTCAACGTGGCGCATATGATGGTCAGCGATGTCGATACGCTGCATGAGATTTGCAAAAGCCATGGGCTGCGCATCATCAAGGCCCTGCAGGACAAGGATTATGGCCTCAGGGCCTTCGTGTTTGAAGACCCTGACGGCAATCGCATCGATGTTGGGCAGGTTATTTGAGGTGAGTGAAGAGTGGCGCGGGGTTTTCTCCGCGCCATTCATGAACCCCCATCGTGGACCGAGCGCATGCCGCTTGTTTCTTCTCCCCGAGGGGGAGAAGGTCGCGGCAGCGGGATGAGGGGGCAAGGGTCGTGATATACGGCAATGGTGCCCCCTCATCCGACCCTTCGGGCCACCTTCTCCCCGGCGGGGAGAAGAAACTTGCCGCGCCGCCTTACAGACAATTACTCTCGATGGCACAGGACCGGCGTTAAAGGCCCCCTTCCGGAAACCGCCTTAATCACCGATCCCGAAACCGGTTGGTGATCGGATAACGCCGGTCACGCCCAAAGTTCTTCTTGGTGATCTTCACACCCGGTGCCGATTGCCGGCGCTTGTATTCGGCGAGATAGAGCAGATGCTCCACCCGGTGCACGGTCACCACATCATGGCCGCGCGCCAGAATTTCCTCGACCGACATTTCCTTCTCGACGAGGCATTCGAGAATATCGTCCAGCACCGGATAAGGCGGCAGCGAATCCTGGTCGGTCTGGTTGGGGCGCAATTCGGCCGATGGCGCCTTGGAAATGATATTGGCGGGGATGACCTCGCCGGAAGGGCCGAGCGCACCCGGCGGCACATGGGCGTTGCGCCAGCTGGAAATGGCATAGACCTGCATCTTGTAGAGGTCCTTGATGGGATTGAAACCGCCATTCATGTCGCCATAAAGCGTGGCGTAACCCACCGACATTTCCGACTTGTTGCCCGTCGTCACCACCATCGAGCCGAACTTGTTCGAGACGGCCATCAAAATGGTGCCGCGCGTGCGGCTCTGCAGGTTTTCCTCGGTAATGCCCTCTTCCGTGCCCTCGAAGAGATCGGAAAGCGCTGAAAGGAAACCTTCCACCGGCTCGACGATCGGCACGATATCATAACGGCAGCCCAGCGCTTTCGCGCAATCGGCGGCATCCTTCAGCGATTCTTCCGATGTATAACGGTAAGGCAGCATGATGCAACGCACCCGCTCCTCGCCCAGCGCGTCAACGGCAAGTGCGGCGCAGATAGCCGAATCGATGCCGCCGGAAAGGCCAAGAACCACGCTCTTGAAGCCGTTCTTGTTGACGTAGTCGCGAAAGCCCAGCATGCAGGCGCGGTAATCCGCCTCCTCACCCTCTGGTATTTTCGAAAATGGCCCGCTCTCGCAATGCCAGCCATCAGCCGTGCGTTTCCAGTCGGTAACGGCAAGTGTGGCCTCGAACTGGCTCATCTGGAAAGCAAGCGTCTTGTCGGCATTGAAGCCAAAGCTTGCACCGTCGAACACCAGCTCGTCCTGCCCGCCCAGCTGGTTGGCGAAAACCAGCGGCAGGCCGCTCTCGATCACCTGCCTGAGCGCTACCTGATGGCGCACGTCCAGCTTGCCGCGATAATAGGGCGAACCGTTCGGCACCAGCAGGATTTCCGCACCGCTTTCGGCCAGCGTCTCGCACACGCCCATGTCGTTCCAGATTTCCTCGCAGATCGGAATGCCGATCCGCACACCGCGGAAATTATAGGGGCCGGAAATCGATCCTTCGGCGAAAACCCGCTTCTCGTCGAACTCGCCATAATTGGGCAGGTCAATCTTGTCGCGCAGCGCAATGATCTTGCCGCCATCCAAAAGCGCCACCGAATTGTGCCGGCCCGTCTCGCCCTGGCGTGGAAAACCGATGACGACACCCGGTCCGCCATCGGCGGTGTCTGCCGCCAGTTCTTCCACCGCCTTCAGGCAGGCTTTCAGGAAAGCCGGCTTCAGCACCAGATCCTCAGGCGGATAGCCTGAAATGAACAGCTCGGTCAGAAGCAGAAGATCGGCGCCCTGCGTTGCCGCATCGGCCCTTGCCTCACGCGCCCTGGCGAGATTGCCCGCCACGTCGCCAACGGTGGGATTGAACTGCCCGACGGCAATCCGGAGATGGTTCTGGATATCGTGTCTGTCGCTCATGCCATTTCAATACCGCGCCCGTGGCCGCTCCGCAACGCGGCAATTGCATGCCACCGCATGGGCGATGCGCCACGGCTGCGTTCACGCTAAGGTTATCACCGCTCCAGCCATCCTCCGCAAAGTTCATGTCGCGTTCATCGCGCTTATGTGACAGTTACATGACACTTTTGCGACGCCTGATTCATCTCCCCGGATTGGGCGGACGCCTGCAATACCGGAGTATGAGTTTGAGAGATTCGGCGCCAAAAACAACGGCTTCCGAAAAGGCTGGTTTCGTCTTTTCGCCTGCATGGACAAGGAGCCTTTCGAAGCTTTCGGCCGCGGCCTATACGCTTGCCAATCTGACGGTCGCCTCCATCGTGCTCGTCGTGGCGCTGGAATGGATCGCCCGCGGTTCGCTCCATGATGTCGGTGCTTTCCTTACCTCCTCCGCCCGCCCGGGCATGACCACCATTGCCGCCGTGCTCACTCTTTTGGTCGCGCTGGATGCGATCCTTGGCCGGCGTTATCTGTCCCTCATCGCAGTTGCGCCGCTCTGCGCGCTGACCGGGCTTATTTCCGCGCAGAAACAGACCTATCTCTCCGATCCGCTTTACCCATCCGACCTGCTGTTCGGCCGCCAGATTTTCGAGCTTTTGCCCACAATGCTGAAGGCGCAACCGCTGACGGCAGTGCTGGTCGGCCTTGGCATCTGCGCCGCCATTGCCGCTCTCGTCGCGCTCTGGCTGCTGGCGCGCCGGCATTCCCCGTCATTGAGCTGGCGTGAACGCGCCGCGGGGCTTGCACTGGCGCTGCCGCTTCTTGCCGGCCTCGCCTCGCTGATGGACTATTCGCATTATTCCTGGGTCCGCGATCGCCTCAACATCATTCCGATGATGTGGGACCAGCAGGAAAATTACCGTCACAACGGCTTCCTGATGGCCTTCGCTTTCAATATTCCCATGGCCAATGTTTCGGCGCCGCAGGGTTACGGCGAAAACAGCATCGCCGACCTGACGGCGGAACCTGCCGCCTTCGCCGCCAACAAGGGCGATTATCCTGACGTCATCATGCTGATGAGCGAATCGCTGTGGGACCCGACGAGGCTTGAAAATGTGAAGCTCTCCGCCGATCCGATGCCGACCATCCGTGCCAAGCAGTCCGGCAACGTGTTTTCGCCCGAGTTCGGCGGCATGACGGCGAATGTGGAATTCGAGGCGCTGACCGGCTTTTCCAACGCCTTCCTGCCCTATGGCAGCATTCCCTATCAGCAATATATCCGCCGCCCCGTGCCCTCGCTCGCCAGCTTCTTCCGCGGTGAAGGTTATTCGGCCATCGCCATGCACCCGTTCCAGGAATGGTTCTGGAACCGCAAGCAGGTCTATCAGAATTTCGGCTTCGAGGAATTCCGCTCCGAAGAGACTTTGCCGGCCATGGAAAAACGCGGCAACTTCGCCTCTGACGATGCGCTGATGGACGAGATCATGGCGACGGCCGACAAGGCGCAGAACCCGCTCTTCCTCTTCGCCGTCACCCTGCAGGGACATGGGCCTTACGAGGCGACCCGTTACGCCGAAAACACCATCAGCGTCGAAGGCGATCTCTCCGCATCGGCCTCGCAGGCGCTCTCCACCTATTCGCAAGGCGTCGTGGAAGCGGATGATGCGCTTTTGAAAATGATGCGCTGGGCGAAGAAGCGCGACCGCGAAACCATCATCGTCCTCTTTGGCGATCACCTGCCGCCGCTTGGCCAGGCCTTCGTGGAAAGCGGTTATATGCCGGGCATGGTGGCCAGCCGCCGTGCACCACTTGACGTGATGAAGAAGGAACATGAGACGCCGCTCGTTGTCTGGTCCTCGAAAAAGGGCGTGCGCAAGAATATCGGCACCATCAGCCCGGCGCTTCTGCCCTATCACGTGCTGAAGACCGCCGGCTTCTCCGATCCCTTCTACACCGGCACGCTCGGCGAGGTGCAGCAGGCCTTTTCCGTCATCGACCGGCATATGCTGGTGGCAACCGATGGCAAGGCCCTGCCCGACTGGTCTATCGCCCCGAACGCCGTTCCCGACGTGGTGCGCGATTACCGCCTGCTGCAGTTCGACATGATGTTCGGTGCCCAATATGGCCGCGAGCGCTTCTTCCCCGGTTTCAACTGGCTGCACGAGGGCGCGCCGGCCGTCTGATGATGTGTGGCGGGGACGCCTGAACCGCATGGCGGAGGAAATCGTTTGAATTCCGCCGCCATGCGGGTTTATCTCGCACGGAGCGCAGGCATCTCATCAAAACCGGAGACACACCGTGTCAGATATCTCCGACTACATCACGTCGCATTTCAAACGTTCCTCCCGCGAAATTGGTGAGGTGGAGCGCCGCATTCTGGAACTGTCGCACCAGAAGAAGCTGGTTTCGAGCGACATCAATGCGGAATTTTCCGCCGGCGCCAGTCTCGGCGACAGGCTGGCCGACAATATCGCCAAGATCGGCGGTTCCTGGGGTTTCATCCTCGGCTTCTGTTTTTTCCTGATCTTCTGGGCGATCATCAACACCATAATACTGACAACAGGCGCCTTCGACCCCTACCCGTTCATCTTCCTCAACCTGCTGCTTTCCATGCTGGCCGCCATTCAGGCGCCGATCATCATGATGTCGCAGAACCGCCAGGCCGCCCGCGATCGTTTCGAAGCCGCCAAGGATTACGAAGTGAACCTGAAGGCCGAGCTGGAAGTGCTGTCGCTGCATGAGAAGATCGACGTCAAGGTGCTGGCCGAGCTTGCGGCGCTGAGACAGGACCTCGCCGCACTCCACCACCACGTCACCCGCAAGGACGGCTGATACCGGCAAAAATTCATCCCCGCTTTTCCCCGCCCTGCCGCGTGCTGTTATCCTGCATGCAGTCCTGTCGGGTGGAAGCCAGACGTGGTAAAAACCAAGGGACGGTTCTGATGGGAACGGTGGCGCGTTCGTGACGACAGAACCATTTCGCAAAGTGCGGTGCACAGCCCTTTGCGAGATACGGCGCTCTGGAATGGCCCGGCTGCGCACCGCATCCGACCCACACCAACCTCAATCTAAAGCGCAGCCGGGCAATCGCCCGAAGTGCTCCCGCTATCCCGTCCGGCAACGCCGTGCGGGATGAAGGTGTTGGGGTTTTAAGGCATTTCCATTCACAGCGGACCGAAGAGCGTGGGGCTCACCCCCCTCTACCCTGCCGGGCATCTCCCCCACAAGGGGGGAGATCGATCTGCGGCACTGTCTCGCCCATCTCGTTGTGTGAAAATGAAGTGGTGGTAGCACCTCTTGCCGATCTCCCCCCTTGTGGGGGAGATGCCCGGCAGGGCAGAGGGGGGTAAACGCCACGCGCCTACGACCGCTATGAACGAACAACCTCCCGAAAATTCACCCCCAGTTACGAATCCGTCAGAATCTTGCGCTACAGATTGACGCAGGCGTTTGTTGCATTGCACTCTTGCGGGCAAGGCTGACGGGGGAATCACTCCCCATCGTCAAAATGGCATCACGACCATTTCGCGACGACGCCGTGCCGGATGCGACATCCGGTTATCGCAATGCATTCTGTTCCGGGGTTTTTCATGCACCAGTTCGATCTGATTGTTGTCGGCAGCGGTCCGGCGGGAAGACGGGCCGCCATTCAGGCCGCCAAGCTCGAAAAGAAGGTTCTGGTCATCGAGAAAGGCAGCCGCGTCGGCGGCGTTTCCGTACATACCGGCACCATTCCTTCCAAGACCCTGCGCGAAACCGCGCTCAACCTTACCGGCTGGCGTGAGCGCGGTTTTTACGGCCGCTCCTACCGCGTCAAGCAGGAGATCGACGCCGACGATCTGCGCCGCCGCCTGCTCATTACGCTGGATCACGAAGTCGAGGTGCTGGAACACCAGTTTGCCCGCAACCGCGTGCAGCACATTCGCGGCACGGCAAGCTTCGTTGACGCCAACACCATGAAAGTGGTGAAGAACGACGGCGAGATCATGAATGTCACCGGCACCTCCATCCTGCTGACCATCGGCACCCGGCCCTACCGGCCGCCGCACATTCCCTTCGACGGCCAGGCGGTGCTCGATTCGGATGAGATTCTCGAAATCAAGGAACTGCCGCGCTCCATGGTCGTGGTTGGCGCCGGCGTCATCGGCATCGAATATGCGACGATCTTCAGCGCGCTCGACACGCAGGTGACGGTGGTGGAGCCACGCGAGACCATGCTGGAATTCATCGACAAGGAAATCGTCGAGGACTTCACCTATCAGCTGCGCGATCGCAACATGAAGCTGATCTTCGGCCAGAAGGCGGAAAAGGTGGAACGCGACGAGAGCGGCAAATGCCTCGTTTCGCTCGGCAATGGCCGCGTCCTCAAGACCGAGACGGTGCTGTTTGCCGCCGGCCGTGTCGGCGCCACCGATACGCTCAACCTTTCGGCCTGCGGGCTGGAAGCCGACAGCCGTGGCCGCCTGAAGGTCGATCCCGAAACCTTCCAGACCTCGGTGCCGAACATTTACGCTGCCGGCGATATCATCGGTTTCCCCAGCCTTGCCTCCACGTCAATGGAACAGGGCCGCATCGCCGCCCGCCATGCCGTCGGCGCACCGGCCGGCGAACCGCCGCAATTCTTCCCCTATGGCATCTATGCGGTGCCGGAAATCTCCACCTGCGGGCTGACGGAAGAAGAAGTCATTGAACGCGGCATTCCCTATGAATGCGGCATCGCCCATTTCCGCGAGACCTCCCGCGGCCATATCATGGGCCTCGACAGCGGGCTCTTGAAGATGATCTTCTCGCTGAAAACCCGCCGCCTGCTGGGCGTCCACATCGTTGGCGAAGGTGCAACCGAACTGGTGCATATCGGCCAGGCGGTGCTGAACCTCAAAGGCACGGTGGAATATTTCGTGGAGAATACGTTCAATTACCCCACACTGGCTGAGGCCTACAAGATTGCCGGGCTGGATGCTTGGAACCGCATGGGTGAGATCAAGAAGGATTGATCGACGGATTTTCGAAGGGGTGCGAAGCTGCCGAGAGGCATGGCAGGTTGCATTGCGCGCTTGTGGCAAGGTCGTAGCATCCCCACTCCGTCACCCCGGACTTGTGTGGACGATTTGTGGTTTACTTGATGCATCGGCCGGGATGCGCATCCCGGCCGATGCAGGCAGGAGGCCGTATTTCCGGACTGGTTTAAACAGCCGAGATCTAGCAAGGCCCTGCCTGCTCCCTTTGACCCCGAACGGTTGAACGGGCTTTCGCCCGCACCACAAGACTGGGAGCAAGGCCATGATACAGGAACTTTCCGTCGTCGGCATCGACGTTTCCAAAGCCCGTTTCGATGTCTGCGTCTATCCTGCGGGCAAAGAGTGGAGTACAGGCAGTTCGCCGGTCCAGATCGCCGCTCTCGTCCAGCGCATTCAGGCGCTCGGACCGGTCGTCGTCGGGCTGGAGGCGTCTGGCGGTTATGAGCGCAGGCTGGCCGACAGCCTGCATGCGGCAGGCCTGAAGGTTTATATCCTGCCGCCCGCAAGGGTTCGCAACTTTGCCAAAGCCATGGGGCAGCTGGCAAAGACCGACAGGATCGATGCTGCGATGATCGCCCGCTATCTGGCGACGGCAAGCGATCGTCTTGTCCCTTATTGCGGGCCGGATCTCGCCCGCGACCGCCTGAGCGCGCTCGCCACCCATCGGCGCAGGCTGGTCACCGAAAAGAGTGGCCTGACAAGCCAGCTCGATACCATCGAAGAGCCGCTGGTGCGCGATATGCTGGAGACGCGCCTGGGCGTCATCGCCGCAAATATCGCCACCCTCGACCGCGCCATGCGCGATCTGCTCAAGGCGACGCCCAGCCTGCGAAAGCGTCACGACAGGCTGTGCGAGGTCACTGGCGTCGGCCCGGTACTGGCAACGGCGCTCATTGCCGATCTACCTGAACTCGGCGCCGTCTCGTCAAAGGTCATCGCCGCTCTCCTGGGTGTCGCTCCCCATGCGCGCCAGTCCGGCATGTCGAACCGCAGGGGCAAATGCTCTGGAGGACGCAAGCATCTGCGCGACATCGCCTATATGGCAGCCCTCAGCGCCATCAAGATCAGAGACCCAGTGCTCGGCGCTTTTTACAAGCGCCTGCGCAGCAACGGAAAACCCTTCAAGATTGCCATCGTCGCAACAATCCGAAAGCTCCTCACCATCCTCAATGCCATCGCAAGAACGGACACAGCATTCGCATGAGCGTCCACGGTTGCTTGATCCGGGGTCCAGCCAACCCAAGTCCTTGGGTCGAAAAGCCTCTTCCCGCTGCAGAGATAGCAGACTTCTCCGTCGTCATCCTCGGGCTTGACCCGAGGATCCACAAACCGGCGCACCATGGATCCTCGGGTCAAGCCCGAGGATGACGCCGAGTTTTCAGCCACCCCACTATGGGTGGAACCGCACTCACCAGCGAATACTGTACCGCGCACTCACGCCGGGCCGGAAATGATCCGCATAGCCCTGATCCAGCGTCCCCCGCACCGTCAGATTATCGCCGATCTTCTGCTCCACAGCCACGCCGCTGCTGAACTCATTGAAACTGTTGCGGCTGGCCCCCGTCAGCACAAAAGCGGTGCCGGTCTCGGAGCGGGAAAGCCGCAATGACTGCGAGACGTCGAGGCCGTTCCATTGCTGCGCCGTGCCATCATAACGCACGGTGAAATTGCGGTTCGCCTCGATGTCCAGTTCCGGCGTGACGATACGCTTCTGCTGCGAAGTCACGGAAACGCTGCTCGATCCCGTCAGCGCGTTGAACAGCACACCGACATCGCGGGCAAGCGAAACACCGGGCAGCTGTTCGGCAAGCAGCGTGACATTGCCCCACACCCGCACCGGCGTATCCACCACCTGCCCCGTCTTTGAAGCACTCATGCCCATTTCCAGCCCCGCCCGGATCGGCGTATCGACCGGCAGCTTCGCGCCGATGCGCGCCGTATAAGAACGGTCGGAATTCTTGACCGGCTTCCAGATCAGCCCGGCCTCATCGGCAAGAGCTGATGTTGAAACCCCCACCAACGCCATAAGCGGCAGACCGAAGATGAAAATGGATGTGCGTGATAGCATATCTTGTTCCCAAGCCATTTAAGGGCATGCCGGGAGACCCGGTCATGCACGGTAAAAGTCGAGTCCAACGAGATTGTCGGCGACGAAGGCCACCCATCAGGATGACCCGCTTTCCCAGAATGGCAACACGAAGCAGCCGGGAAATCATGTTGGCTATTGTGCCAGATGAACGGGAGATGAACAAGCGCATATGCAGCAAATTATGTGCAGTGCGATGAAGATGGGATCAGCACTACCTCTCATGGCCTCATTTCGCCAATTGCGGTCATACCATTGGAACCTGGTGTCACACCACAAACCCACCGAACTGATTCTGGTAAGCCGTTGGACTTACGCCCGTTCGTTTTCGGAAGTGGTGCCTGAAGGTATCAGACGATCCAATCCCTACGGCTGCTGCGATCTCATCGATGCTGTGACGTCGCGCGATTAGGAGAGATTTGGCCACCTCAATCCTTTCACCAACAAGCCATTCACCAGGTGGCCCACCCGTTGCTTCGGTAAAGCGGCGGACGAAGGTCCGCAAGCTCATTCCGCATTCGGATGCCATTTGTTCTAATGTCCATGGCCTACAAAGGTGAGCGCGCATCTTATCCAAGAGTGGAGCGACGGCTGACTGGTGCGCAGCCGGAACGGGGCGCTCCAGAAATTGGGCCTGTCCGCCCTTACGATGGGCGGGCATCACAAGCCGCCGTGCAACCGAGTTTGCAGCCTCAGCGCCGTAGTCCTGACGAACGATCTCGATTAAGAGATCAATTCCTGCCGCGCTTCCGGCCGATGTGTAGATGCGCTCGTGAGAGCGATAAAGTGACACTTCGTCCACGAGAACTGCCGCGTGGCGGGACCGGAGAGCGTCGGCATAGCGCCAATGCGTGGTCGCGGTCGCGCCATCGAGAAGGCCTGTGGCTGCAAGCACAAACGCGCCAGAACAGATCGATGCCAATCGTGCTCCACGCTCATGCGCCTTGCGGAGCAGATTGATGAGGTTCTGCGGAACCGCCTCGTCTATGCCTCTCCATCCAGGCACTACGACGATGTCGGCCTTGTCGATTAACTCAGGCCCACAATCAGGTGTCAACAGGAACCCGCCATGAGCGCGAAGCGGTCCCTCTTCGACTGCGCAGCTCGCAAACCTGTACCAGGTATCCCCCATCTCAGGCCGAGGAAGCCCAAATATCTCGGCGACGATACCGAACTCGAAGGTGCAGAGACCATCATAGAGAACAGCGACAACTAGGGGACCATTTAAGTTTGGCATGATATGCCCGTATAATGTCATACACGCCAATTGCAAGCACAAACACCCTTGAGTGAAAATGAGGCTCACACGTCAAGGAGCCGAAAATGTCTAACGCCGTCATTTCCATCCCCGCCGCCCCCAGCGACATTGCTCGCGAACATTTTGCCGCTGAATTCACGTTCGAGACGGATTGCTGGGACGTTCATGCTGCACTCGCAGAAGAGCAAGGTTTCGTCCTTCTGGACGTGCGCGGGCCAGCAATGTTTGCCGAGGGGCATGTACCTGGAGCTGTTCATCTGCCCCATGGCAAGATGACCCGCGCCAAAATGGACCGCTGGCCAGCCGACACTCTCTTCGTGACCTATTGCGCAGGTCCTCACTGTAATGGAGCGGCGCGTGGAGCACTCCGCCTTGCCGAACTCGGCCGCCCGGTAAAAATCATGGCAGGCGGCATCACTGGCTGGATTGATGAAGGCTTCGAACTCGCCAAAGGTCCTGAAGCGTGAATTACACGATCCAGACGCCCACCCCGTCCGACACTTCGGCTCTATACCGATTGATCAAGGAGCACGCAGCGTTCGAGAAAAGCGTCGCATCTCTGACAGAGATCGACCTCGGCTTACTCCAGTGTCAGCATGAAGCCATTCGGTTCCTTGTTGCGGCCGAGGGGCAAACGCTCCTCGGCTATGCAGCGTTGACTTTCGATTGGTCAGTCTGGCGAGCGCAACGTTATGCTCATCTGGATTGCCTGTTCGTCTCCGAACTCAATCGCGGAGGAGGCATCGGTAGGCGACTGTTTGCTGCAGCAAAAATCCTTGCAATGCAGGAAGGCGTCGATCGAATGGAATGGCAGACTCCTGTCTGGAACGAGCAAGCTGTTCGTTTTTACCGTCGAGAGGGAGCGGATTACCAGAACAAGTCGCGCTTCATCATAACATTTGAACAGTGGCCTGGCGGTTCACGGATCGCCAAATGATGCTATTCAGCGGACTTTGGATGACCGCTTCGGGCCAAAACCCGACACCCTCCCCAGCCCAAACAAAAAAGGCCGCAGCTTTCGCCACGGCCCCTTGTTCAATCAGCTTACACTGAAGAAGATTATTCGGCGTCGCCTTCAGCGACCTTCTTCTTGGCCGGAGCCTTCTTCTTCGGAGCGGCTTCTTCGCCTTCAGCGGCGTCGTCAGCCTTGGCAGCAGCCTTTTTCTTGGCCGGGGCCTTCTTCTTGGTTTCCGTTGCTTCTTCGGCGTCGTCAGCCAGCAGCTCTTCCTTGGAAACGGTCTTGTCCGTTACCGAGATTTCGGAGAGCAGCTTGTCGATGACCTTTTCTTCGAAGATCGGAGCGCGCAGCGAAGCGGAAGCGCCGGGCGTGTTGCGGAAGAAATCGAGGATTTCCTTCTGCTGGCCGGGGAACTGCTGCAGCTGCTGGAACAGCGCGCGCTGCATTTCTTCTTCGGTCACTTCAACGCCGGCCTTTTCGCCGATTTCGGAGAGAACGAGGCCGAGACGGACGCGGCGTTCAGCAAGCTTGCGATATTCTTCGCGGGCTTCTTCTTCGGTCGTGTCTTCGTCAGCGAAGGTCTTGCCGGACTGGGCGAGATCGGTGTTGATCTGGCGCCAGATGTTGTCGAACTCGGCGTCAACCAGGCCAGCCGGCGTGTCGAACTTGTACATTTCGTCCAGCTGGTCGAGGATCTGACGCTTGACCTTCTGGCGGGTGATGTTGCCGTACTGGCTTTCGATCTGACCCTTGACGATTTCCTTCAGCTTTTCAGCCGATTCGAGACCGAGCTTTTCAGCCAGTTCATCGTTGATTTCAACGGCAGCAGCAGCGGCAACTTCCTTGACGGTGATGTCGAAGTTGGCTTCCTTGCCGGCAAGGTTTGCAGCCGGGTAGTCAGCCGGGAAGGTCACGGTGATGGTCTTTTCATCGCCAGCCTTGACGCCGACCAGCTGGTCTTCGAAGCCGGGGATGAAGCGGCCCGAACCGAGAACCAGTTCAGCATCTTCAGCAGCGCCGCCGTCGAAGGCAACGCCGTCAACCTTGCCGAGATAGTTCATGGTGACGCGGTCGCCATCGGCAGCCTTGCCCTTCTTGGCCTCGAAGGTGCGGGCGCTCTCAGCGATCTTCAGGATCTGCTCGTTGATTTCGTCTTCGGAGACTTCAACAACTTCGCGGGTAACCTTGATACCGTCATTGGCCTTCAGTTCGATGGCCGGAATGATTTCATAGGCAACGGTGAATTCGAAATCGGATTCAGCCGACAGAATCTTTTCGGCTTCCTGCTCGTCTTCGGTCATGGAGATGGCCGGCTGGGTAGCAGACTTCTCGCCGCGGCTGGAAAGGATTTCGGTCGGCTTTTCACGAACCAGCTCGTTGACGAGGTCGGCCATGATGGACTTGCCATACATCTTCTTCAGGTGGCCCATCGGCACTTTGCCAGGACGGAAGCCGTTGATGCGAACCTTGTCCTTGGCGTCAACCAGGCGCTCGTCCAGACGGGCCTTCATGTCGGCGGCCGGAATAACGACCTTGAGTTCGCGCTTCAGCCCTTCAGCGAGCGTTTCGATAACCTGCATTTTCCTAACCTTCACATCATGGCGGCGGTGCTCAGACAGCCGTTGGTTTACTTTCGAGCACTGCGCCGGAAACATCGTTCCCCGGCCGTGGCTTCCCTTATTTCTTTACACAAGCGCCTGCCGGGCAACATTGCGCCCGCGCCGGAGACAAAGGTGCAAAGGGGATGATGAACCCCGAAGCTCCCCGCATCTTATAAAGATGCACTCTGGCGCAAGCGTGGCACAGCCATGCTTTGCTTGTGGTGCGGGTAGAGAGACTCGAACTCCCACGCCGAAGCGTTGGTACCTAAAACCAATGCGTCTACCAATTCCGCCATACCCGCACGTTGGGCGGCGGTATGTCACAATGTTCAGAAAGGGTCAAGCACGCCGTTCCCCTTGCCTCCGGTTTCATCAGGACTTTTCTTGGCTCCGCTCCAAGGGCGCGGATGAGTATTCCTCTTTCGCCATTTGCCATCGGCAATAAGGGAGTGTGATGGAGCAACGAAGGCAGCACCGGTCCCGGACTAAAACGCTTGTGTCCAGAGCCTCAGCCCGCCCGCCGCCCCTGCCCCGCAGCGACACTTATGCAGGCAGAAAATGCGCACATCATTTATGCGGCTACATTGACATTATATATAGCATCGCCGCCAACCCCCATAGCCGGGTCACCATCAGCCGATGAGATTCGTCGCCCCTGCCCTGCACCTGCCTCTTCACGCATGGCCGGCCCTGCCGCACGGCTGCACATCTTCCGGCCATCTGGCGTCACCAAAAGCACATAAATTGGTCACAAATCATGCATGAATCGCCGCAATCGGGCTCATTAACCGGCTTGTCGTGCATTGGGTGCATAGGTGACATCTTGCTTTGTCTGTTTTTGTTTTGATTAAACCGATTATATTCATGGTCATACAGAGATCAGTTCAGCCCCGGACCCAAAGCCTCCCAAGACTGGCCGCGCGGACTGAACAGCACGAAGAGGAAAATGACCATGAACATCACCCGCTCGCTGACCAACTGGCGCAAGTATCGTCAGACCGTAACCGAACTTGGCCGCATGACCGACCGCGAACTGAGTGACCTCGGCATTGGCCGTCAGGACATCCGCCGCGTCGCCCGCACCGCTGTCGGCATCTAACAGAGACGCGCCGCCGCGCAAACGCGGCGGATGCGAGACGACCCTCCCAAAAAGGCCTGAGGCTCCCGCCTCTGGCCTTTTTTTTCGTTTTGGGCACTTCTGACGGCGTAAGCGGCTCTCTCCTGCATATGCGAATAGCAGCGGATGAAAAAATCGCCCCCATTCCCTATGCCCGCACAATGCTTGGGCAAGGCTAAGGCCACTTCCGCTCTACTAAACCTCCCCAAAATGCCTCTTCATCGCCGCAACAGGTCGCCAGACCCATCCAAACCGCCCGAAACACAGGCATTTCCGCTTATATTTTGCTCAGATGATATTCAGAGCCGCAAATTTAGCCGACATAGTGCACAAATGCATGGCAGTAGCCTAAATTCTGCACTGCACAACATGGCTTAATGTCTATATATAAACCTCAACAGCCGAGAGCACAGAGAAACACTGAGCCGGCAGACGAAATAAACAGAGATAGATTGAGGAAACGACCATGAACCCTATCCGCATTGCAAAGAACTGGATCTCCTACCGCCGCACGATCAACGAACTCGGCAGCCTCTCCAACCAGGCTCTGAGCGACATCGGTCTGACCCGTTACGACATCCGTAACGTAGCAGCCCGTTCGTTCCGCTAAGGCGTAAACGATCGTCCCGCTGCCCGACCTCCAGGGCGCGACGATCGAGCGACAGGTAAAGAAAGCGGCGCCTCTGGCGCCGTTTTTGATTCTGGCAGTCGGCTGGCACTTGGCATCGCTGCAAACATAACAGAGGTTCGCCCCTTCCCTGCGTGCCGCCTGCAGAAGCGCCTCCCGCAACATGCAGTGCAATCTGACGCGCACTGCGGCGCCGGTTATTTCTTCTCCCCGCCGGGGAGAAGGTGGCCCGAAGGGTCGGATGAGGGGGCTAGCTCTCCGAATATCTCTACCCTCGCCCCCTCATCCCGCTGCCGCGGACTTCTCCCCCTCGGGGAGAAGAAGCAGGCGGCAAGCGCTCGCTCCCCAGATGCTTGCCGGCTTTTTAGCCCTGTCGCGAACTTGGTAGCCTGATTATCCTCATATCCCCCACCCTTAAAAATAGAGCTTGTCCGCATCTCGGATACGGGCGCTACGCCAAACACATTGGGGTCGAGATCGCCGCTTGTTTCTTCTCCCCGCCGGGGAGAAGGTGGCCCGAAGGGTCGGATGAGGGGGCTAGCTCTCCGAATATCTCTATCCTCGCGCCCTCATCCCGCTGCCGCGGACTTCTCCCCCTCGGGGAGAAGAAGCAGGCGGCACGCGCCGTTTCACAATGCCCCGCGCCTCTTCCTCGCCCGCCCAATCCCAAAAACATTTGGCTGCCCCGGCCATGCATGCTAGTGCATCCCGCAACAATGCCGCGTCCTCTGGGACCCGCGCGAAACAATCACTCAAGAGACAGCCGCCGGACGGGAGCCTTTGCCCCGCTGCGGCCCATGGACGCCAGATGGACGCCAGCATGCAAGACAAGACCCATTCTCCCATTCACGTCGTGGGCGGCGGACTGGCCGGTTCGGAAGCCGCGTGGCAGATCGCGCAGAGCGGCGTGCCCGTCATCCTGCATGAAATGCGTGGCGTGCGCGGCACGGACGCGCACAAGGGCGACAGCTTGGCGGAACTGGTCTGTTCCAACTCCTTCCGCTCGGACGATGCGACGGCCAACGCGGTCGGCGTCATCCATGCCGAAATGCGGCTTGCCGGTTCGCTGATCATGGCCTGCGCCGACAAACACCAGGTACCGGCCGGCGGCGCGCTTGCCGTCGACCGCGACGGGTTTTCGCTTGCCGTTACCGAAATGCTGGAACGTCACCCGCTGGTGACGATTGTCCGCGAGGAGGTTTCCGGCCTGCCGCCGAAGGAATGGGGCAGCACCATCATCGCCACCGGGCCGCTCACCTCGCCGGATCTGGCGGCAGCGGTCCAGGCCGAAACGGGTGAGGATGCGCTGGCCTTTTTCGACGCCATCGCCCCGATTGTCCACCGCGACAGCATCAACATGGATATCTGCTGGTACCAGTCGCGTTACGACAAGGTCGGCCCCGGCGGCACGGGCAAGGACTACATCAATTGCCCGATGGACGAAGAGCAATATAACGCCTTCATCGACGCGCTGATTGCCGGTGACACAGTCGGTTTCAAGGAATGGGAAGGCACGCCCTATTTCGACGGCTGCCTGCCGATCGAGATCATGGCAGAACGTGGCCGCCAGACGCTGCGCCATGGTCCGATGAAACCGATGGGGCTGACCAATTCACACAACCCCACCGTCAAGGCCTATGCCGTGGTGCAGCTGCGCCAGGACAATGCGCTCGGCACGCTCTACAACATGGTCGGTTTCCAGACGAAACTGAAATACGGCGTACAGGCGGATGTGTTCCGCATGATTCCGGGCCTCGAAAATGCGGAATTCGCCCGCCTCGGCGGCCTGCACCGCAACACCTATATCGATTCCCCTGTCCTGCTCGATCCGTCGCTGAAGCTGAAATCCCGCCCCGACCTGCGCTTCGCCGGCCAGATCACCGGCTGTGAGGGTTATGTGGAAAGCGCCTCCGTCGGCCTTCTCGCCGGCCGCTTCGCCGCCGCCGAACGCAAGGGCGAGGCCCTGAGCCTGCCGCCGGCCACCACGGCGCTCGGTTCGCTTCTCAACCACATCACCGGCGGCCATCTTTCCTCAGATGATGAGCCGGGCAAGCGTTCCTTCCAGCCGATGAACATCAATTTCGGCCTGTTCCCCGAACTGGAGCCGGGCTCCATCGTCAAACCGGAGGGCGTGAAACGTTTTCGCGGCAAGGACAAGACGATCATGAAGCGCCAGCTGGTTGCAGCGCGGGCGCTGAAGGATTGTGCGGAATGGCTGGGGATGGGGGAAACCGCCCCCGCAGCCGGTGCCGCGCAGGATCATTGAGTGATCGAAGCATTGGCCAGGCAGCGTTCCGTGGCCAATACCATCAGCGAACATTCCAGAAGGACCAGTCCGACTTGCCCTTCTGGTATTTGTAGTGCCGCGAGAAATACGGATTGACCGTCGCGACATATTCGAACTCGATGGTCGTAGGGTGCAGGAACGAGAATAACGGGCTATATTTATAACGCCCCGAAATCACGATGACGGCTTCTTCTTCCTTGAAATTCCCCGCCTTCAGCATCTTGTCCCAGATGACGGCTTCTGCGGAGCCGAAGAAGTTGTAAGGCGCGAATTCGACCGTTGCGACACCGCCGACCAGCCTGGCGCTCCGCAAGGTCAGATCGAGCTCTTCCGGATTGAGCGGCTGCCCGGCGTCGATGACAAAGGTTTTCACCCCTGTCCTCACCCGCTCCTCGAATTCCGGGAAACGGGCGGACCAGCGGGCTGTATTGTCGACAACCGTGACGAAACGGTCATAACTCAGCCAGCCACGACCGGTCTCGATCATCACCGCCAGGAAAATGATCAGCATCGGCAATAGCAGCGAGAATTCCACGGTGGCAACGCCGGAGCGCGATCGCAGCATGGCGGCGAGGACGGATTTCAGCCGAAACCTCATCATTCCGTCACCCGAACGGCGGTGATCGCCAGAGAGATATTCTGCAGTTGCGGCTGCTTGCCGCCGCCGCTGGGGATCAGCAAACGCGTCGTGGGTAGTATGAATGGCCAATTGTACCCAAGCGCCAGAAGATATTGCCCGGCGTTTTTATCCGGCACCTGAAACCTGTTCTCGACGGGAAATGTCAGCGGCACGGCGGTGAAATCCGCGTCCGGGATCGGGACGAGCGTTATCTTCATGTCGCTTTCCGTCGTGCCGAGCAGGAAATTGGAGGCGATGGCCCGCCTGAAATCGATTTCGGTAACCGCCGTATGGCTTGCCGCCGCCTTGCGCAGCATTTCCGCGCCGGCATTGGCCGCCGTTGCCAGATTGAGAGTGAGCAGCAGCGCCAGACCGACTTCGAAAATGCCGAAGACCAGCAGAAAATAGACCGGCAGAAGCAGACCGAACTCGACGGCGGTGGCCGCCCGGATATCGAGCGCATAAGAGCGAAGCTGACCCCAGCAACGGCGAAAGAGCCCTTTATTTCGGTGAATCGACATACTTCACCTCAAAAGCCGTGATGATGCCGCCAAGACTGTCGCTTTTGCCGCCTGCGGCAATCGTCAGCTTGTAGACGGAATAGGTATCGACCGTGATCGAATACGTGCGGCGCTCCCAGAAGACCCTGCCCTTCTGCGCCATTTCGATGATCTTCTTTTCGGGGCCCAATTGCGGACGCTGGAGCTGCAGGAAGATGTCGATGTCGTTGGTGCCGCCATAGGCGTCGTTGCGGCCATTATACCAGACCGAAACCTCATATTTTCCGGGGTGCAGTTCCACAATCTTGAAAATCGAACTGTTGGCGTCTCTTCTCTTCTGCCCTTCCCAATGGCTGTCCAGTTCCACCACATATTTGGTCGGCGGTATCCCGCCATCCGCGGCAGTCAGAATGGAAGGTTTTTGCAAGTCTTCCGACTCGGGCGGACATGGATTTGTTGCCGCGGATTGCGACGCGTCCTTCTCGGATTCTTTCAGTTTGTTGTTTTTCGGATCTTTCACGTCAGTCGATGCGACGTCCTGCTGCGAAACGCTGACGCAAGCGGGTCCAGCATCCTTCTTCGGCTCGTCATAACCCTGCCAGCCGAATTTTTTGCGGCACGCCGCATTGCTCCAGTCCTGAAGCTCGATGCCCGGACCTGTACCGCCGTCCCATCCAAGCTCCTCGTAGCTCAGGACGCCCCAGCAACCATTCATCGCGTTGGGGCCTTTACCGTTTTCGAGAATCCAGTCTTTACCGTTCAGCCGGTCGAATGTGTTGTTGACGATCACCTCGCCGTCATACGGATAGGGAGGAATACCGTCGCAACGGTAAGTCAGCGCGTAGTCCATCTTTTCGACATTGAACAGGCCGCCCAACACCGTCTTGTAGGTAAATTTCGCGTCGATATCGGTGGTCAGCCAGTCGATCGTTACGTCGCGGCTCACCACATCCTGTTTGGTGGAGGTGATAAGCGCATCGAAGGTATCCAGCACGTTTTTGCGGCGCACTTCATCGAGAGGCACATTTGTCCGGGTCGGTTTCGTCGAGCGCTCACAGGCCTGCGCGATCACCCGCTTTGACTGGCTGTAATAGGCCAGCGCCCGGCCGCCTTCGAACAGCAGCCCGAATGTGAACAGAAAAATCGGCATCAGCAATGCCGTCATGATCGCAAAATTTCCCCGCCGATCCTGAAGAAGCAGGCGGAAATGACGCGCCGGCGCGCTCAAGATTTTTTCAATATGAAACATCTGCAATAATCGCTTTTCATCCAACCGCCACGGATCGCCCCGGCTCCTCCCCAGCCGGACACACAAAGACTGCGGCCGGGCGAAACGCCCTGGGGCCACAGGATACAAACTCAGCAAAACCGCTGATGCTCGCCGCGATCATGGCGGCGCGACACAAGTGGCGAAGGCCAGCTGCATTCGCGAGAGAAAGGTATTTTCCGGAACCACCGATCGATGGCAGCCCAATTTCATTCGTCATTTTATATGGCGAATTAAACACCAGATTCGTAAATTAAAGATCACCCGAACATCAAAAATAGTATGTAAAATCATATATTTAAATCAGATATTCATAATTTATTATAGTCGAAATATTCAATTGAATACGCCAGGTCGATATTCGATTGCGGATACAATCTTGCCGAGGCTCGCCCTCCTTCTCCGGTGCGGAGACAGCTTCACTTTTTTGGTCGTAACTGAGACGTGAAGGTCGCTTTTGCCCCTTGTCCCTGCCGGCAAGCTCGGGCAAAACAGCCCTATCCAATCATGAGACAACGCCAGGAGATCGAAAATGGACGTACGCGCCGCTGTTGCCATTCAGGCAGGAAAACCGCTTGAGGTCATGACCGTTCAGCTGGAAGGTCCGCGCGCCGGCGAAGTGCTTGTTGAGGTCAAGGCGACCGGCATCTGCCACACCGATGATTTCACGCTTTCCGGTGCCGATCCGGAAGGTCTGTTTCCGGCCATCCTCGGCCATGAGGGTGCCGGTATCGTCGTCGATGTCGGCCCCGGCGTCACCTCGGTCAAGAAGGGTGACCATGTCATTCCGCTTTATACGCCGGAATGCCGCGAGTGTTATTCCTGCACCTCGCGCAAGACCAATCTGTGTACCTCCATCCGCGCCACCCAGGGTCAGGGCGTCATGCCGGATGGTACCTCGCGCTTCTCGATCGGCAAGGACAAGATCCACCACTACATGGGCTGCTCGACCTTCTCGAACTACACCGTCCTGCCGGAAATCGCGCTCGCCAAGATCAATCCCGACGCGCCCTTCGATAAGGTCTGCTACATCGGCTGCGGCGTCACCACCGGCATCGGTGCGGTCATCAACACCGCCAAGGTCGAGATTGGTTCCACAGCCATCGTCTTCGGCCTCGGCGGCATTGGCCTCAACGTGCTGCAGGGCCTGCGCCTTGCCGGCGCCGACATGATCATCGGCGTCGATATCAACAATGACCGCAAGGCCTGGGGCGAGAAGTTCGGCATGACCCACTTCGTCAATCCGAAGGATGTCGGCGACGACATCGTGCCCTATCTCGTCAACATGACGAAGCGCAATGGCGACCTGATCGGCGGTGCTGACTACACCTTCGACTGCACCGGCAACACGAAGGTCATGCGCCAGGCGCTGGAAGCCTCGCATCGCGGCTGGGGCAAGTCGGTCATCATCGGCGTTGCCGGCGCCGGCCAGGAAATCTCGACCCGCCCGTTCCAGCTGGTCACCGGCCGCAACTGGATGGGCACCGCCTTTGGCGGCGCGCGCGGCCGCACCGACGTGCCGAAGATCGTCGACTGGTACATGGAAGGCAAAATCCAGATCGATCCGATGATCACACACACCATGCCGCTCGAAGACATCAACAGGGGCTTCGAGCTGATGCACAAGGGTGAGAGCATACGCGGCGTCGTGGTCTATTGATCGGCGAATGACAGGAGGTGGGCGCGTTCGGCGCGCCTGCCTTTCATGCAAACGTGATCGGCTCCGCCGCCTTGCAGCCCAGGCGATTAACGGGACAGTAAATCTATCGTCGTAAGCCAGTACTACGCGGCGAAGTTGAAAAATCTCTTTCCCCGGCCAGTTAACGCCAGATTGCGGAGAGCGACCCCTGAAAATCGTACCGATTGACAACGGAAACCGCGCCGCCGCCGTTGCCCTTTTGGCGAAAGGTTTCCCCGAAAAAAGCGAGGTCTTCTGGTCCCGCGGGCTGGCGCTTATCAGCGACCACCATGCGCGTCGGGAACTTGGTCCGATCGGGCAATTGCTGATGAAGGGTGAGAACGCGGAGGGCGTTCTGTTGACGATCAAAAGCCGCCTGCCCGAAACCGGCAGGATCGTCGTCAACCTGTCCAGCTGGTATGTCGAGCCTTCATGCCGGTGGTTTGCACCGCGCATGCTGCAAATGGCCTCCTCGTCCGAGGAGGAACTGTTTACCGACCTCACCCCGTCTCCAGAAGCCTGCAAGCTGAACGAGCGGCTGGGTTTTCAGACGGTGACGGATCGCACGCTTTTTTATCCCCTGCCGCTCAAGGCTCTGCGTCCTTCCGGCGCGCGGCTCAGCCCACTTGCCGCCGTGTCGGCCGATACCCTGCCGGCCGCAATGCGCGAGATGCTCGAAGATCACCTGCGGCTCGGCTGTATCGTCGCCATAATGCAGGCGGATGGCCGTCACCATCCGCTGGTATTCTTGAAAACCACGGCCAAGAAGCTGCCCTCCGCCCGGCTGATTTATTGCGAGGACCGAAAGGTCGCGCAAAGGCATATTTCCGCAATCGCCCGTCATCTTCTTGGCCGCGGCAGGCTTGCCCTGACCATGTCGGGACTTGATGGTGAACGCAATGCCGGCGGGTTTGCCGCACATAAATTCGCACCGATACAAGTAAAAGGCGCATGGAACCCACATTTTATTAACGAAACATACTCAGAGTTGGTGTTATTGCCACCCTAGGTATTTTACTGAACCATAGCTGACCTGACAGGTGCTCGACCTTTATAGATAAAGCGTCATTCCGGGCGGGTTTTATGGGGAACAAACGGGACATCGGAGAACAAGCATGCTTGCCGCGAAGAAAAGCGAAACCAACGTTGCTGATACCATCTACTCCTATCTCTCGAACCGTTTTCCCGCCTATGCACCTTTTACCGACGATACATTGCTTCTCGAAGGCGGCGTGATCGATTCGCTCGGTTTTCTGGAATTGATGATCTTCCTCGGCGAGACTTTTGGCATCGTTCTCGATGACGAGCATTTCACGCCTGACAATCTCGGCACACCCGCCGATCTCATCGCCTTCGTCCTCAGGGAACGAAGGAAATGACACCCCATTTCCTGCTGCATCACCTGCTCGCCGCCCAGGCGGCAAGCGACGATCAGGCCCTTGTCCATAAAGATATAGCCCTGACCTATCGGGAATTCGCGCAAGCGGCGAACCGCTGCGCGGCAGCCCTGCAGCAGGCCGGCGCAGAACGCGGTGACCGCGTCGTCATTTTCCTGCCGCGCGGCATGGAGGAATGCTGGTCGATCTTCGGCGTCAGCATGGCATCCTGCGTTTTTGTGCCGGTCAATGCGCTGCTGAAATCACAGCAGATCCGCCACATCATCACGGATTGCGGCGCGAAAATCGTCATCAGCAGCAGGGCAATGCAGGAAGAACTCGGCGCGGCGCTGGAAGGCCTGCCGGATGTGAGCCTATTGCTGGCGGAAGATATCGAGAGCAGCACAAACGCACCTGCCCGCCCTTCGGCGGCGATCGGCGAGGATCTCGCGGCGATCCTTTACACATCCGGCTCAACCGGCTCACCCAAGGGCGTCATGCTCTCGCACCGCAATCTTCTGGCCGGCGCGCGCATCGTGCGGACCTATCTGGAAATTACGGCAAGCGACCGCATTCTTTCCCTCCTGCCCTTCAGCTTCGATTATGGCCTGAACCAGCTGCTGACGGCGGTGGAACAGGGCGCGACCACGATCATCTCCACCTTCCGGCTGGGCGATGAGATCGTCCGCGATCTGCGCGACCATGCCGTCACGGGTCTCGCCGGCGTGCCGACCGTCTGGGCAATCCTGACCAGAGCGGCCCCGTCGCTGGCAAAGACGCCACTGCCGCATCTGCGCTACATCACCAATTCCGGCGGGCGTGTGCCGCAGGAAACCGTAAAAGCGCTGCGCGAAAAGCTGCCGGATACGAAAATCTACCTGATGTATGGTCTGACCGAGGCCTTCCGCTCAACCTTCCTGCCACCGGAAGAAATCGACAGCCGCCCGACCTCCATCGGCAAGGCCATTCCGGAATGCGAGATCTTCATCGTCACCGACAAGGGACAGCGGGCAAAACCGGGCGAGCCAGGCATTCTCGTCCACCGCGGCCCGACAGTATCGCTCGGCTACTGGAACCGGCCGGAAGACACGGCAAAAGTGCTGCGCCCTCACCCTTTCATTCCAGCGGCGCTGGGCGGCGAAACCGTCTGTTATTCCGGTGATCTGGCGGTGGAAGATGAGGACGGTTTCTTCAGCTTCGTTGCCCGCAACGATGCGATGATCAAATCGTCAGGCTATCGCATCAGCCCGACCGAGGTGGAGGAAAGCCTGATGTCAACAGGGCTGTTCCAGCAGGTCGCCGTCATCGGTCTGCCGGACCCCTTTGCCGGTGAAAGGGTGCATGCGGTGGCAACCGCCGCCAATGAAAATATCGACGTTTCGGCAGCCCTTAAGAAAGCCGCCGAAATGCTCGCTCCCTTCATGATCCCGCGCGCCATCGAACTGGTCGACCGGCTGCCGGTCACCACCAATGGCAAGGTGGATTACCGCGCGCTGGTGCGCGAACGGACGGACAATGTCGCCCACGGATAAAACCCAGAGCCACGGCGCGGCCCTTGCGGCTGCGCAATTTGCGGTCACTGACAATGATCTTGTCATCGGCGGGTTTGCGGTGCGCGATATCGTCGGCCAAACCGGAACGCCGTGCTTCCTCTATGATGCCAGCGCCATGCGCCGCGCCTATCGGAACCTTGAAACGGCGCTCTCGGGCTTTGCCGATATCTATTATTCGGTAAAGGCCAATCCCCTGCCCGCCATTATCGCGCTGTTCCGGCAGCAGGGCGCCGGCGCGGAAATCGCTTCCGTCGGCGAATATCGCGCCGCCATCAAGGCCGGCGTCGCAGCTGCGAACATCATCTTCGCCGGCCCCGGTAAGGGCATGGCCGAATTGCGCGAGGTGATCGAGGGCGGCATCGGCGAAATCCATATTGAAAGCGCCGAGGAAATCGCCCGCATCGAAGAGATCGGTAAACCGGTCAAAGCCTCGATCCGCATCAACCCCGTGCCGGATGCTCAAGCCGGCGCCATGCGCATGGGCGGCAAGGCCACCGCTTTTGGTTTCGACGAGGAAGAGCTGGAAAACGTCCTGCCGCTTTTCAGGGATGCCAGACATATTGATCTCGTCGGCGTGCACATCTATGGCGGCACGCAGATTCTCGACGCCGACATGCTTGTCTCCCAATGGCGACACGCCATTTCCCTTGCCGCACGCATGGCGCAAATGCTGGGCAGACCGCTTGAAACCATCGACCTCGGCGGTGGCCTCGGCATCCCCTATTTCGCCGGGGAAATGCCGCTTGATCTTGCAACGGTCAGCGCCGCCATTCCCGAACTCAAGGCGCTTGTGAAAGCGCATCCGCTGATAACCGACGCCCATATCATCGTCGAACCCGGCCGCTTCCTCGCCGGCCCCGGCGGCATCTATGTGGCGGAGGTAAATTCGGTGAAAACCTCGCGCGGCACCACCTTCGTGGTGACGGATGGTGGCATGCACCACCATCTGGCGGCCTCAGGCAATCTTGGCCAGATCGTCAAGCGCAACTATCCCATCGTCGCACCCGCCAGGATGCAGGCAGATTACGACGAAACCGCAACCGTCGTCGGTCCGCTCTGCACACCGCTCGACACACTGGCCCGCAATGCGGCTCTACCGAAACTGAAGGCCGGCGACTTACTCGCCATCCTGCAATCGGGCGCCTATGGCGCCAGCGCCAGCCCTGCGGGTTTTCTCAGCCACGCGGCGGCGAAGGAAGTGCTGGTGGAGGATGGTGTATTTGAGGTGATCGGGCGGTGATCACCGCCGCAACAACCTGTCCCCCACCGCGAATTTCGATTTCAGCAGACACTCGTCATATTCGGCTTCCGCATCGGAATCGAAGACGATGCCGCCACCGACATTAAAGACGGCACGGCCATCATCGAACAGGCTGAGTGTGCGGATCGCCACTGAGAACCGCATATCACCATGAGGAGACATGAAGCCGATCGCGCCGCAATAGGCGTTGCGAGGGCCGGCTTCCAGCTCCCGCAGGATTTTCATCGCCCACATTTTTGGTGCACCAGTGACGGAACCACAGGGAAACAGCGCGGCGAAGATGTCTTCCACCGTCACGTCAGGCAGAAGCTTCGCCCTGACATGGCTGACCATCTGGTGCACCGTGGGATAGGTCTCGATATCAAACAGCCGCGGCACATGAAGGCTGCCGACCTCGGTAATACGGGAAATATCGTTGCGCAGCAGATCGACGATCATGCGGTTTTCGGCGAGCGTCTTTTCGTCCGCCAGCATCGCCGCGATGATTGCCCGGTCCTCCTCCGCATCCGCCCCGCGCGGTGTCGTTCCCTTCATCGGATGGGTTTCGATGAAACCTTCGCCATCGACCGAAAAAAACAGTTCCGGCGAGCGCGACAGGATGACCGGGCCGCCGAGATCGACCAGCGCGCCATATTTCACCGGCTGCCGCTCGATCAGCGACCAGAAGGCGGTGAGCGGATCGCCGCTCCAGCGGGCGGTGACGGGCATGGTCAGATTGCCCTGGTAACAGTCGCCGCGACGCAGATGGTCGTGCAGTCGCGCAAAGCGCTGCTGGTATTCTTGGAGCGTCCATGCCGGCACGGGATCGGAAAGAAACGCATCCGCATCCGGCAGCGCGTCGGGGCGCGCAAACCGCCCCACATCCGGCTGTGGGCCGGAAAAGACGCCAAAGGTCAGAAACGGTACATTACGAGGCTCGGCGGCAAAAGGCGCAAGCTTTGGTTCGAACAGGAAACCTGCCTCGTAGGACATATAGCCGGCAAGATATTTTCCGGCCCGGCGCAGCTGTTCCATGCGCTTCAGCGCCACAAAAAACGCCTCCGGTTCATCCGCGACGATGATCTCTTCCGGCTCGGTGAAGGCTGTCACCGTGCCGGTCGTGTCATCCCGGAAAAGAACGTAAGGCGCGTGTGCCAAGGAAAGCGTCCGAAACAGGAGAAGGGGTCGGGAAGGATCAGACCGGGTCTATATCGCCCCGCGCCCACATCTCTATGGTTTCCGCATAAAAATCGGCGAAACGGCCTTCCTCGATCGACTTGCGGATACCCTGCATCAGCTCCTGATAATAGGCAAGATTGTGCCAGGAGAGCAGCATGCCGCCCAGCGCCTCGTTGGAGCGGGTAAGATGATGCAGATAGGCGCGGGAATAATCGCGCGAGGCCGGGCAGTTGGACTGCTCGTCGAGCGGGCGCATGTCTTCGGCATGGCGGGCGTTGCGGATATTAACGCGGCCACGACGGGTAAAGGCAAGCCCGTGACGGCCGGAGCGGGTCGGCATCACGCAGTCGAACATGTCGATACCACGCGCCACCGATTTCAGGATATCGTCAGGCGTGCCGACGCCCATCAGGTAACGCGGCTTTTCGGTGGGTAACACCGGCAGGGTGATATCGAGCATGCCCAGCATCACATCCTGCGGTTCGCCGACGGCAAGGCCGCCGACGGCGTAACCCTTGAGATCAAGCTGCTTCAGCCCTTCGGCGGAACGAATGCGCAAATCCGGCTGGTCGCCGCCCTGCACGATGCCGAACATGGCCTTGCCGGGCTGCTCGCCGAAGGCGACGCGGCAGCGTTCCGCCCAGCGCAGCGACATTTCCATGGCGCGCTCGATTTCCTTGCGCTCGGCCGGCAGCGCAATGCATTCATCGAGCTGCATCTGGATGTCCGAATCGAGCAGGCCCTGGATTTCGATCGAGCGTTCCGGCGACATATGGTGCAGCGAACCGTCCACATGGCTCTTGAAGGTCACGCCCTTCTCGTCGAGCTTGCGCAGGCCGGAAAGCGACATGACCTGGAAGCCGCCGCTGTCGGTGAGGATCGGATGCGGCCAGCGGATCAACTCATGCAGACCGCCAAGACGCGCAACACGCTCCGGGCCGGGCCGCAGCATCAGGTGATAGGTATTGCCGAGAATGATATCGGCCCCCAGCTCGCGCACCTGATCGAGATACATGGCCTTGACGGTGCCAACAGTGCCGACAGGCATGAAGGCGGGCGTGCGGATGACGCCGCGCGGCATGGCGACTTCGCCGAGGCGCGCGCCGCCGCTCGTGGCTTTCAGGGTGAAGGTGAATTTGTCGTGCATCAGTTTTTCCGGAACAACAGGCTGGAATCGCCATAGGAATAGAAACGGTATCCGGTTTCGATGGCGCGCCTGTAAGCGTCACGCATCGTTTCGAGACCGCAGAAAGCCGAAACCAGCATGAACAGAGTGGATTTCGGCAGGTGGAAATTGGTCATCAGTATGTCGACGGCCCGGAAACGGTAACCGGGCGTGATGAAGATGCCGGTGGCATCGGACCAGGGGTGGATAACACCATTCTCGTCGGCCGCACTTTCGATCAGCCGCAGCGAAGTGGTGCCGACGCAGATAATGCGCCCGCCCCGCGCCTTCACCGCATTCAGCCGGTCAGCGGTTTCCTGCGAAACATGGCCGATCTCGAAATGCATCTTGTGATCGTCGGTATCGTCGGACTTTACCGGAAGGAAGGTGCCTGCCCCAACGTGAAGCGTCACGAAGTGCCGCTCGATACCGGCCTTGTCCAGTGCTTCGAACAGGTCTGGGGTGAAATGCAGCCCGGCGGTGGGGGCGGCAACGGCGCCTTTTTCACGGGCATAAATGGTCTGGTAGTCGGTCTGGTCCTGCTGGTCCTCCGGCCGTTTGGCGGCGATATAAGGCGGCAAAGGAATATGGCCGACCGAGGCAATCGCCTCGTCCAGAACAGGGCCGGACACGTCGAACAGCAGCGTGATTTCGCCATCCTCGCCCTTTTCCTCGACGGTGGCTTCCAGATGGGCAAGGCCGCAGGCATTGTCGCGCTCATAACCGAACCGGATGCGGTCGCCTTCCTTGATGCGCTTGCCGGGGCGGGCAAAAGCCTTCCAGCGGGATTGATCGGCACGCATGTGCAGCGTGGCCGAAACCGCCGTCTCCGGCGCACCTTCACGCAGCCTGACACCTTCCAGCTGGGCGGGAATGACGCGGGTATCGTTGAAGACAAGCGCATCGCCGGGCCGCAAGAAAGACGGCAGGTTAAAGACGTGATGGTCTTCCATGCGGTTTTCATTCGGATCGACCACCAGCAGGCGCGCAGTGTCGCGCGGGTTCGCCGGGCGAAGGGCGATATTCTCCTCGGGCAGATCGAAATCGAACAGGTCTACACGCATTGCAAGGGCTCTCGAAAATATCAAACCCCGCCTCGCAGCAAACTGCCGGCGGGTCGTTGTTGGTGAAGCGGCTTCCTCCCCTCCACGTCATCCTCGGGCTTGACCCGAGGACCCATGACGCTGGCGGGAATGGATCCTCGGGTCAAGCCCGAGGATGACGTCGAGTGCGAGGAACACTCCATCAGCAAAACATCCGCCCGCCCTGCAGTTCAGCAAGGCGGGAGAAACTCTTTAACCTCAAGCTGCCGAAGCAAGCTTCATGGAAACGATCGAATCGGGGTCCTTCACCGGCTCGCCGCGCTTGACCTTGTCGATGGCTTCCATGCCTTCGATGACCTGGCCCCAGACGGTGTACTGCTTGTTCAGCCAGGGCGAATCGGTGAAGCAGATGAAGAACTGCGAGTTGGCGGAGTTCGGGCTCTGCGAACGGGCCATCGAGCAGGTGCCGCGAACATGCGGAATGGCGGAAAATTCAGCCTTCAGGTCTTCCTTTTCAGAGCCGCCCATGCCGGCGCGTGCCGGGTTGAAGCTTTCCGAACCCTTCTTGCCGAACTTCACGTCGCCCGTCTGGGCCATGAAGTCTTCGATGACGCGGTGGAACACGACGCCATCATAAGCGCCTTCCGATACCAGTTCCTTGATACGGGCAACGTGGCCCGGAGCAACTTCCGGAAGCAGCTGGATCACGACCTTGCCGGTCGTCGTTTCCATGATGATGGTGTTTTCCGGATCCTTGATCTCGGCCATGATTATTCTCCTCTGTTCGGGCTCTATTGCCCTACCTTACTTCTTGCCGACGGTGACCTTGATCATCCGGTCGGGGTTGGAAACTTCGCCGTTGCTGCCGGCGCCGCGCTTGATCTTGTCCACGGCTTCCATGCCGGATACGACCTTGCCGACCACGGTGTACTGGCCGTTCAGGAACGGGCCATCGGCAAACATGATGAAGAACTGCGAATTGGCGGAATTCGGATCCTGCGAGCGGGCCATGCCGACCACGCCGCGCGTGAACGGCGTCTTGGAGAACTCAGCCGGAATATCCGGCAGGTCGGAACCGCCGGTGCCGGCGCGCTGGGCGTTGAAGCTCTTTTCCATGTTGCCATACTGCACGTCGCCGGTCTGCGCCATGAAACCGTCGATGACGCGGTGGAAGGCGACATTGTCATAAGCGCCCTTCTTGGCCAGCGCCTCGATCTGCGCCACGTGCTTGGGCGCGACTTCCGGCATCAGTTCGATGACGACGGGACCATCCTTCAGCTGGACGGTGAGAAGTTCGGCGGCGGAAGCAATGGTGCTGGCGGCAAGCGCGCCTGCAAACATGGCACCGGCAAAGGCAAATCGAACGAGTTTCATCGGATTGGCTCCAGAATGTGGGGCTGAAGTCAGCGCTTCAGCTTGGCGTTGAGGGCTTCAAGCACGGCTTTCGGCACGAAGGCATCGACATTGCCGCCCATGGCAGCGATCTGCCGGACCAATGTGGCTGTAATGGGTCGCGACGATGTTCCAGCGGGCAGGAACACGGTCTGGATATCAGGCGCCATCTGGCGGTTCATGCCGGCCATCTGCATTTCATAATCGAGATCGGTGCCATCGCGCAGGCCGCGCAGCAAAAGGCGCGCGCCGTGCTGGCGGGCGGCATCCACCACCAGATTGTCGAAGGAAACGACCTCCATGCGCGCCGCCTCGGTGGGCAGCTGTTCGGCAAGCGCCTGCTTTATCAGCGCCGCCCGCTCATCAAAGCTGAACAGCGGCGCTTTTCCGGGATGAATGCCGACGGCAACGATGACTTTCGACGCCACGTTCAGCGCCTGGATAAGCACATCCAGATGTCCGTTGGTCATCGGATCGAATGATCCTGGATAAAAGGCAATCGTCATATCGCTCTCAGATGGTGGGCGCGCTTCGATGCTGGGTATCATGTGCCCGCCTTTTGTCATGGAGAGCCACGCGGCGCAAGACATTATAACCGCGCAGCACAACCGGAGCTGTGCCGTGAACCCGCGATGAATGGGCCGTTCAGTGCGGTTTCAGAGCTATTTTGTTTAAATGCACAACATCGGGAAACCGAAACGCCCCTCACTCGTTAAGCATCCGGAGAATTGAAAATGCTGGCCTTCATGATCGTCCTTTCGGTCATCGCATCATTCGCTGCCGAGTATCTTTTTCTCGAATGACGCCCTTAGCCAGTTTCCTGAACGCCAGATGAACGAGCCATTCAAGGAAGTTTCACAGGCGCGATGCTAATCGATTTTTACGATTGACGCGGAACATGTTGAGGCATGGCGCGTTAAGAAAGAACCAAAGGAACGGACAGATGTTTGTAAGAGAAAAACAGTCTACTTCGGCGAAAATCAGCGTCATCAGCACCGCCTGGACAGTACTGGTTATCGCAATGGTAGCAACGACGTTTAGCCTTTATGAGCAGAAGCCTGAAGCCCAGGGACCGGACTATCCGCAGCTGACCGCCCGTTACCAGTATATGAATTATTACTGATAACGGGGACAATTTCCTCGAAACGACCGGAGATGATATCATGTTCACATTTCTGACGATGCTTCTGGCCCTGATCAGCGTAATGTTCGTGACATCGATGATCTCCGTCATCGCCGAAATGCGGCGTGAAGACGAGGAATTCAAGGCGACGATCCGGCGCGACCGCGCTTTCTGAGTGCGGCTAACGGCCTTAACCGCCGGTTCAAAAACGATTCTTCGCAACCGCCTGGGCGCTCCGGGCGGTTTTATTTTGCGCCTCATTAAGGCGATGCGGCGAAGATGAAGGCGGAAAAACGCCGCTCCAATCACATAAGCGTTTTCAAAACCCCGTTTTTCCAAGGGAAATTCCCTTCAATTTCCGTTTGGATTGATTTAAGGAACGCCGATACGTTGCGGGCCGGAAGGCTGGCGACCGCGATGACGTTCCTGTGAGGTTTGCATAACGATGCTCGATTCCCTGAGAAATGCTTCTCGAACCCTGGCAGCCAAGCTGCTGCTTCTCCTGCTTGTTGTTTCGTTTGGCGTCTGGGGCGTCTCCGCATCGCTTGTCACCGCCAATTCCCACGCCGTCATGACGGTGGGTGACCAGACGGTCAGCCCGGAGGAATTCCGCCTCGCCTATCAGCGCCAGATTTCCGATCTCAGCCGCCAGTTCGGCACAAGGCTGACGACCGAACAGGCCAAGGCCTTCGGCATCGACCGGCAGGTCTTCAGCCAGCTTGCGGCAGGGGCATCGCTTGACGAGCTTGCATCCAAGATGAATCTCGGCCTTTCCGAAGATCGCCTTGCCAAGCTCATTGCCGAAGACCCGGCCTTCAAGTCGGTCAACGGCCAGTTCGACCGCAATCTGTTCAGCGAACGCCTGCGCAATTCCGGCTTCCGCGAGGACGACTACATCAAGGAACGCAGCAAGGTTGCCGTCAGAAGCCAGATTGTCGAAGCCGTCTCGGATGGCTTTACCGCACCGCAGGTGCTGGTGGATGCGCTGAAGCAGTACCGCAACGAGCAGCGCGCCGTCGATTACGTCATTCTTTCCAACGCCGTCATCCCGCCGGTCAAGGCACCGGGCGACGACGTGCTCACGCCGTGGTTTGAAACCAACAAGACGAAATATCGCGCCCCGGAATTCCGCAAGTTCACCTATGTGAAGCTGGAGCCGTCAGACATTGCCGATCAGTCCTCGGTGACCGAGGCGCAGATCGCCGACTATTACAACAGCCACAAGGACAGCTTCCGCACCGCCGGCCGCCGTACGGTTGAACAGCTGACCTTTACGGACAAGGAAATGGCTGCCGCTGCCGCCGAACAGATCCGCCTCGGCAACACCACCTATGATCAGGTGGTGAAAGATCAGGGCAAGACCGCCTCCGACGTGACGCTCGGCGAATTCACCAAGGATACCATCCCCGATCCGTCGATTGCCGACGCAGCCTTCGGCATCCAGAAGGATGGCGGCGTATCTGCCGTCGTTGAAGGTTCCTTCGGCCCGGTCATTCTGCGCGTCACCGGCATCAAGCCGGAAACCACCCGCACGCTGGATGAAGCCAGGGAAGATATCCGCAGGGATCTCGCCACTGCCGCTGCGGCGGAAGAAGTCACCAATGTGCACGACCGTTACGAGGATCTGCGCGCCGGTGGTTCGTCGCTTGCCGATGCCGCAAAGCAGCTGAACCTCAAGCCCGTCACCATTGCCGCCATCGATGCCGCCGGCCTCGATGAAAAGGGTGACACGGTCGAAGGCCTGCCCTCGCCGCAGCTGGCGCAGGACGTCTTCAAGACCGAACCTGGCACCGAAGCCCTGCCGATCAATCTCGGCCGCGAAGGTTACATCTGGTTCGATGTCGAGCAGATCATCCCCGCCCGTGACCGCACGCTTGCCGAAGTCCGCGACGATGTCGTGGCCGACTGGACGTCCGAGCAGCAGCGCACAGCACTTGCCGCCAAGGCCGACGAGCTGAAGGCCCGTGTTGAAAAGGGTGAAACGCTCGAGGCTGTTGCCGGCGAGCTCAGCCTTGCCGTCGAACAGAAATCGGGCCTGCGCCGCACCAGCGAGGATGCGATTTTCGGCCGCCAGACGATTGCCGCCGTTTTCTCCGGTGCTGAAGGCGTGGTTGGCACGGCGGCAGATGCCGATGGTTCCAGCCGCATCCTCTTCAAGGTTACCTCGGTTGACACCAACGCCCCTGCCGACGCGCTTGCCAATGACGACCAGCAGTTTACCGCGATTGCCCGTGCAGCCGGCGACGATATGCTGGACCAGATGGTCAACCGTCTGCAGAACGACTATGGTGTGACCATCAATCAGGCCCTCGCCGATCAGGCGATGGTCGGCTTCTGACCGGGGGGCGGAAACCATGGCCGAACTGAAGCCGCTGATCGCCAGGGTCGCGAACGGAGAAAGCCTGAACCGCGAGGATGCGCGGACGGCCTTCGACATTCTGATGTCGGGCGAAGCCACCCCGTCGCAGATCGGCGGTTTCCTGATGGCGCTGCGCGTGCGCGGCGAAACGGTCGACGAAATCGTCGGCGCCGTTTCCTCCATGCGCGCCCGCATGCTGCCGGTCTCGGCCCCCGCCAATGCCATCGATATCGTCGGAACAGGCGGTGATGGCATCGGCACCTATAATATCTCGACACTGGCTTCGATCATCGTTGCCGGCACGGGCCTGCCGGTCGCCAAGCATGGCAACCGGGCTCTGAGCTCCAAATCCGGCACGGCGGATGCCTTGTCCGCTCTTGGCGTCAAGCTCGATATCGGTCCCGATCTCATCGCCCGCTGCATCGCAGAGGCGGGACTTGGCTTCATGTTCGCGCAGATGCACCACTCCGCCATGCGCCATGTCGGCCCGAGCCGGGTCGAACTCGGCACAAGGACGATTTTCAACCTGCTCGGCCCGCTCTCCAACCCGGCGGGTGCAAAGCGCCAATTGCTCGGTGTCTTTTCGCCGCGCTGGCTGGTGCCGCTTGCCGAAGTGCTGCGCGATCTCGGTTCGGAAAGCATCTGGGTCGTCCATGGCGATGGCATGGATGAAGTCACCACGACCGGCGTCACCCATGTGGCCGCACTGGAAGATGGCAAGATCCGCACTTTCGATCTGACCCCGCAAGATTTCGGCGTCGACGTTGCGGCGATGGCTGATCTGAAAGGCGGCGACGGTATTGCCAATGCGGCAGCCCTGCGCGACGTCCTGTCGGGCAAGCGCAATGCCTATCGTGACGTGTCGCTCTGCAACGCGGCGGCTGCCCTTGTCATCGCCGGCAAGGCCGAAACATTGGGTCAGGCGATGACGATCGTCAGCGAAGCGCTCGACAGCGGTGCGGCGGCAGCGGCACTCGACCGTCTGGTCGCCGTTTCCAATGAAGCCGATGCCGCGCAGGCCGACCACAAGCAGGAATGAAAGCGAGACCATGAGCGACATTCTGAAAAAGATCGAGATCTACAAGCGCGAGGAAATCGCCGCTGCCAAGGCGAAGACCTCGCTGGCCGATCTCAAGGCCATGGCCGCTGACCAGAGTGCGCCGCGTGGTTTCTACAAGGCGCTCCGGGCAAAGCAGGCCGAAGGCAAGTTCGGCCTGATCGCCGAGATCAAAAAGGCCAGCCCGTCGAAAGGCCTCATCCGCCCGGATTTCGATCCGCCGGCGCTGGCTGCTGCCTATGAGGCGGGCGGTGCCGCCTGTCTTTCGGTGCTGACGGACAGCCCGAGCTTTCAGGGCGCACCGGAATTCCTGACCGCCGCCCGCAATGCCTGCGCTCTGCCGGCTCTGCGCAAGGATTTCATGTTCGAGACCTATCAGGTGCATGAGGCCCGTGCCTGGGGCGCGGACTGCATTCTCCTCATCATGGCATCGCTCTCTGACGACGAGGCCAAGCGCCTCGAAGACGAGGCTTTCGCACTCGGCATGGATGTGCTGGTCGAGGTGCATGATGCAGAGGAAACCGAACGGGCCCTGAAGCTCGCCTCGCCGCTTCTCGGCATCAACAACCGCAACCTGCGCACCTTTGAAGTCGGCCTCGAAACCAGCGAGAAGCTCGCAGGCCTCGTGCCGGCCGAAAAGCTGCTGGTCGGCGAAAGCGGCATCTTCACCTTCGAGGATTGCCAGCGCCTCGAAAAAAGCGGCATCAGCACCTTCCTCGTCGGCGAAAGCCTGATGCGCAAGGATGATGTGACGGCGGCCACCAAAGCGCTGCTGACGGGCCAATCCGGCATTCTGGCAGCGGAGTAAATCCCCGATGAGCGAGGCCTCAAAGCTCACCCATATCGATGCCAGCGGCGAGGCGCATATGGTCGATGTCGGCGACAAGGCGGAAACCATCCGTGTCGCCGTCGCCGAAGGCTTCGTGAAGATGAAACCGGAAACGCTGGCGCTCATCCGCGACGGCAATGCCAAGAAGGGCGATGTCATCGGTACCGCGCGCCTTGCCGGCATCATGGCCGCCAAGCAGACGGCCAATCTCATCCCGCTCTGCCATCCGCTGATGCTGACCAAGGTCGCGGTGGACATTGCCGAAGACACCACCCTGCCCGGCCTGCGCGTCGAGGCCATGGTGAAACTGTCGGGCAAGACCGGTGTGGAAATGGAAGCGCTGACCGCCGTCTCCATCGCCTGCCTGACGATCTATGACATGGCCAAGGCCGCCGACAAGGCGATGGAAATCGTCAATATCCGCCTGCTTGAAAAAAGTGGTGGCAAATCCGGTGATTTTCGCCGGCAGGAGAGCTGAATGAAACCGCTGCTGCCCGTAGATGATGCCACACGGCGCCTTCTGGAAGCGGCGGTTCCGGTAACCGACAGTGAAACCCTGCCGCTTGCCGAATGTGATGGCCGTGTCCTTTCTGCCGATCTGGCGGCGCGCCTCACCCAGCCGCCTTTTGACGCCTCCGCCATGGATGGCTACGCGCTGCGCAGCGTCGATGCATCTGAGATCGGCTCAGTCTTGACCGTCATCGGCCAGGCGGCTGCCGGCCATGCCTTTACCGGCACTCTGGGTGAAGGCGAAGCAGTGCGCATCTTCACCGGCGCGCCGGTGCCGGAGGGAGCCGATACCATCCTCATTCAGGAAGATGCGGAGGTGCTGGAAGGCGGCAAGATCCGCACCACCTTCGAAGTCACCGCCGGGAGACACATTCGCCCGCGCGGGCAGGATTTTGCGCAGGGCGAAACCGTTCTGCAAACCGGACGTGAACTCGGCTTCACCGACCTGACACTTGCGGCGGCGATGAACCACGCCACGCTGGCTGTCTATCGCAGGCCGCGCATCGCCATCCTCGCCACCGGCGACGAATTGCTGCCGCCAGGCAGCACGCCGAACCCGGCCCAGATCATCGCCTCCAACACTTTTGGCGTCGCAGCCCTCGCCCGTCAGGCGGGCGCCGATATTCTCGACCTCGGCATCATCGCCGATGACGATACGCTGATCCGCGCCGCCATCGGCAAGGCTGTCGCAGCCAAGGTGGATGTGCTGGTAACGTTGGGCGGCGCCTCCGTCGGCGACCACGATCTCGTGCAGGCGGCATTGAAGGCGGAAGGCATGCAGCTGGATTTCTGGCGCATCGCCATGCGCCCCGGAAAGCCGCTGATGGTCGGCGCGATCGGCGCCATGCAGGTTCTCGGCCTGCCCGGAAACCCGGTCGCCAGCCTCGTGTGCAGCCTGTTGTTTCTCGAACCGCTGATCCGCCGGATCGGCCGCCGCTCGCCTCTGCAACGCACAGCGACAGTCAGAACCGCAACGCCGCTGAAGGCCAATGACCATCGGCAGGATTATCTTCGCGCCCGTCTCCGCACCGACGACAGTGGTGAAAGCGTGGCGGAAGCCTATGCCAAACAGGATTCATCGATGATGAACATCCTTGCCCATTCCGACGTCCTGATCATCCGTCCGCCGCATGCGCCGGAAGCATCGGCAGGCACGGGATGCCCGGTTATAAAGCTCAGGACCTGACGTGGTCCTGAGAACCGCCGGATCGAAACGGCGCACCGTTTCAAAAGCGTGACAAATATCATGTCTATACCGGCGCAAACCGCGCCGTTTGGCGTTGAGACGACCAAATAAAAACTGTAAGATTCTTGTGTATAGACATAATCGGCGAAGTTTGCCGCCTATAGGTCATGTCTTGCCGAATTGAAAAAATGCACTGACCTGGCGTTTCCCTTCGTTGTACCCTGCATTGCTGTGCCAAAATAAATCACTCGAAAAGCGTTATCGGGATTGACAGAATAAATACGATGCTGTCACCAAGGCGCACAGTAGAGGGAAAAAACACCGGAAATCTCTAAAAATGAAAATTACTTATAATTATCAATTAAATAAGATAAAAATCAGCGAAAATGGAATTTCCGGGAACAAAAATTAGTTTTCTATAAATTAAGCTTTCCAAAACAGCCCGCATAATAATAATCATAGTCTATAAGCAGACTCACTGGAGTTTCTTGATGAACACGGCATCCACGCCCAAAACAACGGGACCCGACATTGCCGGGCAGATTGCCTACGCCATGCGGAGCATGGGTGTTTCGCCGATCCCGCGTAATTACAGCCTTTTCTACGAAGCCTATATCGGCTCGAACCCGGCGCTGACCAAGGATCTGGCGGCACTGGGAAGCCGGGCCACGCAGGAAGATCTGGACGAACTGTCCACGCGCTACGGCGAAAGCAATCCGGTCAGGGCAATCGACGACGCGCATGAAAAGCTCAGGCGCGAACTGGAAGCGTTGCTGGGTACATTGCGGCGGGAACAATCCTCCATCGAGAACTACAACAGGATACTTGGCGAAACGCGCCAGCGCATCGATGACAAAAATGCCTCCAGCACCAATATTCTGAAGAATGCGATCCTGTTGCTGGCCGAAGCCACGGGCACGAAGATCATCGATGGCGAGAAGGCGTTTAACGACGTCAATCGCCATGCCGAAGAAATGCATCAGGTCCGTCTGGAACTGGATGAATATAAGCGCATCGCCAATACCGACTCGCTGACGCGCCTTTCCAACCGCCGGGCTTTCGATGACCGGCTGGCTTCCGTCTATGACAGCTCGATCGGCCTGCAATATACATCGCTGGTGCTGCTCGATATCGACCATTTCAAGCGGATAAACGATACGTTCGGCCATCCCGTCGGTGACAAGATTTTGGCAACCGTCGCCTCGGTCATCCGCGCCAATGTCCGCAAGGATGGCTTCGTGGCAAGAAGCGGCGGTGAGGAATTCGCGATCATTCTCGACGGCAATACGCCGGAGGAAGTCATGGTGATGTGTGAGCGCATCCGCCTGTCGCTGGAAAGCACCCCTTTCCGCAATTCAAGATCCGGGGCCGATTATGGCACGGTGACGATCTCCATCGGTCTTGCCTCCGCTTCGCAGGCCAACAATCCGGGCGAGCTTTATGGCCATGCCGATACGGCGCTCTACCACGCCAAGGAAACCGGCAGAAACCGCTCCGTCTTTTACGAGGACGGCATGCAGAAGAACTATACCGGCAAGAACTGGCTGATCTACCGGACGTGACGCGCATTGCGCCAGTTTGGGTGCACTAAAACCACCCAACGTCCCCTACCCTCATTCCTGTGCTTGTCACAGGAATGTAGCCAGCCCAGGTCCCTGAGCTGTAAAACTCCCTCCGCCGCGCAGACGCGCATCGAATGGTGTGCTGTGACGGACACGGGAATGAGGGAAGAGGAAAGACGTCAGCCTGTCGTTACATTGCTATGAGCAATCTTGGCGACAACCCCCTCACCACATCGTGGCCGCCGCCCGCGCCGCCCATTCGCGGTCATAGGTTTCCTGATCGAACTCCCCTTTCGCGGCTTTCAGCAGCACGCCCGGCGTGGGTAGCGACGCCGGTTCGACGAAGTGTTCCGGGTTCCACAGTTCCGAGCGCATCAGTGCCCGGGCACACTGGAAATAAACCTCATCGATCGTCACCACGATGACGGTGCGCGGATGTTTGCCATCCATCTCGAAGCTTTGCAGCAGTTCCGCATCAACCGAAACAACCGCACGGCCGTTGATGCGCATCGTCGTATTCGAGCCGGGGATCAGGAACATCAGCGCCACCCGCGGATCGCGCACGATGTTCAAAAGCGAGTCGACGCGGTTATTGCCGCGCCAGTCCGGCAGCAGCACGGTCTTTTCATCCGCCACCCGCACCACACCGCCCCTGTCACCACGCGGCGAACAGTCCATTCCCTCCGGCCCCACCGTCGCCAGCGCCAGAAAGGGTGATGCCTCAATCATCAGCCGGTATTCCGCCGTCAGCTTCGCTGTCACCTTCGCGACCGAGGCTTCGCTCGTGCCGTCATAGATGGCCTTCAGTTCTTCAACAGTACGAATGATCGTCATATTCGCCTCAATCCCTCGAAATCTGCTTCACTGCTAAGCGGGCCCTACTCTTCCGCCAGTTCCGCCTTTTCCCGTTCCGCCCGCTCGCGTGCGGTGCGTGCGGCGACGAGGTCGGCCGGCTGGGCATTGCCGCGGATCAGCGAACGGCCGGCATAGATGCCGCCGACGACTTCCATGGCGAAACGTTCCTCGTCACGGTCGCGGAATTCCTCCACCAGACGGGCAGCGTCTTCGCGCTCCTCGCCCATGGCGCCCAGCACTTCCTCGCTGAAATTCAGCGCCGATTCCAGCGTCTCGCGGATCTGGTAATCCACGCCTGCCTTGAGAAGATCGATCGCATGGCCACGGTCATAGGCGCGGGCAAGAACCGGAACCAGCGGGAATTCGTGCTTGACGATCTCCGCGATCCGCACCGCCGCGTCCTTGTCGTCGACACAGATGAGAACGGCGCGCGCCGTGCTGGCGCCAGCCGCATGCAGGATTTCCGCCCGCGATCCGTCGCCATAATAGACCTTGAAACCGAACTCCGCCGCATCACGCACGAATTCGGCGTCCTTGTCGATGAGCGACAGCGTGTAACCCCGCGCCAGCAGCGGCTGGCTGACGATCTGCCCGAAACGCCCGAAGCCGATCAGCAGAATGCTGCCTTCGACATTCTCGGGCACATCGAGATCGTCGGTATTGGGAACCGCCGCCGGCACCAGCCGGTCATGCAGAATGACCATCAGCGGCGTCAGCACCATCGAAATGATGATGGTCGCCGTCAGGATGGCGTTGGCTTCCCGGTCGAGAATGCCAGCGCTGACGGCGGCGGAATAAAGCACGAAGGCGAATTCGCCGCCCTGCGCCATCAGCACCGCCCGTTCCAGGCTTTCACGCCTGGTGGTGCCGAGCGCCCGTGCCACGCCATAGATGAGAAAACCCTTGAGCAGCATGTAGCCCGCGACGCTGACGACCACCAGCTGCCAGTTGGATCCGATGACGGCAAGATCAATCGCCATGCCGACGCCAAGGAAAAACAGGCCGAGTAGAATGCCGCGAAACGGCTCGATATCCGCTTCAAGCTGGTGGCGGAAGGACGATTCCGACAAAAGCACGCCAGCCAGAAACGCGCCCATGGCCATGGAAAGCCCGCTGACCTGCATCAGCAGCGCAGACCCCAGCACCACCAGCAGGGCAGCCGCCGTCATCACCTCACGCGCCCCGGAAGCCGCCAGCAGCCGGAAGAACGGGTTGAGAAGATAACGCCCGGCAAGAATGAGCGCACCGACGGCGGCAAGCGCGATGCCCACGGAAATCCAGCGCTCCGAGGGCGTCACATGTTCGCCGCCCGAGCCGAGAAAGGCGACAAGCGCCAGAAGCGGCACGATGGCCAGATCCTCAAACAGCAGGATGGCGATGATGCGCTGGCCCTTGAGGCTGGACATGCTGTTGCGTTCCTGCAGCATCTGCATGACGATCGCCGTCGAGGTCAACACGAAACCCGTGCCGGCGACGAAGGACATGATGACCGGAAAGCCAAGACCGACACCGATCAACGTCAGGCCGGCCATACAGACCAGCACCTGCAGCGCCCCCAACCCGAAAATATCCTGCCGCATCGACCACAGTCGCGACGGCTGCATTTCAAGGCCGATGATGAACAGGAACATCACCACGCCCAGTTCGGCAATATGCAGGATGGCCTGCGGATCGGAAAAGAAGCCGAGCCCGTAAGGCCCGATCACCAGGCCGGCGGCCAGATAACCCAGCACCGAGCCAAGGCCGATGCGCTTGAAAATCGGCGCAGCGACAACGCCTGCCGCCAACAACACGACCACCTGGGCCAGATCATTTCCGTTCGCTTCGACAGCCACACGCCACCCCGCTGAAGTTTATAAAACGAGAGTGCCCCTCGCCAGATTGCCGGCAAAGCGTAAGAACCTTCCTCCGTCACGCCGGACTTGATCCGGCATCCAGCCACGGCGCGTCTGCGCCGTGAAAAACGAGTCTTTTGCGATCAAAGACTTGATCGCGCTGGACCCCGGCATCCAAGTCCGGGGTGACGAAGTGCGGATGCCACCATTTTGCCAAACGCACGGGTTTCTCAAGTCTTTGTCATCATCATCGCGAGGGCATCTCCCTCCACATTTTCTCTACCGGGATAGCGGCTCCCTGCTCAAGCCCTTTTCAGCAAGCTGCCGTTGATAATCGTCAAACAGTGCGTCGCCGGTTTCGCCCAGTTCCCTCAGATATTTCCAGGTGTAGATACCGCTGTCATGGCCGTCGTCGAAAACGATGCGAACCGCATAATTGCCGGTGGCGATCATTGAACGGATGGCGACATTGCGTTTGCCGGGTACCGTGACCTTTTGTCCCGGACCGTGGCCCTGTACTTCCGCCGAGGGCGAAAGCACCCGCAACATCTCGGCGGGGAGCCGGTAAACGCTTCCATCGTCAAAGGAAACGGTCAATTCCCGCCGGTCTTTCGACACCAGCAGCTCGGTCGGCCAGACATCACTCATTTTTCACTTCCGTACGCTCATAATATGCGTCAAAATTACGGACTTGCCTCACGATAGGCAAGCCACTACATCATTTGAAAGGCGCATCGCGCAACGAGGATGGAGATGTGAACAGTTTCCCCGGATCGCTTGAAAAAGCGCAATTCCTGACGGAAAACAACGCACCGATGATTGACCCCTTCGGCCGCGCCATCACCTATCTGCGCGTTTCAGTCACCGACCGCTGCGATTTCCGCTGCACCTATTGCATGTCCGAGCACATGACCTTCCTGCCGAAGAAAGACCTTCTGACGCTGGAAGAGCTCGACCGGCTCTGTTCCGTCTTCATAACGCGCGGCGTGCGCAAGCTCAGGCTCACCGGCGGCGAGCCGCTGGTGCGCAAGAACATCATGTCGCTGGTGAGGAACCTCGGCCGCCATATTCACACCGGCGCGCTGGAAGAACTGACGCTGACCACGAATGGCTCGCAGCTGGCCAAATTCGCCGCCGAACTTGCCGATTGCGGCGTCAAGCGCATCAACGTCTCGCTGGACACGCTCGACCGCGATAAATTTCGCCAGATCACCCGCTGGGGCGATATCGGCCGGGTCATGGAAGGGCTGGATGCCGCACAGGCAGCCGGCATCAAGGTCAAGCTCAACGCCGTGGCGCTGAAGGATTTCAACGACACCGAGATTGCCGAGATTATGCGTTTCGCCCATGGTCGCGGCATGGACTTGACGGTCATCGAAACCATGCCGATGGGCGAGATCGAGGAAGACCGTACCGACCGCTACCTGCCGCTGTCGCAGCTGCGCGCCGATCTGGAACAGAACTTCACGCTCATCGACAGCGATTACCAGACCGGCGGCCCCGCACGTTACGTAACGGTGAAGGAAACCGGCGGCCGGCTCGGTTTCATTACGCCGATGACCCATAATTTCTGCGAAAGTTGCAACCGTGTCCGCCTCACCTGCACCGGCACGCTCTACATGTGTCTGGGCCAGGACGATGCCGCCGACCTGCGCACGGCGCTGCGCGCTTCCGACAGCGACGCCTATCTGTCCAGCGCCATCGATGAAGCCCTTCTGCGCAAGCCGAAAGGGCATGATTTCATCATCGACCGCACCCATAAACGCCCCGCCGTCGCCCGCCATATGAGCGTGACGGGCGGCTGATTGACGGCTGAACCTCTTTCTCGTCCACCCACCCATATAAACGGTTGAATTGCCGGCTTGGCCGTGTCACGTCTCTTTACATGGAGGAATGCGCCGTCGCGCCCGCGAGGCCGCCCGAAACCGTCTGAAAGGGCGACCAGGGTAAAACTGCGCATGGTCTGGGATCGTATGGAATGGCATTGACGGACAATACGCGCGGCGCGCTTTTCATGGCGCTCGCCATGGCAAGCTTCACGGCCAACGACGCCCTGACGAAATCCGTCACACCCTACATCAACACCGGCCAGATCATGTTCGTGCGCGGCATCATGACCGTGGTGCTGATCTATATCGCCGCCCGGCATTTCGGCGCGCTCCGGCCGTTGAAAACCCTGCTGCGCCCCATCATCATCCTGCGCTGTCTCTGCGAAGTGACTGCGGCCGTGCTTTATCTGACGGCGCTGGGCCTTATCGAATTTTCCAATGCTTCGGCCATATTGCAGTCGCTGCCGCTGGTGGTGACGCTGGGTGCGGCGCTGTTCCTGCGCGAACCGGTCGGCTGGCGGCGCTGGGTGGCCATCATCGTCGGTTTCATCGGCGTGCTCGTCATCATCAGGCCCGGCCCGGAAGGTTTCACGCCCGGTGCATTGCTGGTCGTCGCATCACTGGCCGTCACCGCCGCACGCGATCTCCTGACCCGGAAAATGTATGCCGATGTGCCCTCGCTCGCCATCACCGTCATCACCGCCTTCGTCAACATGGCGGTGGGCGGCCTGCTGATCGTGCCTTTCGGCGGCTGGCAGCCGATGAACGTCACGATCGTCTCGCATCTCGCCGCTTCGGCCATTCTGGTGCTGGTCGGTTATCAGGCGATCATTCTCGCGATGAGATCAGGCGAAATCTCCTTCGTCGCACCGTTCCGTTATACCGGCCTGCTCTGGGGTTTCATGATCGGTGTGTTCTTCTTCAACGAAAAGATCGACAGTTTCACCATCATCGGCGCCATGATCGTCATCGGTTCAGGCCTTTATACCTTCTACCGCGAAAGCCTGCGCAAGCGTTCGCAGATGGCCAAGCGCGCAGCCGCGACACCAACGGCCGCGACCACGGTGCGGCCGGCTTCCGTAACGAAAACTGCCGTCACGGAAGAGGCGGGAGAGTGAGATGAAAAGCGGCCGTTTTCTCGACCGGACCACTCCGCCCCACATCATCACGCTGGTCGTCATCGCCGGCGTCGCGGCGCTGTGCATGAATGTGTTCCTGCCCTCGCTTGCGGCCATGGCGCTCTATTTCGAGACCGATTACGCGGTAATGCAATTTGCCGTTTCAGGCTACCTCGCCGCCACCGCCTGCCTGCAACTGCTTATCGGCCCGCTTTCCGATCTCTTCGGCCGCCGGCCGGTCATGCTTGCCAGCATCGCGATCATGATTGCCGCCACGCTGGTCTGCATGCTGGCGCCGAATATCACCGTCTTCATGATCGGGCGCGTCGCACAGGCGGCCGTCGTTTCCGGCTTCGTGCTGGCCCGCGCCATCGTGCGCGACATGGTGCCGATGGAACAGGCCGCCTCGATGATCGGCTATGTGACCATGGGCATGTCCGTGGTGCCGATGGTTGGCCCAACGGTTGGCGGGTTGCTCAACGACATTTCCGGCTGGCAGTCGAGCTTTGCGCTCCTTGCCCTGCTCGGCGTCGGCATTCTGGTACTCGCCTGGTTCGATCTCGGCGAAACCAACCACAATAAGTCGGCGAGTTTTTCACAGCAGTTCCACGCCTGGCCCGAACTTCTGCGCTCGCCGCTGTTCTGGGGTTATGCGCTGACCTCGACCTTCTCGTCAGGCATGTTCTTTTCCTTCCTCGGTGGCGCGCCCTTCGTCGGCAGCGTGCTTTATGGGCTTGCCCCGGCCATGCTCGGCCTGCAATTCTTCTTCATGGCCAGCGGTTACATGCTCGGCAATTTCGTCTCCGGCCGTTATGCCAGCCAGATCGGCATCACCCGCATGATGCTCTCGGGCAATGTCATCGCCATTGCCGGTATCGTCACCACCATTGTGCTGATCACCGGCGGGGCGGAAAGCGCCTATGCGTTCTTCGTGCCGCTTGCCCTGATCGGCGTCGGCAATGGCGTGACACTTCCCAGCGCCAATGCCGGCATGGTCAGCGTTCAGCCGCATCTGGCCGGCTCGGCCTCCGGTCTTGGCGGCGCGATGACCATCGGCGGCGGTGCCGCCCTTTCGGTACTCGCCTCCTCGGTCCTGTCGAAGGAGGACGGAACCTGGCCGCTCCTCATGGTGATGCTGGCGACCGGCCTTGTCGCCCTTCTCACCACCTATGTCGTAAGGCTGCAGGAACAGCGGCAATGAGCACCCTTCCCCTTGAGATACCCGGTCTCGTGCTCGCCGGCGGCCTGTCGCGGCGCATGGGCAGCAACAAGGCGATGGTGACGCTGGGCGATGCACCGCTGCTTTCTCACGTCGTGCGCCGCATCGCGCCACAGGTCTCGGATGTCACCATCAATGCCGCCACCAATGACAGGGGCGGCTGGGCGGACAGTTTCGGCCTGCCGCTGTTGCCCGATACGCTGAACGGCCATGCCGGGCCGCTTGCAGGTGTTCTGGCCGGCATGCGGCATTTCCGCAATCGCGAGGCCACCGGCAGCCATTTCCTGACGGCACCTGCCGACAGCCCGTTCTTTCCAGACGATCTCGTCGCCCGGCTGTGCGAACACATATCGGATAATACGATCGTCATCGCTGCCTCCAGTGGCCAGCTTCACCCCGTCTTCGCGCTGTGGCCGGTGGCGCTTGCCGACGATCTCGAGGCGTGGCTGAAGAACGATGCCAACCGCCGTATCCGGGCTTATCTTGCCCGGCATGTCACCATCGGCGTGGCCTTCCCGCCGGTGGAAACAGCAAAGGGCAGCCTCGATCCATTCTTCAACATCAACACCCCGGACGAGCTGGCGCTGGCGCGTAGCTATCTGGAGCATTTCCAGTAGGATAATGCGTTGAAACAAAGAGATGGAGCTGCAACCATGACGACACAAAAGGTCTTTGGCATTGCCGGCTGGAAAAATTCGGGCAAGACCGGCCTTGCGGTGCGCGTCGTCACCGAACTGACGGCGCGCGGCTACCGCGTCTCCACCATCAAGCACGCCCATCATGATTTCGATATCGACAAGGTCGGCGCCGACAGCTGGCGTCACCGGCAGGCCGGCGCGCATGAGGTCACCATCGTTTCCGGCACCCGTTTCGCCATCATGCATGAATTGCGCGGCGAACCGGAACCATCCTTCGAGCACATCCTCTCCCGCCTCGCCCCCTGCGATCTCGTGCTGATCGAAGGTTACAAATATGAGCCCGTGCCGAAGATCGAGGCGCGCCGGCTGGAAGCGATGAAAACCGAACCGCTTGCGCCGCTCGATCCGCATATCATCGCAATTGCCGCTGATCATGAGGTGACGGACACGGCGCTGCCGGTTTTCGATCTCGATGATACCGCGAGGATTGCGGATTTCATCGAGAAGACGGTGGGGTTGGTGAGAGGGTAACTGCCCCTGGAACCGGGGACGATTTCCGAGCGGACTGCATCCCCACTTCCGTCATACCGGCCCCTGAGCCGGTATCCAGCCAGCCCAAGTCCTTGGGCTGAAAGGAGTCCTTCTCGCCGCGCCGACGCGCGTCGGCTGGATGCCGGATCAGGTCCGGCATGACGGAGGACGAAGTGCCTGAGCCGGTAACCACCAAACGTACTTGTCCTGCGCATAACCCCCAAAAATGAAAAAGCCGGGCTCTTCACCCGGCTTCATCATTCCTTGAGACGCAATACCTATTCAAGGAAACCTGATGGGTTCACCGGTGTCGCATCCTTGCGAACTTCGAAGTGAACCTGCGGACGCTTGGCGCTGCCCGTCATGCCCGAGGTGGCGATGGTCTGGCCACGCTGGACCTTCTGGCCGCGCTGTACGTCGAGATTGGCGGCGTTGCCGTAAACAGTGACCTTGCCATCGTCATGGCGCACCAGCACCGTGTTGCCGAGCTGCTTCAGACCGTTGCCGGCATAGATGACCACACCGTTTTCAGCGGCCTTGATCGGCGTACCCTCGGGAACCGAGATGTTGATGCCGTCATTGCGGCTGCCTTCGACGTTGTCGCCGAAATTGTTGATGACCGCGCCGCGAACCGGCCAGCGATATTTGCCGATGCCGGTGGATTCCGGAGCAAGGGACGCCATGTCGGACTTCTTTTCGATGTCGCTGACGCTTGCCGTAGCGGCAGGCGCGGCCGGGATAGTCGCGGCAGCAGCGGCAGGGGCCTTGTAGGGCTCGGGCTTGGCGGATGCGGTCTCGACTGCCTTGGCCGCTTCCTTGGCGGGAACGGAGGCTGTCTTGACGTTGTCAGTGCCGGCACCCGGCATGGAAAGTGTCTGGCCGACACGGATGCTTTCGTTGGAAAGACCGTTGGCAGCCTTCAGCGCGGCAACCGAGACGCCGTTTTCACGGGCGATCTTCGCAAGGCTGTCGCCCGGCTGAACCTTGTAGCCACCGGTCGGCGGCAACGGCTTGCCACCGGGAGGTGTCAGCTTGCCGGCCTCGGAGGAAACCTTGTCGCGAGCGGCGGCCTGCGACGGCAGAACGGCCACATTGCCCTCGGGGCTGCGCAGCGGCGTCGGCTGGTCGCCATTGCGGTTCAGCGCGATATTGCCGGCCGCATCCTTGGCGGCGTTGCGCACCTGGCCGAATTTCGGAATGAGGATCGACTGGCCGGCCTGCGCCGAAGACGCGGACTTCAGGCCGTTGACGCGCAGCAGTTCCTTTTCCGGAACGCCGTAGCGGTTGGAAATGGTGGTGATGCTTTCGCCCGGACGCAACGTCACGGAAGAAGCACCATCCGTATGCCAGCCATTCTTGTCGGAACGGACGGTTGCAGTCGTCAGATTGTCGGTAACGGGTGCTGCGGCCTGGCGGGCGGGTGCCGCCAGAGACGGAGCGGCCTGTCGCTGCGCCGACGGGAAAGGCTGAGCCATGGCTTCGTTGCGGGTCGACGGATCGCGACTTGCCACTACCGAAGGCGCCGACAGTTCGGAGCGCTGCACCGGCGAGGCCGAAGCCGAGCGGGCCGTGGAAGGCTGAATGCCGCCGCCGTAACCACCGGACTGCGGATAGGAATTACCCGCCATGTTCTGGTTGGCGTAACCGCCCTGCGGCGCGGCAGAGGCGTAACCGCCATTCATGTCGCCCTGCGGAACCGGGGCCTGTGCATAAGCACCGCCACCCTGCCGGGCTGGAATTGACGCCGTGGTCATCTGATCCGGTCCACTGGAAAAGAGGCCGCCGAACCGCGTTGCATCCGAGCTACAGCCCGTTGCGACGCTTGCCAGCAATGCCGCTGCGAACATTTTTGCGACTGATTTTCCGATTTTAGACGAATGTCTCATACGCATGACTCGATCTACACTGACGCCAACCCGCCGCATCGAGACCGATCCGGCACAAATTTCACTTCTTGCAAGGCCCATTTCCCGAGGTGGGGAAAACCATGCGTCGATGTTTATGATTAAAGCGCGTTAGTGTTACCACGCCGTTAAAACGTTAAGCCGTTTGGCGCTTTTTTGACACTTCGATAACCATGACGAAAACCGGATGCGTCATGTTGGGACAATAATGATATTGAAAATCAAATAGTTGCGACAATTCAGAACATTAGAAGACAAAAATGAATTGCCTTCAAAATTTTCATTTCGTCACAAATGCCGGGCAATATGGGTGCTGAGCGGCAGATAAGGCGCCTCAAACAGCTCTTCCTTTTCGAAGCGGCTGCCAGTCTTGGAGAAGCGGGTCATCACGCAACGATCACCCTCGATGATGATCGGCGCGATCATCATTCCACCCGAAACGATCTGCTCGGCAAAGAAGCGCGGCATGGTGGTGAAGGCGGCGGTGGAAACAATCCGGTCGAAGGTGCCCTCGCCCACAAGCCCGTTGCTGCCATCCGCCTGGCGGATGACGACATTGCGGATGGAAAGATCATCGAGACAGTTCTGCGCCTGCTGCACCAGCGTCTTATAACGCTCCAGCGAAAACACCCGTTCGACCCGGCGGGCAATGATCGCCGTCATGAAACCGCTGCCGGTGCCGATTTCCAGCACGCGCTGGCCGGGTTTCAGCTGCAGACGGGCAAGGATCTTCACCGCCATGTCGGCGCCTTCCATGAAGGCGCCGCAGTCGATCGGGATCGTTCGGCTGGAATAGGCATCGGCCGCAAATTGCGGCGGCACGAATTTGGAGCGGGGCGTCTGCTCGACCGCCGTCAAAAGATCAAGGTCGGAAATCCCCTCGCCCCTTAAGCGGAGAACGAGAGCGGCAAAACCTTCCTTTTCGACCATTGCGGATTTCAATCGGCGACTCCGAATCCAAGTGCTTGCGCAACCCGATCCTTCACCGTGTAGTCCGTCAGGTCAAGCTTAAGCGGCGTGACCGAAATCTTGCCGTGCTTCAGGGCATGGATATCGGTGCCTTCGCGGAAGGTGCCAAGGCGTTCGCCGAAGCGCAGCCAGTAATAGGGGAAACCGCGGCCGTCCTGTCGTTCTTCAACGGTGAGGCCGAAATCGAGCTTGCCCTGCCCGGTCACGGAAACGCCCTGCACATCCTTGGGCGCGCAATTGGGGAAATTGAGATTGAGGAACGTGCCATCAGGCAGATCGACATTCATCAGCTTGCGCAGAAGATCCGGCGCATAGGTTTCGGCGACTTCCCAGGGCACGACACGGCCGTCGGCATGGCTGAAGGCCTGGCTGAGCGCGAAGGAACGCACGCCCTGCAGCGTGCCCTCGATGGCGCCGGCAATGGTGCCGGAATAGGTCACGTCATCGGCCATGTTGGCGCCGGCATTAACGCCTGACAACACAAGGTCGGGCTTCTCAGGCAGAACTTCGCGAATGCCCATGATGACGCAATCGGTCGGTGTGCCGCGCAGCGCATAATGTTTGTCGGAAACTTTTCGCAGGCGCAGCGGTTCGGAAAGCGTCAGCGAATGAGCAAGGCCACTCTGGTCGGTCTCGGGCGCGACGATCCAGACATCGTCGGACAGCGTGCGGGCGATACGCTCCAGCACGGCCAGACCCTCGGCGTGGATACCGTCATCATTCGTCAGCAAAATCCGCATGTTTTCTCTCCGCTTTCATGTCGCAGGGGGACGAAGCATCCTCTTCTCCGTCATGCCGGAACTGATCCGGCATCCAGCCGACGCGCGTCTGCGCGGCGGGAAGCACTCTTTTCAGCCCAAGGATTTGGGCTGGCTGGATGCCGGATCAAATCCGGCACGACGGTCGTGTAATTCTCAAGCCGCCTTCTCGATGCGCGTCAGACCGCCCATATAGGGCAGCAGCACGTCTGGAATTGTGACGGAACCGTCGTCGTTCAGATAATTTTCGAGAACCGCGATCAGGCAGCGGCCGACGGCCGTGCCGGAACCGTTCAGCGTATGAACGAACTTCGTCGCCTTGTCGTCCTTGCCGCGATAACGCGCATTCATGCGCCGGCCCTGGAAATCGCCGCAGACCGAGCAGGACGAAATTTCGCGATAGGTGTCCTGGCCCGGCAGCCACACTTCCAGATCGTAGGTCTTGCGTGCGCCAAAACCCATGTCGCCGGTGCAGAGCGTCATGGTGCGGAAATGCAGGCCGAGACGCTTCAGCACTTCTTCGGCGCAGGCTGTCATGCGCTCATGCTCGGCAACAGCGCTTTCCGCATCGGTGATGGAGACGAGTTCGCATTTCCAGAACTGGTGCTGGCGCAGCATGCCACGCGTATCGCGGCCGGCCGAACCCGCTTCCGAACGGAAGGACGGTGTGAGCGCAGTGAAACGCAGCGGCAGTTTTTCCTGCTCGAGAATTTCCCCGGACACGAGGTTGGTCAGCGTCACCTCCGCCGTCGGGATCAGCCAGCGGCCATCGGTGGTCTTGAACAGGTCTTCGGAAAACTTCGGCAATTGCCCGGTGCCGAACATCGCCTCGTCACGCACCATCAGCGGCGAAGACACTTCAGTGTAACCGTGTTCCGTCGTGTGCAGGTCGATCATGAACTGGCCGAGCGCCCGCTCCAGCCGCGCCAGCTGGCTGGTCAGAACGGTAAAACGCGAACCCGAAAGCTTGGCGGCGCGCTCGAAATCCATGTAGCCGAGCGCTTCGCCGATCTCGAAGTGTTCCTTGGCTGCATGGTTCCAGCCGGGCTTCTGGCCCACAACGCGGGTGACCACATTGTCATGCTCGTCCTTGCCGTCGGGCACATCGTCGAAGGGCATGTTCGGCAGGCGCGACAAAGCGTCGTTCAGCTCGGCGGTGACCTGACGGTCCTCCTCCTCGGCGCGCGGCATGTTTTCCTTGATGTCGGCGACTTCGGCTTTAAGTTTTTCCGCAAGCTCCATGTTCTTCTGCGCCATGGCGGCGCCGATTTCCTTGGAGGCGGCATTGCGGCGGGACTGCATGTCCTGCAGGGACTGGATGACGGAACGGCGCTTTTCATCAAGGGCGATCAGGCCGCTGGCAGCAGGCTCAGCGCCACGGCGTGCAAGAGCCGCATCGAAGGCTTCGGGGTTTTCGCGTATCCATTTAATGTCGTGCATCGTCGTTCCAGACCGTTGTTGCATTGCCCTCAGCAAAACGCCGGGCAAAGGCCCGGCGCGAAGAGATTTGTGAGCGGGGGAAACCTTGGCAAAGGCTCAGGTCTCTTCCAGCTCCGTGCTTTTGGATTCCGCCGCACGTTTCCTCTCCACGAGTCGAGCCATGTAGATGGAAATCTCGTAGAGAATGATCGCAGGCAGCGCAAGACCGATCTGGGACATGGGATCGGGCGGCGTCAGGACGGCCGCGACCACGAAGGCCATGACGATGGCGAACTTGCGCTTTTCACGCAGCCAGTCGCTGGTCAGAAGCCCGACGCGCGCCAGAAGCGTGGTGACGACCGGCAGCTGGAACACCAGACCGAAAGACAGCACCAGCGTCATGATGAGGCTCAGATATTCCGACACCTTCGGCATCAGCGAAATCGCCACCTCGCCATCCTCGGGCAATTGCTGCATGGCGAGGAAGAACCACATGACCATCGGCGTGAAGAAGAAATAGACCAGCGCCGCACCGATGAGGAAAAGGATAGGCGAGGCGACGAGGAACGGCAGGAAGGCGGCGCGTTCGTTCTTGTAGAGACCGGGTGCGACGAATTTATAGAGCTGCGAGGCGATCACCGGAAAGGAGATGACCATCGCGCCGAACATCGCGACCTTGATCTGTGTGAAGAAGAATTCCTGCGGCGCGGTATAGATCAGCGACGATTTCGTCACATCGAGACCCGCCCAGAGCACTGCCCACTTATAGGGAATGACAAGCAGGTTGAAGAGGTGCTTGGCAACCGCAAAACAGGCAATGAAGGCGATGAAGAATGCACCGAGCGACCAGATCAGCCGGGTGCGCAACTCCATGAGGTGCTCGATAAGCGGCTGTGGCTTATCTTCGGTATCCCCGCTCATGCTTCATCCTTTTTCGGCTTCACAGCCTTTGTTTTTGCCGCTCTGGCCGGTTTGGCGTCAGCCACGGCCGTCGTCGTGTCAGCCGCGGTCTTCTTGACGGCCGTCTTTTTGACAACTGCCTTCACGGGTGTCTTCGAAACGGCGGGCTCGCCCGTTGTCGCGGAAGCGGCAGCGTCCGGCGTTGCGGCCACTTTGGTACGCGCGGCGCGCTTCGGCTTGGCGGCAACCGCTTCGGCTTCGACGGTCGCAACCGATTTCGCACGGGCGCGCTTTGGCTTTTCTGCCGCAGCGGCAGCAACCGGTGCTGCTGCCGCGACGACGGGCGGCGTATCCGGCAGCTTCATTTCCGGCTCCGGCGTGCTCACGAGCGGGGCAACCGGCTCGCTCGTTGCGGGTGCGGCAGTGGAGGACAGCCCATCGGGCGCAGCCGTTGCCTTCTGCAGGTCGGATTTGATCTCATTGCCGAGCTGGCGCAGCGGGTTCATCGCATCGCGCAGCGAATTTGTCGGGTTGAGATTGCGGACATCGGAAATCGTCTGGCGCACATCGTCCATATCGGCCTCTTTCAGGGCCTCATCGAACTGCGTGCGGAAATCCCCGGCCATCTTGCGAAGGCCGGCCATCGTCTTGCCGAAGGCGCGGATCATGGGCGGCAAGTCTTTCGGTCCGACGACCACGATCAGCACGACCGCAATCACCAGAAGCTCGCTCCAGCCGATATCAAACATCAATACGCTCCCGAGACCCTAGCGCCGGTCTCAAACCAAACGACACGAGCCGCTTACTTGATCTCGTCAGCCTTGTGGTCGACAGTCTTCGCATTGGCATCTGCCGGCGGCGGCGTCTGGTCTTCGTCAGCCATGCCCTTCTTGAAGCTCTTGATGCCCTTCGCGACATCACCCATCAGTTCGGGGATCTTGCCGCGTCCGAAAAGGACGAGAACGATCACCAGCACGATGAGCCAATGCCACACACTAAAAGAACCCATAACTGCAACTCCTGAATTTCGCTTTCAGACGATGTAAGACGTTTGAAAGGCTTTTTCAAACGACAAATCGTCGCTGGGACGGGCCGTGCCCATAAACTTTTCGCGTGTATCACGCAGGCTCATGACGATATCAATCGTCACCATCGCCCCCACCCGGCGCAAGCAGGCCCAGTTCCTCCAGATCGAGCTGCGTGATCGGGTCTTCATCCTCGCGCAACTCGTCGCTCATCATCGGCAGAGGCACGCCGAAATTGGACGGAATGCGGCCCGAAAGCAGCCCCGCCCCCTTCAGTTCCTCAAGGCCCGGCAGATCCCGTAATTCCTCAAGGCCGAAATGATCGAGAAACTCCACCGTCGTGCCGATCGTCACAGGCCGGCCCGGCGTGCGCCTGCGACCGCGGAAACGCACCCATCCCGCCTCCATCAGCACGTCGAGCGTACCACGCGAGGTCTGCACGCCGCGGATTTCCTCGATTTCGGCGCGTGTCACCGGCTGATGATACGCGATAATCGCCAAAACCTCCAGCGCTGCGCGCGACAGCTTCTTCGGTTCCTTCTCCTCCGTGCGGATGACAAAGGAAAGGTCGCCGGCCGTGCGGAACGCCCATTGCCCACCCACCTGCACGAGATTGACACCACGGTCGCCATAGGCGGCCTTAAGCCGGTGCAGGATGGCAACGACATCCATGCCGCGCGGCAGACGCTCGGCGATGAAACCGATGGAAACCGGCTCGGCAGAGGCGAAAACCAGCGCTTCGGTGATCCGCTCGGCCTCCTTCAGCTGACGTTCGGAAAAAACAGTGGATTCGGGGGCCATCCCGTCTGTCACGATCATCGCCTCGCCGGTCTCATCATCATCATTTGTCATTATCGGTCTCCCCGGCTTGGGCTGCACGCTCGTCCCTTGTGCCACGGCGCATATAGATGGGCTGAAAAGCCCCCTCCTGCCGGATTTGCAGCGATCCCTCGCGCACCAGCTCCAGCGAGGCGGCAAAGGCGCTGGCGATGGCCGTCACCCGCATGGCGGGATCCGGCACATATTGCAGCAGATATTGATCGAGCACCGTCCATTCACCGACATCACCGAGGAGACTGTTGAGAAGCTCCCGCGCCTCCACCAGCGACCACACCTGCCGCTTTTCGATGGTGACCTGGGTGATGGCCTGCCTCTGCCGCAGATTGGCGTAGGCGCTCAGGAGATCGTAGAGGTTCGCCTCGTAAGCCGAACGGTTGATATGCGGAATATGCTCCGGTGCACCCCGGGCAAAAACATCGCGGCCAAGCTGGGCGCGGTTGACGAGCCTTTCGGCCGCCTCGCGCATCGCTTCCAGGCGTTTCAGCCGGAAGGCCAGCGTCGCGGCCATTTCCTCACCCGAAGGCCCGTCATCCTTCGATTGCTGCGGGATCAGCAGTTTGGACTTCAGGAAGGCAAGCCAGGCCGCCATGACAAGATAATCGGCGGCCAGCTCAATGCGCACACGGCGCGCGCTTTCCACGAATTGCAGATATTGCTCGGCAAGCGCCAGCACCGAAATGCGCGACAGATCGACCTTCTGCGTGCGGGCAAGATGCAGGAGGAGATCGAGCGGGCCTTCGAAACCCGCGACATCGATGACCAGCCCGGCCTCGCCCGTCAACCGCTCCGGCGTCACATCCTGCCAGAGCTTGTCCATCGGCGTTGAATTGCGAGACTTGTCTGCGGCCATTGTTCCATCCGCCGGGCATCCGGCCTGTGATCCCGAGTGGGCGACCGCCGCCCGATCGTCAGGAAACGGCCCACATGGCGTTGAATTCAGCTCTCAGTTCGGCTTCGTCGGAGGCGTCAGCAGCGGGGAAACCCGCCTCCACGGCCCGCACCCGCTCCAGCGAACGGCCGGAAAGAACGGGAACTTCCTTCACAACCTCAAGCATTTCACCCATCACGCCGTTGCAATGCAAGACTATATCGCAACCACCCGCAACAATATTCGCAGCCCGCTCGCCAAGTGTGCCCTTCAGCGCATTCATGGAACTGTCGTCGGACATCAGCAGCCCGTCAAAGCCGATGCGGCCGCGAATGATCTCCTCGATCACCTTTGCCGAGGTGGTCGCTGGTCGTTCGCGGTCAACGGCGTTGAACACCAGATGTGCGCTCATCGCCATCAATTCGCGGTTAAGCGCGCGGAACGGCACGAAATCATGGGCGTCCAGCTCATCAAGCGGCACATCGACAACAGGCAGCTCATGGTGCGAATCGACCATGCCGCGACCGTGACCCGGCATATGTTTCATGACGGGCAACATGCCACCGGCCTTCAGGCCATCGGCAGCCGCCTGGCCCATCTGCGCCACCATGGTCGGCGAATAGCCATAAGCGCGGTTGCCAATGACATTGCTGGCGCCTTCCACCGGCACATCGAGCACCGGCAGGCAATCGACATTGATACCGAATTTCATCAGGTCAAAGGCATGCAGGCGCGACATCAGCCAGGCGGCGCGCAGGCCTTCCTCGCGGTCACGCTCGTAGATTTCGCCAAGAATGCGGGCATTCGGATAGGCTTGCAGGATCGGCGGCTTGATACGCTGAACCCGTCCGCCTTCCTGATCGATCAGCACCGGCGCGTCCGGCCGCCCGACGGCATCGCGCATGGATGCGACGAGATCGGTGATCTGCTGCGGCTCGCCGATATTGCGGCCGAACAGGATGAAGCCCCACGGCTGCTGGTCGCGGTAAAGGGCGATCTCGTCGGCGGTCAGCGCAAGCCCACTGCATCCGAGGATCATAGCTTTGCAATCGGTCATGGTGTCACGCTCGCAGGAATAAAGAGGGAAGAACGTTGCCAAACTCTCAACCCTTGAGGGAGACGGCAACATAAACAAACGTCACCCCGGACTTGATCCGGGGTCCAGCGCGATCAAGTCCTTGATCGCGAGAGACTCTTTCACAGCGCAGACGCGCCGTGGCTGGATGCCGGATCAAGTCCGGCATGACGGAGAACAGGTGCTCCGTCAGTCCGTTAGATACATCAGACAATCAGCGCCGGGGCGTTCCCCGGCGCATCTCTTCACCGTGCCACCAGGCAGCTGCCACCGGCCGAGCGGAACTTCTCGCACAGCGCCACGGCTTCATTCTTGTCACCAGCCGGGATGCGGACGCGGTAGAAGGTGCCCTTGCCGGCAATTTCAGCCGCCTTGATGTCGACGCCGCGTCCACCGATGACCGAGCCGAACTTGGCCGACATGTTCTGGTAGGACTTCTGGGCCTCAGCCTGGCTCGGCAGCGAGGCGATCTGGATGTAATAACCACCGGCAGAAGGCGTGCTGGTTGCAGCAGGTGTTGCGGCAGCCGTCTGCTGCTGCGCGGCCGGCGGCTGGGCCGGAGCGGCCGTCGTCGGGCGGACATTACCCTGATTGGTCACGGTTGCCACCACATTGGCGGGCTGGGCAGACGGGCGCGCCGAAGGAAGCGGTGCTGCAGACTGCGCAGCCGGCGTGGAAGCGGCAGCAGGCGTGTTGGCCTGCGGCTTTGCAGCCTGCTCGGGCGCCACCGGAACCCGCGAAGCAGCGATGACGGCAGGAGCGCCCTCACCCGGCTTGGCGGTCTGCGGTGCGGCAAGCTCGGCAACCTTGTCCGCCTTCGGCGGCTGGGCTGCCGGTGCGTCCACTTCCTGGGCGACCAACGTACCGTCAGGCTTGACGATCATTGTACGGACCTTGCGCGGCGAAACACCGGTCGCGCCAGAACCTTCGTTCTGAGCGGCCTTTTCTTCCGGCGAAAGCAGGCGCGGATCTTCGGTCTCGCCAACCGGCGTGCCGGTCGCTTCCATATCTCCGTCGTTTTCGCCTTCCAGCGGCAATTGTTCCGGGATCAGCGTACGCTGAACCACATCCACCGGCTGTTCGTTGCTGGAAATCAGCGCCGGCTGCTTCGGATCGGCAGCGCTGCCACCGGCAACGCGGTCATAAACCGCCTTGTCCTGATTGGGCACGACGCGGCCGCCCGGATTTTCCGGCACGACCTTCATCGGGTCGTTATCCGCGGAGATGATGACCGGCGCGCCATTGGAGCCGGTGCTGGAAGAACCGCCTGATATCAGCGCGTAAACGCCACCACCGACAAGCACCAGACCGATGGCAGCTGCCACCGGCATGATCCAGCGGCGACCGCCACGTTCATCTTCCTCACGATAGGCCGCCTGATGATCGACATAGGTATTCTCGGCATCGCGCGACGCATTACCACGGGAAGCCGCAGCCTCCTGCATGGAGCGGCGGAAGTCCTCTTCCAGGGCCCGCTCGAATTCATCGGCGTCATCGGGAGCCTGCGCGGCACGCGCCTGCGGGGCCGCAGCGCGGTTTTCCGCATGTTTATGGCGGTCGAGACCGCCGGCAACGGCAGGCGCAAACAGCGTCGCAAGCTCTGTATCGATATCGAGATCTTCTTCGTGACGGCGCGGCGCGGGCTTGGGTTCGAAAACCCCGACCGGCAGTTCCGGAACATCCATCTCGATAATGGTTTCCGGGTGTTCTTCCGTTTCACCGATCTGCGAAGGATCGAAAGGCAGGCTTTCCAGCGTCTGCGGCACTGCCGGCTGCGGCGCAGCGACGGCCGGGCGCGGCTGAACGGGTGCAGCTGCTGCCACGATGGGGGCGGCAACGGTTGCGGCGCGCGGTTGCGGAACAGGCTGTTCCCTCACCGGCTGCGGCGCGGCCGCCACCACCGGAGCGACCGGCTGCTGGCGAACGGGTTGCGGCGCGGGCGCAGGAGCAACCTCCGCTTCGGCAATTTCCGACAGGTCGATATCAAGATCGAGATCATCGAGCGCCAGCTCGAAATCATCATCGTTGAAACCGGCAAAATCCGTGAAATCCGGCTCCTGAAGAGGAGCCTGCGATACGGCAGGGGCAACCGGCGTCACCCGCTCAGGCACCGCAGCAACTGGCGTTGCGGCAACCACCGGCGGCTCGATTTTTGCAGCCTGAACGACAGGCGCGGACTGTACGACGGGTTCTTCGCCACGACCGGGAATGGAATATTTCGCAACGTCGTAGATCAGCTCGTCCATCGGCGACAGATTGGTCGCGACCGGCCTCTGAGCAACCGGAGGCGTCACAGGCTGTTCAGCAGGCGTGAAGCTTTCCGCAACCGAAGGCGCAAAGACAGGTGCTGTCTCTTCCGCCTGAATGACGGCAGGTGCCGGCGTAGGCTCGATCTGTGGCTCGATCTGCGGCTCCATCCGGGCCACGACAGGCGGCTGCTCGGAGCGCGGCTCGACCCTTCTCGGATCGACAGCGGAAACATCGCGGCGCGCACCAAAATTGGCAAGCGGCAGGCGCAGGCTGGAGAATTCGAGCGAAGAACGACCGCCATGCGAAGGCGGACGCACGGAAACCGGCGCGGGCGCTTCTTCGGCAACCGCGATCTCTACCTCATCGGCAAGATCGAAAGCCTGCGGTTCCGGCGCATAGGCCTGACCGGCAAAAGCAACATTGCTCGAAACATCAGCCGGAAGCTCCGGCATGGCGTGCCATTCCGGCTCGGCCGTTTCAACGGCCTGCGGCTCTTCCCATGCGACCTGCTGGGCGGGCGGCTGGTAAACCACCGGCTCGGCGGCGCGTGGCTGGCGGGAATGCACATCGAAAACTTCAGCGACAGCGCCGGCGTCATCACGAAAATCCGAACGGATATCCTGCCGAGCGGATGTTTCCACGTAATTATGGATATAGGCCTGATCGACCTCGGGAAGCGGCTCTTCCCTCACCTCGGGTGCAGGTGCAGGTGCAAGCTCTGGCTCGCGGCGGGCGAAAACCGATTCGACACGCTGCATAAAGTCGTTGGGGTGGATGCCCGCACGAACATCGTTCGCCGGATCAAGAACGACCGGATCAGCGTGCGGCGCATCGTAAATCTCGAATTCCCTCAGAAGCTCATCTTCGAGGTTAAATTCGGGTTCGCGACGGGTCACCGATGGCTGAGCCTCGGAACCCGCATGCGAAGGACGATCTTCGAAGCCGACGATACGCGCCAGTTCTGCCAGAGGATCGTTGTCAGCGAACCCTTCGGACCGGGCGTCCCGGTTATACGCGACATTTTTTTCGACCATTACGTGTTCCACCATCTACGCATTGCAGCTCTTGCCAGCGTATTGTGAGCAAATAATGGTGATATGTTATCGCATTTCGTCAGGTGCGTCCGCTCCCAAAAGCGTAAGGCCAGACTTCAAAACATTCGCGACAGCATTCACCAGCCCAAGTCTGGCAATGCTCAATTCTCGGTTTTTATCGTTAATAAAACGTAATTCCGGTTGGTCTTTGCCCTTGTTCCAGTGTCCATGGAAGGAACTGGCGAGATCATAGAGGTAAAAAGCAAGACGGTGCGGCTCATGCGAAAGGGCCGCGGATTCGATCAGGCGCGGATATTCGGCGAGCTTTGCAACCAGCTGCAACTCGTTGATATCGCTGATCAAAGCAACAGATGCCGCCATCTCTTCCGCAGACGGAGCAAGCCCCGGAAACGCTTCCTGCGCCTGCCGGAAGATCGACTGTGAGCGGGCATGCGCATATTGCACGTAAAAGACCGGATTATCCTTCGATTGTTCGGTCACTTTCGCAAAATCGAAGTCCAGCGGCTCGGAATTCTTCCGATAGAGCATCATGAATCGCACGGGATCGCGACCCACTTCGTCGACAACATCGCGCAACGTGACGAAGTCGCCGGAGCGTTTCGACATCTTCACCGGCTCGCCATCACGGAACAGTTTGACGAGCTGGCACAGAAGCACCGTCAGCTTCGACTTGCCCTCGGAGACGGCGCGCGCAACCGCTTCCAGACGCTTCACGTAACCGCCATGGTCAGCGCCGAGCACATAGATCATCTCGGAGAAACCGCGATCGAACTTGTTCTTGAAATAGGCAACGTCGGCGGCGAAATAGGTGTAGGAGCCGTCCGATTTCATCAGCGCACGGTCCATGTCATCGCCCACTTCGGTGGAACGGAAAAGCGTCTGCTCGCGATCTTCCCAGTCGTCAGGCAATTCGCCCTTCGGCGGCGGCAGCGTGCCCTTGTAGACGTGACCCTTGAAGGTCAGATCGTTGATGGCCGAGAGGATTGGTCCGCCATTGCCCTCATGCAGCGTGCGCTCCGAGAAGAACACGTCGTGCTTGACGTTCAGCGTCTCCAGATCTTCGCGGATCATCGCCATCATCGCAGCGATTGCCTTGTCCTTGACGATCGGCATCCACTTTTCCTCGGGCATGGCCCGCAGCTTGATGCCATATTCATCCGCCAGCGCCTGGCCGACAGGAACGAGGTAATCGCCGGGGTAGAAGCCCGATGGAATGGCGCCGATATCCTCACCCAGAGCTTCGCGGTAACGCAGGAAGACCGAACGCGCCAGCACATCGATCTGCGAGCCGGCATCGTTGATGTAATACTCCTTGGTAACTCCATAACCTGCAAATGCGAGCAGGTTCGCCAGCGTGTCGCCGACAACGGCGCCACGGCAATGACCGACATGCATCGGGCCGGTAGGATTGGCGGAGACATATTCGACATTGATCTTCTGGCCGGCGCCCATCGTCGAACGGCCGAAATCGATGCCCTGGCCGATCATGTCGGCCAGCAGACGCTGCCAGTAACCGACGGAGACCTTGAGATTGATGAAGCCGGGACCGGCAACATTGACGCTGTCGACATCGCCATCCGCCTGAAGGGCGGGCACGATGAGTTCGGCGAGCGCGCGCGGATTGGTGCCGAGCGGCTTCGCCAGCACCATCGCCGCATTGGTTGCAACGTCGCCATGGCTCAGATCACGCGGGGATTCGACGGTAATTCGACTGAAATCGACCTTTTCGCGGTTCTCTTTGACGAGATCGAGAGTTTCGAGCGCGTTTTTGATCCTGGTATCGAAATCGGCAAAAATGTTCATCGTTCCAACCTGCGCGAAGGGCTTCTGTTTAGTCCGGCCGTCATAACCGGGTCGGCTTCGCGATCGCCCGCTGCCCTATCGCAAATCGGGGGTGTGGTCAAACAGCCGCTGGTGAGCGCGCAGTGCATAACTGTCGGTCATGCCGGCCAGATAATCGCCCACATGCCGGGCTTTCGCCGCCTCGCTCATGCCGGAAATGCTGTCCACCCAGTAGTGGCTCTGCATCTCCGCCGGCGTTTCCATATAACGGTGGAAAAGGTCGGTGACGATCTGCGTAGCGCCAGCCCGGATGCGCATGATTTCCGGATGACGGTAGATATGGCCGAATAGCAGCTTCTTGATCTGCCGGTCAGTCTCGGCCATCTCGGGCGAAAATGTCGCGACGGTAAAATCGGCGGCGCGGATATCCGCCGCACTCTGCGGTTTCAGGCGGGCAAGATTCTGCTGCGCCACGCCGATCACATCTTCCACCATGTGGGTGATCTGCCGGCGCATGATCTCGTTGGCAAAACGCTCCTTGTCGAGCACTGGATATTTGCCACGTACCTCGGCCATCAGGTCGCTCAGGAACGGCACCTCCTCCAGCATCTCGAAAGTGAGATAGCCGGCGCGCAGGCCGTCATCTATATCATGGGTATTATAGGCGATGTCATCGGCAATCGCCGCCATCTGCGCCTCAAGGCTGGCATAGCTGCCAATCTCCAGATCCTGCAGCTCGCAATATTCGAGGATGGGCAGCGGAACCGGCGCCTTGACCCCCTCGCCGCTTGCATTCACCAGTGGGCCATTGTGCTTCACCAGCCCTTCGAGCGTTTCCCATGTCAGGTTGATGCCATCATATTCGGCGTAACGGCGCTCCAGCTTGGTGACGATGCGCAGCGACTGGGCATTGTGGTCGAAACCGCCATAGGGCAACAGCACCGCATCCAGCGCATCCTCGCCGGTATGACCGAAGGGCGTGTGGCCGAAATCATGCACCAGCGCCACGCCTTCCGCCAGATCCTCGTCGAGTTTCAGCGCGCGAGCGAGCGCCCGGGCGATCTGCGCCACCTCGATCGTATGGGTAAGACGGGTACGGTAATGGTCTCCGTCCGGGCTGATGAACACCTGCGTCTTGTGCTTCAGGCGGCGAAAGGCTGTGGTATGGACGATGCGGTCCCGGTCACGCTGGAATTCGGAACGCGTCAGGCTGCCTTCTTCGGGAAAAAGACGCCCGCGCGTGGTCCATGGATCCGAGGCGAAAACCGCCCTCTCGCCGCTTCCGAAACCCAATGCGCGCTGGTCTATGATCATGCATCCACCTGTTGTCTTCGCCGCCATGACCTAGGCTATGACGTCCTTTTCGCCTCGGCCATTGACCTTTTCATTCACCCTTCATACCTATCGCAGAGGTTGGCGCAAAGCATCATCGCCGCGCAGACCGCCTTCACACAGGCTATAGACCGTTAATTTGACCGGTTTATAATAGTGACAACGAGATTTTTGCTCTCCGGTTCTTGACCCCGGCAGGAGGAACGACATGGAAAACAGCGACATTACCCTTTCGGAAGCCGCAGCAAAGCGAATCGCCCAGATCGTCGCAGCCGATGCGGGCAAGCACGCATTGCGCGTTTCGGTGGAAGGCGGCGGCTGCTCGGGCTTCTCCTACAAGTTCGATCTGGCGGAAGACCCCGCCGATGACGACATCGTGATTGCCCGCGGCGACGCCAAGGTGCTGATCGACAGCATGTCGGTCATCTACATGGCCGGCTCCGAAATCGACTTCGTCGATAATCTGCTTGGCCAGTCCTTCCAGATCAAGAACCCTAATGCGGTCGCAAGCTGCGGCTGTGGGACGAGCTTCTCGATCTGACACCATTCTATCCACCACATCCTCACCACCGCGTTCCAAAAACGGTGGCAATCGCCTTTGCATCGGGTAAAAGTACCCCCACAAAAGGGAAACTCCGATGAAGATTGCCACCTGGAACATCAATGGCGTCAAGGCGCGTATCGAAAACCTCTGCCAGTGGCTGAAGGATTCATCGCCTGATATCGTCTGCCTTCAGGAAATAAAGTCGGTTGACGAGGGCTTTCCCCGCCTTGAGCTGGAAGCGCTCGGTTATCACGTCGAGACCCACGGCCAGAAGGGTTTCAACGGCGTCGCCCTGCTGTCGAAGATGAAGCCGGACGAGATCAATCGCGGCCTGCCGGGCGATGACGCCGATGAACAGGCGCGTTTCATCGAAGGCGTGTTTTCTGTCGATGGCGGCGCGATCCGCGTCTGCTCGCTTTACCTGCCAAATGGCAATCCGCCTGACGATCCGGTCAAATATCCCTACAAGCTCGCCTGGATGGAACGGCTGCGGCGCTTTGCCGAAGATCGTCTTGCGCTTGAGGAACCGCTCATTCTGGCGGGCGATTACAACGTCATTCCCGAGCCCTTTGATTGCCACGACCCACGCGTGTGGGAAGGCGATGCTTTGTTCCTGCCGCAAACACGCGTTGCATTCCGCAAGCTGGAACATCTGGGCTTTACCGATGCCGCCCGCGCAACCACCGATGAGGCAGGACTATATTCCTTCTGGGATTATCAGGCCGGCGCATGGCCGAAAAATAACGGCATCCGCATCGATCACCTGATGCTCTCGGCGGAGGCGGCCGACAGGCTGCAATCCGTCAACATCGAAAAACATGTGCGGGCTTGGGAAAAACCGTCCGACCACGTTCCGGTCTGCGGTTATTTCGATTTCCAGCCGGTCGGCTGACCGGCTCGCGTCAGACGGGCGAAATCGCCTCGACCGGCATCATCTCAATTGGAATCGTCGATCTGCATGTTCTGCGCCATCGCGATGGCCGCGCGTCGATCATTTTCGCCAGCCAGCGAAAAAGCCTGCTCCTGCAGGTTCTGGATCCACGTACAGTCTATCGCCGTGCATTTGTCCAGCGCCGCCGTCATGAAAGCCAGCCCCTGCGCCGTCTGGCCTTCCTGGAAGATCAGATTGCCGAAGATCGACATGGCGCCGGCATGGCCGTGCTTGCGCGCCTGGTTGAGCCACTTCTTGGCCTGCTGCACATCCGCCCGGCCGCCCTCGCCGGCCAGGATCATTTCCGCCAGCCGGAACTGCGCTTCAGCCACACCGAAGGTGGAAGCCACCTGGAAATAAAGCTGGCGGGCCTGTGAAAGGTCCATTTTCACCGGGCTGCCGGGAATGCCGTGCCGGTAATAATCAGCAAGGGAAAGAAGCGCGTTGACGAAAAAGCCGGTATCTTCGGAACCCGGCTCGACGCCCTGGCTGGCGATTTCGCTGTAAATCTTGAAAGCTTCGAAGTCGTTCTTGGCGACGCCATCGCCAAAGGCATACATATTGGCAAGCGCCCAGCGCGAACCAGTATGGCCCTTTTCAGCCGCGTAGCGATAGGCCTCGACGGCTTCACCCTTGTTGCCGTTCTTGTAGGCCTTGAAGCCGAACTTGAACAGGTCGAAGGGGCCGGATTCCTTGGTCACGCCCGCATTGATGTCAAAAGCCGCGGCAGGCATTGCGAGCGACGCAAGCAACATGCCCATAAGGAGCGGCTTTAAAACGTTGGCTTCACATTTCAGCATTTCGGCGAACTTCTCATAACTCTTCCCGGCATATAGCCAATACTTGCGGAATACTGCAAAGCCGAACCCCGCCGGGTCGCGATTTTTCGAACACACTGCGTCTTTCCGGCAGCACTTCCCAGCGCACCGCCGGTGGTCTCTTGCGGTAATTGCTCCAAATTTTCAGTGAAACAGATATAGGCATAATTTCCGGCAATATAACGGCGTTTCACCATCTGCCGGTCAGCGCCAAACAAGAAAGCCGGACCAAATTCCCGTATTACTTGCTTAAACCCTGAATCCAAACCCGTTTTCACTTTCTGCAATTCCAGAGATCCACATCAAACGCCCGCATGTTCTTTCATTCCCGCGTCCATAAACATAAGCCAAGCACTCTGTTTGTGGCGGGAAATGGACAGATATGCTCACATTCCAACGCGGCTCCACGCTTGCAGAAAAGTGTTGCCAAATCGTCACAAAACTTTCGGCCTGGAAGATTTTATCGAGAAGGAATCATAGTCGGGCATGAAAAAAGGCCCGGTTGGTAAACCGGACCTTTATTTTAGCATCAATGGAAGTGGGGCGTCAGAACTTGACCTTCACGCCCGTCGAAATGGCAGCCACGAGATCGTTGCCGAAGTCATAGCCAGCCTCGTTGCCGCACGTGAAGCCTGCCCCGCAGGGTCCGCCGTTGATCGAGGAGCTTCCCGAGGTCAAAAGGCCAAGAGCACCGGCAATCTTGAATTCGATATTCTTGTTAGGCGAATAAACGATCTGCGTGCCGAGAGTCCAGGTGTCGGTCTGCGTGCCGATAATCGTGGACGTCCCGCGATCCCAAGTCACGCTGACAGCGCCGCTCCATTGCTCGTTAAACTTATGACCAACGCCGCCAGAGATAGTCCAGCCATCGCGATAATACAGGTCAAGCGTGTTCAACGTGTCTGTCCCGCTCGGAACACACGGCGATGTGCCAGCAGCGCAGAAAGGAATGACCTGAATCTGACTCCAATCAGTCCATTTTACCGAACCAAAGGCAAGCCAGTCAGGTGCAATGCCTGATTGGAATTTGAGCTCGATACTGTCGGGCATAGAAATAGACCCATAGACCGGCACGAGCTTGCCGCCATACTTCGCCAACGTTGGGGATATGGACGGCGGTGTCTGCGGGATCGATCTCACATCGGCAAAGCCAGTCAGGTCGTGATCGACAGAGCTGTTGTAAACAAGGCTTGTGCGGAAAGCGATTTCAGGAATTTCATAGGCCACGCCAGCACGCCAGCCCCAGCCATCACCTTCCATCTCCAGTTTGCCGACACCGCTGAAGCTGGACCATGCGGGATTCAAGCCGAGAACGGCCGGTCCAAGCACTTGACGGTATTTATAACCGCTGATTTCCTGATAGAATCCACCGCCGATGATCGAGAAGTCACCCTTGCCAAGATCGAACTTCACGCGGCAGGTGGTGGCATAATTGTGCGACTTGACCTTGGTTTCGATATTGTAGCTCGATCCCTGCCAGATGCCGGGATTGAGATGCGCGCCCCAGGGCTGCGAATAATCGAACATGCAGTCGCCGAAATCGCCGATCGCTGCTTTGGCGCCGATACGGGTAGACCAGAAGTTCTCCGAGTCGTCCGCGCTGGTAGACCACGAGGCAGGCAAGGGACCGCTCTTCAGCGGATTGTCCCGTGCATTCTCGACCTTGCGCTGCGGCGCGACAAAAGTTGTCGAACTATCGAGAACATAATCGGACGGATCGAACAGCAGGTCGATATTATAACCGCCGCGCTCCAGGCCGCCGGCCAGTGAAGGCGTGACCGCCGCGATGCTGGCTACGAAACATACCGCGCCGCGAAAAATTGCAGTTTTTGCCATCTCTCTCCCCAATCAAGGCAATGTGATCGATGATAGAGTGAAACGCCAAAGGGCAAATGACAATCTGCCGCAGTTTCCGGCTGTCGCACAAATGCGGCGATTTTTTTACGTAAGAATTTTATGTCTGCCCTCTTATATAATCATTTTAGGCTATTTTTCTAATCCGTTCGGAAAAACTGACGCGAAACGAAACAAATTGCCAAAGCCAACAGGAAATGTCGCCAAATAACCACAGTCGCATTTTCCCGAAGAAACCCGCTTATCAGACCGTTTTTATTGGTTTTTTTCCGCTTTTCCGGATGATCCGGACGAATTTCGCGATGAAATAATCGCACTGTTTCCCGGAAATGATTCGCCGCTGCAACGCAGCAATGAAAAGAAATGAAACCTGACAAAAGGCAAAAAAACGCCCCGCATTAACGGGGCGTTTTGCTGTTGGAACGGCAAGGGCGGGTTATCCCGCCTCGTTCACCCGCTGCATGGCGGTCTTCAGGCTTGTCAGCTGCACCTCGAGTTCCGCCTTGCGTTCGCGTTCAGTGGCCACAACCTCCGGATCGGCATTGGCCACGAATTTTTCGTTCGAGAGCTTCTTGTCGATACGTTCCATTTCCGCATCCACCTTGCCGATCGCCTTTTCAAGACGGGCCTTTTCAGCTGAGAGATCGACAAGGTTGCCGAGCGGCAGGCAGACCGTGGCTTCACCGATGATGATCTGGGCCGAACCCTTCGGCGCAACATCACCGCCGCGGATTTCATCGGCCCGCGCTAAGCGCCGGATGGCGGCGGCGTGGCGATCAAGCCGCGCTTCGGTGGAGGTGTTGGCGCCGACGACCACCAGCGACGCTGTCGCACCCGGCGGCACATTCATCTCGGCGCGTGTCGAGCGGATGCCCGATACGAGATCGATCAGCCAGTTGATTTCCGCAGCCGAAGCGTCGTCGCGGAATTCCGGCACCGGCCAGTCGGTGAGGCAGAGCAGATCATCGCGCTCCTCGCCCTCGCCGGCCGTATGCGCCCACAGCTCTTCCGTCATGAACGGCATGAAGGGATGCAGCAGCTTGTAGATCTCATCCAGAACATAGGCCGCACAGGCCTGCGATTCCGTCTTCGCCTTTTCGTCTTCACCGCCGAAGACCGGCTTCAGCAGTTCCAGATACCAGTCGCAGAACTGGTTCCAGACGAAACGATAGAGAATGCCGGAGGCATCGTTGAAACGGAAATTCTCAAGCGAAGCCGTCACATCACGCGCTGTATTGGCAAGCTCGGTCAGGATCCAGCGGTTGATCGTCAGCGAGGCGGTTTCGGGCAGGAAGTGCGGATCGCGCTTCACGCCGTTCATCTCGGCAAAACGCGTGGCGTTCCACAACTTGGTGCCGAAGTTGCGATAACCGGCGATACGCGCGGGATCGAGCTTAACGTCGCGGCCCTGCGCCGCCATGATGGCGAGCGTGAAGCGCAGCGCATCCGCACCATATTCGTCGATCAGTTCCAGGGGATCGATGACGTTGCCCTTGGACTTCGACATCTTCTGGCCGTTCTTGTCGCGAACCAGCGCGTGAATATAGACCGTGCTGAACGGCTCAACCGGGTTGCCGGCATCGTCCTTCATGAAATGCAGGCCCATCTGCATCATGCGCACCACCCAGAACGGGATGATGTCAAAGCCGGTGACGAGCACATTGGTCGGGTAATAACGCGCCAGTTCCGGTGTCTCTTCCGGCCAGCCCAGTGTCGAAAACGGCCAGAGCGCCGACGAGAACCAGGTGTCGAGCACGTCTTCGTCACGTGTCAGGATTTCGCCCGGCTTGAAATTCTCAAGCTTCTCCTCGACCCAGGCCTTCCACGGACCTTCATGGGCGATGTAATGCTGTATGGCCGCCTGCAGCGCCTCTTCCTCGGTCTTTTCGACGAAGACCTGCCCATCCGGGCCGTACCATGCGGGAATCTGGTGTCCCCACCACAATTGCCGCGAGATACACCAGGGCTGGATGTTCTCCATCCACTGGAAATAGGTGTTTTCCCAGTTCTTCGGCACGAAATTGGTGCGGCCTTCGCGAACCGAGGCAATCGCCGGCTGGGCCAGCGTCTTGTTGTCCACCCACCATTGATCGGTCAGACGCGGCTCAATCGGCACGCCGCCACGGTCGCCATGCGGCACGACGTGCTTGTGCGGCTCGATCTTGTCGAGCAGACCGGCTTCCTCGAAGATTTCAACGATGACCTTGCGCGCAAAGAAGCGGTCCTGTCCCTCCAGACGATCCCATGCGCCATGCAGGGCGGCCGGATGGCTGAGGCCCTCGAGGAAATCCTCATTCTCCTTGATGGAGATGGTGCCATCGATATTCATGACATTGATGGCGCGCAGGCCACAGCGCTTGCCGACTTCGAAGTCGTTGAAATCATGCGCGGGCGTGATTTTGACTGCGCCGGTGCCGGCCGTCGGATCGGCATAGTCGTCGGCAACGATCGGGATCTTGCGGCCGACGATCGGCAGGATGACATGCTTGCCGACAATGCCCTTGTAACGCTCGTCCTCCGGGTTAACCGCAACACCGGTATCGCCGAGCATCGTTTCGGGACGGGTCGTGGCGACGACGATGTAGTCGCGGGTTTCGAACTCGGTGGGCTTGCCCTCCTCGTCGAAGGCGACCGGATGTTGGTAGGTCACGCCCTTTTCCAGCGGATAACGGAAGTGCCAGAGATTGCCCTTCATCTCGATCTGCTCGACTTCCATGTCGGAAATCGCGGTCTGCAGCTTGGGGTCCCAGTTGACGAGACGCTTGTCCTTGTAGATCAGGTTCTGCTTGTAGAGCGTGACGAAGACTTCGAGGACAGCCTCGGAGAGACCCTCGTCCATGGTGAAGCGCTCACGCGACCAGTCACAGGATGCGCCGAGGCGTTTCAGCTGGTTGAAGATCAAGCCACCGGATTCGGCCTTCCATTCCCAGACCTTCTCCACGAAGGCCTCACGGCCCATGTCGCGGCGGCCCGGAAGCTGCTGTTCCATCAGCTTGCGCTCCACAACCATCTGGGTGGCAATGCCGGCATGGTCCATGCCCGGCTGCCACAGCACATCCTTGCCGCGCATACGCTCGAAGCGGACCAATATGTCCTGCAGCGTGTTGTTGAGCGCATGGCCCATATGCAGGGAGCCCGTCACATTCGGCGGCGGGATGACGATGGTGAAGGTTTCCGCGCCCGGCTTGGCGTTGGCGCCGGCACGGAAAGCATTCGCCTCGTCCCATGCTTTGGCGATCTTCGGTTCGACGGCTGCGGAATCGTAGGTCTTCTCGAGCATTTCCTGACCTGAATTTTAGAGTTCTTGTGTGGATTTTTTTAAATAAGGATGGATGGTCGAGAGTCAACAGAAACCGACCTGCTTAAGCCGCCGATGGGGCGACCCTGCATATGACTATGCCCCGATAACGCCTTCATCTTCAACAAAAAAGCCGCCCCGATGGCGGAGCGGCCCCTGTTTCGTCACGGCCTGGCGCATTTGAGACAGGCGGCCAGAGAGAACTTAACGGCGCGAACCGCGTGCGACGCGCTCGATTTCCTCGCGCACGAGACGCTCCACCAAAGTCGGCAGATTGTCCTCCAGCCAGTCTTGCAACATCGGGCGCAGCATCTCGGCAGCCAGATCCTCGATCGAGCGGCGCTCTACGCCATCGAACACATCAGCAAGTTCGCTGAAGGAACGGGCGATCTGGGCACCGGCGGCAGCGGAAATGAGATTGAGCGACAAAGCGCTCTCGGCTTCCACCTCGGGCTCGGCCAGATCGAATTTCGGCATCTCGACGGCCGGCTGGTGCACTTCGATTTCAAAATGCTCCTTGGGGAGCGGCGTTTCGATCGCGCCACGCAACGCAAGCTGCTCAAAAGGGTTCTCGGCAAAAGGCGCATTTTCGATGGCAGCGGCGGCGGCGCGATCCTCGGTAGCGAAAGGCACGGGCTGTTCGCTGGCAGCAGCAGCGGTTGCCGCCATCAGCGGCCGCACATCCGTCGGACGCTGCGGCGCCGGACGTTCAGCCGGTATTGCGCTTGAAGACGATGGGGCGGGCGCGGCCGGTGCGGGCTCCGTTGCCACACGCTGCGCCTGCGCTGCAAATGCCTGTGGTCCCATCGCGGCGTTACGGTCGGCGGCGGCGCGAACACGGGCTGCAACGTCGGCCAGCGACATCGTCTTCTCGGCGGAGATTTCCGGCTGTTCCGGCATCGGCCTTTCGGAAGCCGACGAATAATCCTGCGCGGGCCGCGCACCATAGGCCTGGTTTGCGGCGGGAGGAACGCGGGCCGGCGGGCTGACGGGCTCCGTCACGAAGGCCGCTTCACCGGCGGCATCGTCTTCATCGTCATAGACCGGCGGCAACTGTCCGGAAAACGCACCGGCAGGTCCCGGCTCGTTGCTCTCGATGATCCGGCGTATCGACGCCAGAATCTCTTCCATGGACGGTTCACGCGCTACGCTTGGCTGAGCCATATCAATCCCCGGTTTCCACTCTTGAGCGCGCAGGCCGTATCCCTCCGGATACCGGACATGGCGCTTTGCACCTGTTCAATTCTTACATCGCGTCCGTGACAGCCGAAGCCGGCTGCCGCGCCGATGTTCTGAAACATGTTCGGACAAAACCGCCGGGCGTTTTTGCCGTCCCTGTCGCAGGGTCATGCGGGGCAGAAATACGCACACCCCGAATCACCCTTAGTCTAGGGCAGCATAGTCAGGAACTAAATCACTGATTCGACAAGTTTCACGGTGATGCACAGCTTTGTGAGAACAGGCTGTCAAGGCACCGCCGCGGACAACCGGGGAAGCATGCAGACCATACAAAAGCAAACGCCGGGGCGGAAGGTCCACCCCGGCGTAAACGGCAACGAATATGTCGATGGATCAGAAAACGAATTCTGCCGCCTTGGCAAAACCGGGCAGAGGCTTGATGGAGGCGTTGAAAGAGCTTGCAGCCGATGTGCTGTTGCCATCACGGCGATAGACGGTGGCCTTTGCGGCATTGCCATATCCGACAACAACGACCAGACGTCCGCCGTCGCGCAGCTGGTCCGTCAGCGCCGCCGGCACTTCCTCGACGGAACCGTTGACGAAAACCAGATCATAGGGCGCTTCGCTTGCATAACCCTTTTCAAGATCGCCGGTCACGACGGCGACATTGTCATATCCGAGCGATGCCAGCGTCTCGGTTGCCTGCGCCGCCAGCGCTTCGTCACATTCAAGCGACACCACCGAACCGGCCAGTTGGGAAAGGATGGCTGCCGCGTAACCGGCACCACCGCCGACTTCCAGCACCACATCTTCCTTGGAGACGGCGGCAAGCTGCAGCAGTTTCGCCAGCGGCGAAGCCTTCATGACATAGCGCGCCGGGCGGCCGTCACGGGCCGGACAGATCTGCATATCCTCATCCGCATAGGCAATCTGCCGCACGCCCGCCGGCACGAAAGCCTCGCGCGGCACGCTCAAAAACGCCTTCAGCACCGAATGCGAAGTCACGTCAGTCGTGCGCAGCTGGCTGTCGACCATATTGGCGCGCGCGGTTTCGAAATCCATCATGTCCTTATCGCCTCAATTTCACGGATGCCGGTCGGGAAGCCTCGGCTCCAAAAGCTCAAAACGGCGCGGGCCTCCCCTCACCTTTGGATAATCTCATAATTGCCAAGGCGCGCGCTTTCAAGCGTGGTGAGTGGGATGTGCGGGAAAAAGCGATACGCCTCTGAAATAAGGATGCTATTCGGAGACATTTCAAACGGTGCGACACGTTTTTACCTGAGATGTCATCGTCAGATGAAAAACAGCCGTTTAATTCGCCAAGTAAGAGCCACCTGTGATGAGGCCTGTTGCCAGATCAATCTCAAACGGAAGCCATCGATCATCCATTGGGTCATAGGCTTGGCCGAACAACCTATCGTTTCTAATGGAAACATACTCGATTCCATCCCAAGAAACGCGTTCGCTCCGCCAAAACACCCCGGCTCTTGTATACGCTACGACCTCGAGATCGTCACAGACAACCATAATTTCCAAGGGGGCGAAGTATCCTATCCAGACAACATATCTGGAGATTTCTTCAATCAATTCTTTGGTTACGGCATTGATTTTATAGGCGCGCCCATCTGCAAGAACAAAAACCGCTCCTGCTCCCAACTCGGGGTAAACACCGGTTGCTACAGATGACGTTCGATACCCGGGATCGAAATTGCCGACCCAGCTATTGCCGCCTGACATTGTGAATTCAAAAACAACGCCTTCCCGAAAACTGCCAGGTTTTGGGAAGCTGATTGCCATCTCACCATAGGCAGGCAAACCGCAGAGTCGTTTGAAAGTAACCATACAAACACTCAACCGTTTATCTGGAATGAGCTGGGAATAAAGCACAGAAAGGCGTGTAATATTACACACGATTCTGATTATCAGGTTGAGAAAATAAATTTTGGAGGCCTCGCCCGGAATTGAACCGGGGTACAAGGATTTGCAGTCCTCTGCGTCACCACTCCGCCACGAGGCCTCACACGCTCTTCATTCGAGCGATGGCGGGCATTTAGAACGAATCCATTTTGGGCGCAAGAGGGTTCGTTCCGAATGTGGTGTTTTTTCAGGCCCGATAGGCGCCATGCAGTCGCCCACGGTCTAAGGGGTTAAGATTGCGTGGTTTTTCGTATCTTCCTCATATTCCAGAAGAAACAACGCCCGCATCCGCCGCAATTGCGGCAGTGCGGGCGGTGGCCCAGTCTCAAGGGTGGTCGTCAAATCCGCCCAATCAGAACCAGGATCAGGACGATAACCAGAACCAGTCCGAGACCGCCCGACGGGCCATAACCGTAATTATGGTAACCCCAGCTGGGCAGCGCGCCGATCAGGAACAGAATAAGCAGGATGACGAGGATGGTGCCGAGCATGTTTAACCCTCCGCTATTGGCATGTCTTGTGCCTGATTCAATGACGCAGCATAAAAAAGGTTCCCTTCAGTCCCCGCGCTGCGGCCTGCTTCCCAAAAAGCATCGTAGCCGTTTCAACGGGTTAAAGCGCTATCTGCGATGAGCCCGTGTCTGCTTCCGTTGGGTGAAATAATTTGCCGGATAAACGTCTTCGCCCGCAGGCATTGAAATGGCGCGGGTCTCGAGGCCAAACGTCAGGGGCTTCGATGACCGGCGATGGCAGCGATTTATTCGTGGTAATTTTTCGGCCTATGTCCATTGGTGGTTATTCGTTATACTATAACAAGTCCCCCGTACCCTGAAACTGGCGGGAGACAGAGAGATCTGGCATCACTGGCAGTGCGCCAGATCTCTCCCGCCCTCCCCGGGCAGCAACAAATCTCCCCCTTGCGGCACACGGATATTTTACTGGCGGTGACAGGCGCTTCTCTTGCCTTGCCGGTTTCACTCCGGCTAGACCCCGGACCGGGAGGGAGAAACGAGAATCATATGTCCGGTTTTGCGAACCTCATCCCGCTTTTCATCTTTGGCCTCCTCGTCTACGCTTTCTTCCGCTGGGTCGCGCGCGACATTCAGAATCCGAAAAGCAAATAGGCAGGACGAATAAGCCTTGATCTTCTTGCCTGCCGGGAACCGCTGCGCCTCCATATCGTTTTCGCAGAGGCACTTCGGAGGACAGGATGAAAACGCTCCTATCATCGGCCATTATAGCGCTCCCATTGGCGCTGGCGGGATGCACCACGGTCGGACCGCCCCCTTATACTGGACCGGCGCCCTATGTCGCACCGATCCCCGGCAGCATTACCTATAGAGGCCAGCCGCGCACCAAGCTGACGAAATCGCCGATCGGCAGTACCTTCAGCCACGAATTCCGTATCGATGGCAGCACAAGGGCGGTGGAAACCTACCGCATCGCGCCCGACCGCTCGCTGGAACTCATCGACCGGCGCATCATTCGCGACTGGCTGTTCGGACGCGACGACTGACCGCACCGCACCGGGGCCGAAACGGATTGCGCATTCAGGCCGCTTCGGTTAGAGCCGGGCACGACAAACAATACGGATAGGCGATGAACACGCGCTGGCAAAAACCCGTCCTGATCGCGTTCGAAACGCCGGGCGAATATACGAGCATCGAAACCACGCAGGCAGCCTCCTGGGCGCTGATCGAAGATTGGCCGATCGAAGATGGCGATGCGCTGGACAAGGCGCTGCTCGTCTGCGCCGCCGTTGATGCCGGGCGGAAAAAGCCGGAAGATGCGCGCAAGGCTTTCCTCGCCGCCGCCATCGAAGCGGGCCTCGATTTCAAGGCCTGACGGGAACTGGCTCGCCTGCCGCAGGACGATGCGATTTGCCCTGCGGCGCTGAATTTTCAAGACAACAGGTTCGATGGATAAAAACCAATGGAAGCTTCCGGAAACATGAAAAAAGCCCTGTTCATCTTTCTTCTCTCCTGCCTCGCAATCGGCCTCATCGGCCATCTCGTCGTCGCCTTCGTCGTCACGGGCTGAAGCGCCCAGATCGCCTTCGCCACACGCGGAATGGCAAGGCATTAAAAATCTCTAAATTTCATTCTTCTGTTATGGAACCGCAATAGGCTCTGTCCGTTCTCTTTTCGCCCGACACAAGGAGGATTGAAATGCGTGACGGATTGAACGGTTTTCTAGAAATCTCGATGCTCGGCTTCGTGGTCGCAAGCTGCCTTTTCATGGTCAACCTGCCGATCTGACCCGCCTCAAAAAATCCTTTGCTGAGGATGCCGGCGACTAAAAATGCCGGAACAGAAAATGCGGCCTTTTGGGCCGCATTCTTTTTCAAAGAACCTTAAAAATCAGGCAGAGAGCTTGGCAGCGATTTTTGCCACATGCGCGCCCTGGAAGCGTGCGCCTTCGAGTTCGATTTCGGAAGGCTGGCGCGAGCCGTCGCCATCGGTGATGGTGGAAGCACCATAGGGCGAACCGCCCTTGATTTCATCGACGCCCATCTGGCCCTGGAAAGCATAGGGCAGACCGACAACGGCCATGCCGTGATGCAGGAAGGTGGGAATGAAACCGAGAATGGTCGATTCCTGACCGCCATGCTGGGTCGCGGAAGAGGTAAAGGCCGAGCCAACCTTGCCGACCAGCTTGCCGTTGAACCACAGACCGCCGGTCTGATCCCAGAAATTGCGCATCTGCGAGGCGACCGTACCGAAGCGCGTGCCGGCGCCGACGATGATGGCGTCGTATTCAGCCAGTTCTTCCACCGTCGCCACCGGGGCCGACTGATCCATCTTGAAATGGGAGGCCTTGGCGACCTCTTCCGGCACCAGTTCGGGAACGCGCTTCACCACGGCTTCCGCGCCGGTGGACTTGACGCCTTCGGCGACCGCATAGGCCATCGTCTCGATATGGCCGTAAGCGGAGTAATAAAGTACCAAAACCTTCGTCATTCTCTTTGTTTCCTTTGCTGGAATTTTTTCCGGCGTACCGGCCAGAAGCTTTTTCAAAAACTGGATGATCATCGGCGTTGACCCGTCAAATGTATGTGACGAAAACCTAGCCCACGGCCCCTCCTCCCGCCAGCCGGGGATTGGCATACGCACTGTTCACCATGAGTGAACGGAAAACCGGAATGTCAACCATTTACAAAAGGACATTTTTTCAAAACTGCTTTGCATTCATCGGGAGCAGGGCTAACGTCAGGGGAAACAGATGACGAGTGCAACCATGTCCAATCCCTCCTCCACCTCCTCCGTTGTCACCGCCGCCATGCTCGCCATCGGCGACGAATTGCTGTCGGGCCGCACCAAGGACAAGAATATCGGCCATCTTGCAGATGTCCTCACCATGTCCGGCATTGACCTCAAGGAAGTGCGCATCGTCGCCGACGAGGAGGAGCAGATCGTCGAGGCGCTGAATGCGCTGCGCGGCCGTTATGATTATGTCTTTACGTCAGGTGGCATCGGCCCGACCCATGACGATATAACCGCGGATGCGGTGTCAGTGGCATTCGGCCTGCCCTGCGAGCACGATGCCGAGGCGCTGCGCCTGCTGGGCGACATGTACCGCGTCCGCGAGATGGAATTCACCGAGGCGCGCAAGCGCATGGCGCGCATGCCAAGAGGTGCCGCACACATCGCCAATCCGGTTTCCGTCGCCCCTGGCTTCGTCATCGGCAATGTTTATGTCATGGCCGGCGTACCGCAGGTGTTCCAGGCCATGCTCGACAATGTCATGCCGACCTTGCGCACCGGTGCAAAGGTCATGTCGCAGGCGGTGCGCTCCCCCTATGGCGAAGGCGATATCGGCACGCCGCTGACGGCCATCCAGAAGGCTCATCCCGAAACCAGCATCGGCTCCTACCCGAAATATGACGGACAGCGTTTTTCGACGGAGATCGTCGTGCGCGCCCGCGACGCCGGCGTGCTGAAGGCGGCAACCGAGGCGGTTGCGGCCATGATCGAAACCATCGGCCAGGAGAAGCAACTGGCCGCCAGCAAGGGCGATGCAACCGCCTGAGAAGGAAAAGGCCTGAAACGAAAAGGTTTGACCAAAATCAAGGTGGCGGTCTGTAAAGGCGGCCACTCTCCCCCCTGAGCATTTCCAGGAAAAGCGGAACAGCTTTTCCGTCCGGACAATACGTAAAACAGAGACTGAGATCGCTCCGGCGATTCGAAGAAAAAGCCAGAACGATCTGAAAACGACATGTCACCGAGGAGAGAAAAATGGGTTACAAAACGATACTGGCAGTGGTCGACAATGTTTCGAACACGCAGAAGCTCGGCGAATTCGTGGTAAGCCTTGCCGACCAGTTTTCCTCACATGTGATCGGCCTGCACATGGAAACGCTGGCCGCCGTTCCGCTCGTCGCACCGATGGAAATTCCCGATCCCGCCACCGTGCAGGCTTTGCAGGATGTGGCGCACAAGGAAACCACCGATGTCGGAACCCTTTTCGAACGCACGCTGTCTGCCAACGGCGTCTCGCATGAATGGCGCAGCTTCGTCACATCGGTCGGTTACGCCTCCGCATCCGCCATCGACAGCGCCCGTTGCGCCGATTTGATCGTCGCCCGCCAGAGCAGCTCCTCGGCACTGTCAGACAGCCGCTCGGATATTGACGGTTTCCTTTATGAAAGTGGCCGTCCCGTTCTCCTGGTGCCGCATGTGCTGACCGTCGCCAAGCCGATCAAGCGCGTCCTCATCGCCTGGAATGGCTCGCGGGAGGCCACACGCGCCACCTTCGACGCCCTGCCTTTCCTGAAAGCCGCCGAAAGCGTCGAGATCTTCTCCGTCGACCAGGCAGAGAGTGAAACACAGTCCGCCGGTCTCGCCGGCACTGAACTGGCCGCAACGCTTGCCCGCCACGGTGTCAACGTCACAGTGACCTCGCAGGAAAAGATCGCCGGCGTTTCACCGCAGGCGGCCATCGAAAACCGTCTGTCGGATAACAGCATCGACCTTCTGGTCATGGGCGCCTATGGCCATTCCCGCTGGTGGGAACTGCTGTTCGGCGGCGTCACGCGCACCCTGCTCGATTCCATGACGGCGATGACGCTGCTCTCGCGCTAAATATGGAAGCGGCGCAAACAGTTCCGCCGCCCCCTCGGCATTCCGCATGGATCGAGCGAGTGCCGCATATTTCTTCTCCCCGCCGGGGAGAAGTCCGCGGCAGCGGGATGAGGGGGCAAGGGTAGAGATATTCGGCTACGTTGCCCCCTCCTCCGACCCTTCAGGCCACCTTCCCCCCGGCGGGGAGAAGAAACAGGCGGCAATCTCCCGGTCCAAACAACACGCCTCACGCGGAAAGCTTGCCTTTTTGCCGGTCTTGCGGCTATTAGCCAAAGCCATCGACAATTTTGACCAGATGGTAGACGACATGTCCCTTCCCGATAAAGCCTTTCCCGTCTCCTGGGACCAGTTCCACCGCGATGCCCGTGCGCTTGCCTGGCGTCTTGCCGGCCTCGATAAAGAGTTCCGGGCAATCGTCTGTATCACCCGCGGTGGCCTTGTGCCGGCGGCGATCATTTCCCGCGAGCTGAACATCCGCCTGATCGACACGGTCTGCATCGCCACCCGTCATGACTATGTCAATCAGGGCGATACGGTGCTGCTGAAGGGCGTCGACCCGAAACTGGCGGCGGATGGCGGCGAAGGCGTGCTCGTGCTTGACGATCTGACCGATACCGGCAAGACAGCGCTGGAAGTGCGCGAAATGCTGCCGAGAGCCCATTTTGCCTGTGTTTACGCCAAGCCGAAGGGCGTGCCGACCATTGACACCTTCGTCACCGAAGTCAGCCAGGACACCTGGATCTATTTTCCCTGGGACATGGGCTTCACCTATCAGGAGCCGATCGCCAAGGGATCGCGCGGCTGATTGCCCACAGGGGAACCCATTTCTCATCCGTCATTCCGGCCTTGAGCCGGAATCCAGCCACGGCGCGTCTGCGCCGTGAGAAGAGTCTCTCGCGATCAAGGACTTGATCGCGCTGGACCCCGGATCTGGTCCGGGGTGACGGAGTGCGGATGCACCAACCGCGCAAGACTTCCCCCAGCAATATCCACTCTTTCGCCGTCCCACCCGGGGCGGCTTTTTTGTGTGAAACGGCCTTTTTGCCGACAGCGGAAAAACACGGAAAAACCGCAGTGTCGCCTTTATGCCTCACCCCGGAAATGCTGGTTTTTGGCTTTCCGCTGCGGAAACCAGCCCCGCACAGGCTTGAGATTTCCCCGCCAAGTGACTGATTCTTTTGAAAGCTTTTGCTTTCCCCGTTTTCCACAGGCACTTCACACAATATCTTGTGGTTAAAAATGCGTTTCAATCTATGGCTTGACGAATCTATGCCGCAAGAGGAAAGTGACAGTTATGTTGCGGCGGCAACGGACCGGAAAGTAACGAGGCCGGTTCCTTTCAATCTCAGCTCGCTAATCCAGACGCGGCGTCCCGGCCATCAGGGGGCGGTTTGCCGGTGGGTTTCTGCGCGCCTTCGGGAACCGCCAAAAACATGACGCGGGGACTGGCGGCAGGAAGCTGTTGATACTATATTTAGTATTCCACACTATGCTTGCAGCCGAATAAGCCACGAGATACAGGGATCACATCCAAGGATGAACATCCCTTTCAGATCGGCAACAACCGGCTGCGCGAAGACATCGCACGGCTGGACCGGATTTTTGCGCCCTTTGCCGGGCGCCCAATGGACGAGGACAGGAAACCATGCGCATTGAACGTCGCTTCACGAAGCCCGGCCAATCGCCTTATGCGGAGATCGACTTCCGCAAGGCCGTCAGTGAAATCAAGAACCCCGACGGTTCCATCGTGTTCCGTCTGGCGGATATCGACGTTCCCGCGCAGTTCAGCCAGGTGGCGACCGACGTTCTGGCGCAGAAATATTTCCGCAAGGCCGGTGTGCCGAAGGTGCTGAAAAAGGTCGAGGAGAACGACGTTCCTTCCTTCCTGTGGCGCTCGGTTGCCGATGAGAAAGCCCTGAAGGACGTGCCCGAAGCCGAACGTTACGGCTCCGAGACCGATGCGCGCCAGGTTTTCGACCGTCTGGCCGGCACCTGGGCCTATTGGGGCTGGAAGGGCAAATATTTCTCCACCGAAGAAGATGCGCTCGCCTTCCGCGACGAGCTTGCCTACATGCTCGCCACCCAGCGCGTTGCCCCTAACTCCCCGCAATGGTTCAACACCGGCCTGCACTGGGCCTATGGCATTGATGGTCCGGGCCAGGGCCATTTCTATGTCGACCCCTTCACCGGCAAGCTGACCAAGTCCAAATCCGCTTACGAACATCCGCAGCCGCATGCCTGCTTCATCCAGTCCGTTGAAGACGATCTGGTTAATGAAGGCGGCATCATGGACCTGTGGGTGCGTGAAGCGCGCCTGTTCAAATACGGCTCCGGCACCGGCTCCAACTTCTCCTATCTGCGTGGCGAAGGCGAAAAGCTTTCCGGCGGCGGCAAGTCGTCAGGCCTGATGAGTTTCCTCAAGATCGGCGACCGCGCAGCCGGCGCCATCAAGTCCGGCGGGACGACCCGTCGCGCAGCGAAGATGGTCGTCGTTGATGCCGATCACCCCGACATCGAAGCCTATATCGACTGGAAGGTGAACGAGGAGCAGAAGGTTGCCGCCCTCGTGACCGGCTCCAAGATCGTCGCCAAGCACCTGAAGGCCATCATGAAGGCCTGCGTCAACTGCGAAGCCGACAATGGTGACTGCTTCGACCCGGCCAAGAACCCTGCCCTGAAGCGCGAAATCCGCGCTGCCAAGAAGGACATGGTGCCGGAAAACTACGTCAAGCGCGTCATCCAGTTCGCCGAACAGGGTTACAAGGACATCCAGTTCAAGACCTACGACACGGATTGGGATTCGGAAGCCTACCTCACGGTTTCGGGCCAGAACTCCAACAACTCCGTCTCGCTGAAGGATGACTTCCTGCGCGCTGTCGAAAATGACGGCGACTGGAACCTCACCGCCCGCAAGGACGGCAAGGTCATGAAGACGCTGAAGGCCCGCGATCTCTGGGAAAAGATTTCCCATGCCGCCTGGGCGTCCGCCGATCCGGGCCTGCACTTCAACACCACCATGAACGACTGGCACACCTCGCCGGCCGAAGGCCCGATCCGCGCTTCCAACCCGTGCTCGGAATATATGTTCCTTGACGACACGGCCTGCAACCTTGCCTCGCTGAACCTGCTTCAGTTCAAGGACGCCAAGACGAAGCGCATCGATATCGCCGATTACGAACATGCCGTGCGCCTGTGGACCGTCGTGCTCGAAGTCTCCGTGATGATGGCGCAGTTCCCGTCGCGCCAGATCGCCGAGCGCTCCTATGAATACCGCACGCTCGGCCTCGGTTACGCCAATATCGGCGGCCTCCTGATGTCGTCTGGCATTCCCTATGACAGCGATGAGGGCCGCGCCATTGCAGGTGCGCTGACCGCCATCATGACCGGTGTTTCCTATGCAACCTCGGCTGAAATGGCCGGCGAGCTTGGCCCGTTCCCGAGCTTTGCACCGAACCGCGACAACATGTTGCGCGTCATCCGCAACCACCGCCGCGCCGCCCATGGCCTGTCGGATGGTTATGAGGGCCTGTCGGTTAACCCGGTGGCACTCATCCATGCCGATTGCACGGATCAGGACCTCATCGCCCACGCAACAGCCGCCTGGGACAAGGCGCTGGCGCTTGGCGAACAGCACGGCTACCGCAACGCCCAGACCACCGTCATCGCGCCGACAGGCACGATTGGCCTCGTCATGGATTGCGACACGACCGGCATCGAGCCTGACTTCGCGCTGGTGAAGTTCAAGAAGCTTGCCGGTGGCGGTTATTTCAAGATCATCAACCGCGCGGTTCCGGATGCACTGCGTTCGCTTGGGTATTCCGAAAGCCAGATCGCCGAGATCGAAGCCTATGCCGTCGGCCATGGCAATCTCAACCAGGCGCCGGCCATCAACCCCTCGACGCTGAAGGCCAAGGGCTTCACCGATGAGAAGATCGAAGCCGTCAACGCCGCGCTGAAAAGCGCCTTCGACATCAAGTTCGTCTTCAACCAGTGGACGCTGGGTGCCGACTTCCTGAAGGGCACGCTGAAGGTTTCCGACGAGCAGCTCTCTGACATGAGCTTCAACCTGCTCGAGCATCTCGGCTTCAGCAAGAAGGACATCGAAGCAGCGAACGTGCACGTCTGCGGCGCGATGACGCTGGAAGGCGCACCGTTCCTGAAGGCCGAACACCTGCCCGTCTTCGATTGCGCCAACCCCTGCGGCAAGATCGGCAAGCGTTATCTCTCGGTCGAATCGCACATCCGCATGATGGCGGCCGCACAGCCCTTCATATCAGGTGCGATCTCCAAGACGATCAACATGCCGAATGATGCGACGGTGGAAGATTGCGGCGCAGCCTACATGCTCTCCTGGAAGCTGGCGCTGAAGGCCAACGCCCTTTACCGCGATGGTTCCAAGCTTTCCCAGCCGCTCAACGCTTCGCTGGTGGAAGATGACGACGAAGAAGATTTCGTCGAAGAACTGATCCAGCAGCCGCTCGCCCAGCAGGCCGTGACGATCACCGAAAAGATCGTCGAACGCGTCATCGAGCGTGTCTCGCGCGAGCGTGAAAAGCTGCCGAACCGCCGTCAGGGTTACACCCAGAAGGCAACCGTTGGCGGTCACAAGGTCTATCTGCGCACCGGCGAATTCGGTGACGGCCGCATCGGCGAAATCTTCATCGACATGCACAAGGAAGGTGCCGCCTTCCGTGCGATGATGAACAACTTCGCCATCGCCATTTCGCTCGGCCTGCAATATGGCGTGCCGCTGGAAGAATATGTGGAGGCCTTCACCTTCACCAAGTTCGAACCGGCCGGCATGGTGCAGGGCAACGACGCCATCAAGAACGCCACGTCGATCCTCGACTACGTGTTCCGCGAACTCGCCGTCTCCTATCTCGGCCGCCACGATCTGGCCCATGTCGATACGTCGGATTTCTCCAACACGGCACTCGGCAAGGGCATCCAGGAAGGCAAGACCAACCTCGTTTCCACCGGCTGGACCCGCGGTTACAAGCCGACGCTGGTTTCCAGCAATGGCGGCGAACGTTCGTCTTCCGAGCCGAAGGGCTCGGCAACGGCCACCCCCGCCCGTGGCTCCGCCAACGTCACCTCCTTTGCCGGCTCCGCCGCCCGCAAGCTGGAACCGACGGTCGCCATCGCAACCTCCGAAATCGTCTCCTTCAAGCGGGACTATGAAGAGCGCGCCAAGGAACTGGCCGAAGAGATCGCCGAAGAAGTGATCGACGAGGTGGTTCAGGAATCCCAGCAGACCGCCACCGCCCTCTTCTCCGACAAGGCCGCCGCAGACGCTGCATCGGCCAAGGCGGAAGCCAAGAAGGTGGAAAACGAACGCCGCATGCGCTCGATCGCTCAGGGCTATACGGGCAACATGTGCTCGGAATGCCAGAACTTCACGATGGTGCGGAACGGCACTTGCGAGAAGTGCGATACTTGTGGGGCTACGAGCGGTTGCAGCTAAGATAGCGAAAATTAAGGAAATTAATGCTCTCCGCTAATATTTCAGCTAGCGGAGAGCAATATACATAAGGACATAAATTAGATATACTTTATAAATATACCTATCGCGACATTTTTCAATCTTGCTATGAGAAATTAGCTATTCATTTTTAATTAATTGATGCTTGAGCACCTCATAGTGGAAAATGCATTCGAGGAGGTTTCAATGGCATCAATCAATAGGGAACTTGAGCAGCTTGTCGATGCTCCACGCGAAACACTTAATGTCGAAATTAAAAACTGGCTTGATCTCACCAGCAAGGCAGGAATGGCTATTTTAGCCAAAGCGGCGATAGCGCTGGCTAATCATGGTGGAGGTTATATTCTTCTTGGTTTCAGTGAGCGTCCCGACGGATCTTTCGAAACAACCTTACCGGCGCCTTCATCGCTAAATGCGTATGGCCAAGACACGATAGCAAGAATCGTATCAAGTTATGCAGAACCTAGTTTCCAGGTCCAAGTCTCGCATGTGAGACGTACAACTGATGGGTACCTTCATCCGGTGATCATGGTTCCAGGAGACCATCGCGTTCCTATTCAAGCTAAAAAAGGAAGCCCTGATCAGAAAAGTCTTCTAGTTGGCAGGGTGTATATCAGGAGGCCAACTCCTGAAAGCGCTGAACCGGGGACAGCCATCGAATGGCGCGAGTTACTTGATCGTTGTGTCCAAGCTGGAAGGGACGATCTTTTAAACGCCATTCGAGGTATTTTAGGCGGAGGCGCACTTACCTCTGACGTTTCAAAGGAAACTAGCCTAGAAACTCTATTGGCTTGGCGGAACGAGGGCCTTGTTGCTTGGCGAAATACCCAGTTGGAAGCAGGCGTTAATGCACCGGAGCCCCTTGGATATTACTGCGTCACATATTGGGTTCTAGGCGACTTCGCACCTCTCGATTACCCAGACCTTTTAAGTAAAATCGATAAGGCGACTATCCGGCATACGGGATGGTCACCGTGGTGGGTTCCAACACGAAAAGGTATCAAACCTACCATTCGTAACCAAGCGATCGAATGCAACTTGGATGAAACCGGACGGGAGTATGTCGCTGATCCAGCACATCAGGACTTTTGGAGAGTAACCCCCGACGGCAAAGCTATGCTGGTTCGAGGCTACGATGAAGATTCTCATCCAGATCGCTTAACGCCCGGGCTGAAGTTCGACATCACGCTACCTATATGGCGAATAGGTGAGTGCCTACTACAAGCAGCTGCCTTCGCAGCGCTATTAGATAAGGAATCTTCTCAGCTCATTTTTGCCGTTAAGTGGAATGGTCTGCGAGGACGAGAGTTAACGCACGTTGAGGGGAGCAGAAGCGTTCGTCCGGATCAAGTGGCCAACGAAAACGACTTTGAAAGAACGGTCACGCTTGATCCGTCTACGATACAGGAAAATTTGCCGGAAATCTTATATGAATTTCTTCGGCCCCTATACGCACTTTTCAGTTTTAAACAGTTGTCAAAAGCAATGGTAGACGAAGAAGTCAGCCGGTTGCGGTCTAGCCGCTTCTGAATGCATGACAACGGCGGCCGCGCTCCGTAAAAGCGCGGCCTGACCCGCCTCACCCCATAAAATCCAACAGCAGCTTCACATTCAGCGCCGCGATCACCACCGCAATCAGCCACGCAAAAGCCGAGAGCCAGAGCGGCGCTTTCAGTGCACCCATCTTGGCCTTGTCGGATGTGAACATCACGAGCGGGAAGACGGCGAAGGAGAGTTGCAGGCTGAGCACCACCTGCGTCAGGATCAGGAGTTCCGCCGTCCCGCTGTCGCCGTAAAAAATGGTCACGCCGGCGGCCGGGATGATGGCGATGCCGCGGGTGATGAGGCGACGCAGCCAGGGGGCGAGCTGCATCTTCAGAAACCCTTCCATCACGATCTGGCCGGCAAGTGTTGCCGTGACGGTGGAATTGATGCCGCAGCATAACAGCGCCACGCCGAACAGCGTCGGCGCAATGGCAAGACCCAAAAGCGGCGCGAGCAGATTATGCGCTTCGCCAAGTTCGGCGACACTGGTCTGCCCCGTCTTGTGAAAGGTCGCTGCCGCAAGGATGAGGATCGAAGCGTTGATGGTGAGGGCGAACATCAGCGCGATGGTGGAATCGAGCGTCGCGAATTTCAGCGCCTCGCGCTTTTCGGCAATTGTTTCACCGATTTCGCGGGTCTGCACGATGCCCGAATGCAGATAGAGATTATGCGGCATGACGGTGGCGCCAAGAATGCCGAGCGCCAGATACAGCATGTCCGGATTGGTGACGATCTCGGTCGTCGGCGCAAAACCGAGGATCACCTGCCCCCAGTCAGGGTCGGCAAGCGCCACCTGAATGGCGAAACACACGGCGATGACGCCAAGCAGCGTGATGACCATCGCCTCCACCCAGCGGAAACCGAGCTTCTGCAGATAAAGGATCAGGAACACATCAAGCGCGGTGATGAGAACGCCGAGTTCAAGCGGAATGCCGAAAATCAGGTTGAGGCCAATCGCCGTGCCGATAACCTCGGCAATATCGGTGGCGATAATGGCGATTTCGGCCAGCACCCACAGCAGCATCGCCACGGGCTTCGGATAGGCATCACGGCAGGCCTGGGCGAGATCGCGGCCGGAAGCAATCGCCAGACGGGCGCAGAGCGATTGCAGGACAATCGCCATGATGTTGGAAACCAGTGCAACGGTGAGCAGCGTATAGCCGAATTTGGAGCCGCCGGCGAGCGATGTCGCCCAGTTTCCGGGATCCATATAACCGACGGCAACGAGATATCCCGGCCCGAAAAAGGCCATCGCCCGGCGAAACGTGCCGGCATTCGGCTTGACCTTGATCGAACCGTGTACGTCGGACAACGACAGATCGTCGCCATTCCGCCGCCATCCAAAGACTGGCTTGTCCATTCCAAGAACTTTCAATTGGGAGATTCTGTTTATGCAATTGCAAATCATTCGCATAAACGGAATGGGCTGGCAAGCGGGCTTTTAGGCGCCTGCGCCGTCGCGAAAGATTGCCGGGTATTGCGTCGTCGGGATCGCCAAGCTGGACGCCTTCGTATCGAGGGGAAGCCGCGGCATGAAAGCCAACAGCATCAGCCGCGCCTTGAGGGGCCGGCCGTCAGGCGGCCAGGCGGCCGGATTGCACCTGACCATTGACAGCATCGATGTCGTAGCGTGTACACAGATCGCCGATACCGGTCAGAGATATTCCAGAAGGAGCAACCGCGTGAACCTGATTGCCCATGTCGAAATTCCCGTGCTTGATATTGAAAGGGCGATGCGTTTCTACAGCGCCGTTTTTGATGTGAGCTTTGCGGAAATCGTCACGATCCACGACAACAGGATGGCCTATTTCCCCTTCGAGGAAGGCAAGGATGGCGCAAGCGGCGCGCTTGCCGAGGGTGAGACCTATGTTCCGACGAAAGACGGGGCGATCATCTATCTCGGCGTGAAAAACATTGACGATGTGCTTGAGAGAGCCGTGCAGCAGGGCAGCGAAATCCTGTTTCCCAAAACGCCGGTCGATGACAATCTCTTCGTCGCGGAAATTTCCGATAGCGAAGGAAACCGCATCGCGGTGCAATCCGCCTGACCCGGCAGTCTCCGTTGTAAATTGAAGAATGGCCGGCGCATCACTCCGTCTTCGATGCCCGGCCCTCGATGACGAAGGTATGCCGTTCAGGTAACGGCCCTCACGGCCTTGTCATCACCCCTGCCCCTGCCGTTACGGAACAGCGGCACACGCGCCTGCGTTGATCTCCGGAGAAGCAATCCAATTCCGGGGAAGTTCATGCGAGACGGCAGCAAATTCAGCCTGGTGAACCATCCGAGGCGATGGCCCAGATATATCATGGCACATAGAAGGCCGCGCGACTGGCTGATGACAATCAGCGGCATCGTGCTGCTGTTCGTGGTCGCCGCCGCGGTCGCCATGGGTTATCTCGTCACCAGCCATCCCGGCAAGCCGGAACCCAATCCCGGCATCGTCGAGGAGCAGGCAGCGGAAAACGGCGGATAGGCGTCGGCGGCGCAGGGAAGCGCCGCTCGCAATCAGCTCAGCTGAGGCCCGCAAGGTGTCCGCTGAACTGCGCCTCATGCAGCCGGCTGTAATGGCCCTTGGCAGCCAGAAGTTCGGCATGGGCGCCGGTTTCGGCGATGCCGGTCTGGTCCACCACCACAATGCGCGAGGCATCACGGATCGTTGCCAGCCGGTGGGCGATGACGAGTGTCGTGCGCCCCTTGGCAAGCTCCGTCAGCGATTGCTGGATGGCCCGCTCCGTTTCCGTATCGAGCGCCGAGGTCGCTTCGTCCAGAATAAGGATCGGCGGGTTCTTGAGGAACATGCGGGCAATGGCGAGACGCTGTTTCTGGCCACCGGACAATTTGACGCCGCGTTCGCCGATGACGGTGTCGAGCCCGAGCGGCATGGCCTCGATCACGCCATCCAGCCGCGCACGCCGCGCCGCATCCATGATCTCCTCGTCAGAGGCGCCAAGCCGGCCATATTCGATATTCTCGCGGATCGTGCCACCGAACAGGAAGACATCCTGCTGGACGATGCCGATCTGGTTGCGCAGCGAGGCAAGCTTCATCTTGCGGATATCAATGCCGTCAATGGTGATCGCACCGCTGGAGACGTCGTAAAAGCGCGGCAGAAGCGAGCAAAGCGTCGTCTTTCCCGCCCCCGAAGGCCCGACGAAGGCAACCGTCTCGCCGGCGCTGATCTTCAGGTCGATATTGGCGAGCACCTGTTTGCCCTCGGCATAAGCGAAACCGACATGGCGATATTCGATGCTGCCGGAAAGTGCTGGCGCCTCGATTGCGTCGGGCGCATCGACAATATCCGGCGCCGTGTCCAGAAGTTCGGTGAAGCGGCGGAAACCGGCAATGCCCTTCGGATAGGTCTCGATGACCGAATTGATCTTTTCCACCGGGCGGAAAAACACGCCGACCAGCAGCAGGAAGCCAACGAAACCGCCTTCCGTCAGGCTGCCCGTCAGCACGAACCAGGCACCGCAGATCATTACGATCATCTGCGTCAGGCGCATGCTCATATAGCTAAGCGAGGTGCTGGCGGCCATGATCTTGTAAGCGTCGAGCTTGGTGCGACGGTATTTCTGGTTGTCCTTCTCGAACAGCGCGCGCTCGTGGTCCTCATTGGCAAAGGCCTGCACCACCCGCATGCCGCCGACATTTTCCTCGATGCGAGCGTTGAAATCCCCCACCCGGCCGTAAAGCGCGCGAAAATTCTGCGTCATGCGGCCACCGTAACGGCTGGTCACCCAGGCGGTGACGGGCACGACGGCGGCGGTGATAAGCGCCAGCTGCACATTGACCGACATCATCAGCAGGAACGCGCCGATGAAGGTCATGATGGCGATGAACAGATCCTCAGGCCCGTGATGGGCCACCTCGCCGATCTCTTCCAGATCCTTGGTCAGCCGCCCGACCAGATGGCCGGTCTTCTGGTTGTCAAAATAACGGAAGGAGAGCTTTTGCAGGTGATCGAAGGCCAGACGCCGCATGTCGGTCTCGATATTGATGCCGAGCATATGTCCCCAATAGGTGACTGTCGCCATCAACCCGGTATTCAGCACGTAAATGACCAGCAGGCCCACGGAGGCTGCAAGAATGATCGCCCATTCCCCGCCCGGCAAAAGCACGTCAACAAAGGCCTTCACCGCCATGGGAAAACCGAGTTCGAGCACGCCGGACAGGACCGCGCAGGAAAAATCGAGGATGAAGAGACCGCGATAGGGACGATAATAGGCGAAGAAACGGCGAAGCATGGCACGACCTGGAGAGCGGGTGCGGCAAAATTTGCGCCGCGGAAAACGGGAGTTCAATTGTCATATTTCAATGCGCGCGCCAAGACCGATGTTCTATTTTTACCAAAATCGTTCAATAGCTTCGGCAATAAACACACAACGGTAATGTGATCGGGTTATATTGCACTTATATGTATCGGTGTGACAGAGTGAATGCATCCCTTCGGGGGAGAATGCGAGAAAGAGCCTGCCGTGAGTAACAATGACAGTCGTAAGCAGAGTGGCGAACCGAGATGGCTTGGTCCCGCCAGTCCGACGCGGATCGCCCTGATCCCGCCCATCTCGGCTGCGCGCTGGCTGCTCGTTCTCGTTGCCCTTGCGGGCACCTATTTCTTCCACGGCTTTCTGGTTCCGGTTCTCGCCGCCCTCGTCATCGGTTTTGCCAGCTGGCCGGTCTATACGCGGCTTCTGCGGCAGGTGGGCGGCAACACCACGCTCGGCGCATCCATCGCCATCGTCCTCATCCTTACCTTTCTCGTGGTGCCGATCTTTATCGCCGCCTCCTATACGGCAAGCGAAATCCGCGAATGGTTCGGCTGGGCGGTGCACGTCAACAAGGCGGGCGCTCCCGTGCCAGACTGGATCGCCGCGCTGCCCGGCATAGGCCCGTGGCTCAGCGAACAATGGGTGAAATATATCGGCACGCCGGGCGCCATCGGTGAAGTCATACAGCTCGTCAGCGGCGCCAATATCGGCAATATCTATAGGGCGATCCTTGCCGCCGGCAACGGCGCCTTCCACCTTGTCCTTACCCTGCTGTTCATGCTGATCGCGCTGTTCTTCGTTTATCGCAATGGCGCCGGCTTCTCCCGCCAGGTCGATCTCGTCGGTGAACGCATCCTGCCGACACGCTGGGAGCGCATCTCCCGCGTCGTGCCCGCCACGATCAGCTCCACCGTCACGGGCATGACGCTGATCGCCATCGGCGAAGGCATCATCCTCGGCATCGCCTACTGGATCGCCGGCGTGCCCTCGCCCGTCACGCTCGGCGTACTGACAGGCGTCATGGCCCTCATTCCGGGCGGCGCGCCGCTCTCATTTACGCTGGTGTCGATCTATCTGGTTGCCAGCGGCTCTCCGGCTTACGGTCTGGCGCTGTTCGTCTGGGGTTCGGTCGAACTTTTCATCGTCGACAAGACCATTCGCCCGAAGCTGGTGGGCGGGCCGATCAAGCTGCCTTTCCTGCCGACCTTTTTCGGCCTCGTCGGCGGCGTCAAGACCATGGGTTTCCTCGGCCTGTTCATCGGCCCGGTGCTGATGGCGCTGCTGGTGGCAATCTGGCGCGAATGGGTGCGTGAAGTGGAAATCTCCGCCGCCGTAAGCACCGAGACCCCGCCCCCACCGCCCACACAGGACGACCCGATCGCGGATGCCATCTCGCGTGAAGACGAAAGCGATGAAACGACGGCATTTCGAAAAGCGGCGTTTTGATTGCAGAACGCTGCGGCGAAGGGCGATTGCCTGAAACGCCAGATGGCAGACGAAGATCGTTCACATCTCCTCCGCCATGCCGGACCTGATCCGGCATCCAGTCACGGCGCATATGCGCCGTGAAAAGCGTCTATCGCGATCAAGTCCTTGATCGCACTGGACCACGGATCTAATCGGGGGTGACGTGGGCGGATGCTATGGCGACGTCTTAAACGTCACCATCGCCAGTCCATCCGGCAAATCCATGCCTTCGCCCTAAAGCGCTTTTTCCATGAACATGCTGAGCGGATCCGGCCTGTAGGGCGCAAAGGCCTCGATTTCCACAAACCCCGCCTTGCGGTATAGACCGATCGCTTCCGGCTGGCTGATGCCGGTTTCGAGCCGGATGGCGGTAAGGCCAAGTTCGACTCCACGCGCAACAAGCGTATCCATGATCAGCTTGCCGATCCGCAATCCCCGCGCGTCGGGATCAACGAACATGCGCTTCACTTCCGCCGTGCCATCGCCCGCCTCCACCAGCGCACCACATCCGACAACACGCCCCTCATGGCGCGCCACAAAAAACGAGGCGTTGTCCTTCTCCAGCAGGCCGATATCGACCAGATGATTGCTCTCGGCGGGATAAAGTGAGGCCATATAGGCATTGGAAAGATCAATAAGGCGCAGAACCGCTTCCTGCCGGGGTGTTTCAAGTTTGATTTCGGTGGCCAATGCGATGCCTGCTTTCTCTCAAAAAATGCGTATTTCGTCGTAATGTCACTGCAATCCCGATAGATGAGTTTCTAGAGCATTATTCCCGACAGAGGCAACACATCCCATGAAAACAGCCCTCGTTCTCATGACCTTCCTTGGCTGTGACGACAGCGCCACCGACTGCCACTACCTTGCCACCTCGCAGCAGCGCTGGACAAGCATCGAGCTTTGCGACGCGGTCTCGGAAAAGGAGTTGGAGCGCTACGCCAACGCCTCATACCCGGTCGTGGTGGCCGTTTGCCAGACACCGGGCGAACAGACGCCACAGACGGCCGGCACGCAGCCCCCTGCAGCGACGGCACCGGCTGATACGACACCGCAGGCAACGGCAGCGGTTACGCCGAAGGAAGAGGAAAGCCTCACCAAACAGGCAATCAGCCGCGTCGGCCGTATCCTGCCCTCCACCGAAGGCATAAAGCATTTCCTGGGAACACCGGTGAGGATGGTTGAAAACAGCTATTCATGGATCGCAAAGCGGTTCGATAAGTGATTGCGGGAAATGTCACGTCCGCTTTCTTTCCAGCTGCAATGCAGAGGTTTCCTGTGAGAGGAAAGCGCCCACTGCCCTCATTCCTGTGCTTGTCACAGGAATGAGGATGAGAGGATGCACCCGCGGAAAACCGGACGTTACGCAGCCTCAACCGTCAGCGCCTCGGCATAATACCGGGCCTTCTGCCGTTCTTCGGCAATCGCCAGCTTGCGCACGGCATGCAGCAGTTCGAACAACGTTTCGGAACCGTTGACATTGCGGAAATGCGCCAGCAACTCGGCAGAGACGGAAGCGGCCGCCTCTGAAAGCTGCGAGCGGGCGGCGCGCCGCCACATCAGCGTCGCCTCGATGAAGACATCGACGGCGTCACCGAAAAGGCCGATCGACTGGAACAGGGCCTTCAACGCATGCGGCCGCCCGGTTGCCAGGATGGCGCGCACCTTGCGGTCTTCGAGACCGGAGAGGTTGACGATAGCCGCCGTGAAGAATTCCAGCCGGCCCGAGCAGACGGCATGGATGAGCAGCGCCGGGGTCAATTCCAGCCTCTGGCGCAGATGCTCCACCAGCGCCGGCAATTCGGGCGACGAAACGGCTGCCGCAATGAGGATGGTGGCGGAATCCTCCGCCTCGCGGAAGATACTGTCGGCGCGGTTGCGTGCGATGAGCGCATGAACCAGCGCCGAGCCCGCCAGAGCTTCGCTGACTCGCGCCATCAACAGGTGCCGCGCATCAGCGGGCAGCGCCTCACGGCAAAGCAAGAGATCGCGAATATCGGCGTCGCAGCCATGGCGCTCGGCAATGCGCCGCAGCGAGAACGGCGTGATGAGGGCGTCGTTATTCTCGAGAAGAATGATGGTTTCCGGGAGATCGCCGACTTCGGCAAGCGCCGCGCAGACCCCGCGTTGCAGGCCCGGCCTTGCGGCGATGAGGGCCCGCGTCAGGCTCTCGCCGCGCCCGGCAAGGTCGACCAGATCGGCCTCGGTGAGGACCGGCGAACGGGCAATCACCGTGCAGGCGATCTCCGGCTGGTCTTCGGCAAGTGAAACGAGAATGGCGCGCGGCGCGTCATCGGCATCCGCCAGCGCCTCGGCAAGCGCCAGCCGCACACGCGGCGACGGGTCGTCGAGCAGATAGGTCATCGCCATATAAGCAGCATCGCGGTTTTCCCGCGCCATGTCGGAATGCAGATAGGCACGACCAAGAGCATTGGCGGCTTTCGCCCGCTCGGTCGATCCAGCCTTTTCAGACCAGCGAAGAAATGCCTGTACGATCACCTGAGCCTCGAAACACATTCGCAACAATGGATGACGGCATCATCGCCGCCACCATGTATAAAACTCTAGGCGCAAATGGTTTACGTTTGGTTCACCATAAAATTTAACCCTTGCCGGCGAAAGAATATATTTACGGCGCAGTAGAGGGACGCTGCAGCTGGAATACATCGCTGCCGCCATCGCAGTAGTCCATATAACCCATGCGCGCCACGGGGCGCGCAAGCCCCATGTCGATGCGGCCATCAACAATGATCGCATCATCAATATGGATCGCCATGACCTGACCGATCACCATCCACGACTCCGATGGCTTTCCGTCGATATCGTTCAGCTGCTGAATCTGGGTCACGCGGCATTCAAGCGCCGCCAGCGCCTCGCCCACAAAGGGCGCATCCACCACCTGCCCATCAACGGCAGTCAACCCGGCAAGGGCGAATTCATCCACATCGTAAGCAACCGCTGCAGAAGATGCATTCATCCGGTCGATCAAATGTCGGCTGACGAGGTTGGCGGTGAAAACACCGGTCTCCTCGACATTGCGCAGGCTGTCCTTCCGGCCGCTGGAGGAAAACATCACAAGCTTCGGCCGGTCCGAAATCGCGTTGAAGAAGGAATAGGGCGAGAGGTTCAGGACGCCCTCCCTGCCCTTCGAGCCGATCCAGCCGATTGGCCGCGGCGCAACGATGGCCTTGAACGGGTCATGCGGCAGGCCATGCCGGTTGGTGTCGGTGGTGTAGAACATCAGACGTCCCCAACCCAGGTGACGATATCGGCAAGCTCCGGACGCGGCCGCTCCACCGGCGGGAATGTCGTCGAGCCGATATGGATATAACCCGCCACCTTCTCTTCCGCGCTGACCCCGATTTCAGTCAGAAAAGCCGTGTCGAAGGCAAGCCATTCTGTCAGCCAGTTCGCGGCGAAACCGTTGGCATTGGCGGCAAAGATGACATTGAGGCAGACAGCGCCGGCCGACATGACCTGTTCCCATTCCGGAATCTTGAAATGCGGCTTGGCGGTGCTGATGACGGCAATGACGACGGGCGCGCGGGTAAAGCGGGTGCGCTCGGCATCCTGCTGCTGCAAGTCCAGCTCCGGGTTTTTCTCAAGCGCGATCCTGAGCGCGGTCTCACCGAGACGCACACGATCTTCACCGCGATAAACCACGAAACGCCAGGGGGCGAGTTTGCCATGGTCAGGCACGCGCACGGCAAGGCGCAGGATTTCCTCGATTTGCCCCTTGGAAGGCCCCGGCTCGGCAAGCTGCAAAGCGGGCGTGGAGCGGCGAACCTTGAGGTAGTCGAGGAGCTTGATATCGCTAGTCATGATCAAAAATCTTCCATTCTGCTGTCATCGCGAAATTATGGGCCTTGAAATAGCCATGGCATTGGTTTTGAAGTGATCCGGGAAAATCAAGAAGTCAATCGGTATCGAAAATGTCGGCAATCAAATTCGCGGCGAAATTCGCGACACGTCTGGCCATTGCGTGCGCCGCGCTCGGCGTTTTATCACAAGCCGCTTTTTCGCAGGACGCCTTTAAAGACTTCAAGCAGCTCGGCGGCACGCCGAAAATGCCGAAGCTCAACGCTTTCACCGCACCGACAGCACCCAACGCCCCGGAAAGCACCGCCCGCGATATCGCCATGGAAGCCAAGCTGACGAGCGGCGGCGAAGCCGTGAAGGAAGGTCTGTCCTGGCGCGTCTTCAGCCCCATTCCGGGTGCCGATGGCAAATTGCCGATGCTGGCAAGCTCGGAGGGCGGCTCGGCGGAATTCCATCTGGTGCCCGGCGAATATTTCGTCAACGTCGCCTTCGGCCGCGCCGGCGTCACCAAGAAACTCAATATTCCGACATCAGGCAACGTCCAGAAGCAGGTGCTGATTCTCGATGCCGGCGGTTTCGTGCTGAATGCAGTTGCGGGGTCCGACAAGCAGATCTCCGGCAACCAGCTGAAATTCTCGGTCTACTCCTCCGATGCCCGCCCGGATGGCGAGCGCGGCCTGGTGATGGCCGACATCAAGCCCAATACCGTCGTTCGCCTCAACGCCGGCACCTATCACGTGGTTTCCGAATACGGCAACGTCAATGCAGTGGTGCGCGCCGATATCCAGGTGGAAGCCGGCAAGCTCACCGAAGCGACCCTGCAGCACCAGGCAGCGCAGATCACCCTCAAGCTCGTCTCCGAAGAAGGCGGCGAAGCGATCGCCGATACGGCCTGGTCGGTGCTGAACGGCGGCGGCGATGTGGTGAATGAAAGTGTGAGCGCTTTTTCGACCATGGTGCTGGCGGAAGGCGAATATACCGCCATCGCCCGCAACAAGGACAAGGTCTTCCAGCGCAACTTCAAGGTTACGTCCGGTCGGGATTCCGATGTGGAAGTGCTGATGAAGGATCAGGCGCCGGAAGATATGACCGGGGATTTTGAGTAGGCGTCACCTACATCTCAACCGTCATGCCGGACTTGATCCGGCATCCAGCCACGGCGCGTCTGCGCCGTGCGAAGAGTCTTTTGCGATCAAGGACTTGATCGCGATGGACCCCGGATCAAGTCCGGGGTGACGGAGTGTGGATGCTCCGCCTACCACTGATATCACTACCACTTTTATATCACCCACAAACGAAAACGGCCCCCGAAGGGGCCGTCATCTTCATCAGGCAACCTGCTTCTTCGCCGCAAGCTTGCGCTTGACATCCGGCGGCGTTGCCTCGTCCACGAGGCTGGTAATCGCGTCTTCCAGCGACATCGGCGTCTGGTTCTGCGAACCGAGGCGGCGGATGTTGACGGTGCGCTCTTCCGCTTCCTTGCGGCCGCAAACGATGATGACCGGAACCTTGGTCACCGAATGTTCGCGGACCTTGTAGTTGATCTTCTCATTGCGGAAGTCGGTTTCGACCACCATGCCCGCCTCGCGCAGCGCTTCGGCCACTTCGCGGCCGTAATCGTCCGCATCCGAGGTGATGGTGGCGACAACGACCTGCAACGGTGCGAACCACAGCGGCATGTGACCGGCGAAGTTCTCGATCAGGATACCGAGGAAGCGCTCCATCGAACCGCAGATGGCGCGATGGATCATCACCGGCTGCGTCTTTTCGGAGTTCTGGTCGATATAAAACGCGCCGAAACGTTCCGGCAGGTTGAAGTCCACCTGCGTCGTGCCGCACTGCCATTCACGGCCGATGGCGTCCTTCAACGTATATTCGAACTTCGGCCCGTAGAAAGCGCCCTCGCCCGGCAGGATGCCGGTCTTGATGCGGCCTTCGGACTGCTCCTCGATGGTCTTCAGAACATCCAGCATCACGCTTTCGGCGCGGTCCCACAGATCGTCGGAACCGACGCGCTTTTCCGGGCGCGTGGACAGCTTGACGACAATCTCGCTGAAACCGAAATCCTCATAGACCGAGAGGATCAGGTCGTTGATGCGCAGGCATTCCGCCGCCATCTGCTCTTCCGTGCAGAAGACATGCGCATCGTCCTGCGTGAAGCCACGCACGCGCATCAGGCCATGCAGCGCGCCCGATGCCTCGTAGCGATGGACATTGCCGAATTCCGCAAGGCGAACCGGCATTTCGCGGTAAGACTTCAAGCCATGCTTGAAGATCTGAACGTGACCGGGGCAGTTCATCGGCTTCAATGCGAAGACGCGCTGATCGGCTTCCTCGTCATCGGGATGGGTAAAGGCATGGGCGGATTTCACCGCGAACATGTTTTCCTGATACCAGCCCCAGTGACCGGACGTTTCCCACAGCGATTTGTCCAGCACCTGTGGAGCGTTGACTTCCTGATAGGTATTGGCGAGCCGGCGGCGCATATAAGCCGTCAGTGTCTGGAACATGCGCCAGCCCTTGCCGTGCCAGAACACGACGCCCGGACCCTCTTCCTGGAAATGGAACAGGTCCATTTCGCGGCCGAGGCGGCGGTGGTCGCGCTTTTCAGCTTCGGCCAGAATGTGGAGATAATTGTCCAGTTCTTCCTGCGTCGCCCAGGCGGTGCCATAGATGCGCGACAGCATTGCATTGTTGCTGTCACCGCGCCAATAGGCGCCGGCCACCTTCATCAGCTTGAAGGCCGTACCGATCTGCCCCGTGGAGGCCATATGCGGGCCACGGCAAAGATCGAACCAGTCACCCTGATAATAGATCTTCAGGTCCTGACCTTCGGGAATGGCATCGACCAGCTCGACCTTGTAGTTCTCGCCCTTGGCGGCAAAAACTTCCTTGGCCTTTTCGCGCGACCAGATTTCGCGGGTAAACGACTTGTTGCGCTGGATGATTTCCTTCATCCGCTTTTCAATCTTCGGCAGATCTTCCGGCGTGAAAGGTTCGTTCTTGGCGAAGTCGTAATAAAAGCCGTTTTCGATCACCGGACCGATCGTCACCTGCGTGCCGGGCCACAGCTCCTGCACGGCCTCAGCCATCACGTGCGCGGCATCGTGGCGGATGAGCTCCAGCGCACGCCCGTCTTCACGCGTGACGATCTCGATTTTGCCATCGGTGATGGTCTCGGACAAATCGCGCACGGTGCCATCAAGCGCAATGGCGACAGCCTTCTTGGCAAGCGATTTGGAGATGGATTCGGCGACCTCACGGCCGGTCGTACCGGCGGGGTAGCTGCGCACGGATCCATCGGGAAATGTAAGGGAAATGGCTTCAGACATCGTCTAGTGCTCCTGTCCAGTCCCGCCAACGAATGCGGGTGGTGTTGGAATAATGATTTGCCCGCGATAAGCGAACAGGCAGGCTGATAAAGGCTTTTGCCATTGCAGTCAAAGGCGAAGGGCATTTCAGCCGAGCATTTTCGCCAGCCCGTTGACGGTATTGGCATTACGGGTCGTGCCTATGCCAAGCCTTTTCGTGGTCAGGACTGACAGCAACCGGCTCTCGCTCGGCTTGCCTTGAAAATCGATCCAAAGGTCGCCGCCGACCACGGCGATCTTTTCCTGCTGACGATATTTCTCGAGTGATCCAAGAACGTCCTCGCCAAGCGGCTCCCGCATCACCCGAATGCAGACGTCAGGAGAATTGCCATGCGGAAACGGATTGTCTGACGCCAGCCTCAACCAGTCGCCACCCGCGCGAACGAGTATATCGACATGTTTGCCGAACCGCGCCTCAAAAGCGCGCTCAAGCCTGTACTCGATCTCGCAAACGGGAGCTGCCTCACCACGAAAGACCAGATTTCCGGTGGCAACCAGCGTTCTGCAGTCCTGAAATCCCAGTTCCCCAGCCATCGCCCGCAGATCGGCCATCACCAGCCGCTTGCCGGCACCAAGAACGATGCTATGCAGCAGCGCCACATACTCACTCATCTGCGCAGGCTCCAGTAACGCCAGGGTGCCCACCAGCGTCGCCTTTCACCGAGCGTTTCCGGCACCGGGTCCAGCCCGCTGGTGCCGCCCGGGCCGCAGCGCGCCACGCGAAACAGCGTCATCCAGCCGCCTGCCCAGAGCCCGTGGCGGGCAATCGCCTCATAACCATATTCGGAACAGGTGGGGATATGGCGGCAGGAATTGCCGATGAAACCGGAAAGTGTGAGCTGATACAGCCTGATAAAACCGACGCCGAAAAGCCGCCCCGGTGTTTTGGCGAAAGCGCCAGCCCAGTTGCGGGATCGTCCGGCTTTCACCGCTGTCTGCTGGTGCCGGCAGCCCGGTTCGCCGCACATCGTCTAACCCGCAGCGTTCAGAACCGGCCGGCCTTCGATCTGGTCGAGCGCATCGACCACCGCTTCGAAAGTCAGCATGGTGGAGGCGTGGCGCGCTTTGAAGTCCCGGACGGGGGAAAGCACCCGCATATCCTCAAAACGGCCCGTCGGCCCCTCGCCGCCCTGTTTCAGCATGGCCAGCATATCTTCCCGCGCCTGGCGGATTTCACCGCTGGAAGCGCCGATGACATGATGCGCCATGATGGAAGAAGACGCCTGACCGAGCGCGCAGGCACGAACCTCGTGCGAAAATCCGGTCACGATGCCGTCTTTCACCTTCAGATAGACCTTGAGCTTCGAGCCGCACAGCCGGGAGTGTTTTTCGGCGCTGGCATCGGCATCCTCAAGAACACCGATCAGCGGAATATTCCCGGCAAAGTCCAGAATGCGGTTATTGTAGATGTCATCCATCGTCAGGTGTCCGGCGCGCTCAAAATGCCCAAAACGGGACAGGTCAGATTTTTCAAACACAGCGTTTGTCGCAGTGAAGCTTTCCTGCCCTTCATTCTCATTATATGCTAACGAGCTTTCTGGACATCAAGCCATGATGAAATTAACGGCTTCGATACCGAATTATCAGCAGCGGCCTTGCCAAAATGCTGTAAAACAACCAGATAGCAGCAACTGCGAACATGAGTTCGCGATGAAAAACGAGTTCAGGTGCGGCCTTTACCCGCATCGGGAGAGACGAAATGGATGCGATCGTGAAGAATTTCCCCGGCGCTGGCACAAAACCCGACGTGGCCGAGGCTCGCCCAAGCCAGGCGGAAGCTGAAGAAGCAGTACGCGTTCTTCTGCGCTGGGCGGGAGAAAATCCTGCCCGTGAAGGACTTCTGGATACACCGAAGCGTGTCGCCAAGGCCTATCGCGAACTCTTCGCCGGTTATGAGCTGAATGTTCAGGACGTGCTCGGCACGACCTTCGAAGAAGTCGGCGGTTATGACGATGTGGTGCTGGTGCGCGACATCCCGTTCTTCTCCCATTGCGAACACCATATGGTGCCGATCGTCGGCAAGGCGCATGTCGCCTATCTTCCGGCTGGCCGCGTGCTTGGTCTGTCGAAGATTGCCCGCGTTGTCGAAATCTTCGGCCGCCGCCTGCAGACGCAGGAAAACATGACCGCGCAGATCGCCAGATCCATTGAGGAAACGCTGAAACCGCGCGGCGTGGCCGTCATGATCGATGCCGAACATATGTGCATGTCCATGCGCGGCGTAAACAAGCAGGGGTCGACGACGCTGACCACCAGCTTCACCGGCTCGTTCAAGAACGACCCGGCCGAGCAGGTCCGCTTCATGACCATGGTGCGGAACCGCTAGGCATCGGACCGAATCGCACAGCGCGGTTTTCGGAAAATCCGGTGATCAGATAAGACCTGGAGTGGCGGAATCGATTTACGTTCTTTCGCCGCTCTGATCGTTCCGCCAGTTCAGTTTCCGGGGTTACCATGTCCATTCCCTTTCCATCCGCGCCAGCGGATAAGGAAGTGCTCGAAAACGCAGGCCTTTTTTCGCCGAAATTCGATGCCCACGGCCTCGTCACCGTCGTGGTCACTGACGCTCGCGACGGCGAATTGCTGATGGTCGCCCATATGAATGCCGAAGCCCTGTCGCTAACGCTGGAAACGGGCATCGCGCACTATTACAGCCGCTCTCGCGACAAAATCTGGAAGAAGGGCGAAACATCCGGCAACCTGCAGACGGTGAAGGAATTCCGCACCGATTGTGATCAGGACGCCGTATGGCTGAAAGTCTCCGTCGCTGGCCATGATGCCACCTGCCATACCGGCCGCCGCTCCTGCTTTTATCGCACCGTGGAAATGTCTGATGGCAAAGCCGTGACCAAAATCACCGATGATACCCGCCATTTCGATCCGGCGACCACCTATTCCGGCACCTAAACGGCCGGCTTCCATCGGCCGCACCAATTTGCTACCAATATAGCAGGTTCCGGGGATAGGACGGAGCCTCACGGAACTGGCAGGGAGTGCGATCATGTTGGGATGGGGAAATCGTCGCAATCAGCTCGCGGCTGGAAACCCCGAAGACATGGAGCCGCCCATCGTCAGCGAGCGCGTTGATACGCGCCGCATCGCGCTGGCGCTCGGTGGCGGGGCCGCACGCGGCTGGGCCCATATCGGCGTCCTGCGGGCGCTGGACGAGGCAGGCGTGAAGATCGGCATGATTGCCGGCACCTCGATCGGCGCTCTGGTCGGCGGGTGTTATCTGGCCGGCAAGCTCGATGAGCTGGAAGAATTCGCCCGTTCGCTGACCATGCGCCGCATTGCCGGCCTGCTCGACCTGACGATCGGCGGCGGCGGCCTGTTTGGCGGCATGCGGCTGACCAAACGCATGCAGGAACATCTGGAAGGCCTGCGCGTCGAAAACCTCGAACATCCCTTCATCGCCGTCGCCACGGAACTGCGCACCGGCCATGAGGTCTGGATCCATCAGGGCGATCTCGTCACGGCGCTTCGTTCATCCTATGCGCTGCCGGGAATTTTCGAACCGGTGCAATGCAATGGCCGCACTTTGATCGATGGCGCGCTGGTCAATCCCGTGCCGGTTTCGGTTTGCCGGGCTTATGAGCAGGCGCTGGTCGTTGCCGTCAATCTCAATTACGATCTGTTTGGCCGTTCCGCCGTGGTCAAGCATGCAGCCTCACCACATTCAGGTTCCGCTCCGGCCGTGGAAAGCACACCACGCCCCGGCCTGCCGGGCGTTATGGTACAAGCCTTCAACATCATTCAGGACCGGATTTCACGCTCGCGCCTCGCCGGCGATCCGCCCGACCTCATGCTGCATCCGCGCATCAACGATATCGGCCTGTCGGAATTCCATCGCGCCAGCGAAGCCATCGACAGGGGATATCAGGAAACGCGTGCGCGCATTCCCGAACTGGAGCGCATGCAGCAGGCGTTCCGGCGCTAAGGAAAGTCCTACGTACCCGGAGCCTCTCCGGTTCGTACGTCTTTGTAAATTGAATTGATTTTACTCAGCACCGCTTCATCGTCTGTATCGATCTCGTAAAACGTACTGTCGACGGCTCGGATTGTAACCCAAGTCTTGTCCGACTGCGTTGGTTCCGAACCGACAAACTCACCCCAGATAACCTGCCGCGTATTCTCTGCCAAGGCTGCTAATTCAGAGCCCAAAAGCTGGGCATTGTGCCGCGCTAATTCTTCCAACTGCTCGCCACCTTCACCTGTGGCCTCAAACCATTCGTGCCCTGGTTTGGACGACTTGACGGTCGAAACAACCCAATTTGCTTCGAACGAGCCAGGTGCCAAAAGCCGCAGCAAGTCCCTCAGATCAAGAGCAAGGACGTGCTGTTTGAGATCGTAAATTCTAAGTGTCGTCACAGTGTTCCCCTTGACGCCACGAGTCGCATTGGGAGCAGAACTTTGTCAACCCGGCGTAGGGCACGCCCCGTCTGAACGGAATCGTTCGGAGTGCTCCATCTCTTCGTTTTAGCCGTTATCCCGACATAAAACCGATACGTACTTTTACCGGAAATGCCCTGCCCCCTGCGCAAAACTTCAGCCGGCGATATAGGCCTTGATGTGCTCCGCCTCGGCCTCGATCTCGCCGATCCGCGCCTTCACCACGTCACCGATGGAGATAATACCGGCAAGGCGGCCGTTTTCCTCGACCGGAATATGGCGGAAACGCCCGCCGGTCATGATTTCCATCAGCTCGTCGGTGGTAGAATTGTGATGACAGCGGATGACGTTTTTGGTCATGGCCACGGAGACGGATTGCAGCAGGGAAGCAGCGCCCTGGCCCGCCACGGCCTTCACCAGATCACGTTCCGTGAAAATGCCGAGAACGACACCATCGGCATCCGTCACGACGACCGAACCGATCTTGTGCGCATGCAGCGTTCCCGCTGCCTCGCCGATGCTGACCTCCGGCCCCACGGTCACGACATCCCGGCCCTTGCGGTCGAGAAGATCCTTTACGAATGTTGGCATGCCTTCCTCCTCTTTTCAGCGATCACAGCACGCCGCAGTCTCCCTCGGCGGTTGCAAATCATGAAGCATGGTGCGCTGAGGCCCGTGTGAATGCAATCCCGGATGGGACGCGCCCAAGCAAATTTGCGCCATGGCCGACAAGGAGCGTGATCGCTTCGATGCGCCGCCACAAACCGTGGCGCGCCTCTGCCGGGCCCGCTTTAGCGCAGCGGGCGATCAAACAGGCCGAAGAACAGGAAGCCCAGCAGAAAGCCGAAAACATGCGCGTCCCAGGCGATTTCACCACCGACATCGCCGAACAGCGGTATGCCGACCGCGATAAGCACATTGCCGAACAGCCACATGAGCGTGAAGATCAGCACGGTGCGGTTGGAAAGCGCCTCCAGAATGCCCTGCCGCGGCATCAGATGGCCGAAAGAGGCGTTGTAGCCACCACGGGCGGGAAAAACGAAACGGCAGGCGGCTCCCATCAGTGCCGAAACAACACCGGACGCGCCAATCAGCACCGTGACATCGCCCCAGTTCAACGCCGCATGGCCGAAGGCCGAAACGGCGGCGGAAATGCACCATAACAGCACGAAGCGTAATGTTCCGATCCGGCGCAGAACCGGTGCGCCAAAGGCCATCAGCCACAATCCATTAAACAGAATATGTTCGATGCCGCCATGCAGGAAAGAATAACTGACCGGCGTCCAGAGCCATTCCAGACCCTGCTGGGAGAAAGGCACGGCATAACGCAGTGGAATGAAGCCGAAGGTGAAGATGAACCAGCTGTTGCCATCCTCCGACAGGAGATAGGCAGGAACCACATAGGCAACCAGGAGCGCCGCCAATATGCCGACGAGAAGCGGCGGCAGGTTGAAGACGGGATTGTTCGTGTCGTCTTTCGGCTCCGGCGTTTCCGAAACCGGCGGCTGTTCGCCGTCCCCGTAGGACATGATCGCATCCCTGTCTTGTCGAAATTTCTATCTTCCGAGCAATATAGGAAGCCCGGACGAAAAAAAAGCCGTCCTGCCTTTCCCGCAGCTGACGCCAAAACCGGGGTCGGTTCAAGCGCCGCCGCCAAAGGCAGTCCGGCCTGTGGCTACGCCGAAAAATCACGGGCGCTGCCATCAATTGTGCTGACCGGAGTTTGCCCCCCGACATGGCCGCACCGATGCCACGGGCTTCGTCGCAGCGCAATATCAACTCTTTGTTAACCTTAACAAAACCGGCTGGCACGAAAATCGCTACACCTCCCCATACAGGCGTTCGAATGGACATGATGTCCCAAAAGCGAACATGGAGAACGGCGCTATGAAAAGCATGGCCGGACTGGACATATATAACTATTGGGACGAGTTGCGCGGCAACAGGCCCGCACCCCGTCGCGAAGACATCGATCCCGCAAAGTTGAAACATCATCTCGGTGATCTCTTCATCCTGACGGAAAAGGGAGAGGAAGCGCCTTTCTTCCGCCTCGCCGGCACGCGCATCTGTGACCTGTTTGGCCGGGAACTGCGCGACCGCCCGTTTTCGGAACTATGGCCGGCGGCAAAAGCCGTTTTCCCCTGCCGCGTCGCGCGCGGTATCCTGCAACATCAATTGCCCGTCGTCTTCGATGTCGAGGCGGAGGATGACCATGGCGCAGCACCGCTGGCATTCGAAATGCTGCTGCTGCCGCTGCGTCCGGACGAAGGTACCGCCCCACGGCTGCTCGGCGCCTTGCTTCCGGCACATCCGCGTCACGAATTCGCCACCCCCATCAATTGCCTTTGGATGAAGAGCAGCCGCCTGCTGCAGATGGATATCGCGCAGACGCAACATTCGGAAAACACGCATACGGCTTTCACACCATTCGCGGGGAGCTGTTGATGGGGCCCATTCCTCCTTCAATGTGAGGACGGATGGCGCCCTGCAACCCGGAATCTTTGCTGAAAATAGGTCAAAGCTGTAACGATATCGCCGATCGTAAGAATTGTAGATATCAAGTAATACAGTCTGTTAACCCGCGCAGAGTAGAGATTTGTCATCATCATCCGTTACAATTGCGCTGTCCATGTTTTCATCTCGTTCGGTCAACACTGCCCAAATCCTGCGTCCGGTTGAAGAGGTTCCGCTTGACGACGCCGTCGCCGTGTCCTTTTTCGGCCGCCTCATGTTGCCCGACCATGAAGAATATGATTGCACCGCAACCGAGATGACCGCCGAAAGAGCGCAGTTCACCTGCTCGGGCATGGCCCGCAATGGTGACCGCGTCATCGCTTATCTCCAGCATATCGGCCGGATCGAAGGCTCGGTAACGTCACTCACCGCCTCCGGCTTCGTCATCAGCATCAATGCGCCGGAGCGCAAGCGGGAAAAGCTCGCCGCCCAGCTGGCATGGATCGCCAAGCGCCAGCTTCTCGGCCTGCCGGAAGACCGCCGCCACGACCGACTGACGCCGCGCAATGCCAAGGCGCATCTGGTTCTGGAAGATGGCGTGCTCGTCTCCTGCCGGCTGATCGACCTTTCCCTGTCCGGTGCGGCTATCGAAGTCGAAAACCGTCCGCCGCTTGGCAGCCGGGTCCAGCTCGGCAAGAACATGAGCGGCAAGATCGTGCGCCACTTCATGGAAGGCGTCGCAGTCGAATTCGACCGCGTCCAGTCTCCCGACGCGCTGATCGAATTTCTCTAAGTCGCCGCCGCGACACCTGCGCAGCCATTAACAGCCGAAAATCCATGACGTCAGGAATGCCCAACATTCCTGGCAAGCCCACTTCCGTCACGCTGAATGTGTGACGGCTGTGCGCCCGGTGTTGATGGGCATCTGTGCGGCTTTTCTTTTCCGCCGTCCGACCTTACGCCAGAATCCAGCCAGCCAAACCCTTGATCTCGGAGAAGTCCCCCCCGTCGCGTCAACCCGCTTCGACGGGCTTCCGATGCAAGGACGACGCCGCGAAATTGAAACACTTCAGCGCGGGATGCCGTCCCAGCCCCCACTTCCCATCCCTTTGGATGCGCGGTGGTGGCACACCAAACTCTTCAATTCCGGCTCGGCAATGGCGCAGATCGAAACGCAAAGCGCTCGCTCAAAACATTTTTCCGCAAAAAAAGCAGTTTTTTTGAAGTTTTTTTAGCCGCTTTTCCATGGCGTCCCAACCTGAAACATCCATCCCAAAACGGGAAATCCGCTCCCCCGCCCGGCTTCTCCTGAAGACTTCACGCGGCTGTGAAAATCGCCCCGCCCAGAAAATCGCTGTCAATACAGCGGCATAAATGGCTACCAAAAACCTAAGGCCGCGATCCATAAAATTGTAGTAAAATTTGCTTCGAATACCCGTAAAATTTGACTCAAATACAATTCAAAACAACGGCTAATTTGCTGAAATTTAAGCTCAAATTGCCTCTCGCAAATTTCCGCCGGATCAAAATATACCTGCGAATGTCTCCTCAACACGGGGAGACAAGCAATGAACAACAACCGTATCGTTTTCGTCCTGATCGCATTCATCGTCAGCGCCTTCGCCCAGCAGGCCAGCGCATCGCCGGCTGCCGTCATGCGCGTCATCGGCAAGGCCAATCCGCCGATCGGCCACTATGAATTTTGCCAGACCTACCAGAGCGAGTGCCAGGCGACCTCGGTTGATACCGGCCCGATGAAGCTGACCGAAGAGCGCTGGAAGGCGATGCTCGACGTCAACTACACCGCCAACACCACGATCACGCCGATGACCGACATGGAAATCTACGGCGTTGAAGAGCGCTGGGCATACCCCACCACGGTTGGCGATTGCGAAGATTTCGTGCTTCTGAAGCGCAAGATGCTGATGAACAAGGGCTTCTCCGCTTCCAACCTGCTTATCACCGTCGTTCTGCAGCCGAATGGCGAAGGCCATGCCGTTCTGACCGTTCGTACCGATCGCGGCGATTTCGTACTCGACAACATGCGCAACAAGGTCATGAACTGGTCGGAAACCGAATATACCTACCTGAAGCGTCAGGACACCGCCAATCCGGGTCGCTGGGTGAAAATTCAGGATGGCCGCGCCACCAATGCGGTTGGCGGCATCCGCTAACACCAGCCACCCCACTAAAGTCTCCCCAAATGAAAAAGCCGGCTCCGCAGGGAGGCCGGCTTTTTCATTGTCGTAAAGAGCTACAAGTGTCAGAGCAGTCCAAGCTCGGCAAGTTCGCGTCTCAGATCGGATGGCATGTCCTCACCGCCGAAACCACCGCCACCGAGATCGCGGGGTGCTTCGTCGTCCTTGAGATAACGCCAGCCCTGAAACGGCCGCTTCGGCGCGGGTGAGGTCTCAATCACTTCGGGGCCGAGAATGAGATCGCAGCGGGTAATCCCGTCATCGCCCTTGAAGGAACGGAGATCGAGAAGCTTCTGCCGCGCCTGCACCTGCCCCTTGATCACCCAGTAGAGCGAGCCGCCTTCCAGCAATTCCTCGGCCCTTTTGGGGATCATGCGGGTGGTGTGCACGCTGTGCGGTTCCAGACCTGCGGCCATCGCGGTCAGCGAGCGCTGCGCGACCCAGTCTCTCAAATCCTGGAGTGAATCCGCGCCAACGCAAAGTTTGATGAGATGTAAAGGCATATCCCTATCAATGCCTTTTTGCGGCAGGCGTCAAGCATCTGGACGATGCCGGCCGCCCTGCCCGCTCAGCACTCCACAACGTTGACGGCAAGGCCGCCGGTGGAGGTTTCCTTGTATTTCTCGCTCATGTCGTTGCCAGTCTGACGCATGGTTTCGATGCAGGCGTCGAGGGGCACGAAATGCTGGCCGTCACCCTTCAGCGCCAGCGACGCCGCCGTTACAGCTTTCACGGCCCCCAGCGCATTGCGCTCGATGCAGGGCACCTGCACCAGCCCGGCAATCGGGTCACAGGTCATGCCAAGATGATGTTCGAGAGCAATTTCAGCGGCATTTTCGATTTGTTCGGGCGAGCCGCCCATGACGGCCGCCAGACCTGCCGCCGCCATGGCCGCCGCCGATCCAACTTCGCCCTGACAGCCCACTTCCGCGCCGGAAATCGAGGCATTGTGCTTGATGATGCCGCCAATCGCCGCCGCCGTCAGCAGGAAGTCACGCACGTCGTCAACCGTTGCATCCTCATGGAAATGCCGGAAATATCGGACAGTGGCCGGCACGACGCCCGCCGCACCATTGGTCGGCGCGGTGACCACCCGGCCACCGGCGGCATTTTCTTCGTTGACGGCCATGGCATAGACGCTCAGCCAGTCATTTGCCATGACGGGATTGAACCGGTTGCTGCGCCATTCCGCATTCAGCTTTTCGTAAATGGAACGGGCACGACGGCGCACCTTCAGGCCGCCCGGCATGATGCCGTCGACTTTCAGCCCGCGCTCGATACAGCCGTCCATCGCTTCCCAGATCTGGTCGAGCCTGTCGTTCAACTCGTCGCGGGAAACCACCGTCTCCTCATTCGCCCGTTTCATCTGGGCGATAGTGCGGCCGGAACGGGTCGCCATTTCCAGCATTTCCTTTGCCGAGGCGAACGGATAGGGCACGCGCGGACCATTATCGATGGTCTTGCCGCGCTGCTTGATTGCCTCCAACTCGGTATCGGTCACGACGAAACCGCCACCGACCGAATAATAGATGCGCTTGACCAGCAGCCTGCCCTGATTGTCGAAGGCGGAAAAGGTCATGCCATTGGCATGGCCGGGCAGCGGGTTCTTCTTGTCGAACACCAGATCCTCGGCAGCCCGGAATTCGTAGGTCGGGTGTCCAGGCGGCGTGACCGTGCCGGCCTTTTCCACCGTCTCGATGATCGCATCCATGGCGTCGGGATCAACAAGGTCCGGCCGCTCGCCGGTCAGGCCGAGAATGACGGCACGCCCGGTGCCGTGGCCAATGCCGGTAAAGGCAAGCGAACCATGCAGGCTGACCTTCAGCCGCGAAACGCTGGCGCCGGCCGGGCGCGGCCACTCATCGCTGAGGATCAGTGCCAGAAAGCGGTTGGCCGCCGTCATTGGACCCATCGTGTGGGAACTTGAAGGACCAATACCGATCTTGAAGACGTCAAAGACCGAAAGAAACATGAAGTTTTTCCTGACTGATGGATTCCACCATCATCATATCCAAAGCTGCGACGGATCGCCACCACAGCGTCGGATGCAAAATCTGTCGGGATTTTCGGAGAAATCCGGCGCTTCGGCAAGAACGAAGAGCGTCACCGGCTTTTGCGGCTGCGACATGCAGGTCGCTGAAACGAAAACAGCACGGTTTCCAGAGGAAACCGCGCCGTTTTCAAAACCCGTCAATTCAGGAGAAGTGCTTATGGGCTGCCAAAAATGTACGTCAATGCGAGAAAAGCGGCAAAGCCTGCAAGTGCGCGCAAGGTAACGCCCCAGCAAGATTTCTGAGCGGTTTCTTCCATGATTACTCCAGCTATTCACTCTCCGGGGGATCTTCAAGACCCGGCCCGTTGGAAGAAGCATTTATTAAAATCCGGCGACGAACGCAAATGCAAAAAGCGGCTAAATGAAGGCTTTTTCGCCGGGCTGCCATTCGCCCCGCGCATAGGTGCATGAAAAAACAAGGTGTTAGAGCGCGGCTTCCAAAACCGGCATTTCGGCCTTCGCCTCAATTTAGGCTAAAGTGTAACCGTTATTTAAAGCTTTCGTACAAACACCTGTTGAAAACCTTGGTCGCCGGCACGGCAAAGTCGAATTTATTCCGCGGTCGCCGCGCCTTGAAAGCACAACACCTCTGCTTTAACGACGACGGATAACGACAACGGGACTCACTCCATGCAGCAGGCATCCTCTTTTCCCGATCGCGAAACGGTCGCTTCGAAACTGACGTCGCTTGCAAGCGAGGACAAGGCATGGGTGTCGTTGCTGATGGAAAACGCCTTGCAGGATGAAAACCTGCTGGCCGGCCTCAATCTATATCTCGACCAGCAGGCCAATGCCCGCTTCCTCAACAGCCTGAAACTGGAAGCCGCCGGTGAATGGCTCGGTACCAACGCCCCTGCCCGCCTGCAGATTCGCCTCGCGGAAGCCGCCAAAACCAGCCAGCACCCCGCTTATCTGGCCTTCCGCAAAGGGCTGACCGCATCGGCGGGTCTTGAAAAGGCCTACCCTAAAGCGCCGATCTGATCTTCCGGCTGGAGCATGATGATTGGAGCGGGATTTCGGGCGAAAACCCGCTCTAGCTGTGATCGTTCGAGAGGTTTTCCATTGGCAACGGACCGGAGGTGCGTAGGGCTTTACCCCCCTCTGTCCTGCCGGACATCTCCCCCTCAAGGGGGGAGATCGATCTGCGGCAAGGTCTCGCCTATCTCATCTTCGGCGAATGAAGCAGTGGTAATGCCGCTTGCCGATCTCCCCCCTTGAGGGGGAGATGTCCGGCAGGACAGAGGGGGGTAGAGCCCCACGCACCTCGGGTCCGCTGCCAATGGACAACCTCCTGAAAGCGAACATCTAATCCGGCACCCGGTCAACAACGGCGATGATCGGCCCCATGGGAAACAGCGTGTCGCGTCGCTTCATTGCGGGAATGTCGACGCTCGAAATCGTGCCGTCGAGATAAAGTGCGTTCGGCGCATCCAGCACATCCCGAAACAGTGTGGCAAAATCGTAGAAGCGCACGGAATTTTCCGAAATGGCGAAATGCACCATGCCATCGCGGGAGACGCCGACGCCGTTGCGTCGCTTCAGGCTGTCGCTGTCGGGCAGAAATCGCGGATGCAGTTTGCCGTCGATCACCAGCATCGGCCCTGACTGGGTGGCGAAATCCGGCTTGGGGTCTGCCGCCAGATAGGCCTCAGTCTCCAGCACGGCGGCCGTCGTGTCTTTCAGATAAAACACGCCATTCGGCAGAAGGTGAAAATTGCCCCAGCCGCCGCGGGTGCTGATCGACGAACGTTCCACGCCATTTTCGACAAACAGACCAACCGGCGAATAGTCGGAATGATACATGCCGCCATTCATGGCGAAGATGCTGAACATATGCTGCCGCCAGAGCGCGGAGGACAGGTCGGCGAAGGAGCGATATCCCTGCCCGGAAACGTGATCGCGATCATAGATCCGGATGGTGTTCTTTCCCGGATCGAAACTGCACACAGTGTAGCGACCGCCCGCATGGTCCATGCTTTTGCAAAAATCCGCCTGCCCGCCAGCCTGCGCCGAAAACGGCAGCAACAATGGCAACAGCAGCTTCGCCAGTCTTTTCATCGATCTGTTCATGCCCACCCCGTGATTCTCGTCAGGGGAACATTCGCAGGGAAATTCAGTCAAAGAAAAGGCGTCACCCCTGTTTCAGGGTGACGCCGCAACATTTAAGGGGAGTGCCTTTAGCGGCGGGCAGCGCGGTCCACATTGCGGCCGGCGTCCTGCGTCGCATCAACGGCATTCGCCGTATCCCGGCCCATGCCACGAATGGTGTTGCCGCAAGAGCTGAGCGTCACGACGGTCAACAGAGCCACGAAAACGGTCGAAAGAATGCGTGTAATCATTGAAATAACTCCCCTATGACTTGCCGTCCAAGGCAAGCGCCGATGTGATATGCGTCACAATAACGTGAGTCCCGAAAATCGGTTCCAGCGGCATTTCAAAAAATCCCGTCGATGAAAATTAACAGGGTGTTGAAGTTCACGAGGGAAACTCCACACCTGGATCATGGCTGAGGAAAATACCGTGGGTGATATGACTGACATCAACAATCGGCTTCTGGTGATGACGGCAGGCGGCGTGAACCCCAATATCATGATCAACGCGCTGGCCGACCGTTTCCCGGATATTCACGTCTTTGTCGAACAACCCGAAAGCAAATCGGTTATTCTCAGGCGGCGGGCGCGTCGGCTCGGCTGGTTTGTCGCCGCCGGCCAGCTGGCGACGATGGTCGCCTCCCGGCTCGGCAAACGCTTCACGGTTAAAAGAAGCCATCAGATCATCGCCGAGCACGGCCTCTCCGCCGAACTTGGCGATACCGTTCCCGTCACGCAATTTGCCTCGCTGAACGACGAGGAATGCCACAGGGCCGCCAATCTGCTGAAGCCGGCGGCGATTTTCACCATTTCCTGCCGGCTTTTGAAGCCCGCGACGCTGCAGGCCCTGCAATGCCCGGTCATCAATTTCCACGCCGGCATCAATCCCGCCTATCGCGGCCAGATGGGCGGGTATTGGGCGCTGGTGGAAAAAGACCGCGGCAACTTCGGTGCAACCGTACATCTGGTTGACAAGGGCGTGGATACCGGCGCCACGCTTTACGAAAAACGGCTGAAACCCTCGCCCTCAGATACGATTGCCACCTATCCGCTGCTTCTCACCGCAGCCTCGGTGGATATCGCCGTCAACGCCGTCGAAGACGCATTATCCGGCAGCCTCGCACCACAGCCGCCCTCCCCCGGAAAATCGGTACTGCGCTTTCCGCCGACGATCTGGACCTGGCTGTGGAACGGCCTGACAAAACGGGTCTGGTGATCCCGCGCTGCGCCGTGTTGCGAAGCTTCGTCGCAGATGCAGGGCTGTATTGCCGCATCAGGCACAGACGGCACCGAAAAAAAGATGCATGATAATTAAAAGGACCATGCACAAATTGCCCGACATTTCCGCCTCCTCCATCATCCCCGCCTCCATCGAAGCCTCACCCGCACAGGTGCTTGGCCCGGCAAGTCTTGCCGGTCTCTTTCCGCAGGGCGTGCGCGTCTATCTGACCGACACCGGCACAGCCTCGCAGGTGAAGCTTGTCGATGCAGCAAGACATCTGCGCGATCTCGGTTATGAGCCCGTGCCGCATCTTGCGGCGCGACGCATCCCGTCACGCGCAGAGTTTGAAGAGCAGGTGAAGCGGCTGGCGGGCGAAGCCGGCGTATCGGATGTGCTGGTTGTCGGCGGCGGCGTCGACAGGCCGGCCGGCCCCTTCGCGTCCAGCATGGATATGCTGTCCACCGGCATTTTCGACCGTTATGGAATAAGCCAGATCGCCATCGCCGGCCATCCCGAAGGCAGCCCGGATTTCAGCGAGGAGACGGCAATTGCCGCGCTGCGGCTGAAGCGTGATTTTGCGCAAAGAAGCGATGCGACGATGCGCATCGTCACCCAGTTCGGTTTCGATGCAGCCCGTTTCATCGCCTGGGCGGAAGGGCTTGCCGCATCAGGCATCGATCTGCCGGTGCATATCGGCGTTTCCGGCCCGGCGAAGATCACGACGCTGTTGAAATATGCAGCACTTTGCGGTGTCGGCAATTCCATCGCCTATCTGAAGAAAAACGCGCTCTCGCTCACGACGCTGGCCAAGGGCCATTCGCCGGAAAGCGTCGTCGGACCGATCGAGCGGCACTGGCAGGCCAATCCGCAAGGGCCGATCCGGCAAATTCACGTCTTTCCGTTTGGTGGCCTGCAGAATTCGGCCGACTGGCTGGTCAATCGCGGAAGCTGGCAAACGGGCGTTGCAGACCGTTCGGCATCACCGGATTCCGTCGCGGTCTGAAACATGCCTGCCCGCGCGCCCGGCTTTGAGACCGCGCAGGCCTGGCCATGTCACGCCGCCTTGGCAACCTCGACAAAGGCGCTGCGAATGCTCTCCGCCACAGCAAGCACCGGACGTGACGCCTTGTCGCCCATGATCAGGCGGATATCGAAACAGCCAAGTTCCGGCAGGCCTTCCTTGTCGCCCAGAATGACCATGTCGTTCAACACATAGGATCGCGGCAAAGGCGCGATGGCAAGATCGGCGGCAATCGCCGCGCGCTGCGCCATCGTATGACCGCTGAGATAAGCCACCCGGAAATTGCGCCCGCGCCTCTCAAGCGAATTGATCGCCTCCGAACGCCAGATGCAGCCTTCTTCCCAGATCGAAATCGGCAGCGGATCGCGCAGATAAGCCGTGCCGCATTTCGCACCCGCCCAGACGAGGCGTTCGCGCATAAGCACCTCGCCCGTATCCCTGAGCGGATGCGAGGCGCAGTTGACGAGGGCCAGATCAAGCCGTTGCTCGTCCATGCGCTTGTAGAGATTGGAACTGGAATCGATGGTGACGTCGATCATGATGCCGGGGAAAGCCTCGGCAAAGCGCTTGAGAATGCCTGGCAGCAGGCCACGCTCGCCGATATCCTCCGGCGCGCCGAGACGCACCACACCGGAGAGCTCGGGCATGACGAAACGCGACACGGCTTCATTGGAGAGCGCGATCATGCGGCGCGCATAGGTCAGCAGCGTCTCGCCATGCGCGGTCAATGTTACCGAGCGGGCATCGCGCAGGAACAATGTCGTCTTCAACTGTTCCTCAAGCTTCTTGATCTGCATGGAAACGGCCGAGGGCGTCCTGAACACCACTTCCGCGGCGGTGGAGAAATTTCCCGTTTCCGCAATCGCGACGAAGGTTCTCAATATGTCGTTATCCAGCAACGGCAGCGGTTGGCGGAAAGTCACGGTCATGGCACGCACCTTCAAATATTTTGATTTATAGATGGATATCATTTCGTTTGATTGAATGTCAACAAGCGCGCACCATCCGGATATCGAATGACAGGGCGGAAAAAAGTTCTGCTGTGATGAAGCGCCGAACTGCCCTTATGGGATCCAGGCGCAGCCGGCAGGCGATCCGTCAGTCATTCCGATAATTGATGAATGATATGAAATTCATTCTCTTGTTTGATGAAACATCCAGGCGCATATCGACGGCGCAAATCAATCGTGGTTCAGGAAAGGATCAAGGACATGACCATGATACACTATCTCCCGGCGGCGAACCGCTCTCCGCATCGTCCCTCTTCCGGTGGCTGGCTTCATCGCCTGTCAGGCCACGTTTCTGCTCTCTACAGATCATGGCGTCGTGCACGGATGTTGCGTGCACTTGAGGCATTGCCGCCTGAAACATTGAAGGATATCGGATGGCCGACCACAGACAATTATCGCACAAGTGCCATTCGCAAATGATCTCTGACCGGTGGCTCGCAGCCATTTTGAGACTTGCGAGCCATCTCTTCCCGTGCCAATACGCTCCGGCAACGGCGTAAAAAAGCCTGCCTGTTTTACATGCGACACGACGCCTTTTTAAAAGGCTTGTCGCAAATTTTGCATATTTCAAAAGCGATTTTTTGACAGGCCCGATTCCACGGCGTATTTTTCGTTAAAGATGTCGGAAACAGGACATCCAGAAGACCGATTCCAAGGGAGGAATTGCGTATTCGCAACGGAGCACGGGCAAATGAGCAAAAACTCCCAGAAGAAACGCTCAATCGTCTTTTTTCTCATTCCGCAATTTACCATGCTGCCGTTCGCCGCAGCGGTTGAAACGCTTCGCATCGCCAACCGAATGTTGGGCTATCAGGCCTATGAATGGCGCATCGCTTCGCTCGATGGCCAGAAGGTCATGTCTTCAAGCGGCATCTGTCTCGAGGTCGACACCTGTCTCGCCGATGAGCGGCGGTATGTGAGCGGCGAGAACCGCGCAGAAATGGCCATCATCTGTTCGGGCATCGATGTGGACCAGCACATCAACAAGTCCGTCAATGCCTGGCTGCGCGAAGCCTATAATCGCGGCATCGCCATCGGCAGCCTCTGTACCGCCGCCCATATCCTTGCACAAGCAGGCCTGCTGAACGGCAAGCGCTGTGCGATCCACTGGGAAAATCTGCCGGGTTTTTCCGAAGCCTTTCCGCAGGTGGAAGTTTATGCCGATCTCTTCGAAGTCGACAGCAACATCTACACCTGCGCCGGCGGCACGGCCTCGCTGGACATGATGCTGAGCCTGATCGGCCAGGATTTTGGCGAAAATCTCGTCAACCGCGTTTGCGAACAGCAATTGACCGACCGGGTGCGCAGCCCCAACGACCGCCAGCGCCTGCCGCTGCGCGCCCGCCTCGGCGTGCAGAACAGCAAGGTCCTGTCGATTATCGAATTGATGGAAGGCAATCTCGCCGAGCCGCTGTCGCTGCTTGACATAGCCGATGCCGCGGATCTGTCACGCCGGCAGGTGGAGCGCCTGTTCCGTCAGGAAATGGGCCGCTCGCCCGCCCGCTATTACCTCGAAATCCGTCTCGACCGCGCCCGTCACCTACTCGTGCAATCGGCCATGCCGGTGGTCGAAGTCGCCGTCGCCTGCGGTTTCGTCTCGGCCTCGCATTTCTCCAAGTGTTATCGCGAAATCTACAATCGCACACCGCAGCAGGAACGCGCCGAACGCAAGCTGCTGATCAGTGCCTCGCGAATGGCAATGGCGAGCCAGGGTGGCAAAGCCGCCCATTGAATGCGGGCTGAATGCCGCAAACGCGACGGAGCTTGTTTCAGAGCAAAAACCTCTCCTCCGTCATGCCGGACTTGATCCGGCATCCAGCCACGGCGCGTCTGCGCCGTGAGAAGAGTCTTTCGCGATCAAGGACTTGATCGCGCTGGACCCCGGATCAAGTCCGGGGTGACGGAGTGGGGATGATGGAACTTTGCTAAACCACCGAATCTGTCAGCGGCTAGCAAACACAATCAGACAAATTCACCCAAACGGCCGGACCGCATGGGCAAGGTCCTCCGCCGTCAAGCCGTCTCCCGCCCGGTGGCCCGCTTCGCCATGCAACCAGACACCGGCGGCAGCGGCCTCAAAGGCGGGGGTCCCCTGCGCCAGCAGTGCGCCGATAATACCGGCCAACACATCGCCGGAGCCCGCCGTCGCAAGGCTCGCCGGCGCATTGGTGTTGACCAGCGCCCGGCCGTCGGGTGCGGCGATCACCGTGTCCGCGCCCTTATAGACCAGCACCGCACCGCTGCGCGCCGAAGCAACCTGCGCCTTCTCGACCTTGCTCAATCCGGCATCTGCGGCGAGATCGGGAAACAGCCGCGCAAACTCGCCCTCATGCGGCGTCAGCACGAATTTGCCCGTACCGGATGTAACCTGCTCGAACAGGGTCTCCGGGCAATCCCTGAAAGCAGTGATCACATCGGCATCCAGCACGACCGCCCTGTCTCCAAGCAGAGACACGAACTGCCGCGCCTTTTCTAAATCGCCGAAACCCGGGCCAAGAACGAAAGTACCGTGACGCCGGTCATCCAGCCACAGCCGCAGATCATCGGCATCGTCCAAAGGCGAGTTCATAACCGCCGTCAGCGTCATCGATAACACGTCCAGCGCTGCACGCGGGGCAGCGACGGTCACGATCCCCGCCCCCGCCTTCAACGCTGCAAGCGCCGCCATGCGGCTTGCCCCGGTCGCATGCGCCGGTCCAGCAAAGACCGTCAAATGCCCGCGGCGGAATTTATGCGTTTCCATATCGGCGCGCGGCAAGGCATGCCGCCAGACAAGTGGATCGTTTTCCGAAATTGAACCCGCATGGGCAGCGAGGATGCGGGCGGGAATGCCGATATCGAAAACCTCAAGCACCCCGCACAGCTCGCGCCCCGGCATCAGCAGATGACCGGGCTTGCGCGCCATGAAAGTCACGGTTCGATCTGCCCTGAAGGATGCACCGAGAGGCACGCCACGCCGGCCGCAGAGGCCCGAGGGCAGATCAACGGCAAGCACAGGCACGCCCGACTTTGCCACCGCCGCGATCACATCGGCAAGTTCGCCTGGAATATCACGCGACAGGCCAGCCCCGAAAACCGCGTCGATCACCATGTCGCCGCCAACAGGCACATAATCGCCAAGCGGCAGTGGCGTCACCCCGCTCCGCTCGAATGCCATTCGCGCATCGCCCCTGAGCGCCGCCGTATCGCCAAGATGATAAATCGCAACGGCCGCGCCACTCCGCAAAAGCACCCGCGCCGCCACATAACCATCTCCGCCATTATTGCCGCCACCACAAAGCACGACGAAACGCAGCGCCTGTGGATAATGGCGCAGGGCCGAGGCGGCAACCGCCTGCCCCGCCCGCTCCATCAGGTCATATAGTGGAATGCCGGACTGCCCGGCCGCCGCATCGATGCGGGCCATCACAACCGGGTCGATCAGGAAGAGCTGCGAAAGGGATGTCATGGACCGATCATCCCTTCAAAACGCCGGAAAGGCAATCGATACAAAAATAAGCAGATCGCGCTGACCGAATAATAGTCAAATGCATAAAATATAAACAGACCAGCAAAACACGCGTACTGAAACTCAAAATATAAGAGATCGCTAAAATAATACAAATCAACAGAAATGCAGATGGATTTTTCGGATTTTCGAGAGAAATTCGCCGGAAAACCGCCAAAAGCGAATGCATTTTGTGCCGGAAAGCCGAGCGGGCGAAGTTTTTTCTTCAAGCCCGCTTCCGATCTGGCACAATACGTGCATTCTTGTGGCAGAGCGGGAGTTACCTGCTTTAACGGGAGAAGCGGAGAGATATTTTCTCATGAAAAAGATCGAAGCGATCATTAAGCCTTTCAAGCTCGATGAAGTGAAGGAAGCCCTTCAGGAAGTCGGACTTCAGGGAATCACGGTCACGGAAGCAAAAGGCTTTGGTCGTCAGAAGGGCCACACGGAACTTTACCGCGGTGCGGAGTACGTCGTGGACTTTCTGCCGAAAGTGAAAGTCGAAGTCGTATTGGCGGACGAAAATGCGGAAGCCGTCATTGAGGCGATCCGCAATGCGGCCCAGACCGGACGTATCGGCGACGGAAAGATTTTCGTTTCCAATATCGAGGAAGTCATCCGCATCCGTACCGGTGAAACAGGCGTGGACGCCATATAATCAAGAAGGTCCCGGGCCGGGGAGGCTTGGGTTTTCACCTCGTCATCATCACACTCAAGGAAAACGTTTAAATGACGACCGCAAACGATATCTTGAAGCAGATCAAGGATAACGACATCAAGTTCGTGGACCTGCGCTTTACCGACCCCAAGGGCAAGCTGCAGCACGTCACCATGGATGTGGTGTGCGTGGACGAAGACATGTTCGCCGATGGCGTCATGTTCGACGGCTCCTCGATCGCCGGCTGGAAGGCCATCAACGAGTCCGACATGGTGCTGATGCCCGATCCGGCTACCGCCCACATCGACCCGTTCTTTGCCCAGTCCACCCTGGTCGTCCTTTGCGACATTCTCGACCCGGTCTCGGGCGAAGCCTATAACCGCGACCCGCGCGGCACAGCCAAGAAGGCCGAAGCTTACCTCAAGGCATCCGGCATCGGCGACACCGTTTTCGTCGGCCCCGAGCCTGAATTCTTCGTCTTCGACGACGTGAAGTACAAGGCAGACCCCTACAATACCGGTTTCAAGCTGGATTCGTCCGAACTGCCGTCCAACGACGACACGGATTACGAAACCGGCAACCTCGGCCATCGTCCGCGCGTCAAGGGCGGCTACTTCCCGGTTCCGCCGATCGACAGCCTGCAGGACATGCGCTCAGAAATGCTGACGGTTCTGGCTGAAATGGGCGTCGTTGTTGAAAAGCACCACCACGAAGTGGCTGCAGCGCAGCACGAACTGGGCGTGAAGTTCGATACGCTGGTCTCCAGCGCCGACAAGATGCAGATCTACAAGTACGTCGTGCACCAGGTCGCCAATGCCTATGGCAAGACGGCAACCTTCATGCCGAAGCCGATCTTCGGCGATAACGGCTCGGGCATGCACGTGCACCAGTCGATCTGGAAGGGCGGCAAGCCGACCTTCGCTGGTGACGAATATGCCGGCCTGTCTGAAAACTGCCTCTTCTACATCGGCGGCATCATCAAGCACGCCAAGGCCATCAACGCCTTCACCAACCCCACCACCAACTCCTACAAGCGTCTGGTGCCGGGTTATGAAGCGCCGGTTCTGCTGGCCTATTCCGCCCGCAACCGTTCGGCCTCCTGCCGTATCCCCTTCGGCTCCAACCCGAAGGCAAAGCGCGTCGAAGTCCGCTTCCCGGATCCGACCCAGAACCCCTATCTCGGTTTTGCGGCCATGCTGATGGCCGGCCTTGACGGCATCAAGAACAAGATCCACCCCGGCAAGCCGATGGACAAGGACCTTTACGACCTTCCCGCCAAGGAACTGAAGAAGATCCCGACCGTCTGCGGTTCGCTGCGCGAAGCGCTGGAAAGCCTCGACAAGGATCGCAAGTTCCTGACCGCCGGCGGCGTATTCGACGACGACCAGATCGACTCGTTCATCGAACTGAAGATGCAGGAAGTCATGCGTTTCGAAATGACCCCGCATCCGGTCGAATTCGACATGTACTACTCGGCCTAAGTCGTAATCCGGACGCTCTGCAAGGTGTCCACTCCAGTCTGGCGGCCTCTCCGGAGGCCGCCGTTTTCTTTTGAAGCCCAGCCATATCGCGAACGATGTCGAACAAGCCAGCCTCTCAGCAAACCCGCCTTACGGACTGGCTCATCTTTCTGGCTGTGCCGTTCTTTTTCTCCAGCAACGTCATTTTCGGTCGCGGCGTCGTCGGCGAGGTCTCACCCTTCATCGCCGCCTTCATCCGCTGGATCGGATCGACCCTCATCATCGCGCCCTTCATGATTGCCGACTGGCGCAACTGCCTAGCGTTCCTGCGCCACAAAACGCTGCTGTGGCTCGTTCTCGGCATTCTCGGCATGGGCATCTGCGGCGGCGTGGTCTATTGGGGCCTGACCATGACGACGGCTGCCAACGGTACGCTGATCTACACGACATCGTCGCTGTTCATCATCCTGTTCCAGCGCATCTTTCAGGGCCGGCGCATCAGAAAGCTCGAAGTGGCAGGCATGATCATCGCCTTTGCCGGCGTGGCGGCCATCGTGCTCAAGGGTGATATGTCCGCTCTGTGGCACATGAATTTCAACATCGGTGATTTCGCGATCCTCACGGCAGCCATCGCCTTTGCGATCTATTCGCTGCTGCTGCGCGATCCGGCAGCCCGGCAGATGGCCTCCTTCAGCCTTTTCGGCCTGATTGCGCTGTCCGGCGCGCTGGTGCTGCTGCCGCCGGCGGCTCTCGAACTGGCGCAGGGCGGAATGCTGCCGGCGACACCGATGGCCTGGGCGAAGATCGGCGGCATCATTCTTTTCGCCTCGCTGCTCGCCTTTTATTGCTTCACCCATACGGTGCGCGTTTTCGGCCCGGCCACGGCCGGCATCACACTTTATATGATGCCGCCGGTCTCGATCATCATGGCAACGTTTTTCCTTGGGGAGAGCTTCGAGACCTATCACGCCATCGGCATCGTGCTGGTCACCGGCGGTGTGGTCATCGCCACCGCGCCAATCGGGCGAAGGGCGTGAGCGGCGGGACGGCAATACGGGCGGGATACCCCTAGCCCTTGATATTTCGCATTCCGCCCCCAACTATTAGTGGGAAAGGAAGTTCATGCCATGAAACAAAGAGACGCAAAATTCACGCTTGGCGAGATCGTCCGCCACAAGGTGTTTCCGTTCCGCGGCGTGGTCATCGACGTGGACCCGGAATATGCCAATACCGAAGAATGGTGGAACGCCATTCCCGCCGATATCAGGCCGGATCGCGACCAGCCCTTCTATCATCTTCTGGCCGAAAACGAGGAGACGGAATATGTCGCCTATGTTTCCGAGCAGAACCTCGTCCACGACGAAAACGAGACGCCGCTTAGAAATCCCAATATCGGCCGCATCTTTGACAAGGCGCCGAACGGCGAATGGCGTCCGAAGATGTCGACGGCGCATTGACGCAAGCCTGAAATACCCACCCCTCCCAGGGCATAAAAAAAACCGGTCTGTCGCCAGACCGGTTTTGTCATTCTTGACGCTGGTGAAGCGATCAGGGCTTCGGCGCGGTCTTGGCGGCGTCCTGAGCGGCTTCCAGCTTCTTGCGAGCCTCTTCGGCCTTCTTCTGCATGCCTTCCTGCAGGCTGCGCTGGCTTTCGGCCAGCTGCGACTGGGTGATGGCAGCACCGTCGTAAGCACCGGTGAAACCGGAGAGTGCGATCTTGATCGGGTTCGGCGCGCGGCGGAAGTTGATGGAGGTGAAGACCACCTCGCTACCCTTCTTCAGGGAAGCGATCATGGCATCCGTCAGCGGCACTTCAGCCGTGCACTTGTCGGGAAGGCAAACGGCGTAATCGAGCTTCTGGCCCTTGCCGCCATCGATCTGCATCATCACGCCCGGAGGAACGAGACGCGCGGTCGGAACGGAAACCTGCAGCAGCTTGCGGTTGACCTTGCCTTCAACGGTGATGAGGCCGACAGCGGTGATCATCTGGCCGTTCTGGGCAAGAACCACGTTCTGCACGACGCAGACATCGTTGTCTTCCTGCTTGGAGCAGGTCTTGAACCAGCCGAGCGGCGGAGCGCCGGCGCCCTGAGCGGCGGGAGCAGCATCCTGTGCCTGCGAGATGGCCGGAGCGGACACTGCGCCGAGAGAAAGGACCAGAGCGGACAGAGCCGTCCGGGTGAATGTGTTTGCCTTTTGCATCATAAGAGTTCCGTCTCCTGAATGTCTGCCAGAACAGAACCGCTAAGATCCTGTTCGCCGATGGCGGTATCCTTCTGCCCGTTCAACTGTCGTTTAAATGAGGCAAATGCGTGACCCGTCTCTTCCGGCCACCCTGTTACATGCCGATCGCGGCGATATCCAGCACTTCTTTAACTTTTTCTTGAGGTGGGCCAAGATTTCCCACCCTCGCATGGGTCCCGCCAAGGGCCTGTGCTACATATTTGCCAGAATCATAACGAAAAAGCCAAATCATGACGATAAACCGATCATCATGACAAATCGGACGGACAGTTGAGACAGGATAATAACATGCGCAACCTTGCGGCCCTCATCCCCGCATTGTTTCTTTTGGGCTCATCCCTGCTTCCCGCCGGGAGCGCCCAGGCGCAGCCGCTTCACGGCATTTCCATGCACGGCACACCGGCACTGCCGGCTGATTTCCGGCACTTCCCTTACGTCAATCCGGACGTCAAAAAAGGCGGCCGCATCTCCTATGGCGTCGTCGGCACCTTCGACAGCCTCAATCCCTTCGTTCTCAAGGGAATGCGCACCACCGCGCGCGGCGTCTGGGACCCGGAATTCGGCAACCTGCTCTACGAACCGCTGATGCAGCGCTCCACCGACGAACCCTTCAGTCTCTACGGCCTGCTGGCTGAAACGGCAGAGTGGGACGAGGAGCGCAGCTTCATCCAGTTCAACATCAATCCGAAGGCGAAATGGTCGGATGGCGAGCCGGTAACGCCTGACGACGTGATCTTCACATTCAATCTCCTGAAGGAAAAAGGCCGCCCGCCCTTCAACAGCCGTCTGGACGGCGTGGCGAAGCTGGAAAAAGTCGGCGATCACGGCGTGCGTTTCACCTTCAATGAGAAGGCAAACCGCGAAACGCCGCTTATTCTCGCCTCCTCAACCCCCATTTTGCCGAAACATGCGATCGATCCGGAAAAATTCGAACAGGCGGGTCTCGGGCCGGTCGTCGGCTCGGGTCCATACCGAATCAAGACCCTGCGGCCGGGAGAACGAATCACCTGGGAGCGGAACCCGGACTATTGGGGCAAGGATATTCCGAGCAAGGTTGGCTTTGAGAATTATGACGAGATAACCGTCACCTATTTCCTTCAGGTCACCACCATGTTCGAGGCCTTCAAGAAGGGCGATATCGACATTTACCCGGAAGGCGACGCCATCAACGGCACCTCCGATACCTCGCATTGGGGGCAGGCTTACAATTTCCCGGCCGTGCATCGTGGCGATATCGTCAAGGATGTGTTCCAGCCGCAGCTGCCTTCCGGCATGTTCGGCCTGGTGTTCAACACCCGCCGCGCCGTCTTTGCCGATGAAAAGGTGCGCGAGGGCCTGTCCTATGTCCTCGATTTCGAATGGATGAACCGCAATATCCTCGGTGGCGCCTTCAAGCGCACGCAGAGCTACTGGCAGAATTCGCCGCTCGGCGCCTTCGGCAATGCCGCAGATGCGCGCGAGCTTGCACTGCTGGGCGATGCGGCGAAAACCATGCCGCCGGAGCTTTTGGCGGGAACCTACGCCATGCCCACCACCGATGGCACCGGTGCGGACCGCAAGGTGCTGAAACTGGCCGTCGATAAGCTGAAAGAGGCCGGATACAGCATCAAGAACGGAAAAATGTCCGATGCCAATGGCCGTCAGCTCGCCTTCGAGATCATGACGCAGAACCCGGCGCAGGAGCGCATCGCGCTTGCCTATCAACGCTCGCTCAACCTCATCGGCGTCGCCATGGGCATCCGCTCGGTCGATGACGGTCAATATCAGGCCCGTTCGAACAGTTTCGATTATGACATGATCATCCGCTCCCTGCCCTCCTCGCTTTCGCCCGGGGCGGAGCAGCTCAATCGCTGGAGTTCGCTGTCACGCGACGCGCAGGGCAGCTTCAACTATGCGGGGGTCGCCAGTCCCGATATAGACCGGATGATCGAGGCCCTGCTGCAGGCCCGTTCGACGGAAGATTTCCAGGCAGCCGTGCGCGGCTACGACCGTTTGCTGGTTGCCGGTCACTACGTCATTCCGCTCTATTACATCGGTGCGCAATGGATCGCCCGCTGGAAATATATCGACCGCCCGGATATCACCCCGATATCAGGCAATCAGAAACAGACCTGGTGGGATGCGCGGGCGCAATAACCGGTCCAGACAAGGGAAGATGAAACCATGGAACGCATCGTTATCGACGTCGTATCGGATATGGTCTGCCCCTGGTGTTATCTTGGCAAGGCAAGGCTCGATCTTGCCATTGCCGAGGTGCAGGACGAGATCAGCGTCGACGTGAACTGGCGTCCTTATCGCCTCAATCCGGATTATCCGCCTGAGGGCGTCGACCAGAAGGCCGCCCTTGAGGAAAAGCTCGGCAAGGAGCGTCTGGAGCAGGCGCATGTCACGCTGGTGCAGCTCGGCAAGGAAGTCGGCATCCACTATGATTTCGATGCGATCAAGATCGGCCCGAACACGCTCGATGCGCACCGCCTGTCGCTCTGGGCCCATTCGGAAGGCCGCGACGTTCAGGAAAAGATCGTCACCGGTCTGTTCAAGGCGAATTTCGAGGAAGGCCGCAACATCGGCGATCACGCCGTGCTGACCGATATCGCCGAAAAGGCGGGCATGGACGCCAAGGTGGTGGCGCGGCTTCTGGCATCCGATGCGGACAAGGATACGGTTGTCGCCGAAATTGATGCGGCGCAGCAAATGGGCGTCGCCGGCGTGCCGTTTTTCATCCTCGACCAGAAATACGCCATCAGCGGTGCGCAAACGCCTGATGTCCTGATTGCTGCACTGCGGGATATTGCAAAAATCAAGGCGGACGAGCATAAGTCGATGAACTGACGGTCGAACCACCGGCAGCTTACCCTAACCGATAAACTGTTGGTGTTTTCCCGTGTCCGACCAGACCCTGAAAGGCATTCTGCTTGCCTTTGCCGCCTTCGCTGCTTACGCATGGAGCGATGCGAGCGTTAAACTCATAGAAGGCCAGATTTCGCCGATCGAATCGGCCTTCTTCGGCGCCCTGTTCGGCTTTGCCGCCCTGCCCTTCATCCGCAAGCGCAACGACCGCTGGGTGGATATCGTCAGAACGACGAACCGCCCCTTGTGGATCATCCGCTTTTTGCCGCCGGCACCGGCGCAGTCGGCAGCGTGACCGCCTTCACCCATCTTTCCATGGCGGAAGCCTTTGCGTTGATCTTCCTGCTCCCTTCCTTCGTCACCATCATGTCGGTGGTATTCCTGAAGGAACAGGTGGGCATCAAGCGCTGGTCAGCCGTCATCATCGGTTTCCTCGGCGTGCTGGTCATCCTGCGGCCGGGCTTCCGCGAACTCGGCATCGGCCATCTCGGCGCCATCATCGGCGGCTTCAGCGGTGCACTCAGCATCGTCATCTTCCGCGCCATGGGACCGTCGGAAAAGAATGTCTCGCTTTATGGTGCCGGTGTGCTCGGCTGTCTCACCATAAGCGGCATCGCCATGGTGCCGACTTTTGTCATGCCAGCCGGCGAGCAATGGCTGCTGCTGGCGGGATATGGCCTGCTCGGCGCGCTTGGCAACGTACTGGTCATGTATGCCGCCCAATATGCGCCCGCTGCCATGATCGGCCCGACGCAATATAGCCAGATGCTCTGGGCCATCCTGTTCGGTTACCTGATTTTCGGCGACCGTATCGACGGATGGATGCTCGTCGGCATAGCCCTCATCGTCGGCTCCGGCCTGTTGACGCTGATCCGCGAGAAGCAGAGAAAGGTGCCGCTGCCCGCTTCGATCGCTGCCACCGACCAGAACGTTGCCGTTGGCATCACGCCGGAAAATCCCTCATAAGTTTGCCCCTCATAGGTTTGAAAGACGAGACCTGGCGGCTTGCACCATAAATATGGCGTGTTCCGCCACTGCGATGGCACGATGCGCGACTTATGTTGGCACTCTCCAAGAGCAAGAGGTGCCGACATGAACATACGAACCCAACCGACCGCCCTCGTTACCGGCGCATCATCCGGCATGGGCAAAAGCATCGCCAAACGCCTGGTCGCCGATGGCTATCTCGTCTATGTCGCCGCGCGCAGCATCGACAGGATGACGGACCTGGAAAAGCTTGGCGCGATTGCGCTGCGCATGGACATCTCAAGCGACGAGGACATCGTCGCCGCTGTCGCCGCGATTACCGCACGATCCGGTGGCGTCGACGTGCTGGTGAACAACGCAGGCTACGGGCTCTACGGCCCGGTCGAGGAGATCCCGCTCGACGAGGCGCGCTACCAGTTCGAGGTCAACGTCTTTGGCACCGCCCGTCTGACACAGCTCCTTATGCCGGCCATGCGCGCAAGGGGCAAAGGCACGATCGTCAACATCACCTCGATGGGCGGCAAGATCTACACCGTTCTGGGTGCCTGGTATCACGCGACCAAACACGCGCTGGAAGGCTGGTCGGACAGTCTGCGGCTGGAAGCCGAGCCATTCGGCATCCGCGTCGTGGTGATCGAACCGGGCCTGATCGAGACCGGTTTCGGTGCGGCCGCAGCGCAGGGTCTCCTCGAACGCTCGGCAAACGGCCCTTATGCGAAGATGGCGCAGAGCGTTGCGGCTTCCATGGACCGAAGCTACGGTAAGGGTATGGGCACCGATCCCGAGGTCATTGCCGACGTGGTGAGCAAGGCGGTCAGGTCCGCCCGCCCGAAGACACGTTATGCGGCCGGCAAATACGCCCGGCTGATGATCGGCGTGCGCAAATGGTTCGGAGACCGGGCCTTCGACAGACTGATCAGAAGCCAGATGTAGAAAGAAGGTCGGAGGTCGGATCATGAGCAGGGATTTGAGCGACAGGTGCAGGCTGCCCCAGGCTTTCTGGCGGGCGGCGGAGCGGATGGGGCTGCCAGCTCCGGCCCTGCTGCGGCAGGCGAAGCTTCCCGCAACGCTGCACATCGCCCCGGATGCATGGTTGACCACGGCGCAATATTTCGACCTGTGGCGGGCGGTCGAGGCCCTGTCGCAGGATTCGGCCATCGGCCTCCGGATGACGGTCGAGACAGACACAGCGATGCATCCACCCGCCACCATGTCAGCCTTCTTCGCCCGCGACTATCGCGACGGGCTGCGCCGGCTGGCCCGCTTCAAGCGACTTTGCACCCCTGAAGAGCTTTCGGTAACGGAAAGCGGCGGCGAGGCCCGGATCGCCGTAAGATGGTTGCACACCGACGAGGCCGAGCCGGATGCTGCGGCCGACGTCACTTTCGCCGCCCTTCTCGAACTGGGGCGGCGGGGCACCGGCAGACACGTCACCCCGGTTCGAGTGGAGATGATTCGCCGTGCACCTGTTTCCGACGTCCATCGGAGTTATTTCAATGCACCCATCCGCACCGGCTGTCCGCAGAATGCCATGGTGCTGAAACGCGACGATCTCGATCTTCCCTTTGCCGGGCATAATCCAGAACTGCTGGCTATACTGGAGCCCGCACTTGCGGCCTCCCTTGGCGAGATCGAGGCGCAATCCTCGTTGCCGGAGCAGGTCAAGATTCTGATCAAACGCCGCATCGCAAGCGGCAAGCCGGAGATTTCCGAGGTGGCGCGTGAACTCGGCATGAGCGAAAGAACCCTGCAGCGTCGTATTACCGAACAGGGATCGAACTATCGAGCGCTCATTGAGCAGGCACGGCAGGAACTCGGCCGCGACCTGCTTTCAGACAAGCGTAATGGAATTGAAGAGATAGCCTTCCTGCTGGGTTTCCAGGACACCGGCTCGTTCTATCGGGCGTTTCGAAGCTGGGAAGGTGTGACGCCAGCCCAGTGGAGAGGGAGACACTGACATTGAACAGAGCGTCGTCGGCTACCGGCCAAAGGCCGGAAGCTGCCTCTCGCTTTCCGCGTCGCGTGGGTCATTGCGCCTGTCGGATTTCACGACCTAGTCGCAGACCCTGGCCCGATACATGTCGCCCCAGCCATTCTGTCGCCAGACGACGTGGCAGCGCGGATAGGCCGGCTGATAGATCACCGGCGGGCCATAAACCGGCGGGCCGTAAAAAGGCTCTCCATAATACGGGCCGCCATAGGAATGCCGCGCCCCGGCGACGATGGCGCCACCGATAATCGCTCCGGCGATACCTGCGGCAATGCCGCCGCCGCCATGCCCGTGTCCAAAGTGGTTGCGTGCTTCCGCCTGGTTGGTGGTGGCAATTGTGGTGCCCGCAATTGTCAAAGCAACCAGACCTGCGGAGGCGAACCTGTTCATCCTGGTCCACATTGTCTTGCTCCTTCGTCTTCCCACTCACGCATCATATTGAGCGTAATGCAGGAGATGAAAACAAGACTACGCCCGCCGAAGCTACCGGCGCATGTCCGTTTCATTACATCCCGGTAATGTTTGCGGAGCCTCCGGGGCTGGGAGGTTCATAAAGCAGATGGATGTCGGAGGTTTCGATGTTGGTTTGTCTGGATGTGCTTTAGGTGTTGGCTTTCGGGAGCTTGTTGATTGACGGCGGACCGAAGATGCTTGGGACTTACCCCCCTCTGCCCTGCCGGGCATCTCCCCCTCAAGGGGGGAGATCGGCAAGACGCTCTCGCGCCACCTCATCCTCGACCGTTGTGATGGTCGAAACCTAGCCGCAGATCGATCTCCCCCCTTGAGGGGGAGATGCCCGGCAGGGCAGAGGGGGGTAAAGCGACACACGCCGTATGACCAATGCCCGCCCCGGAAAGCTCAAATCTACGACCGCGCCAGCTCCGCCAGCTGCGTCATGATCATCGCCGCGCCCGCCAGACGCTTTTCCGGCGTCGGCAGATCGCGGGTCAGGAACAGGCTGTGGTCGGGCCGGATCTTTGCCATGGAGCCCTGCTTGCCGATATAGGACACGAGTGCCGCCGGGTTCGGGAATTCCTTGTGGCGGAATTGCAGCACCACGCCCTTCGGCCCGGCATCCACCTTCTCGACATTGGCAACACGGCAGAGCGACTTGATGTAGACGATCTTGAGGAGATGCTGCACCTCTTTCGGCAACGGGCCGAAACGGTCGATCATCTCCGCGCCGAAACCGTCGATCTCGCTGATATCGGCAAGCTCGCCGAGACGGCGGTAAAGGCCCATGCGCAGATGCAGGTCAGGAACGTAATCTTCCGGGATCATCACGGAGGTGCCGACCGATATCTGCGGCGACCAGCCGCTGTCGCGTACCTCTTCGTCGCCCTTCACCTCGGCAACGGCCTCTTCCAGCATCTGCTGGTAAAGCTCGAAGCCGACTTCCTTGATATGGCCGGACTGTTCCTCACCGAGCAGATTGCCCGCACCGCGAATATCGAGATCGTGGCTCGCCAGCTGGAAACCGGCCCCCAGCGTATCGAGCGATTGCAGCACCTTCAGCCGCCGTTCCGCCATCGTCGTCAGCACCTTGTTGACCGGCAGGGTAAACAGCGCGAAGGCGCGCACCTTGGAGCGGCCAACACGGCCACGCAGCTGGTAAAGCTGTGCGAGACCGAACATATCGGCGCGGTGCACGATCAGCGTATTGGCGGTCGGCACGTCGAGGCCGGATTCGACGATGGTGGTCGACAGCAGCACATCATATTTGCCGTCGTAAAAGGCGTTCATGATGTCTTCGAGTTCGCCCGCCGCCATCTGGCCATGCGCCACGGCCACTTTCAGCTCCGGCACATCCGATTGCAGGAAAGCATGGATATCGGCGAGATCGGCAAGCCGCGGGCAGACATAAAAGCTCTGGCCGCCACGATAATGTTCGCGCATCAGCGTTTCGCGGATCACCAGCGGATCGAAGGGCGAAATGAAGGTGCGTACCGCCATGCGATCGACAGGCGGCGTGGTGATGAGCGACAGCTCACGCACACCTGTCATCGCCAGTTGCAGCGTGCGCGGAATGGGCGTGGCTGACAGCGTCAGCACATGCACGTCGCTTTTGAGTTCCTTCAGCCGTTCCTTGTGCTTGACGCCGAAATGCTGCTCTTCGTCGATGATCAGCAGGCCAAGATTGGCGAAGCTGATGCCCGCGCCAAGCAGCGCATGGGTGCCGACGACGATATCCGTCTTGCCATCGGCCACTTCCTTTTTCGTCAGCGTCAGTTCCTTCGACCCGACGAGGCGCGAGGCCTGCTGCACCCGGATCGGCAATCCACGAAACCGCTCGGAAAACGTGCGGAAATGCTGGCGGGAAAGCAGCGTGGTCGGCACCACCACCGCCACCTGTACGCCGTTCATGGCGGCAAGGAAGGCGGCGCGCAGCGCCACTTCGGTCTTGCCGAAACCAACGTCACCGCAGATGAGGCGATCCATCGGCCGGCCAGCACCGAGATCCTCGCGCACCGCCTCGATGGCGTTCAGCTGGTCTTCGGTCTCGTCATAGGGGAAACGGGCGGCAAATTCGTCGTAAAGCCCGTCCGGCGCAATCAAGGCCGGCGCATGACGCACCAGACGCGCGGCCGCGATGCGGATGAGCTCATCGGCCATGTCGAGCAGGCGCTTCTTGAGCTTGGCCTTGCGCATCTGCCATGCGCCGCCGCCCAGCTTGTCGAGCGTCGCTTCCGCCGCATCGGAACCGTAACGGGAAAGAAGATCGATGTTTTCGACCGGCAGGAACAGCTTGGCGTCGTCGGCATAATGCAGTTCGAGACATGCACGCGGCGCACCCGCCGCCTCGATGGTCTGCAAGCCGACGAAACGGCCGATGCCGTGTTCGGCGTGAACAACCAGCGACCCCTCGTCCAGACCCGCCACTTCGGAAATGAAATCCGCGCCGCGCTTGCGGCGTTTCGAGCGCCGCACCATGCGGTCGCCGAGAATATCCTGCTCGCCGATGACCGCCAACGTTCCGGTTTCAAACCCGGCTTCGAGGCTCAGAACCGTTGCGGCCGCCTCACCCTTGCCGAGCTTTTCCACCTCTTTCAGCGATGTCACCGGCTTGATGTTCTCAAGCCCGTGTTCGTTCAAAACCTGCAACAACCGGTCGAGCGAACCTTCCGACCAGCCTGTTATCAGCACCTTCCAGCCCTTGGCGCGGCGATCCGCAATATGCTTTACCGCCAGATCGAAAACATTGACCCGTTCTTCGCTCTCGCCTTCGGTTGGCGGACGCGCCCAGCGCGGCCCGACATGGGCATCGAGCGTTGCGACGGGGTGGCCTTCGCTATCGTGTTCATTGAAGGGCGTCAGCCGCACCGCATTGACGCCGGCGAGCAGGGCATCGAAGCTCTTGCCATCGAGATAAAGCTGTCCCGGCGATACCGGCTTGTAGGGCGCGCCCTGCGTCGAACCCTTGGTTTCACCGGAAGCCCGGCGCGCCTCGTAATAATCAAGCACCAGCTTGGAGCGTTCCTTCGCGGCTTCCCTTGCTGTGTGGTCGGTGACGATGCGGAAACCTTCGAGGTAGTCGAAAGCGGTTTCCAGCTTCTCGTAAAACAGCGGCAGCCAATGCTCCATGCCGGCATATCGGCGGCCTTCGGAGACGGCCTGATAAAGCGCATCGTCACGGGTCGCAGCGCCAAACAGCGACAGGTAGTTCTTGCGGAACCGGCCGATCGTATCCGGCGTCAGCGTCACTTCGCTCATCGGGTTCAAGTCGAGCGAACGCGCCTGGGCAATGGTGCGCTGGCTGGCCGGATCGAAGGTGCGGATGCTCTCCAGCGTATCGCCGAAGAAATCGAGCCGCACCGGCTCTTCCGTACCGGGAACGAAAACATCGAGAATACCGCCGCGCACGGCAAATTCGCCCACTTCACGCACCGTCGCCACCCGGTCGAAACCGTTGCGTTCCAGCCGCGCGGCAATCTCTTCCATGCGTATCTGGTTGCCGGGCTTCGCCGAGAAGCCGAGGCTGCCGATAATATCCCGCGGCGCCATCTTCTGCAGCATGGCGTTGACGGTGACGAGCACGATGGCCGGATGCGGCTTTTTCGCGTGGGCGATGAGGCCGGAGAGCGCCGCCAGCCGGCGCGCCGAAGTGTCGGCGCTCGGTGACACGCGGTCATAGGGCAAACAGTCCCAGGCCGGCAGCGTCATGACCGGAATATCAGGTGCGACGAAACCGAGAATCTGTTCGAGATCGGCGACCCGCTGGCCATCCGACATCACGTAAGCCACCGATGTGCCTGCCCGCGCCATGTCGGCAAGCAAAAGGGCTTCCATGCCGGAAGGCACATTTCCGATGGTCAGCGGCGTATCGGCCGACATCACCAGCTTTGCATCGAATCCGGCTATCATGTTTCAGGCCTTCAGGGTTTCGGCGGTGACGAGATCGAAATCGGGACGGTAGGAGGCGATCTTTTCAAACAACGGTGTGCGGAATTTTTCCGGCACCGGCTGCGCGCCTGTCACCATCTGGACGAGGTCGTTATCCTCTTCCGCCATGATGATCTCGAGTTCGTCGAGCTGATCATCGGAAAGCCCGGCAATATTGTCTTCCGCGAATTGCCCGAGCACCAGATCCATCTCGCGAATGCCCCGGTGCCAGCAGCGGTAAAGTATCCGCCGGCGTCTCGGATCAAGGTCGGCACTCGTGCGCACCAGTCCAGTCATCGCATTCACCTTTCGGTTGGCTATTCAACAGGATGTTGACTGCGACCTCCTATAGAACAGGAGGCGAACGCTTGGGAACCGGTTTTTATCGAAATAATGCCACGGCAGTGAAAATCTGCCGGTGATAACCCGCCTTTGTCAGCCCCCAAGTCTTGCATAACGCGTCCCCTTCCCCGATTTTGCTGACCCATGCGCCCGGCCATTCTCGATCCGCTGTTTGCCTCCGTCTCCACCCTTGCCGGTGTGGGGCCGAAGCTTGCCGATCTTCTGGCCAAGCTATTGAGCCGGGAAAGCGCCGACGACACCCGCGTCATCGATCTCCTTTTTCACGCGCCATCCAACGTCATCGACCGACGCAATCGCCCCGGCATTGCGCTGGCGGCCCCCGGCGCCATTGTCACCATTCAGGGACGCGTTGACCGCCATCAGCCGCCGCCACCGGGAAACCGCAACGCGCCCTATCGCGTCTTCATGCATGACGAGACCGGCGAACTGGCGCTGACCTTCTTCCGCGCCAAGGGTGACTGGCTGTCCAAGGCCCTGCCAGTGGACGAAGAGGTTCTCGTCAGCGGCAAGGTGGACTGGTTTAACGGCCGCGCCTCGATGGTGCATCCGGATTTCATGGTGAAGCTATCAGAGGCGGAAAACCTGCCTTTGGTGGAAGCCGTTTATCCCATGACCGCCGGGCTGTCTGCCAAGGTGCTGCGCAAGGCAATCGAAGGCGGGCTTTCAAAGCTGCCGGTCTTTCCCGAATGGATCGACGAGACACTGAAGACGAGGCAGGGCTTCGGCGATGTCGCCTCAAGCTTCCGCGAATTGCACGACCCGCGCGACAGCGCCGATATCGATCCGCAAGCTCCGGCGCGCAGGCGGCTGGCCTATGACGAATTCCTTGCCGGACAGCTGTCACTGGCACTGGTGCGCCAGCGGCTGCGCAAGGTGGCTGGCCAGCCGATCCGTGCCAAGGGTGATATCGCCGCAAAAATCCTGTCGCAGCTGCCCTTCTCGCTGACCGCAAGCCAGAGTGCTGCGGTGAAGGATATCCTCAGCGACATGGCCGGCGAAGACCGCATGTTGCGGCTGCTGCAGGGCGATGTCGGCGCGGGCAAGACATTGGTGGCGCTGATGGCCATGGCGACCGCAGTGGAGGCCGGCGGACAGGCGGTGCTGATGGCCCCGACCGAAATCCTCGCCCGCCAGCATTTCGCCACTATCTCCAAACTCGCCAATGCGGCGGGCATCACCGTCGAGGTTCTCACCGGACGCACCAAGGGCAAGGAGCGCCGCGAGATCGAAGAACGCGTGGCGTCAGGCGAAGCGCAGATCGTCATCGGCACGCATGCGCTGTTTCAGGATAGCGTGAGTTACAAAAACCTCGTGCTGGCCGTAGTGGACGAACAGCATCGTTTCGGCGTGCACCAGCGCCTGCGTCTCACCGCCAAGGGCATCACGCCACATATGCTGGTCATGACCGCCACGCCCATTCCGCGCACGCTGGTTCTGGCCGCCTTTGGCGACATGGATGTTTCCAAGCTCACCGAAAAGCCTGCCGGCCGCAAACCCATCCAGACCGTGACAATCCCCACCGAACGCATCGGCGACATTGTCGAGCGGCTGCGTGCCGCGCTGAAGGACGGCAAAAAGGCCTACTGGATCTGCCCGCTGGTGGAAGAAACGGAAGAGTCCGACCTGATGTCTGCGGAGGAACGCCACGCGGTTTTGTCGCAGATGCTCAGCGCCAATATCGGCCTTATCCATGGCCGCATGAGCGGCCCGGAAAAAGACGCCGCCATGCTCGCCTTCAAGAGCGGTGAAACCCGGCTGCTGGTGGCAACGACGGTGGTGGAAGTCGGCGTCGACGTGCCGGACGCGACGATCATGGTCATCGAACATGCCGAACGTTTCGGCCTCGCCCAGCTGCACCAGCTGCGCGGCCGCGTCGGGCGCGGTGACGAGGCCTCCACCTGCATTCTGCTCTACAAGGGGCCGCTCAGTGAAAACGGGCGCGCCCGGCTCTCCATCCTGCGCGATAGCGAGGACGGCTTCCTGATCGCGGAAGAGGACTTGAAGCTGCGCGGCGAAGGCGAACTGCTCGGCACCCGGCAGTCCGGCACGCCCGGTTTCCGCATCGCCAGCCTCGAAGCCCATTCCGACCTTCTGGAAATCGCCCGCAAGGACGCGGCCTATGTCATAGAGCGCGACCCCGAACTGACAGGTCCGCGCGGCGAAAGCCTGCGCACCCTGCTCTATCTGCACCGCCGCGACGAAGCGATCCGCTTCCTGCACGCCGGCTGAAAGTTTTGACCATAATGAACATGATCGACCCACGCCGCCCACCACCCGCCTTCCGCAAGGGCTACGCGCTCTGCTCGCCGCAAAATATCCTGCAGCCTGAGACCTTTGCAAAAAGCCCAAAAAAGGCGATCGGCAAGGCCTTCAAGAAACCCGGCCGCAAGAAAGCCTGGAGCCAGGCGCTGGAAGAAGGCTGGAGCGTGCGGCTGGTCTATTTGCGGCTTTTCGTTCCGGTGTTTCACGCCACGACGACGGGCACGGAGGTGGAGGATCTGGATGACGAGGATTGATCAGCACTCTAGGAGCGTTGTTTAGTCAGAGCGACGAAGGCCATCGCTGCGATGTGTGGATGATCGTCAGAATTTCGATATCACCGCTGACACGATAGGCAATAATGTAGGAAATGTCGGATAGCACGGCTTCCCGTGTTCCCCTGATCCGCCCGACCCGTCCCATTGCCGGCTGGTCCATCAACATATCTACGGCAGAAACAATGCGGGAAATTACCCGGGCCGCAGCCGCTGGATTATCCTTTTCGATATGCGCACCAATTTCATCGAGCCGTCGCAGCGCCCGCAAAGTCCAACGAATTCTCCGGTCGCTCATGACGGCCGGGCGGACTTGACGTATTTTCCGACAATGTTTGCGAGATCTTCGGGTGTGCCAAACTCGCCGCGATCCGCTTCCGCCAAACCGGCCTCAATCTCGGCTAGCTGCCACTCCTCACGGGCAACATAGTCCTCAATCGCCCGCGCCGCCATGTAGGACCGCGAGCGATCGAGCTTTTCTGCCAGCTGATCAAGCTTGTCAGCAACCTCGTCCGGCAGGCGTACTGTAAACGCAGTCATGGGTGCAGCCTCTTTCGGTTCACTATGATTATTGGTGAACCACATTGGTTCGTCAACCGCGCGACATTTCACCCCTGAGTGACAATGGAGCAAGGGATCGGATAGGCGCGAATATCATCAAACCGGCGCAATCGCCTTCGGCGGCGTGAAATCCGGCGCCACCAGACCACCTGATATCAGCAGTTTCGCCGCATCTTCCGGCGTCATGTCCAGCATCACGATCTTGTCCTTCGGCACGAACAGCAGGAAGCCCGCCGTCGGCACAGGGGTCGGTGGCAGGAAGACGGCGACCATCTCCTGGCCCATCTCGTTGAACCGGTGGGCAAGCTCGCCCTTGGCCTCGGAGGCAACGAAGACCATTGCCCAGGTGCCGGGGGATGGAAACTCGATCAGGCCGACCTTCTTGAAGGAGTTCGCATGCTCCTTCAGAACGGATTCGAACAGCTGCTTGATGCTCTTGTAGATCGGCCGCACCAGCGGCATGCGGTTGAGAATGGATTCGCCAACGCCGACGATCCACTTGCCGATGAGGTTATTGCCGAGAAAACCGATGAGGGTGATACCAACGACGGCGATCAGCAGCCCGAAGCCGGGGATCGCCACATCGAAATATTGCTCGGGATCGTAACGGGCGGGGATATAGGGTTTCACCCAGCTATCCGCCCATTGCAGGAAGCTCCACACCAGCCACATGGTGATGGTGACGGGCGCGAGAATGAGAACGCCCGTGAGAAAGCTGTTGCGCAGACGGGCTGCGAAGGATATTTTTACTGGAATTTCAGTCATTTACCGTTCGGAATTAAGCGTTTTCGCCATCGAAACCCGGATGAAAACCGACAATGCCGGATGGAGTTCCGCCATGCAAGCGAAGAACTGTGAAATATTCGTCAGGAATCCCCGCCGCACTCAAGCCTTCGAGGTGGCGAAAACCGAAGCGTCCATAATAATCCGGATCACCCGCAACAACGCAGCCCGAGGCACTCAGCCGGTCCAGTGCAGCAAGCCCTTCTTGCACCAGCCGTGAACCGACGCCCTGCCCCTGCCTCTCCGGTGCCACGGAGAGCGGCGCAAGGCAGAACCAGCCGCTCTCACCGCTGCTCAGCGTGACCGGTGAAAAACCGACATGGCCGATAATGCCTTCGCTGTCTTCCGCCACCAGCGAAACCACCAGAGCGCCGGCGGCGCGCAGCCGCGCAACGATCAGATGTTCGGTCCTGTCGCTGTACTCGACGTCACGGAAGGCATCTTCCGTAACGTGGGCAATTGCCCGTTCATCACCCTGCCGTTCCGGCCGGATGATCATTCCACGGTCACCGATTTCGCCAGATTGCGCGGCTGGTCGACATCCGTGCCCATGAAGACCGCGGTGTGGTAGGCGAGCAGCTGGATCGGCAGCGAGAAGACCATCGGTGCGATGAGTTCATCAACAGTCGGCAGGGTGATCGTCGCCATGGTGTCGAGCTTGGAGGCGGCAGCCCCCTTCTCGTCGGTGATGAAGATGATTCTGCCCCCGCGCGCGGCGACTTCCTGCATATTCGACACGGTCTTTTCGAAGAAGCGGTCATGCGGCGCAATGACGATAACAGGCATGTTCTCGTCAATCAGCGCGATCGGCCCGTGCTTCAACTCGCCGGCGGCATAACCTTCGGCGTGGATATAGGAGATTTCCTTGAGCTTCAGCGCACCTTCCAGCGCCAGCGGGAAGCTGGTGCCGCGGCCGAGATAAAGCACATCCTTGAAGCGCGACAGATCACGCGACAGCGCCTCGATCTGCGGCTGGATGCTGTTGAGAACCTTGCTCATGATGCGAGGCATCTCGGTCAGATGGCGAACCAGTTCGGTTTCCTGCTGAGGCGTGATCGTGCCGCGCGCCTTGCCGGCGGCAACGGCCAGCGAAGCGAGCACGGCAAGCTGGCAGGTGAAGGCCTTGGTGGAAGCAACGCCGATTTCCGGACCGGCGAGGATCGGAAAGATCGCATCCGATTCCCGGGCCATGGTCGATTCGCGCGTGTTGACGACGGCGCCGATCTTCAGCCCCTCCTGCTGGCAATAGCGCAGGGCCGCCAGCGTATCGGCGGTTTCGCCCGATTGCGAAATGAACAGCGCCGCCTGCGTGGGAACGAGCGGGATCTCGCGGTAACGGAATTCCGAGGCGACATCGATTTCCACCGGCAGGCGCGCATAACGCTCGAACCAGTATTTACCGATCAGACCCGACAGATAAGCCGTGCCGCAGGCGGAAATGGCAAGGCCGGAAAGCTTGGAAAAGTCGATGGCCTTGTCGGCATCCTTCACCGTCTTGGAGGCGAAATCCACGTAGTGGCTGAGCGCATGGGAAATGACTTCCGGCTGCTCGTAGATTTCCTTTTCCATGAAGTGGCGGTGGTTGCCCTTGTCGACCACATAGGCCGTCGCCTGAGAAATCTGCCGCTCGCGCTTCACAGGCTTGCCGGAAAAATCGATGATCTCAGCACCCTGTCGGGTCACGATGGCGCAATCGCCATCCACCAGATAGGTGATCTCGTTGGTGAAGGGCGACAGCGCGATGGCATCCGAACCGAGGAACATTTCACCGCGGCCATAACCGACGGCAAGCGGCGGGCCGGAGCGCGCCGAAAGCAACGTGCCGGGATCATCCTGAAACATGACGACCAGCGCATAGGCGCCGGTAACGCGGTTCAGCATCTTCAGCATCGCTTCGCGATGGCCAAGCCCTTCGCGGGTATATTTCGCCAGAAGCTGTGCCACCACTTCGGTGTCCGTCTGGGTGGTGAAGGTCGCGCCCTCGGCGGTCAGTTCTTCACGCAGTTCGGAGAAGTTTTCGATGATGCCGTTATGGACAACGGCAACGCCTTCAACGAAATGCGGGTGGGCGTTAGTCTCGTTCGGTACGCCATGCGTCGCCCAGCGGGTGTGGGCAATACCCACCACGCCCGGCAGCGGCTTTTCCGAAACCAGCTTTTCCAGGTTGAACAGCTTGCCTTCCGCCCGGCGGCGGTCCATCGCGCCATTGTCGATGGTGGCGACACCAGCCGAATCGTAACCTCGATATTCGAGACGCTTCAGCGCATCGACAAGCCGTTCAGCAACAGGCTGGGTTCCGACTATTCCGACAATTCCGCACATATATTTCTCCAGACGGCGATCTCTTCGCCGAAACTACTAACCGTTTCTCCGAAATCAGCAATTATCCCGCCGGTCACTTTCGGTATCGCTCGGTAACGTCTTTCAAGAGGCCTTTTTCTTGGCTTCTTTCAGCGCTTTCGCCCGCTCGCGCACCACGGTTGCCCGGCCCGGTTTCACTTCCTGGCGCGCGCGCCCGAAAGCCAGCGCATCATCGGGAACGTCATCGGTAATCACGCTGCCGGATGCTATGTAAGCGCCTTCTCCAATCGTCACGGGCGCAACCAGCGACGAGTTTGAGCCGACAAAACTGTTCGCGCCGATCCGCGTTTCAGCCTTGTTGTAACCGTCGTAATTGCAGGTGATGGTGCCCGCACCAATATTGCTGCCGGCACCAATGAAGGCATCTCCGATATAGGTCAGATGGTTGACCTTGGCGCCCTCGCCGATTTCGGCCTTCTTGACCTCACAGAAATTGCCGACCTTGGAATTGGCATGCAGGTTGGCGCCTGGACGCAACCGCGCATAGGGACCGACGGTCGCACCTTCCGCAACATGAGCGCCTTCCAGATGCGAGAACGCATGGATGACGGCACCCGGCTCGATCGTCACGCCGGGACCGAACACGACATTCGGCTCGATCAGGGCATCCTGGCCGATCTTCGTATCGAAGGAGAGGAAAACCGTCTCGGGCGCGATCATCGAAACGCCGTCCACCATCAGCTCATGGCGGCGGCGCTCCTGCCACAGCTTCTCGATAAAAGCCAGTTCGGCACGGTTGTTGCAGCCAACCAGCTCGGTTTCAGGCGCATCGATGGCCACGGCGCGACGGCCGAGCGAACGGGCGATTTCAACGATGTCGGTGAGGTAATATTCGCCTTTAACGTTGCTGTTGCCGATCCGGTCGAGCAGATCAAGGGCATTACGGCCGTTGATCGCCATCAGGCCGCTATTGCACCAGGTTACCTTGCGCTCTTCGTCGGTTGCATCCTTTTCCTCGCGGATCGCCACAAGCTCGCCATTCTCAACCAACAATCGGCCATAACCTGTCGGACGCTCAGTGTGGAAGCCGATTACGGCCACATCGGCACCGGCGGCAATCGCCTCGCGCGCCCGATCAAGCGTCGCCGACGTGATGAGCGGTACGTCGCCATAAGCGACGATCAGGTCATCGAAACCGCGCTCGATGGCTGCGCGTGCGGCAAGAACCGCATGGCCGGTGCCTTTGCGCTCCGTCTGCACGAAAGCCTCGACCTCAAGACCCCTGAGGTTGGCAGCCGCGGCAACATTGTCAGCATCGCGCCCGACCACCAGCGCCACTGCACCAACACCAGATCCAGCCACAGCCTCCACCACATGCGCAATCATCGACCGCCCGGCAACCGTGTGCAGCACCTTGGATTTCGACGACTTCATGCGCGTGCTGTCGCCCGCAGCGAGAATAACGGCTAGAGAGCTGCGCTCCATAAGACCTCCAACACCCCGTTACCGGCCGCAGGGCGGCCGGGACAGTGGCATGTGTTTGACTTAACGCCAGCCGGTTGAACAGACAGGCGCATCGGTAATTGCGTTCCGGCATTGCTATAACGGCGGCCCACTTAAGAAACCATGCAAATCCGCACCAAAATTTCCGCACCGATTTTCATCAAACGTGATCAGCGGCGGGAAGAAGTGATTTATTCAGCGCGGGTGACGGGCGGTGAATTGCAGGACCTGCTGACGACCATTTTCAATCAGCCTGCCCATTTCGCGGCGCGCCGCGGCCTCATCACGCAGACGAAACGCCTCGACAAGCCTCAAGTGAGAGGCGGACACGTCGGAAATCTCGTTGGGATCGGCTTCCGGATTGCTCATCCGGAAAATGCCCGCCAGCGCCGCCTTGATCAGCGAACCGACGGTGCGCATGAACGGATTGCCGGACATTTCGGTGATGAGCACATGGAAATTCATATCCGCCAGCGCCCGTTTTTCCTTGGAATAAGCCGTATTGCCCATCTCGTTGGCGTAAGCAGCGAGCTTGGCGATATCGGCGTCTTTTGCCCTGAGCGCGGCAAGCCCCGCGCCATAGGGTTCGAAAGCCTGACGGATATCATAGAGATGCAGCAGGAACTCGTCGCTGACACCTGCCTCGAAGTGCCAGAGAAGCACTTCGCTGTCGAACATGTTCCAGCTTTCGCGCTCCGTCACCCTTGTGCCGATGCGCGCCTTAGGGGAAATCATGCCCTTGGCGGTCAGCGTTTTCATTGCTTCGCGCAGCACCGTGCGAGATACTTTCAGCCGCTCCATCAGCTCGGCATCCCCAGGCAATATCTCACCCGTCCTGAAAGTACCGGAGACGATATCGAGACCGAGCTTGTGAACGACCTGTGCATGATTTGTCCGCAGCTTTCGAAAACCAATCGCCGCATCGAGCATTCCGCGCTGCAAGTGCCATGTCCTTCCGTTCGGTTGGCGACCTTAAAAAAATCGCGCCAGACGTGTGTATCTCAAGTCAGATTATAGTGAAAAACATCAAGTCGCATGAAAAGCAAAGGTAAACTGCATCCATGCAGTAAAACGCATGAAAATAAGCAAGGCCGCACATTTCTCATGTGCGGCCTTGCTTCAGTAGCGATAGATAATCCGCATTATTGCGGCAGCTTGTCGTCCACGCCGGCAACGTAGAAGTTGAGGCCGAGCAGAACCTTGTCCTCAGCCTTTTCGCCAGCCTTCAGCCATTCCGAGCCGTCCTGCTTCTTCACCGGGCCGGTGAAGGGATGCAGCTCGCCCGACTTGATCTTGGCTTCGGTTTCCTCAGCCATCTTCTTCACGTCGTCAGGCATGTTGGTGTAGGGCGCCATGGTCAGGATACCGTCCTTCAGGCCATCCCAGATGGATTCAGACTTCCAGGTGCCGTCAAGCAAAGCCTGCGTGCGCTTGATGTAATAAGCACCCCAGGTGTCCTTGATGGCGGTGAGCTGGGTCTGCGGACCGGCGGCGATCATGTCGGAAGCCTGACCGAAGGCCTTGATGCCACGCTCGGCGGCAACCTGCATCGGAGCCGTCGTGTCGGTGTGCTGCGTCAGGATATCAACGCCCTGGTCGATCAGCGCCTTGGCGGCATCGGCTTCCTTGCCGGGGTCGAACCAGGTATTCGCCCAGACGACCTTGAGCTTGAAGTCCGGGTTGACCGACTGTGCGCCGAGCACGAAGGCGTCAATGCCCATCACCACTTCCGGGATCGGGAAGGACGCGATGTAGCCGGCGAGACCCTTCTTCGACATCTTCGCGGCGATCTGGCCCTGAATGTAACGGCCTTCATAGAAGCGCGCATTATAGGTTGCGACGTTTTCAGCGGTCTTGAAGCCGGTGGCGTGCTCGAACTTCACCTTGGGGAACTTCTGGGCAACCTTCACGGTCGCATCCATGAAGCCGAAGGAGGTGGTGAACACCAGTTCGCAGCCGGAACGGGCCATACGCTCGATGGCGCGTTCGGCATCCGGGCCTTCCGGAACGCTTTCAAGGAACGGCGTTTCGATCTTGTCGCCGAAGTGCTTTTGCAGCTCTTCGCGGCCGATTTCATGCGCCTGTGTCCAGCCGCCATCGGTGCGGCTGCCGACATAGATGAAGCAGACCTTCTTGGCGTCGGCGGCTTCCGCCGAGGAAACGACGCCGCCGAGCGCCGCGACGGACGCGGCAAGTGCGATGACCAGTTTTTTCATTTTTACCCCTGTTGGTTTGGAGACTTGAGGATTCTTCTTCACCTGTCCGGCACGAAGGATTTGCCCAAAGATGCCGGTGTGTTGATCAAGGTCGTGCGGCGATTATGCGAGATGATGACCAGCACGACAATAGTTGCGAGATAAGGCATCGCCGAAAGCAGCTGCGACGGCACGCCGATGCCGAAGGCCTGCGCATGCAACTGGCCGATGGTGACGGCGCCGAACAGATAACCGCCCGCCAGCAGGCGCCATGGACGCCAGGAGGCGAAGACGACAAGCGCCAGCGCAATCCAGCCGCGCCCGGCCGACATGTTTTCCACCCATTGCGGCGTATAGACCAGCGACAGCTGTGCGCCCGCAAGGCCGGCGCAGGCGCCGCCGAACATGACCGCCAGATACCGCGTGCGGATGACGTTGATGCCAAGCGCATGGGCCGAGGCGTGATTGTCACCGATGGCACGGATTTTCAGGCCCGTGCGGCTTTTGAACAGGAACCAGCTGATGCCGAACACCAGCGCGATGGACATGTAGAAGATCAGGTCCTGCCGGAACAGCAGCGGACCAAAAAACGGAATCTCCGACAAGACAGGAAAGACGATCGGCTGCAGCTTGATACCAGGCAGGCCGACGAAACTCTCGCCCAGCATGCCGGAGACGCCGAGGCCGAGAATGGTAAGCGCAAGACCCGTTGCCACCTGATTGGTGACAAGCGTCAGCGTCAGGAAGCCGAAGAGCAGCGAAAACACCGCGCCCGAGGCAATGCCGGCCAGAATGCCGAGATAGGGTGAACCCGTCATATGCGTGGCGGCGAAAGCACAGACCGCGCCCATGATCATCATGCCCTCAACGCCGAGATTGAGCACGCCTGAACGTTCCGCCACAAGCTCGCCCGAAGCGGCGATGACAAGCGGGGTGGCAGCGGTGATGACGGTGAGAAGAATGGCCTGAAGCATATCCATCATGCCGCTCCTTCTTTACGATGTGTCTTGCCGGCAAAGACCACCCGGATGCGATAGAAGATCAACGTATCGCAGGACAATACGAAGAACAGCATCAGCCCCTGAAATACCCGTGTCACCTTGTCGGAGACACCAATCGAAAGCTGCGCCGCCTCGCCACCGAGATAGGTCAGCGCCAGCACCAGCCCGGAAAGGATGATGCCAAGCGGATTGAGGCGGCCGAGAAAGGCGACGATGATGGCGGTGAAACCATAACCCGGCGATATGCTGGGCTGGAGATGGCCGATGGAACCGGAAGCTTCCGAAATGCCCGCAAGCCCGGCCAGTGCACCCGATAACAGCAGCGAAAACCACACCATACGGCTGGAGGAAAAACCGGCAAAACGCCCTGCCCGCGCCGATTGGCCAAGTACGGTAACTTCAAAGCCCTTGAGCATGTAGCGCATCATGAACCACAGCGCGATGGCTGCGACGATGGCGAACACGAAACCCCAATGCGCCCGGCCCGAGGCCAGCATTTCCGGCAGCACGGCGCTGTCGTTGAAGGGCTTGGTCTGCGGGAAATTGTAGCCGCCGGGATCGCGCCAGATGCCACGCGTCAGCCAGTCGAGGAAAAGCTGCGCGACATAGACCAGCATCAGGCTGACGAGGATTTCATTGGTGTTGAACTTCGTTTTCAACAGCGCCGGAATACCGGCATAAAGCGCGCCGCCGACAGCGCCCATCACCATCATCAGCGGCAGGATGAGCGGCGAGTGCCAGTCCGGATAAAGCACCGGCAGGATGGAACCGGTAATCGCGCCGATGGTGAATTGCCCCTCCGCGCCGATATTCCAGTTATTGGAGCGATAACAGATCGACAGGCCGACGCCGATCAGGATCAGCGGCGCAGCCTTGATCGCCAGCTCATGCAGCGACCAGACCTCCAGCAGCGGCTCGACGAAAAAGGCGTAAAGCGCATGGGCCGGATTTTTACCGAGCATGGCGAACATGACAGCGCCGACAAGCAGCGTCAGCACCAGCGCCAGAAGCGGCGAAAGCAGGGTGAAAAGCTTCGAGACCCCCGCGCGTTTTTCAAGCTCAATGCGCATGCTGGGCGGCTCCCGAATGTGACGTGTGAATGCCGCCCATCAAAAGGCCGATCTTTTCAAGCGTCATCTCTTCCACCGGATGGGCATCGGAGAGCTTGCCATCGGAAATGACCGCGATATTGGTGGCGACCTCGAAGATTTCATCGAGATCCTGGCTGATGACGATGACGGCCGAGCCAGCCTTGGCAAGATCGACCAGCGCCTGGCGGATACGGCTTGCGGCACCCGCATCCACCCCCCAGGTCGGCTGATTGACAACAAGCACCGCCGGCTGACGGTCAAGCTCGCGCCCAACGATAAACTTCTGGAGATTGCCGCCGGAAAGCGATCCCGCCAGCGGATCTGCACCGCTCTTGCGCACATCCATGGTTTCCGAAATACGCCGTGCCGCCGCCCGGATGGCCGAGCCGCGGATGATACGCAGGAAACCGCCGGTCAGAAACGCCTTGCGGTCGGAACGCGCCCGCGCCAGCAACAGATTGTCGGAAAGGCTCATGCCGGGAACCGCAGCGTGACCGTGGCGCTCCTCCGGCACGAAACCGGCACCCATCAGCCGCCGGCCATTGATGCCGATGCGGCCAACCGGCTTGCCACGCAGATGGATGGCGTCATTATTATAAACGGGATATTCGCCCGAAAGTGCATCGAACAGCTCGCCCTGCCCGTTGCCGGCCACACCGGCAATCGCCAGCACTTCACCGGCGCGCACATTCATTGAAATCGATTTCAAGGCCACGGCAAAAGGCGTGCGCGGCGCAACCGAAAGCGCCATGACCTCGATCTGCGGCGCGCCAAGCGCTTCGCCCGTCGCCCGCGAAACGCTTGCGACATCGCTGCCAACCATCATGCGCGCCAGCGATGCCGGCGTTTCCTTGCGCGGATCACACGCCCCCGTCACCTTGCCGTGGCGCAGGACGGTGGCGCGATCACAGATGCGCTGCACCTCTTCGAGGCGATGGCTGATATAAAGCACCGAGCGCCCTTCGGCCTTCAGCTTCTCCAGCGTCTCGAACAGCTTGTCGGCCTCCTGCGGCGTTAAAACCGAGGTCGGCTCGTCGAGAATGATCAGACGCGGGTTCTGCAACAAAGCGCGGACGATCTCGATGCGCTGGCGCTCACCGACCGAAAGATCGGCCACATGCGCATTGGGATCAAGCGGCAGGCCATAGGCCCGCGACAACGTTTCCGCCTCTTTGGCAATTTCCTTCAGCGAAATTTTCGGGTCGAGCGACAGGGCAATGTTTTCAGCGACCGTCAGCGCCTCGAACAGCGAGAAATGCTGGAACACCATGCCGATACCGAGCTTGCGGGCCTCGCTGGGCGAGCCCACGGAAACCGGCTGGCCCTGCCAGATGATGTCGCCTTCCGTCGGCGCAAGGACGCCGAACAGCATCTTGACCAGCGTCGACTTGCCGGCACCGTTTTCACCCAGAAGCGCATGGATTTCGCCCGGCGCAATATCGAGATCGATACCGTTGCAGGCGGCGAAATTGCCGAACAGCTTTGTCAGCTTGCGAACCGACAGGAGAGGCGTGGCCTCTGGCGCCAGATTTCCAGTCACTGATCCCCTCTTTCACCGGCTGTCCACGCTTTCTTCGAAGCATTTCAACAACAGTGGTCATTGTTCCCAATCCGGCGGCAATGCGTATGCAATGCTACGGGACCATGATTTATTGATAACCGTTTTGCTGCTGCGCACAACAGAAAAAGAAACTGCTTAAATGCAATTTGCACAAGCAATAAACGGCTTTAGATTTTTCTTACTTCGCGCCGAGCGAGGGGAAGAACTGCAAGATTCCACCGATGCAATAAAGATAGATGCCGCTCACAACGAATGCGATCACCGCCCATGTCGGCGTTTCGAAATGCGCCAGCAGCGCATAACCGCCAAGCGCGCACCAGACGAACACGACGGCCAGATTGAGCGGACGCAACCTCTTCACCCGTACCGGATGCAGGAAGTTGATCGGCAGGAATGTCAGGAAAACCGAAACGGTGACGACGGTCATGGCCGTGGTTGCGCTCGCATCCATGACGAACAGCGTGAAAACCACCATGTTCCACACGACCGGAAAGCCAGAGAAGAAATATTCATCCGTCTTCATGCCCATATCGGCATAATAAATGGCACTCGAGACCACGATCATGCCTGCGGCCACAAAGGACAGCGGCTCGCCGATCATGCCGCTCTGGTAAAGCGCAAAGGCGGGCAACAGCACATAGGTGACGTAGTCGATGATATTGTCGAGCGTATCGCCGGACCAGTTGGGCAGAACTTCCTTCACCCGTACCTTGCGGGCGATGGGTCCGTCGATACCGTCGACCAGAAGCGCAAGCCCCAGCCACCAGAACATATCGACGAAACGATGCTCGGCAGCGGCGACGACGCCGAGAAAAGCCAGGAACGAACCGGACGCCGTGAGCATATGCACGGAAAAGGCGCGGATTTCCGCGTAGGGAACACGCTTGTAGTTGAAAATTTTCATGGTCAGCGTCTGCGCCCCGCTTTTCATCCGCCCTGTTCATTCCGGTATGCGGCCATTCACCACGCTTTGCAACCGGCTCAATCCGCTTATCCTAAGACTAATATAGTGGCGCAACCAACGAATGTTTGCGCCCGGATGTTCCGGCGTCCAAGTGGATTTACCTGCGCAAAGCCTCTATGATGCTCTGGAAATAACAACGGATCAGGACCATGAGACACTTCGATATCGCCATCACCGGTGCGGGACTTGCGGGCCAGATCGCCGCGATAGCACTCGCCCGGGCCGGCCGCCACGTGGCGCTCGTTGCTCCTTCAAGCGAGAAGAAGGACCAGCGCACCACGGCGCTGATGGACCAGTCGATCCGTTTCATGGATCGTCTCGGCCTGTGGTCACGCATCGCGCCTGCCGCCGCACGTCTTTCCACCATGCAGATCATCGACGGCACCGACCGCCTGCTGCGCGCGCCGACGGTGCAGTTCCGCTCCTCCGAAATCGGGCTTGATGCTTTCGGCTGGAATATTCCCAATGAGGCGCTGCTCGGTGTTCTCTCGGAAGCAGTCGAACAGGAACACAATATTACCCGTCTCGACACTTTCGCCGAAACGATCGACATCGGTAACGATCGCATAACGGTGGCGCTGGCGAATGGCGAAACGCTATCGGCCGATTTTCTGATCGGCGCCGATGGCAGGAAATCGATGGTGCGGGACGCGGCCGGTATCGGTGTCAAATCCTGGTCATACCCGCAGACCGCCATCGTCCTGAACTTTGGCCATAGTCGGCCGCACGGCAATGTCTCGACGGAATTCCACACGCCCACCGGGCCTTTCACCCAGGTTCCCCTGCCCGGCAACCGTTCCAGCCTCGTCTGGGTCGTCACGCCACAGCAGGCCGAGGAACTGACGGCGCTGCCGCTGGAAGCCTTGAGCCTGAAGGTCGAGGAACGCATGCAATCCATGCTTGGTGCGGTTACCGTCGAAAATAGTGTGCAGGCATGGCCGCTGTCTTCCATGACGGCGCACCGCTTCGGCAAGGGCCGCGTGGCGCTGATCGGCGAGGCCGCGCATGGTTTTCCGCCCATCGGCGCGCAGGGACTGAACCTCAGCCTGCGCGACATCATCGTGCTGACGGAACTGCTGGGCGCCGTCTCCGACCGGCCGATCGCGGCGGATGCCGGCAGCAGCTTCGACCGCAAACGGCGGGCGGATGTTTATAGCCGCACCCTGAGCGTCGATCTCCTGAACCGCTCGCTGCTTTCGGATTTCCTGCCGGTGCAGATGGTGCGCGCGGCGGGCCTGCATGTGCTCTCCGGCATCGGCACGCTCAGAAGCATGGTCATGCGCGAAGGCATCGAGCCGGGCCGTGGGCTGAAGGCCCTGCCCTCGCTGCTGTTCGGCAGCTTCAAAAAGGCTGGATGAAATACACCACGCCGGTCAGCGTGAAGACCGACAGCACCGTCGAAATCAGGATCGTCGCCGACGCCCGCTCCTGCCAGACATGATATTGCTGGCCGATGACGAAGACATTCGTCGCGGTCGGCAGCGCCGCCAATAGCACGGCGGAATAAATCCACACCGGTTCGAACCGCCCGAGCGACGACAGGACGAGATAAGCGGCAAGCGGATGCAATATCAGCTTGGCCGGCACGATATAGCTGATCTCCACCGGCACCCGCTTCATGGGCCGCAGCGCCAGCGTCACGCCCATGGCAAACAGCGCGCAGGGAGCTGCCGATTGCGCCAGATAATCCACCAGCCGCTGCACCGCCTCCGGAGGCTGCCATGACAGCGAAGCGGCGAGAAATCCGGCAATCACCGAGACGATGAACGGGTGAGTGATGACCTTGCGCGCCACATCCAGCGCAAGCCTTCCAGCCGAGCGCTTGTCGCCGCCCGCAACCGCCATCATCGCCGGTGCGACGATGAAATGCGCGGCGTTTTCAAGGCAGACGATCAGCGCCACCGGCACCGCCGCCTTTTCGCCAAGCGCCAGAAGCGCAAGCCCTGGCCCCATGTAACCAATATTGCCGTAACTTGCCGCGAAACTCTGGATCGTGGTTTCGGCGAGGCTGTTCTTGCGGACAAACCGGCCGATCAGGAACACCAGCAGAAAAATGCCATAGGTGCAGGCAAGGCTGGCGGCAACGAAATCCATCCGCGCCAGCTCTTCCACCGGCGTTTTCGACACCAGCTTGAAAAACAGCGCCGGTAAGGCCGCATAGATGATGAAGGTGTTCAGCCAGCCCATCGCCTCGACCGGCTGCCTGGTGATGCGCGCCGCACCGTAACCGATGAAGATCAGGCCGAAAAACGGCAACAGCAGTCCAACGATATCAGCCACGGTCGTTCCTCAACAGCATTTCCAGTAAAAGTGCGTAGCGGTTTTACGTCCGGAAAATGCGTAAAACAAAGAGGCAGAGCGTTTTCGCGTTTCGGGGAAAAACGGAAATGCTCCAAGTCCGCGAGAGGCTTAGCCGATTTTCATCAGGATCGGAAAGGTCTCCTGGAACCAGATCGCCACATTGGTGATAAAACCGGACATGAAAGCGATACCGGTAAGCACCAGAAGCACACCCATCACCTTTTCGACGAGACCGAGATGGCGGCGGAAGCGCACGAGGAAACGCATGAAGGAACCGGAAAACGCCGCTGCAATCCAGAACGGCACCGCAAGACCAAGCGAATAGACGGCAAGCAGCATCGCGCCGTCGCCAACCGTCTCACGCGAGGCGGCAACCCCGAGAATGGCCCCCAGAACCGGACCGATGCAGGGTGTCCAGCCGAAGGCGAAGGCAAGGCCCATGATATAGGCACCGGAAAGCGTTGCCGGTTTGCCCGCCCCCTGAAACCGCGCCTCGCGCGAAAACAGGCCGATGCGGAAGACGCCGAGAAAATTCAGGCCCATGAGGATAATGATGAAACCACCGATCTTGGCGAGAATATCGAGGTTCTGGCGCAGCAAGGTGCCGATCGTCGAGGCACCTGCCCCGAGCGCCACAAAAACAGTGGCAAAACCGAGGGTGAAGAAGAAAGCCGAAAACATCACGGCCCTGCGAATCTCCGGCCGCGGCGCCGTCTCCTCCGTCCTGAACTGCTCGACGGAAACACCGGCCATATAACAGAGATAGGGTGGCACCAGCGGCAGCACACAGGGTGACAGAAACGAAAGAGCGCCGGCCAGGAGCGCGGTGAACAGGGAAATATCGGCAATCGACAAGAGGAACTCCGCATCCCGCAAAGCCGCCGCGATTTTGAAGATTCGCCGGCACTTCACGCTTCATTTTCGCGCATGTCATTGCTGCAAAACGATTTCACCCGTTTGCCCGACACGCCTGAAGCCGGTTTTATCCCCAGCCGCCCCCTCTCTCCAATCACCTTTTTGGGGGTGCGACAAAAAAAACCAGATTGATTGTCGAAAGCGCTTTTTTTGGGTTGACCGAACGGATCGCTCTACATATGTTCCGCGCACTTCCGAAGGGCAAATCAGCCCCGACACGGGAGAGCGTAGCTCAGCCGGTAGAGCAACTGACTTTTAATCAGTAGGTCCAGGGTTCGAATCCCTGCGCTCTCACCATAAAAATCAAACACTTAGCATTGAAACCAGCCTAATTTCAGCTAGAATCACCCTCACACATGTCTCGCACAGTTTGAGAGGGTGAAATGGCCTCGCATACCGTCTTTGGCGACAAGGTCCGCGTCTACCGCCGGGCCAATAGCACGCTCTGGCAATGCTCCACCTACCTTGAGGGCAAGGAGTGGCGCGTCAGCACAAAAACCGATGTTTTGGCGCTCGCCAAAGAGTTTGCTGAAGACTGGTATCTGGAGCTTCGCGGTAAGAGCCGTATCGGCCAGTTGAAAACCGAGCGCACCTTTGCCGACGCCGCCAAACAGTTCCTTCAGGAATATGTCCCCCTCACCAACGGCGAGCGCAATCCGCGCTACGTGAAGGACCACGAGGCGCGAATCAACAACCACCTCCTTCCCTACTTCGGCAAGATGGCGCTTAGTGCCGTCACAGCGGGCAAGGTGCAGGAATTCCGCGTCATGCGGCTCCAGCCGCACTCCGAGACCGGCAAGGTGCCCACACGTAGCACCCTCCACCACGAGACCGTCACCCTGCGACAGGTCATGAAGACCGCCCTACGCCATGGCTGGATCAGCCACTTGCCGGACTTCTCCGCGCCCTACAAGGCGTCGGGAAAGATCACGCACCGGGCATGGTTCTCTCCCGAGGAATACAAACAGCTCTACACCTACACCCGTGAGCGCGCCAAATCCGCTGTTGGGCTTAACTGGCACTACGCCGCCGAGCAGTTCCATGACTACATCCTCTTCATGGCCAACACCGGCTTGCGGCCCGACGAGGCCAACCGGCTTGAGTACCGCGACGTGACCATTGAGAAGGACGAGGAGAGCGACGAGCGCATCCTCTTGATCGAGGTACGCGGCAAACGGGGCTTCGGCTACTGCAAGAGCACCACGGGAGCTGTGCACCCGTTTGATAGGCTGGTGAAGCGAAATAACCCAAAGCCGACCGATCTGGTGTTCCCGCAGGACCATAAGAAGCAGTTCAACCGTGCCATGACTGATTGCGGGTTCAAGACTGACCGTGAAGGTAACAAGCGTTCGGCTTACAGCCTGCGCCATACCTATATCTGCCTGCGCCTGCTGGAAGGTGCCGACATCTATCAGATCGCCAAGAACTGCCGGACGAGCGTAGAGATGATTGAGAAGCACTACGCCGTGCATCTCAAGAACACGCTGGATGCCAAGGCCATCAACGTGAAGAAAAAGGTGAAGAAGGTCGTGGCCGCTGAAGCCTAGCCCATCTTGAACATTCGTGGTCGGCATGTATCAATGCGTAACAGCGCACCTACGCATCGCCCAATGTGTACGCATTGAAGCGGAGGCGATGCTCTGCACGGTTTTCTAACCAGCCGCGCGGGCGTCTGGAGAAAACCGGCAGGTGCGCCAGGGGACACCCCTGAACCCCGTCCGTGCCGGAGCAAGGTGAATGGCTATCTATCACCTGAACGTCAAGAACATCAGCCGGGGCGACGGGCGCTCCGTTGTCGCTGCTGCCGCGTATCGTGCGGGTGAGGTTCTACCGAACGATGCCGAGGAAAAGCTGTCAGATTTCGGCGGGCGACGGGATGTGATTGCCTGCGGCATTCGCCTGCCAGCCGGTGCGCCGGACTGGATGGCCGACCGCACCACTCTGTGGAATGCGGTCGAGCTGGCCGAAAAGCGTCAGGACGCACGGCTCGCCAAAGAGATCGAGTTCGCCCTGCCCCGCGAACTGTCACGCACCGCGTGGCTGACCGTTGCCCACGCCATGGCCGACGCCTACACGGCGCAGGGCTTTGTGGCTGACTTTGCCATCCACGACGATGGCACCCAGCATAATCCGCACGTCCATATCCTGCTGACCACGCGCGTCATCACGCCAGAGGGGTTTGGCCCGAAAATCCGCAGTGCCGATGGGCGACAGTTTATCAGCGAGGCGCGACTAACCTGGGAGCGTATTGCCAACGCCGCCTTGAAGACGGCGGGCGTGGCCGCCGCCGTCGACAGCCGCAGCTATGCAAAACGCAAACTTGACCGAACACCCGGCCAGCATCGTGGACCGGACAAAGAGGAACGGCGCTCGCGCAGGCAGCGCCAGCGCAAGAGGGAGCAGACTATGCAGCGTGACCCTGAGGATGATTACCCCGTACCCGACCCGGATGGGTCGCCCATCGCCCCGAGTGAACTACATGCCGCCGAACGGCGCATGCTGGACGAAGTCCATAGGGAGGAACCTCCCGCCTTTCAAGAGCCGAACGGCGATCCTGCTGCCGCACGGCAGGAGATTGAGCGGCAAAACAGCCGCGAGATGAGCGACCTTGACGCCGCCGCTTACCGGCTAGCACCGGAAGATATGCTGGACTGGTTGAGTGCGCCTCTACCAGTCCAGGAAGACGCGGTTCTGGAGCATTCGGAAAACCATCTCGACTGGCTTGAGAGAGATGATTTTAAGACGGCGCGCGACGATGAACCGGATAGATCTCTCAGACCAGAACGTGATCGCTAGAAGCATAGTACAGGAAATTCCTGCAAATTGCCCTACGGATGCTTCGCTGAAAGAAAATCAGGTAACGAATGCGGTTGAATATCAAATACATATTGAACGACCTTGAGATCGAGAGCCTTCAACACCACGGCGCGGAAATTCTCAATTGTATTAAGCTTTTCTTTGCGGGCTTCGCGACGCCATGACATCTTCTGACCCTCAGGTTTCTGCCAATCCAGCAATCGAACCAGCGCACCGTGTGCGAACTGCATGCCGTCTCCCGAAGCCGTATTGCGCACCCAAACATGATCGTCGTGATGGCTTTCGTGTGTGTCCAGATCCCACGTCGTGAACAGCGACTGGACGTCCGAGGATACCTTCGTGAGCCTTTCTCCGGTTTGAGAGGTAAACACGACTTCAGATACCCGCATTTTCCAGGTTTCTTGCTTCTCGCCATCGCTTTCATCTACCGCGACGAGTTTCTCCTTGTTAAATTTGAGATGTATTCCCGCACCAGCACCAATCCTGTAAGCAATGTCGCCTGCGAGTACACTCAACAGGTTCTCCTTCATGGCCGCATCAAATCGAATATTGAAATTAGCTTTGGCCTTTTTCATGTGCCGCGCTTCGAACAATATCCACAGGGAGTGAAACTTCCATGCGATAAGCAGGGGGGCACCGATCATATTGGCGTAATTTTGTAGCTTTTCGAAGTAGTCAGGCCGAAATGAGAGCGTCTGGCTCGCCTTGCTTTTCACTTCGATCAAGACAGGCCGCTCGTCGTTTTGCGTGGCAAAATGCGCTATCATATCGGGAACCTGATAGTGCTGTCGCGACGCCCTTGGCATCTGGTGCTGATCAAGCTTGTGGATGAGATCACATTTCCCCAACCACGAGCACAATACCGCAAACTCATCCTCGACAGGCAGGCCAATATCCAGTCGCCGTACCCGCTCGGCTACCTCTCTCGCGTTAGCTTCCCAGCCAAGCTCTTCGAGAGTATCGTGGATCAGTCTTTCCAGATCGTCAGGTTTGTCGGTCATTATTCCCTCGGTATTCCTTCGATAACGACGCCAACGAATTTGCGCAGGCGACCGTATTTTGCCACCAGCTGATGCCTCTCATGACTACTTCATCGGTATGTCGCGAAGCGTCTTGGCTTCGTAAAGTTGTGTGCGTTTGACGGCCTCAGCACTAACTTCCTTGAATGTCTCAAACGCTTTTTCGCCGTAAACCTGCTTGAAAATCCAGGGGTCTTTCGCGGTTACTACCTCGTAGAACTCCGATACCTCGGCATAGGAATCATCGGTTAATTCGCACATTGCAATCATGTCATCAACCGGATCAACATCTGCGCGGTAAGCGACTTGCGCGACCCAGACCGTGTAGGACAGGCATTTGAGCCTTGCGTCATCCATGGCATATGCGCCAGTCGCAAAACTAACGACAGCTATCAGCGCCAATAAAGGTATTACACATTTCCGTCGCCAATATTGACCTCTTGTTGGCCTCTTCAAGATAGGTATCCGCGCGGTTGTTGACATTGCTATTTCTCTCTTGTGTTGCCTTATCAAACGCAGAACCAATGGCAGCGTCAGCTGCTCCACCGAGCGGCGTTGCTCTACCGAGGACTGTCGTGATCCCACCAACGGCCGCATCATCGAGCGTGTCGCCAAGACGGTTTTCCAGTTCTCTTAGTCGCTGACTTTCGTGCTCTTGAAGGACTCGAATTCGTTCTTCGGAAGTCAGACTGTCGTCCTCAGCCGATTTGCATTTTATCAGTCTGACTGGCTGATTTATGTTGTTCCCGCCAATATCGCTCTTGTTTACTTTAACAAAAATAGATTCTGGCGCGGATACAGCAATGCCGCTCAAGGTAACGACTTTATAAAGAACCTTCTTTCCGTGACCGTCGTCTGAATATAGTTCGTATTTTTTATCGAAAACCACTCTGAATTTATCGATACTCGATATGATTACATCACCTGTGTCTTTTATATCTACCCCGTGAATCCATTCACCGATCCAATCTCTCAGAACAGTTTCGAGGGACGCGGTCCAGTCCTCCTCTTCAATTGAATAAGAACAACCGCCTTCGTCGGAAACCATCGTAACAATTCTGTAGACGGCGTCAGAGGCGAAGGCTGGTGATGAGAGAACCGTGGCGAAGGAAAAAAGGAAACTGCACACATGTTTAATTCGCAAAACCGTCTCCGTTGGCTAATCGGGTTGCTTGATTACTAAGAACGTCGGTTGAGATCACTTTCTATCGTCGTGCGTACGCAATATCTTCCGCCTTCGGCAAAACCGTCGCCGCATGGGTCTCGGGGCTGAGCTGCCGGACGGGAATCCTACGCAGATACGTTTCCCGCTGAAGAGCCCCTCGCCGCTCCTCTAGGGTCGGATGTGTCGATAGCAGCGAACCTGCGGCTAGCCCCCGGCACATCAGGCGGGCGTGGCTGCGCTCGAAATCACTTAACTCCGGACCGTTATGAAGCTTGTCCAGCGCCGCAATCATGTCGTCCTTGCTGGTAAGCGCCGCGCCGACTGCATCGGCCCAGTATTCGCGGTTGCGGGACAGACGCAGGACAAACAGTTCCGATACCCATGTCAGAAGCCAACGGCCCCAGCGTTGAAGGGTATCTGAAAACCCGAGATACCATACCAAAGAGTTCTGAAACGAGCGGGTCAGCCCCAAGCGGCGCATGTCGTTATTCGCAACATGGCCAAGCTCGTGGCCGATAATGGCGTCCACCTCCGCCTCGGTCAGGTGATCGAGCAGCGGCTGGCCGATGACCACCATTGCGCTGTCGGCGCTGGAGCCGATAGCGTACGCATTATTATGGGGCATGACACCGACCCATGGCCGGGTGCGCAGTCCGAGTCTTGCCGCAAGTGCGTGGACGCGTTGCGCGAGAGGATCGCCCTCTTTCAGGAGGGTGATGCCGTGGTCCCGGAGGGCGTTTTCACGCTGACGGCCCAGACCAACGAGCCCCCAGACCGTGCCCCAGAGCGGCACGGCAAGAAAACCGCCAAAGGCGCTGCCAGCAGCTACGCCGAAGCCGATCCCCACCGGCGCGGATATCAGACTCCCCCACGCCAGACCGGCCCAGCTGCCGGCGACGAGGCCCAGCCAGGTCGGGAGTGTACTGTTATGAAGTGCTTTCACCTGTGTCATGGCTGTGTCCCCCTGCCATCATGCCGACCCTTTGCCTGCAATTCTCGCTTTTCTCGTGAACGACGAGCTGCGTCTTGAACGGGCGGGTGCCCGCGATGTCCGTTATACCGTAACGCCAGCCGTCGCCCTGCCAGCCGCCGAGCAATTCCTGAACCTCGTCCGGCATGAGCAGCGGGCGGCCGAGAAACTGGATGGTTTCCGTCATGGAGAAGCCGGTATTGGTCGAGGAACCGCCGTCCCAGCCGGTAACGTGCGACGACACATGCGCGCTGGAACTGACGTTGCGGATGGCGTGAGTCTTGTGACCGAGATAGCCACCGATCATTCGCGCCGTGTCGTCGTCGTTGATGCCAAAGAACTGCTTGACCGCACAGTTGAGGAACGGTCGCCAGCTATTGCCGGGGTAATGTTCCTCTATGGAGTGAATGTCCTGAAAGAAAAACCAAAGCCGGATGCCCGCACCTGCGTGGGTTCGGATCGCATCGCGATATTCGGGAAACGGGCCGATGTTCAAAAACTCGTCCAGCACGAACAGCACCGGAATTTCGGGTATGTTGCGATTTGCCAGCATGGCGTCCAGTGCGGTCTTGAGGACTACGCGCAGCCAGCCTGAAAATGTCTTCATCATATCGAACGGCATTTCGATATAGACCGTGGCTGTCTGGTCTTTCAGGCTTTCAAAGCTGAAATCGCAGCCGCTGACGCTGCGCTGGATATCTGCGTCTTTCCATTCGTAAAGCTTACTTGTGAGGGTTTCCTGCAAAACCTTGAGGCTGCGGTGCGGGTCTTTTTCAAGAACGGCGCGGGCGGCATCCGCCGATGGCGGGAAGGCCTCCATCTGTCGGGCAACGCTGAGCAATCTGGCACCCTTGAGCATGGCCATCTGGCACACCGTGGCCAATGTCCGACGATGGGGTGGAGCCTTATAGCGGACGTACATGATGACAGCCGTCATGAATCCCACCGCATCGTCGGCAAAGAAGGACGCTGATTTTGGATCGCGGGGAAACATCTGTTGTGCAATGGCACGCGCATCAGCTTCGCGCCGTACGCGGCTTACGGGATCGAAGCGGTGAATTGGCTTGCCGGAACCTTCGTCCAGCGGTGCTATGCGGTAGACTGGGCCGAGCGTACTGCGCCACTGCGAGGTCGTCTCAAATAGCTCGCCTTTCGGGTCAATCACAATACAACTGCCCTGATAGCGCAGAAGATTAGGAATGATAGTCGTCAGCCCTTTGCCGGTACGCGTTGGCGCAATCGTCAGCAGATGGCCGTCTCCGTCCCAGTGGACATACCCGGCGGGTTTGGTCTGGCCTTCATCGTTAAAACTACCGAGCAGGAGGGAGCGGGGATCGTTAAAGGCATCTTTGGCGCGCAAGTAGCGTTTAAGGTCTGTCGAGGTGGGCCAGCGGGCAGAACCATAAAGTGGCGGAGGGTTGGCAAGCTGGCGCTCTCGCTCCTGACGGGCTTCAAGGTCACGTTTGGCCCGCTCGATGATGGGTTGTGGGTTGCGTCCGTCACGAATGGCGGCTTCCACCGCGTCGGCAACTTCGGGACCGTAGAGTTCTTCGACCTGCTGCCTTGCCGAGCGGGCTTTGAGGTTGCGGCTCGCATTGAAGCCGAACTTGGTTAGCTTCCACGCCCATGAGGCATCCCGTGACCAATTGCCGAATGGATCGAATTTGCTCATGTGACTGCCCCCAGCCGAAATCAGGCACGCATAACAACCCTAAATGGACATTTCACTGGACCGGTCTGGCTCGATGCCGTTCGTTGATGAGCCATTGTAAAGTCTATCTAGTTTTATCAATTGAACTCTGAGGCGCTCTTCTTCCGGATCATTCCCATATGCCGCAATTAAAAACTTACGCCAATAACCAATCGCTTCACTAAATTCAGCACATGCATGTTCGAAATAAATCTGATTGGTTTCCTGAATATAGCTCAGCCTTACAAAGAAATGAGCTACAGTTGATATGCATATCCAATCCTCTATGCGTTCTTTCGTAAAAAGACTTGTTCTAATTTGCTCAAATTTTCCTAAAAACTCTACCTCGAATATCAAGGCCGCACGATTGCGAGCTTCGACAAATGGTTTTGAATTCCATTCATGCGACAGCTCTGTCAAACGCGACTGCAAAACGTAGCGCTCCTGAATCAGATTGTTTTTCTCGTTTGTATGCTCGATATGATTCAATGCTCTTCTTGACAGCCTTAAATTGGAAACCGTGAGAATTATACCAATAAAAAGAGATACTACAGCGATCCCCTGCCCAATATAATAAGCAACCTCCCACCAATCTTTCGATATTCCAAAATATAGATTGATAATTTCCTGTCTATTACTTATATTATCAATAGATTCAGCGTTCATGACTCATTCCTAACAGAGGCAGAGTCGCGAACGACTCTGAAAACACCATGTTCTCTTTTTACATCACTTCAATATTAGTCGCCTTCACATTATTCCTCGGTTTTATGGCCTACGAGGGCTATCAGCTATGGTGTGATTATCGCGAATAAAGCAAAGAGATAGCCTTCAAATCGAAGGCTGTTTTTTTTCGTAAGAAACTAAGTATATCCCTATGTGTAGTTGTAAGCGTCAATCAATGACCCTTCCTTTGGAGGCAGGGTAGTGGCGACCCTGAAACATAATGTTTTACAGCATCTCAGCAGCACCAATTGGTTCGATATTAATTGTCACATACCTCATTACCTGCTTGGGTTTTACTCTAAGAGAAGGCTATCTTCTTTGGATTGAATCTTTCAAGTGAACAAAACGAGAAACGCCCTCATTTATTGAGGGCGTTTATATTTTCTCGCTAAAGTTTACCAAGAAATCACCAACTCGGGATGCTCCGTCACAATCGACGGCCTGAACGCATCCTGTTCGAGAAAACGCGGCCGCCACGTATAGGTGAATTGTTCTTGATCCAGCCAAGCTTCGAGCGCGCGGGCAGCGGCTGTCCCAGATAGATCGAATGGAAGCTCCTGGACAATCCGATACTGTCGATGGCCTTCGAACGCCACGGCGTCGATAGCCGTGGCGATTGTGGCAGGATTGAATAGCTTTTTGGCATACTTGGCACGATAGCTGACTGCCATCATACAGTTGCCTTCGGCCCGCTTCACTGGAAGGCACTCCCCAGATAGATATCGGTGATCTTGAGGCGGCCATGCCCGAGCTCAGCGGAAACCTGTCGTCGTGCGGCGCGATCGCTCTCGCGTTCTTTTTGCGTCATCGTCGCCCAGTCCTTACCGCCGTTAAGCGGGCAGGCCTGGCCGGTCAGGACTTTGTAGCGGTTCTGGGCATAGGCATGACGGTAGCCGTGCGTATTACGCAGGTTGACCTTAAGGGTCTGGTATTCGAACCGCTTGAGGTGTTCAACGTAGCTGAGCTGCGCGGGGATCAGCGAGCCGCGACCGGGCACGAGTTTCATGACATGTTGGAGGACGTGACGTTGCTCCAGGGTCGTGATCGGCACCGTGCGTGCCCTGCCGCCTTTGGTCCAGCTTGCTTGCAGCGTGATATGGTCACCACGTATCGCGGCCTGCGGCTGGAATTTCATCGCTTCTTCGCGGCGTAGGCCGAAGGCCGCTTGCAGCAGCAGCGAGGCTTGGATGTAGGGGCATTCAACGCCTTTGAACTTGGCAGGGTCGAGGGTCTGGGCGCGGTTGCGGGTCACTTCGCCCCGTTCAGCCACCCCATAGGCGGCGTTGTCACGGTTGACCACGTTAGCCTTATTGGCCTTCTCTGCCCACCAACGCAGCCAGGTCAGCCGGTTGCGGATGCTGGCGTCCGTGGTGTCGGTGTCGAGCCACTTTTCAACCAGTGCTTCAATATGTTTGGGTTTGAGTGAAGCAGCGGACGGCAATTTATAGCCGAGGTCGCTGAGATCGTTGGCCATTGCGGTCAGGCCGCGTTTGCGGTTGGTCTGCGTGCCGAACGAGCCGTCTTTGTTACGTTGCGTCAGGCGCACGAGATCCATGGTCAGGTTGTCCATCAAAGTCTCCTTCCTAGTGAGGTCGGTGAGTGTTGATGGCTGATGGCCTGTCCTTGGATCAGGTCACCCCGCGAAGGTCATTCGCGGCGAGCGCCGGAATGCGTCAGTCAGTGGTCCTTTCGTGGTAAAAGCCTCCCGAACCAGCCGGGTGGCTGGTCTGTGTGGTGTGCCCTGTTGGGCACCGGCACGGGTTCGGGTGAGGAACAGGTGTCGGGAACGGATGCCGCTGCGGCGGCGCGCGAATATATGAAGCAGGCATGGAAGCCCTCCTTTGGCTGGGAAAACGGTGAGGAAGATGGATCAGCGTTAGGCGTGATCTGACGGGATAATGAACGCCGCCGGTTCATAATTTCCAGCGTCCTGCGCTGAAAATGATCAGCGAAGCGGAGCGCCAAGCGCGCTGTCATTGCGGTGTCATGTGGCATCCTTTGCGGGCAAGTAGCTGCGGCTCTGGGTTTGGTGGCGGTCCGTCACTCCCTAATAAATAAGGGAGTGACGGACCGCCGTCGCCCGCACGGTCGGATGTTACACATCCGACCTGTCCCGCGTTCTCGCTCCGCCCGGCGGGATCGTGCCCCGAGAAAGGTCAGCAGACGATGGCACCCTGCCCTGTCTCCGCCAACCCGCAAGCCGTGTGCCGCCGCAAGCGGTCTCCCGAGCACAGGCTGGCGGAACGCCGGATACGACAGGGCTCTCGGGGCCATATGTTGACCCTTCTCAAGTGGCACATCCTGCCCCTGCTCCGCTCACGCGGGAGCGCGGGCGACGGAGGCCCAGTGCGGAGCCTTCGGCGTCATCTCGTTGCTGATAATGTTGGACGTGGCGTGTGCGTCGGTGCTCGTTGGCACGGTCACGCCCGCGACCGGCAGAGGTCGTGGTTAGGCTCTGCGGATCGTACCGCAAGGCATCCAGCCGTATCCCGAGGGAACCTCGGCCGGAGCCTCCTTGCGGTTCTCTCATCAGGGCCTTGGGGCACCCCGACCGGATCGCGAAGGACGTGACCGGAGAAACCAACGGGAGAACCCGACATGAGCACACCTACCACCACCCCCACCCATCACGTCTTCGTGGTGGACGGCGAAGGCACCAACGCCTTCTGGACCAAGATCGGAGCCGCATGGCAGCATGCCGACGGCAAAGGGTTCAACATGACACTGAATGCGATCCCGCTCGACGGTCGTGTGGTCGTTCGCAGCGTCAAGTCCGCTGAGGAACTCACCGCCAAGGGGCGCAAATAATGCGCCCCGCCTACACCGCGCAAAACGGCCATCTCGTCTTTGACACGGTGGCCGTTCCTGAAAACTCGGTCATCCATGGCGACTGTATCTCCGTCATGGCCGGACTGCCCGCCGAGAGCGTGGACTTCGCGCTGACCGACGATCCGCTGTAAATGCGCTATTATATTGATCAGAAGGACCGTACCAGTGTAAAAGACACCCAGCCGACTAGTTGGAGTCGGCGTGAACCGCTGACAAATTTGGTCGAGCAGAAGTCAGGTATGGGCGGTTATTTTACGCGCCAATAAGCTCTCTGCGACCCAGCAACCGGTTGAGGTGTGGGAAACGCATATAATCACGCTTCCCCTAAATACTGACTGCTGAGAAAGTAGTGGAAAGCATGTCGAATTCTACTTGGATAGCCTCTCTTTTTTTGTTCACACGCTAAAATTGAGATATTACTTTAGAAATGAACATTATCGACAAGCAGCACGCTGAAAATCTCCGCCAAGCTCTGCATAGCCTTTACCACTCAGGCCCTGACGGCTTCGAAGGTTTTTTGTCTATCGTACTTGGGCGACTAACGGGCCAAACTTTTCGTCTCGCGAAGTCAGGTACTCAGCGTGGGCGTGATGGCGACTCTGCATTCGACGGTGGGGCGACTTACTTTGAGGGGAAACGCTATGAAACAAGCCCTGATAAAAAGGAGATTTTCGCAAAGTTAGGAGACCTCGCCATTGATGACGAAGGCCAAGTGGATTTGTGGATTCTTGGGGCAACTTGCGAAGTTGCAGCGCAAACGATAGCCGATGCAAGAAGTTTTGCCGCTAGAAGCGGAATAGGGATCATTGCACTTGATTGGTCGAATAACGATCTTGGCGCCTTGCTTTTGGCCACAGTTGCTGCAGATGACGAAGCAAAATCATTCATTGTGGAAGGGTTGAAAAAGACCAATAATTCGAAGCTCACAAATGACGCATTGGCAGCTATCGATTATTTTAAAATCCACCCTGATTTGCCGGAACGCCTCACTAGCCTACGTGGTGCTCTTCGACTTGATGACGCAGGCCTCGGACAGGCGCATCCTCTAAACCGCGCATGGATGGAGAAGAGTTTTTCAAATAAAGCTTTAGCCCGTGCAGAATTCGGCCAACCCCTTGCACCTCTTGATAGTTCAGGGATGGCAGCGGTACCAAGAAAGCAGATGTCTGAGCTCTTAAGCGCATTCACTGGAAAGCCAAAAAGCGAACTGTATTCGGTAATCGGAGAAGAAGGCGCTGGCAAGTCATGGATCTGCGCCAATACGTGGTTGGATGCCAATCCGTCATCTTTGCTCGTTCTCTGTCCAGCAGATGAGTTGCTGAGTCCACAAGCCACGAACGATTTTGATACCTTTTTAATTCACAAGCTCATTGCTCAAACAGGGGAGCATCACTCTGAACGGTTGTTAAACCGATGGCGGCGACGGTTAAAAGGCTGGAAAGCTAATCCGAACCCCGCCCACGTCCGTATAACCCTGCTTATCGATGGCCTCAATCAACCGCTTAAAAACGATTGGTCTCGGTGGCTAAATAGAGCCGCCGTCGAAGTGCAGTCTCTGGGTGGTTGTTGTGTTGTTACCACGCGTACTGCGCATTGGAATCAATTACGAACCTCGCTTACTGCGAATATTACGACGGTAAAAATAGATATTTGGTCAGTGTCCGAGGTAAAAGCCCTCCTCAAAAGCCGAAACATTGACCCTGAGAAAGTCGGCGCACACGTTCTAGAGTCTCTTCGTAATCCCCGATTGTTTAGTATCGCGGTCGACCTTCTTGAAGCCAAACATATAGAACAAATAAGTGAGCTAAGTGTTGGTCGTCTCATCTTCGAACATATGCGGAAAGCCGAAACTACGGGCGCTGCCCCAATGTCTGGAACCGAGTTCGCCGAGCTCCTGAAAAAGCTTGGTGAAGAAATCATTGCGCGCAGGAACAGGCAGGAGGCTGATGATCTTCGCGTTTTTGATTCAGCAACTAGTAAGGAGCTCCAATCTGTTGCAACTTCCCGATTTTTTGCCCCCGTTCCAGGCGCTCGCTTGCAATATGAGATTAAGTCTGAAGGACTTAATCTCGGATTGGCGCTTTTCCTAATCAGTTCGTTGGAGCGTGAACATCGGAACCATCGTAGCCCGAGCGAGCAACTCGAAACTATTCTAGAACCGATTGCCGCACTTGATGAAGTTGCTAAAGTTGTTCTGATAGCTACCCAAATTGCATGCATTGAGGAGGATTCGAGTGAAACTGTTCGAGTCACCCTCATTCAACATTTAGTATCCCTTCAAAATCTCCCAACGGAAGATGCGGATGCGTTCGCGAGGCTGGCGAAAACGAACGCCTCAACCATTCTCAGCGCAACAAAAAATGTCCATTGTTCAACTATTCATTACCAAAATGCTGAGTGGCTTCTCTACGCGCTACTTAAACACCGCGACGATCCTGAAGTGTGGTTGAATATTGCTAATCACGTGAAAAGCTGGCTTTCACTATATTCTGATGCCCCTGAACGTATGATGTTCAAGTCTATTGGCCGCGACCCGATAGAAGAAGTCTCTAAAGAACGTGAAGAACGGCGGCAAAAAATTGAAGAAACAGTTACAAAACTCACTCCCGAAGAACACCAGTTCATAGAAGGTAATCTTCTCAAAACAGATGATTGGGCATTTGACACTCTCCACAAGACCGCATTTTCCCTTCTCGCGGGCAAGGAGCTCAAAGAGTTTGCACCGTATTTCATACGATGGAGTTTCTCCGATTCAATAGGTCCTGCAATCTACGCTCCAATTAAAGATTTCCGCCACCTAGTTCGCTTTAACCGCGTGGACTGGCGAGAAACAAGAGAATCACTCTTAGTAGATTTAGAGCGCCTCAAAAACGATACGACTTCAGATGTCGGAAAGTGGGCACGTGTCGGAGTTTTACGTGCCACAGGTTCCGTTGACGACGCAAAGGACGCTGAAACGCTAGCGAGTTGGCTTACCCGAGATAAGGAACGATTTGAAGGCTTCTCATTGCGGGAAAAATACTGTTCCGTGGATCCCTGTGATCCCCTTTCTACTAAGCCAGAAAATGTAGATAGTACGGCAGATGAATACCGCGATATTGCCCCATCATCGCTGGCCAACACGATGGGTAGCAACCGAGGCGACCATTTTTTTGACTCAGCACGCTGCGGAGTTAGTCGATTTCATCTGAAAACGGCTGTGCACACCCACCAAAAATTTGCAGAAGATGTGTTAGCGCGAAATGGCCTCCCTCGGAGGGAAGGCGTTCTAAAACTATTAGAACATAGTGCCGCATTAACCCGCGAGCAGGCTCTCCGCTTTCTTCACGCGGGCCAAGCCAGCGTCGCTTGCTACAAAAATGATGATCGTGCTGAGAAAGACCAATGGCTGACAGCACAGTATTCGATCATGCTAGGTATTGCTCACCTTGACCCAGATGATCAACTAGACGCTATCGCAAATATTCAAGGAGATATCGTGATCTTGGATATCTTCGCTGCCATTCGCCCAGCGTCTGAATCAAAAGTGGAGGAGGTTCTTGAGCGAACATTATTGAACAACGCATCTAATAATTTATCAGCGGTTCTGGGGGCTATTCAGTATTCAAAGCCTTCACTTTCACCGCGAGTACTAGAGATTATCGCAGATCTTTGCAGATCCCAAATTGCAATCGTTCGCGCTCAGGCGCTTGCCATTGCGGCCTTCGCCGGTGATGTCGAGCTATTAAAGAGCGCTACAGCCAAATGGGATACCAGAGCGTTAGCGTTCGATAACGACACATTTGAACAATGGCATGGGTCATCAGCAATCTTACAAGCTGCCAAAGCCGGTTTCTTAGAAATAGAAAACGCACTAGATCGAATACATCTAAATCATTACGGGTTTGCTGCACAAGAGCTTGGGCCCGTAGCCGCACGCGCTATAGCGGCTCGTGTCGATGTTGCTCTTCAAGCTTCACTACAATACGAGCAGACGTCGAATTTACCGGAAATGGTAACCACTGTTCCAGACTACACAAACTTAGGACCTTCGCTTGTATCGCTGAGCGATACTCCGCCACAAAGCCAGGAAGAACAATGGCGACGCGTAGGCGAGTCAACAGCTCGGTTTGATGAGCGGCAAAAAAAGATTATGGACGCATTTAGGGCGTTCTCCGAGCGTTTGACCACTGCTGATGCGAAATTAGTGCTGGAAGACCTCACTATTGATGGGGTCAAAGCGATGATTGCGGCGGATCCAACAGCAGGTGAGCGGTGGCTCCAAGTTTTAAATGACGCCAGTGATATGCAACTACGTCATCTTCATCACGTCGCACTGCAATTAGCTATAGCGATGCTTGTTTTGAACAAGGGAAGAGCAACAGAATTACTCGAGAGGACGATAGATATAATTCCCACTATTCGAAGAGTTAGTGGAACAGCCAAGATTCCATCCGAAGTATCGATGCTATGGGAAAACGCTGATACAATCTCGATAGCAAATATATGTAAGAAACGGCTCGTTACGCGCCGCCGCGATTCCGATATTTGCATCGAGGTTTTGGCTGCCTCGATCTACGGCAAATACGATATTGTGGTAACTGTTATCGATGAGTTGATCCTTCGAGGTGAGCCCGCAGATATTTGCCTTGCTATCACACTGGCGGGTTTTTCTGAGCCCAATTCTCGTGCTTGGAAAGTCATTGAAAAATTTCAAGAAGCCGATGGATTTGTTGGAACTGCTTATCTAGCGGCTAAAACCGCTTATGAAAAAAATCGCTGGGCAAAACATTGGTATGGGAAATTGCTTGAGGCCAACGCTGCGCATGAATTTTGGCAAGCATCAGTAATGCTGATAAAGATCGTAGATGCTCGCTTCGACATCTGGTCGGAGGCCACCGAAAAACAAAGTGCAATATCCACGAGTTTTTTATTCACAATAAAACGTGAAATAGAGCGAAGAATTCAGAAGTATCAAAAGAATCGTAAAGACACGCTTTTTGGCGAAAAACCACCACCCATCGACCTATTTTTGAAATCATGAAAATGAGTCCTGCCCATTTTCCTTGGTTCTAGGTTCAGCAAACGGCCATTATTCATCGATTTCAATCGGCCCGATATGCCGGTTACATCTACGGATCGTACTCTGGCTCACACCATAATACATAGCGATTTTGCAATAAGTCTCTCCATCGGCTCGTTGTTTTGCAATGTTCTTACATTCTGACAAATGGAGCTTTCGGGGCCGCCCAAACTTAACACCGCGTAGACGTGCCGCTTCCCTGCCCTGTGCGGTGTTTTCGAGTATCCGCCGCCGCTGCCATCGGGCCGCCCACCCCACCAAGAACGCAATCAAGTCCGCCATCTCCGACGTGGTGTCGATAAACGGCTCATCCAGTAACCGCAGCCCTGCGCCCGCATCCTTCACCGTCTTGAGAATATTCACGAGGTCTAGTGGGTCACGTGCCACCCGATCGATCGCGGTGGCCAGCATCACGTCGCCCGGCTGAAGGCGGCCTAGAAGTCTTGCAAGTTCGGGACGGTCGCTGCAGTTCTTGCCGCTGCGCTTTTCGTAAAAAATCTCTGTGCAGCCCGCCTTCGTCAGTCGGTCGATCTGATAGCCGAGGCCTTGGGCTTCGGTGCTGACACGGGCGTAACCGACGAATCGCGGCGTAACGGGATTGTGGGGCATACCTAGGTCTCCTGACTAAATCCCTTGAAGACCTCGGGCATTCAAAAAGTTGCTTAAGGGATGCTGAATATTTACTACGCGTCAAAAGTTACGACTTTTGCAAGTAGGCTATATTCACAATTTGCGGCACCACCTAAACTTTAGCAATACTGAATCTATTGTGATTCTCATCTTCATTTACAAGCGGCATCTATTGGGATGCAGGACGGCTGAGCGCGTCAAAAGTCGTGATTTTTGAATAGCGCTAGAGCTCACATTCTGTTGCGGTCCATGGAGCTTATGATGCCTAAAAGTTGGAAGAAGGCGGTATTTGCATCGCTTGCTGTAATCGCCGTGCTGGCGGGTTCGTACGTGTTTTCCGGAGATATACTGAATGGCTCAAAGGAAGTGGGTAAATACAAGGTCGGCACTCAACGCCTTGAAATAAACAAGGGCGGCGATTGGATGCTCACGCTGGAAAGCGGTGCACGGACCGGTACGTGGAAGAACGTAGGCGACGAAAAAATAGTTTTTAAGGTGGATGGAAGCACAGGAGCCGGTTTCACATGTGGCTTCCAATTCCCCTATGGTCCTAACAGAATTTACCTTCTTAATTGCCCGCTGGAAGGTATCTATCCCCGGATTTAGCGCCTTATGAAGCCATGAACTGAGGAGATTGATATGCCAGCAAGACTGATTACCGCCGCTTTCATTTCATTGTCTGTCGCTGCGCCCGTAAGCGCCGGTCCCGTCGCCACCGCTCATTTTCGCCTTGCTGACGACGAGCACCTATTTACAAAGGTGGCTGACAAAAGAAAGATGTCAATCGGCTCGGAATGTTGACCCCTTATCGGCGTCCAATATTCACCCCCCTGTAAGCGATCAGCGCTTGGCCTGCCCGGCGCTGGCCGGGGTTGCA